>JAEZRP010000022.1 GCA_023444095.1 Bacillota bacterium
GGTGGCGCTCTACCAGCTGAGCTACTACCGCATGGTCTGGTGCGGGCGACGAGACTCGAACTCACACGCCTCACGGCACCAGATCCTAAATCTGGCGCGTCTGCCATTCCGCCACGCCCGCACGCGCACCGTCGGGAGATGGACCGACGACCAGCAAAGACCGAGAGTTATTATACCGCCGACGCCATGAATTGTCAATATATTTGCGGAAATTTTAGCGGGAATGGGCTGTACGCAAGGAGCCGCATGTGCTACGCGCATCGACTCATGCCGGCGTTCCGAAGAGCATCCGGTTTCCTTCCTCGTTTGATTCGCCGCGATGATGAACACCTTAACGCAAGATGTCAAGATTTGTAAATATCTTTCCCGCGCTCCGGGCAGAATAAAGCCAGCAAGAGGACAGGAGTGATGCGGATGGTTCATCGAATGGCGCTCAATCCCGTGTCGTATCACGGGCGCGGTGCAATCCAGTCGGTCGCGGCTGAAATAACGGGGCGCGGGCTTCAAAAGGCGCTCGTCGTATCCGACCCGGCGCTCGTCACGGGCGGGCTCACGCGCAAGGTAACGGACGTACTGGAGACGGCGGGCATCCGGTACGCACTCTTTTCGGGTGTCAGACCCAACCCGACGGTGGAGGACGTCAAGGAGGGCATCCGGGCATACATCGAATCGCGCGCAGACCACATCGTCTGCGTCGGCGGCGGATCGACCATCGACGCGGCAAAGGCGGTGGGCGTGCTCGCCGCGAACCCGGAATTCGGGGACGTCCGGGCGCTCGAGGGCGCGGCGCCGACGAAGAACCGGGCGGTTTTCACCATCGCCGTACCAACCACCGCCGGTACCGCCGCCGAGGTCACGATCAACTATGTGATCACCGATACGGAGAAGAAGCGCAAGTTCGTATGCGTGGACCCGCACTCCGTTCCGGAGGTGGCCGTGGTCGATCCGGACATGATGGACTCGATGCCGAAGGAACTCGCCGCGCAGACGGGCATGGACGCGCTCACGCACGCCATCGAGGGCTACGTGACGCGCGGCGCGTGGACGCTCCCGGATGTTCTCCATCTGAACGCCATCAAGCTCATCGCTCAGAATCTGCGCGCGGCGGTCGACGGCGATCCGACCGCGCGCGAGGCCATGGCGCTCGGCCAGTACGCGGCGGGCATGGGCTTTTCAAACGTCGGGCTTGGCATCGCACACAGCATGGCGCACGCGCTGGGAGCCGTCTACGACACGCCTCACGGGCTCGCGAACGCGATTCTGCTTCCTGCGGTCATGGCGTTCAACGCACCCGTCACGGGCGAGAAGTACCGTTCCATCGCCTGTGCCATGGGTGTGAAGGACGCGGGTCAGCTGAAGAAGGACGAATCCCGCAAGGCAGCTGTCGACGCCGTGCGCGCGCTCGCATCCGACGTGGGCATCCCAAAGGATTTGCAGGCCATCGTGAAAAGGCAGGACTTAGACTTCCTCGCGGAGAGCGCGTACACCGATGCCTGCCGCCCCGGAAACCCGCGCGACGCGACGAAGGAGGACATCAAAGCGCTGTTTCTGGACCTGATGTGACGGCACATCATCGTGGTCAAATGCTTTGCGGCGCGGTCGTACCGCGCCGCAAAGCATACCGCTCATAAAAAAAGGGGAAAGAGAATGATCTCCTTCCCAGGATTTGGACTCAACCCTTCCGGGTGATGACCTTTTTGACCTTTTCCGCGATGTGCTCCGCCGTCAGCCCAAACCGCTTTTGCAGGTAGTCCTGCGGACCGACTTCGCCGAACTCGTCCTCCACCGCCACGTACTCGACGGGCGTCGGGTGGTTCAGGGAAAGCGCCTCCGAGACGGCGGCATAGAGCCCGCCCACGCGGTTGTGGTTTTCTGCGGTCACGACCGCGCCCGTGCGCTTCGCCGCCCCGACGAGCGCTTCGACATCGAGCGGCTTCACCGTGAACATGTCGAGCACCGTCGCCTCGATGCCTTCCTTCGCGAGCGCATCGGCGGCGAGCATCGCCTCACCGACCATGATTCCGCTTGCGCAGATGGTCACGTCGCCTCCGGTCCGCAGCTTGATCGCCCTGCCGATCTCAAAATCGCTCCCCTCATACATCCTGTACGCCTGTTTCCGGCCGACGCGCAGAAACTTGACGCCATGCCGGTCGGGAAGCTTGCGAAGCACGGATTCGAGCATGGCGGTGTCCGCGATGTCGATCACAGTCGATCCCGGGATCGCACGGTAGAGCGCCATGTCCTCAAAGGGCATGTGGGTTCCGCCATTGAAGGAAGCGCAAACGCCGGGATCGGAGCCGATCACCGTGATGTCGTTTTTCGCATAGCCCGCCGACAGGAACACCTGATCGAAGCAGCGGCGCGAGGCAAAAGTCCCGAACGTGTGCGCGATGGGCTTGAAACCCGCCGACGCGAGCCCCGAAGCGATGCCCATCATGTTCGCCTCCGCGATGCCGCACTGGATGGCGCGGTCCGGATGCTTTTCGGCGTACTTCGCCGTGCCGATGCAGCTCATGAGGTCGGCGTCGAGGTAGATCACGTCGGGGTCGGCGTCGAGCATCCCGGTGATGGTCTCACCCAGCACGTCCTTGAACGCGCGCGGGTCGAGCGTTCCGTCAAATGCGATCCTCACTTCGCCTCGCCTCCTTCCAGCGCCTGAAGTTCCGCCGTGAGGTCGGCGATCCAGCGGTCGCACATCTCTGGCGTCACGTTCATGCTGTGGTTGGCGCAGGTGTTCACGACCTCCGGGATGCCCGCGCCCTTTAACGTATCCATGACGACGGCATGCGGCTTTCCCGCAACCTCCGCGCACGCCGCGATGGCCGCGCGCAGCTCGTCCACGTCGTTTCCGTTGACCTTCTGCGTATGAAATCCGAACGCCTCGAACTTTTTGGTGAAGTCGAAGTGCTGGAGGACGTCCGAGCAGCAGCCGTCGAGCTGCTTTTTGTTGTCGTCGATGAACCAGATCATATTGTCGAGCCCGCGCGCGGCCGCGAACATCGCGGCCTCCCACGCCTGGCCCTCGTTGAGCTCGCCGTCGCCCACGACGAGGTAGGTTCTGCTGTCCCGCCCCTTGAGCCGGTCGCCAAGCGCCATGCCGACCGCGAGCGAGGTGCCCTGCCCGAGAGAGCCCGTCGTCATGTCGATGCCCGGCGTTTGATTGCGGTCACAGTGGCTCGGAAGGCGCGTGCCCGGCTGGTTGAGGGTCTTCAAATCCGCATACGGAAAGAAACCCATGAGCGCGAGCGCCGCGTATACGGCAGGGCCCGCGTGCCCCTTCGAGCATACGAGCTTGTCCCGCTCCGGCCATCGGGGGTCGCCCGGGTTGTAGCGCATCACCTCGCCGTAGAGGACGGCGAGAAGATCGCACACGCTCAGGGAGCCCCCGATGTGCCCGAAGCCGCGCGCCTGAAATTCCTCCACCGCGCCGATGCGGATCCTTGCCGCAAGCATCCGTAGATTCATCGGTTCCTTTATCCTCCTAAATGCGCGCCACGCCCGAATCGCGTGCCGCCTGTGCGACGGCCTTCGCCACCGCGTCCTTCACGCGCGGATCAAACGGCGCGGGAATGATGGATTCCTCGTTCAGTTCCTCCTGCGCGATGAGTCCGGAGAGCGCCTCCGCGGCCGCGATCTTCATCTCGTCGTTGATGTCGCGCGCGCGCACGTCAAAGGTTCCACGGAAGATGCCCGGGAAGGCGAGCACGTTGTTGATCTGGTTGGGGTAGTCGCTCCTGCCGGTGGCGATCACGCGCGCGCCGCCCGCCTTCGCGTCGTCTGGAAAGATCTCCGGCGTGGGATTGGCGCAGGCGAACACGATGGCGTCCTTCGCCATGGATTTGACCATTTCCGTCGTGACCGTGCCGGGCGCGGAGACGCCGATGAACACATCCGCGCCGACCATCGCATCCGCGAGCGAGCCCTTCTGCCCCTCCATGTTCGTGACCTCGGCCATCTCGTCCTTGATGGGGTTCATGCGGTCGCGGCCCTTGTGGATGATGCCGGAGCGGTCGCAGAGCTTGACGTTCGAAAATCCATACGAAAGGAGCAGCTTCGTGATCGAGATGGACGCCGCGCCAGCGCCGTTCAGCACGATCTTCACATCCTCCTTCTTCTTTCCGACGATTCTGAGCGCGTTCAGAAGGCCCGCGAGCGTCACCACGGCGGTACCGTGCTGGTCGTCGTGGAAGATCGGGATATCGCACTTTTCCTTGAGTTTTTTCTCGATCTCGAAGCAGCGCGGCGCGGAGATATCCTCGAGGTTCACGCCGCCGAAAGAGCCCGAAATGAGGTAGACCGTGTTCACGATCTCGTCGACGTCCTTGGACTTAATGCACATGGGGAACGCGTCGACGCCTCCGAAGGCCTTGAAGAGCACGCATTTGCCCTCCATGACGGGCATGCCCGCCTCGGGGCCGATGTCGCCGAGGCCCAAAACGGCGGTACCGTCTGTCACCACCAGACACATGTTCCAGCGGCGCGTGAGATCGTAGCTCTTGTCGACGTCCTTCTGAATTTCGAGGCAGGGCTGCGCCACGCCGGGGGTATAGGCGAGGGAAAGGTCCTGCTTGTCTTTGACGGGAACGGTCGCGACGACTTCGATTTTGCCCTTCCATTCGCCGTGCAGCCTGAGTGATTCCTTTGCGTAATCCATTAACTTTCCTCCTGATTTCCAACTTTCGGGAGCGTGGAGCCTCCGTAGGGCATGGAGATGACCGTCGCGCCCCTGCCGAGCTTTTCAAATGCCGCGTCAAGCGCCGCCTGCGCCGTCGGGAAGGGCGTCAGAAAAATGCGCCTGACGAATTCCGGCGCAAGCTCGCTCACGAGGTAGATGTCCGCGTCCGCGAGAACCATGGCAATCGCCGCTGCCTTGTGCCCGCCGAGCTGAAAGTCGCGCCGGATTCGGTCGACCATGAACACGGGCGAGGGGGACTCTGTCATCCAGCTTTCGAACGTTTTTTCGCCCAATCCCTCGCGGCAGGAGCCGATGAGGATCACCACCCCGCCCCTTTTCACCGCGTGCCTGGCGTTGTCGAGCGCCTTCTGGGTCTGGTAGAGGTTGATGTCCTTCGGCGCGCCGCCCTGCGAAACGATCACGATGTCCGCGCGCGCGTCGATCGTTTTCAGATAGAGCGCGTCCAGGAACGCGCAACCCGCCCGGTGCGCCTTCACCGGGTCGCCCGCGACCGCGCGGATGACCCTCCTGTGCTCGTCGAGCACCACGTTCAGGATGAAGTCGATCCCGCAGAGCGCCGCGGCCTCCTCGATGTCCTCGCGGATGGGATTGCCGTCCAGCTTTCCGGCGCGCGCGTCCGGATCGACCATGCGCGAATGATTCATCCGGATCGCCGCGCGCGTCGAGACGCCCGGCATGAGCGCCTTTCCACCGCCGGAATAGCCCGCGAAGTAGTGAAACTCGATGTTCCCCAGGCAGACTCTGCGGTCCGCCTCCGCCACGGTGCGCGTGATGTCGACGGGCGTTCCGCGGCTTGTGACGCCCAGATGAACGCAGTCGTCCGGATCGGAATCGACGCACCGGATCTCGGAAAACGCGCGCTCGCCCGCGAGCTTCCGCATCTCGGACGCGGTGTGCCGCCTGTGGCTTCCGAGGGCGAACACGAGCGCGATGTCCTCGGGCCGCGCGCCCGCCGCGTAGAGCTCGTCGAGCAGATGCGGCATGACAAGGTGCGTCGGCATGGGCCGCGTCACGTCGCTCGTCACGACCGCGATCCTCTCGCCGGGCCGGACGATCTCCGAAAGGCGCTCTGCGCCGATCGGGTTACAGAGCGCGTCCCGGATCGCCGCCTCGCCGGTCAACCCTAATTCTACCACATTCGGCGTCAGAATATCTACCACATTTTGATCGGGAAGAACCACGGCCTGTTCACCCTCGCCGTAGCCGAACGTCAGCCTCACAGGAAGCCTCCGAGTGGGAACGCCGCCGCCGCGTGCCGCAGCGCCTTGACGACGGGCAGTTCCTCGCCGGTCAGAAAGCGGATGAGCGCGCCGCCGCCGGTGCAGACGTAGCCGATTCTGCCCTCCAATTTGTACTTGCGGGTCGCGGTCACGCTGTCGCCGCCGCCCACGACGGTGTAAGCGTCCGTCTCCGAAAGCGCCTCCCACACGATCCTCGTGCCCGTTTCCGTTTCGCGCTTCTCAAAAACGCCCATGGGGCCGTTCACGAACACGGTTCTGGCCGCGCGGATGACTTCCGCGAAGCACCGGGCGCTCTTCTCGCCGATGTCGAGCACGCACACGTTCGCGGGAATGCCGCCCACGTCCGCCTCCCGCCTCGCGCCGTCCTCGAGATAGGCGAGGTCGTCCGGGAGCGCGATTTTGTTTCCATACGCCGCAAGGATTCCCTTCGAGCGCTCGATGAACGCCGCGTAGCCCATCCTTTCGATGGAATCGAGGCTCCCCTTCCCCACGTTCTCGCCCTTCGCGGCGAGGAGGATGTTCGCGACGAGCCCGCCCGCAAGCACGGTGTCCGCGACGCCGCTTTTGAGAACCGTCTCTATCATGAGGAATGCGTCCGCGACCTTCGCGCCGCCCAGCACGAACGCGCACGGCTTTTCCGGGTTCTCCATCAGCTCTGAAATCACGCAGTACTCGCGCTCGAACAGCCGCCCCATGGCGCTTGGCAACACCTGCTCGAAGCCGCAGAGGCTCGGCTGGTCGCGGTGCGCGGCGGCGAAGGCGTCGCATACGTAGAGATCCGCGAGCGGCGCAAGCTTTTTGACCACCTGTGTCTCGGCCTGCTGCTCGTGGGTGAGCTTCAGGTTCTGCTCGAAAAGCGTCTGTTCCTCGGCGCAGAAGCGAACGTTGTCAAGGAGCAATATCTCCCCCGGTTCCAGCGCCCGAATCGCCGCCCGCGCCGCCGGGCCGCACACGTCGTCCACAAATTTTACATCCCGTCCGAGAAGCTTCGTCAGGATTTTCGCGTGCGGCTCCGTGGTATAGAAGTTCTGGTATTCGATGTCGCCGCCCTGGTGCGCGAGCAGAACCAGCTTCGCCCCGCGCGCCGCGAGCTCGCGCACGGTCGGCACGCAGGCCTCGATGCGCGCGGTGCTTCGAAGCGTCCCGGTCGCGCGGTCGACGGGCTGATTGATGTCCACGCGGCACAGAACCGTCTTTCCCGCCACGTCCACCTCGTCCAGCGTGCAAATGCCGAAGCGCATCCCGCTCCCTCCTTACTTGAACGTTCCGATGCCGAGGTATCTGTTCGTCTCTGCGGTGCCCTCTTCGCGCGTCAGCTGCAGCTTCATTGCGGCGCGGATGCCGTCCACGGTCTCGGGGATGGTGACCGATTCCTGCGGGATGTTGATCGCGAACATGATGTCGTTGCCCGTCTCGACCACGCTGTCCGCCCAGAGTCCGATCTCGTACATGTCGCCGCGGGAGTTGCCCAGATCGCGCGCGTACTTGAAAAAGCTCGCGTTACCCAGAAAGCCTTCGTCGAGGGTGACCACGCGGATGCGCGGATGCTTCTCAAAGCACGCGACGGCCTCGTCCCGGCCGATCTTTCTGCCGTCTTTGCCGCTCGCGACCACGGTGATGATGTGTCCATGGGTCACCGGCGTGTGGATGAGGATGCCCGTCGCCTCGACGTGCGGCAGGATGGTCATGAGGTCGACCGCCTGATGGCTGGGGGCCTTGTCCATCTCGAGCGCGTTCGTGAGCCCGCGATGATAATCGCCCGGATCTGCCACGCGCCTGACGATGGTGATCGCGACCTTCGAGACGCCGAACGCCCGATCGAGCGCGTCCACCGCGCGGATGAGCCCGGTGGTATTGCAGCTGGTGAGCTTGAGGTAGTCCGCGCCCACGCCCTTCTCGTAGTTCGCGTAGCCGTGGAAGAAGACGTCCGCGACGGAGTTCTTTTCGCCGCCCTGGAAGATGGCCTTCACGCCCGCCTTCTCGTAGAGCGCCTTGTTTTTGGCGCCCACGCCGCCGGGGGACGAATCGAGCATCACGTCGACCTTTGAAATCAGTTCCTCGAACGTTCCCGAAACGGGGATGGAGAGCGCGTCGAACTTTGCTTGGTCCGCACCGCCGACCAGATACAGCTCGTAGGGCATGCCCCTCTCCTTGAGGGCGCGGATCGAGAGCGTCGGGGCGATGTCCGCCACGCCCACGAGCTCCATGTCGCCCTGGAGCGCCACGCCGTCCGCGAGCCGCTGTCCGATGGTGCCGTATCCCGCCACGCCGACCTTGATCTTCTTCATACCGATTCCCTCCTATCCTTCCACCTTCACGGGCGCTCCGGCCAGTTTGAGCGATTTGTTCGCCGCCATGGCGATGAGAATCGGCTTCAGGCCGTCCATCGCGCCCACGAGCGTATCCCCGCCATTCAGGCACGCGTCCACAAAGCCCTTTTCCTCGGTGACGAACGCGTCGTTGTACCGCTCCAGGAAAAACCACAGCGGCTTTTGCTTCTCGACGCGCTCCGCCGTATAATAGGTCGTGTTGTTCGCCGTCTCGTTTTCGGCGGAAATCATCCCCTTCGAACCGAACACCTCGACCCGCTGGTCGTAGCCGTAAACCGCCTGGCGGCTGTTGTCGATGACGCCGAGCGCGCCGTTTTCGAACCGGAGCGAGATGACGCAGGTGTCGACGTCCCCCGCGGCCGCGATCTCGGGATTGACGAGGCAGGTTCCAAACACCGAGACCTCCGTGACCTCGCTGCCGGAGAGATAGCGCGCCATGTCGAAGTCGTGGATGGTCATGTCCATGAAGATGCCGCCGGAGACCTTGACGTAGGAGATCGGCGGGGCCTCCGGGTCGCGGGATGTGATCTTCACGATCTGGACGTCGCCGACGCCGCCGTTTTTGACGACCTCGCGCACGTGCCGGAAGTTGCGGTCGAACCGCCGGTTGAAGCCAACCTGATACTTGATCCCGGCCTTCTTGACCTCCGCGAGTACCGCCTCGACCTTCGAGATATCGTGGTCGATGGGTTTTTCGCAGAAGATGTGCTTCCCCGCGCGCGCCGCCTCGATGGAGATGGGCGAATGGGTGTCGGTCGAGGAGCAGATGAACACCGCCTGGATCTGCGGGTCCGTCAGGATTTCGCGGTAGTCCGCGCATGATTTCGGGATGCCGAGCTTTTCCGCCAGTTCCCGCGCCGCCTGCAGGTTCACGTCCGACACGCAGACGACCTCCGCGCCCGGGACGAGGCCCACGAGGTTCGCCGCGTGCAGCTTTCCGATGCGCCCCGCGCCGATGACGCCGATTTTCAGCGACTTGTCCGCCATATGAATGCCTCCTAGTATTTTCTTGCGTCCTTTACGTGATCGAGGTGGTCGCGCCAGCATTCCCGGTTCCGCTCGTTCTCCGACACCTCCGGCGTGCCCACGCGCCACCACGCGCCGTAGCCGTCGGTCATGGATTTGGGAAGCACCTTGATGTCGAAAAGCACCGGGCATTCGGCCTTCTTCGCGTCCTCGACGGCCCATTCCAGCTCGTCCATCGTCCGGATTTCGTACCCCTTCGCGCCGTAGGCCTCGGCGATTCTGGCATAGTTCACGTTCATGAACGCGCCGTCGTGCCTGCCGGATTCCGTGCGGTAGCGAAGCTCCGTCGCGAGCGTGTCGTTGCCCTGCGCGGTCTGGAGGTTATTGATGCAGCCGAAGCTCGCGTTGTCAAAGAGGCAGATGTTGATCTTGATGTTTTCCTGGATCGCGGTCAAAAGCTCTGAATGAAGCATCACAAAGCTCCCGTCGCCGACCATGGAATAGACTTGCCGGTCGCCCACCGCCAGCTTCGCGCCCAGCGCGCCGCAGATTTCGTAGCCCATGCAGGAGTAGCCATACTCCATGTTGTAGCTGTCCTGGGTCCTGGGCCGCCACATCCTCTGCATGCAGCCGGGCAGCGAACCGGATGAGCCGATGACCACCGCGTCCTCCTCGATGAGCCGGTTGAACGCGCCCAGAACCTCGGTCTGGGTGAGGGATGCGTCGAGGTCCCGCGCGAATCTGTGCGCAGAGGCGGCGTTCCGGTCGTTCACGACGGGCACGTAGTCTGCGCCAGTAAACTTGAGGTGGTCGAGCCGCTCGAGTTCCCCACACCACTCCGCCTTCGCCGCCGCGACCGCATCTCCCCATTCGCACGCGTAGCCGGCGAGTGCGTCCCTGAGAACCGGAAGCGCGGCCTTCGCGTCCGCGACCACGGATACGCCGTCGAGTTTCATCGCCTGGAACGCTGAGACGTTGATGTTGACGAATCCGGCGTCCGCGCGGAACAGCCACTTGGAGGCGGTCGTAAAGTCGGTGTACCGCGTGCCCACGCCGATCACGAGGTCCGCATCCTTCGCGATGGCGTTCGCCGCGCCGCAGCCCGTCACGCCCACGCCGCCCATGTTGAGCGGGTGATCCCATCGGACGGCGGACTTGCCCGCCTGAGTCTCGCCGAACGGAATTCCAAACGCCTCCGCGAAGGCGCGGAACTGATCATGCGCCTCCGAATAGCGCACGCCGCCACCGCAGATGAGCATGGGCTTCTTCGCGGCCCGGATCGCAGCCGCCGCTTCGCGGATCGCCTCCGCGGTCGGGGGACGGCGCTCGATCACGTGCACGCGCTTTTGAAAGAAGCTCTCCGGGTAATCGAACGCCTCGCCCTCCACGTCCTGCGGCATGGCAACGCACACCGCGCCCGTGTCGGCGGGGTCGGTCAGGACCCGGAACGCGTTCAGCATCGCGGACATGAGCTGCTCGGGGCGGCTGACCCTGTCCCAGTAGCGGCAGACCGCACGGAAGGCGTCGTTCGTCGAGATGCCCATGTCGTGCGTCTGCTCGATCTGCTGGAGAACCGGATCGGGCTGGCGGCAGGCGTACACGTCGCCCGGCAGAAGGAGGACCGGGATGTTGTTCGCCGTCGCGGTACCTGCCGCCGTCACCATGTTGGCAGCGCCCGGACCGACGGAGGAGGTGACCGCGAAGATTTCCTTTCTCTTTTTCTGCTTCGCGAAGGCCACGGCGGCGTGCGCCATGCCCTGCTCGTTCTTTCCCTGGTAGACCCGGAGCCTCTTCGCCTCCTGCAAAAGCGCCTGCCCGATGCCAACGACATTGCCGTGGCCGGGCAGCATGAAGACGCCGCGCACGAAGGGATGCTCCCTTCCGTCGTAGCGCACATACTGGTTTTCGAGGAACCGCACGAGCGCCTGCGCCATGGTGAGCCTCACTGTGTTCATTCCGATTCCTCCCGAAGCCTGAATATGTGATCGTTCGCGTCCGGCTTCCAGAGCCACGCGTGCTCCGGCACGTCGATGCGCGTCTTTTCCCAGGGATCGCCCTCGAGGTGGCGGATGCCCCAGACGTACATCATGGCGTAGCCGGGCGCGGCGACCTGCGAATGGAAACCTTTTTTGATGACCGTCAGTCCGTTGTGGCGGGAAACATACGCCTCGCCGTCCGCGAAGCTCGCGCCGAAGCCCTGCGGATGGTCGAAGCGGTGCAGGTACACCTCCGGCTGCGGGTGAAAGTGCGGCGGGTAGCTCGACCATTTCCCGGGAAAATTCAGGACCTCGCCAAGTACCATGTTGGAGTATGGCGCATTCTCGTAGTCGAATATGGTCTTGATTTCCCGGCGCATCGCGCCCATGAGCTCGCCGTTCGCGCCCGCGTGCTGGACGAGCGTGTCCCGCGGCGCGTACAGCCGCGCGGGAAACGGGCGCGGGTTTTTAACCGACTGTATGTAGAGTTCGGAATGCGCCCGCGCCGTTACGCGGAATGTCGTCGTAGCGGGCACGTGCAGGCACCACGGGTCGGCGTGGAATGAATCGGGCCGCTCCGCCTCCCCCGACGCGCCGTCCCACTCGAACAGAACGCTCCCCTCGAGCAAGAGCGCCGCCGTTTCCCGGTCGGCATCGTGAAACAGATGGCTCGCACCTGCCTCGAGCGACAAAACGCCCACCACCATGCCCGTGCCCGCGTCGCCGGTTTCCGTTAGATACGGATTGTAGCCGCCGCGAATCGCCTTGTCGATGTACATGAATCCTCCTATATCCCCGCATGCGCGCGGATGTAGCCGCGCGCCTTGATCGCATATTCGAGCGGGTTCGCCTTCGCGGGATCCTGCTCGGCCTCGACCAGGAGCCAGCCCTCGTAGCCCGCGTCCGCGAGCGTCCTGAGGATCGGATCAAAGTCCACCGAGCCGTCGCCCGGCACCGTGAACGCGCCCGCGCGAACGGCCGCGAGAAAGCTCATCCCCTCGCGCTTCACGCGGTCGACGACGCTTTGCCGCATGTCCTTCAGATGAACATGCCCCACGCGCGGCGCGTGCTCCCTGAGGACCGCGAGCGGGTCCTCGCCCGCGAATGTAAAGTGGCCCGTGTCGTAGCAGAGCCAGACCTTGCCCGGTTCCGTCTCCGCCATCATGCGGGCCGTCTCCGAAGCGGACTGAACGACGGTTCCCATGTGGTGATGGAAGCACAGCCGGAAGCCGCGCGCCGCCGCGCGCGCGCCGAGCCGGTTCAGCCCGCGCGTGAATCGCCCCCACTCCGCTTCCTCCATGACGTGCCGCCCCTCCCCCAGAACGGGCGCGTCCTTCCCCTGAATGGAAAAGCTCTGCTCCGACACGTTGATCCGGCGCGCGCCCACCGCCGCGAGGAAGTCCATCTCCCGCTCGAACGCCGCCTCGACCGCCTCGTAAGGCTCGGTCAGAAGGAAGGAACTGAACCAGCGGGAGGCCACGCGCATGCCGCGCAGGTCGAGTTCCCGCTTGAGGACCGCCGGGTCGGAAGGGTACTTGTTGCCAATCTCGGTTCCCGTAAAGCCCGCCAGCGCCATCTCGCTCACCGTCTGGCGGAACGTGTTCTCCGCGCCGAGATCGGGCATGTCGTCGTTACACCAGCCGATCGGTGCGATGCCGAGCGATATCTTCTCTTGATCGAACATGTATTCTCCTCCACGCGTTCGCATGTCGGGCGCGGACCGGCCGCGCCCCGTTAAAATGATTATAGAATCGCGTTTTCTTTCTGTCAACTTTTTCAGATAAAATCGCTCATTTTTTGTTGCAATTTGGATCATTGTGAACTTCCTTGACAATGCGCCCAATAAAGTGATATACTCCACCAAATTGATTGGGCGAATGCGCCACAGGAGGCCGACATGAGAAGCGCGCGGCTCGACGCCATGGAGCAGTACATCCTGCAGAACGAGGAAGTCAGCATCCGGGAGCTCCTGACGCATTTCAGCGTGAGCATCAACACGCTCCGTCGCGATCTGGACGATCTGGAGGCGCGCGGCCACGTCGAAAAGAAGTACGGCGGCGCGGCTGCCCGGACGCCCGCGTCCCTCACGCCCATGCCGAAAAGGTTCCAGCTGAACATGCAAAAAAAGCGCGCCATCGGGGAACGCGCGGCAGAGATCATTCCGGACGGCGCGACGGTCTTCATCGATTCCGGCTCGACGACCTACAACATCATCCCTTTTCTCGACCAGAAGCGAGGATTGACGCTCGTCACCCACTCCCTCGTCGCGCTCAACGAAGCGAGCCTCCTGAAGGAGGTCAATACCATCTCGCTGGGCGGCATCTACAACGCCTCCCTTGGCGCGTTCGTGGGTTTTTCCGCGCTCGAGACGGTCAAGACGCTCTCCGTCAAGATCGCGGTCATGGCGGCGACCGGCGTTTCGATCCGCCACGGACTTTCGAACACGACCTACTTCGAAGCGGAGATCAAGCGCGCCGTCGCCGCGCGGGCGGAAAAGGTCGTGCTGCTCGCCGACCGGACCAAGTTCGGAAAGGAGGCGCTCATTACCTACTGCCCGCTCGAGCGCGTCTCCACCGTCGTGACAGACGCTTCGCCCCCGGCGGAATACGCGTCCTTCTTTCAGAAAAAGGGAATCGAGCTTCTGTGCGCGCCGGAAACGTAAGGCGCAGAAAAGCCGCCCGGCGTTCCCTCTTCGGGACCCGGGCGGCTCTCAATGATTATACGACCGCTTCGACCCTTTCCTCCGCGAGACATTCCGCGAGCACCTCGCCCAGAATCGCGATGCCCCTTTCGATCTTCTCGTCGGTGGGCGTCGAGTAGTTAAGACGGAAGGCGCTGCACCGGGCGTCCGGATCGACGGTGAAGGCCGAACCGGGCACGACCGCGACGCACCTTTTCGCCGCCCGCACGCAGAAGTCCATGGAATCCATCCCGTTTGGCAGCTCGCACCAGATGAAGAGCCCGCCGTCCGGCACCTGATAGGAGCAGGCGGAGAGGTGTTCGTCCATGCATTTGAGCATCAGCGCGGACTTGCGCGCGTAGATCCCCCGGATGAACTCGATGTGCTGGTCGATGTCGTAGTCCTCGAAGTATTTGGCCAGAAGCGCCTGCGCGTAGGTGTTGGAGTGGACGTCCGACACCTGCTTTCCGAGGACGATCCTGCGTGCGATCGGGGTGGCCGCGAGCGCAAAGCCGATGCGGATGCCCGCCGAGAAGATCTTCGAGAACGAGCCGCAGTAGACGACGATCCCGTCCTCGTCCATGGTCTTGATGGGCGGCAGATCCTCTCCCCGGTAGCGCAACTCGCCGTAGGGATTGTCCTCGATGATCACGACGCCGCGCGCTTTGCACATCTCGTACGCCGCGCGCCTCTTTTCAAGGGACATGGTGATGCCGGTCGGGTTCTGGAAGTTCGGAATGAGGTAGACGAGCTTGACGTTCGGCGTCTCGGCAAGCGCCTTCTCGAGGCCCGGAATGGAGATGCCGTCCGGCTCGCTGTCGACGCCCACGAGGTTCGCGTTGTAGGAACGGAAAATGTTTAAAGCGCCCATATAGCTGGGGTTCTCGCAGATCACCGCGTCCCCTTCGTTGAGAAACGCGCGGCAGGTCAGCTCGACCGCCTGCTGGGAGCCGGATGTGATAACGATCTCCTCGCTCGGCCAGCCGATGCCGTACCTCCTTTTCAGCCAATCGGTGATGTGCGCGCGCAGGGGCGGGAATCCCTCCGTCATGCCGTACTGGAAGATGGAGGGCGCCATGTCCTCGAGGATCTCGGCGGAGATTTTCCTAATTTCCTCGATCGGGAACGACTCTACCGCAGGGTTGCCGCCCGCGAGCATGATGCTCTCCTGCGAGGGGAACATCTTCATGATCTCGCGGATCGCGGAGGGCCTGAGGTTTCGCATACGGTTTGAAAATTCATAATCCATGTATGTATATACACCCCTTTTCGCGTGCTGTGCCGCGGATTCGGCGCGCAATCGTTCGGCTCCCGCGCGCCTGCCTTTCTTGAATGCCCCCTATCATAACGTATGCCCGCTAACTTGTCAACGCACTTCACGCGGATTTTGCATTTCTGGCCCACCCATCCGTTCCCGCACTCCGAACGACGTCCCGCTCGTAAATTCTCGGAAAACCCTGTTGACAAACGGATGCGGCCATGCATAATGATATTCAAGCGATTTGCAGGACTTCGGTAGTGGTTGTTCATTCTGATGCGAGCGATCCGCCGTGCCCGGGGATGAGGGGAGATAAAATGCAGGTATGAAAAAGCTGACCGTCATTATCAACCCAAGACGCTTCGACGATGTCAAGCAGCTGTTCGAATCCTGCGCGGTGTACGGCATGATGATCACAAACATCATGGGCTACGGAAATCAAAAGGGCTTCCCCACGGTCTACCGGGGCGTCAAGACGCCGACCAATATCCTCATGAAGACCAAGGTCGAAACCGTATTAGACGACGAGACGGCGGAGGTCCTCGTGAAGCTCATCACCGGAAAGATGGCGACCGGTAACATCGGCGATGGCAAGATCTTTCTGGAGGATATCCCCGATATCGTTCGGATTCGTACCTGCGAGCGCGGCGAAGCGGCATTATAAAAATACAGCTGGCAATGGGGACAGCGTGGTTGCTTCGGCGCCGGGCTGCCCCTTTACGAAAAAGAATTGAGGGATTGAATGAAGGTTGTTGTGATTCAGAGGCGGACGCCCGGGAGCGTTCCCACCTACGAACAGCTGATGGAAATGTGGGAGGGCGAGTTTCGGGCGATGGGCCTTTCGGACAGCGTCACGTTCCACAGAAACTTCACCCCGGAGACGCTGGACGAGATCGTCGGGGACGCGGACGCAGTGCTGGGCATGTGGATTCAGGACGGCGCGATCTCGGAGGAATTCCTGGACCGCCACCCAAACCTCAAATACATATCCACGTTCGCCCACGGCTTCGGCCTCTTTGACCGGGAGATGACCCGCAGACGCGGCCTCACCATCACAAATACCGTCTACGGCGACGTAACGATCGCCCAGTACGCGATGGCGCTGCTCCTGGACATCTGCCACGACGTCTCGGCGCACGACCGCTACTATAAATTCGAAGGCTGGAAGGAAGGCGCGCCGCCCACCTACAAGGCGCTCACCCGTCAGATTGAGCTCTATGAAAAGACGTTTGGCGTTCTGGGCCTCGGCTCCATCGGACTCTGGGCCGCGCGCATGGCGGCGGGCTTCGGGATGAAGGTGATCGCGACCAGCCGCACCAGGAAGGTCGGGGCGGAGTACGACTTCATCGAGCAGGTGGCCCTCGACGAGCTCCTCGCGCGAAGCGACGTCATCTCCGTCCACGTGCCGATGTCCCCCGAGAGCGCGAAGATGATCGGAAGGGACGCCATCGCAAAGATGAAGGACGGCGTGATCCTCATCAACACCGCGCGCGGCGGGCTGATCGACGAGGAAGCGCTCATCGAGGCGCTCCAAAGCGGCAAGATCTACTTTGCGGGGCTCGACGTGCTGACCGGGGAGCCGCTGACCGAACGGAGCCCCCTCATGGACGTTCCCAACACCCGCATCACCCCGCACATCGCGTGGGCGCCCGAGGAAGCGCGTTACCGGGCCGTCCGGCTGGCCGCCGAGAACTTCCGGAACTGGATGGACGGCCATCCGAGCAGCGTCGTGAACTAGAGCAAGGGAGGCTTTCCACTTGGAGCGAGCGGAGCGGATGGGCAGCGAAAGGCTCTTTTCCCTGATGGTTCGGATGGCGCTGCCGGGCCTCGTCAGCTCGATGACCACTTTTTTCTATACGGCCATCAACCGAAAGCTCCTCGGCGACTTTTCAGGCACCGACGCGCTGGCCGCGGTCGGGGTGTTGAGCCCCGTCAACAACATCATCGTCGCACTCACCCTGTTTATCACCGTCGGCGGGGCGGCACTCCTGGCCCTCAACATGGGCCGCCGCGACTGGGACAGGGCGAACGTCCTCTTCACCAACATCGTCTGCCAGATCGTACTCATGGGCGGGTTTCTGAGTCTCCTTTTCATGCTCATGCCGGGGACGCTCGTCCGCATGTGCGGCGCGGCGGAGGCGACGGCCATGTACCCGCTCGCGGTCCAGTACCTTCGCATCATCGCCCTCGGCCAGACTCCCAACATGGTGAACGTCGGGCTCGCGGCGGTGATCCGCTCGGAAGGCAACGCGCGTTACTCCCTCTTCGCAAACGTGATCGGCGCGATTCTCAACCTGATCGTCGGCTACTGGCTGGTGGCGCGCCTCGGCTGGGGCATCCGGGGCGCGGCGATCGCGACGGTGATCGGCCAGACATCCGGCGCGGTGTTCAGCGCGGCGTACTTCCTCAGAAGGTCGAGCGCGCTGAGGTGGCGCGGCTTCGGCGTCGTGAAGCTGACCGAAATGCTGCTCATCTCGAAAAGCGGGGTCGCACCCGCGATCTTTCAGGCGCTGGGATTCACGACCAACCTGATCGTCAATCGCTCGCTTCAATCCTACGGCGGCGGCGAACTGGCGATCGCCGGAATGAGCCTCGTCGTCATGGTGGATCAGCTCGTGGTGTTCCTGGGTTCCGGCATCAACCAGGCGGCGTCGCCCGTCATCAGTTTCAACTACGGAAGCCGCCTGTACGGGCGGGTCAGAGCCGCCTCGTATCTCTCGCAGGCGATGACGTTCGGGATCGCCCTCGCCGTCTACCTGCCCGCGATGATCGCACCCCAGTTCGTTCTTCCCCTGTTTGGGGGATCGGAGGCCGAGCTCCTCGCGTTCGGATCGACGGCGATGCGCGCGGCGAAGCCCCTCCTCCTCTTTACCGGATACCAGATGCTCGTATCGATGTATTTCTCGGCGATCGGGCGTCCGGAGATCGCGACCGTCGTATCCCTTCTTCGAAACGGCATCTTCCTCATTCCGGCGCTTTTCATCCTGCCGCGTGAGTTTGGGCTGATGGGGGTTCTGTACGCAAACCCGGTGTCCGACGGACTTTCGCTTATCGCGGTGACGGCGCTGTACGTCCGGGAAATGAGACTGCTTGGAACCCTCGCAGACGGAGCCCCCGCGCCACGGCGGACACTCAGACTCCGGGCGCGCGGACTCGAAGCCTCCGAGTAAACGAATAAAACGAATATCACCCCTTCAGCAAAGGCGCTGGACCCGCAAGGGTTCGGCGCCTTCGCGCAGAATGGCGGGAGGAGAAAGCGGATGCTCAAGTACATCATCAAGCGGATCCTGATCGGCCTTGTCACGATGTTCGTCCTGATCGCGGTCACGTTCTTCCTCGTCCGACTGATGCCGGGCAGTCCCTTCGAGGCGGAGAACGTGTCAAAGACGATGATCCAGAAACTCGAAAAGGAGTACGGGCTGGACCAGCCGCTCTTTCGGCAGTTCGTCAACTACATCGACAAGGTCTGTCACGGGGATCTTGGCATCTCGTACAAAAAGAGCGTGGCTGTCTCGGAGCTCATCGCGCGCGGCATGCCCGCGACCATGAAGATCGGCATGCTCGCCTTCGCGCTCGCGGCGATCCTCGGCATCCTCCTCGGCATCTGGCAGGCAAACAGCAAGAGCGGTCTCGTCCGGACGATGCTTCTTTCGTACACCACGCTCGGCGTGAGCCTCCCCGGCTTCATCATCGCGATCATGCTGATCCTGGTATTCGGCATCTGGCTGCAGGCGGTGCCCATCGTGGGGCTTACGAGCCCGAAGCACTACATTCTCCCCGTGCTCGCGCAGATGTTCGGCCCCGTGGCGACGATCTCCCGGCTTGTCAAGAGCACCTACTCAGAGGCCATGCAGATGGATTACGTGACCCTCGCCCGCGCGAAGGGGCTCTCGAAGTCGACGGTCATGGTGCGGCACATCCTCAAAAACGCCATGCTGCCCGTCATCACCTACTTTGGGCCCTCGATCGCGTTCCTTCTGACCGGCTCGTTCGTCGTCGAGACGCTGTTCTCGATCCCGGGCATTGGGCGCGAATTCGTCAACGCCATCTCAAACCGCGACTACACGCTGGTGCTGGGGCTCTCAATCTTCATCGGCGGGGTCATCATCATCGCGAACCTCGCGGTGGACATCGTCTGCTCGATCGTCGATCCGCGAATTCGGTTTACCGACTAACCGAGAATCAATGGAGGTGCGCCATGGACATCACAAAGACCATCCCCGGAATCCGCAAGGCGAGCGTGGCATCCGCCCCGGCGCTCAGGACGACGAGCGTGCCCGCGCGCACCGCGCGCGAATGGTTCTCCCCCATCGATCCCTCCGAGCAGAACAGCGAATTCATTGCCATGGAGTCCCACTCGTTTCTCTATGAGGCGTGGGGCAGGCTGCGCAGAAACGGGGGCGCGATGTTTGGTCTCACGGTGATGATCTTTTTCATCCTCCTGGCGATCTTTGGCCCCGTCCTCTCCCCCTACACCTACGATCACCAGGACCCCTCGATCATCAACGTCGCCCCGGGCCTCAAACACCTCCTCGGAACCGACAAGTTCGGGCGCGACATCTTTACGCGCCTCTGCTACGGCGCCCGGATCAGCCTGTTCGTCGGATTCGTGAGCGCCTTGATCAACCTCGTGATCGGAGTCATCTACGGCGGCGTCTCGGGCTACGCGGGCGGCAAGGCGGACATGGTGATGATGCGCGTGGTCGACATCATCTACGCGGTACCCTCGATGCTCTACGTCATCCTCATCATGATGGCTCTGGGCGCGAACACCAGAAGCATCTTGATCGGCCTGTGCATTCCCGGCTGGATCGGCATGTCGCGCCAGGTGCGCGGGCAGATCATATCGCTCAAGGAGCAGGAGTTCTCGACGGCCGCAAAGGTGCTGGGTGCGTCGAACGCGCGCATCCTCTTCAAGCACCTCGTCATCAACGCCATCGGCCCCATCATCGTGCAGCTCACCTTCCTCGTCCCGCAGGCGATCTTCATGGAGGCGTTTTTGAGCTTCGTGGGCGTCGGAATCTCGGCCCCCATGGCGAGTTGGGGCTCCATGGCGCAGGACGCGCGGCAGATTATCCTTCTCTACCCCAACCAGATGCTCTGGCCGACGCTGGCAATCTCGCTCACCATCTTCTCGCTCAACTTCCTCGGCGAGGGCATCGGCGACGCGCTCAACCCCAAGAAAAAGTAGCGGGAGGTTCGGCAATGGCGCTTCTTGAAATCCGCAATCTGACGACGCAGTTCAGGACCAAAAACGGCATCGTGAACGCGCTGCGGGACGTGTCCTACACGGTCGAGGCCGGGCAGGTGTTCGGCGTCGTGGGCGAGTCCGGCTCGGGAAAGAGCGTGAGCATGCTGACCCTTATGGGCCTTCTGGCCGAAAACAGCGTGATCCCGCAGGGCAGAATCACCTTCGAGGACAGGGATATCTCCCCCGCGAACCTCGACACCCGAAAAAAGAAGGACGCATACGAGGCGAAGATGCGCGCGATCCGGGGAAACGACATCTCCATGATCTTTCAGGACCCGATGACGTTTCTCAACCCCATCCTCAAGATCGGCACGCAGATGACGGAGGGCATCCTCTCCCACGAGAAGATCTCAAAGCGCGAGGCGCGCGCACGGGCGATCGAGCTCATGCGGGAGGTCGGCATCCCCGCGCCGGAGAAGCGGCTCGACCAGTACCCGTTCGAGTTTTCAGGCGGCATGCGCCAGCGGATCATCATCGCGATCGCGCTCGCCTGCCACCCCAAGCTCATCATCGCCGACGAGCCGACGACCGCGCTCGACGTGACCGTGCAGGCGCAGATATTGGAGCTCATCAAAGGGATCACAAAGGACACGGGCGCGGCGGTCATCATGATCACCCACGATCTGGGCGTCGTCGCGACCCTGTGCGATCGGATCGCCATCATGTACGCGGGCGAGATCGTGGAGGAGGGAACGACCGACGAAATCTTCTACGGGCCCAGGCATCCCTACACGCTGGGGCTTCTCGGCAGCATCCACAACTCCGAAAAGGATGACAGCGAGCCGCTCGTGCCCATCCCCGGCACGCCGCCCGACCTCACCAAGCTTCCGCCCGGCTGCGCGTTCACCGCAAGGTGCAAAAGCGCCATGCACATCTGTCAACTCCAGCACCCGCCGGAGACGACTATCTCCCCCGGCCACCGATGCGCTTGCTGGCTCCATTCCATGGACGAATCGCTCATCGAACTTCCGATCCTCGGAAGGGAGGGAAAAGAATGACGCCGCTCATCGAGGCGAAGGGCCTCTCCAAGTATTTCACCCTCAGGCGCGGGCTCAAGTCCACGCAGGTCGTGAAGGCAGTCGATAACGTATCCTTCGAAATTGGGCGGGGCGAAACGCTGGGGCTGGTCGGGGAGTCCGGCTGCGGAAAGTCGAGCCTGGGGCGCACCATCATGCGCGTCTACGAGCCGACGAACGGCACGATCTCCTACGACGGACAGGACATGTCCCACCTCCCGTCGCGCAAGCTCCTCCCCTTCCGGCGCAAAATGCAGATGATCTTTCAGGACCCCTACGCCTCCCTCAACCCCCGGTTCACGGTGGGCGAGATCATCGGAGAGGGCATGCTCATCCACAGGACCGCCACCTCCAAAGAGCGCGACCGGCGCGTGCAGGAACTCCTCGAGACGGTCGGCCTCAAGCCCGACCACATCAGGCGGTACCCCCACGAGTTCTCGGGCGGCCAGCGTCAGCGCATCTGCATCGCGCGCACGTTGGCGCTCGGTCCGGAGTTCATCGTGTGCGACGAGCCGATCTCGGCACTCGACGTCTCGATTCAGGCGCAGGTTATCAACCTCCTCGAGCGTATCCAGAAGGAGCGCGGGATCAGCTACCTGTTCATCGCGCACGACCTCGGGATGGTAAAGCACATCTCGCATCGGATCGGCGTCATGTACCTGGGCCGAATGGTAGAGATGGGGCCCGCGAACGAGATCTATCGCCGCTCTTTCCATCCCTACACGCGCGCGCTCCTCTCGGCGGAGCCGGTGCCCGATCCAAGGACGGCGCGCACGAAGAAACGAATCCTTCTGGAAGAAGAAATCCCAAGTCCCCTCAATCCCCCCAGGGGCTGTCCCTTTGAGAAGAGGTGCCGGTACGCCATGGAGGAATGCTCCGTCGCGATGCCGACCAGCTACGAATTCGGGGACAGGAAGGTTGCGTGCTTCTTGTACGCACCGCGGCGTTTGAAGCAGCGGGGTACGATGAGCATAGATACTCTGGCGGCGAAGGGAGTGATGCCGGGTTGACGGACGAAACCGCGCAGGACCGGCAGAACCCAAACCGAAACCGGACGAAAAAACAGGAGGGTGCAATCATGAAAAAGGCCTGGCGTTTTCTGACTCTGGCACTGGCGCTCGCGATGACAATCGGCGCGTTCACCGTCGCGCACGCGGACGAGGTTAAAAAATCGATCACCATCGCCGTGGCGGCCGAATCCGGCACGCTGGACCCGGCGGGCATCTCCTCGACCCACTACTGGAACTACTCCTCCCTCGCGCTCGCGCCCCTGGTCGAGCTCGCGCCCGACGGTTCCTACGATTATATCACCGCCGAGAGCTGCGACATCAACGAGGACATGACCGTGTTCACCTTCCACATCCGCCCCGAGGCAAAGTGGTCGGACGGCTCCGACTGCACGAGCTACGACTATCTCAACACCATCACCCGCGCGCTCGACCCCGCGTGCGGCTCCGGCTACTCCGACATGCTCTTTGTCATAAAGGGCGCCGAGGAGATCTACGACGGCTCCGCGGACATCTCCGCGCTCGGCGTCGCGACCCCGGACGCCAAGACCATCGCCTTCTCGCTGACCGCCCCCTGCCCGTACTTCCTCGACCTGTTCTCCCTGCCGGTCTACATGCCGTCTTCGACCGCCTATGCAACCGAGACAAACGGCGACTGGTGCTTCGATCCGGCGACGAGCCTTTCGAACAGCGCGTTCTTCATGGCCGAGTACGTGCCCGAGCAGTACATCCTCATGAAAAAGAACCCCTACTTCGTGCAGGCCGACCGCGTCTCTCTCGACGAGATCAAGCTTCTGTGCATCGCGGACACCCAGTCCACCATCTACGCCTATAAGACCGGCGAGGTCGATTTCGCGTCCGCCGACTACACCATCCTGAGCGAGTACGAGGGCAAGGCCGACCTCCAGATGACCCCGTCCATCACCACCTGGTATACCCTTCTCAACTGGGACGTCGAGCCCCTGAACGACGTGCGCGTCCGCGAGGCGCTCGTGATCGGCATCGACCGCGCGGCCATCTGCGCGTCCGCCGGCACCGACACCGAGCCCACCACCTTCTTCGTCGCGAAGTACCTCGTTTCGAAGGCCTCCGGCAAGTACTGGGGCGACGAGGTCGACCCGCTCTTCGAGGAGAACGTCGCGCGCGCGCAGGAGCTTCTCGCCGAAGCGGGATATCCGAACGGCGAGGGCTTCCCGGAGCTGACCTTCAAGTACCCGAACCTTGAGATCGAGGCGGCGATCGCGCAGTCCCTGCAGGCGCAGTGGAAGGAGAACCTTGGCATCACCGTGAACCTCGAGGCGCAGGAATATCAGGTCAACATCTCCGACCGCCGCAACCGCGACTTCGACATCTGCCGCATGCGCTGGACGGCTGACTTCGCCGATCCGACCACGTATCTCTCCATGTACATGGATAACGCCGCCTACAACGACAACAATGCCGCGTCCGTCAAGTATAACGAGCTGATGGCGCAGGCGAACGTCGAGACGGACATGGCGACGCGCTTCCAGCTGCTCCACGACGCCGAGACGGCCCTCATCGGCGAGGACTTCGCCTTCATCCCGATCCTTGCGAAGCAGAACATCTACCTCATCAACCCCAAGATCTCAAACTTCGTGGTCGACCCGAGCCGCAACAGCTATCGCTGGAAATACTTCGACCTCGCGGCGGAGTGATTCGATCCGCCGAAATCAGGCCGCGCGCGGCGCATCCCGTCGCGCACGGCCCAAAGGAGCATGCGTATGGACTATGAATGCCTCATGAAGCCGGCACTCAGGGAGATGCCGCTGTTTCGCCCGATGACGAACCCCCGTGACGTGACCGCGCGCTACGGGATCGACAGCGTCGTCCGCATGGGCGCGAACGAGAACCCATTCGGCCCTTCGCCCAAGGCGATGGAGGCGATGCGCTCCGCGATGGCCTCCGCGTTCCAGTATCCCGACCGACAGGCGGAGCTCACGCAGGCGATCGCGGCCAGGTACGGCGTCGCGCCCGAGAGCGTGGTGCTCTCGGGCGGCGCGACGGGCGTCATCAACCTCCTCGGGGATGTGTTCATCGGCCCGTGCGACGAGGTGGTGATGAGCTCCGTCCCCTACCAGCAGTACCCGATGCTCGTCAAGCGCAACGGTGCGACGCCGGTACAGGTCCCCGTGTTTGACGATCTGAGCCAGAATCTCGAGGGGATGCTTGCGGCGGTCACAAACCGAACGAAGCTCCTCATGGTCTGCAACCCCGGCAACCCCACGAGCATCGCGGAAAACAGCGACCGGCTCGAGGCTTTTATCCGGCGCGTGCCGGAGCACGTGCTCGTCATGATCGACGAGGCGTACCTTGATTTCGTGGACGACCCGGAAAAGAGCCGCTCGATGATGGGCCTCGTCGCCGAAATTCCGAACCTCGTGGTCGTGCGCACCTTCTCGAAACTCTACGCGATGGCGGGGATGCGCGTGGGCTTCATGGTCGCGAGCCCGTCGGTCGTAACCTGCGTCTCGCGCGGCGGAACCGTCGGAAATGTGAACCAGCTGGGGCTCGCGGCGGCAACGGCGGCGCTCTCCGACCTCGAGCACGAGAGGTTCGTCCTCGAAGGCATTCGCGCGGGAAAAAGGTACCTCACCTCCGTCCTCGAGGGCTGCGGGTTCAAGGTATACCCGTCCGGCACGAACTTTCTCTACTTCGACACGGGGCTCGACGTCGACGGCATGCTGACGGAACTTCTCAAGCGCGGCATCATTATCCGGAACTTCGCCTTCAACCGCGTGAGCATCGGAACCCCCGCGCAGAACGAGCGCTTCGCCCACGCCATCCTTGAAATCGCCAAATCCGGCGCGCTCGCGCCGCGCGCGGAAATGGCGGTGGCGAGGGCATGACCAAGCTCGAAATCGTGATCCGGCCCGAAAAGCTGGAGACGCTCAAGCAGGTGTTCAACGACCACAAGGTCTCGGGCATGATGATCACAAACATCATGGGCTACGGAAACCAGAAGGGCTACAAGCAGCAGTACCGCGGCAGCGAGTACAACGTGAACCTGCTGCCGAAGGTGAAGGTCGAAACCGTCGTCTCCGATCGAAAGGTCGAAAAGCTTGTCGAGTCGATCTGCGCGAGCATCAAGACGGGCGAGTTCGGTGACGGCAAGATCTTCCTTCTCCCCGTTTACGACGCGGTGCGCATCCGCACCGGAGAGCGCGGCGAGAACGCGCTGTAGCAATCCTGAAAGGGAGGACAACTATGACCACTTTCATCGCCGCGTTCGCCGCGCTCATGGTCTTTTTCATGCAGGCCGGGTTCATGATGGCGGAATCGGGCTTCACGCGCGCCAAGAACGCCAGCGGCATCATCGAAAAGACGCTGATGGGCCTCGCGCTGTCGGTGTTCGCGTACTTCTTTGCGGGCCAGTCCCTGATGTACGCGGGCAAGGGCGCAGTCCTCGGCCTTCTCCGCTTCGGCGGGAGCGGCGCGGCGCCCGACGCGTTTTCCGGGATCGACCCCGGCACGTTCGGACTCCTCGGGATGGCGCTTTGCGCCATGTCGGTCGCGATGATCTCCGGCGCGATGGCGGAGCGCACAAAATTTTTCTCTTACATGTTATATGTGTTCGTCGTTGCGCTCGCCGTCTACCCCGTCGCGGGCCGCTGGATATGGGCGGACGCCGGATGGCTTCGGAAAATGGGCTTTCATGATCTGGGCGGCGCTGCGGCCGTGAACCTGGTCGGCGGCTGGTGCGCGCTGATCGGCGCCGCGATGGTCGGGCCACGCGCCGGGAAGTACAGGGCCGACGGCAGCGTCAACGCGCTCCCCGGACACAGCATCCCCCTGGGCGCGCTGGGCGTCATGATCATGTGGGTCTCGTGGCTCGCGCTGAACGCGGGCATGTCGCTCGGCGGCTTTGCGGCGATGGGCGACGTCATGATCCATACCATGCTCGCGGCGTCCGCCTCTGCCGCCGCAGCGATGATCGTAACCCGGCTGCGCTACGGAAAGCCTGACATCCCGCTCACGCTCAACGGCGCGCTCGCTGGCCTCGTCGCGATCACCTCCGGCGCGGACGTGGTGTCTCCCGGCGGCGCGTCGGCCATCGGGCTTTGCGCGGGCATCGCGTTCGTGTTCCTGTCAGAGTTCGTCGAGCGCGTCCTCAAGGTCGACGATCCGGTCGGCGCGAGCAGCGTACACCTGGGCTGTGGTGCGCTCGGGACCATCCTCACCGGCATCTTCGCGACGGGCGCGGCGCTCGAGGGTATGGAGATCACACGTCCACTCCTGATCGGCGTACAGGCGCTGGGCGTCGCATCGGTCAGCGCGTTCGCGGCACCCGCTGCATCCGTAATCCTGCTTGTCATCAAGAAGATAGCGGGACTGCGCGTCGAGCGCCAAACGGAGGAGATGGGGCTCGATATTTCGGAACACGGCGTCAACGCCTACGCGGACTTCATCACGAAGCCCTAAACAAAGGGTGATTGTAGGAAAGAGAGATCGAATCCGGCCCTCGCGGATGCGCGAGAGCCGGATTCTTTGTGGAAACTGCTATCGGAAATTTGGTCCTGAAACAGCTCCTTTATTGATAATCCCGAGAACGCGCGGGGCGCGGCCTCGGGATCGGAAAGAGAGCCTTTACTCCTGATAGGAGAATTTGCACTCGAACGCGGCCGAGAACCCGTCTTCGAGGTTATAGTCGTAGGGATCGACGTACGTATCGTTGAAATTGAAGACCTGATAGCTGGATTCACCCGGCCCAAGCTGGAGGTTGGCGAGCGAGTCACTCAGGCTGTCGAACTGCCCCGTGCAGATCTCCTGGCCGTCGTCGTCATAAACGGTCATCGTGAGCTCCCTGATATTCGAAAGGGCGGCATACTCGTTGAAATTGAAGAAATATCCTTCCAGAACCACGGCGTCGTCGTCAATCGTCAGGTTGGTCGCGAAGAACTCAAAGCAGTCCGCAATCGTATTGGTGTAGGTACCCTCCGCGAGGGCGGCGTTCGGCAAGGCGAAACATGTCGCGAGGATCATCGCGCAAAGGAATGAAACCAGAATCCTCCTGTGGCTTTTCATCGTATTGCTCCCCCTTCATCTCAATCCCGATCTGACATTCTATGAAGGACCGCTCGAGAGGTTCCCGCCAGAATCGGGTTCTCTCCTCAGCGCAAACCTTTTGTTTATGATACACCATAACTTCTACCATCCTATTACAAAATTCATAATAGGCGCGTACAATTCGTTTTCTATTTGGCGATCCATTGCCATTCTGCATTCCATGCAACCTGCGAATCTTGTTCGAAATACCAAATGTGGGAGCACATGAAAAGGAGGGGCATTTGCCCCTCCCCGGCAACTTCGCGGGTTACTTTCCGCTCATCTGCCGCTCCTGCGCCTCGATCATCTTGCGAACCATGTTTCCGCCGATATAGCCGGCGTTCTTGGAGGTGATGTCGCCGTTGTAGCCGTTGTTCAGGGTAATCCCGAGCTCGCTGGCGACCTCGTGCTTCATGTTGGACATCGCCTGCTTCGCCTCGGGCACATTGATCTTGTTGTTCGAACTATTGGAAGCCATCTTTTTTTCCTCCCTAGATCTGCTGTCTTGTCGGGTTCCGGTTACATTCCGGAGCCAGAGCTGCGGCGCTCATAATCCGCGATCATCCGCTTCACCATCTCGCCGCCGACGTGGCCGTTTTCCTTGGCCGTGAGATTGCCGTTGTACCCCTTCGTCAGATTGACGCCGAGCGACTGCGCGACCTCGAATTTCATGTTGTCGAGTGCCTGCTTCGCCTCGGGCACAACCTTCTGGTTGCTGGACCTAGCCATTCCATTTCACCTCCCGCTCAAGTCTGACGGTATTTTGGCCGCGCGGGTGGTTTTTAGACTGGCAATTCTATGCTGTGTAGGGTTGGAAATTCGGCGATCAATTCATCGCGACGTCGTCGAGCCGATCCCGAAATGTTTCGCGCGCAAGCGCAATCACTGCGCGCGCGTCCGGCTCGTCGGGGTTTTTTACGATCTCGCGCGCCTCGTCGTGCGTGATTTTGAGAAGCGCGGTATCGCCCGCGAGCGCCGAAAGGCCCGCGTCCACCGCGCCCGATTGCCGGTAGCCGAACAGCTCGCCCGGGCCGCGCAGTTCCATGTCCTTTTCGGCGATCCGAAAGCCGTCGTTCGTCTGGGTGAGGAGCCTCAGCCGCTCGTTCGGCTCGGCCATCAAAAAGCACCATGATTCGTGCGCGCCGCGCCCGACGCGGCCCCGGAGCTGGTGAAGCTGCGCAAGCCCGAACCGCTCGGCGTTTTCGATCACCATCACCGTCGCGTTCGGGACGTTCACGCCCACCTCAATGACGGTCGTCGAAACCAGAACGTCGATCTCGCCCGCGCGGAACGCCTCAAGGGCGGCATCCTTTTCCTGATTTTTCTGCTTGCCGTGCGCGAGCGCGACGCGCAGACCCTTGAGGTGCTTTTTGTGGAGCGCCTCGTAGACGGCCTCCGCGCTCACCGCCTCCACGGCTTCCGAATCCTCGACCAGCGGACAAACGACATAGACCTGTCTTCCCTTCCCCACTTCTGCGCGCAGGAAGCCGTACATGTCCTGCCTTTTGTCCTCAGGCACGATGCGCGTCCTGACGGGCGTTCGTCCCGGCGGCAGCTCGTCCACGATTGAGATATCGAGATCTCCATACAATATGAGAGACAGCGTGCGCGGAATCGGCGTCGCGGACATGACGAGCACGTCGGGCGCGCCGCCCTTTTCGGAAAAAAGCGTCCGCTGCCGCACGCCGAAGCGGTGCTGCTCGTCGGTGATGACGAGTCCGAGGTTCTCGTACTTGACCGCCTCGGTAATGAGCGCGTGCGTGCCGATGACGACGCGCCATTCCCCGCTCCCGATTCTCTCGTGCGCTTCGCGGTGGCCCTTCGCGGTCATGGAGCCGGTGAGAAGCCCGACCGGGATCCCCAGTTCGCCAAAGAGCGCCTCAGCAGCCTCGAAATGCTGCTGCGCAAGCACTTCGGTCGGCGCCATGAGCGCGGCCTGAAAGCCGCTTTTCACCGCCAGCGCCATCGCGCCGAACGCGATCGCCGTCTTTCCGCAGCCCACGTCGCCCTGCACGAGCCGCGCCATCGCGCGATCCGTCCGCATGTCGTCCGCGATTTCCGCCAAAACGCGCTTCTGCGCACCCGTCGGCGGGAACGAGAGTCTGCGCCAATAGTCTTCGACGTCCGCGTCCGAAAAATCCATGGCCGTGCCCGCGCGCGCGCCGGAGCGGAACAGCGACAGCGCCACCTGATAAAGAAGCAGCTCCTCGAAGGCGATCCTGCGGCGCGCGGCCGCGAGCGCCTCCTGCGAGTCGGGGAAGTGCGCGTTGCGCATGGCGAAGTTGCGCTCGCATAGTCCAAATTTTTCGCGGACGGCGCGCGGCAGCTCGTCCGGCCATTGGCCATCTGAGACCTTGAGCGCCGCCTCCACGAGCTGGCGAAACGCCTTCTGCGGGATGCCGGGCACAGGCTTATAGATGGGAACGATTCCCTCGCCCGGCTCGATGGCGGGGGACACCATCTGCGGAAAACCCTTTCGCATCTCGAACCGCCCGTAGAGAACAAGCTCCCGGCCGCGCGGCATCTGATCCTTGAGCCAGGGCTGGTTATACCACACGGCCTGGATCGTCTCGGTCCCGTCGGTCACGTAAACGGTCGAGATCGTGAGCTTTTTGACGCGCTTGACCGTCATTTCGCCCGCCACGCGCACCCGGCACGCGAACGCCTCGCCCGGGCGCGCCTCCGAGAGCAGCGCGAGCCGCGTCATGTCCCGGTACTCGCGCGGCAAGCACAGCACGAGGTCGCGCACGCCGTTCAGGCCCGCATCCCGGAGCGCCTTCAGTCGCGCGGGTCCAATCCCGCGCACGTGCGTGAGTGGAATGTCCATCTTCTTCCCTCAAAAATCAATCGCGGGGCGAGCCAAAGGCCCGACCCCGCGCATTTTTCTGATCTCATTCGACCGCGATCAGGTAGTAGTACAGCGGCTGGCCGCCGTTCTGCAGTCCCACGTCGCAGTCGGGATACGCCTCGGTCAGCTCGTCCGCCAGCGCCTGCGCGTCATTTTCGGGCACGTCGCTCCCATAGTAGAGGGTGATGAGCGAGGAATCCTCCGTCACCATCGACCGCGCGACGTCGAACGCCACCCCTTTGATGTCGCTCCCGAGCAGTTCGAGTTTGTTGTCGATAAGCCCCATGATGTCGCCCGCGTGGATCTCCTTATCGTCGAAGTTCGTATCGCGAACGGCGTATGTGATGGAGCCGGTGTGCACGCTCTCCGCGGCCTCTCGCATCGCGCGCCCGTTCTCCTCAACGCCCTCCTCGGGATTGAACGCCAGCGCAGCGGAGATGCCCATGGGTACGGATTTGGTGGGGATTACGATCACGTTTCTGTCGGTGAGCTCCGCGGCCTGCTCCGCCGCGAGGATGATGTTGGTGTTGTTCGGAAACACGAACACATTTTTCGCGCGCGTCGACTCGATGGCCTCGTAAAGATCCTCGATGCTCGGGTTCATGGTCTGGCCGCCGTCGACGATCTGGTCGACCGACAGCTCCTTGAAGATTTCCGTCAGTCCGTCGCCCAGCGCCACGGACACGATGCCGTATTCCTTTTCCTCGGAAGCCTCCGCGGCTTTGTTCGCCTCGGCCAGCGCCTGGTTCTTGGCGGCGCGCTCGCGGGCCTCCTCGCGCATGTTGTCGATCTTGATGGAATCGATCTCGCCCAATTCCAGCGCCATCTGGAGCGCCTTGCCGGGGTCGTCCGTGTGCACATGCACCTTCACGACCGAGAGGTCAGAAATCACGAGCACGCAGTCGCCGATCCGCTCGAGCCGCTTTCTGAGCCTCACGACCTCCGATTCGCGCATGTCGGAGCGCGGGTGCGACACGATGAACTCCGTGCAATATCCGAATGTAATTTCCCCGAGCGCCGCGTGGTCGTCCACAAACTCGCCGGGCATGAGCTGCGCCGCGATGGGTTGTTCGCCCAGCTCGATCGCTTCGCCGGTGAGCGCCGCGTACATGCCGCGGAAGATGATCATGAGACCCATGCCGCCGGAATCGACCACGCCCGCCTGCTTGAGCACGGGAAGCATGTCCGGCGTCTTTTTGAGAATCGCGTCTCCGGAAGCGAGCGCCGACTGGAACAGCTCGTCTACCGACTTCGGCTCGCGCCCCGCGCGCTCCGTCTCCTCCGCCATCACGCGGATGACGGTCAGAATGGTGCCCTCCTTGGGCTTCATCATCGCCTTGTAGGCGGTGTCGCTGCCCATCCGCAGCATCCTCAAAAAGAGCGCGGCGTCGATCTCCTCCGCGCCGTCCAGCGCGCTCGCGAAGCCGCGCAGGATCTGGCTCAATATGACGCCCGAATTTCCGCGCGCTCCCTTCAGCGCACCCCGCGCGATCGCGCTCGCGACGTCCGAGACGGACGAGGCCTGCGCGGCGTTCATCTCCTTGACGGCTGCGTTGATCGTCTGGGTCATATTGGTGCCGGTGTCGCCGTCCGGCACGGGGAACACGTTGAGCGCGTCGACTGTTTCCCTATTTTGGCCAAGAAGCGCCGCGCCCGAGGTGAACATCTCGCGCAGCGCGATCGAATCTATGTGCATCCTTGCCATATCGGATTCCTCCATCAGAAATTTCGGCGGCGCGCGTCAAACGCGGATGTCCTCCACGCAGACGTTCACGCGGCCGACCGGAACCCCGGCAAGCCTCTCCACCTTGTATTTCACCGTTTCGATGATCGAGGCCGCGACGGCGCTGATCGAAATGCCGTACTCGACGATGATGTATAGGTCGATGTCAACCTTGTCGCCGTTGGCCTTAACGCGCACGCCCCGTCCGAGATTCTCCCGCCCCATGAGCTGCACGATGCCGTCGGTCGACCGCTTCGAGGCCATGCCGACGATTCCATAGCAGTCAAGCGCCGCAAACCCCGCCACGCGCACGACTACGTCGTCGTCCACAGTCACAAGGCCCAGCTCCGTCTGAAACTTGAATTCCATATCATAACCTCCTCATGAGGACTCAAAAAGGCATACCTCTCCAACGATCAGTATACCGTTTTTCAAATGCGGGCGCAAGTCAAAGAACCTCTTTTAACAATATGCGCGCATTTCGCGAACTTTTACATGCCGCAAGGCTTGAATTTTGACCCGTATGATGGTATAATTCATTTGTTTTGATGTGATTTGCTCTTAAAGGAGGTGCGATACAGCAATGGGCAAGTTTTGTGAGGTTTGCGGCAAGGGCGTGGTCTACGGAAACAACGTCAGCCACTCCGTGCGCAGGACCAGCCGGACTTGGGCTCCCAACACGCAGAAGGTTCGCGTGATGGTCAAGGGCGTTCCGACCCGCATGTCGGTGTGTACGCGGTGCCTGCGCAGCAACAAGGTGGAGCGCGCGCTGTAAATCAGCACCCGCAATCCCCAGGCGCAAAAATTCCGACAACAATGGGCGTAAGGAAGACCTTCGCCCATGGTTGGCGGTATTTTTGTTTTCCGATGTCAGCAGAAGCGCCAGAAAACGAACCCGCCGAGGATCATCACGACGCAGATGATGCCCGCCCAGGCCCAATATGGAACAATCAGCATCATCAAAAGCAGACCAGCGAGCATCAGCAGAATGCCCGCGAACTTTCCCTTTGGACCGCAGCAACGCGCTACGCGCACTCTGGCCATGAAAATCGCCTCCCCCTGTAGCAGAGTATGCCGGAGGAGGCGAAATTGTCACCCTTTTTAAAGACTGTGAAGCGCGTCGACGAACGCTTTCGCGTCCTTTGCCCCGTAGAGCGCGCTTCCGGCGACCAGGAGTGTCGCGCCGTTTTTCACGATCGGGACCGCGGTTTCGGTGTTCACGCCCCCGTCCACCTCGATGACGGCCGCGCTTCCCGCCTGGTCGATCATTTTTTTGATCTCCGCAATCTTATCGACCGCGCGCGGGATGAGCTTCTGCCCGCCGAAGCCTGGGTTCACGGTCATCACGAGAACGAGGTCCAAATCCCCGATCACGTATTGGAGGCAGGAAGGATCGGTCGCGGGATTCAGGGACACGCCCGCCTTGCAGCCGAGCGCGTGAATTTGCTGGATCGCGCGGTGAAGGTGCGCCGTCGCCTCCGCGTGGACGGTAATGATTTCAGCGCCCGCGTCGGCGAAATCGCCGACGTATTTCTCGGGCTCCACGATCATGAGGTGCGCGTCCAGCGGCAAGGAGCAGCGCGAGGCAGCCTTCAGGATGCCCGGACCGAACGTGATGTTGGGCACGAAGCGCCCGTCCATGACATCAAAGTGCAGATAATCAGCGCCCGCCGCCGCCATGCGCTCGATCTCCTCGCCGAATTTCAGATAGTCCGCCGCGAGAAGCGACGCCGCAACCTTAATCATATCTGTCCCTCCATCGTAATCTCATTTCAGAAAGCAGCTCCACGTAACGCGCGTGCCGCTCTGGGTCGATTTCGCCCCGCGCCACGGCCTCGCGCGCCGCGCACTTCGGCTCCGCGCCGTGCATGCAGGGCTTGAAAAAGCACTGCCCCTCATAGGGCGCGAACTCCGGATAGTGGTCCTTGAGGACCTCCGGCTCGACGAGCGGGGTCTCGAGTAGGCTGAAGCCCGGCGTGTCGAGCACCATGCCCCCGCCCGGAACGGGAATGAGCTCGCAGTGGCGCGTGGTGTTCTTCCCGCGTTCGATCCTCTGGGAGAGCCCCCCCGTCTCAAGCGAAAGTCCGTACATCGCGTTGATGACAGACGACTTGCCCGCGCCGGACTGCCCCGCGAGCGCGTGCTTCCTGCCGGCCAGGGACGCCCGCAGCGCCTCGACGCCCGCGCCTGTCCGCGCGCAGACCGCCATGGGATGGACCTCCGCGCGCGCGTACTGTGCGAGAAGCCTCCGAGTCCCCTCCGGGTCGAGGTCGCACTTGTTGACCGCGAGCCGGGGCTCGATGCCCGCGAGCCGCGCGTTCAGGATCAATCGGTCGATCATGTAGAGGTCGGGGTCGGGCGCGGCTGCCGCCATGACGATCAAAATGGCGTCGATGTTCGCGACCGGGGGCCGCACGAGCTCGTTTTTCCGCGCGCCGATCGACAGTATCCAACCGTGCTCCTCGCCCTCGCTGGGCGTCATCTCAATATCGTCGCCCACCATGGGCTTCATGCGCTCGCGCCGGAGCTTCCCCTGCGCGCGAAGCGTGTAGACCGCGCCTTCCTCGGAAAGCGCGTAGTAAAATCCGCCGATTCCCTTTAAGATCGTTCCCCGCAAACATTTCTCCCCCATAGGTTAATCAAAGGTCAGCTTCATGGTTTCCAGAAGCGCCCCGTCAAGATACACCTCCACCGTATGCTCCCCCGTCTCGGCGCTCGAGAGCGGAATCGAGTGCGTGCCCTTGCCGAGCGTGCCGTCGTAGGCGTCAAACGTGATGCCGGAGGGAGTCGCGACGCGCACGACGACGCGCGTGTTTCCGAGCGGCACCACCACCCGGAAGTTCGATTCCGGATAGTACATGATCTTCTGCGACTGCGCGATGGTAAGATCGATGGCGCTGCCCAGGAGGATCTCGGAATTCGGCGCGACCGACTGCGCGATGACCGTGCCCGCGGCGGCGTCCGCGGAATACGCCTCGGAGATGGTCCCGAGCCTCAGTCCCTCCGATTCGATGTATGTGCGCGCGTTCTCGAGCGTGTAGCTCGTGAGAGACGGCGCGAGAACGGTTTCCCCGCTTACGCTGAGGATGACCGCAGACTTTCTCTCCACGTCGCCCGCCTCGGGCGACTGCGCGACGACCGTGCCCACCGCCGCTTCGTCCATGACGTAATCAATCCGGACGTCGGAGACGCCCGCCTCGGCCAGAAGCCGCATCGCCTCGTCGTACGGATAGCCCGCGTAGTCGCCGATGGTTACGTAGACGCTCCCCTCGCTCACGGTCAGAAGGACCGCCGCCTCGCGGTCGATGTACCGGCCCGCCTTCGGCGTCTGTCCGATCACGAGGCCTTGGGCTACCTCGTCCGACAGCTCGTAGGCCACCCGGACGTCCTGAAAGTCGCTCAGCTTCGAAGCCGCGGCGGATTCCGACAGTCCGCGCACGTCGGGCATGCGGCTGTGGGTCATGAGCCAGGCCCCGACGACTACGAGCGCGAGCACGCACGCGATCATGACGCCCATCAGCGCGTACCGAATGCGCCGCCTGCGCCGCGCGCGCCGGAGCCGGATGTCGACGACCTTCGTCTCGTTCGCCTCCGCGCTCTTCTTTTCGCCGCGCGCCTTCGGGTGCTGAACGAACCCGCCGCCCGGGTTCGTCACGGCCTTTCGAAGGTCCAGCGCCATCTCCGCGGCGGTCTGGTATCGCTCGGCGGCATCCTTGCGCAGCGCGCGCAGAACGACCTCGTCGAGCGCTTTTGTGATCGACGGATCGTGCGTGCGCATGCTCTTGGGTTCCTCGCTCACATGCTTGAGCGCGACCGAAACCGCCGTCTCCCCGTCGAAGGGAACGTTGCCCGTCAGCATCTCGTAGAGCACCACGCCCACCGAGTAGAGGTCGCTCTTCTCGTCGGCCACCTCGCCGCTCGCCTGCTCCGGCGAAAGGTAGTGAACGCTCCCGAGCGCCGAGGCCGTCGAATCGACCACGCGGGTCGTCTGCTGCGCCTTGAGCCGCGCGATGCCGAAATCCGCGACCTTTACCTTGCCCTCGCGGTCCACAAGGATGTTCTGGGGCTTGATGTCGCGGTGTACGATGCCGTTCCTGTGAGCGTGGTCGACCGCCGCGAGGATGCGGATGCCCATCCGGACGACCGCGTCGGGGCTCAGATGACCCATCTCGCGGATCATGTCCTTGAGCGTCTCGCCGTCGACGTACTCCATCACGATGTATCGCGTCTCGCCGTCGATGCCCACGTCGTACATGCCCACGATGTTCTCGTGGGAGACCTTCGACGCGGCCTCCGCCTCCCGGCTGAAGCGGCGCACGAAATCCGCGTCCCCTTCGAACTCGGGACGCAGAACCTTTATGGCGACGACGCGCTTTTTTCGCCTGTCCCACGCGCGGTACACGACCGCCATTCCGCCGGTTCCGACGATCTCTTCGACGACGTAGCGCGCGGACAGGACGGCGCCGATCATCATTGATTGCCCTCCTCGAGCGTCACGAGAAGCACCGTCACGTTGTCGTGGCCGCCCGCGTCGAGCGCCTTTCCGACGAGCGCGGCGGGCTTGTTCTCCCGCTTCATGCGCGAATTGAGGATTTCAAGAATCTCGTGCTCCCCGACATAACTCGAGAGCCCGTCCGAGCATAGGAGGAAGACGTCGTTCGGCTCCATCCGGATGCGCAGAAGGTCGATCTCGACCGCCTCGGATGTGCCCAAACACCGGGTGATGATGTTTCTGCGGGGGTGGGTCTTCGCCTCTCGCACGGTGATGACGCCCTTCAGCACCATCTCCTCGACGAGCGTGTGATCCGTCGTCACCTTCATGAGCGCGCGGTTCCGAAGGAGGTAGGCGCGGCTGTCGCCGACGTGCGCGATATGCGCCTCGTCCCCGTCGATGAGAAGCGCCGTGATGGTCGTCCCCATGCCCGCCATCGAGGGGTCCGCCTGCGCACGCTCAAAGATGGCGCGGTTCGCGGCCACCACGGCGCGCCTGAGCCTCTCGTGCGGCGGCGGCAGAATATCCTTCATGTAGTCCGCGAAGACCTCCACCGCGATCGCGCTCGCGACTTCGCCCGCCTGCGCCCCGCCCATGCCGTCTGCGATGCAGCAATAGCGTTCCCCGGACGCGGGAACGAAGTAGGAGTCCTCGTTGACAGCGCGCACGCTGCCGATGTCTGTCAGCGCGTAGACCCTCATAGGTAAATCCTCCGATGCGCGCGCCTCCGGCACGCCTGTTATGTCGGTTCGGAAAAGCCTTCCTCAATGACCCGCCGCCTGAGCTGGCCGCACGCGCCCTCGATGTCCGCGCCCATCTCCCGGCGGATCGTCGCGGAGATATGGTTCGACGTGAGCCGCTTCAGAAACGCCTCGGCGATCGAGCGCTCCGGCGGCTCAAGCGCGCGCTCCTTCACGCTGTTCAGGGGGATGAGATTCACGTGACACTGAAGGCCGCGCAGCCGCCGCGCGAGCTCGTCCGCGTGCTCCGGCGCGCAGTTGACGCCTTCGACGAGCGCGTATTCGAAGATCACCCGCCGCCCGGTCCTTTCGACGTAATATCGGCACGCGGCGATCACCTCGTCGATCGGCCAGACCTCCGCGACGGGCATCATGGTTTTGCGGATTTCGTCGTTCGGCGCGTGGAGGGAGAGGGACAGCGTGACCGGAAGCCCCTCCCCGGCGAACCTTTTCATCTGCGGCACCAGCCCGCAGGTAGAAAGCGACACGTTCCGAAGGGAGATGTTCAGCCCCTCGGGATCGTTCAGCAGGCGCAGGAACTTGATGACATTCTCATAGTTATCGAAGGGCTCGCCGCTTCCCATGAGCACGACGTTGTGAACCCTGCGCGTTTCGTCCTCGGCGCGCGCGTAACCGTTCGCGGCGATCACTTGCCCGAGCATCTCGCCGGGCGTGAGCGAGCGCACACAGCCCTCGAGCGTGGAGGCGCAGAATTTGCAGCCCATTTTGCAGCCCACCTGCGTCGACACGCAGAGCGTGTCGCCGTGGTGGTAGCGCATCAGGACGCCCTCGACGAGGTTCCCGTCCTCGAGAAGATACAGGAACTTCGCCGTCTCATCCATTTGGGAGAGCCGGGTTTCGACGATTTTGACCGGGTTCGCCGTCGCCGCGGCGGCAAGCTTTTCCCGGAGCGCACCGGAAAGATTCGTCATGTCTTCAAAACAGGCGCCCCGGTTGAGCCATCCCCGCAGCTGCTTCGCGCGGAAGGCGCTTTCCCCCATCTCCCGGAGAAATCCTGCAAGCTCCCCCGCATCCATGGACAGGAGCTGAACCTTCGTCATAGGCACTTTCTGCGCATGCGCGCGATGAAGAAGCCCTCTACGCCGTCGATGTGCGGAATAAGCTGGATCATGCCGTCCTTCGCGCGCGGACGCAGCGGCTCCGGCAGATAGGAGGTATCCGCTTCGAGCGCGAACTGCGGGTTGTGCGAAAGGAAGTCGCGCACCTGATCCTCGTTCTCCTCCGGCAGAATGGTGCAGGTGGAGTACACGAGCAGCCCCCCGACCTTGACGAGCTTCGCGCAGTTCTGAAGGATTTCCCGCTGGAGCTTCACAAGGTCCGCCAGATCCGACTCGCTGAACTTGAGCCTGAGATCCGGCTTGTCGGCCATGACGCCGAGCCCCGAGCAGGGCGCGTCCACAAGAACGGCGTCCAGGAACGCGTCGAAGGGCTCGTAGGGTGTGCGCGCGTCGCGGACGGTCGGCCGGAGATTGTAGAGCTTGAGCCGGCGGCCCGCCGCGCGAATCAACTCCACGCGGTGCTCGTACACGTCCCAGGCGTATACGCGGCCCGTGCCGTTCATGATCTCGCACAGAAGCGCGCTCTTGCCGCCGGGCGCGGCGCAGGCGTCGAGCACGTTCATGCCGGGCTTGACCTCCACGGCGCGCGCGGCGAGCATGGACCCCTCGCCCTGAATCGAGAACATGCCCGTCCGGTAATCCTCTAAATTGGCGAGCGCGCCCGCGTTTTCGCAAAGGAAAGCGTGGGGGACGAGGCCCAGCTCCCAGTTGACGCCCCGCCCGGTCAGGTACGCGCCCATCTCTTCGTCGGTCGTGGTCATGAGGTTCGGCCGGACGGTCTGGGTACGGCGCGCGGGCCGGTAGGCGGCGATTTTTTCAGCCTCCTCCGCATCGAACGTCCGGGTGAGCTTGTCCATGAGCTCCGGCGCGATGGAGAATTCGACGTTCGCGGGCACGGTCTCCCCCGCCTCCCGGGGCGCGAGCAAGTCGCCCGCGTCCCGCGAGCGGATGACGTTTCGCAAAACGCCGTTGACAAAGCCGCCCACGCGCTGCCCCTTGACGGCGCGCGCCTGTTTCACCGCCTCGTCGACGGCGGCGTGGTCCGGCACCTTGTCGAGATAGAGAAGCTGCGCGCACGCGACGTGGAGAACGTCGAAGATCTCCGGCTCGGCGTTTCGGACGAAGGCCCTTAAAATGTGCGAGATCCGGATGCGGTTTTCGACGGCCGCGTAAAAGATGCTGGTCGCGAGCCGGCGGTCGTCGGGCAACAGATGCGCCGAATCGAGCTGGCGGTCGAGCGCCTGCGCGGCGAAGGCGCCGTTCGCGGCTACGTCCTTCAACGCGCGCAGCGCCACATCCCGCGCGGTCGTCCGCACGCGTCCGGAAAAAGGCCTCCGCTCGCCGCCCGGGCCTTCGAGGGGTCTATCGAACGCGCGGGGCTTCCGCTCGCCGTCTCTGCCCTCCGCAGGTCTTGCGAATGTGTGGGGCTTCCGTTCGCCGTCCGCGCCCTCAACGGGTCGTGCGTATGTTCGCGGCTTCCGTTCGCCGTCCGCGCCCTCTACGGGTCGTGCGTATGTTCGCGGCTTCCGCTCGCCATTCGCGCTCTCCGCTGGCCTTGCGTATGTTCGCGGCTTCCGCTCACCGCCGAGATCGGAGTCGGCTTTTCGCGGAGCGAAGGGTCTTCTCCCTCCATCCGCGCCCTCCACAGGCCTTGCGTATGTGCGCGGCTTCTGCTCATCCGAACCCGTCGCGGGCTTTCCGTACGCACGCGGTTTCCGCTCACCATCAGCTTCCGTCGCGGGTTTTCCGTACGCGCGGGGCTTGCGCTCATCTGCTCCCATCGCGGGCTTTCCAAACGCGCGGGGTTTGCGCTCGCCGTCTGTGCCCATCGCGGGCTTTCCGTACGCACGCGGCTTCCGATCGCCGTCTGTGCCCATCGCGGGCTTTGCGTATGTGCGGGGCGTGCGTTCCCCCGTCGATCCTGTTTTCCCGAACTTGCGCGATCCCTTCGCGCCTCCGAACGTCCCACCGGGTTTTTTCGGCATATGCGGTCCCTTCACGCCCGGCCTTTGCCGGACTCCGTCTTTTTCACTGATTTTCCTCAGCCCGGCAGATCCCGAGCTCGCTCACGTGCAATCCGCGCGCGCCGAGCAAATCGCCGCACGCGATGCATTTTCCCATCAGGTACTGCTTCGCCGGCATCCGCTTCGCGTTCGGCGCCTGCATCTCAACGATCTCGAGCGCGCCGTCTCCGCAGGCGATCACAAGCCCCTTCTTCGGCGAGGATTCGAGGATCGTTCCCGGCGCGGCATCCCCCGCGCTTTCGACCGCCTTGGCCTGAAACAGCTTCAAAGTGCCGCAGCTGTATTCGGTATAGGCGCAGGGCCACGGGTTGAGGCCCCGGACGAGGTTCGCGATCTCGGCGGCGGGCTTCGCCCAGTCGATCTCGCCCATCCCCCTGTCAAGCATCGGCTCGTAGGTCGCCAGCGCCTCCTCCTGCTTGACGGGCACGATCTCGCCCTTCAGATACTTTTCGAGCGTCTCAATGAGAAGCTCCGCGCCGATGCGCGACAGCCGCTCGCTCAACTCGCCCGCCGTCTCGTTTTCGCCGATCTCCGTCTCGCGCGCGAGCAGCATATCGCCCGTGTCGAGCCCCGCGTCCGTGAGCATGGTGGTGACGCCCGTCACCCTGTCGCCCATGGCGATCGCCCAGTTGATGGGCGCGGCCCCCCGGTGGCGCGGAAGCAGCGAGGCGTGTACGTTGACCGTGCCGAACTTCGGTACCTCGAGAAGCTTCTTCGACAGGATCTGCCCAAACGCGGCCGTCACGACGACGTCGGGCCTGAGGGCGCGCATCTGATCGAGCCCCTCCTGCCTGCGCACGCGCTCGAACTGGAAGACCGGCACGCCGCGCGCCTCGGCGCGGGATTTCACCGCGCAGCACGAGATCCTGTGCCCCCGCCCGACGGGACGGTCCGGCTGCGTGAACGCGCCGACGACCTCGTATCCCTCATCGATGAGGGCGTCCAGGGACGGCACCGCGAAGTCGGGCGTGCCCATGAAGACCACCCTGGTCATGTCTCTGCCTCTTCTTCCTCGTCCTCGTTCATTTTGTCGGTCACGTCCTCGATCATCTTGTCCGTGTAGATGATCCCGTCCAGGTGATCGAGTTCGTGGCAGACCGCCATCGCAAGGTACTCGCTGTCTCCCTCGAGTTCGATCTCGCTCCCCATCCGGTCCTGCGCGCGCACGCGCACCTTCGCGGGCCGCTCGACGGTCCCGCGCCGCCCCGGAACGGACAGACATCCTTCCGCGTGGATGGCGGAGCCCTCCTGCCAAATGATCTCCGGGTTTACGAGCTCGATGAGCCCATCGCCCACGTCGATCACGACCGCGCGCTTCAAAACGCCCACCTGCGGCGCGGCGAGTCCCGCGCCGTCTGCGTCGTACATTGTTTCCGCCATATCGTCCAAAAGCGTCCACAGCCGCTTGTCAAATTTATCCACGCGGCGGGCGTGCTTGCGGAGCACGTCGTCCTCGCCGACCTTCACAATTTTCCGAATCGCCACAAAAATCCCTCCCGCGCCGCGGCGCAGACTCATCAATACGGTTCGCGCCCGCGCACCTATTCTATACCGCAATGCCCAGATTTCATATCAGATTCACGGGGTTTACCTCGAGCTCCGCCCGGACGAGCGCGCGCGGCTCCTCCGCCAGTTCGCGCATCCTTTCCGTCACCCGCCGGACGTCTCCCTTGAAGTACATCTTGAGAAAGACCTGATGCCGCGCCTCGCCCCGCAGAAGCCCGATGGGCGCCTCCACCGCGCGCATCTGGACGACATTCTTCCGCTCGCCGATCTCATCGATGAAGCGGTCGAGCTTCCCCTCGACCTCCTGCGCCGCCTGGACCGCGTCGTTCATCGCCTTCGCGGTAAACACGATCCGCGCGATGACGGTGAAGGGGGGATAAAGACCCATGCGGCGATACCGGCTCTCGCGGTTGTAGAACGCGCGGTAGTCCTGGCTGGCCGCGAGCCGGATGGCGTAGTGATCGGGGTCGTAGGTCTGCACAATCACCTTTCCAGGCGCGTCCGCGCGGCCCGCGCGGCCCGCCACCTGCGTGATGAGCTGAAAAGTGCGCTCGGTGCTCCGGTAGTCGGGCAGGTTCAGCGACATGTCCGCCGCGACCACGCCCACCAGCGTCACGTTCGGGAAATCGAGGCCCTTCGTGATCATCTGCGTGCCGACCAAGACGTTCGTCTCGCCCGCGCGGAACGCCTCGAGGATCTTCTCGTGCGCGTCCTTGCGGACGGTGGTGTCGAGGTCGAGCCGCCCGACCCGCGCGTCAGGATAGAGCGCGCGCACGGCCTCCTCCACCTTCTGCGTGCCGCTGCCAAAATACTTGATGTACTTGCTGCCGCAGCTCGGGCACGTCTTCGGCGGACGCATGACCTCGCCGCAGTAGTGACACTTGAGGAGGTCCTCCGTCTGGTGGTAGGTCAACGTCACGTCGCAGTTCGGGCACTTGACGGCCTTCCCGCACGCGCGGCAGGAGACGAACGTCGAATATCCGCGCCGGTTGATAAAGAGCATCGCCTGATGTTCCTCGTCGAGGCAGCGGCGCAGCGCGGACTGGAGCGGTGCGCTGAAAATGGAGTGGTTGCCCTTCTCAAGCTCGCCCCGCATGTCGACGATCTCAACTTCGGGAAGCGGCCTGTCCATGACGCGGCCCGTGAGCTCGACAAGCGTCAGCCGATTTTCCGACCTCACGCCCGGCATGGCGCGCATGTAGGTCGCGACCGAGGGCGTCGCAGAGCCGAGGATCAGGACCGCGCCCGATGCTTGCGCCCGCTCCGCCGCCACCTCGCGCGCGTCGTAGCGAGGCCTCTTGTCGGACTGATATGTATGCTCGTGCTCCTCGTCCACCACGATGACGCCGATGTCCTTTGCCGGGGCGAAGATGGCGGAGCGCGCACCGATCACCACGCGTGCTTCCCCCGAACGGATGCGCCGCCACTCGTCGAACCGCTCGCCCTTGGAAAGCCCGGAATGCAGAACCGCCGCGTCCGCGCCGAAGCGCGCGTGAAACCAGCGGACCATCTGGGGCGTGAGCGCGATTTCCGGCACGAGCACGATGGCGGCCTTGCCCATCTCGAGCGCGCGCCGGACGACGCGGATGTAGACCTCCGTCTTTCCGCTGCCCGTGACGCCGTGGAGCAGGAACCGCCCGCCGCCCTCTTCGAGCGCGCGTCCGATCTCGCCGAGCGCCCGCGTCTGCTCGGGCATCAGGATGGGGTCGTCGTCCCCGTCCGGGATTTTGAGTGCCGTGGGCGTCCGTCTCACTTCGGCGTCGTACGCGCGCACGATGCCCTTCTGTGCGAGCGCGCGGATCGCCTGCGCGAATTCGGGGTGCTTCGCGGATTCGATCTCGCCCTTTTCGAGAAGCGCGATCAGCTCAAGCTGCCTCTTCGAGCGCGCATTCGCCTTGAATGCCGCGAGCACAACTGGATCTGCCGCGAGTGCCACCCGCCGCACCGTCTTTTCCCGCACGCGCGCGCCGCGCATTTCGGCGGGAATCATGAGCCGCAGAGCGTCCACGAGGTTGCACAGATAGCGATCCCTGATCCACACCGCCAGCGCCATCTGCTCCGGCAAAATCACCGGATACGGCTGAACGAGCCGCCTGACCGGCTTGATCTTCTCGGGCGGGAGCGCCGTCTCGTCCGAGAGCGACACCACGAAGCCGTCGATGGTGCGCGGCCCGAACGGCACCGCGACCTGATGCCCCGGCAGGAGCGCCATCTCATCCGGCACGGCGTAGGTGAACAGCCGGTCGATCTCGCTCGCCGAGAGATCGACGATGACGTTCGCGTAGCGCATCAGGGAAGGCGCAGAACCGCGTCGAGGATGGCGTCCGCCGCCTCGCGCTTCGTCATGAGGGGAAGTTCCTCCGCGCGGTCGGCGGTGACGATGGTGATCCGGTTCGTGTCGACGTTGAAGCCCGCGTCCGGCCGGGTCACGTCGTTTGCGACCACGATATCCGAGTTCTTCTTTTTCATTTTCGCCCGCGCGTTCTCGATCACGTCGTTCGTCTCCGCCGCGAACGTCACCATGATCTGCCCGGGCCGTTTGCGCCTCCCAAGCTCCGCCGCGGTGTCCGTGGTTTGTCTGAGCCGCAGCGTCAACCCGTCCGAGCCGTTTTTCTTGATCTTTTTCTCAGCCACCGTCTCGGGCGTGAAATCGGCGGGCGCGGCGGCCTGAATGACGACGTCCGCGCCTTCGCCCAGCGCGAGCACCCGTTCGCACAGCTCCGCGGAGGATTGAATCCGCACGGTCTCCACACCGGCGGGCGGCTCGAGGGAGACTGGCCCAGTTACGAGCGTGACAATCGCGCCCCTGTCGCGCGCGGCCTCCGCGATCGCGTAGCCCATTTTGCCGGAGGAGCGGTTGGTGATGTAGCGGACGGGATCGATCATCTCGACGGTCGGCCCCGCCGTCACGAGCACGCGCTTCCCGGAAAAGTCAGCGCGGCGCGCAAAGATCGCCTCGATGGCCTCGACGATCTCGGCGGGCTCGGACATCCTTCCCACGTCGTCGTCTCCGCAGGCGAGAAGCCCGCTCTCGGGCCCCACGGTGATCACGCCGCGCGCGCGCAGCGTCTTTATGTTCTCCCGGCAGGCCGCGTTTTTCCACATCCGGGCATTCATCGCGGGCGCGAGAAGAACGGGGCATGTGACCGCCGCGGCGGTGGTCGTAACGAGGTCGTCCGCGATCCCGGCGGCCATTTTCCCGATGAAGTTGAACGTCGCGGGCGCGACGACAAACGCGTCCGCCCAGCGCGCGATGCCGATGTGGTCCATCTCAAACTCACGGGCGAACTGGTCGACGTACGCGCGGCTGCCGCTCAGCGTCTCAAGCGTGAGCGGCTGTATGAACTTCGTCGCGTTCTCGGACATCACGATGCGCACCTCGCAGCCGCGCTTTTTCAGGCGGCTCGTGAGCTCCGCGGCCTTGTACGCAGCGATTCCGCCGGTCACGCCGATCGCGATCCTTTTTCCCTCAAGCATTCCATTTCCTCCGGGTCAATTGTACTGCAAACAAGCGAAAACCGAATGATTTTCGCTCGTCGCTGCGCACGTTTTCTTTCTTCACCGCAAAAGTGGGTCGTCTTCCTCCTCAGGCCTCGAAAAGGCGATCAGTCCGCGCCGGATCTCCTCGATGGCGATCGAGAGGGGTTTGATCTCCTTGGTGTCGATGAGCGGCATCGCGCCTCCGATCAGCTCGCGCGCGCGCTTGGAAGCCTCCACGGCCAAAGTGTATCTGCAATCAACCTTTTGAAGAAGCTCGCCGATCGGCGGATCAATCATCATGTCCGTTTCCTCCCATAGTCAAAGAGTCGGTGAGTTCATCCAGAAACGCGGTATTCCGCCTGACTTCGAGGCGGCTCGCCCGGATGATGGCGTATACCTCGTCGGCCGCGATCTCAAGCGCGTTCTCGACGACGTTCCAATCCTGGTGAATGATTAAGTAATCGTACCCGTACGCCTGCCTGATTTCGCCTGCCGCGTTTCCGAGGCGCACCCGAATGGCCTCCTCGGTCTCGGTGTGGCGGTTCCTCAGGCGCTTCTCGATGTTCTCGCGGCTCGGGGGGCTCACAAAAATGCCCTTGACGAGCGCGGGATACTGCTTTTTCGCCTGCGCGCAGCCCTGAACGTCGATCTCGAGGATGAGGTCGCGGCCCTTTGACAGCTCGTCCATGACCACGGACTTCAGCGTCCCGTAGCGGTCCTGATGGACGCTCGCCCACTCGAAGAACCCACCCTCCGCGATCAGCCGGTCGAACTCCCCGTCGGAAACGAAGTGATAGTCGACGCCCGCGACCTCGCCCGCGCGCCGCTTTCGCGTCGTGCAGCTCACGGAGATCCCGACGTCGGGGTGCTTCTCGAGCAGCCTTTTGACGATCATCGATTTTCCGGCGCCCGCCGGACCCGAAATCACAAATAGAGATCCGCTGGCCAATGGCATTCCCTCCGTCAAATTGGTCAGGCGCTTCACTCGACGTTCTGCACCTGCTCGCGCAGCTTCTCGATCACGGCCTTCCCTTCGACGACGAGGTTCGTGATCGGGATGTCCTGCGACTTCGAGGAGATCGTGTTGACCTCCCGGTTGAGTTCCTGCACGATGAAGTCGATCCTGCGGCCCACGGGTTCGTTGCCCGCGAGGCACTCGCGCAGAAGAGAGATGTGACTCTTCAATCGGACCGTCTCCTCGTCGATGGAGCTCTTTTCCGCCATGATGGCGACCTCGGTCAGAAGCCTCGTTTCGTCCACGTTCTGGCCGATCAAGTCCTCGATGGAGGCGCGCAGCCGCTTCGCGTACTCGCCCACCGTCTGGGGATACCGCTCCTCGATTTTGAGGGTGACCGCCTCGAGCGCGTCCACCTGCCTTGCGATGTCGAAAAGCAGCTGTTCGCCCTCGCGCGCGCGCATTCCGTTGAGCGCGCAGAGCGCAGCCTCGAGCGCCTGCGCCATGAGCGCGCGCAGCGCCTCCTGATCCTCTTCGGTCTCGGTGATCTGAAGGACGTCCGGGAACCGCGCCACGCTCATGAGCGTGCGGTCGTCCGACAAGCCCTCGGCCTTGTCGAGCGCGCGCATGTACGCGGACAGGAGCGCCTGGTCGAGTTCCACGGCCTTCGCGTCCGCGCGGCGGTTCTTGTATGTGATGTAGATCTCCACGTGCCCGCGCGCGAGTGCGCCGGAGACGAGCCTGCGCGCGTCGTCCTCGAGGAACGAAAAAGAGCGCGGCATGCGGAAGCTTAAGTCGAGGAAGCGGTGGTTGACGCTCTTCAACTCGACCGACAGCTCCCGTCCGTCCAGCTCGCGCGTGGCGCGCCCGTAACCCGTCATGCTCCGCATATCCTCACCCCCCGACTGATATCCAATATATAATTATATCATATTTTTGCCGTTCCCGCACGGCTTGCACGAAATTTAATGGCGTCATTCGAGCATTTTCAAGAACGCATCCTCGCCGATCACGGGAATGCCCAGCTCCCGCGCGCGCTGGAGTTTGCTGCCCGCGCTCTCGCCCGCGACCACGAGGTTTGTCTTTTTGGACACGCTCCCCGCCGCCTTTCCGCCGCGCTCGGCGACGGCGCGCTCGGCGTCCGCGCGCGTGATCGCGGAAAGAGAGCCGGTCAGAACGACCGTCATGCCGGAAAAGACGCCGCTTGCGGTCTTTGTCTCCCATGCGGGCACGACGCCCGCCTGAAGCAGGCGATCGACGAGCGCGTTGTTCGCGGAATCCTCAAAGAAGGATACGATGGAGTCCGCGACGATGTCGCCGACCTCCTCGATCCCGACGAGCGCCTCCCGCGCCGCACTTCGCAGCGCGTCCACCGAGCCGAAGCGCGCCGCCAGATCGCGCGCGGTCTTGATGCCCACGTTTGGGATGCCGATGGCATAGATGAACGAATCGAGCCTGCATGCCTTGCTCTTCTCGATGGCGGCAATCAGGTTTTCGGCCTTCTTCTCCGCAAACCGCTCGAGCGAGACGAGCTGTTCCTTCCGGAGCGCGTAGAGATCGCTCGCCTCCCTGACGAGGCCCGCGTCGACGAGCTGCTCCGCCGTCTTCTCGGAGAAGGTGTCGATGTCCATGGCGTTTCTGCCCGCGAAGTGGTCGAGCCGCGCGACGATCTGCGGCCTGCAGCCCTCGCGGTTCGGGCAAAACAGATTCGCGCCGCGCTCGATCACCTGCGCGCCGCACGCCGGGCAGATTTCGGGCTTTTCGATCTCGCGCTCTCCTTCGTCGAAGGCCTCCACGCGGCCCATGATCTCGGGAATCACCTCGTTCGAGCGCCTGATCCATACCTTTGCGCCCACCTTCACGCGCTTTCTCAGGATATCGCCGTAGTTGTTGAGCGTGGCGCGCCGCACCGTCGCCCCCGCGAGCTCCACGGGCGAAACGAACGCCAGCGGCGTGAGCTTTCCGGTTCTCCCGACCTGCCAGATCGCGTCCTCGACGGTGGTCGTGCGCTCCTCGGCCTCGAACTTGTAGGCGACCGCCCAGCGCGGGAACTTGTCCGTGTAGCCCATGATGGCGCGCGTCTGGAAGTCCGTCACCTCGATCACCGCGCCGTCGATCATGTAGTCGAGCTCGCCGCGCGCTTCCTCGATTTTGTCAACCGCCGCGTTGATTTCGCCGACCGTCGCGGCGTAGAGCTCGCAGCCCGAGACCGGGAAGCGGTTCTCCACGAGGAAATCCATCATTTCCTTCTGATCCCTGAAGGAGGTTCCTTCGATGTAGCCTACATCGTAGAAACACACGTCGAGCCTGCGCGACGCGGTCACGGCGGGATTGAGGTTGCGGATCGCGCCCGCGGCGGCGTTGCGGGGATTCTTGAAGGGCTCCTCTGCCGTCTCGTTGAGTTGATTGAGCGTCGAAATTTTCATGAAGCACTCGCCGTGCACCTCGAACTTCCCCCTGTAGGGAACAGACAGCGGGATCGAACGGATGGTCATGACCTGCGGGAGCACCATCTCGCCCGTCACGCCGTTTCCGCGCGTCGCGGCGGTTGTGAGGTTGCCATCCTCGTACGTGAGGTTGATCGTCAGTCCGTCGAACTTGTGCTCCACGACGTAGGACAGTTCGGGCAAGTTGGCGCCCCCCGCGACGGCCTCCGCGCGCAGCCTCTCCGCGCGCCTGACCCACTCCGCGAGCGCCTCCTTCGATTGCGACTTGTCCATCGACCACAGCCGCGCGATGTGCGTGTGCGGCTGAAACGAGGAGAGCGGCTCCGCGCCGACGCGCCTCGTGGGCGAGTCGGGCAGAACGATGCCCGTCTCGGCCTCCAGCGCCCGCAACGCGTCGTAAAGCGCGTCCCATTCCGCGTCCGACATGGCGGAATCCGAGAGGGTGTAATACCGATACGACGCATCATTAATTTGATCCACAAGCGCGCGCATCTTTTCCATAACGATTCCTCCGCTGCTATTTATGCATCCGGACAATCGGCGCGGCGTTTGCCGCGAAGATCTTCACCGATCCCGAATCGAAGCTGATCCTGACCCGCTGGGATGCGCCCGTGCCCGTGATCTCCTCCACCGTCCCCGTGCCGAACATCCGGTGAAGCACACGGTCGCCCGGGGAGAAGATGGTCTGCGGCGCGGCGGGCTGCTCCGGCCGCTCGAAGCCGCGCTGGACGCCGGGGACGCCGAACTCGCCGGATCCGTTCGTTCGCACACGCATCGACGCGCTCGGCGGCGGCACCCTCGCGCCCGCCTGCTGCCTGCCGGTTTGGAGAAGCCGCGACGGGATCTCGCCCACGAAGCGCGAGATCGGGTTCGCCTGCCGCGCGTTGTAGAGCATGCGCGAGCGGGCGTGCGTCATCCAAAGCCGCTTGCGCGCGCGGGTGATTCCCACGTAGCAGAGCCGACGCTCCTCCTCGAGCTGATCGTCGTCAAACAGCGCGCGTGTGATGGGGAACACCCCCTCCTCGCAGCCCGCGAGGAACACGCAGTCGAACTCGAGGCCCTTTGCGGAGTGGAGCGTCATGAGCGTCACAGCGCCGCCGCGCTCGTCCATGGAGTCGGTGTCCGTGACCAGCGCGACGTTCTCCAGAAAGTCCGTCACGCCCCCGTCCGGGTTTTGTTCCTCGAACTCGCGCACCGCGCCCTCGAGCTCGCGGATGTTCTCGATCCGCGCCTCGTTCTCGTCGCTCTTGACCGCCTCGAGCGCGCGCACGTAGCCCGTCTTTTCGATCACCGCCGCGAGAAATTCGGACGGCCTCGACTCGTACAGCGCCTCGGTGAGATCGATCATGATCTCCGCGAACTGGGAAACCATCATCTTCGCCCGCGCGTTCAGCGGCGCGTTCTCGGCGTCGAGCGCGGCGGAGAGGAGCGGCATCTCCCCCTCCCGCGCATACTGCGCGAGCGACTCGATCGTGGTCTCCCCGATCCCGCGCTTGGGCTCGTTGATGATCCGCCGCGCGGACACGTCGTCGTCGGGGTTCACGAGCACGCGCATATAGGCGATCAGGTCCTTGACCTCCTTGCGGTCGTAGAACTTGAGCCCGCCGTACACCCGGTACGCCACGCCCGCGCGCACGAACGCCTCTTCCAGCACGCGCGACTGGCCGTTCGTGCGGTAGAGAACCGCGATGTCCCCCGCGCGCATGCCCTCGCGTTCGAGCCGTCCGACCATCCCGGAAATGTATGCCGCCTCGTCCCGCTCGTCGAGCGCGTCGTAAACGGCGATCCGCTCGCCCGCGTCGGCCTCGGTCCAGAGCGCCTTCTCCTTGCGCCCCTCGTTGTGCGCGATCACCTGGTTCGCGGCGTCGAGGATGTTCCCGGTCGAGCGGTAGTTCTGTTCGAGCTTGATGACCCGCGCCGTCGGGAAGTCCTTCTCGAACTCCAGTATGTTCCTGATGTCCGCGCCGCGCCAGCCGTAAATGGACTGGTCGTCGTCGCCCACCACGCACAGGTTTTGCTTGTCCCCCGCGAGGATGCGCACAAGCTCGTACTGCGCGAGGTTCGTATCCTGGTACTCGTCTACCAGTATGTACTGAAACTTGTCCCGGTAGTAGTCGAGCACCGGCGGATTTTCAGCGAGGAGCTCCAAAGTCCTGATGATAAGGTCGTCGAAGTCGAGGGCGTTATTGGCCCTGACCGTCCTTTCGTAGAGCTCGTAGGCTTCGAATAATTTGCGGTTTCGGAAGTCGTCCCCCGCCTCCTTGAGCCAGTCCTTCGGCGAGAGCATCTTGTTCTTGGCGTCCGAGATCACGGAGCGCAGAAGCTTCGGCGGGAAATCCTTCTCCCCGAGGTTCAGCTCCTTGCACACGGCCTTCAGGACCGTCATCTTGTCGTCGTCGTCGTAGATGGCGAACGCGCGCTTGTAGCCGAGCTTCTCGATGTCCCTGCGCAGGATGCGCGCACAGGAGGAATGGAACGTGGAAATCCACGCGTCCTCCGCCGCCCCGCCGGTGAGAACCCGAACGCGCTCAGCCATCTCGCGCGCCGCCTTGTTTGTAAACGTGATCGCGAGGATGCGCCATGGAGGAACGCCCTTCTCCATGATGTGGGCGATCCGGTAGGTGAGAACCCGCGTCTTTCCGCTACCCGCGCCCGCGAGCACGAGAAGCGGCCCCTCCGTGTGAAGGACGGCCTCCCGCTGGGGCGCGTTCAGCCGGTTTAAATCAATCATTCTTGCCTTCCTTTGATATTTTGTCGATCACGGACATGTACCCGCCCGCGCCGTAGGCGAGCGAACGGTTCACCCGCCCGATGGTCGCGGTGGAGACGCCCGTCCTTTCCACAATCTCGTTGTAGGTCACCTTATCCTTTAAAAGCATCGCGACCTCCAGCCGCTGCGAAAGATCGCGAATCTCGCGCACCGTCAGAAGATCCTCCATGAAGCGGTAGCACTCCTCTTCGTTCTCGAGCGAGAGAAGCGCCTTTGCGAGCAGATCGGTCGCCGGACTCTTCAGGCGCGACGTGTACATATTGCCATCTCCTTTGCTTTCGCGCGTTAAGGCGCAATCACATTATAGCCCCAACGCGCGGGTTCCGTCAAGCGCGCGCGGGTCGCATTCCCGTCACATTTTACTTTTACCGTACAACCGCCGTATTCGTCTCTGACAGCCTTATCGTACCATCTGCATGAAGACATGACCGAAGCGAGGAATGCGAAATGAACAAGATTGAGCTGAAACATGTAGCGAAGGCATATGAAAAAAACGTTCCCGTCATCGAAAATCTCGATCTTCAGATCAAGGACGGCAGCTTCACGGTGCTGCTCGGACCCTCCGGCTGCGGCAAATCGACGATCCTTCGGATGATCGCCGGACTCGAAAAGGAGACGGCGGGTGAAATCTTCATCGACGGCCAGTCGGTCAAGGGCGTCGAGCCCGGCGACCGCAGGATCGCCATGGTTTTCCAGAACTACGCACTCTATCCGACCATGACTGTGCGCGGGAACATCGAGTTCGGGCTCAAGAACATGGGCGTCCCCAAGGCCGAGCGCGAGAGCCGCATCGAGGAGATCGCGGAGATGGTCGGCCTTACGGAGTACCTCGGCAGGAAGCCCGCTCACCTCTCCGGCGGCCAGCGCCAGAGGGTCGCGCTCGCCCGCGCCATGGTCAAAAAGCCGTCGGTGTTCCTTATGGACGAACCGCTCTCGAACCTCGACGCGAAGCTGCGCACCCAGATCCGAACCGACCTCATCGAGCTCTACCAGAAGATCAAAACGACGTTTGTCTACGTCACCCACGATCAGGTCGAGGCCATGAGCATGGGTACCGACATCGTCCTCCTCGACAAAGGCGCGATCATGCAGCAGGCCGACCCGCGGACGATCTATCAGGAGCCCCAGAACCTGTTCACCGCGCGCTTTATCGGCGCGCCGCCCATGAACGCGCTCGATGTCGCCGCCGCGCGCGCGTGCTCCATGTCCGTCCCGGCGGGCGCCGCCCACATCGGATTCCGGCCCGAGCGCGCCATCCTCGCCGGGGAAGGCGCGAAGGCCCCGGAGCGCCACGTTTCAATCCCCGGCCGCGTGCTCACCCGAGAGATGCTGGGCGATCAGGTGCTCTACAAGGTCGAGACCAAGTATGGCATCGTCAATGTCAAGAACTTCACCGCGCGCACGCTCGAGGCGAAAAGCGCAGTCGTGCTCGCACGGCATGAGGATATCCTGTTCTTTGACGCGGGCGAAAGGCGCATCTTCGAGGAGGGAAGGCTCGCATGCTGAAGACAGATACCGCCCTCGGCGCGGCCGCGCGGACGCGGTCGCACGCGCGCGCCCGGACGAAGGCGGATGCCGGAATCCGATTCGGGCGCGCAACGTTCCCCTACCTCATGGTCGCACCTTCGCTCGGCATCCTCGGCCTGTTCGTCCTCTATCCCATCTGTTACATGGTCTACCTGAGCTTCTACAAGTGGAACATGATCGGCCCCATGAAGTACCTGGGACTGCGGAACTTTGAAAACCTGCTGAGCGACCCGGACTTCTGGAACGTGATGGGCAACACCTTTCAATACACCTTTTTCACGGTCGCCCTGTCGGTCGGGCTTGGCATCCTCGTTGCGCTCCACTTCAAAAAGAACACATTGGTCAACAAGGTCCTCCAGAGCGCGCTCTTCGCGCCCTACGTGGTTTCGCTCGTCTCGATCGCATTTGTGTGGATGTGGCTCATGGACACGGACTTCGGCCTTCTCAACTACGCGCTCAGCTTCTTTGGGATCGATCAGGTCGGCTGGCTGGACGATCCGAAGGTCGCGATGTACTCGCTCATCCTCGTCTCCGTGTGGAAGTCTCTCGGTTACAACACCATGATCCTGTTATCCGCCATGCAGTCGGTTCCCCCGAGCCTCTATGAAGCCGCGAGCCTCGACAAGGGCCGCCCGGCGGGCGTGTTTTTCAAGATCACCTTCCCGATAATCTCCCCCTCGCTGTTCTTTCTGACGCTCATGAACATGATCGGCGCCTTCAAGGTCTTCGAGACCGTGGCCGTCATGACGCAGGGCGGGCCGGTCAACTCGACCAACTCGCTCGTCTACAGCATCTACCAGTACGGCTTCGAGTTCTACAAGATCGGCTACGCCTCGGCGATGGGCGTCGTGCTCATGCTCATCATCGGCGCGCTGACGCTTCTCTACTTCTGGGGCCTGAGCCGCAAGGTTCACTATCGCTGAGGAGGCCGCGCATGAAATCACTCGCAGCAGGGATCACGAGGACCTTCGTCAACCTTCTTCTTCTCGCCGTCTTCTTCATTCCGTTTTACTGGATGGCGCTCACCTCCATCAAGACGCTCGGTCAGACGCTCAAGATGCCCCCGCTCTTCTGGGTCTCCGATCCCCAGTGGGAGAACTTCGCGAAGGCCTACAACGCAATCCCCTTCCTTCACTTCCTCAAAAACAGCGTGATTGTGGCGCTCGCGACGCTCCTGTGCCAGGCGCTGACGGTCATCCCCGCGGCGTACGCCTACGCGCGCTTCCGGTTCCGGGGAAGCGGGCTCCTGTTCGGACTGACGCTCGCGACGATGATGATCCCGGGCCAGCTCATCTTCCTGCCGGTGTTCCTGCTCCTGAGCAAAATGGGACTCATCAACAACTACCTTTCCCTCATCCTCCCCATGGCGACGAGCGCGTTTGGTATCTTCATGCTCCGGCAGAACTTCAAGCAGGTGCCGCAAGAACTCATCGAGGCGGCGCGGCTCGACAAGGCGGGCGAGTTCCGGCTCCTCACGCATGTCATGCTGCCGATCGCGAAGCCGACGCTCGTGACCCTCGCGATGCTCACCTTCATCGGAAGCTGGAACGACTACTTCTGGCCGCTCATCTTCACCACCAACGACGCCGTGCGCACGCTGCCGGTCGGAATCTCGTCCCTGATCAAGACCGAGAACGGCATCAACTACCACGTGCTCATGGCCGGTAACGTGCTCCTGATCGCGCCCGTTCTCGTCGTGTTCGGGGTCGCGCAGAAGCAGATCATCAAGGCCTTCACCTACATGGGCGACAAATAAACGGGGCGTTGCCCGTTTATATAACAAACCATAAAACGGAGGGAACATTTAATGGCAAAGAAAATCCTCACCCTTATGGTCACCCTGGCGCTCCTGGCGACGTCCGCGGGCGTCTCTGCCTTCGCCGAGACGGACGGCGTCATCGAGCTCACGTACTGGTACTGCTGGACCGACAAGATTCAGGAAAACAACGAGAACCTCACCGCCCAGTTCAACGAAACTGTCGGCAAGGAGCTCGGCATCCACGTGACCTGCGAGTACCAGGGCACCTACGAAGACGCGCATCAGAAGCTGCAGGCCGCCTATGTCGCGGACACCATGCCGGACGTCTCCGTCATGGAGATCGCTTCCATCCGCACCTTCGCCGAGAACGGCGTCATCGAGCCACTGTCCCCCTACATCGAGGCGGACGGCGTCGATATGACCGACTTCTTCGAAGGCCTTCTTGAAAACTGCGAGGTCGACGGCACCTGGTACGGCGTCCCCTACCTCCGCTCCACGCCCGTCCTTTACGTCAATGCCACCCTTCTCGAGAAGGCGGGCCTCGACCCGACCGGCCCCAAGACGTTCGAGGAGCTCGCGACCTACTGCAGGACCATCAAGGAAAAGCTCGGCGTTTACGGCCTGTCCACGTTCTGCTACATCTGGACGTTCGAGGCGTTCATGTTCGAATCCGGCACCAGCGTGCTCAATGAGGATGAGACCAAGACCAACATCAACACCCCCGAAGCCATCGAGATGATCCAGTTCTTCAAGGATCTCGCGGACGAAGGCGCCATCCGCATCGTGGCGGGCACCGACTCCGCGAAGATCGCGGCGGACGTCCTCAACCAGCAGACGGCCATGTGGTTTGGCTCGACGGGCGATCTCACATACAACCTCTCGGTCGCCCAGGAAAACGGCTTTACCGTCGACAACTGCTACATCCCCGCGAACGTCCAGTACGGCGTGCCGACCGGCGGCTGCAACCTCGTCATGGCCTCCAAGATCCCCGACGAGAAGAAGCAGGCCGCTTGGGAGTTCATCAAGTGGATGACCGAGGCCGAGCAGAGCGTCTACTCCTCCATGCACACCGGCTACGTGGTAACCCGCAAATCCGCCATGGAGACCCCCGAGATGCAGCAGGTGTTCGCGACCACCCCGCAGTACAAGACGGCGCTCGACCAGCTCAACGAGTGCGGCCACGGCCGTCCGATGAACCCCGGCTACGCCGAGGGACAGCAGATCATCGTGACCATGCTCGAGTCCGTGTGGGTCAACGGTGGCGACGTCGCGAGCGAGGCCGCGGCCGCCGCGGATAAGATCGACAAGGCGCTGGCCGAATAAGAAAACCCATCACAAAACGGGCAAGTCGCGCGCCGGCTTGCCCGTTAATCTGGAGGAAAGTATGCAAAGAAAGCTGATCGTGCTGTCCTTTGACGCGCTTCAGTCAAACGACGTCGACGTCCTCGCGCGGCTCCCCTACTGCTCGGAGCTGTTCGGGCGCGCGGCCATCGTGAAGTCCGTGCGCGAAATCTATCCCACGCTCACCTACCCCATCCATACCTCGATCATCACCGGCCAGACACCCGCCGTCCACGGCATCTTCCACAACATGCGCTCGTCCGTGCAGCCCGAATGCCCCGACTGGAACATCATGGGCTCCGACTGGTACTGGGAAAAGAAGTACGTGAAGGCGAGAACGCTCGTCGACGCCGCGTGGGAAGCGGGCCGGGAGGCCTCGACCGTCTCTTGGCCCGTGACGGCCGGAGACATGCGAGGCATCAACCTGCCAGAAATCTGGCCGATCCGGGGCGAGGACCCGCGCGCGCTGTTTCAGCGCGCCGCGTCGCCGCGCGCCATGGAGCTTTACTACGACCGGTTCTACCGGCACTTCGACTGGAAAAATAACGAAGATCTGGTCGAGTACGCCGTCGAGGCCGGGATCGACATCGCGCGCAATCACGCGCCGGACCTGCTGCTCTGCCACGTCGTGCACCTCGACCACTTTCGGCACGTGTACGGCGACGCGAGCCGGGAGGTGGAGGTGTGCCTGCGGATGCTGGACGTGATTGCGGGAAGGTTCGTGCAGGCGACGAAGGATGCCGGGACGTACGAAAACACAAACTTCGTCCTCCTCGGCGACCACGGACAGATTGACATCGACGCGCTGTTCCACATGAACGTGCTTCTGCGCGAGGCGGGGCTGATCGACGCGGACGAGAACGGAAGGGCCTCCTCATACCGCGCGTACAGCTTTTCGGCGGGGTTCTCCGCGCACATCAATCTGGTCGAAGGCGCGGACGACGTGCTATGCGAGCGGGTCTATCAGACGCTTCTCGCCATCCAGAGCCGCTTCCCCGCCTACATCGAGCGCGTCTACACCGCCGGGGAAGCGCTCGCCGAGGAGGGCCTCGCCGGGGACTTCTCCTTCGTCGTCGAGGGCGCGAAGGGCACGCAGTTCATGAACGAGCTCAACGGCCCCGTGGTGATCCCGCGCCATTCCCCCGAATACCGCAGCTACGCCGCGAACCACGGCCACCATCCGTCCAAAGGATTCAAGCCACCGTTCATCGCCTTCGGTCCGGATGTCCGGCCGGGCGTCCGGATCGAAGCGGGCGACATGCTCGACGAGTGCGCCACGCTGGCAGCTCTCGCGGGCCTTCCGATGCCGGGGAAGCCATTCGCGATCCTGATGTGACCGGATCAGAGTCCCGCCAAAGGAACATTGTCCAAATGGAATCTAAAACCGGGAACTCCATTGATGCTATCTTCGTCGGCGGTTCGGGGACCAGATCCCCGGGCCACCGAGTCTGCATCGTGAGAAAACGATTGACGCAGACTTTTTTCATCTGCTACAATAGGCGCGGAACGTGGGATGAGGTGGTTTACATGACATACCGCGAGAGATTTGAGGCCGCCATCCACCGGAAGAGCGTCGACCGCGCGCCGTTTGACCTGGAGGGCACGCCGATGTCGAAGATCATGACGCCGCGGCTCTGGGACGAACTGTGCGAAGCGCTCGGCGTCCGGGGCGACGATCGGCGCGAGCGCGCGCTCCGCGCGCTGGACATCGACTTCCGCCCCGTCGGCGGGATGCCGACGCCCGCGAACGCCGTCGCCCGGCGGATCAGCCCGACGCGAAACGTCGACTTCTGGGGCATCGAGCACGCGCTCGTCGGAAACGACTGGCAGATCACGAAAAATCCGCTCAAGGACGCGACCATCGAGGATCTGGACGCGTTTCCGTGGCCGGACGCCGCGCGGATCGATCCGAAGGAGATCGACGCCTGGCGCGACGAGGCGAAGCGGCTCTATGAGGAGACGGACTACGTCGTCGCGGGCGAACACCCCGTCTACGGCGTCATGGAACTCGGCTGCTGGATGTGCGGCTTTGACGACTTCCTCTATCGGCTGGCGGGCGAGCCGGAGTTCGTCGAGCGGTTCTTCGGGCACGTCTGGCGCTATCAGGCGGACGTGATCGACCTATACTACTCGAAGCTCGGCCCGTACATCCACCTGACCACGAGCGGAGACGACTTCGGCACCCAGAACGCGCCGTTCCTTTCGCCGCGCATGTTCTCGGAGCTCGTCGCGCCCTTCTACGACAGGCGCATCGCGCTGACCGGGACGTATACGCGCGCGCATTTTTTCCACCACAGCTGCGGGAGCGTATTTTCGCTCATTCCACGGCTGATCGAATCGGGCGTAGAGATCCTCAACCCCATCCAGCCGAACGCCCGGGACATGGAGCCGGAAAAGCTGCGAGACGTGTTCGGCGACCGGCTCGCGTTCTGGGGCGGGATCGACACCCAACGCGTGCTGCCGGAGGGCTCTTCGGACGAGGTGGCCGCGCACGTGCGCGCGGTCTGTACAGCGTTCGGAAAGCGAGGCGGCTATGTCTTCGCGCCGGGTCACTGCCTGCAGGACGACGTACCCGCAAAAAATATCGTCCGGATGTACGAGGCCGCGCGCGAGTACTACGGCGCATAGATAGGATGGCCGAATCCTCGCGCCGGGAGGCGCGGGGATTCGCTTTGTGATTCAGCTTTACCCGGCACTTTTTTTCGGCTTGTCCTTCCCGAGCGCCACAAGCGCCAGATAGTGCGGGTAATTTCCGGGATCGAGCGGCGCGAAGAAGGGCGCGCCCCAACAGCCGCAGCGCCATTTCTCCTCGCCCTCGTACCGGTACCGCGTACTTGAGACGCACGTCCCGTCGCGACGCCGGTCGCAGCCGGGATCGGTGCGCCGGAACATCTCCTTCACGGATTCGGGACAGCCCGCGAGGTACTCCATGCACGCTTCCGCGCTGCGGATGCGCAGCCGGAGCGTCACATCCGAGCGGTTCTTCATGATCTCGAAGAGATATGCGCCCTTGCCCTTCGGTTCGAAGTATCGGATCATCGGCCCCTCGTGCCAATGCATCACCTCGCAGCGGTATCCTTTTTCCGTCATCTCGTCGTGGAAGGCGAAGATCGCTTCGCGCCGGGCAGAATCGCGCACGCTGTCGGCCACGTGCTCCGCGCCGCCGCCGAAGGAAAGGACGTCCGCCGGCTCCGTCAGCAGCCGGGGGTTCCACGTCCGGAAGCGCGCGAAACCGCCGTTCTCCAAAAACCGGTGGCACTTCGCGGCGACCGGATGAAGGACCGTCAGCACGGCGGGATCGGGATACGCGATCGCGACGCGCGACGCGCCCCTCGGAAGAGATCCGGCGCGAAGCCCTTCGAACGCGAAGCCGTGCCGGGAAAGACCCTCCATCAGCGGCGCAATGTTCAGAACGGCGCGGGTTCCGACGTTCACCCTGCGGAAGCGCGCGACGTCGACGAAGAACCGGTCGCCCTCTGGCGCTCCGCACGCAAACAGGTAGAGAAGAAGGTAGAAGGGTCGGTCGGCGGCGGAGCGCGCCTCGTTGTATTCCGGCCCCATCTGCGCCTCCCCCGTCCTGAGAACGGGGAGTCCGAAGTGCGCGGGGCTCTCCGCGATATCGGCGTAGATTCGGTGGAACAGCCCGTGGACCGCCCGGAACGCCTCCGAAAAATCCCGCTCAGAAAGAACGCCGAGAAAGTCGGCGTGTATGGTCAGATCGCGCGGCAGATCCACGATCTCGTCCTTGCGCACCATGGCCCAATCCCCGGCGATATACATCTCTCCCATTCCCACCCCTCCGTTCGTAAAAAGGCGGGGTGACCTTTCGTCACCCCGTCTGTTTTTCAAGCATGCGCGCGATCTCCCCGCATGCGGTTTCCGTGTCATACGCGCCGTGCGTCAGGCGCGCGTCGCATGAAACGGCGTCAAACATGCCGTGCTTTCTCTCAAGCATGGAAGCGATGGGCGGCGGCAGCTTCCCGCCCGTCCGCTTCGCGAACCGCTCCTTCATGACCTCGATCGGCGCGGTCATGAGGACGCGCGCGCAGTCCTCCGGCAAAAGCGCGAGCTGGTCCATTTCGCTGACCACATACACCACGGGCTCCGCCGCGTCCGCGAGAAGCGCCGCGAACACCCGCCGCGCCTCCGCCTCAGTCTTTGCGAGCCGCATGTAGTCCTTGCCCGCATAGACCTTCGCACCGAGCCTTTGCCGGAGCGCCTCGGCGAGCGTGGACTTGCCGACGCAGCTTTCCCCGATCAACGCGACGACCTACATCCGATGATGTCCCGCAGGAAGTCGACCGCCTTTTGGATGTCCGCGGCGGGATCGTTCCCCACCTCGCGCTCGATGGTCAGAAAGCCCTTGTAGCCCACGTCCGAGAGTGCCTGCAGATACGCCCGGAACGGCACGCCGCCTTCGCCCAGCGGCACCTCCTCGTAGGCCGGGTCCGCGCCGGGATCGCCGTTCACGAGGCCGTAAATCACCTCGGGGTCGCGGTTAAGAAGCCTCACGCCGTCCTTCGCGTGGGTGTGAACGATGTAATCCTTGAGCGTGTGAACCGCCTGAACCGGGTCGTCGCCCGTCACCATCACGAGGTTCGCGGGATCGAGGTTCACCGCCACGCCCGTCGAGCGGAGGGAATCGAGGAACTTCCTGAGCGTCAGGGCCGTCTCGGGGCCGGTCTCGATGGCAAAATGCGCGTTCAGGCTGTCGGCGTATTCGGCGAGCCTTCCGCACGCGTCCTGCATGATCCCAAAGCGCGGATGCGTAGGATCTTCCGGCGTCACGCCGATGTGGGTGGTCACGATGTCCGTGCCCAGCTCCTTCGCGAGATCGAGGATGCGCTTTGACCGCTCGATGAGCGACGGGTTGAGATCCGCGTTCCCGAAGCCCCGGCCCAGATCCCCGCACAGCGCCGAGATCACGAGTCCGTTATCCGCGATCATGTTCCGGAAGTCGGTCCGCTTTTGCCCCACAAGCTCCTCGGGAGACATCTCGCCCCTTGTCGCATACACCTGGACGCCCTTCGCGCCCATCCGCGCCGCCATTTTCAGCGCCTCGGGCATGGGCCTTCTGAACGAGTCCGCGATGACGCCGATCGGAAAATTGTACATGCTATCCCTCCTTGTAGTACGCGCCGAGCCCGTTCAGCACGAGGCTCGTAATCTCGTCGACCATCTCGTCCGCCGTGCGACGGAATCCGCCGGTCGCCCACGCGACCAGAACGGAGGCCACCCCGCTCGCGGCGAAAAGAAAAATGACCTCGGCCCGCTCGCCCTCGATGCCGCGCGCGCTCAAATCGCGCAGCATGTCCGGCTTCCAGATCTCACATACGCGAAACAGGAAACCCACGTTCTCGGCAGAGCCCATGATGATTGACAAAAGCTCCCGATAGGAATAAAACACATGGCAAAGCTGCCCGATCAGCGACCGAATGTCGTCAAAATCCCCCTTGGAAGCCTTTACCTCATCATACATCTCCTCCTTGACGCTGTCAAGGAGATCCTGTGGGCTCGCGTAGTGGACGTAAAAGGTCGAGCGGTTGATGTCCGCGCCCGCGCAGATCTCCTTGACGGCGATCTTCTCGATGGGCTTTTCCTTCATGAGCGAGAGAAGGCTCTCCCGCAGCACCATCTTCGTGTACCTGACTCTTCTGTCCTGCTTCATGACTGCCTCCGGCATTTTGCGCGTATGCGTCCGGCATCCGCCAGATATCATCCGTATGTCTTTTTTGTTTCATTCGTCGAAAATCAGTCGGTTGTCTTTCCAACATGGGTATTCTATCATACAGATGTCGGAAACGCAACGACTGCTAGCAATTTTGGAGGATATCATGAACGGACACGCACTGCTTTCGGACGCGCCAGTCCCGCGCGCCGTCGCCCGGCTTGCCATTCCATCCGTGCTGAGCGCGATCCTCTCGATCGCCTACAATCTCACGGACACGTACTTTGTCGCGCTCCTGCGCGACACGGCGCAGCTCGCGGCGGTGTCGATCTCGATGCCCGCGATGATGCTTCTATCGGCGGTCGTCGCGCTCGTCTCGTCGGGCGCGCCTTCCCTCATCTCGCTGCTCGCCGGGGCGGGAAAGGAGGAGGATGCCGCGCGCGTGCGCTCCTTCTCCGTCTGGGCCTCCTTCCTTCTCGGCCTCATCGCGACGCCCCTCGCGCTTCTTCTGATTCGCCCTCTGCTCTCGTCCATGGGCGCGGGGGGCGACGTGCTCGGCTATGCCGCGCGCTACGCGGGCATCGTCGCGGCCTTTTCCGCCGCGAACGGCGCGCAGGGGGCCATGCAGGGCGTCCTCAAGGCGGACGGGCGCGCGCTGGAGGCCGGGATTGGAAGCGCCGTCGGCATCCTCGCGAACGCGGCGCTCGATCCTCTGTTTATCTTCGGGCTGAAGATGGGCGTGAGCGGCGCTGCGCTCGCGACGGGATTGGGCGGACTCGCTTCTCTCCTCTATTTCGCCGTCCGGCTGCGCGGCACGATCCCCCCGCGCGCGGCGAAACCGGGAAAGAAACTCGCCCGCCGCGCGATCGCGCTCGGACTCTCCGGAACGCTTTCCTCGGTGCTCACGTCCCTCACGGTCGGCATCTCTTTCCTGTTCGCCTCCGACTACGGGGACGCGCTCATCGCCTCCGTATCCGTCGCCTCGAAGGTCTATGCCATCTCCGTCACGCTCGTGGCGGCGCTCGCGTTCAGCCTCCAGCCGTTCGTCGGCTTCAACCACGCGGCCGGAAGGCGGGACCGCATGAGGCGGGGGATCGGCCTCTCGCTCGGCGTCGGCACGGCATTGTGCCTGGCGTCCGCCGCCGCGTACCTTTTCTTCGGGGACGCCTTCATGCGCGCGTTCTCGGACGATCCCTCGATCACGGAAACGGGAGCGCGCCTGATGCGTTTTTTCGCGATCGGCGTTCCCTTCGCCGCGCTTGAGATGACCGCGCTCATGTATCTTACCGCGACGGGACAGGCGACGCGCGCCGTCGTCGCGGGACTGGGACGCCAGCTCGTTCTGTTTTTCCCGGCGCTGTTCGTGCTGCGGGCGCTCTTCGGCCTCGACGGGCTCATGCTCGCCTACCCCGCGACTGATATCGCGGCCGCGGTGCTCGGCACGGCGCTCTGCCTCGTCCGACCCGCAGCGACGGGAGGCATCAAAAAAAGGCTCCCGCGCGGGAGCCTTCCTGTCACCGAACGAACCTGAAGTAGATCACGATGGCCACGACAATCCACAGGACGATTGAGATGGGGCGCTTGATGCGCTTGATCTGCTCGTCCGTGAGCGAGCCGAGCCGGGGCCGGATCTTCTTGCCGCAGTTGGGGCAGACGTCCGAACCTTCGGGAATCCGCGCGCTGCAGGAGGGACAGACCATCGTCGGCCTTCCGTCGTTCATCCTCTTCGCCTCCCGTCATTCATAGATGAAGTTGTAAAGCTCGGTCTTGTTGAGCTGCCAGTCGGTGTCGTAGAGCATCGACTGTTCGTTTCGCGTCTCCTGTTTGTAGGAGTTGTTGACCGGGAGCCGGAACTGCTCGATCGTCCCGATGTCCGCGCCCACAACCGTGGTCGAGATGGCGAGGAGCTTGTCGATGCTGAGGTTCGTGCGCACATACCCGAACAAGCCCGTCGTGAGGCCAAGGACCTCCTGCATGTTCTTGGTCTTGACCTTGTTGAGAAGCGAGATCAGAACCGTCCTCTGCCGCTCCGCGCGGGAGAAGTCGCTGTCGATCTTTCGGATGCGCGCGTACGCGAGCACCTGCCGCCCATTGAGGTGGGTGTTCTCGCCGTAGGTCTCGAGCCAGACGTTCGTCGCCTCGAGCTCGGATTCGTCGATGCCGGCCTTGAACGCGAGCTTCGCCTGCTGGTACGCGTTTTTGTTGATCTCGGTCATCTCGGCCTCGGTGATCGTGATGTCGATGCCGCCGAGCTTCTCCGCGATGATGGAGAAGGAGGTGAAGTCCACCATGGCGTAATACTGGATGTTCATGCCGAACAGTTCGTTGACCGTCTTCATGGCGAGTTCCGGTCCGCCGAAGTAATTCGCGGAGTTGATCCGGTAGGTGCCGTTGTACTGGCCGATGTCCGTAAAGTCGACTGCCATGTCGCGCATGATGGAGGAGAGCTTGACCTCGCCCGACTTTGTGTTGACCGAGCAGATGATCATGGTGTCCGTGCGCGAGGACTCGTCGAGCGAGCGCGCGTCGCTGCCGAGCAGGAGGATGTTCATCCAGTTCTCGTCGAGCCCGGAGGTGATGCTCAGATCGTCGACGTTCACCATCTGTTCCTTCGTGAGGCCCTGGATCACCGCGTCCTGATTGCCCAGGCGCTCCGCGAGGGTCCCGGAATCGGTCGGGTCCGGCTGCGCCGAAGGATCGTCCGTCGCGGAAAGAAGCGCGTTGGGCGCCGGGGTCGGCACGCCCGCTCCGCCGCCGTCCCTGTTTGTGAGAACGCCGATCAAAACGCCCAATCCGACGATCAGCACGGCCACGATGGCGAGGAATATGTAAAAGCGGCCGTTTACGCGCATGCGCCTTCTCTTCTGGGGCGGGCGCGCGCCGCTCGGCCTTTGCTGCGGTCTGTTTGGAGCCCCGGTTTGAGAAGGTCGTCTGCGATCTGACATAGTTGATCCCCCTGTAATGGTATCTGGTAAAATTATACCCCGTCATGCCCCATAAATCAAGGCACAAAAATGAGGCGGGGACAATGCCGTCCCCGCCCTCCCCTATTTGCCCGCGACGGAGAGCTTTTTCACGAGCACCGATGGGCTCGCAAAGCTGCTGCTTGAAGCGGAACCGAACTTCAGGTCGTCCCCGACGGCGCGGATGTCCTTCAAAAGCTCGTAGAAGTTTCCGGCGACCGTGATCTGCCTGACCGCGCCCGCGCGCGCGCCGTCCTTTACGAGGTATCCGTGCGCGCTCAGCGAGAAATCGCCGCTGATCTCGTTCGCGCCGGAGTGGAGCCCCTGGAGGCTTGTGATGAGGAGCCCGTCGCCCATCTCCCGCATCAGCGCGTCGAGATCGTTTTCGCCCGGCGCGATGTAGAAGTTCGAGGGCGAGACGCCGACCGGCGACGAGTAAGACGCGCGCGAGGCGTTCGCCGTGGTCGCGACGCCCTGCTTGTGGGCGGTCATCATATTGTGCATCAGCGTCGTGAGCACGCCGTCCTTGACGATTTCCTTTTTGTAGGTCGGCACGCCCTCGCCGTCAAACGGCATGGAGCCCGCGGTCTTCGCCCGGTGCGGATCGTCGACGATGGTCACGCACGCGGCGGCAATCATTTCGCCCTCGCGGCCCTTCAAAAGAGACATGCCCTTCTGCGCGCTGTCGGCGGAGAACACGCCCGAGAACTTCCAGAGAACGCTCGTCATGGCGTCCCAGCGGAGGATCACCGGATAGCTTCCCGACGCCGCCTGCTCCCACTTGAGCCCGTCGGTCGCCTCGGAGACCGCCTCCGCGATCATGGCGTCCACGTCGCAAGAAGCGGGATCGGCGGTCAGAAAGAGCTTGAAGGAGCTGCTGACCTCGCCGTCCTCCTTCGCGACCGGCGCGAGGTAACCGCCCATGATGTTCCCCTCATAGGAGGCGTCGAGGCCCTTTGTGTTGACAATCGTGATCTGGCGCGACTCGGAAAACACGCCGCAGTTTTCGACCTGCTCGATCCTTTTGTCCGCCGCAAGCGCCTTTTCCTCCATCTCGCGCGCGAGCCTGAGCTTTTCGGCAGCCGTGACTTTTACGACCGCCTCACTGTAGATATCGAGCTTTGCATATTCCGCGCCGCCCGCATACATAAACTGTTTGTCCTCGCTTCCGATCAGCTCCGCGTTCGTCTTTGCGGCGCCGATCAGCATCTCGATCGCGTCGTCGTCGAGCGCCTGCGTGGAGGCATAACCCATCTTCCCGTTGACCAGCGCGCGAAATCCCAGCCCCGCCGCGTCCGACACGGAGTAATCGACGATCTCGCCCTTGAAAACGGAGGCGGAAAAGCTCGATCCGCTCTCGAAATAAACCTCGCACTCATGAAGTCCCTTTTCGGCCGCGCGCGCGAAAAGCTTCTCGATAAACTTGCGCGTTTCCATGCTATCTCCCCCCCACCGTCATGCTCGTCACGCGGATCATCGGCTGGCCCACGTTCGTCGGCACGGAGCCGCTCATCGAGCCGCACATGCCCTGCGCCATCGTCATGTTTTTTCCCACGCGGTCGATCTTTTTCAGGATGTCCGCGCCGCGCCCGATGAGCGTCGCGCCGCGCACGGGCTTGTCAATTTTTCCGTCCTTGATGAGATATCCCTCGTCGACCGCGAAGTTGAACTCGCCCGTCACGGGGTTCACGGAGCCGCCGCCCATGGACTTGGCGTACAGCCCGTCGCCGCAGCTTGCGATGATCTCCGCATCGTCGTGCGCGCCCGCCGCGATGTAGGTATTGCGCATGCGGGAGGTCGGCGCGAAGGTGTAGTCCTGCCGCCGCGCGGAGCCCGTGACCTCCATGCCCATGCGCCTGCCGTTCAGCCGGTCGATCATATAATTTTTGAGGATTCCGTTTTCGATGAGCACGAGCCGGGTCGTCGGCGTGCCCTCGTCGTCGACGTTGATGGAGCCCCACTCGTTGGGCATGGTGCCGTCGTCGATCGCGGTCACGATGTCGGTCGCGATCTTCTCGCCGAGCTTTCCCGCGAACTCGGAGTTTCCGAACGCCACGGATGTCGCCTCGAGCGAGTGGCCGCATGCCTCGTGGAAGATGACGCCGCCGAAGCCGCCGTCGATCACAACCGGCATGACGCCCGCCGGGCACATATCCGCGTGCAGCATCAAAACCGCCTGCTCGGCGGCCCTCTTGCCTACATCCTCGGGATCGACGCGCGTTCCGAAGAGCTCGAAACCCATCATCGCGCCCGGTCCGGCGTAGCCCGTCTGGTTCTCGCTTCCGCTCGCCGCGACCGCAAAGGCCATGAGCCGGGTGTAGACGCGCCGGTCGGTCACAAAGAGACCCTCGCTGTTCGCGATGAGGACGGAACTGTCCCAGTCGATGAGGTTCGCGCGCACCTGCCGGATCTCGGGAGACACGGCGGTCGCCGCCTTGTGAACGTCCTCGAGGATCCCGGCGCGCCGCCTGCCCTCGACATACATGGGAAGCTCCTGAATCCGGTGGATATTGGTCGCAAGTCCGCCGCCCAGGCGCACGTCTCGCATCTCGCTTCCCGTGCCGACGGCATCCGCGGCCTTGCTCGCGCAGGAAAGAAGGCCCTCCAGCGACACGTCGTTGGTGTAGACGTAGACGCTGTTTAGCCCCTTGTACACGCGGATGCCCGCGCCGTAGAGCCTGCCCGTAACGGCGTTCTCGATGGAGCCGTCGACGAGCTGCAGGGTGTCGCGCACGTTGTCCTGAAAGAAGAGCTCCGAAAAGTCGCCCCCCGTCTTCAGCGCCTCCGCGAGCGCCCGTTCGATATCCGGCCGATTGATCATGTTTCCACCTCTCAAATAAACATTTTCTGCATAATCTCGTACCGCTCGTGCGTGACGAGCGCGTCGAGCTTCGTACCGCGCAGCTTGACGATGTAGGTCCACCTTCCGTACGGCGAGACGGACTCGACGTGGGAAAGGCTTACGATGTATGATTTGTGCGTGCGGAAGAAAAGATCCGCGGGCAGTCGCTCCTCGAACTCGGAGAGCGTGTCCCCCGTCACGTATTTCTGGCCGTCGTCTGTGTAAACGACCGTCGCGCGCTCCTCGCGCTGGACGAGCATGATCGATCTGAGGTCCAGAAAGCTCACGCCTTCCCTGTGCTTGAGCATGAGTCTGGTCGTCGCGACGCCAGACGGGAGGCGCACCTTCTTCTCCTCGAGCTGACCCGAGAGCCTGTCCCGGATGCGGGAAAGCGTCTGCAGCGCACGCTCGGCCTTGAAGGGCTTGACGAGGTAGTCGAACGCGTACACCTCGAAGGCGCTCTTCATGTACTCCTCGTGCGCGGTGCAGAAGACCATGATCGCGTGCGGGTCTCTGTCCTGAATCGCGCGCGCGCACTCGATCCCGCTCATGCCCGGCATCTCGACGTCCATGAGCAGCACGTCCGGGCGCGCCTCCTCATAGAGATTCAAAAGCTCGTTTCCGTCCGCGGCCTCGCCGCAGAACTCATACCCCTCCGCGTGCTCGACGATCTTCCTCATCACGAGCCGCATGCCCGCGTCGTCGTCCGCGGTGATGATCCGTATGTCGCGCATCTTTCCTCCACGTCAGTTCTTGGGGGTTCTCTTGTCGATCGCGCGGATGCCCGCCACGGCGCACGCGAGCATGACCGCGGTCAGAAGCATCAGCACCTGTTTGTTGACCATCTCGAAACCCAGGACGTTCAGCCGCATCCTCTCTGTCAGGATCACGAAGTACTTTCCGATCGTCACGCCCGTGAGCGCCGCGAGGTACGCCGCCGAAGCGTAGAAGCCGATGAACGCCGTCTGCCGCTTCTCTGGCATGTTCACGTACGGAATCCCCGTAAAGCTCAGGTTGATGCCCACCGCGAATACGTAGGCCATGACCTGCGAAAGCGGGTAAAGAATGAGCGTCCGCTTCGTCACCAGCGCGAGCACGATGAAGTGCAGAAGGAACACGCCCACCGAGAGGTACAGCGTCTTGAACCAACCGTGCTTCGCAAGCACCCTTCGCCAGACGGGCGTCAGAAAAAGCGTCACCGGGATATTGATCATTGAGATCAATGTGATGTAAGAGTAGCTCACGCCGAGATTTCGGAGAAGGTACACCGTGTAGTAGGAGCCCGGCATGTTCGCCGCGATGTTCCAGAGAAACGTAACCGCGACGGTCCTCAGGTAGAGCTTGTTCTTGAACGGTTCGAGGATCAGATCGCGCAGCCGGAACGCCGTGCCAGACGATTCATAGGGATACTCGTTGATCCGAAAGTACAGGATCAGTTCGAGGACGCACAGAGCCGCCGCCACGCCGCGCAGGATCATGAAGCCCTCGTAGGCCATGCCGCGCGCGGTCATGAAGTCGACGACCTTCGAGCCCGCAAGGTTCACGGCGGCGACCACCGCGCCGACGGTCATGGTGATGACCGAATAAAAGTGGGGCCGCACGTTCTGGGGGATCGACTGCACGTGCCAGATCGAGATGCCCGGCGAGATGACGGCGTTTAGGATATTGACGGTCAGAACCGTGATCGCGAGCATCAGAAGCCTCGCCTGGCTCGCCGCCGGGAACAGCGGGATGACGCCGACGAAGACGACGTTCAGAAGATACAGGGCGCCGCGCAGCACGGTCAAAAGCATTTTGCGCCTTGCGAATCGCTCGAGCAGAAGCGGCGCGAAGAACTGGAGCATGTTCGCGGCGGTCGCGATCATGGTCATGGTGCCAATGAACGCGTCGTCCGCGTTCATGAGCAGTAAAAAACCCGTCCAGAACGTGCCGCCCACGAGATTCGCGATCACGTTGGACGTGTAGGAACACATGAGCAACCGTTCCCTGTCCCTGGACATGCGGTCGCCCTTGACATACCAGCCCTCGGTGAACGAATCCCTCGCGCGCCGGGCGATATGGGTCAGGTTGATCTTATGAGGTCTGTCGAGGCGAAGTTTCTTCATCGAACCTCCGGCAAGCGTGCTGTTGGTTCATGTTACTTCAAGACGCCGACAAAGTCAAGCACCTGCGCGGTGAAATCGTCCGCCAGGAGGGCTGCACGAAAAGTCGGAATCGGCTTTGGCGCGGCGCAGCCCTTTCCCGCACGGCGGCCGTCCATGCGCGCGCACGCCGCCCGGCGCCCGCGAAATCCGGAACATTTCTTCGTTCCTGCCCGCCCCATCCCATCGCACTCTCTGCGTCCTTCCATAGGATACCATACCCGTCCGCACCGCACAAGGACGGCGGATATGCCCGCAGAACTGCGTGGGCGAGCACACGTCCGAAAAATGCGGAAAGCCGCCGCGTCTTTCGACAACGGCGGCACAGGATCAGACTGCGCGCTTTCTGCGCAGCGAGACCGGTTTCCCAAGTACCTCTGATATGACGATTGCGCGCCTGAGATCGGCTGTGTCGGAGAAATATCCCCTCGCCATCCGTTGCCCGGTGCCGGAAGCGGCGCTCGCCTGCGCGGCGTGCGCCGGGAAGGAACCGATCCCTTCCAACGACGCCGTCCCCTGCGTGCCGATTCCCTCCGTCGATGGCATCCCCTGCGTGGAAACCGTTCCTTCGGTGGAAGCGATCCCTTCACCCTGTCGGGGCCGGGGCTTCGGGGCCGTAGCCGGCTTCTCGAACGCCTGAGCGAAGTTGACCGACGGGTCCTTCGTCTCCCGGCCCTCGGAGGCTGCCTCGAGCTGCTCGAGCATCTCCCGGAACGAGTCGACACCCCTCCACACCCTCGGCTTCGCCGCGCTCTCGTGGGCCGCCGTCGCCTCCGGCCGGTTCTCCTGATACGGAATCGAGGGCGTCTGCCCGTTCTGCGCGTTGCGCTTCACCTGACTCTGCTGCACGGATCGAACGACCTTCCCTATGATCCACGCGGCGAACAGGAAAAGAGCGATTCCGGTGATGTTCACGAATCAGGCCTCCCCTCGCGCGTTACTTGCCCTTCTGAGGCGCGCCGGATTCTTCCGCCCCGGCAATGGAAGCGCGCATGCGCGTATCGGAAATCACATTTTGCATCTGATAGTAGTCCATGACGCCGAGCTTGCCCGCCCGAAGCGCCTCGGACATGGCGCGCGGCACCTCCGCTTCAGCCTCGACGACCTTCGCGCGCTGCGACTGCACCTCCGCGACCATTTCCTGCTCGCGGGCGACCGCCATCGCGCGGCGCTCCTCGGCCTTTGCCTGGGCAATCTTCTTGTCGGCTTCCGCCTGGTCCATCTGGAGCTGCGCGCCGACGTTCCTGCCGACGTCCACGTCTGCGATGTCGATGGAGAGAATCTCAAACGCCGTGCCCGCATCGAGTCCCTTGGAGAGCACCGTGCGCGAGATCTTGTCCGGATTTTCAAGAACCTCCTTGTGCGTGGCCGCGGAACCGACGGTCGTGACGATGCCCTCGCCGACGCGCGCGATGATGGTCTCCTCGCCCGCGCCGCCCACGAGTCGGGCGATGTTCGCGCGCACGGTCACGCGCGCCTTGGCGCGAAGCTCGATGCCGTCCTTCGCGATGGCCGCGACGACCGGCGTCTCGATGACTTTGGGATTGACGGACATCTTGACCGCTTCCAAAACGTTGCGGCCCGCGAGGTCGATCGCGCGGCTCTGGTCAAACTCAAGCGGGATCTGTGCCGACTGCGCGGCGATCAGCGAATCCACGACCCGGTCGACGCTGCCGCCCGCGAGCAGGTGCGCCTCGAGCTCGTTCATGTTGACGTCCAGGCCCGCCTTCGTGGCCTTGATCATCGGCAGCACGACCCGCGACGGACTGACCCGGCGGAAGCGCATGCCGACCAGGGAGAAAATGGAAATCTTGACGCCCGAAGCCGCCGCAGAAATCCAGAGACCTAACGGGAAGAAGCTGAAGAACACGATCAAAACGACGATGATCGCGACGATCAGCACCAGAAGCAGGATGATGGACTCACTCATACAGGCACCTCTCCTCTCACGCGAAACGCGTTTCCCTTACAACAATCCGGTTCCCCTCGACGCGCTCCACCTCGATGGTCTTGCCCGCCGGAATGAAGTCGCCCTCCGATACCACGTTGAGCTTGACGCCGTCGAACTCCGCGATGCCCGCGGGCCTCAGGACCGTCTTTGTCACGCCCGTGTGCCCCACGAAGTACTGAAGATCGTTCGTCTCGGACGTCTCCGCCTGGGTCGCCACGTCGTGAAGGATCAGCCTCGACTTCGCGAGCCGTCCCTTCGACGCGGAATGGATGCAGATCGATAGCGCGATGCATAGAAGAGCCACGATCACCAGCACCATGATGAGCGCCTGCAGCGGCGTGGGTTTCGCCATGATGATGCCGCCCACCAGCAACAGAAGCCCGATGATTCCCGGCGCGCCGAAGCCCGGGATGTACATCTCCACCACCACGAGCGCGAAGCCCACCATGAGCATCACGATCGATGGAAAGTATTCGAGAATCATCGCCGATACGCCGTCCACGGTAACACCTCCATGTGCCTGAACTCGTCCCGATTCCGTTGAGCCGAACAGATGCGCCGACGAGAGATGTCGCGACACCGCGCCTCCCCATACCTGTTCGTCTCCAATGATACCACCGCGCCGCGCGGCGCGCTACGCGTTCTCCCCGGGATATACGTTTTCGCGTCCGAAATGTCGTTCCGCGCGCGCCAACCTTTCGGCGACCGGCCCGTCGCTCGAGGCGAAGCGGTAATCAGTGAGCTCCCGCGGCTCGACGAAGCGGATTTCCGCATGCTCGAGCGCCCGCGGCTCCCCCGCGCCGATTTCGGCCTCGTAGTATAATATAATAAACTCCCCGAACTCCCTTTCAACCCGCGCGTCGAAAATATTCCCGATGCGCGCCTCGAAGCCCAGCTCCTCCCGAAGCTCGCGCGCGAGGCACTCCTCCGGCGTCTCTCCGCGCTCCATCTTCCCGCCCGGGAACTCCCAGTATCCCGCAAGCCGCTTGCCCGCGGGCCGCTTGCAGATCAGAACCCGCCCGTCCCGCCGGACGACGCCCGCCGTGACAGCAATCATGGCATCAACCTCTTTTTACAAATGATAACATATTTAGGCGCATTGCGCAACAAGAAAAGACCGTCCGGCATCGTTCCGGGCGGCCTAGCGGTTCAATCAGTCTCCGAGCAGCCTCAACTCCACGTTGAAGGTCATCTCCTCGTACTTCTCGAGCATGTTTCCGTTCTGGTCGTAGTAGCGGTAGACCTTGAGCGTCGCCGTGTCGCCCGCCTTGAGGGTATCAATGACGGCGGTCAGATCGGCGTAGCTCTTGACGCGCGTTCCGTTGATCTCTGCAATGATGTCGAAGGCCAGAATCCCCTGTTCCTCGGCGGAGCTGCCCGGCGTCACCTGCTTTACGATCACGCCCGCGGGCGGATAATTGCGCGTGGGCTCGTCCGGGCCGTCGAAGTCCGCCACGCCGACGCCCAGCATCGGGCGGGAGACCTTGCCGGTCTCAATGATCTCGCCGATGAGATCCTTGACCGAGTTGATCGGCACGCAGAAACCGAGGCCCTCGTAGACCGACGAATCGGAGTAGGACAGCTTGAGCGTCGGGATGCCGACGAGCTCGCCCCTGGAATTGAGGAGCGCGCCGCCGGAGTTGCCGGAGTTGATCGCGGCGTCCGTCTGGATGACTGAGACCGAGCGGGTGAAATTGCCCGCAGAAATCTCCTTGCGCTCGAGGCCCGAGATGATGCCGGAGGTGACGGTACCGTAGAGCACGTACTCCGCCGCGCCGGGGTTCCCGATCACAATCGCCAATTCGCCGATCTGGAGGGCGTCCGAATCGCCCATCGCGACGGGCGTCGCGCCCGCGGGCGCGTCCTCGTGGAAGCGCAGAATGGCGATATCGGTGCCGTTGTCGTAGCCGACCAGCTCGCAGCTCATCTCCGTGCCGTCGAGCCAGACGATCCTGTAGCTGTCGCCGTCCTCGACGACGTGATAGTTGGTCAGGATATACCCGCCGTCCCCGTCCTCCGCGTCCCGGATGTAAGAACCGGAACCGTAGCCGATCTCCTGCTCGGAGGTTTGGCGCGATCCGGACGCCCACGTCTGGGCAGACTCGATCACCTGCACCACCGAGGGCCGCACGTTCGCGGCAATCTCCGGGATCGGGTTGTCGGACGAATACACGGCGTCGTAGCCCACCACGCTGTTCGAACCCGACTCCGCCCGCGCGTTTTTCGCGAGCACGAGCGATCCGAGCCCGCCGCCTGCAAACGCCACGGCGAACACGGCGGCGAGCAGCAGGCTGAACCTTGCCTTTGCGCTCTTCATTTCAATGACCTTCTTTCGGCTTCTTGTACTGCGAGCAAAGTATAAATCGCATATTTGTGCCCCTCATGAACAAACTGTGAATTCCTGTCAGACCGTCTTCGGCGGCTCCGCCGCGTCCAGCCAGAATTGGAACGCCGTCTCGCCGCCTTCCGAGGTGGCCGTGATGCGCGCGCCGTGCTGGTCGAGGATGGACTTCACGATCGCGAGGCCCAGCCCCGTCCCCATCCCGGAGGTGTGCGCCTTGTCCGCCTTGAAGAAGCGGTCGAATACGTGCGGCAGATCCTCCGCCGAGATGCCGACGCCGTTGTCGGCAACGCGGACTGATACCCTGTCGCCCTTCCGCTCGACCTTGAGCCGAAGCGCCCCGCCCCTTTCCGGCAGGAACTTGACCGCGTTGTCCACGAGGTTCGTGATCACCTGATTGATCCTGCTCTGGTCGGCGTCCACGTAGCACGCCTCGTCCGGCAGATCGACCTCCACCTCGCAATTTTTCTGGTCGATGCGCCGCTCGAAGGAGATGAGGATGCGCCTCACCTGCTCGCCGATGTCGTAGACCCCCTTCTCCATCGGGAACTTGCCGGACTCGATGCGCGAAAGGTTCAAAAGATCGTTCACGAGCGACGCGAGCCGCTGCGTCTCGTCCATCACCACGCACAGGTACCTGCCCGTCTCCTCGGGCGGGATGGTCCCGTCCATCATGCCCTGCACGTAGCCGCGCATGCTCGTGAGCGGACTGCGCAGTTCATGCGACACGTTCGCGACGAAGCTTCTGCGCGAATCCTCAAGCTCCGAGAGCGCCTGTGCCATGTCGTTGATGGAATCCCCCAGCGCCTGCAGCTCGCCCCCGCAGGAGAGCTTCACCCGGCTCGTGAGGTCGCCGTGCGAAAAGTCCTTCACCGCGCGGCTGATCGCCTTGACGGGCTTCGTCTGCCCGCGCGTCAGAAAGTACGAAAGTATTATGCCCAGCGCGAGCACGATCGAACTGACAGGCAGAATCTTCACGAGCAGATCGCCGATGCGCACTTTCAGCGATTGCACGGGGACGTGCAGAAGCACCGCACCGACGACCTGACCGTCCGAATACGTCCACGGCACGCCGATCGTCACGATCTCGTTGCCGAGCTTCGGAAAAAGCCCCTGCGCGCGGATCTCCTGCCCGCCCGCGATGCGCTTGAGCTGCTCGCGCACCGCGTCGGTGGCGCTTTCCTCGAATGTGTTCCAGTTGCTGTCGAGGTATTCGACGATATTGGAGGAATAACTCACGATCCAGATGTCGGCTGCGTAATTTTCCTTGATGTCGTTGATCTTCGAGAGGATGACGTAGCGCATGGTCGTGTTGTCCTTGACAAAGCTGATGGCGTTCAGGTGCGCCATGTACTTCGCGACCTCGCGCGCCTGCTGGCGCACCTCGTCCTCATAGGTCCTCTGCCGCTCGTTCTGGAGGACCGCCGCGAGCGTGCCCATGAGAAGACCGACGGTCGCGATGGTCAGCGCGACGAACGCCAGAAACATGCGCCAGAAAAGCGAGGTGCGCATTGAAACACTCCTTGGTCATCATTTTTCGTGCGACCCGCAAACCGCCTGAGGACCGCGCAGCCGTCTATTTCGTTTCAAACTTGTAGCCGACGCCCCACACGGTCTTGATCGACCAGCCCATCGCCTCGCCGTCGGTCAGCTTTTCGCGCAAGCGCTTCACATGCACGTCGACCGTGCGCGAATCGCCAAAAAAGTCGTAACCCCACACCGACTCGAGCAGCTGCTCGCGCGTGTATACCATGCCCGGATGGCTCGCAAGATAGTAGAGAAGCTCGATCTCCTTGGGCGGCATCTCGATCTCCCGACCGAGGCATGTGACGGTGTACTGGCTGATATTGATGGTGAGGCCCGGAAACGCGATCTCCTTTTCCGGCGCGTCGCCGGCCTGATAGCGCCGGATGACGGCCTTGATGCGCGCGACGAGCTCCTTGGTGTCAAACGGCTTCACGACATAGTCGTCCGCGCCCAGCTCGAGTCCCAGCACCTTGTCAAACGTCTCGTCCTTCGCGGTCAGCATGATGATCGGGATGTTCGAAACCTTGCGTACCTCTCGGCAGACCTGCCAGCCGTCCATGCCGGGCAGCATCAGGTCAAGGAGCATCAGATTCGGCGGCGAGGCCTTGAACGCCTTGACGGCCTCGTCCCCGCGCGCCGCCTCCGCCACGTCGAAGCCCTCCTTTTCGAGGTAGAGCCTCACAAGCTGGCGGATGTTCGGATCGTCGTCCACGAGCAGAATCTTCGTCTTCATCATTCATTCCCCCCGCCTCAGATTATACCGTCGCGAAATGAACCGGATATGAATAAATTATAACCATATAGGAACCCGCGCGCCCGGGACGAAGCCCGAGCGCGCGCTTTTTCATTTGAGCGTGACCACGGTCACGCCGTCCTCGCCTTCGCCGTACCGGCCGAGCCGGAACTCCTCCACGGCGGGGTGATTCCTGAGGTGCTTCTGCACGCCCGCGCGCAGGACGCCCGTGCCCTTTCCGTGGATGATGTTTACCTCATGGAGCTTGTTGATCGCCGCGCCGTCGAGGAACATGTCCACCGCGAGGATGGCCTCCTCGGTATTCAGGCCGCGCACGTCGCACTCCCTTTCCACCGCGCGCGGCGCAACCGATACCTTGCTTCCCCCGCGCGGCTTTTTGGGCGATTCCTTCGCGCACAGCCGCATGTCCCTGAGGCCGACCTTCAGCTTCATCGCGCCCGCCTGCACGGTGCACTCACCCTTGGCGTCTGGGACGGTCAGGACCGTTGCGCGCGTTCCGAGGGTCACAAGTTCTACGGTGTCGCCGACGTTCACCGTCTCCGGGGCCTCGCCCGCGACGTCCGAAACGATCTTCTCGGAGTGCTCGTCGATGCCCGCCTGCAGCCGTCCGCGCAGCTCGTGGAGCTCGTGCTCCTTGACGTTCGCGGCGGCGCGGGTCTTCTTGAGGTCCGCGATGATCCCCTCGGCCTCGCGCTGCGCCTTCTGGAGCAGCTTCTTCGCGTCGGCCTTGGCCTTTTTCATCTCCTCCTCGCGCCGGGAGGTCATCTCGCGCCGAAGCTTTTCCGCCTCGTCACGCAGCCGCGTCGTCTCGATGTGCGCCTGCTCCGCGAGCGCGCGCTCCTTCTCGGCGATCTGGCGATGGTATTCGGCGTTCGCGATGACGTCCTCGAAGCGCACCTGGTCCTTGGTGAGCCGCTCGCCCGCGTCGGCGATCAGGAAATCAGGCAGCCCGAGCTTTCTTGAAATCTCGAAGGCGTTCGACTTTCCGGGCACGCCGATCGACAGCCGGTAGGTGGGCCGGAGCGTCTCGACATTGAATTCGACGGAAGCGTTCTCGACGCCCTTTGTGGAGAGCGCGAAGACCTTGAGTTCGCTGTAATGGGTGGTCGCGAGCGTCGTGACCTTCCTTTTGAGGAGGTATTCGAGGATCGACATGGCGAGCGCCGCACCCTCCGTGGGATCGGTGCCCGCGCCGAGCTCGTCAAAGAGCGCCATGGATCGTTCCGTCACGCCGTTTAGGATCCTGACGATATTCGTCATGTGCGAGGAGAACGTCGAGAGCGACTGCTCAATCGACTGCTCGTCGCCGATGTCCGCGAACACCTCGTCGAAGATCGCGATCTCGCTCCCGTAGTTCGCGGGGATGAGGAGGCCCGCCTGCGCCATCAAAGAGAGAAGGCCCACGGTCTTAAGCGTTACGGTCTTGCCGCCCGTGTTGGGACCTGTGATGATGAGCGTCGAAAAATCCCCGCCCATCCAGAGGTTCGAGGGTACGACCTTCTCGGGATCGATGAGCGGATGACGCGCCGCGATGAGGTTGATGCGGCCCTGGATATTGAGCTTGGGCCGAACCGCACGCATCTCCCGCCCAAGCATGGCCTTTGCGAACACCATGTCGAGCTCCGAGAGGATCGCGAGATTGTGGCGGATAAGCTCCGCGTCGGGCGCGACGCGCGCGGAAAAGTCCGCGAGGATGCGCTCGATCTCGCGCTTTTCCTTGAGGATCCACTGCTTGAGCTCGTTTCCCGCCTCGACGACCGCCATGGGCTCGATAAAGAGCGTCGAGCCGCTGCCCGATTGGTCATGCACCAGCCCCGGCACGAACTGCCTGCATTCGGCCTTCACCGGCACCACGTAGCGGTCGTTGCGCATGGTGATGATGGTGTCCTGCAGATACTTCGCCATGGAGGAGGAGTGGACGATCGAGTTGAGCTTGTCGCGCACGCGGTCGTTGATCTGGCGCATGTGGCGGCGGATGTCGTAGAGCTCCTGGCTCGCGCGGTCGGCAATCTCGTCCTCCGAGAGGATGGCGTTGTAGATTTCCTCCTCGAGGTTCCTGTTCGTGGTGAGCCTCGAGCCCATCTCGGTCAAAAGCGGCGTGTCCTCCCGCTCGGTCACAAGCGCCGCGCGCATCACGCGCGCCGCCTTGAGCGTCTCCGCGACGTCGAGAAGCGCCTTCTGCGAGAGCGTCGCGCCCACGGCCGCAAGCTTCAGATATTCCCGGATGTCCTTAAAATACGCGGTGGGATTCGCGCCCGAGTAGGCGAGGATCGTGTCCGCTTCTTCCGTCTGGTTCTGGAGCCGGACGACATCCTCCGGCTCCGACTGGGGCTCAAGCGCGCGCACGGCTGCCCGGCCCATATCCGTCATGGCGTACGCCGCGAGCATCTCGCGGATCTTGGGAAACTCCAACACCCGCAGGTTTCTCTCCTGCATCGATTACACTCCCCGAAAGTAATGTCCCGTCGTGGATTTCATGTGATCCAATTTCTCCCATTCCGGGAGGATTTGAAAGTCGCGTCCGTCAAGCGCCGCGCGGAAAACCATCGCCGCCGCGCCCGCGTCGTCCTTTTCCACCAGAATCCGCCAGACATGCGCCTCGGGCAGCCTGTCCAGATGCCGAAGCAGCATGAGCGGCACGCTGTTTAAAACCTGCACCACGCACCCGGAGGCGTACGCGAGCCGCCGGAGCGGGAAGCGCGCGCCCGTGCGGTCGACAAGCGGCGGAAGCTTCGCGCCGTCCCGGTCGCACACGCGGCAGCCGCCGTGGGGTCCCGGAAGCCGCTCCGTCGCCCGGAACGGGCAGTGCCGAAGCTGCATGAGGGGCAAGCGCCCGTAGAGGATGATGTCCTTCTTGCCGCCGAGGGCGCCCATTTGGCGCGCGGTCAGCTCCACGCTCGGCGCGCACACGTCCGCGGCGACCGCCGAAACCGCGAGGTTGTTCGCGATGTTCAGGGGATAATCCGCGACGCGCTCGCCGGGCCATGCGAGGTCGAGGTGCGAGACGTTCGAAAGATAGACCCCCGCGATCCGGTCCGCGTTGCGCGTTGCCCACTCGTTGAGCGCCGAAAGCTCCTGCGCGCGCATGACCTGGGGAATGGCCAGAAAGAATCGCCTGAGCCTGCGCGCCGCGTCCATATCCCGCATGTCCTCCGGCGCGTAGACCGCCGTGTCCGCGCCCTTCGCGAGCGCGGCGAGGAGCGCGTCGACGTCCCCGCTCTGGGCGCGCAGCTCGGCCCGTTCGGCCGGGATGCGCGAAACGTTTCTCTCCCCAATCGTCCCCGGCGCGCGCGAAAACGCGCAGCGGATCTCCGTCAGCCTGTCGAGTGCGGCGCGCCGGAGCGCGTTAACTTCTGAGAGCGGCAAAAACGCGTCCGGGTCGGAATCGACCTCGACGGTATCGATCACGTAGGGCGTGCCGCCCGTCTTTTTGACCTGCTCCGCGAGCCTTGCGGCGTCCGGCGGACCCTTCACCGCCCGCTCGACGGCCGCGCCCTCCGCCTCGGCGACGTTCCGCCCGTCGCCCACCGTGAGCGCCGCGGGCTTTCCGACCCGGAGAACCAGCTTCGCGCCGAGCCGGGAGAAGCGGTTTTCCTTCTGATAACTGTCGCGCGCGCCGCGCATCTGCCTTTCTGACACGAGCCGCACGAGGATATCGCCCTTCTTCGCCTCGGGACAGGGGAACTTCGCGCCCGCCTGGCCGGAGAGCTTCACCGGCACGTCGCCCGGCAAAATCAGCGCGTCCGCGCGCTCCACATCCGCCTCGAGCGTGATTTCGCCCCTCTTGTCGCAGCGCCCGACCCGCACGCCCGCGTTGTTGGGCCGCGCGTGGTACATGAGCGTCCTTTCCTCCAGTCCCGGCGCGTAGCCGCGCGTGAACCCGCCGCGATTGAAGATCTGCCTTAGCGCCTCGATGTCGCGCTGGGTGATCTCCCGCCCGTCGAGCGCGCGTCGGTAGATGCGCGTGACCACCGCGACATACTCGGGCCTTCGCATCCGGCCCTCGATCTTGAGGCTCGAGACGCCCGCGTCGCGATACCGGCCCAAAATCTCCACCGTCATGAGGTCGCGCGTCGAGAGGAGGTAGCCCTCCCGATCGCCCAGTTGATAAAGCATTCGGCAGGGCTGGGCGCACATGCCCCGGTTTCCGCTGCGCCCGCCGATCATGGACGAAAGGAGGCACTGGCCCGAACAGGAGACGCAGAGCGCGCCGTGCGCGAACGCCTCGAGGAGCACGCCCCGGCCCGAAGCGTCCGCAATCTCGGGAAACTCCATCTCCCGCGCGAGCACGACCCTTTGAAAGCCCCGCCGCGCGAGGAAATCGACGCCCTGTGAATTGTGAACCGCCATCTGGGTGCTCGCGTGGAGCTCCATTTCAGGCGCGATTCGCCGGACCGCCTCCGCCACGCCCAGATCCTGCACGATGGCCGCGTCCGCGCCGGAGAGGTAGACCTCGGCAACCGCCTTCTCAAGCGCCTCCATCTCGTCCTCGCGCGCCATGGTATTGAGGGTCACGTAGACCCGGGCGCCGCGCGCGTGGCAGTAGCGGACGGCCTCTGAAAGCCCGTCGCCCTCGAAGTTATCTGCGTTCTGGCGCGCGTTGAAGCCGCGGGTGCCCAAATACACGGCATCCGCGCCGTTCTGCACGGCCGCGATCAGCGATTCCCGGTCGCCCGCCGGCGCCAGCAGCTCCATTTAACGCCCCGCTTCCTTCCGGAGCGCGTCATTCTCGGCGCGCAGCTCGGCAATTTCGGCGCGCAGGCGGCGGATCTCGTCGTGGGCCTTGAGCATGTCGTCGGTCACGTTCATGGCCGTCAGGACCGCGAGCTGGGCGGAGGGCAGCTTGGTCGCCGCGTTCAGCTCCTCCATCCTGCGGTCGACGTAGATCGCGACTCTCTGCACGTACGCCTCGTCGTCATAACTCGAAATGGTGTAATCCTTGCCCGCAATCCTGACCGTCGTGCGAATTTTTTGCACGGATATCACCTCATACTGACAATTTACCAATGATATTCTACCATATCGTCTCGCCGCATGCAATGAATCATTGAAATTCCCATTCGAATGGCATATAATCAGTCCCATGATACGCATCGAGTATTCCGGCGTCATGACATCGTATACGTGCTCCGCCGCGTGCGCGCACTGCCTCTACTGCTCCTCTCCCGCGTGCGGCGGCGAATTCATGAATGCAGAGACGGCGGAGAGGATCGCCCGGTCGCTTCGGCGGATGGGCGTTTCCTCCGTGCACATCGGCGGCGGCGAGCCGTTTCTGAACCTCGAATCCCTGAGAGAGACCATTCGAGCGCTGCGCGCAAGCGGGATCGGGATCGACTATATTGAAACAAACGCATTCTGGTACAAGGACGACCGGAGCGCCGGGGAACTGGTCCGGGAACTCGGCGTCCCCATCATGGTTTCGGTCGATCCCTTCCACGCGGAGTTCGTCCCCGTCGGACGCCCGCTCGGGCTCGTCCATCTGCTGTCCGAAATGGGCTGGGATTTCTTCGTCTGGCAGGAACGGTACATAAAAAGGCTTTTGCCCCTCGAACGTTCCCGCCGCGCGACGCGCGCGGATCTCAAAAATCTCATGGGCGAAAACTATCTTTTCGACGCCGCGCGCGCGTACGGCCTGAGCGCCAACGGGCGCGCGCTGACGATTCTGCGCGCACATATGCCCCTGCGCCCGGCGGAGGCGCATCTCGGCGGCGCCCCATGCCGCGTGCTCGACGGGCGGCATTGCCATGTGGACCTGTACGGAAGCTTCGTTCCGCCCGGCTGTCCGGGCGTCGCGATCGAGATCGAGGACGTCGCGCGCGGCGAAATCGATCCCGAAAAATACCCCGTCGCGACGCGGCTCATGAAGGGCGGCGTGCGCGCGCTGTACGAATACGCGCGCGAGGCGGGCTTTTCGCCGGATCCATGCGTCTCGAAGTGCGAACTTTGCTTCTTCCTGCGCGAGTACCTTTCGCGGGAGAGGCCCTCGCGGGACGTCGAACCCGCATGCTTTTACGAATCAATGCGCGCCGCGTACGCGCGCGAATCAGAAAAGGAGAGCAGCATATGAAGGGCATCTACTCGGCGCTCATGGGCGTTTTCGGCCCGGACGGATCGGTCAACGAAGGCGGATTGCGCGCGCTCATCCGGCACAACCTCGACCACTGCCATGTGGACGGGCTATACGTCAACGGCTCGACGGGGGAGACCTTCCTCATGACGCAGAAGGAGCGCATGGAAACCCTGCGCATCGCGGCCGACGAGGCGAAGGGACGGGCGCGCCTCATCGCGCAGGTGGGCGTCCTTTCCATGGACGAACTTTTCGGCATGGCCGATCGCGCCGCAGATCTGGGCTACGACGCCGTCTCCGCCGTCACGCCCTTTTACTTCAAGTATTCGGCGGAACAGATCGTGGACTATTACCGCGCCATCGCCCAGAAAAGCGCGCTGCCCGTCGTGGCGTACTACATCCCCCACCTCTCCGGCGTCTCGATGAGCGCGGCGACGCTCTCTGAAATTCTCGACATTCCGGGCGTCATCGGCATCAAATTCACGTCCAACGACTTTTTCGCCCTCGAGCGCGTGCGCGCTTCGCGGCCCGACGCGCTGCTCTTCTCGGGCTTTGACGAGATGCTTCTGCCCGCGACGGTCGTCGGCACCGACGGCGCGATCGGCTCCACGTACAACATCATGGGACATTGGGCGAAGAAGGTCTTCGAATCAGCGCGGACGGGCGCGCTCGACGCGGCACGCAGGACGCAGGGCCACATGAACTTCGTCATCGAAAAGCTTGTCGGCGCGGGACTCTTCCCCACGCTTAAGGCGGCCGCATCGCTCTACGGCATCGACGCGGGCGAATGCAAGATGCCCATGTCCCCCGCGACCGACGCCCAGCGCGCCGCCGCGCGGGAGATCGTTCGCTACATCGAGGAGACGGACGCTTGACGCTTGAGGAAAGGGTCTGGGCGGCGGTAGAGGCATATACGGACGCGAAAATCCGCGCGATCCGCCCGCTCGGCGGCGGCTTCTACGGGCGGGTGTTCCTCGTCGACGCAAACGAGAGCATCGTCGCCAAAATCTACCTCTTTCCGAATCTCGCGCGCAGGGAGGCGCTCCAGCTGGGGACGCTCGCGCATTATGGGAAAGCGCGCGTGCCAAAGGTTTACCATGTCTGCGAAGGCGCGCTCCTCATGGAGTACATTCCCGGGGAGAACGCGGGGCTCGTCCGGGAAATCCCCGCGCCCTTCCGCGCGCGCGTCGCGGAGGAGATGGTCGAAAACCTCGTCTCGTACCACGACGTGCGGCACCCGGAGGGCTTCGGGGAGCTCGACGCGGAGGCGTTCGAGAAGGATTTCCGCACCCTCTACTACCCCGTGGCCGCCGCGGTGCGCGACAAGGCGCAGATCCTCCATGAAAAGGGCGCGCTGGACGGGACGACCATGGCCGCGTTCGACCGCGCGCTCGCGCGGTTTTGGGACGTCTTCGCGCTCCCGATTGAGGACGCGCGGCTCGTCCACGGCGACTACAACACCTGGAACGTGCTGCTCGCGGAGGACCTGTCGCGCGTGCGCGCGGTCATCGATCCCTTCGGCTGCCGCTGGTCCGACCCGGAATTCGACCTATACCAGCTCGACAACGCGAACGGGCGGATGTACGGACTTCACGAGCTGTATGGGAAGAGGCGCGTCCTCTCGGACAACTATCCGCAGAAGCGCGCGTTCTACGAGCTCTTTACCGAGCTCAACCACTTTTCCGACGCGAACGTATCCCTCGAGCAATCGAACATCCCGGCGCAGGCGAGGACATTGATGGCCCGCATGCGGGACGCGGGGATCCCATAGAGGAGCTTGCGAATGGAGAATCACGAGTGGCGCGCTTCCGACGACGCGATGAACGGTTCGCGCGGGCAGCGCGCCGTCATTTCAAGCGGCCTCGCCGCATTCATCCGGGACGCCTACGACATCAAAGAGGAAATCCGCCTGACCGACCTGGGCGGTTCCTCCTGCCTGAACACATCCTTCGACGCGCGCGGCCGCCGCTACGTCGCCCGCGTCTATCGCCCCTATGTCGGAGCGGGCCGCGCGCGGGAGATTGGCGCCGTCCGCCGGGCGCTTTCTGAGGGCGGCCTGCCTTGCCCCGGAATCCTTCCGGACAAGGCGGGGGCCTTCTTTCGGGAATACGAGGGAAGAATCGTCGAGGTCGAGGAGTGGGTCGAGCACGACGGCATGATGGACACACTCGCGCGCGTGCAGCGAGCGCTCCCGCTTCTCGGAAAAATGCACGCGCTTCTGGAGGGCGTGCATGTCGGTGACGAAGGCGCTTTCCCTCGGTTCGCCAATTACATCGCGCCGGAAAAGGTGCTCGAGATGACGGAGAGGGGCTGCCGCCGCCTCGGCGGCTGGAAGTCTTCCGCATACCATCAGAGGCTCATCGCCCCGTCCCTGGAACTAGCCGAACGCACTTCCCTTGGAGCGCCCGCCGGTTTGCAGCTCGTCCACGGCGATTACTGGGACAGCAACGTCCTGTTTCTCGAAGGTTCCGTCTCTGGCGTACTGGATTTTGATTTCATGGGCGCGCGCCCGCGCATCGACGATCTGGCGCTGACCCTCTACTTCGCGAGCCTCCGGTTCAAGCACGATTTCTCGTTTGGCGAATGGACCTCGATTCTGCGAAAGCTGGTTGAAGCGTACGAGAGCGGGCTGGAAACCCCCCTGACCGACCGCGAGCACGCGGCCCTGCCGGCAGCCGTCGCCCGCCAGCCGCTTTGGTCGATCGGCGGCTGGGTCGCGCTGCTCGACGACGACGCGCTGGCACACGCGCACGCCTCCGATATGCTGGAGCCCGTGGAATGGGCGCTGACGCTGGTTCAGAACGTGGACGCGCTATAACAGGAATCGCTTGCGGCCTCACCGCAAGCGATTCCTGTGCGCTATAAGCCGAAGAAGCGCTCGGCGTTTTGGTATAATATCTTCTCCCGCTCTCCGTCCGCGAGTCCCAGCGCGTCAAAGCGCGCCAGTTCCTCCGTCGGGAGCCACATGGGGTAGTCCGTACCGAAGAACACGTTGTCCGCGCCGTAGGAACGGATGATCTGGGCCGCGCGCGCGGACGGGACGGCATAGAGGGAGCTCGATGTGTCGACGTACAAATTCTTCCTGCCGGGAAGCCCCGAGGCAATGGCCTTCTCCCACTCGCCCCAGCCGCCCAGGTGCGCGCACACGGCGATGAGGTTCGGATGGAGGTCGAGCGCGCGCTTGAGCCGCGCGGGGCCGGAGTTATCGTACCGGTGGTCGCCCGTATGGATGAGGAGCGGCAGCCGCCCCGCGACCGCGCCGATCATATGAAGAACGCTTTCGTCGTCGAGCCGGAAGCCCTGGATATCCGGGTGGATCTTCACGCCCCGGAAGCCCGCGCGGACGATTTCGTCCACGGCGGCTCGCACGTCAGGGACGTCCGGGTGCAACGCCGCGAAGGGCACGATCCGGTCGGGATATTTCACGTATGAATCCCAGATGAAGTCGTTGATCGCCTTCACCTGCGCGGGCGATGTCGCCACCGAGTGCGCGCAGAAACGTCCGATCCCCGCCCTGTCTAATTCCCGGAGCGCCGTCGAGAGCCTTCCGTCGCAGCGCATGGGAATGTCGTAGAACTTGCCCACGCTCCGCGCGGCCTTCTCCGCGATCCTGTCCGGAAAGATATGTACGTGCATGTCGAAAATGTTCATCGGTTCCGCCTTCTTTCGGCTTCCATTCTAGCACCGTTTTCCTCTGGCTTCATCGCGCACAGTAAAAGGAAATGTTATATGATGAAGAAAATCCCGGGCGGCACATGCCGACCCGGGTATGGACAACGCGCCATGGACGCGATTGCCTACGCCTTTTTCCGGAACTGGTTCTTGCACTTTCCGCAGGTGACGGTCACCTCGCCCACGCTGCGCGGCAGCTTGAGCCACGACTTGCACTTCGGGCAGCGGAAGTACCTGTATTCCTTCCGGTTCTTGGCGCGGTTGCGCGCCTGCTTCGCGCTCGTCTGAACGCCGCCGAACAGTTGAATGTACTTCTGGTTTTCGGCGCGGCGCTTGTCGAGGTTTTTCGAGAACATCCGGAAAATCGTCCAGATATAGAGCGCGAGCGCGACGTATGAAACGAGCCCGAATCCCGTGATCCAGGAGACGATATACAAAACGATTCCCACGATCAGCAAAAACCGGGAGAGCTGATCCGAGCCGTACCTGCCGTACATGAACCGCGCGAGGGCGTCCTTGAACCTCTGCCACATATGAATCACTCGCTTTCTTGGCTCTGATCATATCACGCGAATATCAACTCATTATGAACCGCGCCCGATGTTTACAAATGATTCACAGAATGCTACAATATTCCTGAAAGCAAACGATCGGGAGGCCCAAGATGAACAGAACGAGCAGAATCATACTGGATGTCAAGCTTTCGATGCTTCGGGAACACGTCTTTTTCAAGAGGATTCCCGTCACGGGCTGGTCGACCATGGAACAGCGCCATTATGAAGCGTGCAAGTACGAGACGACGGAGCCCTGGCGGTCCATCGAGGTGGGCGACCGCTGGCTGTGCAAGGACGGGATCACGCGCCGCTTCAAGGCTGCGGCGACGCTCCCCGCCGACTTTTCCGGCACCGCGGTTCTCGACATCGACTTTGGCGGCGAGGGGCTCGTCTTCATCAACGGCAAACCCGCTTCGGCACTCACGAGCGCGGCAGATTCCTCCATGGAGAACCGCACGGTGCGCACGCGGGTGTACCTCGAGGGGCACGTCAAACCCGGTGAGACGTTTGACATTGAGCTTGAAAACTGCCTGAACTTCATGGAATACCGCTACCGCATCCGCACCGGAAAGGACAAGGACCACGCGGAATATCTGCTGCGGAAAGCGGATATCGCGCTCGTGGACGACGCCGTCGAGAGCTACCTTTTCGACCTTGAGAACGCAATCGACGCGCTCGACACGTTCCAAAATCCCATGGGCGCGCTCGCGGAGTCGAACGCCCAGCCGAACGAGTTCATGTCGGACATGATCAAGGCCCTGAACCGCGACGGCTACATGGAGAAAAAGCTTTACGCCGCCATCCTCAAATCCGTCACCCTGCTCGATTTCGAGATGGGGGATGCGCGGCTTCGAGCGAGCATTCCCGGCGCGGCGGCGGCCCTTCGGGACGGACTCGAGGCCATCGAGTGGCATCCGCATTCGACGGTCGTCTTCCAGGGCCACTCCCACATCGACACCGCATGGCTCTGGCCGCTCAAGGAGACGGTCAGAAAGGTCGGCCGCACCATGGCGAACGTGTTCGCGCTCATGGACCGCTACCCCGATTTCACATTCTCCGTCTCGCAGCCGCAGCTTCTCAAGTACCTCGAGGACTACTATCCCTCCCTGTTTGAAACGCTGGTCCGGCGCGTGAAGGAAGGCCGCGTGGAGCTCGTGGGAAACGCCTGGGTCGAGATGGACGCCAACGTACCCTCCGGCGAATCGCTCGTGCGCCAGCTCCTCTACGGGCGCAGCTACTTCCTCGAGAAGTTCGGCAAGTGCTCCGATGTCTTCTGGATGCCGGACGTGTTCGGCTACACCTGGGCGCTTCCCCAGATCATGGCGAAGAGCGGCATCCGGTATTTCTACACATCGAAGCTCGTCAACAACGACACCAACCGCTTCCCGCACTCGCTGTTTCTGTGGCAGGGCGTCGACGGCACGAAGACGCTCTCCTACCTCCAGCGCCTCAACTACAACGGAGAACTGCGCGCGAAGACCATGTACAACATCGAAAACCTGTTCGACCAGCGCGAACTCGTGGACGAGGTGCTGATGACCGTCGGTTACGGCGACGGCGGCGGCGGCCCGAACTACCAGATGTGCGAGAACTACGCGCGGCTGAAGGAATTCCCCGGACTGCCCGCCGCGCGCTTCGGCACGGCGCACTCCTTCTTCGAGAACGCGAATCTGTGGAAGGACGAGCTGCCCGTGTGGAACGACGAGATGTATTACGAGTTCCACCGCGGCACCTACACCACCCACGCGGATGTGAAGAAAAACAACCGCAAGGGCGAAGCGCTCCTCCGCCGCGCGGAGATCGCGTGCGCCATGGCGCACGTCTACCTCGGCCACGAGTACCCGGCGAAGAAATTCGAGGACATCTACCGGCGCTTCCTTACCAACCAGTTCCACGACATCCTGCCCGGCTCGTCCATCAACGAGGTCTACCGCGACGTGGCGGAAATCTACGAGGGCATCCTGGCGGACGCGAGCGAGCTCTTCGACGAGGCGGTCTCCGCTTTGAACCGCGCCCTGGGCGTGGACGAGACGCGCGTCGCGGTCTGGAACTTCCACGCCTTCCCCGTGACGGGCGAGGCGCTCGTCGAGGCCCCCGGCTACACCGCCGTGAAGGGTGCTCGCTCGCACGCGAAGGAAGGGAAGATCCGCTTCATCGCCGAGGACGTGCCGTCCATGGGCGTCAGGGTGTTCGCGCTCGAGAAGGGAACGTCCGGCTTCGAGGGCGCGGGCAAAATGGAGAACGAGCATCTTTGCGTCACGCTCAACGAGAACGGCAACATCATATCCCTATACGACAAGAACGAATGCCGCGAGGTGTTCGCGCCCGATACGCTCAACAACATGCTTCAGGTGTTCGAGGACATCCCGCACCGCGAGTCGGGCTGGAACATCGACATCGAATACCAGAACAAGGAATGGACGCTCGAGAAGGCGCGGTCAGTGGAACTCGTCGAGGACAGCGAGGTGCGCGTCGCCGTGCGCGTCGTGAAGACGTTCCATCTCTCCACGGTCACGCAGGACATCGTGCTCGAGCGCGGCGCGAGGAGGCTGGACTTCGCGACCACGGTCGACTGGCGCGAGGAGGAGAAGATGCTCAAGGCCGCGTTCTTCCCCGACATACACGCGCAGAAGGCGACATACGAGATACAGTTCGGCGCAATCGAACGCCCGACCCACTGGAATACGAGCTACGACCGCGCGCGCTTCGAGGTCTGCGCCCACCGCTGGGCCGATTTGTCGGAAGGCATGTACGGCGTGAGCCTCCTGAACGACTCGAAGTACGGCTACGACATCAAGGACAACCGCATGCGGCTGACGCTCCTGCGCGCGTCCAACTATCCCGACCCGGTCGCCGACAAGGGCGGGCACGAGTTCACCTACTCCATCTATCCCCACGCGGGCGACTGGCGAAACGGCACCGTGCGCGAGGCGCACCTTCTGAACGCGCCCCTCGTCGCGGCGCGGGGCGGCTGCTGTGAAGTGAAGGAATACAAGCCGCAATCCTTCCTGTCGATCGAGTCGCCGACCGCCGTCGTCGACGCCGTGAAGGGCGCGGAGGACGGCAACGGGCTGATCGTGCGCGTGTACGAGGCGGGCGGCGCGCGCGGCAGGGCGAAGATGAACCTCGGCTTCGCGGCGAGCGGCGCATTTGCGTGCGACCTGATGGAGAACGACGAAAACGAGGTCGAAATCGTCGGCGGCGCGATTGCGTTTGCGATCAAGCCCTACGAAATCAAGACCTTCCGGATCACGCTATGAAAATTGAAGCGCTATTGGCCCGCTACCCGCGCGTGCGGCTGACGCCGCTTCCGACGCCGCTTTTCTACATGAGGGGCCTGTCCGAATTCCTCGGCGGGCCGAGGATCTACGTGAAGCGCGACGACATCGGCTCGCTCGCCTTCGGCGGCAACAAGACGCGCAAGCTCGAGTTCGTGATGGCGGAGGCTGTTTCGCAAGGCGCGGACGTGGTCGTGACGCTCGGCGGCGTGCAGTCGAACTGGGTGCGCCAGACCATCTCCGCCGCGCGGATGCTCGGCATGGACGCGGTGGCGGTGCTCGAGGGCGATGAGCCTGAAATCGCGCAGGGGAACCTTCTGCTCGACAGGCTCATGGGCGCGCGCCTCATCTTCCGTCCCGGGATCACGCAGGCGGAGGAGGACGGCGAGATCGCCTCTAAATTCCCGATCACGGGTCCCGTCGCGGACGAGCTGCGCGCGGAGGGCAAAAGGCCCTTCCTCGCGCCCCTCGGCGGCGCGACGCCCATCGGTAACCTCGGCTACCTCGCCATGGCGGGCGAGCTGCTCGATCAGCTTGCGGAACAGGAAATCCCCGCGACGCGGATCGTTCTCGGAACGGGCACGGGCGGCACGCAGGCGGGCATGGCGCTGGGGCTTCGGATCGCGCAATCGGGTATCCGGCTCTCCGGGATCTCGGTGAGCCGCCACACGCGGCCCAAGGAGGAGGAAATCGCGGCGTTCTGCAATGCGTCCATGGCATTCTACGGCCTCGGCGAGCGGTTTTCCCCCGCCGATATCGACGTGAACTACGACTATGTAGGCGCGGGCTACGGCGACGCGACGCCCGAGGCCGTCGAGGCGGTGCGGCTCGCGGCGCGGCTCGACGGGCTGATCCTCTGCCACACCTACGCGGGCAAGGCGCTCGCCGGGCTGATCGGCGAAGTGCGAAACGGCCGCTACGCGAAGGACGAGACAATCGTTTTCGTCCACACGGGCGGCGGCGTCGCGGACTTCGCGCACGGGGAACTGTATTTGGAAGGCCCGCGCAAGCGGGACTGAAGGGTTGGAGGGCCGCAGCCACCCACAGCCCACAACCCGCGTTTCCCGAAGGGAAAGGCGGGCGACATGAAAGGAGATTGCGATGAAAGAATTGAATTTTTCGGAAGCGATGGGACAGATTCAGGAGAAGCTTCAAAACGGCGGTGTCTTTCTGACCGTCGCGGGCGAGCCTGCGAACACCATGACCATCGCGTGGGCGACCATGGGCTTTTCCTGGAACAAGCCCATCTTCGTCTGCCTCGTCCGCCCGCAGCGGCACACCTATCCCCTGCTCGTTTCGTCCGGGGAATTCACGATCAGCGTGCCTACGAAGGAGCCCCTCAGGAAGGAGCTCGCCTTCGCGGGTTCGAAGTCCGGCCGAGACTGCGACAAGTTCACCGGCCACGGCCTGACCGCGCGCCCGGCACTCGCCGTTTCCGCTCCCATCGTCGCCGAGTGCGGACTGCACCTCGAATGCAGGGTGCGCCTCGCGCAGGACATGACCGGCGAGCGCATGGACCCCGCCGTCGTCCAAATGGGGTACCCCGCCGGAGACTTCCACACCATGTTCTGGGGCGAGATCGTCAAGTGCTATACGACGGACGAATAACGAAGGTCTGGAGTACCACCCGGCACTCCCCGCCCAAGGGCGGGCGCCATTGAGAATCCGATTCTTCTTGTAGGAAATTGATAGTTACAGTCGCCGTTCCGTGGGCCTAGCCCCGGAACGGCGCATCTGTCGTGTGGTCCTTTAGAGGCGACATTTCAACCCGATTTTGGCGAAAATTGGGCGCATTTCGTTGACACTTAACACCCGAAAGGAGATAATGGAAGCGCAATAAATTGTCAGGAGCGTATTATGAGCTTGATTGTCAGAAAACTCACGAAGCATTACGGTGACAAGCTGGTTGTCGACGCGCTCTCCTTCGAGATGCCCAAAAGCGGCGTCTACGCGCTTCTCGGGACGAACGGCGCGGGCAAGACAACTTCCATCCGCATGATCCTCGACATGCTCTCCCGCGACGCGGGCGAGGTGACCTGGAACGGGCGTCCCCTCTCGACGGACACGTGCAACGTCGGCTACCTTGCCGAGGAGCGCGGACTTTATCCGAAGTACACGCTCCTAGACCAGCTCGTCTACTTTGCGTCCCTCAGGAACGTGCCACGCGACGAGGCCAAAAAGCGCATCCGCTACTGGTCGGACCGGCTGCAGGTGAACGAGTACCTCTATCCTCCCAAGACCGTCCGCCGCTCGATGTTCGGCGGGTCGGGGCTGAAGGGCGCGCCCGCGACACCGGTTCCCGGCAAATCCATGAAGGCGGACCAGCTCTCCAAGGGCAACCAGCAGAAGATCCAGCTGATGACGACGCTCATCTCAGACCCCGAGCTCATCATCCTTGACGAGCCGCTCTCCGGCCTCGATCCGGTGAACACCGACCTTTTCAAGTCGATCATCCGCGAGGAGATCGCGAAGGGGAAATACATCATCATGTCCAGCCACCAGATGGCGACCGTGGAGGAATTCTGCACCGAGATCACCATCCTCGACCGGAGCCACACGGTTCTGCAGGGGAACCTCAACGAGATCAAGAAGTCCTATGGCCGCGTGAACCTCCGGCTCAAGGTGGAAAAGGACGTTTCCGATCTCATCGCCCGCTCGGGCGCGCGGATCGAGTCTAAGAAGGAGTGCGAATACGCCCTCAAGGTCGCGGACGAGGCGCAGGCGAACGCGCTTCTCAAGTCGCTGATCGATGCGGGAGTTACCATCGTGGCGTTCGACCTCAGGGAGCCGTCGCTCCATGAAATCTTCGTCGAAAAGGTGGGACGGACAGATGCGCAAAACTGAGTTCACAGGAACGGGCGCCGTCTTCCGCTTTACCCTCGGGCAATTCCTGAAGGGGAAATCGACGATCGTCACGATGATCGTGATGGTCGTCACGGTCATCGTGAGCATGCTCGTCGCGAGCTACTCCATGCGCGGCGCGTACGACGTGAGCGAAATCAAGAAGGTAACGTTTGTGAACGACACGGGCTATTCGGTCACGGCGGCGGACCTCGCGGCGGCCAACCCCGTCTTTGGCGGCGTCGTCGAGGAGCCGGGCGGTGCGGAAATCAAAATCGCCTCCCAAAACGGCGCGTACATCGTCACCGCAAGCGGCGCTTACGAATCCAACGAGCTCTCCATGCTCGAATCCGCCGCGCTCTCCGCGTTCAACGCCGTGCGCGCGGGCGGCACGACCTCCTATTCGAGCCGCGTCGCGACGATTGACGAGTACCTCTCGCCCGCGCCCGTGACGGAAGACAACTTTACCGCCCGGTTCACCATCTCCTACGCGTACTCGATCCTGGTGATGGTCCTCGTCATGTTCTCGACGTCCTACATCGTGCGCGCGGTACTGGAGGAAAAGGCCTCGAAGCTTGTCGAGCTTCTGATGGTAAGCGTCAAGCCCCTCGCGCTCATCGCCGGCAAGATCCTCGCCTCCATGTGCCTCGTCGTCATCGAGATGGGACTCATCACGGCGAGCGTGTACGGCGCGTCGCTCGTCGCACGTCACGTGCTTCACATGGACGCGTTCGCGATGATCACCGCCTCCGGCGCGCTCTCCGCGCTCTCGAACCTGAACGCCTTCGCGATTGTGGCGGTCGTTCTCTCGATCCTCCTGGGCTACTTCACGTTCTCGATCATCGCGGGCATCTCCGGCGCGAGCTGCTCCGAGATGGACGACATGAACAAGGCCAACATGTCGACGGTGCTCGTCGTCATGTTCTGCTACATCGCGTCCACGATCTTCATGAGCTTCGATTCTCCGGTCGTGGCGACCGCGACGTCGCTCGTCCCCTTCCTCTCGATCTTCGTCGCGCCCGCCCGCTATTTCGTGGGCGATATCTCCGTCTGGCTCCTCGTCGTCGCGTGGGCGGAGCAGATTCTCGTGATCGCGCTCATGGCCGGGTTTGGGCGGCGCGTGTACGCCACGCTCATCATGCACAGGGGCGAACGGATCAAACTCAAGCGGATGTTTGGCATCGCGAAGGGAGGCGAACGCGCGTGATTCGCAACTGGATGAAGATCTTCTCCTTCACGCTCCGCATGCAGATGGGCACGCGCGGCTACAAGACATTGACGGCGCTTCTGGCGCTCCTTTTCCTCCTCGCCATTCCGGGCATCCTGCTGTTCGCGGACGCGCAGAGCGGTCCGGCCGTGCACTCGACCGAAATCGCACTGGCCGTTCACACGGACGGAGTCGATTACGCGCCACTCACGGAGATTGACACGGCCCTCTACGCGGACGTGGAGTATCGGGAGGCCGCGACCATCGACGAGGCGAAGGCGCTGTGCGCGGACAATCCCCATTCCGTCATCGTGGCGGTGGACGGAGGCGTCGTCTCGGTGATCCTGCCGGAAGGCACGGAAATCGCGCGTTCCGACGCCGAGGCGTTCGGCGAATTCCTCGCGGCGCTTTACCCCTTCCTCGCTTCGCCCGTTGAAGCCGCGCCCCCCGCCTACACCGCGCACGCCGTGACGGCGAGCCCCGCGGACCATGCGGAATCGACGCGCTCCGCCTTCGCGATGGCGCTTCCCTACGTCGTGATGATGCTCATGTACTTCATGATGCTGATCTATGGGCAGGGTGTCGCGAACGGCGTCATCTCGGAAAAAATGTCGAAGCTCATGGACCTCTTCCTTGCCTCGACGCGGCCCGCCTCGATGGTCCTTGGAAAGACGCTCGCCATCGCGCTCGCGGGTATCCTGCAAACCTTCGTCTGGATGGGCGCTGCGGTCGGGGGGTTCGCGCTTGGGGCCTGGCTCGTGAAGCTCGTAAACCCAGCGACTTCCCTCGGCATCATCAGCTTTTTTGACAGGCTGGGCTCGACGGCCAATCTCTTCTCCCCCGCCGGGTTCGCGGTCGCGATCATGATCGTCGTGGCGGGCTTCCTGCTCTACTGCGCGCTCGCGTCCATCGGCGGCGCGATGGCCGAAAAGCCCGAGGATCTTTCGGTGACGAATATCCTGTTCACGATCGTGATCGTCGCGAGCTTCTTTGCTTGCATCTTCACCGGAGACAGCGCGGGCATGGTCTCGGAGAATCCGGCGCTCGGCTATATCCCCTTCACGGCAATTCTGGTGGCCCCGAGCCGGGTTCTGCTGGGCGAAATGACGATCGCGCAGGGCCTGCTCTCCTTCGGGATCATTGCGGCGTTCGCGTTCGTCCTCATGCTTGCCGCGGGCAAGATCTACACCATGATGGCGTTCTACCGGGGCAATCCCCCGACGCCCGCCAAGATGCTGCGGATGCTCGGAAAGGGTTCGCGCGCACAGCGCTAAACGAATGAAGAGGGGCCTGCCGCGGTTCCCGGATCGGGGCCGCGGCAGGTCATTTCATGCATGTCGTGCTCCTTTCTCCTTCACTTTCACCGACGCCGGATGAGAATCCGAAAAACGGAAGTCCGCGTGCGTCGATTCACTTTTGTTGGCGTTTCTGCATACCTCCGGTTCGATATTCCCATCCGATTCGCCATTTCTCTCTGCCGTCGCGCCAGCATTTTGAAACTTTACCTTGCGCCGCCTTGACAGCGCGCACGGCCTATGCTATTGTAACGGAGTAAAATTTGAATCTTTCGCGTGGCAAAGACGCCAAATCCCGATGAGGGGTTCGGTGTCTTTTTGTCTATCCGGACGCGCGCGGAAGGCCATGCCAGATCGGCGGAAAGAGGGAGAGTATGACGACCAAAATCGCAATGGATACTTTGTGGGTCATCATCGCAGGCGCGCTCGTCTTCTTCATGAACCTCGGCTTCGCGGCCGTTGAGAGCGGCTTCGCGCGCCAAAAGAACGCGGTCAATATCCTCAGCAAGAACTTCATCGTGTTCGCCGTCTCCTCGCTCGGCTTCCTGGTGCTCGGCTGGGGCCTGATGTTCGGCGACGGCAACGGATTCATCGGACTGAAGGGCCTTTTCATGGTCTCCGGCGCGGACAATTCGCCCGCGGCGGCCGAAGCGTATTCCGGCGTCTACGGCGCGATCTCGTGGGCGACGGTTCCGCTGTGGGCAAAGTTCTTCTTCCAGCTCGTGTTCTGCGGAACCGCGGCGACCATCGTCTCAGGTGCGGTCGCGGAGCGGATCAAGTACATCTCCTTCATCCTCTTCTCGCTCATTCTCACCATGATCGTCTACCCGATCGTGGGCCACTGGATCTGGGGGGGCGGCTTCCTCCAGTCCCTGGGCATGCTCGACTTCGCGGGCGGCACGGTCGTCCACTCCGTCGGCGGCTGGGCGGCGCTGGCGGGCGTCATGATCCTCGGGCCGCGCATCGGCAAGTACGGGAAGGACGGCAAGATCCACCCCATCCCCGGCCACAGCATGTCGCTCGCGACCATCGGCGCGTTCGTGCTCTGGCTCGGCTGGTTCGGGTTTAACCCCGGCTCCACCATGGCCGCCGACCCGACCTCCATCTCGCACATCCTCGTCACCACCAACACGGCGGGCGTCATCGCGCTTCTCACCGCGACCGCCACCGCCTGGATCGTGATCGGAAAGCCCGACCTCGGCATGTCCATCAACGGCCTTCTCGCGGGTCTCGTCGCCATCACGCCCTGCTGTGCGTTCGTAAGCGTGCCGAGCGCCCTTCTCATCGGCGCGATCTCCGGCGTGCTAGTTGTTCTTTCAGTCATCCTGTTCGACAAGCTCAAGCTCGACGACCCGGTCGGCGCGCTCTCCGTCCACCTCGTGCACGGCGTGCTCGGCACCCTCTTCGTCGGCCTCTTCGCCCAAGACGGCATCGGCGGCATCTCGTCCCTGAACGGGCTGTTCTTCGGCGGCGGACTGACGCTGCTCGGCCATCAGGCGCTCGGCGCCCTGTGCGTGGGTGCGTTCGTGTTCCCCGCGTCGGCCCTTGTCTGGCTCGCCATCAAAAAGACCGTCGGCATGCGCGTGACCGCCAAGGAGGAAATCGAAGGCCTCGACATCGGCGAACACGGCAACCAGGCGTATCCCGACTTCGTGACCTATGACAGCACCATGGACGTGGAGGAGGTCGCCTCGAAGTACGCGCCTAACGCCGTACCCGTCGAAAAGGCGATTCCCGTGGTGGTCGCGGCACCCGTCGAGATGCCCGCTCCGTCCGGTGTCCGCATGACCAAGATCGAGATCATCACCAAGCAAAGCCGCTTCGAGACGCTCAAGACCGAGCTCGACAAGATCGGCATCACCGGCATGACGGTCACAAACGTGCTTGGCTACGGCGTGCAGGGCGGCCGCACCGAGTACTACCGCGGGGTCGAGTTCGAAACCCACCTCCTGCCCAAGATCAAGATCGAGATCGTCGTCAGCAAGGTGCCCGTGCGGACCGTCATCGAGACCGCCAAGAAGGTTCTCTATACCGGCAACATCGGCGATGGCAAGATCTTTGTCAGCAACGTCGAAAACGTCGTCAAGGTCAGAACCGGCGAGGAAGGCTTCGACGCGCTGCAGGACGTGGAGTAGGAGGACGGCGAGGGCGCTGCCCTTGCGCCCCGCTCTGGGACATTGTCCCCTGAGAAATCCATATTCGGTAAAATGACGCACATCCGTCGGCGGCTCGGGGGTTCAAACCCCGAACCGCCGCACTTTGTATGGGAGACATTCGGTTGGACGACGAAAACGCGCCTCCAAAACTGAAATCGGTCGCCCCGGGCTTGGCACCCTCGGCGACCGACGAACATGAATCGATTTTTCTCTACGGGATTCCGAAGGGAAAATGTCCCTTGGGCGGGAGCGCGGGCAGCTTCCTCGCCGTCCCCACTCTTTTATCCCTCAAACTTCACCGTTATCTCCGTCCCCACGTCCGGCTCGCTGACGAGCGAGACTTTCGCGCCAAGCTGCGCGGCGGCGTGCTTGACGATGGAGAGGCCGAGACCGGTGCCGACGACGCGCTGGGAGTGGCTCTTATCGACGCGGAAGAAGCGGTCGAACACGCGCTCATGGTACTTGGGCTCGATGCCGATGCCCGTATCCTTGACGGTTACGAGGCCTTTCCCGACGACAATATCGACGCGCCCATCCTTTCGGTTGTACTTGATGGCGTTATCGACGATATTGAAGAGCATGTCGTCCGTGAGCGCCCTGTCGCAGGTGACGACCGCGTCCTCGCCGGACACCTCGACCGATACGCCCGCTGTTTCAGCCTGCGGGGCCAGCCGCTTCGCGATGTCGTTTGAAAGCTGCAAGAGCGAGAAGGCCTCGGGCGGATGCCCGCCGCGGCCCTCGTCGAGCGCGGAGAGTCGGAGGATGTCGCCCACGAGCTGAATGAGCCGCTTGGTTTCTTCGCGGATGCACCCGGCGAACTCGCGCAGCTTCTCGGCGGGCGCAAGCCCGTTTTCCATGACCTCCGCGTAGCCGAGAATGTTCGTGAGCGGGGTCTTGAGCTCGTGCGACACGTTCGCGGTGAACTCCCGGCGCGACTGTTCGGCCTGATAGCGGTCGGTGATGTCGCTCAAAAGGATCACCGCGCCGGCGTCCTTCACGGGGCTCGCGAGGATCTGAAAACTGCGCGCGCCGAGCGGCATCACGTCGGTCACGCCGTCGCCCGCAAGGGCAGCATCCACCGCGTTTGTGAATGAGATCGTGTGGTTGAGCGTGAAGATATGCTTTCCCTGCGCGCCGTCCGCGCGGAACATCCGCTCCGCGCCGCGGTTCAGGAAGATGACCTCCCCGCGCGGGTTGATGAGGATGAGCCCCTCGGTCATGTTGTCGGTCACCGCGCGGAACTCCGTCTGGCGCGCGGACAGGCTCTGCATGTAGTCGCGCAGCTGATCCTGCTGGTTCGCCATGCGCCTGAGAAGCGGCGTAAACTCGTCGTAGACGACGTTGCCGAGCGGGTCGTCGAGGTTGAGCGTGTTGACGGGCCGTACGATCCGCTCCGTGAGAAGCCGCGTCACCACCGCGGATACCGCGATGATCGCGAGTCCCGCGAGCACGAAGAGCCAGACGAGGCTGTAAAGGACGCCGTACACGCTCCTGCGCGTCTCGGAAAGCCGCAAAACGGTACCATCCGAGAGGAGCCGCGCCTGATAGATGGTCTCCTCGCCGAGCGTGCTCGAAAAGCGTACGCTCTCGCCCGTTCCTCTCTCGAACGCCGAGGCGATCTCCCCGCGCGTCAGGTGGTTCTCCATCCGGGAGGCGTCCTGCCAATTGTCAAAGAGCACCGCTCCGTCGGCGGCAACCCAGGTAACGCGCACGCCAACCTCCGGGACGTCGATTGCCTCGACGAATGCGCGCTTGTCGGGCTCCCGGTCCATCGCGGTCGCTGCGATGGCGAGCTGGCTCCCGAGTTCGTCCTGCTCCCTGTCCTCATAGAAATCGAATATGATGACCGTCAACGCGACGCCAAACAGCAAAACCGACAGAAAGACCGCGAGGAGGGTGCTCGCGAAGATCCTACGCTTCATGCCTCTTGTCCTCCATGCGGTACCCGAGCCCGTAGATCGTCTTGATCTGTTCCCCGCACGCGCCGAGCTTCTTGCGCAGCGTCTGCATGTGAACGTCCACCGTGCGCGTGCCGCCGAAGTAGTCCATGCCCCAGATGGCGGAAAGGAGCTGCTCGCGCGAGAAGGCGATGCCCCGGTTGATCATCATGTGCTTGAGAAGCTCAAACTCCTTGAACGTCAATTCGACCTCCCCGCCCCCCGCGAGCACGGTGTGCATGGCGGTATCGAGGGTGATCTCCCCGACGGTGATGCGCGGCGTGTCGTCGACGGGCACGGCCCTTCTGAGAACCGCCTTGACGCGCGCGACGAGTTCCATCGCGCCGAAGGGCTTTGTCACATAGTCGTCGGCGCCAGTGGTGAGCCCGAGCACCTTGTCGTACTCGGTCTCCTTGGCGGAGAGCATGATGACCGGAACGCCCATGGTGCGCGGCGTGGTCTTGAGGCGCGAGAGGGTCTGAATCCCGTCCTCGCCCGGGAGCATGACGTCGAGAATGACGAGCTCCGGCAGCTTTTTTTCCATCTCCGCCCAGAACGGCTGGGCGCTTTCAAAGCCCATGACCTCGTAGCCCGTCGCGGAAAGCGTGAAGGCGACGAGCTTGCGCGTCTGATCGTTGTCCTCTACATAATAAATCATGCGTCCTTGTATCTCCTGTGCGTGCCGGTCACGGAAAACTCGACCCACTCGGCCAGGTTTGTCGCGTGGTCGCCGATGCGCTCGAGGTACTTCGCGATCATGAGAAGGTCGAGCGCCTGCGCGCCGGTCGAGGAATCGCGCGAGATGAGCTCGATCAATTCGCTCTTGACCGTCGAGAACAGTTCGTCCACCTCGTCGTCCGCCTCGATGACTTGGTTCGCGAGCTCGAGGTCGCGCCGGACGAACGCGTCGACTGCGTCCTTCACCATCTTGATGGTCTTTTTGCCCATCATGGGGATGTGCTCGAGCTGCTTGATGTAAGGCTTGCTCCCCACGTAAGGCACGATTTCCGAGATGTCGGCCGCCTGATCGCCGATCCGCTCCATGTCGGTAATCATCTTGAGGGCCGCCGAGATGAGCCGAAGATCGCGCGCCACGGGCTGCTGCTGAAGGAGGAGCTTGATGCACATCTGCTCGATGTCGCGCTCCTTCTTGTCGATCTCGGCATCGAAGGCGACGATCCTGCGCGCGAGCTCGTCGTCGCGCTCGATCATCGCGCGGATGCTGTTCTCGATGGCGTACTCGATGAGCGCGCCCATGTCGATCAGCTGCGCGTTCAGCTGGGTCAACTGTTCCTCAAACCGGATCCTCATCAGCCGAACCTCCCTGTGATATAGTCCTCGGTGCGCTTGTCCTGGGGCGTTGAGAACATGGTCTGCGTATCGTTTACCTCGATCACTTCGCCCAGCAGGAAGAACGCCGTCCGGTCGGAGATGCGCACCGCCTGCTGCATGTTGTGGGTCACGATGACGATGGTGTACTTTTTCTTGAGATCCATCGCCAGCTCCTCGATCTTCGAGGTGGAGATCGGGTCGAGCGCGCTCGTCGGTTCATCCATCAAAAGGACCTCCGGCTCGACCGCCAGCGCCCGCGCGATGCACAGCCTCTGCTGCTGGCCGCCGGAGAGCCCGAGGGCGCTTTTTTTGAGCCGGTCCTTGAGCTCGTCCCAGATCGCCGCGCCTCGCAGCGACTTTTCGACGACTTCGTCGAGCTTCGCGCGCGCGCGCATGCCGTGGGTGCGCGGCCCGAAGGCGATATTGTCGTACACGCTCATCGGGAAAGGGTTCGGCTTCTGGAACACCATGCCCACGCGCTTTCGGAGCATGTTCACGTCCAGATCCCGGTAAATATCTTCGCCGTCGAGCAGCACTTTCCCTTCAATTTTACAACCCTCGATGAGATCGTTCATGCGGTTGAGCGTCTTGATGAGCGTGGACTTGCCGCAGCCCGACGGCCCGATGAACGCCATGATCTCGTTGGGCAGAACGGTCAGGTCCACCTTCTTGAGCGCCTGAAACGATCCGTAATGCAAATCGAGGTTCTGGATGTCAAACTTGTTCACTTGCTTCCTCCTCCGGCGAGCTGATTGGCGACCTTGGACGACGACGCGTTCAGGATGGCGACGAGGATCAGGAGCACCGCCGCCGTTGCGAACGCCTCACCCATGTGCAGGCCCTCGTTCGAGAGCACGTACATGTGAACCGACAGCGTCCGCGCGGACGAGAAGACGCTCGAGGGAATCTGCGCCACCGTGCCCGCCGAATAGATGAGCGCGGCGGTCTCGCCCACGACGCGGCCCGTCGCGAGAATGATGCCCGAGAGGATGCCCGGCATCGCGGCAGGCAGAACGATGCGGAAGACCGTCCTCAGCCGCCCCGCGCCGAGTCCAAAGCTCCCCTCGCGGTAGGTGTCCGGCACCGAGCGGATCGCCTCTTCGGCGGTTCGCATGATGAGGGGAAGGATCATGATCGCAAGCGTACACGCGCCGGAGAGGAGCGAGAAGCCCCAGCCGAGCTTCGTGAGGAAGAACAGGAAGCCGAACAGGCCGTACACGATCGAGGGAATGCCTGAGAGCGTCTCCGCCGCCGTGCGAACCACCCGCACGAGACGCGAGCCGCGCCTGGCGTACTCGGTGAGGTATATGGCTGTAAAAATGCCGAGGGGCGCAGCGAAGAAAAGCGCCATCAGCGTCATGAGGACCGTGTTCACAATCGCGGGCGTCATGGAGCTGTTCTCGGATGTGTAATCCCACGCAAACAGACTCGGCCTCAGGTTCGGAATGCCCTTTGCGAGGATGTAGCCAACGAGCGCCAGAAACGCGCCCATCGTAATCAGGGCCGCGAGGTACGCGACGAGGCGCAGCGCGATGGAGAGGGGATCGCGTCTTCTCATTTTTCATTCCTCCTCTTGATCGCCGAGAACGAGAGGTTGATGGCGAGGATGAACACGAACAGAACCGCGGCGGTCGCGATGAGCGCCTCGCGGTGAAGCCCCGTCGAGTAGCCCATCTCGATGACGATGTTCGTGGTCATGGTCCTGACGCCCTCGAGGATGCCCTTCGGCATGCGCGGCTGGTTGCCTGCGACCATGATGACCGCCATGGTCTCGCCGATCGCGCGCCCGACGCCGAGGATCACGCCCGCGAGCACGCCCGACTTCGCCGCGGGCAGTATCACGAAGAAGACGCTGCGCTCGTGGCTCGCGCCCAGAGCGAGGCTGCCCTCGTAGTAGTTCTCCGGCACGGCCCGCAGCGCCGCCTCGGAGACCGAGATGATGGTCGGCAGGATCATCATCCCCAGAAGCACCGACGCCGCGAGCATGGAGTAGCCCTTGCTCTCGAAAAGCTCGCGGATCAGAGGCACGATCACCATCAGCGCGAAAAAGCCGTAGACCACCGACGGGACGCCCGCCAGGAGGTCTACCGCGGGCTTCATGACCCTATACAGTCCCTTGGGACAGAACCGGGCCAGGAAGACCGCTGTGAGGATGCCGACGGGGACGCCCAGAACGAGCGCCCCGCCGGTCACATACACGGAGCCGAGAATCATCGGCAGGATGCCGAACTTCCCGCTGCTCGGCTTCCAGACCTTGCCGAAGAGGAAGTCGACGAGTCCGATTTCGCGGATGGCCGGGATGCTGCTTCCGAAGAGGAACACGCAGATCAGTACCACGGCCGCGATCGACGCGCACGCCGAGAGGAGGAACACCAGCCGCATCAGCGGCTCCCTGTATTTTCTCATAAAGTCCCTTTATTCGGTCACGTCGGCCCAGTCGGTGAGCTCGCCGGTGTAGATCCTGGTCACGGTCTCGCTCGCGATGTTCGTGATCGGGTTCGCGTTGTTGACCACAACCGCGATTCCGTCCATGGCGATGACGGTATTCACCGCGCCCGCCTCGATTTCGGTATCCTTCAGTTCGCGGGAGGCCATGCCGATGTCATAGGTGCTCTCAATCGCGCCCGTAACGCCGGTCGTGGAGTCGGACTGCTGCACCTCGATCTTCATCTCGGGGTTCACGGCCATGTACGCCTCGGCGAGCTTCTCCATGACGGGGGTGACGGAGGAGGAACCGCCCACGGTCAGCTTGCCGGAAAGGCCGGAAGCGGTATAGGCCGCGGCCGCGTCGCCGACCGCGATATAGCCATTCTCGCTCACGACGGCCTGGCCGTCCGCGGACAGAATGAAGGCGATGAAGTCGCTCGCGAGGTCGGAAACCTCAGCCTTGGTCACGATGTTGAAGGGACGGGAAACCTTGTAGGACCCGGCCTTGATGTTCTCGACGGTCGGCTCGACGCCGTCCACGGAGAGCGCCTTTACGGTGTCGTTGAGGGAACCGAGGGAGATGTAGCCGACGGCCATCTCGTCGCCCGCGACGGAGGTGATGACGATGGAGGTGGAGTTCGCGATGATGGCTTCGTCGGTGGTCATGTCAACCTTGTTGCCGTCCGCGTCCTTCTGCTCGATGCCCATGAGCTCGATGAACGCGCCGCGCGTGCCGGAGCCGTCCTCGCGGGAGATCACCGAGATCGAACCGGAGAGGGACTCCGCGCCGGCGAATACGGCGACCGCGGAAAGGGTCAGTACCATCAGGGTGGCGATGATTTTCTTCATTGAGAGCATCTCCTTGTGTCTTCGTTTTGATCCATGCGTATCATACAAAGAAATCATTCGCGTTGGTTACCGAAAAAATCAAATCGATGTAAAACGGCGGCCTTCCGCGCCGATTCGTTCGTTGGCAAAGGGTTTCAAATATGCTATAATTCGGGCGAGGAGGGGAAAAACATGGGGAATCCGGCATGGACGCGCGCAAAAGCGCGGAGAGCCCGGGAAGGCCGATGAGTCGGATGCCCACGTGATTCCCGGAAGCGGCATTCTGCTCAAATCCTCCGATACTCGGGATCACCTGTACCTGATCAACCTCGGTTCAGGCGATTCCCCTTTGGACCTGGCGCACGCAATCCGGTCGGAGGACGAATACCGACCCGCCGACGGAGACCGGATCCTGAAACTCAGTGAGATCCGCTCGGTTCACATCCTGCCGGACGGATGGGTCCGCATCCGCGCCCGGCGCGGCGGCTCCTTTGTCGCGCAACCCACGGCAACGGCGGACGCGGTCGCCGCCTGCCTCGCGGGACTTCCATTGGACATGGGGCGGCCCGAACGCCGATTTACGGAGGGCGCGGCGTGGGCGGTCGTGACCCACAGGGGTCCACTCGGCATTGATTACTCCGATGCCATCCTACATAGGCAGGGGGAAGACCGATGAAAAAGCGCATTAAAATCTTCGTGTCGCTCGCGTTTCTTGTGGGAGGCATCGCGATGGCAGTCGTCATCTTCAAATGCAACCCGCGCCCATGGCTGCAAACACTCTTCGGCTGCCTTTACGCTGCGTCGGGACTCGGCGCACATGCCGCATTCGTCACGCGCAATTCAAAAGGCTGGCAAAGAATCGCCCTGGTGTCACTCCTCGGCATCATCCTGACCGGCAGAGGCTGGTTCTTTTCCACGATGTTGGTCGTCGTCTCCTTTTGCGCAGTGCTGTATCGTGCGCTGCTCGGCCCCGATGAAGAGGAGAGCGACAATATCGACATCGAGCTGCCCCCGGGGAGCGGTTTCCTTCTAAAATCCACCGACAACAACTACTTCCAGCTCCTGCGTGGGCGGGATCAGCTTTGCCTCGTGTATCTGGGCTCCCGCTATTACCCCTACGCCAATCGCGTGATCCGCTCAGAAGACGATTATGAATCCGGCGAGATGGATCGCGCAATCCCGTTCGACCGGATTCGCGCGATCCGCATCCTGCGCGGCGATATTCTGCGCATCCGGTGCCGGCATGGCGGACGTTTCTTCGCGCGGCCTCCAGCGACGGTCGACGATGTCGCGGCGTACCTCTCGGGGCTTCCCGTCGCGGTCCGACGGCTCCCCGCGCCAAGATTGCCGACGTCTGGGGCACGGGCGCAAAACGTGCTTTTCGCGATCTCGTTCGCAAGCGGACTCTGCGCGGCTGCATGGATGTATCTGGACGCGCCCGCCAGGCTGCTTGCGACTGTGAACACTATCTTTTTTGCCGTCTCATTTGCGCTCTTTTGCGTATTTTTTGATTTCCTCGAATCCGAGGAGGCGCAAAGGAAGGGAATCGAGGGGGGACTCGGCTGGATTTTTCCGCTGATTCCCTTCCTTTTTCACTTCGTTCGAGATCATAACTTTCATTCTTTCTCCCAGTTCATTGCGCCCGTCGGGATCCTCGCCGGGTGCATGCTGTTGGTGTTTCTTGTCCGAAACGCGCGCAGACGGCCGTGGGGCATGACCCTTGAGGTCCTCTTCATCGCTATCATTTCCTCGGTTTTGATTGTGGGAAATCTGAACATCCTTCTGGACGACGGCGCGTCTTCTGACGAAAAGACGGCGATCGTCCAGAATCGGGAGTCGCACTTGGATGAGGATCGCAGCGATCCTTACGAGCTCAGGCTCGGCGCACCGGTCGAGGGGAAGTGGAATGTCTCGCAGGATGTCTACGCAGCAGTCACAATGGGCGACGAGGTACTCGTCGTGACCCGCACGGGCATCTTTGGAATCGATTACACGGTCGTCGAGATCCCCGATTAGCGCGGAACGCAAAGGACGCCCCCTCTCGGGAGCGTCCCTTTTTGCCGCTATTCCGCGACCTTCACAACCTGAGTCAGAACGACGTTTCCGTCCGCGTTGAAGATGACGTTGGTGAACTTCGCGTCGTCGTAGACGGCGGTCTTCATGCTGTGGTACAGCGGGATGATGGCCATGTCCTCGGCGATGAGCGTTTCCTCCGCCTGATGCAGAAGGCCGATGCGCGCCTGGTTGTCGACGGTTGTCAGCGCTTCCTGATACAGCGACTCGAAGGTGTCGCTATTGTACTTGCCGGAGTTGATGAGGTTGCCGTATCTCCAGATCGAGAGCATGTTGCTGACGTCGAAGTAGTCGGCGCCCCAGCCCTGGATGGTGATGTCGAAGTCGCCCGCGTCGCGCAACTCGGTCATCGCGGCGGTCTCCTGCGGCGCGAGGAGCACGGTGATCCCGAGGTTCTCCTCCCAAACCGCCTGCAGATACTCGAAGATGGTGGTGTAGTCGGGGTTGGAGTTCGCGTAGGAGCACTCGATGACCGGCATGCCTTCGCCGCCCGGATAGCCCGCCTCGGCAAGAAGCGCCTGCGCCTGCTCGACGTCAAAGGTCAGCATGGGCTTTTCAGACTCGGTGTAGAAGTCGGCCTCGGACGTGCTTCCCGGGAAGCCGCCGCCGATGTAGGTGTCGGCCGGGATCTTGATGCCGCCGAGCAGAACATTCGAGAGATAGTCGCGGTCGATGCACAGCGAGAGCGCCTTGCGGACCTTCGCGTCGCTCAGCGGGCTCTTCTCGTTGTTGACGAGCAGGAAGTTGGTGGCGAGCGCCATCACGGAGTGGAGCGTGCCTTCCTCCTTCAGAGAACCCGTCTCCTCGGAGGGATAGCTGAAGATCATGTCCACGTCGCCTGTCTTAAACATGGAGAGAGCGGTGTTGGTGTCGTCCAGGCACATCACCACGAGCTCGTCGAGCTTCACATTGTCCTTATTCCAGTAGGTGTCGCTCTTCTCGTAGACGATCTTCTGCTCCTCGTCGCAGAAGGTCATCTTCATCGGACCGTTGGTGATGGAGGTCTCGACGTTCCAGGCCCAGTCGCCGGTGCCGTCCTCGGTCACGCAGTCGGAGCGCAGCGGATAGAAGGTGGTGTAGCAAAGGATGGCGTCGAAGAACGCGCACACGTTCTCGAGCTGGATCTCAAGCGTGTAGTCGTCGATCGCCTTGACGCCGAGCTCGGACACCGCCATCTCGCCCGCGGAGATCGCCGGGCCGTTTTTTAGGAACTGGCCGTAGTCGATCATGTAAGTGGTGGAGATCGCCGGATCGACGAGCCGCTGCATGCTGTACACGTAGTCGGCGGCGGTCACGGGCTTGCCGTCGCTCCAGACGGCTTCCGGCCGGAGGCTGAACGTCCAGGTAAGGCCGTCCTCGGAGACGGAGACGTCCGTCGCGCCCGCGAGAGCGAAGCCGGTGGGCGTGTAGGTGTAGAGACCTTCGTACATCTGGGCCATGAGCAGCGCGCCCGTGGAACCCGCGTTCCAGTGCGGGTCGAGGTTGGGCGAAAGCCCGAGCGAGATGGTCAGCGAGTTCTTCGCCGTGCCCTCCTCCGCGGACGCGACCGTCGCGAGGCTGAGAAGCATTGCGAGCACGAGCACGAGTGACGCGATTTTCCGCATACCATTGTCCTCCTTGGCGATTCTTATTTTATTGCGGCGTTCCCGCCGTAAAATCAGTTGATTTCCCGGAAAAGGTGGCAGGCGACCGAGTGTCCACCGCCCAAATCCTCCATCCTCGGCTTGACCTTCCTGCAGACATCCTTTGCGAAGCGGCAGCGCGTCGAGAACACGCAGCCTTCGGGCGGGTTGACCGGGCTCGGCACGTCGCCCTGCAAAATCTCGCGCCGGATCCTCTTGCTCCGATTGGGATCCGGAACGGGGATTGCCGAAAGGAGCGCCTTCGTGTAGGGGTGAAGCGGGTTTTCGTAGAGGTCCTTGGAGGAATTGATCTCCATCACGTGGCCGAGGTACATGACCACTACCTGCCTCGAGATGTGGCGGACGACCGACAAATCGTGCGCGATAAAGAGGTACGCCATGCCCATCTTCTCCTGAAGGTCCACGAGCATGTTGATGATCTGCGCCTGGATCGACACGTCGAGCGCGCTGACCGGCTCGTCGCACACCAGAAATTCGGGCTTGATGACCATAGCGCGCGCGATGGAGATGCGCTGGCGCTGACCGCCCGAAAACTCGTGCGGGAAGCGCGAGAGCTGCTCGGAATTGAGGCCCACGAGCCGGATCTGCTCGATCACGCGCTCGTCGCGCTCCTTCTTCCCCATCTTCGGAAACTGAATGTCGAGGGGCTCCGCTACGATGTCGCCGATGGACATTCTGGGGTCGAGCGAGGAATACGGGTCCTGAAACACCATCTGCATGCGGCTTCTGTAGGGGCGCATGTCGCAGGAGGTGATGTCGTGGCCGTCAAAGATGATCTGACCCGCGGTCGGGTCGTTAAAGCGCATGACGGTGCGCCCGATGGTCGACTTCCCGCATCCGGACTCGCCCACGAGCCCGACCGTCTCCCCGCGCCGAACCGAGAACGTTACGCCGTCGACCGCCTTGACGATTCCTTTCCTGCGCCCGTTCTTGACCGTGAAGTGCGTCTTCAGGTCCTTGACTCCGAGTATGTAATCGCTCATGCCGCTACCGATCCTTCCTCAGCGCCGACAGCCAGCAGCGCGAAAAATGCCCATCCGACACCTCGGTCAGGGGAGGTCTGCGCGAAATGCAGAGCTTCATGCAGCTTTCGCAACGGGATGCGAACGCGCAGCCTTCGGGCAGCATCATGAGATCTACGGGCGTGCCGCCGATGGGCACCAGCCGCTTCTGCCCCTCCTCGATGGCCTTTTCCGGCAGGCACTTGAGAAGACCCTGCGTGTAGGGGTGCGCGGTGCGGTAGAAGATGTCGTCGAGGGTTCCGGACTCCATGATCTGGCTTCCGTACATGACGTTCACCCGGTCGCACATGTCTGCGACGATGCCGAGGTCGTGGGTGATTAGGATGACCGACGTACCCGTCTTTTTCTGGAGGTTCTTGATGAGGTCCAGAATCTGCGCCTGGATCGTCACGTCGAGCGCGGTCGTCGGCTCGTCCGCGATCAGAATCGACGGATCGCACGCGAGCGCCATGGCGATCATGACCCGCTGGCGCATGCCGCCTGAAAACTCGTGGGGGTACTGCTTGACGCGCATCTCGGGCTGCGGGATCGAAACCATTTCGAGGAGCTCGACCGCGCGCCGATGGAGGGTCGCGCCGGTGAGGTTCATGTGGAGCCTGAGCGTCTCCTCGATCTGGTTCCCCACCGTGTACACGGGATTGAGGCTCGTCATGGGATCCTGAAAGATCATCGCGAGTTCCTTGCCGCGGATGCGGTTGAACGCTTTGATCCCGACCGACATGATGTCCTGCCCATGAAGCGTGATTTTTCCAGTGACCCGCGCGGTCTCCGGCAAAAGCCGCATCACCGCGTTCGCCGTGACGGATTTCCCCGATCCCGATTCGCCCACGATGCCCAGGATCTCGCCCTTTTTGAGGTCGAACGTCGCGCCCGTGACCGCGTGCACCACGCCCGACGAAGTGTGGAACGCGACCGACATGTCCTCGACCTCGAGCACCTTTTTGTTTGTCATCTGTTCGGCTGCCATCTTCTTTCCCCCCTCACTTGCGCATCCGCGGATCGAGCGAATCGCGCAGCGCGTCGCCCACCACGTTGAAGCAGAGTATGATGAGGCTGATCATCACAGCCGGATAGACCATGTTCATGGGATAACTCATCACGCCGTTCAGGGCATCGGAGGCCATGGAGCCCAGGGATGGGATGGGCGCGGAGACGCCGAGGGCGATAAAGGAGAGGAAGGATTCGGTCATGATCGCGGAGGGCACGACGCCCGTCGCGGAGATGATGATGACGCCGATGGAGTTAGGCAGGAGGTGCTTTTTCAAAATCCACTTCGACTTTGCGCCCATCGCCTCCGCCGCGAGCACGTACTCCTGACGGCGGTTCATGAGAAGCGCGCCGCGCACCGCGCGCGCCATGCCCAGCCAGTTGAACAGCGCCAGCACGATGAAGATGGAGACGAGGCCCGAGCCCAGGGACGCGAGGCCCACAAAGCTCTTGTTGACAAGAAGCGCCTTGATCGGATCGCGCATGACGACCGACAGAAGGATGATGATGAGGATGGAGGGGATCGCCATCATGAGGTCGACAAAGCGCATCATGAGGTTGTCCCACCAGCCGCCCAGGTACGCGGCGATTCCGCCGTATGTAATGCCGATGAGGCAGACGAGGATCATCGTCACGAACCCGACGAGAAGAGAGATCCTTGTCCCGTACATCACGCGCACGAGGATGTCGCGCCCGAGTTTGTCGGTGCCGAAGGGATGCTTGAAGCTCGCGCCCTGCCGGACGTCCACCGTCTGCTCCTTGTACGTGTAGGGCGAGACGCTCGGGATGATGATCGCCGAAAGGATGATCGCGACCAAAAGGAAGAACATGAACATCCCAAGCCTGTTGCGCCGAAAGCGCCGGAACGCGTCCTTCCAGTAGGAAACCGAGGGCCGCATCTGATCGACGGAGCTTTTTTCCTCCGCCGAGGCGGGCGCAAGTTCTCCGAGCGAGATGCCCAGCCTCTGTGCCGCCGCGCGGTCGATGTCCTGTCCGAGTTCGGTATTCATGCCTGCGCCTCCCGTCTTACAGCTTGATCCTGGGGTCGATGATGCCATAGAGCAGATCCACCACATAGTTGCAGAAGATCAGAAGCGCCGCGAAGAAGATGGTCGTTCCCATGATGAGCGGATAATCGCGCGCGGAAATGGAGGAAATAAAATACTTGCCGATGCCCGCGATGGCAAACACCCTCTCGACGACGAACGAGCCCGTGACGATGCCCGCGATCAGGGGACCGAGCGTCGTGACCACCGGGATAACCGCGTTTCGAAGCGCGTGCTTGAACGTGACCTTGAAGCTCGAAAGGCCCTTTGCCCGCGCGGTCCTGATGTAATCCTGGCCGATGACGTCGAGCATGGTCGTGCGCGTGAGCCGCGCAAGCGAGAACATGGGGCTGATGCACATGCCCGCGACCGGCATGATGTAGCTCTTCCAGTCCGTGAGGTACGCGACCGGCAAAACCTGCAGCCACACGGCGAATATGATCATGAGCGCGACCGTCATGATGAAGCTTGGGATGGATACGAAGAAGGAGGCGAAGAAGATGAAGACGCGGTCGAAGATCGTGCCGTGCTTCATGGCCGCGAACGAGCCGAGGGGAATCCCGATGAAGACGGCGAAGAGGAGCGCGATGAGGCCCACCTTGAGCGAGATCGGAAAGCGCGTCCGGATGATATGGGTGACGTCCTCGCCGGACTTCACGACCATGGAGATGCCCATGTCGCCGCGAAAGAGCGCCTTCATATACTTGACATACTGAAGATGGATGGGCTGATCGTAGCCGTACTTTTCGAGCAGCCGCTGGGAGACCTCGGGACTCACGTCCTCTCCGAAGAAGGGACCCCCGGGCACGGCCTGCATGAGGAAAAATGTGATCGTAATGACGAGGAAAACCGTGACGACCGAAGTGACGAGGCGCCTGATCGCGTAGCGAAGCATTTCCACACCTCCGAAATGATCGGCGGGCGACCCGTCCGCCTTGCGGCTATCACAAAAGACCGTTTCATCTGCTGAAACGGCGCTTTCATCCCTATGAAACACGTCATCCAGACGGTGTAAATTCGTCCTTGAATGGCTTACATATTAGCACAATAAAGTGCGTGCGTCAATCATTTCGGCATTAATATAACAAAATGTCCCGGTAATTTGAAGGTCCCCCGGACATTCCTGCATATTTCAGAAAGCATACATGCATATATGACAGCATCCGAACAATATCCCTGCATTCTGTACGCTTCCGCATTTGCGCACATCGTCCGTGATGGAAGGACAAAAAAGAGGGCGAGCTTCGAAAAGCCCGCCACTCGATCATTTTACCGCGCTGTACATCTGATAGAGTCCCGCGTAGACGCCGCCCTTCGCGACCAGTTCCTCGTGGGAGCCCGATTCCGCGATCCCCTCGTCGGTCAAAACGAGGATGACCTTCGCGTTCTTGATGGTCGTGAGCCGGTGGGCGATCGTAAAGGTCGTCCTCCCCTTCATGAGCTTCTCGAGCGAGTTCTGCACCAGGTGCTCGCTCTCGTTGTCGAGCGCGCTCGTCGCCTCATCGAGGATGAGGACAGGCGGGTTCTTAAGGAATACCCGGGCGATGGAGATGCGCTGCTTCTGGCCGCCCGAGAGCTTCACGCCGCGCTCGCCCACATAGGTGTCGTAACCGTTCTCGAGGGCGGAAATGAACTCGTGCGCGCCCGCGAGCTTCGCAGCCGCGACGATGTCCGCGCGCGAGGCGCCGGGCTTCCCGTACTCGATGTTGTCGTAAACCGTGCCGGAGAAGAGGTACACGTCCTGCTGCACGACGCCGATCTTGCTCCTGAGCGAGTGAAGCGTCACGTCGCGGATGTCGACGCCGTCGATGGTGATCCGCCCGCCCGTCACGTCGTAGAAGCGCGGGATGAGGCTGCAGAGCGTGGTCTTTCCGCCGCCGGACGGCCCGACGAGCGCGATGGAATCGCCCGCGCTCACCCGGAGGTCGATGTCCGTCAAAACGTTCTGAAGCTCGGGGCCGTATGCAAAGCTGACATTCTCAAAGGCGATATCGCCCTTCACGTCGCCGAGCTGCGCCGCGCCCGGCCTGTCCCTGATGGCGGGCTCGACGTCCATGATCTCCTGGAAGCGCTCGATGCCCGTGATGCCCCTCTGGAACTGCTCCGCGAATTCCACGATCCGGCGCACGGAGGAGAGGAGGAACGTTACATATAGGAGGATCGCCACGAACTGCGGCGCGTCGATCCTTCCGTTCATCATGAAGATCGCGCCGACGACGACCGCGATGATGTACATCACGCCGTCAAAAAGCCGCGTGACCGAGTGAAAACCCGCCATGTTGTGGTACATGACGCGCTTGATGTCGAGGAACTTGCGGTTGCCGTGTCCAAACTTCTCCTTCTCCACGTGCTCGTTGGCGAAGGACTTCACGACGCGCACGCCGGAGAGGCTGTCCTCCACCCGCGCGTTGAGTTCGCCCAGCTGCACGCGCTGCTCCATGAAGCTCTTGCGCATGCGCTTGGAGAAGATGTTCGACGTATACACCATGACCGGGACGACCGCGAATATGATGACGGCGAGCGGCACGCTCATCGTCGCCACGATGATGAAGGAAACGACGATCTTGATGATCGCGATGAAGAGTTCCTCCGGGAAGTGGTGCGCAAACTCCGTGATGTCGTTGAGGTCGGCGGTGATCCTGGACATGAGCTGGCCGATCTTGGTGTTGTCGTAGAAGGCGTGCGGGAGCGTCTGGAGGTGGTTGAACATGTCGGTGCGCATGTCCGTCTCGATGCGCGAGCCCATGATGTGCCCGATCGACTGCATGTAATAGTTCGCCGCGGTGTCGAGGATCCGAAGGAGCACGTACGCCCCGCCGATCAGAAGCACAAGTCCCACCGTGAGCGCCATCTCCGGGTTCGTCCCCGCCGCGGTGATCCGCTGGACGATCTTCGGCAGCACAAGGTCGCACAGCGTCGTAAGCGAAGCGCAGAAAAGATCGAGCGACATCGTGCGCCAGTAGGGCTTGAAGTAGGGAATGAATCCGCGCGTGAGCCGGATCGTCCGGGCGAATCCCCTCGCCCGCTTCGTCTCTTGCATGTGGTGCGCCTCCCGGTATGATGGTGCCGCACTATATATTAAGACGCCTAACGATCCATGTCAAGCAATTTTATGTCAAATCAGTCCGGTTCCGCCACGCTGCGCACGTGCTCGATTTGCGTCCACTTCGGGGGCTTCGTGAAAATCGCCCACAGGTTCGCGGGTATCCACGTCAAAAGGAACAGCGGGAAGAGGAGGATCGTCGGGATCATCCGCCGCGCGAGCTTCCCTTCGAGGATCAGAACCGCAAGGGCGAGAAGCGCGCTCCCTAAGTAGGACAGGATCAGCATGCCCGCGCCCGCAAGGAGGGCGGACTTGATCGGAAGAGTCCCCGAAAGAACCGCGCGCAGCACGGAAAGGACGCCCAGAACCCCCGGAATCAACGAAAGAAGCTGCACGATCCAGCCGGAGAAGATGAGGAGCATGTCCGCGGCGTGCAGGGACCTTTTCAGAAAGAGTCCCTTCCCCAGCCGCCGGAAACACTGCATGCCGCCCGAGAACCAGCGCCGCCTCTGAATCATGGAGTCCTTGAGGCCGATGGGCTGTTCGTCGTAGATGACGGCGTCCCGGGCGTAGCCGATCTTCACGCCGCCGAGCGCGCAGATCGCCGAGTATTCAAGGTCCTCCGTGAGCGTCCCGACGTTCCAGCCGAGCCTCGCAACGAGCGACGCGCGCAGGATGATGCCCGTGCCGTTGAGGGCCGCGGACATGTGAAGCGCCGTGCGCGGCTGATTGTAGAAGCGGCTCATCATCCAGAAAAACACGGAGGTCGAGCCCGCGACCCAGCTGTCGGCGGGGTTCTTGCTGTCCCGGTAGCCCTGGCAGATCTCCCAGCCCGCGCACAGGCTGTCGTTCGCGGCGCGCAGAAACCCCGGCGCGGCGAGGTTGTCCGCGTCGAGGATGCAGTAGGCGTCGTACGCCCCGATCTTCGGAATCTCGGAAAACGCGAACCGGAGCACGTCGCCCTTTGAGCGGGTCTCCCGATCGCATTCGATCACGTGCGCGCCCGCGGCCCGCGCCACGCCCGCCGTGCCGTCGGTGCAGCCGTTCGGAATCACGAACACGTCGAACTTCTCGCCCGGATAGGACTGATTCATAAGGCTTCTCACGAGATGCCCCACTACCGCCGCCTCGTTGCGCGCGGGAACGATCACGGCAAAGCGCAGCTCCGTCCGCGCGCGGTCTGGCTGCGGACGCTTCGCGAAGCTCCCCGCGACCCCGATCACAACGAACCAGAGCCCGTAGATTCCCCCCAGGACGGTCAGGACAAGCGTCAATGCGTTCATATCGGCACAATTCTAGCATACAAACGCGCGCTTGACAACATTCGCGGCGTTTACTACAATAGAAACATTGAGGGTGAGCAAATGTCGAGCACGCTGCGCGCCAAGCTGAACGCCATGAAGCGGGAATCGCCCGCGCCGCCCGCCCGGAAGCACGAAGGCGGGCTGGTTCGCTATGTCGAGCGCATGCCCGCGCCCGAGGCGCTCTACGCCCTCTCCGGCGAAGCGCTCCGGCGCATCGGCTGGAACGGACGCGCGTTCGACGTCGAAAGGTGCCTCTTTCTTGATACCGAGACGACCGGCCTCTCTGGCGGCGCGGGCACGGTTGCGTTTCTCGTGGGAGTCGGCTTCATCGAAAAGGGCGTCATGACGGTCGAGCAGCTCTTCATGCGCGATTATTCGGACGAACCGGAACTGCTCGCCGCGCTCGCCGCGCGCATGGCGGACTTCGAGTGCGCGGTCACGTTCAACGGCAAAACGTTCGATCTGCCGCTGTTGCGCACGCGCTTCACGCTGAGCCGCATGGAAGCTCCCCCGGCGCTCTTCGATCTCGACCTCATCCACCCCGCGCGGCGCGCGTGGAAACTTCGGATCGAAAGCTGCCGGCTTTCCAACATCGAGGACAAGATTCTGGGCCTGCCGCGAAAGAACGACCTGCCCGGCGCGGAGGTGCCCGAGCGGTACTTCGCGTTTTTAAAGACCGGGGACATGGGGCTCATCGAGGACGTGATCCGCCACAACCGCCAGGATATCGCGACGCTCGCGCACCTTCTGGCGGAGCTCGACCGCGTATACGCGCGCCCGGAGGCCCAGACCCACGCGCAGGATCTGTTCAGCCTCGGAAAGGCGCTCGAAAAACAGGGCGAAAGCGCGCGCGCGCGGGAACTCTATCGGCTCTCCGCCGTGCCGCGCAGGTCGGGCACGCTCTCGGGCCTGCACGCGGAGGCGGTCGCGGGCGACGCGAACCGGCGGCTCGCGCGGCTCTGCCTGCGGGCGGGCGACACGGACGCGGCGATTTCGACGCTCGAGCAGATGGTCGCGCGCGGCCAGATGGGGGCGTGGCCGCACATTGAGCTCGCGAAGATATACGAGCACCGCAAAAAGGACATCCGGCAGGCGCTCCGACATGCGCGGCGCGCGCTCGCGGCCTGTAGCGCTCCCGAGGCATGCGCCTGCGGGGCGCAGGAGATCAGGCGCAGGGAAGCGCGGCTGATCGCGAAAATGAAACGACAGGGGAATGATCAAAAATGGGAATGAAGGAACGATTTCAGGCGAACATGGCGGGCAACCGCGCCTATCGCGCGCACGCCCACGCAAACCGCCTGAGCGATACGGGAAAACCCGAGCAGGCGGAAAAGCTGTATCAGGACGCCATGCGTGGCTACGGCGAGGCAGAAAAGCTCGGCTGCGACAGCCCGCGCATCATGACCGGCTACGGCGTCCTTCTGATGCGCGACGGCCAGTTCGAAAGGGCGCGCGACATGCTCCTGAAGCTCCACCAGAGCCCCGGGCTCACCCAGGACGACAAGTTCCACCTGCGGATCAACCACGCGATCTGCCAGTGGCGATTGGGCAACCTCGACAAGGCGATCGAATCCATGCGCCAGGCGTTCGGGTTTTCCAAGACGAGCCTCTGCCTCAACGTGTTCTCCTCCATGCTGAACGAAAAGGCGCGCGAGACGGGCGACTTCGAGGAGGCGGAGAAAATCCGCGCGGAGGCGCTCGACTACGACGAGGACGACACCGTGACCCTCGCGAACGCGGGCTTTCTGAGCCTCTGGAAGTACGAAAAGACGGGCGACAGGGCGGAGCTCGACGGCGCGGTCGCGCGGTTCGAGAAGGCCGTCCGGCGCAACCCGAACCACCCGGCGGCGCTCGTCGGACTCGCGCTCGCGGAGAAGGCCATCGGAAACGCCGGGGACGCGAAGGCGCACATCGACCGCGCGCTCGCGCTGCGCTTCCCCCCCTCCTGTCCCGTCGACCGCGCATTCGCGGAGAAGGCTGCGAAACAGATCGGCTGAGCACAAAACAGACTTTGGTTCTTATAAACCAAAGTCTGTTTCTTCTTTTGTAGTTTCCGGAAATAAACTTAGTTGCTCGCCCGCACGCGCATCGAACCTCCCCCGCATGTACGCCTTGATCGCGTCCATCCCAAAAAGAAGGCCTCTCTCCCGCGCGACGGTGCCGAGCGCCTCCCAAAGCTCGTCGTTTCGCGGCGTGGGACAGAAGTAGTCGTTCCCGAAGCGCTCCACATAAGCCTGACGGACGGACGCGGGAAGGTTCATCAGAAGGTGCTCCCGCGACCCGGCGCGCATGGTCACGCCGAAGGCCTCGCCCGGATACACCCACTTCGCCCCGGTGTCCGCCGCCGCGCGGGCGATCGCCGATACGTTCTCGGGCGTGTCGTTCACGAGCGGCAGAATCGGCATGAGGAGCACGCCGCAGTCGATCCCCGTTCGCGCCAGCGCCTCCAGCGCGCGTAGCCGCGCGGACGTCGGGCATACGGTTTTCTCGATCCTCCGGCACAGTTCGTCGTCATACGTCGTGATCGTCACGCTCACGCACGCCGCCGCCCGGTCCGAAATCGCGCGGATCAGGTCGAGATCCCGCGCAACGAGATCCGACTTTGTGTCGATCGCGACCCCGAATCCGTGGCGCAGAAGGAGCGCGAGCGCGCCGTGCGTGAGCCTGAGCTCCTCCTCGCGCGGGTTGTACGGGTCGCTCATGGAACCCGTGATCACGATCCCCTTTTTGCGCTTGGATTTGAGGTCGCGCTCGACGATGCGCAGCGCGTCGGCCTTCACCGAAACCGTTCCAAAGTCTGGAATCCGGTAGCAGTCGCTGCGGCTGTCACAATAGATGCAGCCGTGGCTGCAGCCCCGGTAGAGGTTCATGGTGTAGTTGGAGCCGAACCAGCCGTCTTCGTAATAGGCGGAAACGATCGTCTTCGCCCCGACTTCCCCCTTGTCCATCATCTTCTCCCGTAAAACGCGCACGAGACGATGTGGTCGTTCACCATCCCAACCGCCTGCATGAACGCGTACACGATGGTCGTGCCCACGAACTTGAAGCCCCGCTTCAAAAGGTCCCTGCTGAGCGCGTCGGAGATCTCCGTGCGCGTGGGCACGTCCTCCATCCTCTCCCACGCGTTCACAATCGGTTCCCCGCCCACGAAGCCCCAAAGGTAGCGATCAAACGAGCCGAATTCCCCGACAACCGCGAAATACGCCTTGGCGTTCGTGATCGCGGCGTTCACCTTGAGCCTGTTTCGGATGATCCCGGGATCCAGCAGCAGCGATTCCACCTTCTCCGGGCCGTACGCGGCGATCTTTGCGGGATCGAAGCCGTCAAACGCAGCCGCCATTGCGTCCATCTTTTTGAGGACCGTCGACCAGCTCAGCCCCGCCTGCATCCCCTCGAGGATCAGCATCTTGAAAAGCGTCCGGTCGTCGTGTACCGGAACGCCCCAAATTTCGTCGTGGTATGCCTTCGAGAGCCCGTCGGCTTCCGCCCAGCCGCAGCGCGTCAGTCCGTCCATTCTTTGTCCTCCAGCCGCTTCACAAAGCAGATGATCCGGTTCGCCTCCCGGAACCCGATCCCAAGGTGGAACGCGAGGCTCGCGCCGTTTTCGAGTTCGCAGTCGCTCGCGAATTCCGCGCAGCCCCTTGCCCGCGCCCAATCCTCGCAGCAACTGACCAGCGCCGCCGCGAACCCTCGCCGCCTGTACGCTTCCTCCACGTAGACTCCCTCGAGGTAGCCGACCGGCCTTTCGTCCGTTCCCTCGACATAGTCATGCCGGAGCCCGCACTGCGCGAAGCCGACCGCCCGGCCGTCCGCGCGCGCAAGGAACACCGCCGTGTCACCAACCGAAAGCATCTCCCGAAAGTCCGCCGGATCGTGCCCCGGCCACAAAAGTTCCACAAGGCGCGCCACTTCTGAAAAGTCCGCCACCGTCGCCCGCTCAATCATTCGATCACTCCCCGTCCACTCGATGATAGCATACGCCCGAAGGTTTGACAACCGCCGAATCATCTGATATGATAGGGGTAAAGAACCGTCATGGGCCAGACCGAATACCGGCCGCCATGGAAGGCTTTATCAAGCTGAGCGAGGTGCCACATGATAGGGCCTTCTATTTGTTTGCGTTCGGAAATCACGCGCCGGGACGCGGAGAAGATCGCGGAATGGCTCGCGCGCGGCGACGCCGCGTACATGAGCGACGGGCCGGACGTCCCGGACGCCATCGCGCGGGCGCTGGGTCGCGCGCAGATTCCGGACGTCACAGTCCTTTTCAATCAGGGCGGCCGGTTCTTCCTCGCCGAGGAGCGAGGCATTCTAGCGGGCTTTCTCAGGCTCGCAACCGGCGGGCCGGACGTCCAGATCGTTCTCATGGTCGAACGGGGCAGAAGGGGGCGCGGGGTCGGCCGGGCGATGCTGCGGGAGGCGCTGAAGGTCGCCTTTTTCGAGATGCGCGCGCCGCGCGTTTTGGCGGTCATCCACAGGGACAATCATCGCTCGCTGCGCCTCTTCGGCCGCGCGGGCTTCCGCATGGAGGCGGGCGGCGGACTCTGGACGCGCCACGCGTTCTCGATGCGGGACTATATCCGGGCAATTCAGGAGGGAAGGGACATGGAACGAAAGCTGTACATCACAAAGCTCGACCGCGAAAGGCTCACGCGGCTCATCGACGACGCGCTCTTCGGAAACGCCGAGAGCGACAAGGCCTTCCGCGTTCTTCAGGCGGAACTCGCGCGCGCCACGGTGGTCGCGCCGGAGGAACTGCCCGAGGACGTCGTCTCGATGCGCTCGCGCGCGCTCATCTCGCTCGACGGCGAGGAGGAGGAGATTTCACTCGTCTATCCGGACGAGGCGGACTGGACGACAGGCAAGCTCTCCATCCTCTCCCCCATCGGCACCGCGCTCATCGGCTACCGCGCGGGTGACCGGGTCGACTGGCGCACGCCCGGCGGGCTTAAGCGCATCGAGATCAAGAAGGTGCTCTATCAGCCTGAGGCGGCGGGCGATTTCGGGCTGTGACCGGGATTCCGGGCTCCGACCGCTTCATTGATGTTACGCCCGTTCTGAAGGGTCAGTCGGGCGACCGAAAATACCGCGCCAAAACGGGCGCGGGCGAAAGCCTGCTCCTCCGGGTCGGCGGCAGGTCGGAGTACAAGCGCAAAAAAGCGGAATATGAAATGCTGGAGCGGGCGCACGCGGCGGGGATCCCGACACCGTGCCCTTTGGAATTCGGAGTGTGCGCGAACGGGGACCCGTACGCCATCCTCGGCTGGCGCGAATGCTTCGACGCGGAACGGCTTCTGCCTCGCCTGCCGCGCGAAGCGCGCTTCGCGCTCGGCGTTCAGTCCGGCGCGCTCCTCCGGCGGTTGCACGCGCTCCCCGCGCCGACGGACGCCGCGGCGTGGGCCGAAAGGTTCCGCCGGAAGATCGCCGCGCGGGCCGAGGCGTACGCCGCCATGCCCGAAAAGCATCCGGGGGCCGACCTCGTGCGGGACTGCCTGATTTCGCGGCAGAATCTCCTGGACGCGCGTCCGCAGAGCTTCAACCACGGCGACTACAGCGCGGGCAACCTGATCGTTTCCCCCGGCGGGAAGCTGTCCGTGATCGACTTCAACGCCTACAACGGCGGCTATGGCGACCCCTGGTGGGAACTCGGGCAGGACGCGGACGGGGACTACCTGAACGGCCAGCTCGCGGGCTACTTCGAGGGGAACCCGCCGCCCGGCTACTTCCCGCTGTGCGCCTATTACGCCGCCTACGGCGCGCTCGCGGCCGTGTGCGACACCCGCGCGGGCGAATGGCGAATATGGGACGCCCGCGGAGGGAATCGAGCACCTCGAGCGCGTGCTCTCGTGGTTCGACAACATGCGCGGGGACGTCCCCGCGTGGTATCGGCCCGTCATCTGACCCAGTGGTTGAGCTTTGGTAGCTGCGCCTCGAGCATCCGGCGCACCTCCTCCTCCTTCATGCCGTGCATCTTCGCCATGTGCGGCCCGAGGAAATCCAGCAGTTCGTCCAGCGACTTGTAGACCATCTCGCCGTTTGTATAACACCACTTACAGTATTCCTCGTTGAACGCGCCGTCCGGCTCCGTGCTCAATACATCGTCCGTCATGGGCATGCCGCAGCACTGGCAGACGAGGGCACGGGGCGCGCCCAGAAGCGTGTTGATCGAGACGCCGAACCTTTGCGAGATGATCTTCAATGTCTCCGTGTTCGGCACCGTCTCCCCCGTCTCCCAGCGGCTCACCGCCTGCCGCGTGACATACAGCCTATCCGCCATTTCGTCCTGCGTGAGTCCGTTCTTCCTGCGCAAATCCGCCAAAACAGCCTTCGTTTCCATGCGCGCGCCTCCCTCCGTCTGCCATCATGATAGCACAACCGCCCGCGTTGTAAAGCAACGCGCTGTTTCCTCGGTCATCTCTTCAGGTAGCTTGCGAGCGATTGCCGCTTATGGCCCAGATACCCGGTCACGTCTCCTGCCGCCGCCATGGAGTTGAGGATCGCCTCCTCGGTGGCCTCCGCCACCGCGCGGAAGACCGCATCCATCCTGTCCTCGCGGAGCGCGCGCAGCGGAAGGATGTCCGCCCGCGCCTCGCCGGGGATGCGGTTCGCGGTCGAGAAGCCGAGCATCACCTCGCCGCTCCCGTGGCCGATGAACGAGCCGAGCCGGATGAGCCCCACGCCCGCGCGCCGGATCGCCCGGTGGAGCTGCCGGTCGGTGAGCGGGAGGTCCGTTGCGACGATGGCGATGCAGGAGCCGCGCTCGATCTCCGCGGCCGGGGCCAAATCCGCGACGGGCGCGCCGCCGATCCGGAGATCCTCCAGCCGCCCATGGTTCGTGAGCGTCAAGACGCCCAGCGTGAAATCGCCCTCGCGCAAGGGGACGATCCGCGACGCGGAGCCGACGCCGCCCTTAAGCCCGTGGCAGCTCATACCCTTCCCCGCGCCCACATCGCCCTCGGCGAAGTCGGCCCGCGCGTCGGCGATCGCCCGGAGCAGATGCTCCTTTCGGACGGCGCGGCGGCGGATATCGTTGAGGTAGGCGTCGTTACATTCGCATACGACGGGGTTGATGGACGTGAATCCGCCGCCCGTGCGAGCAAGCATGTACTCGACCATCGCGGCATGGACATCGCCCACCGACAGCGTGTTCGTGAGCGCGATCGGCGTCTCGATGACCCCCAGCTCCCCGATCTGCATGAGCCCCAGCGTCTTTCCAAAGCCGTTCAAAACGTGCGCGGCGGCGGTCAGCTTGTTCTCGAACGGATTGTCTTCCGAAGGCATGACGACTGTCACGCCCGTCTTTACGTCCCCCTCGTCGAGCGTGCAGTGTCCAACCGTCACGCCCGGCACGTCGCTGATCCTGTTGAGCGGCCCGGTCGCCATGCGCCCGACGGTCACGCCCATCTCGCGTATTCTCATTCGTATCCCTCCCGGAAAATTGGGATCACCGGATTTTGCGTCCTGTACGAATCCCCGACTTCGTTCAAAAAGCCAGAACGCGCGCGTTGACTTCCATGGCCTGCTCCATCACAAAGTGCGTGCGATGACAGTCGCCCTTCCCCTCGCGCTTCCCGATTCTGTTCTTTTTGGAATGATACCACAAATATGGGTTGAGGTAAAGTTCGTCGATGGCAACGAATGCGTGGCAAGATGGGACGACCGCGAGCCGTACAGCTTCGCAAAGAATCAATAGGCCTGCTCCGCCATACAAAGAAAGCTCAGGATTGCCTGAATGACCAGCAATCTTGAGCCATTGGCGGAGAAGCCGGGATTTGAGCCCGGGCGGCAATCGATTGGCGTTCCTTAGGGCTATACCGCGCAGAGCATGCGCGTGCCGACGAGATGAATTTTCGTCAGATTGCGCTTGCAGAATTCGCCGGCGTAGCAGCGCTACGTCAAGAATTCTGCGGGGGTGAGATGGCGGAAATGCATCCGTCTGCGCGTGCAGGATTTGTGCGGGATAGCCTTAGTTTCGAAATACAAGCACGGCAGGGGACTTCGCACAGCAGCTATCAAGGCACGCGACAACATACACGCGGCCAAGCGTGCCTTCCGGCACCAGCCATAACGTTTCCGCCACACCAGTTACCGCACTCGGGCAATCCATTCCTATGAGATTGGCAAGTTCGCAGGTATCCGTCCCGGTTGGTTCCAGAAAGAAATAGGCTTTCGAAACGGGAAGATTAAATGTCGCCCGTACAATGACTCTCGCTGCGAGTCTAACGGCACCGTTCACCGATGGGAGAGCTTGCCCGGCTTCTGTAAGGAAACTGAGGCTAAGCACTCGAAGATTACAGGCAGAGGGTGGCGCAGTCGGAATGCATATCACCTGTCCGACATAAATGACATTCGCATTGGTGATCTGTGGGTTCGCAGCGAGAAGCGCATCCACTGTCACCGCAAAGGTTCTAGCAATACTAAATAGCGTATTGCCAGCCTGAATTGTATACAGTTGTCCGCTACAAGTCTGAGGTGCAGCTTGCGGAACAATCTCGTCTGCAGACGGCAGAACCGCCACTGTATATGTAATATTATCCATTCACTCATCTCCTCCCTATGAATATCCTATGCCCCAAGGAGATTCCTGTGCAAAATGTTCCGAGGTCTTAATCCAGTCGAATCTTTTCCAACAAATTCCTGCATAGAAGATCCGCAAGATCAAAAGAATAGTACAGGTAATGCGTGGTATTGCTGGAGGTGATTTCATGGGAATCGTTTTATGGATCGTACTGGGTGCATTGGCGGGATGGATCGCAAGCATCATCATGGGCAAAAACCGAGGCATGGGCTGGATCGCCAACATCATAGTTGGCATCATAGGTGCCGCCCTGGGCGGCTGGATCTCCTCGTGGCTTCTTGGGGTAGACATAACGGGGTTTAATCTTCCTAGCCTGCTGATCGCCATTGGAGGCGCATGCCTGCTCCTGTTGATCATAGGGTTGTTTCGCAAAACGACCAAGTCATAAACACGGCGCAGAAATCACTATCGATAGACCCCGCTACAGCGGGGCTGTCTTTTTTTTGCTCGGTGTTCGTATTCCTCTTTGTCAGCGGCGCGATGATCTGTCGGAGGAAAGTGCTGTGAGTGGATTTGAAGCCGGATTGAGCAAGAAATTGGATGAGGGAAACGCATCAACGACATGCTCGCGACCGTCAGCGCCATCACACCGCCCGATGTTGATCGTTTTGTTGATATTCGTGTTGATGATTGTGTTGACAGCGCAATGGATTTCAGCGGAGTGTCAGGGAATGTTATTTGATCGACAGCAAAAAAAGAAGCCCGAAAACCCTTGATTCCATTGGGTTTTCGAGCCATTGGCGGAGAAGGAGGGATTTGAACCCTCGCGCCGGTTACCCCAGCCTACTCCCTTAGCAGGGGAGCCCCTTCGGCCTCTTGGGTACTTCTCCATATCCAGATTTTAGGATGGCGGAGAGAGAGGGATTCGAACCCCCGGTGCCTCTCGACATCACTGGTTTTCAAGACCAGCGCCTTAAACCACTCGGCCATCTCTCCAGAAATCAAAACCAGCGAAAATTATTATAGCAGGATTTCCCGCCAAAGTCAACGCCGAAAACAGCGATTTTTGTATACCAATTCAGGCGATAACAGGCACTCGCGCGCTAAATGTCGGTTTTCTGAGCATTTATCAATTTGTTATCACTGATCTCGAACCACTCACAGTTCCATTAAACTCACGAGAGGTTCGGCGTGTTTTCGAACCAATGCTGCGTCACTTTCGGCTCGACGTAGTTCTGCTACGCTTTCACTTCGACTCCAGGATGCCGACAGAATTTGATCACGTCGTCGTAGTTACGATGAGAGGCTGGTTTGATGGGCATATGGCGGAACATAAGGAACGACCTGACACGTATAAGATTCGACGCAATCTACTCCCCCGTGTGCGGGGGTGATCCCCAGAAAACCGCCTGTGGGGCTGCAAATACGGCCTACTCCGGGTCGCCGCCGTAGGACTGCTCCCCGCGTGTGCGGCGGTGATCGAATCATCGTATCGTAACCGCAATGCGCGCCTGTTTGAATATCTCTAGCACTTGCACGAGGCTTTCTTGCGAGGGTGTTTGAAAACTCCGCGCGTATTCAAGGCCGATCAGCGGGTACTTTGCGCCCGCGTACGAATTATAGGGCAACAGTTCGACGCCGATGAGGGACTTCGCTCCCGTCAGCAGTTGGCAGGTCGCCTCTATGTTTTGCCTATCGTCATTGACGCCCGTGATCGTGGGGATGCGAACGACGAAGGGCACTTGACTTTTGATCAGGATGTCGAGATTGCGCAGGATCCGCTCGTTTCTGACCCCGGTGTAGCGGAGATGCTTCTGCGGATCGACGAGCTTCACGTCATAGTACACCAGATTGAGTCGTTCAAGCGCCGCGCGCCAATCTTCCGCCCGTCCATATCCGCTCGTTTCAATGGCGCGATGCAGGGGGGAGAGCGCATCCAAAAGGGCAATGAGAAACTCCGGTTGCATGAGTGCTTCGCCGCCGGATATGGTGACCCCGCCGTCTAACAAAAACGGCTCGTTGATCCGGATGTGGCGCGCCAGGGCATCCGGTTCCCACCAGGTTCCGCTCACACGGAGCAATCCTCGCGGGCAGCTGGGCAGGCATCTGCCGCAGCCTATACACCGCTCTTCGCAGGGCGTCCTGCACGCGCCACAGTCGATGCAGCCGTTGGGGTTCTTGACCCGCTGCGGGCGCATTTCCCAGCTCTCCGGATTGTGACACCATTGACAGCGCATGGGACAGCCTTTGAAGAACACTGTCGTGCGCAATCCGGGACCGTCGTGTACGGACATCTCCTCGATGGCGAAGATCAACCCTTTCTTGGCCATACTACAGCGCAAACTCTGTTCGCGAGATGATCTGATCCTGATAGCGCTTCTCGAGCTCCACAAAGTGACCGCTCCAGCCCCACACGCGCACCACAAGATCGCCGTGGTTCTCCGGGTGTTGCTGGGCATCCCGTAGACGCGCGCTGTTGACGGCGTTAAGCTGCATCTGGTGACCACCCATGCGAATGTAGGCGCGCACCATTCGAGCGACTTTTTCGATGCTGTCCGGGGCGCTAAAGATCGAGTCGTGCAGCTCCAAAGTGAACGGTCCTCCATTTGGGATGCGGGAAAGGTTATTTTCGGTGAAGCCACTGACGAGGGAGAGAACGCCCGCATCCGAGAGGAACAGGCTCGGAGAGAAGTTCGCGGGCAGCGGCTCGCCGGAGCCCCTGCCATCAGCCGTCGCACCCAAACGCTCCGCGTGCCAAAGATAGTACATCGCCGAGCCCGAACCGCCCCGCGTGATGCCGCCGCGCTCGTTGATCAGCCCTTTCAGGGAGTCTGCGAACAGGTCGATCAGTTCCTCTGCCAGGATCTTTGTCTCGATATCACGGCCGAGCTTGGGTGCCTTGTGGCGCAGCAGGTATTTTAGCTCCGGATCACTTTCGAAGTCTTCCGTGAGCGCGGTGAGCAACCGCTCCTTCGAGACGGCTTTATCCAGAAACACAAACTTCTCCACAGCGGCCATCTGATCCACCGCGCAAGAGAAGCCGGTCCCGTGGAACCCGAAATTGTTGTACTTCGCGCCCAACGAGATGTCCCGCTTCTCCTCCATGCAGCCCGCCATGAGTGCGGAATGATAGGGCGCGGGTTCCAGATACAGGTTGTGAATATCGTCGTGAACCGCCCGAGACGAGGCGTTCAGGTTCACCTGCCAGAGCTCCTTCAGCGTGCCGATGTCCGGTGCGTCGGGAAGTCCTTTTACGATGGTTTCTCGGGTGACCTGTGCGAGCGAAACAGCCCCGATGTTAGGGATGTCCATGGCCACGCCGGGGATGATGAACTCCCAACAAGCCGCGACGACGTAGTCGCGGGCGTCCACGAGGTCGTACCCTGCGGCGACGAGCCCGGGGATTACGACCTCATCGTTTGCGTACTGCGGAAAGCCCATGCCCGCGCGGGTCAACTGCGTGCCCAGCTCGTAGAGATCCTCCGGGGTGTTTTTGTCGCATCGCAGGTTCAGCTTGGGGTCGATCTGGCGCAGTTCCAAGCTCGCGCGGATCGCGAGGTAGGTCAGTGGATTGACTGCGCAAGAGCCGTCGGATAAGCAACCCCCGAGAACCATGCTCTGACCGTTGTCGCCTTGCATGATGCCGCAATACAGATCGGAGTCGCGGTTGAAGGAGAGAAAGAAATCCTCAATCAAGTCAAGAGCGCCTTCGTCATCCAAAATACCCCGCTCCCTGTCAGAGAGGTAAAAGGGATGCATATACTGGTCGAATCGCCCGACGGTACAGTGGTACGCGCCGCTCACCCACAGCGCGAAGTGCAGCACACGGAACAGCTGCATCGCCTCCGCGAGTGTGGCCGCCCCATGGCGAACCACGCGCCGCAGCATTGCCGCGTGCTCCGCCATGCCGCTTCGCTCCTCCAAATCCGCGTAGCGGTCAGCGAACGCCTCCACAGCGTCGAGGGTGCGCTCCACATATCCGGCGTAGGTCACCTGTTGCGCGGATGCCTCCGCAAGCCCTCGGTGCAGTCTTGCGCGGCGACCCTCCAGCCCCTCGCGCAACACCGTCGCGTAGTCGCAGGCGATGTTGAACACCTTCCCCTGCTCGTGCACGAAATGCGTTTCCCTGATCCGTTCCATCTCGCCCGGGGCGTAGATATCCGGAAAGCCGTCAATCGTGCGAATCAGCTGGATGCTCGTATCCTCCAGAAGCACCGACGTCTCCGTTTGCAGAAACAACTCCAGCCGACGCGTGTGGCGCTCGATGAGCGGCTTATGCGAATCCTGTATTTCCGCGCTGACGCAGATCCATTCTTCCCGCGTGAGCGCCCGCCGCAGGACACGGTGCGCACGCGAATTGAGATACTTCAATTGACGTCCAATGGCTTCGTTCATCTCGATCCTCCCGACGATTGTCAAACCGTTTGTGTCGCTCGCCCAAGAATATAGATCGGGCGCGGGTTTTGCAATTTTGTTCGCGCACCAAATGTGATTCTCGGATACTTGGCTAATCATTACAGTGGTTCATGTACACGGGCGACGCTCGGGAGATCGGTAGCCATCAGCCCCGGTGCCGGGAACTCTCACGCGCAACGAGGTGCACGTCGAGCCGCACGATCTGCGGCGCGGCCTCGGGACACTGGATGCGGCGAAGGAGAAGCTCCACCGCCTTTTCGGTCTCAGCTCTTCGGTCGCTGCCGATGGAAGTCAGGTCGAACGGCAGGCTCACCGAGGATAGGATGTCGTCGAATCCCACCAATGCCACGTCCTGTGGCACCTGTACTCCCCTACGCATCAGCCAGCTCGACGCCTCGAGAGCCATCAGGTCGCTGAATACGAAAAGCCCGTCGTATGGAACGCCGCTCTCGCGCAGCTCTTCCATGGAGCAGTTCACCCCGCCGGACATCGCGTCGGCATTCAATGTGACCGGTGTAAGCGAGGCGTTGCGCATGGCCTCCTCATAGCCGGTCTTTCTCAGAACGGCGGAAGAGATGAACTCCGGCCCATTGAGGAACACGATCGCGCGGCAACCCAAGCGGATCAGGTGTTCCGTTGCGAGTCGCGCGCCCTTTTGATCGTCCCACACAACCGTGTCGATCTCCTCACCGGGGTATTCCCGCCCGAGCAATACGAAGGGCACGCGGTATCGGCGCAGCATATCAAGGCTCTGACAGTCCTGTTGGCAGGGGCAGAGGATGATGCCGTCCACCTGATGGCTTACCGCAGTCCGGATCGCCTGCGCCTCTACCTCTGCGTTCTCTTCTGTGTTGAGGATCAGCACCTGATAGTTCAGCCCTCGCAGGGTTTGTTCCAGATCCTTGATGCGCTGCGCGAATTTGAGGTTCGACACGTCGCCAAACAGGATGGCGATGGTATGCGACTGCCCGGATCGTAGCGACCCGGCCAGCAGATTGCGAACGTATCCCATCTCGCGCGCGACCTTCAGCACGCTCGTCTTCGTCTCTGGCAGCACCAGCGGAGAGTCCCGTAGCGCAAGGGATACCGTGTTTGCGGTGACATTCAGCCGATTTGCGATGTCTTTGATCGTCGGCTTATGCTTTAATCTGGACATGCTTCCATTCCTCACTCGTGTACAGTATATATTATCGATAATATATCGTCAAATCATTCGCACAATGATGCAAACAATATCATCGATAATCCATCATTCCACCCACCTAGTGACGCATGTACTCCGTGGGCGTAACCCCGCATCGTTTTTTGAACAAACGAGAAAAGTAATAGACATCTGCAAACCCGATGGACTTGCTGACGCTGCTCACGCTCTCGCCCGGCATGCGCAAAAACCTTCTCGCCAAGTCGATCCGCCGGTCTATGAGCATGTCGATTGGGCTTTTTCCAAACCTGCGTCTGCACAGCTGATTAAAGTAGGACGAGGAGATGTTGATCATCTCGCTCAGCTCCCCGACATGCCATGGGTGGCTGTAGTCCGCGAGCATCTGCTGGATGACCAGCTCAAGTCGGTCTTCGATCTCCAGCTCGGTCTGAACCTCGGGTATGGATTGCCTGAGGCACTCCATCAAAAGGAGCGAGGCCGTGAGCCGCACGCATACATCGTGCTGCGCAGACATTTTGCACACCTCTGCGCGCAATTCCTGGAGCTTAAGAATCAGCGGAAGAGGGTCAAGGGGCACTGTGGGCTTGTTGATCGGCGGCTTGAAGTCCCTGACGAATGCCTCCAGTCCGTCCATCTCCACCCAGCTTGCGATCATGCCGGGATCGGGCAGCGCCGTCCGGGAAGAGGGCAGCCGCGTGTCCACGAGGCACCGACACAGGTCGTCTCCCTTGCGCCACTGGGCATACAGATAGTTCGAACGGCTGCCTGCAGTCACGAATGGTGCGTCAAGTGACACGCGACGCACGTGGATCTCATCAGTCCAAGTCATTTCAATCTCTCCCGGTAGCAGATCATGCAAACGCAGTATCGGATTGTGCATTGTGTCGTTACGGTAAACATGATATCATGGCTACGTAATAAGTGTCAACCTGTGGCGGATACGATCGTTCATATTAACGGTAATATGAAGAAAATGAAATCAAGCCTCCGAGAAATCACTGTGAAATATTGTTAAATTATTGAACACGGATTATTCAAGCCCGCAGGACAAGGCGTGACGCCGGAAAGGATCGAGCGCATGGAAAAGTACAAGGTTCCGTATCAGCTTGAGGTGCCCATGGGAGGGGTTCGGCTCACAGGCGGGCGCTTTCAGCGCGTCTTTGAGAATAACATCCGTTTTTTGAAGGGTTTTGATCTGGATCGAATGCTGTATTGGTATCGCGTTCACAAAGGAAAGTCCGCGCCGGGCGTTCCGTACGCAGGCGACGCGGGGCACTTTGAAAACAACCTGAAGGGTCAGACCGCCGGTGAGTTCCTCATGGGCGCGTGTACAACGCTCCTCTGGAAGGAGGACGAGACGCTTCGGGAGATGTCCCGTGCGCTGCTCGCCGAGATGGAGACCTGCAGAGACGACGACGGGTTTATCATCCCGATCGACAAAGAAGAATTTGATACGAAGGAGTATCCCAACTACACCCGCGCGTGGATTACGTTCGGGCTTCTCGATGCGGGGTATGCAGGGGAGGAGCGCGCCTTTGTGCTTGCGCGCGCCATGTCGGATTACTTCAACCGAAGCAGCGTGCTGCCGTATGTGAAGGATCTGAATCTGGGCTTCCAGGGAATCTTGGCGAACACGCGCATGTACGACGCGCCGAACGGAAGATGGGAAGACATGCAAGTTGCGATCGACCACTACAGGGAGACGTGGTGGCTCGAGCAGCTCATCAGGAAAGACCACCGCGCGATCTACGATCATCCCGGCAATCATCCGCACTCGACGCTTCTGACCACATTGGAAGGTTACTGCGACCTGTACCGGGCAACGGGCGAATCGATCTACCGAGATGCGATCAAGTCGGCGCTTCGGATGTATGAGGAGAAGTGGCAGCATGTGGGCGGCGGCATCAGCATGTGCGAGTACGACCATTACTATCCGGGCTGCAACTGGCTCAATCCCAAGCACCACTACAACGAGCTGTGCTCGACTAACTTCTGGGTCCTTTTAAATCAGCGGATGCATCGACTGGAGCCTGATGATCCCCACTATGTGGACGAAATGGAAAACTCCCTGTACAACGTGCTGTTCGCGTCGCAGGTGGGCGACCGAGGATATCATTATCTGAACTACCTCGAGCGCACGAAGGACTACCGCTATCTCGACCGCGCGACCTGCTGCGCCGCGCTGGGTACGCGGCTCGCGGGACTTCTGCCGCAATTCCTGTATGCGTACACAGCCGACAGCGTGTATGTTGATCTCTACGCCTCGAGCGTCGCGGAGTTGCCCAACGGCGTGAAGCTGTCGGTCGAATCCGCGCTTCCGGAGGCGGGACATGTCACGGTGCGGATTGAGTCCGCGGCGCGCCCGTTTACGCTGAAATTGCGAATCCCGCGCTGGGCGAGCGAGGACGGAATTTCGCGCTACGAGGTCCACGAAGGAGTCCGGACCGGCGACGAATTCGCCCTGGAGTTCCCGTTCCATTACCGCGTCACCGAGTATACCGGCGGCGACCAAATCTTCGGAAAATCGCGGTTCGCCGTGGAGTACGGTCCGCTGCTGTTCGCAGCGACCGGCGCACCCAACCCCGTCACCGTAGCATTCGATCCCACCACGCCCGGCGAGTGGTTTACGCCTGTCAAAGAGATCGCCCCCGATGGCGCGCGGCTGCGACTGGCGCTCAGGGGCGACAAGCGGCACGAATATCGAGCCTATATGGACATCGAGGACGAGCCGTTCGACGTGTATCCCATTGTGGAGCGGTAACTGCAAGCAGCTCAGACCGAGCGCAGCGCGAGAAGGATCAAGAACTCGCCCGCAAGCCAAATCAGGGCGGCGACGGCGCACCAGACTGCGAGCTTCCGAAAAGCGTTTCGGGCACCACTCGTCCGGTCAAGGATGAGCCAGAGCGCGATGTAGGACGCGAACCAAGCGACGCCTGCGACGCTGATGGTCAGGTAGCTGATCAGCCGGTACGGGTTCGATTGGGGAATCATGGGTAGAAACGCCGCAGCGAGCGCGGGCACGGCATCCTTGATCGTCCAGAGCGCGAAGAACCCGAGCGCGCCATAGACCGAGCTGAGTGCAAATGCGCGCAGAAAGCGCAGGAACCACGCGTTTTCCCTTCGCGCGAGACGCCTCTCCTCCTCGGTCATGCCTTCGTACCTCATCCCTCTCCCACCTTTTCTCCGCTTGCGCGCCCATTGTAGCAGACCTGGCGCGACGTGTCAACGATATGAACCCAGAGGGTTCGTGTATACCATATATCATGCCATGTGTGGCGCCACAGTTGGCGCTGCCGGGCGACTGGGGGGACGTTCATGACGGAAAAGCTTGGAATGCAAAAGGCCGAAAATCTCGTCGAGGTGCGCGACCTCGTCGTCCGGTTCCGAACCGACGAGGGGATCGTCAGCGCCGTCAACACCGTGAGTTTCGACATCGCCGTTGGGCGGACGACAGGGTTGGTCGGTGAATCCGGCTGTGGGAAGTCAGTTACTTCGAACGCCATCATGCGGATTTTGCCCGACAACGGCTGGATCGCCTCCGGCAGCATCCTGTTCAATTCGAAGTTGGGTGTGTTCGATGTCGCTCAGCTCCCGGAAAAGGACAAGCGGCTCGTACAGCTCCACGGGCGCGAAATGGCGATGATCTTTCAGGAGCCGATGACCTCCTTCTGCCCCGTCTATACGATCGGCAACCAAATCATCGAGGCGATCCGGCTTCACACGGAAGTTCCGAAGGCGGAATGGCGCAACCATGCAATTGAGCTCCTCAAAAAAGTTCGCATCGCGAAGCCAGAGGCGCGCGTGGACGAATATCCCTATCAGCTCTCCGGCGGAATGCGCCAGCGGGCGATGATCGCGATGGCGCTCGCGAGCAACCCGCGACTTCTGGTCGCGGACGAGCCCACGACGTCGCTGGATGTGACGGTACAGGCGCAGATTCTCGATCTCATGAAGGATCTGCAGAGCGAGTACGACATGTCGATGCTTATGATCAACCACAACTTCGGCATCATCGCCGAGACCTGCGATGAGGTCGCGGTCATGTACTTGGGCTTCATCGTGGAGAACGCGCCCACAAAGGAGCTACTCTCGAATCCGCTGCATCCCTACACGCAGGACCTGTTCCGTTCGATCCCGCAGGTGACTGACGAGCGCGGCAGGCGGCTTGCGTACATCGAGGGAAGTGTCCCAGATGCGTATGCGCTCCCGCGCGGCTGCCCGTTTTACGCGCGATGCCGAAAGGCAAAGCCTGGTCTTTGCGACGAGGGCATGCCGCCCGTGCGGGACACGGGGAACGGTCACAGCGTCCGCTGTTTCCGGTACGACGAATGAGGGAGGGATTCGGATGCCCGCTCAGATATTGAAGGTCGAAGGTCTGAAGAAGTACTTCCCGATCAAAAAGGGCTTTTTTAATCGGGTCGTTGGCTACGTCAAGGCCGTCAACGACATTGACTTTGAGATCAACGAGGGCGAGACGGTGGGTTTGGTGGGTGAGTCCGGCTGTGGAAAGTCCACGACCGGCAACTGCATCGTGCGGCTCCTCAACCCCACAGAAGGCACGATTGCGTATACCGCTCGGGACGGCTCGACGATTGATCTGAGCAAAGCGCCGCTCTCCGCCATCAAGCCCTACCGGCGCGAGATCCAGATGGTGTTCCAGGACCCGTTTTCGTCGCTCAACCCTCGCATGACGGTGCGCGAGATCATCGCGGAGCCGCTGGTGCTGTTTGAGCACCTCTCAAAATCCGCGCAGCAGGACGCGGTTGCGAGTCTCATGACGCGCGTGGGACTCAGACCCGAGTACATGGTGCGCTATCCCCACGCGTTCTCGGGAGGGCAGCGCCAGCGAATTGGCATTGCGCGCGCGCTCTCCCTCAATCCCCGGCTCATGGTGTGCGACGAGTCGGTGTCCTCGCTCGATGTGTCGGTGCAGGCGCAGGTGCTGGGCCTTCTGGAGGACCTCCAGAAGGAATTCAACATGAGCTACCTGTTCATCGCGCACGACCTGTCCGCCGTCAAGCACATCTCCGACCGTGTCGTCGTCATGTACGTCGGCAAGGTCGTGGAGATCTGCGAGACGGAAGAACTCTACAAGAATCCCATGCACCCATACACGGAGGCTCTTTTAAGCTCGGTACCCAAGCTCGTCGCCGACAAGCATGTCCGAAAGGCTGTAATAGAAGGCGAGGTTCCCGATCCATCGCGTCCGCCGAAAGGCTGTTTCTTCCACCCCCGCTGCCGCTATGCGAAGCCGGAATGCACGGAAGCGGACATGCGGCTCATCCCCACCGACCAAAACAACCCCGTCGGGCACCGAACGAGCTGTATCCGCTTTGCGCAGCTCAGCCTGAAGGGCGTATAGACAACAGGGCGAGGCAGGTTCGCCACGCCTTGAAATAGGCCGGGAAACCGGCCGGGAGATGGTAAAGGAGAGGATCACATGAGGAAACCACTGTCGCTGCTCCTGGCACTTGTCATGGTCATCGCCCTATGCCCGGCGTTCGCATCGGCGGAATCAGCCGCCTATGCCGAGGCGCCGGTGCTCGCCGCGAAGGTCGGGGCGGGTGAACTGCCCCCGGTCGCGGAGCGGCTGCCTTCCACCCCGAACGTACTCACCGTGCCCGAAGTGGGCATCTACGGCGGCACATGGCGCCAGGCCGTCACGACGGGCACGTTCAACCATGCCCAGCACCACCTGACCGGATACCTGAGCAAGAACGCAATCATCTATGCGCAGGACAACGCAACCATCACAACCGGCTGGCTCGACAGCTTCAGCTACAACGAAGCGTACACCGAGTTTTCCTTCAAGATCCGCGAGGGTCTGAAGTGGTCGGACGGCGTGCCGGTGACGACAGAGGATGTCGCTTTCTGGTACAACGACGTGGTCAAGAACGCGGAACTGACGCCCACCGAGTCCTATTATACGGACTGCACGTTCACCGTGGTCGACGACTACTCCTGGACGTTCACGTTTGCAGCACCCAAGCCTTTGTACCTCGCGTACTGGGCGTACAGCAACAACTCCCGCTTCGCCTACCCGGCGCACTACCTCAAGCAGTTCCATGCCTCGTATCTGACGGCTGATGAACTGGCGGCGGCGCTCGCGGCGGAGTCCTTCGACGATTGGACGACGATGTTCGAGGACAAGCGCGACGAGCAGAAGAACATGGCGCTGCCGGTCTTGGGGCCGTTCCTCATGGTGACCGACCCGGCGACCTCCAACACCATCGCCTATGAACGCAACCCCTACTACTGGGCGGTCGACCAGACCGGACAGCAGCTGCCCTACATCGACAGCGCGGTTATCTCCATCGTCGAGTCCATCGACCTGGTGAACATGAAGGTCATCGCGGGCGAGGTCGACGTGCAGGTCGCGGCGGTGCAGGAGTCGTTCTCGAACTACCCACTTTTCGCGCAGTATGCCGAGGAGATGGACTACACCATCGCGACCAGCGATTTCAACGAGCCCAACGCCATGAACTTCCACATCAACGCGACGTCGGTCGACCCGGTCAAGGCGCCGTACCTCACGAGCGTGGACTTCAGGCGCGCGCTCTCCATGGGCATGGACCGCGCAACCGTCATCGCGACGTTCTACACCGTGGGCCCGTACAGCTCCAAGGTCGCGCAGACCTCCTTCCTCGAAGGCTCCAAGTACTACGACGAGGAGTGGGCGACGCAGTACACCCTGTTTGACGCGGCCGCGGCCAACGCGCTGCTCGACACACTGGGCATGACGACCTACGATTCGAATGGCTACCGCATGACGGCGAACGGCGAGGCGTTTGACCTCGTGATTCTGTGCCCCAACTACGACGATCAGTGGATCGAGGTCGCCGAGATGGTCGCTTCCCAGTGGCGCGAGAATCTGAAACTCAACATCACCGCCACCAAAGTTGATCCTTCGCTGTGGAACGAGCGCACCTCTGGCAACGACTACGACATCACCAACCTCACCGGCGGCAACGGCTTCCTGTATGTCGCTACCGGCTCCGTCAACGACTGGACCGGTTACGCCGGCTACGGCTGGGGCGTGCGCTTCATGCCCGGCGTGTACCAAAAGGAAGGCGACAAGGTGTTCACGGCGACGCCTGAGATCGCGCGTCTGCACGAGCTCGGTCAGATCATCGTGAACGAGACCGACGCCGCGGCGCTCGACGCCGAGATCGCGGAGGTCGTTCAGATTTGGAAGGACAACCTCTATTCCCTCGGCATCGGCAGGCGCCTGCCCGCCATCAACATCATCAAGAACTACTTCCACAACGTCTCGGGTCTCGATCAGGACTGGGCGTTCGGCTTCTGCGGCACAAGCCGCGGCGACGGCTACTGGATCGAGGCCGATTACCAGTAAAGGACTGAAAGCCTTCTAAACTGGTCATCTGAACGGTCGGCGGGGGATCGCAGGGTCTCCCGCCGGCTGAAGGGGAGGATGCGCCCATGTTCCAGTACATCGTCAAGCGGTTCCTCATCATCATACCGCTTTTGATCGCGCTGTCGGTTGTCGTCTTTGTGATCATCCAGCTCCCTCCGGGAGACTATCTGAGCACATACATCAACCAGTTGCGCTCCAGCGGCATGCAGATCGATGAAGACTACATCGACGCGCTCGAGGCGCGCTACGGGCTCGACCAGCCCATGTACATGCAGTACTTCAAATGGATCGTGAACATCCTGCAGGGCGATCTCGGGTACTCGTTCGTGTTTAAAAGATCCGTCAATTCGCTGATTGCCTCTCGGCTTCCGGTGACGATCACGCTCTCGCTGGTAAGCGTGGGGCTGATTTGGCTGATTGCGTTTCCGATGGGATTTTACTCGGCGACGCACAAATATTCCTATGGCGATTATGCGTTCACGGGGATCAGCTTCTTCGGGGTGTCCGTGCCCGAGTTCCTGCTGGCAATCGTGATCATGTATCTGTATTTTCTGGTGACGCGGCAATACGCGGGCGGGCTCTATTCGGATGTATTCGCGGGGAAGGCATGGACGTGGGCGAAGTTCGCCGACATGCTGAGGCATGTCTGGATTCCGCTGCTCGTCATTTCGATCACGGGCACAGCGGGGCTGTTCAAGACATTTCGCGCGAACCTTTTAGACGAGATGTCAAAGCCCTACGTCAAGACCGCGCGCGCAAAGGGGCTCTCGAATCGTCGACTGCTCATCAAATACCCGGTGCGCATTGCGCTAATCCCGTTCATCTCGACCGTCGGCTGGATGCTGCCGGGGCTCATCTCGGGGCAGACGGTGCTCGCGATGGTCATGAGCCTTCCGACGGTGGGGCCGCTGCTCATCACCGCCCTTCAAAACCAGGATATGTACCTCGCGGGCTCGATCGTGTTCATCATGGGCGGTCTCGCAATGATCGGCACGCTCGTGTCGGACATCCTGCTGGCGGTCACCGATCCGCGCATCCGCAATTCCATGTAGGGAGGCGACGCACATGCAAAATCCTCTGACAGGTCAGCATAAAATCGGCAGGCGCGAATTGAAGCAGCGCAAGGTGGCGTACAAGGCGCAGGCGGCGCGAAAGCTTGATACGATCTACGTCGCCTCGCAGTTCAAGCTCACGCGCATGCGCTTTGTGCGCAACCGGCTCGCGGTGGTCGGACTTGTGACGCTCAGCATCATCTACCTGATCGCGATTTTCGCTGGCTTCCTCTCGCCATACGGCAAGCAGGAATACAACTCCAAAGTAGCCAACATGCCGCCCAGGGGAATCCACGTGATCGACGCGGAAGGGAACTTCTCTTGGCCGTTCGTCTACGAGATCGTAGCCGGGTATGACCCAGTGACGTTCCTTCCGATGTATACCGAGAATGTGGAGAACAGGGAGTATGTCAAGCTCTTTGTGAAAGGGAGTCCGTATAAGTTGATCGGGCTGTTTGAGACGGACGTGCATCTGTTCGGCGTCCAGAACGCGACCGGACCGAGCGGGGGCGTCTACGGCATATACCTGTTCGGAACCGACCAGGCGGGGCGCGACCTGTTCTCCCGCACACTGATCGGCGCGCAGATTTCCACAACCGTGGGACTCATCGGTGTCATGCTGTCCTTCGTCCTCGGGCTAATTCTCGGCGGTCTATCGGGATATCTGGGGGGAGCCGTGGACGCTGTGATCCAGCGCATCATCGACTTCACGATCTCGCTTCCGACGATCCCGTTATGGCTGGCGCTCGCGGCGGCGGTTCCATCAAACTGGCCGATCACGAAGACCTATTTCTCCATCACACTCATCCTCTCGCTCGTCAGTTGGCCGGGACTCGCGCGAACGGTGCGCTCGAAGTTCATGTCGCTCAAGAACGAGGACTTCGTGAAAGCGGCTCGCGTCGCGGGCGCAGGCACGCCGCGCATCATCCGAAAGCACATGATCCCGATGTTCACGAGCCACCTGATTGCCTCGCTCTCGCTCTCGATTCCCGGCATGATTCTCGGCGAAACCTCGCTCTCCTTTCTGGGTCTGGGTCTGCGTCCACCCGCGGTGAGCTGGGGCGTTCTGCTTGCCGACGCGCAGAAGTTCCGCAACGTGTCGCTGTACCCTTGGGCACTGATTCCCGGTATCTTCATCATCGTGACCGTCATGTCGTTCAACTTCGTGGGCGACGGGCTGCGCGATGCCGCCGATCCGTACCTTTAAAGGGAGGATTCATATGTACGTCAACTTCAAGCGGTATTCGGTTTCGTACGATCTTGACCGAGACAGCTTCTCCGTCTTTTACGACGGTATGGGCGAGATCGTGCGCGGGGCGGGCATTCGCTCGATTGTTTCCAAGAGGGACGATCAGGTAGCGCTGCGCGAGTATGAAGCGCCCCGCGCAACAGTCACCCGTGAGCGCGGGGACGACCGGGTGACTTTGACCGTCGTCTATGCAGGCGACGCGCTCAACCGACAGGACGTATCCATCCGGTTCTTGCTGTCGAATCGCGGAGTGGAGATTTTCACTGGCGGTGAGGGCACGGCAAGCATTCGCTATGAGGGACTGCTCCAATGGGGCGCGCATCCGCAGAAGGAGACCATGGCGGTGAGAATCGGCGGCGGGAATCGTGCGCTGCGCTCCGCCTACGGTCCGGCGGCGTCCATTCACGATAACGCTCTGTTTGACCGCGACACGGATTCCGCGCTGGTGTTCGAGACGAGCGGCGTGTTCCGGCTCAAGTACGATTGGGGGGCGGACGCGTACGCGTTCTCGTTCGGCACCATGGGCTGGGACTACGCGCGCGCACTCCTCCTCCGCGTGGAAAAGGACGTGTATGCGAGGGCGTTCAACCTAGACTACAAGAAATTCAATCCCGACACGACATTCAAGACGCCGCCCGTCGGCTGGATGACGTGGTACGCCGTGCAGTTTGACGCGGGCGAAAAGACTGTGCTTGATAACGCGCGCTGGCAGGCGGAACACTTGAAGGAGTATGGCGCGGACACCATATGGGTGGACTGGGAGTGGTACCACCGCGACTTTTCATCCGTCGGCTCAGACGACCTCGACATGTACCACCCCGACCCGATCACCTACCCCAACGGGCTCAAACACGTCGCGGATCAGATTCGCGAGTTGGGCTTCATTCCCGCGCTCTGGATCGGCGCGACGTGTGACCCGCGCAAAAACGAGATGATCGAGAAGTACCCCGAGGCAGTGCTGGCACGCAGACCCGCGTGGTGCGGCCAGTACTTTCTGGATCCGACGCACCCGGCGTTTCTCACCGAGATGCTGCCGCGGATGCTGCGGCTGGTCAAGGAATGGGGCTTTGAGGCGGTCAAGTGGGACTGCTTGCCGATCACGCTCGAAATCTGCGACGACTGCAACGAAACGAAGTACGCGCCGGAGCGTTCCTCGCGCGATGCGATGATCGGCGCGTTCAAGGTGGCGCGGGATATTCTTGGTAAGGATTACTATATGCTGTACTGCGCGGGCGTCAACGAGCGCGACATGGATCTAGCGGTCAGTGTATTCGACGCGGCGCGCATCGGCGGTGACATATTCCGTTGGGAGGAGTTCATCACCCAGTGCGTGGATCGACTGTGCAAGTACTACATGCTGCACACGGTTGTCATCAACAACGATCCAGACAACGTTGTGATTCGCGAGAAGTTCAACACCCTCGACAAGGCAGTCACGCGCGCGGCGCTGGTGTCACTGCTCGGGTTGCCCTTTACGCTCGGAGATAACCTGCCCGACCTGCCGGAGGAGCGCGTTGAGATACTGCGGCGCTCAATCCCGCCCGTGCCCGCACACCCCATGGATGTGCGTACGACGGTCTCCGATCACAAGACGATGCTGGTCAACCTCGCCATCGAGCGCCCCGATATGCGATATAACATCGTGGATGTCATCAACCTGCGTGAGGAACCCGCGCGCGTACGGATCGACATGCGAACAGATGTGGGCGTCGAAGGAACGGCGTACTATGTGTACGACTACTGGAACCGCGAATTCCTGGGCGCGGTTCGGGATGGCTTCGAGGCAGATCTGCGCGCGTGCGCGTCCCGCATCTACGCCGTGCAGGAGGTCGCGGACATTCCGCAGCTCATCTCCACCTCGCGCCATATCGCACAGGGCGCGCTGGATGTGCTGTGTGTTGGCTACGACGCGGAGAAGAGGATACTTGCCGGAAAATCGAGGGTCGTGGGCGGGGAGAAGTACGAACTCGTCGTATGCGCGCCGGAGGACTTGCGCGTATTTGGTGAGGGGAACATGACCACGACGAGCGAAGTTGAGCACATCGCGGGGCCGGCGTGGCGACTGACCTTTCATCCGGAAGTGACTGGAGAATTTGAGTGGGCAGTGTCATTCAGCCCAAAGACAAGGCGGGAATTGGCGCATTCATGACAACTGGCATAGCGCCTGCCACATCACGCGAGCAGGAGGGAATGGCATGAAACTGGCGTTGTTGATCGCAAACCGGGGTTTTTTTCCAAGCAGTGTGATCGAGTCTGCCCGCGCGGATATGCGCGCCGCCACTGAGCAATGCGGCATCGGTCTAATAGAGCCGGATCCGTCGCTCACGCGGTATGGCGCGGTGGAGACGGCCGACGAAGGCGCGAGGTACGCGGCATTCTTGAACGAAAACCGAGGCTTGTTCGACGGCGTAATCGTCTGCCTGCCAAACTTCGGCGATGAGAACGGCATCAAGGCCGCGATCCGTGGCGCAAACGTTCCAATGCTACTGCAGGCGTATCCCGATGAGATTGGCAGGATGGGTTTTGCGAACCGTCGCGATGCGTTCTGCGGAAAGCTGGGACTCTCAGCGGTGCTCAAACAGATGGATTATCGATATACCTCCGGTCTTCCGTTCGCCATGCACCCCCTGAGCGAAGCGTTTCACAGGGAGCTTTCCGACTTCATCGCCATCTGCCGAATCGTCAAGGGAATGCGCAGCACACGGCTTGGCTGTTTCGGCGCGCGCACAACGGCGTTCAAGTCCGTGCGCTTTGACGAGATCGCGCTCGAACGCCACGGCGTAGAGGTGGAGACGTTCGACCTTGCTCACCTGTTCGCGCGCGTGCGGGAGATTCCTGAGGATGCCCCCGGAATTGAGGAGTGGGTGGGGCGGCTTTCGCAGACCATGTGTCTGAACGACGCCCCCGCATACGCGCATACCGCGCTCGGAAAACTGGGCGTCGCACTGGACGGATACATACGGGAGTTTTCCCTTGACGCGTTCGCGATACGCTGTTGGAGCGAATTGCAGCAGGAGTTTCAGATTACCCCATGTTCCATCCTCGGTGTGTTCAACCAGGCAGGCGTTCCCGCTGCGTGCGAGACGGATGTGAGCAACGCGGTTGCCATGCGCGCGCTTTCCCTGGCCTCCGGGAATCCCTCGGGCTGCCTTGATCTCAACAACAACTACGGAGACGACCCCGAAAAGCTGATTCTGTTTCACTGCGGTCCGCTGCCCCTCGACCTCATGACCGGAGCTGGGCGCATTGAGGAGCACAAGATGTTCACAAAGACCCAGGGCGCGAACTGCTCTTGGGGGCTGAACGTCGGGAGCATCCGACCGGGCGAGATCACGCTCGTGGGCATGCGTACCGATCGAGGCGAGATCGAGTACTATGTCGAGGAAGCTGAGATCACCTCCGACCCAGTCGAGGCCGAGTTTTTTGGCACCTCGGGCGTCATGCGGTTGCCGGATCTGCAAAAGAAGCTTCAGCACATCGCCGAGGCGGGATTCCGACACCACGCGATCATCACTCGCGGGCACTGCGCGCGAGCGGTATCGGAAGCGCTGACCAAGTACCTGGATTATCGCCGAATTGATCTATCCTAATCGGTATTGGAGCCGCCGCCTGCACGGCGGCTTTTCATAGGCGAGGAGGTGGCCACTTTGTCCTATCTTGGGTTGGACGTCGGAACTTCCGGCGTCAAGGTGACCGTGGTCGCACGTTCGGGCGCGGTTGTTGCGCGTGCGTATCGCGAATACAACCTGCGCTTCCCGCGCCCCGGCTGGATCGAGATTCGACCGGACGATGTTCGCGCAGCGGTTTTTGAGGTGATCCGAGCGGCGGCGCATCACACGGTGGAGGAGATTGAAGCGATTGCCACCGCGTCGTTCGGGGAGGCGGTGGCGCTCATCGGCAAAGGCGGCGAGGCAGTTTGCGATTCGATTTTCTATACGGACGCGCGGGGGACGGAAGAACTTGCGTACATTCGCGCGCGTGTCGATCCCGCCGCTTTGGAGATGCGCACGGGAATGCCGATCAACGCTATGTATACACTGCCAAAGCTTCTGTGGCTGAAGCGCATTCGACCTGATGTTCTGGACCAAACGCGGATGATTCTGCCATACGGGTCATTCGTCGAGTACCTGCTGACGGGTGAGGCGGCTACGGATAGCTCGCTGGCCTCCCGCACGCTCCTGTTCAACCGAGAAACACGCTCTTGGGACGCAGAACTATGCGCAGCTTTCGGGATCGAACCGGGAATGCTTCCGGTACACATACCGGCGGGTACGCCGATCGCGCGGATTATGCCGAAGCTGGCGGAGGAGTTTGGGTTATCGAAAAATACGATCGTCGTCTCCGGCGTACATGATCAGATCGCTGCCGCGCTGGGTGCTGGCACGCTTTCTGCCGGGGATGTTGCGGACGGAATCGGCAGCTCGGAATGTCTGATCGCCCCGCTCCCGGCATCCCCGAACTTGCGTGGAATGTTCGCTCACAACATCTGCGCAGAGCCGCACGCCGTTCCAGGCGAGTCTGTCGCGCTGGCGTTTACGAGTACCGCTGGTGCTGCGCTCAAGTGGTTTCGGGATCAATTTGAGCCTGAGCTCGCCGCAAAATGCAAGACGCAGGGGATAAGCGCTTACGACGTGCTGAACTCGTGCTTGTCCGAAGCGCCCACATCGTTGTTGTTCCTGCCGCATCTGGCAGGCTCGGGCACACCGCACATGGACGCGTGCGCAACGGGAATGATCTCCGGGCTGACGCTCTCATCTACTAAGGCGGATCTCTATCGTGCGATTTACGAAGGCTTGAACTTTGAAATCCTCATGAACCTGGAGATGCTGCAAAACACAGGCTTTGCGATCGAACGAATCACGGCGTGTGGGGGCGGCGCTTCCGAAGCGTCGCTCAAGATCAAAGCGGACATCCTGAACGCACCGATTTGGATGCTCGAGAATGCGGAGAGCGGGACGGTGGGCTTGGCGATGCTTTCGGGCGTTGCGCTCGGGCACTTTGCGTCGTTCGAACAGGCGGCGGAAGCGTTGGTTCGGCGGGTCAAATGCATCGAGCCTAGAAGCGCATACCGCTCGGAGTATCAGGAAAAGTACGAGCAATATTCGAGGATGTTCAGTTCATGCCGTGCAATCTATGGGCGCTAAAGAACGGGGGCGGGAATATGTCGATCATCACCGAGCGCGACCATTCCATGGAGGTTTTCGATCGCGCGCGCGCGTGCGGAATGTCGGTCGCGATCTTCTGCACGGCAAGTCATTGGAACACGGAAGCCATTTTACTGGCGGCGCAGCGCGTTAAGCGCAAATACAACTTGTTCGATGTGCCCGTTGTGGTTGCAAACACCTTTACCTACCAGCACATGCCCCAAGCAAAGCGATTTACATACAATGCCGAGCCGAACAGCGGTTTCTTGGCGCATATGGGAAATCTGCATGCGCTGGCGGAGGGTAAATATGCACCGTACCGGGATGTAATGGTACTGCCGCACCTCGACCATGCGAATCCCGTGCGCGATCGCTGGGCGCTTACGGTGGCGGTGCCATACTTTTCAAGCGTCATGTTCGATTGCCAGACGCTTCCCTATGAGGAGAATCTCGCGATAACCCGCGAATATGTAAGGGAATACGGCGATCAGGTGCTCGTGGAGGGGATCATGGAGCAATTGAGCGTCGAGGGCAGTGCAGTTGCAAGGCATGTGGACGACTACTGCACGCGGGCGCGAGAGTATGTAAAGACCACCGGGGTGGATTTCTTTGTCGCAGATCTGGGCACCGAGCAACAGACCACGCACGTCGGCGGGGCGAATTACGATCGGAAGCGCGCTCGCAAACTGACTGAAGAGCTTGGGCGAAGCATGCTTGTTCTGCATGGCACGTCCTGTCTCTCAAGCGACCAGGTGCGTGGGCTTGCAGAGGATGGCATCGTGCGCGTCAACATGTGGACCAGAATTGCGCGCGAGGCCGGGCAGTACGCCGCAAACCGATTGGTGGGACGGATCGATGACGTGCGGCACGGAGACTTTGAGGCGGCAGAGGCGAACACATATCTGCGCGACAACGTGGAAAAGGCATCAGATATCATGGTGGAGATGATGGAGCTGTTTGGATACGCAAACTGGCGTTAAGAGAGCTTTGTTACAAAACCGGAAGTTTATTCTCGAACGGGAACTGATGTTTCGAGTTTCACGTAAACATGCTCGTTCAATCGGAATATCTTAGCTTACTGGACGGATTTCCATCGACGTATGGAATAAAGAGCGCGCATGTCATTATTATTGAAATTGTCAATAGTCCACTTCCCAAGGTCTGTCCCAGATTTCATGTATCCAGAATTACTCCCCTGACATCGGCTTTGTATAGCCACAACAACAGCTGCCATCCGTTATTGTCGCAAATTGGATGGCAGCCGTCATATCAGATTTCATACCAATCCAAAATATTAATCATTCCATAAAGAGCCAAGCTGTGATATAATAGAAGAGCAGGGAGGCGGAATGGAATGAACATCAAAAAAGTAACGTTCACAGATGAGGAACGTGCAGAGATCATGCGAGAATTCACATTGAGCCATGAGAATCATGTCTACAAACGGCTGCTGGTCTTGAAGCTGAAGGCGATCGACGGGATGCGAAGCGAAGAAACCGCAAAGATCAGCGGGTTATGCCACACATCGGTGAACAAGATCGTCAACCGGTATCAAGCGCAAGGCATGGAGGCGATCGTAGGGAAACGTCATCACGGCGGGCATCGGTATATGACACCGGAAAAGGAGACGGCATTTCTGGCGGGATTTCGAGAGCAAGGAGAAGCGGGGAAGGTCATTGAAGTAACGGAGATCCACCTGGCTTTTCAGAAAGAGGTAGGGCATCCGGTGACCCGGGACGCGATTTATTATATTCTAAACAAGCATGGATGGCGGAAGGTCATGCCACGGGGACGACACCCGAAGAAAGCGAACGGCGAGGCGGTCGAAGCCTATAAAAAAAATCACCGAAACGATCCAAACCCTGAGAAAGAGGCAGCCAAAACTGCGGGTGATGTTTCAGGACGAGGCTGGGTTTGGAAGGATCAATAAGCCCAAGCGGTGCTGGTGTCCGGCGGGGATTCGTCCCAGCGTTCCATGCCATCACATCCGGGAATATCGCTACCTGTATGGCGCGGTATCCCCGGTCGACGGCAACCTGTTTACGCTGGTACTACCCTATACAAACACGGTTTGCATGAATGTGTTCTTGAGAGAGCTTTCCAAGGCATACCCGGACGATTACATCCTGCTGGTGGTGGACAATGCTGCCTGGCACAGCTCCGGGGCGCTGCAAATTCCAGAAAACATACAGTTGTATCCGCTGTTGCCCTATACTCCTGAGCTGAACCCCATTGAGATGATCTGGGATGAAATCCGAGAGAAGGGCTTCCGAAACGAGGTCTTCCCCTCGCTGGAAAAGGTCGTTGACCGCCTCTGCGATTGCGTCCGCTCCCTTTTTTCCAACGCCCCCCGCGTCGCTTCCATCACTCACAGAGCTTGGCTCATCGATGCTTTAATATTTTAGAATAGTATCAGCCATCAGCTTCACCCCGTTAACAACAAAAAACCGATGTCAGACATCGTTAAAATCTTTGATCTAGTTGGCTTTTCGGACTCGGGTTCGACGTTCAAGACCAGCGCCTTAAACCACTCGGCCATCTCTCCAGAAATCAAAACCAGCGAAAATTATTATAGCAGGATTTCCCGCCAAAGTCAACGCCCAATCTGCTGATTTATGCGCTCACATGCCGGGCGATCGGGCGGCCTTTTCCTTGCGGTCAAAGCTCGACTTCCATCCCGTCGCGCGCCACGGCGACGCGCGCCCCGGAGGCGTCGAAGAAGCGTTGGTACGCCCCGTGGTTCCAGTCGTGCTTGTGGTTGATGTGCGTGGCGACGACGCGCGTCCCGTCCGTCACCGCGCCGACCCCGCGCAGCGCGCCGAGCTGCTCGAGGAAGTGTTCGCCGTTCAGGTGGCCGTCGCCGCGCGCGAGGGGCGCGGCGCCGAAGGTGGCGTCCATGATGAGCAGGTCAAGCGGATGGCCGCGAAGCGCCTCGAGCGTCTCCGGGCCGTAGAGGCCCGTGTCGAGCGCGTACAAAAGCGTCCTTCCTCCCCGCTCGATCCGGTAGTTGAGGGACCGCTCCGCATCCGTCGCGCCGACGTGGTTTCCGACGACCGGGAAAACGCGCATGTCTCTCACCTCGAACGGAACGAACGCGTCGTGCGGCTGGAGGCGGAACCAGCCGTCCCGCACCGCGCGCGTGATGTCGGCGCGACCGTCCGTGGCCTCGGAGAGCGCTCCGTCCAGCCGCATGACGTAATCGTGCGCCGCGCGCGACAGGTGCACGGTGAAGGGCTTTCCGGGCTTTTCGCGCCGCATCGTGACAACGGCAAGATTCTCAAGCGAAAAGTGATCCTCGTGCGCGTGGGTGATGAGCACGTCCTCAAGCGCGGCGAGCGAGAGGCCGTACCGTACGCACGCAGCCAGCGTGTCCGGGCCGAAGTCGATCATCGTGCGCCCATCCACGTACAGGCAGGAGCGGAGCCGATGCTCGCGCGGATCGAGCCGCGCGGACGCGCAGATCGGGCAATCGCAAAACGGGTTCGGAATCAGCTCGGCGGCACCGGTGCCCAGAAAACGCATAGGATCCCTCCATCGCCATTTGAAGATCCGGCGAGGCCATTATGACAGATTTTCCCGGACTCGTCAACGGCTCGCCATGCGCCATTCGCTGATCGTCCGCCGAGTCATATAGAAAAAACGAATGGCGAATACACAGGATTGACCAATCGGTGAATTTAGTGTAAACTATAGGCAAACAAACGAGGTCGATCCGCGGTGGTTTCGCACAAAAACGCAGAACGAGGGAGGGACAGCCATGAACCTGGCGCATGAAAAGCTGCGGGCACTGATCGAGGACGGGGCGTTTGAGCTGTACGGCCAACCCAAGTGGACGTTCGGAAAGAACACCTGCAACACCTACGAGGTCTTTGCAGAGGTTCTCCATCTCCCCGGGGGCGAGTCGGTTCCGGGCTACGGCTACGTCCGTCAGACCGCCTCCGACAGGCAGACGGGCAGAATCTTCTCCGACTGGTTCCTGAAAAACACGCTCGCCATGATGCGCAGACTGATCGACGAAACCGGTTGCGACCTGATTGTCGCGATCAACATGTGGTCCCAGTCGATCAATAGCCCCGATTTCGTCGAGCACACCAAGGCGGAGCTCTCGCTGCACGGCCTCGAGCCCCGCAATCTAGAGCTGGAACTCACGGAAGTCGACAGGCTCACGTCGAAGGGCGTCGAGAATCTGAAAACCCTCAAGGACATGGGTGCGAAGCTGCTTTTCGACAACTTCGGCATCGGGAGCAACAATCTGTTCCTTCTGAACCGCCTGCCCTTCGACGGAATCAAGCTCGCGCGCTGCTTCTCCAGCGGCGTGCCCAGCGACGAAAAACTGATCCGCATCCTCATCTCGATTGCCCACCTCGCGGACACGCTCAAGCTGAACGTGTGCGCCAAGGGGATCGAAAACGGAGACCAGTTCGAGTTCTACAGCGACCTCGGCTTCTGGAAGGGGCAGGGCTTCATGATCGGACCGCCGATGGCGGAGCGCAAGCTCAGGGACTTTATCCTCCAGTTTGCCAAAAAGGACGACGCTTGATTGATCCGGCGTATTGTCATTCCGAAAGCGATGTGATAGGATACGAATGAACCGCAGCGGCGGGAGTGTGCAACATGCGAGCCGCGGCAAAGGAGCATCACATGAATCTTTCGGAACTTGAAAAGACCGCGGCCCTTCGGCGCGCAGACGCGGTCACAATGATCGCGCGCGCGGGAACGGGCCATACCGGCGGCGCGATGAGCTGCCTCGACATCCTCACCTGCCTGTTTTATGAAATCAAGCGGCCCGGCGACCACTTCCTTTTGAGCAAGGGCCACTCGGTCGAGGGCTATTGGGCGATCCTCGCCGACCTCGGCTTCTTCCCCAAGGCGGACCTTTGCACCTATTCCCAGCCCGGAAGCCCCCTCATCGGTCATCCGAACAACAAAGTCAATGGCGTCGAGATGTCGACCGGCGCGCTCGGCCACGGGCTGCCCATCGGCGTGGGCATGGCCATCGCCGAAAAGCGGCTTGGGACGCAAAACCGAGTGTTCGTGCTGATGGGCGACGGCGAGCAGGCCGAGGGCAGCGTGTGGGAGGCCGCGATGGCGGGCGCGCACTATGGGCTCGACAACCTCTGGGCGATGATCGACCGCAACCGGCTCCAGATCAGCGGCCCGACCGAGGACGTGATGGCACTCGAGAACTTCGGGGACAAGTGGCGCGCGTTCGGCTGGGACGTGGAGGAAGCGGACGGGAACGACATGGCGGCGCTGGTTTCCTATTTTGGGTCTGACCGGCCCGCCGGGAAGCCGCGCTGCCTGATCGCAAACACAGTCAAGGGAAAGGGCCTGCCCTTCGCGGAGAACCGGGCGGAGTGGCACCACCACGTCCCGAGCGCGGAGCAGCTTCAAATCGCCTACGAGGCGCTGGGCGTAAGGGGGGTTGAGTGGGCATGAAGGCATTAAGGCAAGCGTTTACCGAGGAGCTTTTGCGGCTCGCGCGGGCGGACAAACGGATCTTCGCGCTCGCGACGGACAGCCGGGGCTCTGTCACTTTGAACGAATTTGTGAAGGAGCTGCCGGAGCAGTTCGTCGAGTGCGGCATCGCGGAGCAGGACGCCGTGGGCATCGCTTCGGGTCTCGCCAGGTGCGGACTCGTACCCTTCGTGTGCGGCCCGGCCTCGTTCTACGCAACGCGCGCCGCCGAACAGGTAAAGGTGGACGTGGCATACTCGCACACCAACGTCAAGGTGATCGGCGTGTCCGGCGGCGTATCCTACGGCGCGCTCGGCGGTACGCACCACGCGGTGCAGGATGTGGCGTTCATGCGCGCGGTGCCGGGGCTTCAGGTGTTTCTGCCCTGCGACGCGAACCAGATGACTAAACTCACCCGCGCGCTGGCGGCGTCCGGCGAGCCCGCGTACGTGCGCGTGGGGCGCGGCGCGGTGGAGGATGTATACGCAGAAGACGCGCCCTTCGAGATCGGAAGAGCGAATTTTCTGCGCGAGGGCGGCGACATGGCCGTCGTCGCGTGCGGCGAGATGGTCTACCCCTCTCTGCGCGCGGCGGAGCTTCTCTCGGCGGCGGGAATCTTTGCCACCGTGATCGACATGCATACCATCAAGCCGCTCGACACCGAGGCGCTCGCGAGGACCGCCGGGACGGGCCGCATCCTGACCGTGGAAGAACACAGCGTGCACGGCGGGCTGGGCGCTGCGGTGGCGGAGTTCGTATCCCAGAATTGTCCCGTCAAGATGAAGATTCTCGGACTGCCGGATGAGATCCTGTACTCCGGCACGAACCGCGACGTGTTCGAGCGCTACGGGCTGACGGCGGACGGCATCGCGCGCGCGGCGAAGGAGCTGCTCGGATGAGATACGTCGTTTCAATCGACCAGAGCACGTCTGGCACAAAGGCGTTTCTGGCGGACGCGCGGGGCGAAATCGTCCGGCGTGCGTCGAGGCCGCACAGGCAGTTCTATCCCGCGCCGGGCCGCGTGGAGCACGACGCAGCCGAAATTTTCGAGAACGTCAGATCGCTGCTCGCGGAAGTGCTGAACGGGATCGGCGGCGCAGACGTCGCAGCGCTCTCCCTCGCGAACCAGCGGGAGACGACCGTGATCTGGGACCGGAAAACCGGCGATCCCGTCGCGCGCGCGATGGTGTGGCAGGACATCCGGGGCGCGGAGATCTGCGAAGAACTCGCCGCGCGCACGGATTCTGCGCGCGAAATTACGGGCGCATCCCTCTCCCCCTACCTGCCCGCGAGCAAGATCACGGCATTCCGCCGCGAAAATCCCGCAATCGCCCGCCGCATGGACGCGGGCGAGCTGTGCGTCGGGACCATCGACAGCTACCTGATCTACCACCTGACGGGCGGACGGGTATTCGCGACCGACTACACCAACGCGAGCCGCACGCAGCTTCTGAACCTTCATACCCTCGATTGGGACGCGGATATGCTCTCCCTTTTCGGCCTCAGGCGCGATTTCTTCGCGGAGCGCATCCTGCCCGCCGACGCGGACTTTGGAACTTACATGGGAATTCCCATCACAGGCGTCCTGGGCGACAGCCACGCGGCGCTCTTCGGCCACGGCTGCCACGCGCCCGGCTCCGTCAAGGCGACCTACGGCACGGGCTCGTCGGTGATGCTGAACGCGGGCGAAAAACCAATCATCGCCGAAAACGGGCTGACGGCGGCCGTCGCCTACGGGTTTCAGGGAAAGGTATTCTACGAGCTCGAGGGGAACGTCACCTGTTCGGGCGATGCGCTCGTGTGGCTCTCGCGAGAGATGGGCATGTACCGCGACGCCGCCGAAATCGAGGCGCTCGCGCGGACGGTGCCGGATTCCGGGGGCGTATGCCTCGTTCCGGCGCTCTCGGGGCTGGGCGCGCCGCACTTCGACCTCTCCGCGAAGGCGGTCCTCTGCGGCATGACGCGCGGCACGACCCGCGCCCACGTCGCCCGCGCCGCGCTCGAGGCCATCGCCCTGCAGGACGCGGACGTGCTCGAAGCCATGGAGCGCGCGGGCGGGCGCAGGATATCGACCCTCATGGCAGACGGCGGCGCAGCGAAGAACGCGCTTCTCATGCAGATGCAGGCCGACTTCGCCGATTGCGCCGTCCGCTGCCCAGACGCCAACGAGCTCTCCGCCCTCGGCGCGGCCTATATCGGCGGCATCGCGGCGGGCCTCTACCCCTCCTACGCCGAAATCCCCGCCCTCGCCGCGCCCGCGGCCCTGTACCGCCCGGAGATCGATCCCGCACGGCGCGCAGCGTTGCGCGCGACGTGGGCGGACGCGGTCAGGAAGGCGCGGGGGTGACAAAGAACGCTGGGGCGCCGCCCCTGACCCCGGGCAATGGCCCTTTGGAATTCCCTGCAAATGAAACGGAGGATATGAAATGGCGAAGTTTGGAGTCATCATCACGAACCGCTCGTTTTTCCCGGACCATCTGGTCCTGACCGCGCGGGAGAAGCTGCTCAAAAGCCTCGCGGCGTGGGGGCATACATGCGTGACCCTCTCGACCGAAGACACCTTCATGGGCGAGACCATGACTTACGACGAAGCGCGGAAGTGCGCGGCGCTCTTCCGGGCGCATGCCGCCGACATCGACGGCATCATCGTGTGCCTGCCGAACTTCGGCGAGGAGACGGGCGTCGCGGACGCCATCCGCCTTTCGAAGCTCGACTGCCCCATCCTCATTCAGGCGTGCGACGATGACTTTGAAAAACTCCAGCTCGAGAACCGCCGCGACGCATTCTGCGGGAAGCTGTCCTTGTGCAACAACCTCTACCAGTACGGTATAAAATACACCCTCACCGCCCGCCACACCTGCCAGGTCGACGGAGACGAGTTTCACAGGGACGTCGAGCGCTTCGCCCGGATCTGCGCGGTCGTCAAATCCATGCGCACCGCGCGCATCGCACAGTTCGGCGCGCGGGTTCTGCCCTTCCGCACCGTGCGCTACTCCGAAAAGCTTCTTCAGAGCTACGGAATCACTGTGGAAACGGAGGACATGAGCGAAATCTTCGCGGACATCGGGGAGATCGCGGACCGCGCGCTGATCGACAGGAAGGTGCAGGAAATCCGGGAATACGGCAACATCTGCGCGGGGATCTCGGACGAGAAGGTCGAGCGGCAGGCAAAATTGTGCATCGCCCTTGAAAACTGGATGGCCGAGCACCATTGCGACGCGAGCGCCGTGCAGTGCTGGGACAGCGTGGAAGCCAACTACGGCTGCGCCGCGTGCCTTTCGATGAGCATGATGGGCGAAAAGGGCATGCCCTCCGCGTGCGAGACCGACGTCATGGGCGCGGTTTCGATGCTCGCGCTCCTCAGGGCGTCGGGCGTCAGCCCCATTTATCAGGATTGGAACAACAACTACAAAGGCGAGCCCGACAAGTGCGTGAACGTCCACTGCTCCAACTACCCCGCCGCCGCCTTCCGGGAGAAGCCGGAGATCGGAAACCTCGACATCCTCGCGACCACGTTGGGCGCGGAGTGCAGCTTCGGCGCGCTCAAGGGGCGCGTCAGGCCGTCCGAGATGACGTACCTCAAGGTCTCGACCGACGACAGGAACGGGATCATCAAGTGCTATCTCGGCGAGGGGAAGTTCACCGACGATCCGCTCGAGACCTTCGGGGGCGTGGCGGTGTGCGAAGTGAAGGATTTGAACGGGCTCATGCGCCACATCTCGAAAAACGGCTACGAGCACCACGTCGCGCTCGCGCAGGCCGCGTGCGCGGGCGTGCTCGAGGAGGCGCTTGGCAACTACATGGGCTGGCAGGTGTACCGGCACTCATAGAGAGATCGAAAGCGCCCGCGTTTGGCACGCGGGCGCTTTTGTCACCTTTGGGCCGCCCCGACCCGCCTGGCTTCCCGAGCAGCGGCGCGGTTCGCGTACGCCGCGAGCAGCCGCGCGAGAAGGGCGGGGATTTTCATCTGCGCGGTGAGGTACACCTCGCGCGGGGAGGGCTCCCCGCGGCATACGTGATCGAAGAACACCGTGAGTTGACGCCGCGCTTTTTTCGCGTTGAGCAGTTTGTCGATCGGCCCGCCATCGACCATCGCGCCCATGCCCATGACGAACCCGCCGAGGTAACGAAGGCCCGTCCGCCGGGCGAACACGCGCAGCATGGAGAGGCCGCCCTCGTGGGTGTGGACGTAGGGCATGCCCCCCTGAATCATGCCGTAGAGCGCCTGCCCATGAAGGATATCTGGGCGCGCCGCCATGCCTTCGAGAAACGCCGTGACGTCCGCCGGGTATGTATTGATGTAGCACGGACCCGAAAGGACGAGAACGTCCGCTCCCGCGACCTTGGCGTAAAGCGCCTGCGGGTCGTTTCGCTCCCGGTAGAGCTCCGCGCGCAGCACCGTGTGGCCATGCCCTTCGAGGCGCTCGGCGCACATGCCCGCCAGCATCGCGCTGGTTCCCCTTGCGCGCGGGCTCATATTGACAATCAGAACATTCATGCGCCCAAGACCTCCTCCGCGAATGTGCGCAGCATCTCGTCGTCCGGAGCCGCGCAGGTCCGCGCGCGGCCCGCGCCGCGCGTGATGGCGATGGTCTCCCGCACGATGGATTCAAAGACCGCGGCCTCGTCCGCGTCGACGTCCCCGATCCCGAGGACGAAGTAGCGGAACTGCCGCCCCACGAGCCCGCCCTTGACCAGTTCCCCGTTCTTGATGTAATACCGGCTGTCCATGAAGATGCCGAACTTGTCGACAACGCGCTTTGTCCGGAACGAGTAGCCACCAAAGACCACGGGCGTCACCACGACCACCGCGTCCGCGCCCGCGATCCTGGGATAGATGGCATCGCCGTCGTCGCGCGCCGCGCACCGGCCGGGCGTTTTTTTCGTGCAGACGCCGCAGTTCACGCAGGGCTCCACCCGCACGTCCGCGAGCGGCAGATACTCCGTCCGCATGCGCATCGACCGGAGGATTCCGTAGAGCCGCTCCCCCGCGCCGCCTTTCGCCTCGTCCGCCAGGATGAGAATCATATCATTCCTCCGTCAGCTTTCGCCCTTCTTGAGCGCCGCGCTGACCGCGCTCTTGATTGCCTCGCTCGACAGCGTCGCCCCGCTGACGGCGTCCACGTCGTACCTGTTTTGGGCGATTATGTCGGCGGCAATTGCCTCCGCCTTCGCGCCCATGCCTTTTCTGTGCTCGAGGATCCGCACGTCCCCGATGGCGTGATCCCGGACCTCCACCTCCACCCGCACAAAGACGAGCCCCGCGTCGGCCTCGCCCTCGTAGATGCCGTCCGCCACGCGGCTCATGTCGATCTCCTCGTACGGGAGCGCGGCGAGCGCCTTGCGCGCGTCGCCCGCCATCTTGAAATACAGCCCGCCCCCGACGGTAACGAGAACCGCCAGGACGACGCCGGTGATTGTGAGAACCTTCCTCATGCCGGAACCCCCTTCCCTTCCCTATCGCGCCGCCCGAGGCCCCGCGCGAGGATGTCGAATTCGACTTTGAACAGCGCCTCCGCCTCCTCGGGCGTCAGATTCTCCTGCCGAGAGAGCGTCAGATGGAAACCCAGAAACGAACTCCACACCGCGAACGCCGCCCTCCCAGGGTCCGCCCGGCGGATGTCGCCCTCGTCCATCGCCCGCTTCAGCTTGGCGGCGAGGGGCGCGATCCACTCGGGCATGTCCTGCGCGCGCCCGCTATACTTGCGCAGAACGATCAGGTTGTACTTCTCCGGCTCCTCGCGGGCCAGAAGCATCACGCGGTGAAAGATCGCCTCCATGTTGGAAAGGACATCCTTTTTTTCGTCCTGCATCGCCACGATCATCCGGTTGAACCGCCGGGTTTCCGCGTCGACGATGGCGTCGATGATCTCCTGCCTGTCCTTAAAGTGATAGTAAACGACGCCCGTCGAGTAATTCATCCTTCCGATGATCTTGCGGATCGAGACGGCGTCGAAACCCTCCCGTAACCCCATTTCCATGGCGACATCCAAAATGGCCTGCCGCATACGTTCGCTGCGCAGCTTCTGCTCTTCGCGCGCCAAGCGATTCACCTCATAACTATGATACTTTCCATAACGCCGTTCAAGTATATAAAGACGCGCGGGGCTTGTCAAGCGCCGCGCGTCCCGGATATGAGATTTTACGGAAGGTTCGATTTCGACGATTGATCCAAATTCCAAATATGAATTCGGATCAGTCGATTCCCGGCGTCATCAGCACGAACTGCACGCTGCGCGTGTTTGCGTTCCTGCCAGACAAGTAGGAGCGCGGCGCGAAGTTCCCGCCGAACGCGCCCTTGACCATCGCTCCGATGTCGGCGTTACCTAGTCCCGCCGCGAACAGGCTGATGCCCTCGCTCAACTGCGCGGAGGCGGTCGAAAGCCCGGAAAGCCCCGCAGACAGGTTCTCGATTCCCGCAGCGATGCCCTGATAGCCGGTCAAAAGCGCCTGGAATTCCGCCGCCAGCGCGTCCGAACTCGAAAGCTTTTCGCCGAACGCCGCCATGGCATCCGCGAGCGTCGAAGCGCTCTCCGAGAGAGTGGCCGCCCCGTCCGCCGCGTCCGAGGCGCCCGTCGAGAGGGACGCCGCGCCCGTCGTCAGCGTCTCTGCACTCTGAGCGAGGGAATCGAGCGCGCCGGAGAACGCGGAATCGTCGATTTCCACGTTGAGCCGCACCCCAGCAAACTGGATGGGGTCCATCCGGAAGCCGCGCACGTCCGCCTCGAGCGCGAGCGAGGTTTCGTTCCCCGGCAAAACGATCCAGCTCATCGCGTATCCGCTCCCGGCGACCGCGACGGTCGCACCCTCCGCGGAGATGTTCTCGCACAGGGCCGCATCGAGCGTGGCCGTTGCCTGCAGCGTGTACGCCTCGTACCAGCCGTCGGGGGCGGCGGTGTTCCGGGCAACTTTCATCTCGATACTGAGCCGCCCCGACGCGCCCGCGAGCGCCGAGGCGTCGACCGCCGCGCCGTCGAGCGCGTAGGAAATGGAGATCGTCCAGGGAAGCGCCAGATTCTCCGGCGTCCCTTGATAGTACGAACGACCGGCGGGCAGCGAGAGAGAGACCGAACCGTCCGCGCGCACAGCGCTGAGGCCGGGCGTCAGACTGAGGGCCGATGCATAGTCTCCGTAATCCTCATGCGCGCCCGCTTCGTCCGCCGAAAAGGCATTGACGACGTAGCTTTCGGCGGGTGCGCCGGTTTCCGAGAGCCGCGCGTAGACGATCTCGTCCTTTTCGACGGCGGCAAGCGCGGAGACGGAGACGAGAAGAAGCGCGACGGCGAGCGAAACGATCTTAATTTTCATTCCTTTTCCTCCTTACGATCAGTCTGTCGCACGCCATGAGCAGCGCCGGCAGGAAGAAGAGCACCATGAACGCCGATACGCCGGTGCCGATGGCGAGGATGCGGCCCATCTGGCTGATGATGCCGTTGGTAGACACCCAGGAGAGCACCGTGCCCGCGATGATCAGGATGGCGGCGGGCGTGAGGATGGTGGCCGCCGCGCGCCCCACGGATTTCTCCGCAGCCGCGCGCCGGGGTAACTCCGCGCGCGCCTCGAGGTAGCGCTGGGTGAGAAGGATGCCGTAGTCCACCGTCGCGCCGAGCTGCACGGAACTGATAATCTGATAGCCGATGTAATTGAGGCTCCCGCCCGCGAGGAAGGGGATCGACATGTTGATCCAGATCGCGCCCTCGATGGTGAGAATGAGGATGAGCGGCGTGAGCGCATTCCGGAACGCGAGGAGCAGCACCAGCGCGATGGCGAGCACCGCCGCCGCGAGCACCTTGAGGTTGTCGCCCGTAATCGTGTCCATGAGGTCGTAATTGACCGCGCTCCGGCTGAGCACATGGCTCCCCTCCGGGTAGTATTCTTCCGCGCGCGCGCGCACCTCCTCCACCGTGCGGAACGCCTCCGGACTCTCGTCCTTGGTCGCCGCATAGGCGACGATCCTGCCATACCCGCCCGCTCGGAAGGACGCGCGCTGCTCCTGAGTGAGCATGGCGTCGGGGACCGCGCCGACGGCATTCGCGTAGGAGACGACCGAGAGGATGCCCTCCGTCTCCTCAAGCGCGGTCGTGAGCGCGGCCTCTGCGGCGGGCGTCCCCTCGGGAACGAGGATCAATATCTCCTGCCGCTCCCCGAAGACGGCGTTGACCGCCGCCTCGTCCTTCATGACTTCGGAGTCCGCTGCGTAGAGTCCCGCCGAGCCGTATACGAAGTCGTTCCCCCGCTGCGCCATGTACGCGGGCACCAAAACCAGCGCGATGATGACCGCCACAGGCGCGCATACCCGCGCGGAGAAGCGCCCGAACCGGTCGAACGAAGGCACGAGCCGCCTGTGCGACAGCTTTTCGAGCGGCTTTTCAAACAGGATCGCGAGCGGGGGCAGGAACAGCACCACCGAAAGGTAGCTGATGAATACGCCCTTCGCGAGAACGATGCCGAGGTCGGGCCCGATCCGGAACCGCATCAGGAGAAGGGACAGGAACCCGAACACCGTCGTCATGGCGGAGGCCGCGATGGTGACCGACGAATCCTTCATGGCGCGTAGCATGCGCGCGGCGGCGCTTTCGCCCTCCTCGCGACGCTCGTTAAAGCGGTTGAGAAGGAATACCGCGTAGTCGATGGACACCGCCAGCTGCAGGATGGCGCTCGTCGCCTGCGTGACGAAGGAAATTTTGCCGAGGAAGATATTCGTTCCGGCGTTGATGACGATGGCGACGCCGATCGTCAGGATAAAAAGCACCGGCTGGAACCAGGACGTGGTCGTGAAAAGAAGAATCAGGATCACCAGCGGCACGAGATAGACCATGATCATGCCGATCTCGCCCATGGTGTCCGTCTGGATGCGCGCCTCACGCACCGCCTCGCCGGTCACGATGGCCCCCTCCCCCGCCGCCTCCCGGAGCGCGGCGATCGCATCAACCACGTCGTCTTCCGACACGGTCACATAGAACCGCGCGCCGCCGCCCTTGTAGAACATCTCCGCCGCTTCGCCCTGCGTCTCTGCGGGCCGGGCGGGGTCGAGGACGTCGTCGAGCCACAGCACCTCCCGGACTCCCTCCGCCGCCGCGAGCCTCGCCTTGATCTCAAGCGCCTCGGCGATCGTGACATCCTTTGCGTATACGCTCGCGTTCGGAAGTCCCGCGCCGGCCATTTCGTTCAGCACGGCTACCGCCTCGGTGGACGGCGCGTCCTCCGGCAAGTAATCCGAAAGGGAAAAATCGATCCCCACGCGCGGCCAAAGAATGCCGCACACGGCAGTCAGCGCGAGCGTCAGGGCGATCACGACCGCCTTATGCCTGAGCACAAACGCGTATGCGCGCTTCATAGATTCGCCTCCGATCTATATATCATACATTTCGTTCATTATCATACGAGCTGTGCGCTCAAACTTCAATATTCAGTTTCCGCTCGCATCGTCAGATAACGTACACTTGTCGCTTGACTGTCTCTAAATTACCAAAAAATAAAAATGGAGCCGATTCTGCGGCGGTCGGATTGCGCACGCAGATGGTCCATGGTAAGGTCTTTGACGGGATGTGGGATGCGCAGCGCGGACGCGATTCAGGCGACTGACCGGAAGCCTGACTCTGACCGCCGTCGCGGGAGCCTGTATCCAAGCTTCGCGGGCGGCGTGATCCGGACGAGCGGCGCATATCAAAAAGAACGGCGCGGTGTGAAAGCCGCCGCGCCGTGATTTCTTCCATGCTAAGAATCTCCGAGTATGATCTCCCGCAACGCCCCGAAATCCCCCGCCACGTAGTCCGCCTCGTCGACGCGCGGGCCGGTGCCGTCCCAGTAGTCGATGGCCGCGATGCCCGCGTTCTTGCCCGAAAGGATGTCGAGCGCGCGGTCGCCCACCATCGCCGCGTCGGCGGGCGCGATTTTGTGCTTTTCGATGAGGTACAGGATCGCCGCCGGGTCGGGCTTGCGCGGGAAGCCGCTTTTCGCGGTCAGGCACTCCGTGAACAGCGAGAGAAGGCCGTGGCGGGCGAGTATGGGAAACAGCGTGTCGCCCCGGTGCGTAAGGATGTAGTTTTGGCCGCCCCGCGCGACGATTTCCGAAAGCAGCTCCGCCGCGCCGGGATAGGGGACGCAGGCCTCGAGCTCGATCTCCCTGCGCCTTTCCCGGTACTCGGAGAGGAAATTCTCGTCCAGAGAACACTTTCCCATATAGTGGCTGATCGCGACGCCCGCCGAAATCTTGAAAAGCGAAAGGATCTCCGTCTCGTCCGCCGGGACGCCGCGCCGCGAGAGCGCGAAGGAAAGCGCGCCCACCATGGATGGGTAGGTGTCGAAGAGCGTGCCGTCAAAGTCCCAGATCACATGCCTGTACATTCGGATCTCCTTTGGAGCGCAAATCACCCGCGTCGCCAGGCGCCGGATCGGAAGACGGCAGCACCCGCGCGCCGATCTCCCTCAACTCCACGCCGACCGCTGTGTCGATGACCTTCTTGCGTGTTTCGTACCCGTATCATTTCGGTGACCTCTCGAATTCGTCGCCACATGGGCCATATCAAATGGAATTCGCATACGAAATCACCAAAATGCATCATAACACGCCGAAACATCTCATGTCAAGAGGCTGCGGATTGCGCCTTCCGCGACGCGTTCGCCATAGCCCGGCACATCGCGCGCCGGAAGATTCCGCGCGCGAGGAAGCTTCCATGCGCGGAAGTGGGCGCGCACCGGGCGGACCAATCGACCGGGCCTTCGGCCCGCGTTCGCGCCCGTCGACATTTCAGTTGATTTTACACACATCCTAAGCGATTCGGACTGCCTGATATGCGGTATCTGTGGTATAATATGTTTAGCAATCCGCTTGCGGATTGCGGGTCGGCGGGTCGTATCCGGTATCGGCACGCCGACAAACATGGTATGATATGTTTCGCAATCCGCTAGCGGATTGCGGGTCGGCGGGTCGTATCCGCTATCGGCACGCCGACAGACGTGCTTGATCGAGTAACAGTTCCGAACATGGAGGTAGCATCCGTGCAGAGGCGAGAGCCGCCCAGACGCCCCGGGCGCGCAAAGAGAGTCAGAATCACCCGGCGCGCGCGCTTCATCGGTTTTATCACGGTCGTGGCGCTCGTCATCGTGTCGATCCTCCTCATCCGCGCATATTCCGTTGTCGGGTTCGGCACCGCGGAATACTATAATGTCATCGTCAACGGCATATCATTGGAAGGATATACCAGAGCGGAGGCGCGCGCGCTGTTCGACGACCTCGAAAAGCGGTGGGCCGAGGCTTCGTATACCCTGACGTACGAGGGTAAATCTTGGACGTTCTCGGCCGCGAGCTTCGACGCGTCCGTCGATGTGGACACCCAGCTTGAGCTTGCGTGGAACCTGGGCCACTACGGGAGCCTTGCGAGCCGCCGGGAGGCGGTCGAGGCCCTCGCGGACGAGCCCCGCGCGTTTACCTCCGAACTGATTTATGACGAGGAAAAGCTCGACGCATTCATTGCCGGAATCCAGGCGGAGACGGACGTCGCGCCCGTCGACGCGCTGATCGTTCTGGACGTCACGGCCCCGCGCATCGTTTCCGATTCCAAGGACGGGCTGGCGCTCGACGTGGGGGCCACGCGCGAGCAGATCCTGCACCTCCTCATGACCGGGCAGGGCGACACGGCGCTCAAGGTCGACGTGGCGGCCCCCGCCATCAGCTCCGACGAGGCGTCCGGCGGACTCGAGATCATCGGAAGCTATGTGACCGACGTCTCTTCCTCCACCCCCGCCCGCAAGGCGAACGTGGACCTCGCCCTCAAGGCATTCAACGGCTTCCCGATCTACGACGGTCAGATCATCTCCTTCAACACCATCGTGGGCGAGCGCACGGAGAAGAACGGCTTCAAGGAGGCCCCGGAGTACGACGGGAACACGGTCGTAATCGGCGTGGGCGGCGGAAGCTGCCAGGCGTCGACCACGCTCTATTGCGCGGTTATCGAGGCGGGCGTCGATATCATCGAAAGGCATCCGCACAATATGACCGTCGCCTACGCGGAACCGAGCATGGACGCCACCGTCTCGTGGCCTAAGAAGGACTTCGTGTTCCAGAACAACACCGGACACACGCTTTACATCTATACGAAGGTAACCGACAACAAGGCATACGTGGTCGTCTACGGAAACAGGCCGGAGTATCGGATCGACCTCATCTCGGTCGTGGTCAAAAAGGGCATCGCCGCCACGCGCAAGGAGCTGCGCGAGGACGTGACGGGCCGCTATGCCTACTATACCGACGAGGAAACCCTCATCGAACAGGGCAAGGACGGCTGCCAGAGCCAGGGCTGGCTCGTGTACTACGATTGGACTACGAATCAGGAGGTCTCGCGCGAGATGATCTCCGAGGACAGCTATTCGCCCGGTACGAACATCTTCTGGGTCGGCGTGCACGACCGGGCGGCCGAGGTCATCATTACCCCGAACCCGGATGCGAATTATTGATAACGCGCAAAGGAGCGTGACAGAATGTTTGACAGCGCAAACATATCGATCTTCGCGGGGAGCGGCGGGCAGGTGTTCGCCGAGCGGATGTGCCGCTACATGGGCCGCAAGGTCGGGTCGTCTGAGGTCATCACGTTCTCGGAAGGAAATACCTTCGTGCGCGTCAACGAATCCGTGCGCGACCGGGACGTGTTCCTCGTCCAGCCCATCGGCATGCACTCAAACAACGAGTTTGTCGAAATCTTGTTCTTTCTCGACGCCCTCAAGCGCGCGAACGCGCTCAACGTCACCCTCGTCATGCCCTACTTCGGCTACGCGAAGGGGGACAAGAAGGACGAGCCCCGCGTGTCCATCCGCGCGCGCGTGTGCGCCGAGTGCATGGAGCTCGCGGGCGCGGACCGGTTCGTGACCATGGACCTGCACGCCCAGCAGATCCAGGGCTTTTTCAAAAAGCCCATGGATCATCTCTACGCCATGCCCATGCTCTCGGGCATCATCAACCGGCTGCAGCTTGACAATATGGTCATCGTCTCCCCCGACGTCGGCTACGCCAAGCAGGCGCGCAAGTTCTCCGCCGCGCTCGATCTGCCCATCGCCATCGGCGACAAGGAGCGCTACGATCACACCGAGAACGCCGAGGTGCTCGGCCTCATCGGCGAGGTGTCCGGAAAGAACGCGCTCATCGTGGACGATTTCACCATCTCCGGCGGCACCCTCTGCAACCTCGCCAAGGCGCTCAAGGACCACGGCTGCAAGCGCATCTTCGCCATGCTCTCCCACAACATCATCTCCGAGCGCGGCGTCCAGAAGATCAACGCAAGTCCCATCGAGTGCGTGTTCTCGACCGATACCGTCGATAACCCCAACATCGTCGGTCAGCCGAAGTTCAAGACCATCTCCGTCGCGCCCATGTTCGCGGAGACCATCATGCGCTTCTACAATTACGAATCCATCAACACCATGTTCTCTCAGCTTCCCGACCACATGATCAAGGCTGGCTTCGAGCTCGCGGGGTTGACTTTATGAGCGCGCTTCCCATCTCGCCCGCAGCGCTCGACGCGCTGGGCTTCTTCCAGTACGGCGTCGTGCCCACCTCGGAAATTCCGTTCCACCCCGATGTACGCATATACTGCGAGAAGAACACCTGCCGCAAGTACGGAACCTCGTGGGCGTGCCCGCCCGGCGTCGGCACATTCGACGAGTGCCGCGAGCGCTGCCTGAGCTACTCGCACATGCTCGTCCTCACCAAGAAGTATGATCTCGAGGACAGCTTCGACTTCGAGGGCATGGCCGCCGGGCACGACGACTTCGCCGCCCTCTGCGACCGCCTCGCCGAATCCCTCCGGGGCCGCCTTCCCCGCTTCCTCGTCCTCGCAAACGAGGGCTGTCCCCGCTGCGGCAAGTGTACATACCCCGACGCGCCCTGCCGCTTCCCCGAACATCTTCACCCCTCCGTCGAGGCGCTGGGCATCCTCGTCTCCACCCTCGCGAAGAAGGCGGGCGTCAACTACATCAACGGCAAGGACACCGTCACGTACTTCGGAGCGGTGCTGTACGACGAGGGAGACGAGGGAAACGCTGGGGCGCAGCTCCAGACCCCGCCAAAGGGCTGACGCCCTTTGGAATCCCATGCCAAGGGAAAATTCATATCATTTCGTCGGATCGCCCGTGGGCCAAGCCTCGGGCGACCGTTTTTGTAGATTCGTCCGTCCCGGGCTGGGCCCACGGATGGACGACGACGTTGATATGATATTTTTTGGGATTCCAAAGGGACAACGCGGGAGTCCGAGGGCAGCGCCCTCGGACTCCCCTCCGCCTCTAGAACCCGTCGGCGCTGTCGAGGTACAGCGGCAGCTGGCCCCAGCCCATGGGCAGGGAATCTCCGTAAAGCTCGCCGTCGCGCCCGAAGAAGAGGAACTGGGCGTCCATGGCGGAGAGTTCGCGCGCGCCGGGCGCAGCGCCTGTGGTGACGGCAACGGCGTTGGCCTTGACGGAGACGGTGAAGGGCTGGCCGTCGACAATGAAGGCGCGCACGCCGTCCTCGAGGGGGGCGCAGGAAGCCTTGAGCTTGAGGAACGCGCCGATCACCTTGGGAAAGTTGAAGATCAGAATCTGCTGCGCCTCGTCGGCGGAGGAATACTCCGCGAAACGGGAGAGCCCGCGCCGAAGCGGCAGGTCGAACGCCGCGCAGGCGATCTCGCAGCTGGCCGCGCCCGTCATTCCGAGGTGCCTTTTGACGACCGCGCCGATGATCGCTTCGTCCCGCAGCACGATCTCCGAGATGCTCCCGCCCGCCGAGACGATCATGTACCCGGCGAAGGCCCCGGCCTTGTAGACGCCCATGAGCTTCGCCGTCCAGCTCGAGGCGACGTCGTGGAAATTCTCCGGGGTGCGCCGGCCCCGGCAGGGCTTCTTCTCGAAGAGCGCGCACGCGGCGGCAAGCGCGTCCGCATCGCCCGCGCCGACCGCGCGGATATCGATGTCCGAGACGTCGACGTCCGAAAGCGCGTGGCGCACGTTTGTCGCTGTGACCGTGTAGGTCAAGGAGACGCCGCCTCGCGTGTAACCGAAGTATTCGTACCGCTGGCGCTGTCCCCCCAGCATGGAAAGATCGCAGCCCGACTCGCGCATGCCGGAAAGCGCCATGTTCATGAGCTTTTTCATGTGCCCCTCGCCGCGCGCATAGGGATGCACGGACACGGTTCCGACGTAGCCCGTCTTGATTGGCTCGCCCATGACGCACATCTCCCCGGGCATCACGGCCACGAGCCCACGCACGCCGCCCGCGTCGTCGAGCGCCAGATACTGCATGTGCGCGGTCTCTTTCCCATCGCCGTAGACCTTGGGAAGAAGCGCCTTGAAGTCATGCGGTCTGTGCGCCATGCTGAACACGAGATTCGCGAAGTCGATGTAACTATCCCTGTCCGCCTCGGTCGCCACCCTGTACGTAAAAGCCATGCAATTCCCCTCCTCTTTCCTGACAGGCCGGGCAGTACGCGATCGCGCCCCCGACCGAAACCTTCTCAAGCATCCGACCCCAGACGGCGCACCCACATGCCTGCGCTCCCCCATCGCACGGTATGAGCAGAGCGTTCCGTCACCGTCGTTCGGCCGTCCGCGGCCTCCGCGCGGGAGAGAACGTCCCGCATCTGCCGCGCGACGACCGATCGTTCCGGATGCTCAAGCGCGGTTTTCGCACTCTTTCATGAACTTCTCGACCATTTCGCGCGTGGGCATGCCCCCTTGCGCGCCGGGCGCAGTCACAGAGATTGCGGCGGCGGCGTTTCCGAACCGTGCGGCGGCCAGAATCCCCATCCCCGCGGCCAGCCCGTACGCGAGGCCCGCGTTGAACGTGTCACCGGCAGCCGTGGTGTCGACGGGCCGCACCTTAAATCCCTTCGCGTGTCCGAATCCCTCCGCCGAAAGCACATACGCCCCGTCCGCACCGCACTTCGCGATCACCGCGCCCACGCCCTTCTGCCGGAGCGCGCGCATCCGCGCCTCCATGCTCCCGCCGTCCGCGATGGCCATCAGCTCCGTCTCGTTGGGCGTGATGTAATCCACATACCCGAACACCTCGTCCGGCAGCTTCCGCGCGGGCGCGGGATCGAGGATCACGGTCTTGCCGGCTTCCTTCAGGATTCGCATCGCCTGAAACACCGTCCGTTGCGGAATCTCGAGCTGGAACAGGAAGATGTCCCGGTCCATGAGCTTCGGCAGCGTCACCTGCAGCCACTCGAGATCGCAAAGCGCGTTCGCGCCTGGCACGATGATGATGTGGTTCTCGCCGCCGCGTTCAACCTCGATGACCGCCGTGCCCGTCGTCTCCCCGGCGGCGATCCCGAGCGCGCCGACCCCGACGCCCATCTCCCGGAAGTTTTTGAGGTACATCTCTCCCGAGGCGTCGTCGCCCACCATGCCCGCCATCCAGACGTCCGCGCCAAGCCGCCCGAGCGCCACGGCCTGATTCGCGCCCTTGCCGCCCGGGGCCACCTGAAAGCTGTCCCCCGTGCGCGTCTCGCCCGGCTGCGGAAACCGGTCCACCCGCGCCACCATGTCCATGTTCACCGATCCCACGACAGCCAATTTCTTCATATCGCCGCTCCTAGTAAGAATCCCAATACCACAAACATGATATTGGGATGGATGTTATGTTTTAATGGACTTTATGAATCCTTCTTCTTCAGGAAGCTCGGCACGTCGGGGGTGAAGCCCCTGCGCTGCCTCTGCTGACGATCGTCGTCCTGATAGACGCGCGGACGCGGCGCGGGGCGCTCCGACTGGTACTCCTCCTCGCGCACGGGTCGCGCCTGACGCCTTTCGAAGATCGGCGGAACCTCTGCCTCGTCGTCCGAAAGGAGCCTCGAACGCGTGGGCTTCGGCTCCTCCTCGGGCACGGGCTGCGGCTCGCTCTTCTTGGGAGCGGGCTTTTCCTCTTTCGGGGCGGGAACCTCGAAGCCGGTAGCGATGACGGTGATGCGGACCTCGTCCTTCATATTCTCGTCGATGCCCGCGCCGAAGATGATGTTGGCCTCCGGGTCGGCCTCCTGGGTGATGATGGTGGCCGCCTCGTTGATGTCGATGATGGAGGTATCCGGGCCGCCGGTGATGTTGATGAGCACCGCGCGCGCGCCGTCGATGGAGGTTTCGAGCATGGGGCTCGAGATGGCCTGCTTCGCGGCGGCGACCATGCGGTCCTCGCCCTTGCCGATGCCGATTCCCATGTGCGCGAGTCCGCGCGCTTCCATGATGGTGCGCACGTCCGCAAAGTCGAGGTTGATGAGGGACGGCACAGCGATCAAATCGGAGATGCCCTGAATGCCCTGGCGGAGCGTATCGTCGGCGATCCGGAACGCGTCGCGCATGGAGGTCGACTTCGTGACGACGCTCAGGAGGCGGTCGTTCGGGACGACCACCAGCGTATCGACGTGCGCCTTCAGCCGGTTGATGCCCGCCTCCGCGTTGCGCATGCGGGGCTTGCCCTCAAAAAGGAAGGGCTTCGAGACCACGCCGATCGTGAGGATGCCCATCTCGCGCGCGACTTCGGCGATCACGGGACCGGCGCCCGTACCGGTGCCGCCGCCCATGCCGCAGGTGATGAAGACGAGGTCCGCGCCCTTGACGAGCTTCTGGATCTCCTCGCGGTTCTCCTCGGCGGCCCGCTGGCCCACGTCGGGATTCGCGCCCGCGCCGAGGCCCTTGGTAAGCTTCTCGCCGATCTGCACCTTCGTGGCCGCCTGCGAAAGCGCGAGCGCCTGCTTGTCGGTGTTGATGGCGATGAATTCCACGCCCTGAAGTCCCGATTCCACCATGCAGTTGACCGCGTTCGTTCCGGCGCCGCCGACGCCAATCACCTTAATAGAAGCGAAGTTATTCTGCTCCATTTCAAACTCGAGCACAAGCATCCCCCTCGTCTTGCGTTATTCCGCGTTTCTGATTATCCTCTTTTGAAAAGGCCGACGATCTTTTTGCCCAGTCCCGGCTCGCCCGCGTCCTGCTGTTCGATGGAATCGAAGATCAGGCTCACGAGCCCAAGCGCCGAGGCATAAACGGGGCTGTTGAGCTTGGCCGTCTTCTGCTGGGGCACCTTTACGGGTCGCCCGATCCGCGCCGCCAGATACTCCCGCCCGCCGCGCATCAGCGCGATTCCGCCGCCGGTCAGATAGATCTGCGAGCGTGGGCCGAAGTACTGCGCCGCGTCGTTTTTGAGCGTCTTGTCGACGAGGTCGCAAAGCTCGTCCATGGAAATCTCCATGTGGCGCTGAACGGCCTTGCGCGGGAAGGAGAGCCTCCCGTCGTCGTCGTCGTACGCCTCATAGTAATTGTCCTGATCGAACTCGTCCGGATTGAAGAGGTACGCCCTTTTGATCTGCTCCGCCATGCGCATGGGAAGCTTGAGCCCCTCCGCGAGCGCCGCCGCCATGAACCCGCCGCCCGTTTTCAGCATGGCGTGGTAAACGACCGCGTCGCCCTCGACCACCGCAACCTCCGTCGAAAGATAGCCAACGTCCACCAGCATCGAAACCCGGTCCCTGTCCTCGAGGGACAGAAGGAGCAGGGATTCGCCCAGCATCGGGGAGAGGAAGCCCACGACCGTGATGCCCAGGGCCCCCATCATTTCCGCCGCGTCGTCCACGAAAACGGGATCTGCGATCATGAACGATACCCGCGCGCGGAGCCGCGTCCCGGTCCCGCCCATGGGTTCCATCGTCTTTTTCCCGTCGTCGATGGAGAACCACGCGGGCGAGCGGTGCAGTACGTATCCGCCCTTCTCGACCACGCGCAACTTGTCCGCCACCACGTCCTGAACGCGGTTGATCTCGTCCTCGGTGATGGCGCCCTGAAGCTCGATCTCCGCCTCGCCGGTGGCGACGTGGACAAAATCGCCGGGCACGCCCACGTAGATCTCGCGGATCTTCGCGTTCGCCTCGAGTTCCGCGGCCGCTACGGAATCCCGAACCGCATCGATGAGCGCATCGGGCTCGTTCCAGTCCCCATCCGCAAATCCCGCGTAGGGCACGGTTCCGGAGCCGATGATGTCTAGCCGGCTGATTCCGCCCGACTGGGCGACGATCGAAACGATCTTGGATGTGCCGAAATCAATCGCGGCAATCTGCGTCTTCATCTTATCTGCCTTACCGCCTCTGAAGTATCAAATCTGCATAGTACCCCGATACTCATTGTTATTATACAGATCGCGCGCACAAAGTGCAAACACGAAACCGTAAAAACCGGGCCATTTCCGAATATTTCAAAATAGTTTCAAAATGTCGGCGCTTCTCCGTCAAAACAATTGGGCCATGCGGCCGGATTTTGCCGGCATTTCAGGAAGGTCCGCCACCTGCGCGAAAATTCGGAAACCAGGCTCCTCTTTCCTCCCGCGCAATCGGCAACTCCTGCGGCGTCTCGGTTATCTCTCAAGATCCCGAAAAGTCCGCCTTGTCCCCGGACGACACATCCAGTCTGCCCGACGTCTCCCCCCGCGATTCAAGGTCCTCGAGCACGCACTTCATGAGGACGATCTTCTCTTCCATCTCGCCCTCATCTCCAAGAATGACCAGAATCCCCGTCCTCGAATAAATATACAGCGCGTTGACGTCCGCCACGTTGAGCTCCGACACGTGCCCGCGCGCGCCCGCGCCGTCGAGCGCCGAGATCACCTCGCGCATGGCGGAGAGCCTGTCCTCGTTGGCCGCGATCCTGCGCCCGATATCGTAGCTCCGAACTTCGAGGCCCGTCACGTATACCGCGTCCGCGTCCGGCGCGGCGGGCGTCGCGGAGATGACGCAGCCCTCCTTGTCCATGAGGACGACGAGGCCGCCCGCCTCCGCCATGGCCGCGGGAACGCGCAGCCGGACCGTAAGGCGGACGGCGGACGGATACCTCTTGTCGACCGCTACGAACGCAAATTCGCCCGTGGATTCGGTCTTACGCGCCACCAGCGCCGGGTCGAGCGCGCGCATCCGCGCGCCCAGCTCGATGCCGGACGCGCGGATCACCCGGTCCGCGTCGACCGCCTGGTCGCACGCGACCTCGACGTCGCGGATCAGAAACACGCTCCGGTCGAGAAACAACCAGAACGCGCCCGCAAGCAGCAAAAAGGCGAGAATGCCAAGCAGCTTTCGCATCTATGCCTCCGTCGTCTCCGTCCGGACGATGTCCCCGCCCACGGCGGAAATCATGTCCTCGAATCTTTCGTATCCCCGGTCGACCATCTCGATGTCAGAGACCTCCGTGATCCCCTCGGCCGCGAGCGCCGCGATCACCAGCGCCGCGCCGCCGCGCAGATCGCTCGCCTTCACGCGCGCGCCGGTCAGCCGCGCGCCGCGCACCACGGCGAGCCGGTTGTTGACGAAAATGTCGGCGCCCATCCGGACCAGCTGCGCCGCGTGAGCGAAGCGGCTCTCGAACATATTCTCGACGATCATGCTCGCGCCGTCCAATGTGCATGCGAGCGCCATGAACTGCGCCTGAAGGTCGGTCGGGAAACCGGGATACGCCTGCGTGGAAATTTCGATGGCGCGAAGCGGCCCGGACGCGCGGATGTGCATGCTGTCTTCCTCGACATCGATCTCGCAGCCCGCGCCGCGCAGCTTGTCGATCACCGCGCCGAGGTGGGAGGCGTCCGCGCCCTCGACGGTGATCTCGCCCCGCGTGGCGGCGCACGCGGCGAGCAGCGTGCCCGCGACGATCCGGTCGGGGATCGGCCGGTAGGACGTGCCCGAAAGCCGCTCCACGCCGTCGATGAGAATCGTGTCGCTGCCCGCGCCGCACACGCACCCGCCCATCGCGTTGATGAAATTCTGCAGGTCCAGTATTTCGGGTTCGCGCGCCGCATTATGTATTGTGGTGCGCCCACTCGCCAGTACCGCGGCCATCATGACGTTCTCGGTCGCGCCGACAGACGGAAAATCAAGATGGACATACCCGCCCCGGAGCTTCTCTCCGTCGCAGTAGATGCGCCCGTGCTCCTCATGAATCCTCACGCCCAGCGCCCGAAGGCCCTTGATGTGAAGGTCAATGGGCCGAAGCCCGATCTCGCAGCCGCCCGGATACGTCACGCAGGCATGCCGGAACCGCCCGACCAGCGGCCCGAGCATGAAAATGGACGAGCGGATGCGCTTGGAGAGGCTGTCTGGCATATCCCAACTGTGCGCCGCCGTCGGATCGACCGTGACGTCGTCTCCGGTGCGCGAGATGGCGCAGCCAAGCGTTTCCAAAATTGCGAGCATGTTGTCAATGTCCAGAAGGCGCGGGCAGTCGCGGATGACGACGGGCCCCTGCGCCAGTACGCTCGCAGCAAGAATCGGCAGAACCGCGTTCTTCGCGCAGCCTACCTTCGCGCTCCCGGCGAGTGCGGCTCCGCCTCTGATCCGAAACACAAACATCGCGCAAACCCCCACAGCATACGTCTTGTTCCCTTTCACATTTATGCTATGGTAACGGGACCGCGACGGTGCAAGTCCCCATCATATCTCCTCCGTCGCGCGCGAAATGTTCAATACCACGGCGACCGCCGCCATCGCGATGGCGACCGAGGTGCCGCCCGAGCTGAAGAACGGGAGCGGGAGCCCTGTCGTCGGCATGAGCCCGGTCACAACCGCGACGTTCATTACGCACTGCACGCCGATCATCGAAACGATGCCGCCCGCAAGCAGGCTCCCGAATCGGTCGCGGCAGCGGATCGCGACCCGAAGCCCGAAGAATACGAACGCCGCGAACAGCGCGAGGATGCCCAGACAGCCCACGAGCCCCATGTCCTCCCCGACCACCGCGAAGATGAAGTCCGACTCCGGATACGGCAAAAACGCGTATTTCTGCCGCCCCATGCCGAGCCCCATGCCGAACAGCCCGCCCGAGCCGAACGCCATCAGCGACTGGGAAAGTTGATAGCCCTCGTTTGTGAGAAAATCGAACGGGTGCGTGAAGGAGAAGAGCCGCGCGCGCCTGTATTCCTCGGAGAGCGCGTAGAACGTGCCGAGCGCAGCGCCCGCCGCACCCAGAAGCCCCAGATGAAGCCAGCGCGCGCCCGCGAGCATCACCATAATGACAGAGACGATGAGGATGCTCCCCGCCGTCGAAAGGTTCGGCTGCATGAGGATCAGGAAAAACATCGCGGCAGGCACCAGCATCAGGGGCGCGACGGTCGTGAGGATGCGCTTCACATCCCGCGTGCCCACAGAAAGCGCCCGCGCCAGAAACAGGATGACCGCGTACTTCGCGAGCTCCGAGGGCTGGAAACTCACCGGTCCCACGACCAGCCAGCGCCTGGAGCCGTTTATGTAAGTGCCGATGCCCGGCACGGCGACGAGGCCGAGGAGCACCACGCTCAGTACCACGAGCGCGCCGCTCACCACTGGCTTCGCGAAGAGCCGGTAGTCGAGGCGCATCACGATCAGCATGCCGCACGTGCCCACGCCGATTCCCAGAAGCTGCGAATAGACCTCGGAAAGCGCGCTGCCCTTGTCCTGCGCGTTGTAGTAGCTCGCGGCAAAAAGAACGATCAGCCCCGTCAGAAGGAGCAAAAGAAACGTCAGGAGTACGCCCCGGTCGACCGGGCGCGTCGCCCGCGCGCGGATCAGGGCCTTTTCGGCTCCAGATCCTTTACGATCCTCTTAAATTCGCGCCCTCGCGCCTCATAATCCGAGAACATGTCAAAGCTTGCGCACGCGGGCGAGAGGAGCACGTTCCAGCCCTCCTTCGCGCGCTCGTACGCGCGCGCGATCGCGGTCTCGAAGTCGAAGCCGCAGTGCTCGTAGGCCGGGAAGCCCGCCCGGTCGAGCGCGTCCGCGATCTGGTTCGCCGTCGCGCCGATGAGGACGACCGACCGGACGTTCGATTTCACGATCTCGTCGACCAGCGGCCGAAAGTCCGTGTGCTTGTCGAACCCGCCCGCGATCATGACCGAAGGGCGATCCATGGCGCGCACGGCCTGGATCGTCGAATCGATGTTGGTGGCCTTGGAGTCGTTGTAGAAGCGCACGCCGCTCACCTCGCGGGTGAACTCGGTGCGGTGCTCCACGGGCTGGAACCTCTTGAGCGTGTGCCGGATGACGGGCGCGGGAATCCCGGCCGCCATGGCCATCGCGGTCGCCGCCAGCGCGTTTCCCACGTTGTGCTTTCCGGGGATGATAAGCTCCTCCACCGGGCACACGGGTACGAGCGAGTTTTCGGAGCCATACACGATGATCCCGTCGCGCACGAACGCGCCGAATGGCACGCCGCCACCGGCGGAGAACCAGATCACCCGGCACTTCACATCCGCGAGCATCGCGCGCGTCACCGGATCCTCGTAGTTCAAAACGACCGTGTCCTGCCCCGCCATGTTCATGAAGATGCGCTTTTTCATGGCGACATAGGTCTCCATGTCGCCGTGGCGGTTCAGGTGGTCCTCCGAGATGTTGAGGATCGCGCACACCTGCGGGCGAAATTCCCGCACGGTCTCGAGCTGGAAGGACGAGACCTCGCACACCGTCACGTCGGTCGGGAGCATCTCCGGCACCGCGCCGGAATACGGCTCGCCGATGTTTCCGACGACGTGCACGCGCCGCCCGGCATTTTTGAAGATTTCGCCCAAAAGCGTCGTGGTGGTCGTCTTGCCGTTCGTGCCGGTGATGGCCAATAATGTACCGCAGGCTTCGCGGTACGCGTATTCGAGCTCGCCCATCACCTCGATGCCCATCTCCCGCGCGCTTTGGACCACGGGCGCCGTGACGGGCACGCCGGGGCTCAGGATGACGGCGTCGCAGCCCTCGAGCAGCGAGACGGGATCCTCGCCCAGCCGGAACTCCACGCCCGCCGCGTCGATTTCATTGAGCGCGTCGCCGAATTCGGCGCGCGGCTTCGCGTCGCTCACGACGGCCTTCGCCCCGCGCGCGCGCAGAAGCTTCACCGCCGCGACGCCGCTTCTGGCCATGCCGACGACGAGCGCCTTTTCAATCTTCATTGAATCACATCCTTTTATACATGTCACGCCGAGGGTTCGTCAATCTCAATCTCCGTCGAGAACGCGACGACCGCTTCTCCGACGATGCGGACGCCGACCGGCACGCCGCCCGCCACCTCGACCTCGACCCGCATGCGCCCGGGCCTTCCGATCGCTTCTCCCTGAACGGCCGTATACGAAAAGATTCCGTCGCCCGGCTTGACGATTCCATAGTGGACGAGGTATCTGCCGAGTCGTCCGTTCGCGTTGCCCGTCACAGGATCTTCAAAGATGCCGAGCGCGGGGGCGAACATCCTGCCGTGCACGAACGCCTCCTCGCCCGGATGAAGCGTAAACGCGTAATACCCATTGCAGCCGATTTCCTCGCTCAGGCGGGAAAGCGCGGCCATATCCGGTTGGAGCAGGTGAAGCGCGGCCACGTCCTTCAGACCGATCATCACCTTGGTGGATGCGACGGCGACGGGGCAGCGCTCGTTGAGTCCCTGCGTTCCGACCCCCAGCGCGTCCGCGATCCGGCCAGCGAAATCCGCGGAGATCGGCGCGCCGAACTCGATCTTCTCCTGCGTCATGGCGATGCGGTAATCGCCATCTTCACAGATGATGTCAACCGGCAATATCCCCGCGCCCGTTTTTTGCAGTACCCGCACGCTTTCCATCTTTGAGGTCACAGCGCGGACATAGTGCGCCGCGATGGTCGCGTGCCCGCAGATCGGAACCTCACGCGTCGGCGTAAAAAAACGCACGTGCACGTCGCAGTTTTCGTCGCCCCGGAAAATAAACGCCGTTTCGGAGTCGTTCATCTCGCGCGCGATCTTCTGCATCATCGTCTCGGTAAGACCATCCGCGTCGAGCACCACGCCCGCCGGGTTCCCAAGAAACTTTTCCCGGGTAAAGGAATCGACCTGAAAGAGGTGATATCTCTTTTTCATGCCGTTACCCCACAAAGCCCAGAAGCGCGAGCAGACACAGAAGCGCAGTCACGATATAGTACATCGACACGATGCGCGTCTCGGGCATGCCGCCCAGCTCGAAGTGATGGTGGAGCGGGGCCATGCGGAACACGCGCTTCCCGTGCGTGAGCTTGAAATAGCCGATCTGGATGATGTCCGAGAGGCTGGAAACCAGCATCGCGAACGCAATGATCGGCAGAAGCAGCGCGTACCGCGTCACGAGCGCAACGCCCACGAGCGCCCCGCCCACGAAGAACGAACCGATATCCCCCATGATGACGCCCGCCGGATACGAGTTGAAGCGCAGATAGCCCAGAAGCGAACCGGCCATCGCGCCCGAAAACACGGCGGTGTTGAGAAGGTTCGTCGAGCCCTCCGCGCTCGCGAGCGAGACGCAGATGAGCGCCATCGCCGCGAAGTCGATCATGGCGCAGCCGCCGAGAAGGCCGTCCACGCCGTCGAGAAGGTTCGAGGAGTTCACGGTTCCCACGAGGATGAACGTCATGAGCGGGATGTACCACCAGCCGAGCTGAAGCTCGATGGATGTAAACGGAACGATGAGCGAAGGCCCGATCGCCGGGTGGTAATAGGCCCAGAAGGAGATCGCGATCGAGATCAGGATCTGCGGCGCGAGCTTCCCCTTCGCGGTAAGGCCCAGCGAACGCTTTTTTCTTACCTTGATGAGATCGTCGATAAAGCCGATGAGGCCGAAGCCGACCGCGCAGGCGAACAGAATCAGCAGGAAGTCAAACCGCGCGTCCTCGTATGAAAACGCGACGGAAGCGATGAGCGCGGGCACCGCGAAGATCACGCCGCCCATGGTGGGGATCCCCTGCTTCTTCTTATGGGTCTCGGGCCCGAGCTCGTAGATCGTCTGGCCGAACTTCATTCTCTTGAGCCAAGGAATCACGATGGGTCCGAACACGATCGCCATGACAAACGCCGCGAGGATCGTCCAAATCAGCCTTTGCATCTTCTGTTACCTCCAACAATTTACCGGGACGCGAGCAGCTCCGCCACCACGAGTTTTTCATCGAAGGGGTGTTTTACCCCCCTGATCTCCTGGTAGGTCTCATGTCCCTTTCCCGCAAGCACGACGACGTCTCCCGGCTGCGCGATTTCGAGCGCGCGTTTGATCGCCGCGCGGCGGTTCTCAATTACGATATATTCGCACTGCGTCGGCCGAATTCCTTCCTCGATCTCGGCGAGAATCTCCATGGGATCTTCATTGCGCGGATTGTCGCTCGTAAGGATGCAGAAGTCCGCGAGCCGCCCGGCGATCTCGCCCATGATGGGCCGCTTTCCCCTGTCGCGGTCGCCGCCGCAGCCGAAGAGCGCGATCATGCGGCCCTTCGTCGTATCCCGCAGCGCGGTCAGGATGTTCTCAAGCGCGTCCGGCGAGTGTGCGTAATCGAGGATCACGCGAAAGGGCGTCTCGGTCTCGAGAAGTTCGATCCGTCCCGGCACGTTCCTGACCGCCTCGAGGCCCCGGCGGATGGCGTCCGGCGGGATGTTCAGCGCGCTCGCGATCCCCGCCGCCAGAAGCGCGTTGTAGACGTTGAAGATGCCCGCGAGCTTCAGCGCGATCTGCACCCGGAACCTTTTGTGGTGGCTCAGGATGAAGCTGCAGCCGCGCTCGCCGATCTCGATGTCGTTTGCGTACACGTCTGCCGCCTCGCGGATGCCGATCCTGATCGCGGGCCTCCCAAGCGCCCTGAGCGCCTCGCCCACGCGGTCGTCGTCGACGTTATAGACGATCTTCTCCGTCATCTCGGGGCGGAAAAACAGCAGTTTGGCCTTGAAGTAGGAATCCATGTCGCCGAAGAGGTCGATGTGGTCCTGGCTGAAGTTCGTGAACGCGCCGACCTGATAGCGGATGCCCACGAGCCTGTCCATGGCGAGCGCGTGGGCGGATACTTCCATCACCACGTGCGTCACGCCCTCCGACACCATCCGGGCAAGGAGCTTCTGGACCTCCAACGGGTCGGGCGTCGTAAGGTGGGTCGGGATGATCTCCGCTCCGATCATGCTGCCGACGGTTCCGATGAGACCCGTCTTGTGCCCCGCCTGCTCAAGGATCGATTTGACGAGGTAGCTGGAAGTGGTCTTGCCCTTGGTGCCGGTGATGCCGATCATGGTGAGCTTCTCAGACGGATGGCCGTAGAAGCGCCCCGCGATGACGGCGGTTGCCTCTCGCACGCTCTCCACCAGCACCTGCGGACAATCGATGGGAAGCGTCCTTTCGACGACCAGCGCAACGGCCCCGTTTTTCACGGCCTGCGGCGCGAAGTCATGCGCATCCATCCTGAGCCCGGGCGTGCAGAAGAACAGCGCGCCAGGCTCAGCCTTGCGCGAGTCTATTGAAAGATCCGTGATCTCGATCTCTCCGTCGCCCGTCAGCCCCTGAAGGCCCGGCAAATCCATGGCAAGCGCACTTAGCTTCATTGGACAATCCCCCTGTAAGTATTTGTTTACGGCGGCTCAAACTGAACCGTGATGCTCGTCGTCGGGACGACCGCCTCGCCCGCACCCGGCGTCTGGGAAACGGCGATTCCGCTTCCGGTCATGGTCATGATGAGCCCGTAGGAACGGATGAGCCGGTTCGCCTCCGTCACGGAGAGCCCGGTCACGTCCGGGACGTTCACGTACTCCGCGTCGAGCGTGACCCCTTCGACATATAGCATGACCAGCGAACCCTCGGTCATTCCCGCGCCCGCGGCGGGCAGCTGGTCCTTTACGTACGCGCCCGAGCCGTCGAGCACGTAGTCGAGCCCGGCCTCCTTCACGGCCTTGATGGCGTCTGTCACCGTCATGCCGGTCACGTCCGGCACGACGACCTCGCGGACCGGCTCCGCGCCCTCGTCCTTCGGGTAACCGAGGTAGACGAGCGACTGCTCGATGATCGACTTCGCGTACGGAAGCGCGGTCACGGCGCCGAAGTCGACGCCCACGGCCGCCTTGTCGACGACCACCATCACCGCGATGGCGGGGTTCTCCATGGGCGCGATCCCGATGAACGAGCCGATGTGCACGTCGTGCGAAACCTGGCCGTCGATGTAGACCTGCGCGGTCCCCGTCTTTCCGCCGATCGTGTAGCCCTCGATCCGCGCATTCTTTCCGCCGCCCTTCTCGACGACGTATGTGAGAAGCTTGCGCATCGTTTCGCTCGTCTTTTCGGAGATGGGTTGGGAGACGACGGTGCGTTCGCCACGCTCGATCACTTCCCCGTCCGGGCCGGTTATCTCCTTGACCACGTAGGGCTCCAGGAGGTACCCGCCGTTTACGGTCGCGCACGCGGCGGTCAGAAGCTGAATGGGCGTCACCGCGATCGACTGGCCAAAGCCCATGCGCGCGAGGTCGCCCCGCTTCACGGCGGACTGCGCGATCAGGATGCCGGTCGCCTCGCCGGTGATATCGACGCCCGTGGCGCTCCCGATCCCAAATCCGTTCAGGTACTTGTAGAACGTCTGCGATCCGAGCCGCAGTCCCAGCTCCGCGAACACGGGGTTGCAGGAGTTCCCGAGCGCCTGGGTGAGCGTCTCCGCGCCGTGCGGGTTTCCCCAGCAGCGGATCTTGCCGCCTTCGACGTAGAGGGAACCCGAACAGTAAAACCCTTCGTTGACGTTCGTGAGCCCCGCGTCGAGCGCCGAGGCGATGGTCACGATCTTGAAGGTCGAGCCCGGCTCGTAGGCGTCCGTCACCGCGCGGTTTCGCATCTGTTCGTTGAGGAGGTCGACGTTATCGCGCGGCGGTTCGTTGAGGTCGAAATCGGGCTTATTGACCATGCCCAGGATCTCGCCCGTCTGCGGGTTCATGACGATGATGCGGATGCCCTCCGCGCGGTTTACCTCGATGGCCTCGCGCGCGGCCTTTTCGCAGAAACCCTGGATGGTGGCGTCGATGGTGAGCGCCACGTCCGAACCGTCCACCGCCTGCACATACTCCGATTCCCCGTAACCCAGCGCGCGGCCCTTGCCGTCGATCTCCCCGAGCACCTTGCCGCTCTTTCCAGAGAGGTAGTCGTTGAGCGACAGCTCGACGCCCGACTGCCCGATTCCGTCGATGGTCGTGATGCCGATGAGCTGGCTCGCGAACGCGCCGTAGGGATAGAACCGCTGGCTGTCCTCGTCGAGCACCAGGCCGTTGAGTGCCTTCGACCCCGCCGCCTTGTGCTCCGCGAGCATCATCTTGAGCTGCTGCGCGGTCTCGCGCGTGAGCTGGCGCTTGAGGATCACCGATGATTTAGACGTATCGGATGCCTTTTTCGCAATCGTTCCCGCGTCGATTCCAAGAATTGGCGACAGAATCTCGGAAAGCGCCCCGGCGCTCTCGACCTGGCGGGGATTGACGGACGCTGTATACGCGGTCGCGCTGATGGCGAGCACGTTGCCGTTGCGATCCGTGATCTCTCCGCGCGCGGGAGAAATCACGCTCTCGCTCGTCCACTGCGCCTGCGCACGGCGCTGCAAATCCTCGGAGGAGAGAACCTGTAAATGCGCAAGCCGCGCCGAAAGCGCGACAAAGAGCAGCAGGAACGCTGCCATGATGAGCGCGAGGCGGCGGCGGATGAGGGGCCCAGTCAGAACCAAGCGCATCCCTCCCCGACAGGATTTACCGGGAACCGGTCAATTCTGTCGTATGCGCGGAAAGGTCGGCGTATTCCGAAGGCAGCGAAATGACCCGCAGCTGATCGTCCTCGGGCCATTGCATGCCCAACGCGAGCGCGCGCTCTTCCACGCGGGAGAGCTGCGCATACTGGGCGATCTTCAGTTCGAGGTTGTCTTTCTCCGCCGAGAGCGTTCTGATGTCCTTGTTGACCGAGGCGATCTCCTTATTCTTCCCGGAGATCTCCGCCAGCATGCAGATTTGCATGAAAAGCCCGGCGAACAAAAGCGCGCCGAGCGCGATCCGCGCGATCGCATGTCCGTTTTTTCGTCTCACGCCGCCGCCTCCCGTCAGGTGCCGTTGCCAAAGTAGCGATCGTTGACGTATGCCATGAGGTCCTCCACGTTCTCGCGCGCCGCCGCGAACTGGCGGACGAAGAGGTCCTCGTCCCAGATCTCGAGAAAGCGCCCCACGCCCACGAAGCGGATCGCCTTGTCCACCCCCGCCTGCTGTCTGAGCGCCTGCGGAATGAGCACGCGGCCCTGCCCGTCGAGCGTCTGCCCTGGATAGGAAAACGCCTTGATGAGCCGGACGTAGGCCATGCCCTTCGCGTCCGAATCCGGGATACGATTGAGCTTCTCGCCGATCTCGTTCCACTTCTCGGGCGGATAGAGCGCGACCGCGCTGAAGTCGTTGTTGAGGCCGATCGTGAAGCCCTCGGAGAACGCCTCCCGAAGCGCGGCCGGAATTGTGGCGCGGCCCTTGGGATCAAGGTTATGCGTGTAGTTGCCGGATAATTCAACCTGCCCCAATTGCCCCCACCTCCCGCCGATATGTGTGCCACATTATACCACATCCAGACATTTTACGCCACTTTTCGACCCCTAATTCATAATTTCTTCAAGATTCGCGCAACCGGGATAAAAAAGAGAGAGCCCCGCTCTCCCTGATGTCCTATGTGGTTTGGCCAAACGCGGCGCTACACCGCGCTCTTTTCCGGATTGAATTCGACGAGGTTCGTCCCGTCGAGCCAGAGGCGCTCGATGTTGTAGTATTCGCGCTCCTCCGGGTGGAAGACGTGCAGAATGACGGAGGAAAAGTCGAGCACGACCCAGCGCGACTCGTTCATGCCCTCCCGCCTGCGCGGCTCGATTCCCTTTTCGGTGAGCTTGTCCTCCACGTCCTCCGCGAGCGCGCGCACGGCCTGTACGTTGCGCCCGGACGCGATCACGAAATAGTCGGCGATCGTCGTCAGGTGGTCCACGCGCAGAATCTGAATATCCTTCGCGCCCTTTTCATACAGGATGTTTCCGATCGCAAGCGCAAGATCCCTCTGTTTATCCATCGGCAATTCCTCCATCTTCGAGTTCCAATATCATCTCCGCCGTCGCGGGGTGCGGGCATCTGCCGCGCCTGTCCGTAAAGTCGCAGGTCTGGCGCGCGCATTCCAGGGTCGCCCGCCGGATGTCCGTTTGCGCGAACGCGCGTACCCGCTCGAGCCCTGGAAAATCCGCTCGGTTCGGCTCGATATAGTCTGCGACGTACACGATCCTCTCGAGAATCCCCATTCCCGGCCCGCCGACGGTGTGCCGCCGGATGGCGGAAAGCACCTCCGGGTCGCGAACGCCGTAGCGCGTCCGGGCGATGAGCGCCCCGACCGGCGCGTGCAGCACCTGCGGACTCTCCCTCTCGGCTTCGTCCGCGCCCGCCTCGCCCGCGCGGGCCAGAAGCTGGGCGTCCGAAAGGTCCTTCGCGCAGTCGTGCAGAAGCCCCGCGATCCGCGCCTTTCCGGGCGCGAGCCCATTTTTGACAGCGAGGCCGACGGACACATCCCGCACGCCCAAAGAGTGCCGGAACCGGTGCGGGCTCAGCCGCGCCGCGAGGTCAGCGATCAGCTCGTCCTCGGGCAGATTCGAGATGTACAGCCCGCGCGCGTCGATGTAGTCCGCGACGGCCGCCGGAAGGAGGCCGCGCGCGCCCTTTCCCTCCGCGATCAGATCGCGCGCCGCAGACGAGGAAATGGCGGGAATGTCCGCCTCGATCCGCGCGGCGGGAACGGCGGCCGGGCGGGTTTCGCCGCGCGCGGCGTACGCGAACCGGCATAGATCCCTGAGTTCGTCGAAACCGAACCAGTCGGGCAGCCGTTCGACGGCGTCCGCGCCGAGAATGTAGATCAGCTCCGCGCCGGGGTACAGACGGCGCAGCGCGCGGACCGTGTCGACGGCGTATGTCGCGCCCGCGCGGGAAATCTCCATCTCGGAGATCTCCGCGTCCCGGAAGGCGGCGCGCGCCATCAGGAACCGGTCGCCCGCGGCGGCGCGGCATTTCTTGTAGGGCGGGTCTCCCGCGGGCACGATCAGGAGGCGGTCCAGACAGAGCGCCGCGCGGGCGGCCTGCGCGAGCGCGACGTGCGCGTTGTGCGGCGGGTCAAACGTTCCGCCCAGTATCCCGATGCGCATCAGCCGACCTCCCTTTGTCATGCGTTTATTATACACCAAACAGGCCCGCCTGAAAAGGAAAATTACGGCACGGCCCGAATACGCGCGAATATTAAGGAAAGAATATTCATGGTGAAGGCGCTCGCAGACGCGCGCCTGAAGGACGAGGATGCGCAAAGCGCACCGCAGACCGTAACCCGCGCGTTGCACAGCAAGGGGCGGGCGACGCAAGGAGGGTGGAAGATGGGCAAATTCATCGACAAGATCGCGCTCACATCGCTGCTCGCGGGCGCGCTGTACCTGTTTTTCATGTCGGCATTCCGCTCGATCCCGCTCGCCGCGGCGGCTGCGTTTCTCGCGATGGCGATTCTTCGCAAGCTCTCGCGCCGCTTCCCGGAGGACAGGATCGGGAAAAAGCGGCGCGCGCGCAGGGACGCCGCCGACACGCTTGAAGAATGGGCGTTTCTGAACCCCGACGAGGCGCGCGAGAACGTGTCGAAGCTGCTCGCGCGCGCGTACCCCGGCCAGATGGACGACGCGAGCCTCACGATCATCTCCCGACATCCGTCGGGAGGACACGTCACCGTCGACGACGTGACCGGCGAGTGGAAGAGGCGGCGGGGCGGAGGGCGCGCGGTGATCGTGGCGTTCTCAAGGGCGGACGACCGCGCGGCGGTCCTCGCGGGCGCGCTCCAGAATCCGCGCGTGCGGCTTATCGACGGCCCGCAGCTCGCGGGCCTCATCGCCCAAAACCCGCCGGAGCGCAAATCGCCCCCGCAGGCGGTCAAAAAGGGCGGTCGGCTCAAGACCCTGCTGCGCGCCGCCGGGCGCGCGAAAGCGGGCCGCTGCCTCGTCTCCGGCGCGCTGATGTGCCTTGTCTACCTCATCACGGGCATGGAAACCTACCTCGTCGCGGGAGCGTTGCTGCTTCTGATCGCGGGCGCGAGTCTGCGCCGGAGGGGAAGCCCGACGACGCTGTTCGCGGATTAACCCCGCGTCGAACAGGCGTCCGCTTTCAGCTCCCGCCCTCGACGCGCAGGCCGGTGTGGAGCTCCGTCAGCGGCTCGAGCGCGCCCGCCAGCATCGCGCCCACGTTCGTGCGCGCGTCGTCGGATTCCGGCCTGAAGAGCCCGATACCGGCATCCCGCAGCAGCTTCGCCGCGTTCTCGCCAAGCAGGGGCGTGACCACCGCATCCGCGCGCAGCCGGACCACGGCCCGCGCCGCACGAATGCCCGCGCCGCCCTCGTCGTTTGCCGCCGGGTTTTCGACGATCCGCGTGCCGTCCCCGCCCGCATCCACGAGATAGAAATACGGCGCGTGCCCGAAGGACGGACAGACGGTCTCCCTGTCCCGATTGACCGGCACCAATACGATCATGGCTCTGCCCCCTTTTCGTGCGAAACGCGCCCCTTGCGGTGCCGCCGGCAACCGCCGCAGCGGCAGGCTTCCTCCAGCCCGTCGCACAGCCGGTAGTCTCCGCCCTCGATCCGCAGGACCCTGCCGCGCACGAGCGATTGCGCGATCTTGTTCCGCGCGTCCGCGTAGATGCGCTGGATGGTGGTGCGCGCGACGTTCATCTGTTCGGCGCATTCCTCCTGCGTATAGCCCTCAAGATCGATCAGCCGGACCGCCTCGTACTCGTCCACGGACATGACGACCGCATCCCCGCCCGGCGCGTCGAGGGGTCCGTATCGGCCGCTCTCCGGCAAACAGCAGACCTTGCGCCACTTCCTTGGCCTCGGCATACCGTCTCCCCCTTTATATCGGACATATGTCCTTTACAACTCATGATTATACGCCCATCCCGACAAATGTCAACCTGCCTGCGCAAAAAAAAGCGGGGAGCGGTTCCTTGCCGCTCCCCGCTCCGATTACAGCTCCTCGATTTTGATCTTCGAATCCTCCCGCGCCTGCCGGTAGATCACGAACCGGCTGCCGATCACCTGAATCGGCTCGGCGTGTACCCGGTCGCAGAGCGCCTGGCACGCCTCCCGCGCGTCAAACGGCGCGTTTTTCTGAACCGTCACCTTGATGAGCTCGCGGGCCTCCAGCGCGTCCCACGCCTGCTTGGAGAGGTTGTCCGTGATCCCGTCCTTTCCAATGTGGAGCACGGGCTCGAGCGCCGTGCCCATCGAGCGCAGCCGCGCCCGCTGTTTCGTGGTCATCCTGATATCCTCCGTCAATCGACAAAGTCGAATTCCATGTCCTCGATGCGCACGAGGTCGCCTTCCTTGGCGCCCCGCTCGCGCAGCGCGTCGATCACGCCCCAACGGCGCAGTGTCCTGTGAAAGTAGTTGAGCGAATCCTCGTCCCCGAAGTTGACCGACCGGACGAGGTAGTCCACCCCGCGCCCGGAGACGACGTATGCGCCGTCCTCCTCCGCGATTTCGTACGTGCCGCCCCGTTCGGCGTCGAGGTCGTAGAAGTCCTCCTCGCGGAAGGGCTCCACGGGCGGGAGCGAATCGAGCATTTTGACGATCGCGTAGACAAGGGGCTTGAAATCGCCGCCGACCGCCGCCTGTGCGGAATAGATTTCGATGCCCGTGCCCGCGAGCTTGTCCGCGAGGCGCCGGAGGTTCTCGTCCGCGCCGTCCAGATCCATCTTGTTCGCGCAAACGATCATCGGCCTGTTTTTGAGATCACCGTACTGCTCAAGCTCCCGGTTGATCGTCTCGAAGTCTTCGAGGGGGTCGCGCCCCTCGCTTCCCGAGATGTCGAGAACGTGCACCAGCATGCGCGTCCTTTCGATGTGCCTTAAAAAGTCATGGCCCAGCCCCAGTCCGTGGCTCGCGCCCTCGACGAGGCCGGGGATGTCCGCCAGTACGAAGCTGTGGTCGCCCTGCTTCACGATGCCGAGGTTCGGCTGAAGCGTTGTGAAATGGTAGTTCGCGATTTTCGGACGCGCGGCGGTCAGCACCGAGAGGATGGTGGACTTGCCGACGTTCGGGAAGCCGACGAGCCCCACGTCCGCGATGGACTTGAGCTCGAGCGTCAACTCGACCGCGTCCTTCTTCTCGCCGGGCTTGGCGAACTGGGGCGCCTGCCGGGTGGGCGTGGCGAAGTGCTGGTTGCCGAAGCCGCCGTTGCCGCCCCGCAAGAGAACCCGCCTCTCGCCAGGCTTGTACATGTCAAGGAGCAGCCGGCCCGTCTCCTTCTCGCGCACGATGGTGCCCGGCGGCACCTCGATCACGACGTCCTGCCCGGACTTTCCGGTCTTGCGGCCCGCGGAGCCGTCCGCCCCGTTCTCGGCCTCGAAGCTCTTTCGGAAGCGGAAGTCCATCAGCGTATGCATCCGCTCGGACGCCAGAAACACCACGTTTCCGCCGTGCCCGCCGTCGCCGCCGTCCGGGCCGCCCGCCTGCACGAATTTCTCCCGGTGGAACGACACGCAGCCGTTCCCCCCGTTGCCCGCCTTTGCGCGGACGTTCACGATATCGACAAAAAGTGCCATGTGTATCCTTTCAGTTCTCCCTGGTCTTCATGTAGTCGCACAGCTCGGCCGCCAGCGGACAGCGCGCGCACTCCGGTCTCTGCGCGTGGCAGCACCGCCGCCCGTGCCAGATAATGAGGTGATGCGCGTGCGACCACGCCTCGCGCGGCAGAACCTCCCGCAGCTGCGCCTCCACCTTCTCGGGCGTCGGCGCGTCCGCGAGCCCGATTCTGCGCGAGACGCGGAACACGTGGGTGTCGACCGGGATCTGGTCGTCCCCGAACGCCGCCAGAAGCACCACGCCCGCGGTCTTCTGGCCGACGCCCGGCAGCGCCATCAACTTCGCGCGGTCATTGGGGACCTCGCCGCCGTAGAGTTCCACGAGCGCGCGGCACGCGTTCACGATGTTCTTCGCTTTATTATGGTAGATCCCGCATTCCTTAATGTGCACCTCGAGCTCCTCCGGCGCGAGTGCGGCCATCGCCTCCGCGTCCGGATACAGCTTGAACAGGCGCTCTGTCACCAGATTCACGCGCCGATCGGTGCATTGCGCCGAGAGGATCGTGGCGACGAGCGTCTCGTATGGATTTGTAAACTGGAGCTCCGCGCGCGCCTCGGGATAGAGCGCCGCGAGCGCGTCGAGCGTCCTTTGCACGCGCATGGAATCCATTGTAAATCCTCCGCATCCGGGTTCTATCCATTATAAGGGCGAAAACCGGGGCGCGTCAAGCACTCATCTGTAAATCGCGATCGGCGTGAGCCGCGGCCTTCCCGCGCTGAGCTGATCGACCTGGTAGATGCCCACGAGATGCGTCGGTCTCTGGACGCGGATGACGTGTTCCACCCGGTCGAGATCATTCATATGAAAACGCACCGAGAGACCGCAGCCGAGCGCCACGTCCCGAGGCGTGGTGATGACATTCACGGCGAGACCCTCGCGTTTGAGCGCCGATTCCAGAAGCAACACCTGCTGCCGCGACCGAAACGCGGCGATCCCGAACGTCTCCTGCATGGTTCTTTCCTCCCCCCCGCGCAAGTAGTATATAGTACGCCGCCCGGAAACGGCGCGTGAAGGAGGCCCCGGACATGGTGTATCTCGACAACGCCGCGACAAGCAGCCCCAAGCCCCAATGCGTCGTAGACGCGGTTTTGCGCGCCATGACGGACGTCAACGCTAACCCCGGACGGTCGGGCCACGCGCGCGCGATCGAGGCGGGGCGCGGGGTGCTCGAATGCCGCGCGGCCATCGCGAACCTCATCGGCGCGGAGGACCCCTTCTCGATCGCGTTCGCGTTCAACTGCACGGACGCCCTGAACCTTGCGATCAAGGGAACGCTGCGCCGGGGCGACCACGTGATCTCGACCATGATCGAGCACAATTCGGTGCTGCGCGTTCTGAAGGGACTCGAGCGCTCGGGCCAGATCATGCTGACGCTCGTGAATCCCGGGCCGGACTACATGGTCGACCCGGAGGAGATCGCGCGCGCCGTGACCGCGAACACCCGGCTCGTCGCGATCACCCACGCCTCCAACGTAACGGGCGCGATCCAGCCGGTCGCCGCCATCGGCGCGTTCTGCCGAGAAAGCGGCATTCCCTGCCTCATCGACGGCGCCCAGACGCTCGGCTCCATGCCGGTGAACGTGAACCTTTTGAACTGCGACCTCTACGCCTTTCCCGGGCACAAGGGTCTCCTCGGCCCGCAGGGCACGGGAGGGCTGTACGTCCGGCCCGGCTTCCGGCTCCACACGCTGCGCGAGGGCGGAACGGGCTCGAGCTCCGAGAGCATGTACCAGCCGGGCGAGCTGCCGGAGAAATTCGAATCGGGCACGCTCAACTACCACGGCATCGCGGGACTCGGCGCGGGGACTGCCTATGTATCGGAGAATCTGTCGCAAATCTTTATGCGCGAGCGCGAGCTGACGACGGCGCTCTGCGAGGCGATCTCCGGCATCCCGGGCGCGACGGTCTACGTCCCCCAACATGAATCGGAGCGCGCGGGCATCGTAAGCTTCAACATCGGGGACCTCCCCTCCTCGCAGGCGGCGGACGCGCTCGACCGCGCGGGCTTCTCGGTGCGCGGCGGCCTCCACTGCGCGCCCGGCGCGCACATGACGCTCGGAACGCTCAGACGCGGCGCGGTGCGGGCCTCGGTCGGCCACGCGACCACGTTCGAGGAGATCGACGAATTCGCGAAGGCGGTGGCCGCGTTGCGGGAGTGATCGGCCGCGCGCGAAAACGCCGACCATCCCATGGCCGGCGTTATTTGTTTTGTTTATTTGCTTTCGTACTCTGCGCGCGCCGCCGCGTACGCCTCCGGGGTGCCGATATCGACGCATTCCCCTTCGAACAGGTACGCGCGCACGTCGCGCCTTTTGTAGAGCCACTCCGGGAAGTGTCCCGGCGCGTCGGGATTGTTGCCCTCCGCAAGGTACTGCCGGACGAGGGGTAAGGTGTCGCGCCGGTAGAGGTAGAGCGCGTATACCGCGATGTCGGTCGGCGGATTCTCGGGCTTTTCGACAAGGCCCGTGACGCGGCCGTCCGCGTCGAGCGTCGCGATGGCGAATCGCTTCCGCTCCTCCGTCTCCCCCATCGCCTTCGCGAGAAGCGTGTCCTTTCCGCTCTTGCGGAACGATTCCACAAAGTCGTTCAGCCGGAATGTAAATAGGTTGTCCGCCGCCGCGACGAGCACGTCGTCGTCGATTCCCGCCTCGTTCAGCGCGAAGAGCATGTCCCCGATCGCGCCCAGTCGGTTCTCGTTCGTGTCGGTCTTGTCGTCGAGCACGCGAACGGAAAGCCCCGGGTTCCTGCGCCCCGCGGCCCAATCGGCAAACTGCCGGTAAAAGCGGCTGTTCGTGACCAATATCGCCTCGTCGATCTCCGGGACCGACTCAATTTCATCCATCAAATAGTCGAGCATGTGCCGCCCGCCGATTTCGAGTAGCGCCTTGGGCCGATCCTTCGTGAGCGGATACAGCCGCATCGCGTATCCCGCGGCGAGCACAATTGCCTTCATCGCCGTCACCTCCTTTGTTAATTATAACAGTTCGATGCAAAAAAGGCAATAGCGCGCCAAATTCGCGCTTGACAGACGAGAAAAAGGTCAGTATACTAATATTCGGCTCGCGGACGGCGGGCACGAATGACAGAAGGGAGGTCGTCTCATGTTTGCAATCGTCAGGCTCGGGGTTCTCGCTGCAAATAACAAGGGACGAGTCTGCCCGTCTGCCTGTGGAGGTATGCCTTAGCGCGTACCCATGCTTCAGCATCAGGCCGTCGGCGCAAACCGACGGCTTTATTTTATTCGATGGAGGTTCCTATGACATCCCAAAAGGCAAAACTCCTGATCGAGCTGATGAAGGGGAACCGGCTCAAGTACCTGGGCGCCATCCTCGCGATGGTCGTGACCGTGTCGATCGGCTTTGTGACGCCGCTGATGCTCGGCGGGTCGCTCGACGCGCTCGTCGCGGCGTCAAAAAGCGAGATGACGGCCGAGGTCGGTCTGCCCGGCCCGCTCGCCGACTGGTTCATGGCGCGCGGCGGCGTTCCCTACCTGCTCAACCACCTGTGGATCATCGGGATCATACTGGCGGTCCTGTACGCGTCGAGCAGCGTCTTCCAGTATTTTCGCGGCCGCTGGACGGCGCAGGCGAGCGAGACGATCGCCATGTCCCTGCGCGAAAAGCTCTACGCGCATCTTCAGAGGCTGAGCTACGACTACCATGTGAAGGCGCAGACGGGTGACCTCATTCAGCGCTGCACCTCGGACGTCGAGACGATCCGCCGCTTCCTCTCGCAGCAGCTGGTCGAAATCTTCCGCGCGGTTCTGATGATCTCGGTGGCGCTTGTCATCCTGATCGGCATCAACCCAAGGATGACCCTCTATTCCATGATCCTGGTTCCGCCGCTGTTTGTGTTCGCGATGATGTTCTTCAAGTGGGTGCGCCACTACTTCACGCTCTCCGACGAATCGGAGGGCAAGATGAGCGCGATCCTGCAGGAAAACCTGACCGGCGTGCGCGTGGTGCGCGCGTTCGGGCGACAGAAGTTCGAGGAAGAAAAATTCTTCCGCGCGAACGACGACCTCTACAAAAAGTCACTCACCCTGACAAAACTCCTGTCCGTCTACTGGTCGGGAAGCGACCTTCTCTCCTTGATGCAGCAGGGAATCACGCTTCTCGCGGGCGTTTTCGCTGTGGTGACCTACCCGGACAGCCTCTCGGTGGGCGACATGACGGTCTTTGTAAGTTACATATCGATGCTCCTCTGGCCGATCCGCCAGCTCGGCCGCATCCTTTCCGACCTCGGCAAGTCCATGGTCTCCTTCGAGCGCGTGAGCCAGATCCTGCGCGAGAAGCCCGAACGGGACGATGAGGGCGCGAAGGAATCCCCCGTCGACCGCGACGTCGAGTTCCGGCATGTGGGCTTCGAGTACGAGGAAAAGAACCCCGTGCTTCGGGACGTGAACTTCACCGTAAAGCAGGGCCAGACCGTCGCCATTCTCGGCGCGACCGGAAGCGGCAAATCGACGCTCATGCACCTTCTCCAGCGGCTCTACGACGTGAAGCGCGGCGAAATCCTGATCGGCGGCGTGAACGTGAACCGGATCAAGAAGAGCTACCTGCGCGCGCGCGTCGGATTGGTCCTTCAGGAGCCGTTCCTCTACTCGAGGACGGTCAAATCAAATATCGGCATCGCGCGCAAAGGCGCGACCGACGAGATGGTCTTTGACGCCGCCCGAATCGCGGAGGCGCACGACTTCATCACCGATTTTGAGCAGGGCTACGAAACCATGGTCGGCGAGCGCGGCGTGACCCTCTCGGGCGGCCAGAAGCAGCGCGTCGCCATCGCGCGGACGCTGCTCAAGGAAAACGACATCCTCATCTTCGACGACTCGCTCTCGGCGGTCGACACCGAGACCGACCGCGCCATCCGCGAGGCCCTGAACGAGCAGAAGGCCGCAGGCGGCAGGCGCACCACGACATTCATCATCTCGCATCGCCTGACGACGCTCGCCGAGGCGGACGTGATCGTGGTCCTTCAAAACGGCGCGGTGTCCCAGATGGGCTCCCACGAGGAGCTGATCCATCAGGAGGGCCTCTACAAGCGCATCTATCAGATTCAGGCCTCGCTCGAGGAAGAGCTCAGCGAGGATGAGCGGGAGGTGGTATAATGCAGTACCAGGAAGAACAGGACTATACCAAACGGTTTGACATCGGCATCTGGAAAAAACTCATTCACTACGCGAAGCCGTACTACAAACACCTCATTGCGATCATCATCATCATGGTCCTGTGCGCGGTGTGCGACGTCATGTTTCCGCTTCTGAACCGCGAGGCGATCGACCAGTTCGCCAGGCAGGGCAGGCTCGACGGCATCTGGTGGTTCGGTGCGCGCTACGCGCTGGTGGCCTTGGGGCTCACCTCGTGTATCTTCGCCTTCACGTTCATCAGCGGCCACGTCGAGGTCGGCGTGTGCCGGCTGATCCGCCGGATCGGGTTTAAACGGCTTCAGGAACTGCCGTTCTCGTTTTACGACAAGACGCCCGTCGGCTACATGATCGCCCGCATGACAAGCGACACGCAGCGCCTGGGCGACACCATCGGCTGGGGCCTCATCGACCTCATGTGGTCGACGGCGTACGTCGTCATGGTCTCGATCGTGATGCTCGTCATCAACTGGAAGATGGCGCTTCTGGTCCTGGCGGTCATCCCGATCGTCGCGGTTCTCGCGGCGTACTTCCAGAAGCGCATCCTCGCATCCTACCGCGAGGTGCGAAAGACGAATTCCAAGATCACCGGCGCGTTCAACGAGGGCATCATGGGCGCGAAGACCACAAAGACGCTCGTGCGCGAGGACGCAAACTTCGAGGAGTTTCAGGAACTGACGCATACCATGCGCAACTCCTCCGTGCGCGCGGCCGTCATATCGGCGACCTTCTATCCGATCGTCATGTCCCTCGGCGGATTCGCGACCGCCTACCTTCTCTGGAAGGGCGGCTACGACGTCTTTACCACGCAGGCGGTGTCCATCGGAACGCTCACCGCGTTCATGAGCTTCGCCATGCAGATCTTCGAACCCATCAACAACATCGCGCGCACCTTCGCCGACCTTCAGCAGTCCCAGGCGGCCGCGGAGCGCGTCATCACCCTCATCGAGACCGAGCCCGAGATCGCGGACACGCCCGAGGTGGTCGCCGAGTTCGGCGACAGCTTCAGCCCGAAGCGAGAGAACTGGCCCAAGCTCCACGGCGACATCGAGTTCCGCGACGTGACCTTCAAGTACACCGGCGGCGAAAAGGTGCTCTCGCACTTCAACCTGAGCGTGAAGGCCGGGCAGACCATCGCGCTCGTCGGCGAGACGGGCTCGGGCAAATCGACCATCGTGAACCTCGTCTGCCGCTTCTACGAGCCGACGGAAGGCGAGATCCTGATCGACGGCGTAGACTACAAGAAGCGCAGCCAGCTCTGGCTCCAGTCGAACCTCGGATACGTGCTCCAGCAGCCGCACCTGTTCTCCGGCACCATCCGCGAGAACATCCGCTACGGAAGGCTCGACGCGACCGACGAGGAGGTCGAGGAAGCGGCGCGCATGGTCGACGCGGAGGAGTTCATCCTCGCCCTCGAGAAGGGCTACGACACCGACGTCGGCGAGGGCGGAAACCGGCTCTCGACCGGACAGAAGCAGCTCGTCTCCTTCGCCCGCGCGCTCATCGCCGATCCCGCCATCTTCGTCCTCGACGAGGCGACCAGCTCCGTCGACACCGAGACCGAGCAGAAGATCCAGCGCGCCATTCAGACCGCGCTCGAGGGACGCACCAGCTTTATCATCGCCCACCGGCTCTCCACCATCCGGAACGCCGACCGCATCCTCGTCATCCAGAACGGCGAAATCACCGAGGAGGGCACCCACAAGCAGCTTCTCAGGAAGCGCGGCTACTACTTTAACCTCTACACCAACCAGTTCAAGGACGAACAGGAGCGCAGCATCCTGACGGCGGGGGTGTAAGGACGAGGGAACGGCGAGGGCACTGCCATCGCGCTCCCGTTCAAGGGCCTTTGGCCCTTGAAAATCCCATACCGAAGAGAATTACCATTTTCCGTCGGGTCGTCCGAGGGCCCAAGCCCCGGACGACCGAACGCATGATGGCGGGAGGATTTCGAGGTGGAGAATTTTCCGGACCATATCGGCTGGGACAACTGGGGTTCCATGATGTGCGACGCGGATCTGTTTTCTCCGCTTGTGGAGCAGGCGCTCATGGCGCACGGACTTCCCGCCGCGCCGATCGAGGCGGGCTTTCCCGGCACGCACGCGGTATTCCGCGCGGGCGATTCCGTGGTCAAGCTCTACGCGCCCCTCGGGATCCCCGACGAGTACGCGGAAAGGCGCTGCTACCGCGCGGCGCGCGGCCTGCCCCTGATTCCCCGGCTCTTCGGAGAAGGGATCTTGCGGGCGGGCGGGTACGACTGGCCCTACATCGTGACCGAATTCATGCCCGGCCAGGCCGTGCGCGAGCGTTGGGCGGAAATGGGCGCGCGGGAACGCGCGGACGCCATGCGCGCGCTCGGGGCGTGGTCGAGGGCGTACCACGCGCTGAAAGACCCCTTCGACGCCTCCTCTCCCCTCTCGACCGACGGCTTTCTGCGCGGGCGGCGGGAGACGGCGGAGCAGACGGCTGCGAAGCTGGGCAACTTCGGGCAAATGGCGCTTTCGAATTACGATTCGCTCTGCGCGCGGGAGGCGTCCGTCCTCGTCCACGCCGATCTTACGGAGGATCACCTTCTGATCTCCGATGCTGGGTACGCGGTCATCGACCTCGCAGACAGCCGTATGACATTCGAGCAGACCGAATGGCTCTGCGTCTGGTTCGAGCTGACGCGCCGCGATCCGGACGCATTTTTTGCATTTATGGAGGCGTCCGGCAGGAATTGGAACGCCCAGGCGCGAATGGACATGATGACAGCCGCGCTCCTGCACGGTTTTTGCGCGAATATTCTGAACTCCTGGTCCGGACGGACGGGCCTTCCATTCGAAGACATATTTCCGGAGGTGTGACAATGGAGATACGCAAGCTCAGGCGGGAAGAGATTCCGGAGGCGGGCCTCATTTCGGTGATCGCGTTTCACGCACGGCTTCAGGACATCGAGGCGCGGAAAAAGCAGATCCTGGACAACTACAAAGATGACAACTGGGGCGCGTTCGCGGAGGACGGCGCGATCATGGCGCGCATCGCGGACGAGCGGTTCGTGACGCGGCTCGACGGCCACGAGATTCTGACAAGCGCCATCGGCGCGGTCTCGACGCTGCCGGAATACCGCGTTTCCGGCGCGGTACGCAGCATGTTCGAGGTGATCCTGCCCGCCGCGCGCACGGAGGGCGTGGTGCTCTCGACGCTCTTTCCATTCAACCACGTCTTCTACCGCAAATTCGGTTACGAGCTCTGCTACGCCAGAACCGAGTTCGAGCTGCCCGTCGCGTCCCTTCGAGGCTACCGCTTCGGCGGCTGGGCCAAGCTGTGGCATCCCGGCGAGACGACGGAGCTGTTCACGGGCGTTTACGAGGCCTGCGCCAAGCGCTACAACCTCGCCTTTGTACGCGACGAGGCGGTCATGGCGCGCCACGTGCGGGGCGAATTCTGGAAGGACGGCAGGTTCTGCTATCTGCTCGGCGATGAGGAAGGCCCCTGCGCGTTCGTGTGCTACGACGACGTACAGGAGGGCGGTTCGCGGCTGATCGCCGTCGAGGACTGCGCGTTTGACGGCAAGCGCGGGCTCTACGCGCTGCTCGGGTTCCTTGCGCGCTTCACCGCGGACTACAAAAACGTGCGCATCCCCATGCCTTCCGACATCGACCTCAACAACCTCGTGGACGATCCCTACAGCGTGAAGACGATCAAGTCCCACAATTACATGGCGCGCGTGGTCGACGTCCCGAAGGCGCTCTCTCTCCTCAAAAAGCCGGAGGGTGCGGCGTTTACCGTCGCGGTCGCGGACGATCTCATCCCCGAAAACGCGGGCACATGGCGCGTGTCGGGCGACGCGGTCGAGAAGACGGACGGGAACGCGGACATGACGCTCTCCGTTCACGCGCTCGCGCCGCTCATCGTGGGCTACCTCCCCCTCGCCGAGGCGGAACTGCGCACGGATGTGGCCGTCAGCGCGAACCGCGAGACACTCGAGCGGGTGTTCGTGAAAAAGCCCGCGTTCCTGACGGATCACTTTTAAGGTTCCTCACCCGCCCGGTTGAGATCGGGCGGGATTTTTATACGAACGAAGAATATGAAAGCGTCCAAAGCAGCGAGTGATTTTCTCGACCCGCAAGGAGCTGGAGCGAGTCGGAGCAGCGCTCCGATGTGCGGAGGGACACGCAGCAGGGCGGAAAAAGATCCGATGTGACGACGACTTCCTATCTGTAATTCATGCGATTCACAACAGCCAAAGGTTGCGGCAGTCGCGCTTTGGTACAAAAATGCCGCCGCGCGCACAACCCGCGAGGCGGCATGTCGACGAATGCGGCGCTTTGCCTTCAGCTCTCCGGCGCTTCCGCGACCGGCGCGGGCGGCAAGCCCTCCGCCACGAACTTTTTGTCCAGCACCAGAACCAGCGCGAAAACGGCGAGAAGCGTGCCGCTGATGATCAGAATGATCCCGAGCGGCGCACGGTCGCTGAGAACGCCGAAGGTGATGCTCGCCACCATCATGATCGTCGTGGACGCGATCTGCATCAGGCTGAACACGCGGCCCATCATCTCCTGCGATACCTTCTGCTGCATGAGCGACATCACGGGCGCCTGGAAGCAGGGCATGGTCAGGCCAGCGACCGCCATCAGCGTCAGATACAGGAAGAACAGGGGCGCGAAGCCCATCGCCGCGGTCGCGAGGCCGAACAGCGCGCTTCCGAAGGCGAGGGTGTGCAGCTTGTTCCGAAAGCCACCCTTCCAGGCCATGATGCCGCCGCCGATGAGCGAGCCCACGAAGAACACGACCTCGTTGAGCATCATATTAAGCTCCACGTCCGGGACCGCGTACACGCGCCGCACGAACAGGGGCGTGAACATCGCGGCCGGCACGATCAGGATGCTGCTGAACGCGTAATAGCTGGTGAGCCGCCTGACGAAGAAGTGGTTCATGGAATAGCGAAGACCGTCCTTGAGGTCCGTAAGAATGTGCTGATCCTGCGCGGTGCGCGCCTGCGTCGGGATGCGCAGGGGCATGAGGATCGCGATGGCGACGGCCGCCGTGACCACGTCGATCAAAAGGATTCCGGGCAGCGGCAAGAACTTCAGCGCGAGCATCGCAGCCGCCGGGGACACGAGCAGGATGATCGACTGCATGGTCGCCGTGATGCTATTGACGCGCATCAGCTTGTCCGCGGGAACGATCTGCGGCAGCGCAGCCGAGATCGCTGGCCCCTGAATGCCGCCGCCAAACGAGCGGATCGCCGCGATGATAAAGACGGGCGCATAGCCCAGATCGCGCAGCAGCATGATGCCGGACAGGATCAGCGTCGCGAGCGCGATGCCGCCGTCCGCGAGAATGATCAGCCATTTTCTGTTGTGCCGGTCGGCCCACACGCCGCCGAAAAGGGAGATGAAAATCTGGGGCAGGAACATGCACACGTTGTAGAGCGCCGCCTGCGTGCCGGAGTTGGTGTCGATCATGATCGACCACATCAGCGCATACTGCACCAGCGAGCTGCCGAACAGCGATACCGCCTGGCTTCCCATGAACGCGATGATCTTTTTGTTTCCCTTGAGTGCTTTTTGCATTTGTTCCCTCCGCATCGATCCGCCGCGCATCGCGCGGCCTTCCATCCAGTATAACGGATCGGCCCGGATTCGACAAGAGGGGTCGCAATTTGCCGACCAAATGGACGGTATTTTCCGCCACGCGTTACACTTACCGCATGTCCGGGTAAAATATAGCCAGATTGGTACCCATTCAAACATCACCGATAAGGGGGCTCTGCCATGACCATTTACGATTTCACCGTCAGGAACATGGACGGTACGGACAAGTCTCTCTCCGATTTCAGGGGAAAGGCGCTTCTGATCGTCAACACCGCGACCATCTGCGGCTTCACGCCTCAATACGGCGATCTGCAGAAGCTGTACCGGAAGTACGCCGAACGGGGCTTCGAGATCCTCGATTTCCCCTGCAACCAGTTCGGCAACCAGGCGCCCGGAGACATCGACGAGATTCACGCATTCTGCACCGGCCGCTTCGGCGTGACCTTCCCGCAGTTCGCGAAGATCGACGTCAACGGCCCCACGGCCGCGCCGCTCTACAAGTTCCTCAAGAGCGAGAAGGCCTTCGGCGGCTTTGACAGCGCGCACGAGCTGACGCCCGTTCTTGAAAAGATGCTTTCGGCGGAGGATCCCGAGTTCGCCAAGAAGACGGACATCAAATGGAACTTCACCAAATTCCTGATCGACCGGGAGGGCAACGTCGTCCGCCGCTTCGAGCCGACGCACGCCGTCGCGCAGATCGACGAGGAAATCGGGAAGCTCCTGTGACGGTCGCTCCGCCGCGGCTTGATAACCGGCTTCCCTCCTTTGCCGCTCGGTGGCCTCCATTGCATTTTATGCTTGATTCTCGACGGAACGGGAGGCGATACCCATGAACTTTGATGCGCAGGCGCCCGCGTGGGACACGCAGAGGCGCAAGGCGCGGGCGGAGGCGCTGGCCGGCATCGTGCGCGCGCAGTGGGGCGAGCACCCGGAAAGGGTGCTCGACTTCGGCTGCGGCACGGGCCTTTTGACGTTCGAGCTTTTCCCCTATGCGGGCGAGATCGTCGGATATGACACCTCCGCCGGGATGGAGGACGCGTTTCGCGCGAAGATCGCGGAGACGGGCGCAAACAACGTACGGTTCCTCAAAGCCGACGAGCTGGAGCGCGAGACGTTCGACGCAGCGTTCAGTTCGATGGTGTTTCATCACATCAAGGATGTCGGCGCGGCGATCCGGCGAATCCGGGCGCTTCTTCAGCCGGGCGGGCGGTTCGTTCTGATCGACCTCGACGAGGACGACGGCACCTTTCATAGGGACGAACCGGACTTCGACGGTCACGACGGCTTCGACCGGGGGTTCATGCGCGACACGCTCCTGGAGGCGGGCTTCAAAAGCGCGAGAGTCGAAACGGCCTACGAGGGCGAGCGCGAGAGCGGCGGGGGGAAGATGCGCTACTCCCTGTTCGTCGCCGTCGCGGAGAAATAATTCCTCATCGCTCCCAAAAAGGACTTGACACGCTCCTCATCATTCCCTATAATGTCGTTATAGGAAGTGATGAGGAGTTTTTCGGATGGATGAGAGATTCTACACGGTGGACGAAATATCGGAGATGCTGAAGATGCATCCCAAGACGATCCAACGCTATATCCGGGAGGGCAGGCTGCGCGCAACGAAGATCGGCAAGAGCTGGCGGGTCTCGGGGCACGACCTGAGCCAGTTTGCCGAGAACGTGCGGGAGGAGGAGCCGGAGGGCCCGCGCGTCACAGCCTCCGCCGTCATTGACATCCGCGTGCGCACGAGGGACGAGGCGATCCGGATCATGAACGCACTGACCGCCGTCCTCAACGCCAAGCCGCCGGAGTACGGCAAATCGAGCATGCACGCGCAGTCCATCGAGGACGGGCGCATGGTGCGCGTCACGCTCTGGGGCGGCGCGCGGTTCATGGAGGCGATGTTCACGCTGGTCACAGCGTTCGAGGAAGAGGAGGAAGAAGGATGAAATCGGTATTCAAATCGCCCGCGTTGCGCGACAGGATTCTGGACCGCTACAACGCGATCCTGAGCGCATTCCCGTTTGAGAAGAGATTCGTGGAGACGCGCTTCGGGAGGACCTTCGCGCTCGAAGCCGGATCTGCGGGGAACCCGGCGCTGATCCTTTTGCACGGCTCGTGCTCGAACAGCGCGTTCTGGTTCCCCGAACTGTGCGCGCTCTCGGAGCGGTTCCGCGTGCTCGCGCTCGATATCCCGGGCGAGGCCGGGAACAGTGCCGACAACCGGCTCGACCTGCGCACGGAGGACTACGCCGACTGGCTCCTGGATGCGCTGGACGGCTTTGGGATCGGGCGCGCGTCGGTCGCGGGCAACTCACTGGGGGGTGGATGGCGCTCCGGTTCGCGACGAAGTATCCCGAGCGGGTCGAAAAGCTCGCGCTCATCGCGCCGGGCGGGCTCTCGGACGTGCATGCGGCCGTGTTTGCGCGCGCAAGCCGCGCGGAGGCGGAGGGCGAGACCCTGACGATCGATTCGACGCTCACCGGCGGCGCTGAGCTGCCCGCGCCCGTGCTCGAATTCATGAACCTGATCCTTTCGGGCTTCAACCCCATCGCGGAGGGTCTCCCCCTCTTTTCAGACGGACAGCTTGAGCGGCTTGACATGCCGGTGCTGTTCGTCGGCGGGACGGACGACGACATGCTCGACATGCCGACGGCCGCGAAGCGGATCGGAGCGCTTCCCGCCGCAGAGGTGATCCTGCTCGAGGGCGCGGGACACATCATTTCAAACGCGGTCGAATATCTTGCGCCGTTTCTCGGGAATGGGCTGGCGGGATGATTTCCGGAACAGGCCTCCGTTTACCAGAATGCGCCCCCGCGCCGCGACGATTGCGGAACGGGGGCGCTTTTTTCGCGCCGCGATTTCCATGGGGAGCCCGGTTTGTCGTCGCGCTGGCAGGTAGCCGTCAGCCGCCGCCATGCATTCGCCTTCTCCCTACACCGCCTGTTTTTCGATGTCCAGTGAGATTTTTCCATCCCGGATCTCGATGATCCGGTCGGTCTTCTGCGCGACGCGCCGGTCGTGTGTGATGATGAGAAACGTGGTCTTATACGCCTCGTTGATGTCGCGCATGAGGCTGTACACGACCTCTGTCGATTCGGAGTCGAGATTGCCCGTCGGTTCGTCGGCCAATAGGATTTCGGGCTTGTTGATGAGCGCCCGCGCGATGGCCGCGCGCTGCTGCTGCCCGCCGGACATTTTTGACGCCCGATTGTGCATGACGCTTTGAAGCCCCATCAGCTCCATGAGCTCCTCCGCTCGCCTTTTCACCTCCGGCACCACTTTGCCGCTGCGGATGAGGGCGGGCATGACGACGTTCTCATACGCGGTGAACTCCGGCAGCAGGTGATGAAACTGGAAGACGAATCCGATTCGCGCGTTGCGAAGCTCGGCGAGCTCGTTTTTGCGCATGCCGTCCGTGCGGACACCGCCGATCAGCACCTCTCCGGAGGTCGGGCGGTCGAGCGTGCCGATGATGTTGAGAAGCGTGCTCTTGCCCGAACCCGACGCGCCGATAATGGAGTTGAACGAGTGCGGGGCGATCTCGAGATTGACGTCCGTCAGAACCTTGGTTGGAATGTCCGTTCCGTAGACCTTCTCCACGCGCCTTAACTCGATGGCGTTAACCATTGCGAATCACCTCCATGGGGTCGAGTCTGGACGAGCGCCGCGCGGGTACGAGTGCGGCGAGCGTCGAGGCGGCGACCGCGATCATCCCGGAGAGCGCGATGAAACCGGGATCGATGAAGAGCGCCACGACGGGCGTTCCGTCCGGATTGAGCGCGAATTTGGTGAACGCAAGCGCGAGGCCGAGGCCGATCGCGACCCCCAGCAGCGCGCCGATGATGCCCAGAATCAGGCCCTCGACGAGGAAGATTGCGCTCGCAGCGCGGTTTTTGATGCCCATCGCCTTCAGGATGCCGATCTGCCGCGCCTTCTGCATGACCGAGATGGCGAGCACGCTCGCGATGCCGAGCACCACCGAGATCATCACGAACACCTGAATCATGAGGCTTGAAATGCTCTGGCCGCTCAATCCGCTCAGGAGCGACGCATTCTGCGCCTTCCAGTCGTCCACCTTGAGGCCCTCCGGCAGAAGCTTCGCGACCTCCGCCGCGACCGCATCCGCAGCGAAGGGGTCCGTCACCTGCATCTCGATTGAGGTAAGGTTGTCCCCGTACCCGAACAGTCCCTGCACGAGCGCCGGGTTCCCGATCGCCCACGATCGATTGAGGCTCGAAACCTTGAGGTCGAACGCGCCCGAGACAACGGCGTCGAGCGTATCCCCCTCAGGCGTGAGGAGCGTGACCACGTCGCCCACCTCGATTCCCGCCTCGTCCATGAGCACGCGCCCCAGAAGAACCTCCCCCGCTCCGGGCAGCGCGCCCGAAATGAGCGCCTCCGAGAATCGGTAGATGCCCTCGGCGGCAGTGAGGTCGAAGCCGCGCACGAGCACGGGCCACGCCTCCCCATCAAAGCGCGCGAAGCCGGAGGCGTCCGCCGCGCCGGAGACGTCCGAAACGCCGTCGATCTCCGCGATCCGGTCCACCAGCGCGTCCGCGTCCGCGATCAACCCGCCGCGCGCCGCGGGCAAAACCGTCACCTGGGACGAGCGTCCGATGGTCGTGTCGACGAGGCTCTTCTGAAGCCCCGCGATGAGGGAGCCGATGAACACCTGCACCGAGACGCCGATGGCGATGCCCACAGCGATCAGCACCGTCTGCCCCCGGCTGGAGGCGAGGAAGCGCCACGCGATTCTAAACGCGGTCTTCATCTGTACTCCCCCTCGCGTTCAGAATGTCGGCATATGTATTGACGAGGGCGTCGGCTCCGAAGTCGGACGCCTTCCTGTTCGTCAGCCGGAACGCGCTTCCCGAGACGTAGATCCTGGTGCCCGCCGGAAGCTCCGCGCGCAGCCCGGCGACGATGCGCCCGAGCGGAACGAGGTTCAGGTAATTGGAAACCGAAAGGCTCACGACGTCCGGCTTCAACTCCCGGGCGGCGGATAGGATGTTCGCCATCGGCGTGTTCGCGCCGATGAACACCGTTTCGTAGCCCGCCATGGTGTAAAAATCCGCGCCCATGCGTGCGCCCAGTTCGTGGTACTCCTCCTCGGGGCAGGCGAGCATCACCCTGCCAAGCGGCGCGGAGAGGTTGCGCGCGTCCCGCGCGCGCAGCACGTAGGGAAAGCTCATCTCCACGGCGCTTCTGACGATGCCCGTCATCACGTGCTCGCGCCAGATCATCTTCTCCTCGTTCTCGCGGCACACGAGGACGGAGTTGAGCGCGGGGGCCAAAATCCGCTCGTAGAATTCCGGCACCGTGACGAGTTCCCGCTCCAGCAGCCCTCCGCCGTAGCGCAGGGCCTCTTCCCGCTCGCAGTTTACGAGATGCGCCCGAAACGTCTCGAGGAATCCCTTGAGATCGATTTCCATTGGACGACCCTCCTTTTTTCCTTATTAATAAGCAGAGGCGGTGATTTTGAAACGTGAGGAATGAAAACAGCCGCCGAAAAAACGGCGGCTGCGCGGGATTATTCGACCAGCATGGTGAGAAGCTCGTTCGAGCGCTTCAAGAACTCCATCATGCGCTCTGCGACGAGGGGCTGGCGGGCCATTTCGGCGAGGTCGACGATCTGGCCGCACACAGCGGTCCGGATGTCGCCCGCTTCCGCGGACTTGAGCCAGCGGACGATGGAGTGCTTGTCGTTGAGGACCAGCGTGCGCTTCTCGGGGAGCGCCATGTCGCGGCCCCACTGGCGGCTCATCTCGGTAAAGCGCCGGTTCTGCTCGTCCACCGTAATCATGGAGACGAGCTCGTTCGACTTGAAGGGCCGAAGCTGAACGTCCAGTTCCTTGTCGCCCGTCGCCTCGCGGAACATGGTCTCAAGGTTCTTTTTCTCGTCCTCCGAAACCTCGGATGATTCCGTGAGGTCGTCAGCCGCCGCGTCGACGCGCTTGAAGCTCACCTTCTGATCCTTCTCGGAATACTCGAGGAAGGAGATGAAGTTATTGTCGATGAGCGTATCGAGCACCACCACGTCCTTGCCCTGATCGACGTACATCTGGATCATCTGCGCCTGGCGCTTCTCGTCGGAGGTGTAGTAGACGACCGCGTCGCCCTCGGGGCAGTTCTGCTTTCTGTACTCCTCGAGGGTCATGTACTCGCCCTTCGAGGTCTTAAAGAGGATGGCGTTCTTCGCGCGGTCGTAGAACTTGTCGTCGCGGATGCAGCCGTACTTGACGAAGGGATGGATGTCGTCCCAGTACTTCTGGTAGTCCTCGCGCCGGGTGTTAAACTCCGTCACGAGCCGATCGGCGACCTTGCGCGTGATGTAGGCGGCCATCTTCTTCACGTATCCGTCGTTCTGCAAAAACGAGCGGGAGACGTTGAGCGGCAGATCGGGGCAGTCGATCGCGCCCTTCAAAAGCATCAGGAATTCCGGAATGACTTCCTTTATATTGTCCGCGACGAACACCTGATCGTTGTAGAGCTTGATGACGCCCTCGCCGGCGGTGAACTCGTTCTTGATCTTCGGGAAGTAGAGGATGCCCTTGAGGTTGAAGGGGTACTCCGCGTTCAGGTGGATCCAGAACAGCGGCTCGTCGTAGTCGCGGAACACCTTATGATAGAAGTCCTTATACTCCTCGTCCGTCACCTCGTTGGGCTTTTTGAGCCAGAGCGGGCTCGTCTCGTTGATCTTTTCCGGCGTCTTTTCCTCTTCCCCATCCTCCTTCTTTTCCTCAGAAGGGGCCTTGATTTCCTGAATGAAGATCGGAACCGGCATGAAGCCGCAGTATTTCTCAAGCACTTCGCGCAGCGTCCACGCTTCGAGGAACTCCCGGTCGTCGTCGTTCAAAAAGAGCTTGATGTCCGTGCCGCGCGACGCGCGCGCGGAGTCCGAAATCTCGTACTCCATGCCGTCCTCGCTCACCCAGCGCACGGCCTTCGAGCCGGGGACGTAGCTCAAAGTATCGATTTCAACCTTTTTGGAGACCATGAACGCGGAATAAAAGCCGAGGCCGAAGTGGCCGATGATGCCGCCCTTGTCGCCCTCATCCTGCTTGTACTTCTTGAGGAAATCCTCCGCGCCGGAGAACGCGACCTGGGAAATGTATTTGACGACTTCCTCGCCCGTCATGCCGACGCCGTTGTCGGAGAATGTAAGCGTGCCCGCCTCCTTGTCGATCGTGACGTCCACGCGGTACTCCAGATCGTTTTCCGCGTCGCCCACGGACACGAGCCGCTTCATCTTGCTGATGGCGTCCGAAGCGTTCGACACCATCTCGCGCGCGAAGATGTCCTTGTCCGAATACAGCCACTTTTTGATGACGGGCATGATATTCTGTGCGTGTATGGAAATACTGCCTTTTTCGGGCATACAAATCGCCTCCATAAAATTGATACCCATATTGTATGCGCGGATGCGGGCGTTGTCAAGTCCTTTTTGGCACTCGTTCAGCGCGAGTGCTAACAGGGAATTTGAATTTAACGTAGAATGCAACCGGGAGTTGATTGCAATTTCCACGCGAAGGGATTATAATACAGGCAACGGCATGAAAGGTGGTTATGTTATGGCAGATACGTTGGCGATCGGAAGAGCAATCGCGCAGTTGAGGCGCGCCATGAGGATGACCCAGCAGTCGCTGGCGGCGTGCCTTTACGTTTCTCATCAGGCCGTGTCCAAGTGGGAAAACGGCGTGGCGCTCCCGGACGTGATGACGCTCTACACGCTGTGCAAGCTCTTCAACATCTCAATCGAACAGCTTCTGACGATCGATATCGCGGAACGACTCAGCGCAATGCGCGAAGCGGCGTGCTAAAGGAGGATTTACAATGATTGACAACAAGGTGGTCGGGCAGGCGATCAGCCAGCTCCGGCAGGCGGAGAACATGACCCAGCAGACGCTGGCCGCGTGCCTGAACGTGTCCCATCAGGCGGTTTCCAAGTGGGAAAACGGGGCGGCGCTCCCGGACGTACTGACGCTTCTTGAAATTTCCCGCATGTTCGGCGTGACGCTCGAGCAGCTGCTCGCGGGCGACATCGGAAACAGGCTCGAAAAGCGCGCGGACGCGCCCGAGGTGCCCCAGGGCGCCCGTGTGATTGAATTGAAGCTCGGCGGAAACGGACTCTCCGACCGCGTGAACGAGGCGCTCAAGGACGCCGAGGATGCGGTGAAGGGTGGCGAAGAGGCCGGGGAAAACGAAACGATGGACGAAAAGACCGGGGCAAAGGCCGACGAGGAAGCGCCCATCGACATGGACAAGATCATCCAGATGGCGCCCTTCATGTCGAAGGCCGCGCTCGAAGAACTCCTCGCAAAGCATCCCGGCAAGTACACGCCCAAGCAGCTCTCCCGCCTCGCGCCCTTTGTTTCGAGCGAGTTCCTCGAGAGGCTGATCGTGTCGAGCGAGTCCGAGATCAACTGGGAGACGCTCCGGCGGCTCGCGCCCTTCCTCAAGAAGGAAGCGGTCGACACGCTCACCATGGCGGTTGCGACGGGTGAAAAGTACGTGCGCCCGGCGGCCGAATCGATCGCAAAGCACGTCACGTTCGGGATCAGCAAGGCCATCGAGTTTGCGAAGTCCATGAGCGCCCAGATGAACGGCGAAACGGTCAACGGCCGCGGCCCGAAGGCCCCCGCCGCGCCCAAGGCGCCCGAAGCCCCAAAAGCGCCCGAGGCACCCAAGGCCCCCGGCCGAGCGGCCGAGGCGCGCAAGAGGATCTTCGAGCGAGCGCTCGCGGACGGCAGGTTCGACTGGATCGCGGAGCACATGGATCAGCTCGAGGACGCGGAGCTCAAGGCGAAGATCGCCGCCCGCGCGCGGGAGCTGGGCATGAACGACTGGATTCAGGAGAACATGGGCGACGTGTGTGATCAGGCGACGATCGACGACGCGCTGCTCGCGGGGAACTGGGACTACATCGCCGAGCACCTGGGAGAAATCGATCCCGACACGCTCGGAACGGTCGTCACGACCGCGCTGGGCGAGGACAGATGGGACTGGCTGGGCGACTACCTGGATGAGATGGATCTGGCCGCGGAAGCGCTTTCGAACCTCGCGAACGCTGCGGTCGACGCGGGCAAATGGGACTGGCTGGGCGAGCACATCGACGAGATGGAGCTGGAAGAGGAATTCGCGGCGGTCATCGCGAACGCCGCGGCCGAGGCTGGCCGGTGGGACTGGCTGGGCGAGCACATTGATGAAATGGAACTGGACGGCTCCTGCGACGAACTCGCCGGAAAGGCATATCAGGCCGGCGCGCGCGACTTCGCATTGGAACTCGTGGACGGGCACGCGGACGAGATGGATCTGGGCGCGCTCATCGACCTGGCCGCCGAAAAGGAAGATTTCGACTTCATCGCGCAGATCGTCGAGCGCGCGAATGAGGACGTCGCGAACGAGGCGTGCCTGAAGCTCGCCAAGGCCGGAAAGCTCGACCGCGCGGCGGAACTCGCCGAGCATTGCGACGAGGACACCCTCGCGGAGCTCGTTGAGATCGCCACCGAGGCGGGCAACTGGGACGTCATCGAGAAACTGAACGAGCATCTCGATTAAGCGAAGGAAATTTGATCGGGGGAACGGCGCATGCCGCTCCCCTTCTTGTTGCCTCGGGCGGTAGGTTGTGCTATAATGTAGCATGTAATTTTATGCCCGCCCCCGTGGGGAAAGGAGTTTCGTTTGGTTCAACCTGAATCTCCGCGCATCAGGACCTTTCGCGTCGTTCTGGGCTTCATCATCGCCCTCGTTCTGGGCTTTCTGTCGCCATACCTCGCGTTCGTCCCCGTCGTGCCGGTCTTCGTCGCCTTCCTCTACGCATATGCGGGCCTCGTGCCCGCCGCCGCGTGCGCGGCCTTCACGCTGGGGGCCTTCGCCATCTCGTTCGGCGGGACGGGCATGGTGATGGGCCTTGTCGCCTACGTCCTGCCCGCCGCGCTCATCGTGCGGGGCATTCGCGCGCGGATGCCGTTTTTCCGGCAGATCGTCCTGGCGGTCGCGTCCCTCGTCGCGGGCATGGTCGCCGCGCTCGCGATCGCGTCCTTCGCGCTCGGGTCCGACCTTCTGGGCGGGATCGCGAACAGCATGCGCGACGCGTTCGATTCGATGACGAAGCTGTACCCCGGCTTTGTCGACATGCTCGCGGCGCGCACCTACGGGATTCCCGGCGCGCCGGAAAGCTTCACCTCAGAGCTCTTCCAGAACGGATTTCTGAGCGAGGCGCAGCGCGCGGGATACATCGACGCGATCCTCGCGGACATGCAGACGGCGCTCGCGCTCACGCTGCCGGGCTATCTTCTGAGCATGTCGGCGCTCGCAGGCGTGCTCGCGGTCGCGTGGCCGGGCTACGTGAAGCGCGCAGAGCCCGAAACGACCGAAATCAGCTACGTGCCCCTCGCCCGCTGGTACACGCCCTATGGGCTCTCCCTCGGGATGCTTGTCACGCTGGGCGCCGCGTATCTGCTGTTCCGGCAAGGCGTCAAGGGCGGCGACACGCTGTACATGACCATCCGGGCGATCCTCGGCCTGGTCTTCATGATTCAGGCGGCTGCGTCCATCGAGCGCAGGATGCAGGTCTTCGGTGCGCGGACGTGGCTGCGCGTGCTCGTGATTTTGCTGGTCGAGCTGCTGTTTGCCGATTTCGCGTTCTACTACGGCGGCGCTTCGGCGCTGATCGGCTCGACGGGCGCGGTCAGGCAACTCATGGTCAGAAGGGCCAACAAGCAATAGGAGGAGAATGGCATGAAAGTGATACTCCAGCAGGACATTCGCGGAACGGGCAAGAAGGACCAGATCATCGAGGTGTCCGACGGCTACGCGCGCAACTACCTTCTGCCCAGAAAGCTCGCGCGCGAGGCGACGAGCGACGCGGTGAACGCCATCTCGAACGCGCAGTCCGCGCAGAAGCACCGCGACGAGGTGAAAAAGCTCGAGGCGGAAGCCAAGGCCAAGGAGCTCAAGGGCAAGGTCGTGAATCTGACCGCCAAGGGCGGCGCGAACGGCAAGCTCTACGGCGCGGTGACCAACGACGCGATCGCGCAGGCGCTCAAGGAACAGTACGGCATCGAGGTGGACAAGCGAAAGCTCGAGCCCGAGGAACCCGTGCGCGCGGCAGGTCAGACGCTTTGCAACGTGCGGCTCTCGGCGGGCGTCTCCACGCGGATGATCCTGAACGTTACGATCGAAGAAAAGTAGGAAGAGGACGATTTGATGGAACAGTTCGCCGGACAGATTGCGCGCATACCGCCCAACCACCCGGAGTCCGAGCGATCGGTTCTGGGCGCGATGCTGCGCTCGAACGAGGCGGCGCTCCTGGCCATCGAGTCGCTCGCGGCTGCCGACTTCTACGATCCGGCCAACCGGGAGATCTTCCAGGCGATGGCGTCGCTCGCGGCCTCGAACCGGCCCATCGACATCGTGACGCTCGACGACCAGCTTTCCAAAAAAGGCAGGCTCGACGCGGTCGGCGGGACGGGCTACCTCATCGAGCTCTCGGCGGGCGTGCCCTCGGCGGCGAACGCGGCCGCATACATACGGATCGTCGACGAGCGCTCGACGCTGCGAAAACTCATACAGGCCGCGGAGTCGATCCTCGCGCAGTGCTACGCCGCGCAGCTTGAGACGAGCGAGATCCTCGAGATGGCGGAAAAGCTCATCTACGACATCACCATGCGCAAGAACGGCGGCGAGCTGCAGCCGATCCAGCCCATCCTCATCACCACGTTCGAGAAGATCGAAAAGATATTCAAAAACCACGGCAGGATCGAGGGCGTGCCCACCGGCTACGCGGAGCTGGACGACCTGCTCACCGGGCTTCACGGCGGCGAGATGGTTCTGATCGCCGCGCGCCCGTCCATGGGAAAGACCTCCATCGGCATGAACTTCATCGAGAACGCGTGCATCCGGGCAAAAAAGACCGGGGCCGTGTTCTCCCTCGAGATGCCCTCTGAGCAGCTCGCCATGCGCATGCTGTGCACAGAGGCGCTCGTCGACATGCAGAAGGTCAGAAGGGGCCAGCTCTCGGACGAGGATTGGCTCAGGCTTTCGGACGCCATGATCAAGATCGGCCCGTCGGCCATCTACGTGGACGCGACGCCGGGCATCTCGGTGTCCGAGATGCGCTCCAAGGCGCGCAGGCTCCAGATCGAGCACGGACTCGACGTCATCATGATCGACTACATCTCCCTCATGACGGCGAGCGGCCGGTTCGGAAGCCGCCAGGAGGAGGTTTCGTCGATCTCCCGTTCCCTGAAGGGGCTCGCCATCGAGCTGAACGTGCCGATCATCGCGCTCCAGCAGCTCTCCCGCGCGCCCACGGGCCGCTCGAACCACCGCCCCATGCTCTCAGACATCCGCGAATCGGGCGCCATCGAGCAGGACGCGGACGTCGTCATGTTCCTGCACCGCGAGGATTACTATAACCCGGACACCGAGGAGAAGAACATCGCGGAGCTCATCATCGCCAAGCAGCGAAACGGCGCGCTCGGCACGGTCAAACTCGGCTGGAAGGGCGAATTCACGAAGTTTCTCGACCTCTCCGGAAGGGCCAAGGAAGCGACGCCGCCGGGCGACGCGCCGTTTTAAACAGAAAGCGGGTTCCGAAAGGAGTCCGCCTTTTTTCATTCGTAAGCGATTATTATTTCTTTCGCAATTCATACTTTCTTCGTTGACAATCCGGCCGACGCATGTTATAAAGTTCGCAAAGGGGGGATGCGCATGGGACCTTTCGGCGAGCTGACGCCCAGGATGCGGGAGTTCCGCGACGAACTTTTGAGCGCGAAGCCGCGCGTGTGCGTGGAGCGGGCGCTGATCACCACGAAGACGTACCGGGAGCACCTCGATAAGCCGCTCGCGATCAAGCGCGCGCTGATGCTGAAAAATGTGCTTTCGGGGATGACGATCTTCATCGAGCCGCAGACGCTGATCGCGGGAAACCAGGCGAGCTCGAACCGGAGCGCGCCCATCTTCCCCGAGTACGCCATGAAGTGGGTCATCGACGAGCTCGACCGGTTCGAGAAGCGCGACGGCGACGTTTTTTACATCTCCGAGGCGAGCAAGGACGCGCTGCGCGGCATCGCGGCTTTCTGGGAGAAAAACACGCTGCACGACCGGGGGCTCGCGGCTTTCCCGCCGCACAGCAAGCTGTTCTATGACCTCGGGATCATCAAGTCCGAGGGCAACATCACCTCCGGCGACGCGCACATCGCTGCCGACTACCAGACGCTTTTGCGGGTCGGGCTGAAGGATTACGAGCGACGGACGCAGGAGATGCTCTCCGGGCTCGATCTGACGGACTACCGGAACATCGAAAAGAGCTATTTCTACCGCGCAATCCTGATCGCCATCGAGGCGGCGCGGGAGTTCGCCGGGCGGTACGCCGCGCTCGCGGAGGAGACGGCGGCGGCGGAGCACGACGCCGCGCGGAAGGCGGAGCTGCGCGAAATGGCGCGAATCCTGCGCAAGGTGCCCTACGGGCCCGCAGAGACGTTGCGGGAGGCGGTGCAGGCCCTGTGGATCACGCACCTCATCCTCCAGATTGAATCGAACGGCCACAGCCTGTCCTACGGGCGGCTCGACCAGTATCTCGGCCCGTACTACGACGCCGATCTCGCCGCCGGGCGGATCACCGAGGGTGAAGCCTGCGAGCTTCTCACGAACCTTTGGCTCAAGACCTTCACCATCAATAAGATCCGCTCGTGGAGCCACACGCAGTTCAGCGCCGGAAGCCCGCTCTACCAGAACGTGACCATCGGCGGCCAGACGGCGGACGGGCGCGACGCGGTGAACGCCATGTCGCGTCTGGTCCTCCAATCCGTCGCGCAGACGCGGCTCACCCAGCCGAACCTGACCGTGCGCTACCACGCGGGGCTCTCGGACGAGTTCCTGCGTCAATGCGTGGAGGTGGTGCGCTGCGGCTTCGGCATGCCCGCGTTCAACAACGACGAGGTCATCATCCCGTCCTTCCTCAAACACGGCGTGGCGCGCGGCGACGCGTACAGCTACAGCGCCATCGGCTGCGTGGAGACGGCGGTGCCGGGCAAGTGGGGCTACCGCTGCACGGGCATGAGCTTCCTGAATTTCCCGAAGGCGCTCCTGATCGCGCTCAACGACGGCGTCGACCCCGCGACGGGGATCCTGCTCGTGAACGGCGCGGGACATTTCCGGGACATGAAGTCCTTCGACGAGGTACTCCATGCCTGGGACGTGGTCATCCGCGAGATGTGCCGCCAATGCACCATCATCGACGCGACCTGCGACCGGGTGCTCGAGCGCGAGACGGCGGACATCCTGCTCTCGGCGCTCACCGAGGACTGCATCGGTCGCGGCCTGAACCTCAAGGAGGGCGGCGCGGTCTACGACTTCATAAGCGATTTGCAGGTCGGAATCGCGAACCTCGCGGACTCCCTGGCCGCGATCAGGAAGGTGGTCTTTGAGGACAGAGCCGTCAAGCCCTGGGAGCTCTGGGAGGCCATGCAGGCGAACTTCGAAGGCACGGAGAACCGGCGGATCCGCGCGCTCCTCGAAGCGGCGCCAAAGTACGGCAACGACGACGACTATGTCGACCGGCTCGTCGTCGACGCCTATGCCGTCTACATCGACGAGATGAAGAAGTACCGCAACACGCGCTACGGGCGCGGGCCCATCGGCGGGATCTACTACGCGGGCACGAGCTCCATTTCCGCGAACGTGCCGCAGGGCGCGGGCACGATGGCGACCCCGGACGGGCGGCTCTCCGGCGAACCGCTCGCCGAGGGCTGCAGCCCCAGCCACGGCGCGGACAAAAACGGCCCGACCGCCGTGTTCAAGTCCGTCGCGAAGCTTCCGACCGAGGAGATCACCGGGGGCGTGCTCCTGAACCAGAAGCTCACGCCCATGATGCTCGACTCGGAATCCAACCGCACGAAGCTCATTTCCCTGCTGCGCGCGTTCTTCGACGGCCTGCGCGGCTACCACGTCCAGTTCAACGTCGTGAGCCGCGATACCCTCCTCGACGCGCAGCGCCACCCCGAACGCCACCGCGACCTCATCGTGCGCGTCGCCGGCTACTCCGCCTTTTTTCACGTCCTCTCGCGCAAGACCCAGGACGACATCATCGCGCGGACGGAGCAGGAACTGTAGGACAGAAAAACGGCGAGGGCGCTGCCCTCGCCGTTCCCGTCAAAGGGATGATATCCCCTTGGAATCCCATGATAGATAACCATTCATGTCCGCCGGATCGCCTGGGGCCCAGCCCCAGACGATCCGAATCTGCAAAATCGGCGGCTCGGGGATTGCCCCCGAGCCGCCGACGGACGCGATGATATTTTTCTGAATCCGGGATTTTCAGAGGGACTGGTCCCTTTAGCGGGGTCCAGGGGCAGGGCCTCTGGTAGCACTCCTCCCGTTACTCCTCCCCCAGCGTCCACGTAAACGTTCCCGCGCCCATGCGGTCGACGGCTGTCATGGCCTCGTTCGAGGTGCGGAAGGCACCGAACACGCAGGAGCCGCTGCCGGTCATGCGGGCGAAGCGCGCGCCGTTTTCGTAAAGGCGGTCGATGCAGGCCCCGACGTCCGGGAGGAGGCGGACGGCGGGGGCTTCCAGGGAATTGCCGGAGAGCGTTTTGCAGGCGCCGTAATCCTGCGCGCGCAGCGCGTCCGCGAGCCCTGGCATGTTAAGGCCGAGGGGCGAAAGACCCATCCTGTCGTATTCGCCGAAGACCTGCGCGGTCGAGAGCCCGTCGGAGGGCATGAGGAGGACGAGCGGGATCCGGGGCGCGCCCTCAAGCTTCTCCATTTTCTCCCCCACGCCCCGCACGCGCGCGAAGCCGCCCTCCATGCAGAAGGGCACGTCCGCGCCGAGCGTCGCGCCGATCTCGAGAAGCCGTTTCATGGGGAGGTTGAGGCCCCAGAGCCTGTTGAGGGCGACGAGCGCCGCCGCGCAGTCGGCGCTGCCTCCGCCGAGCCCGGCGCGCACGGGGATGCGCTTCTTCAGCGTAATGCGTGCGCCGTAACGCTTGCCCATGAACTCGCAGAGCGCGGTCGCCGCGCGGATGACGAGGTTCTTGCCGCCGACCGGAAGCTGCCGCCCGTTGATGGTGAGGGAAAGCCAGCGCGCGCGCTGGAACCGCAGCTCGTCCGAGAGCTCGATCTTCTGCATGAGCATGTCGAGCTCGTGATAGCCGTCGTCCCGGGTCGAGAGGATGTCGAGCGACCAGTTGATCTTGGCGTGCGCCCGGGCGTCGATGTGCATGTGCGGCCTCCCCGTGGATTTCTAGTGAATGGGATTATAGCAAATCCTTGTTAAAACTGCGCGCCCGACTTGAAAACTTGGCGATTTCGGATATAATGTCAATAACGCGATGAAGGAGAATGTCTCATTTTGCCGATTCAGAGAGCCCATGGCCGGTGAAAATGGGTTCGCGCAATGTGAGGTTCCGCTCCCGGAGCGGGCCGCGAGGAGCGGCGCGGGCGCGCCCGATACAGCGCGAGAGGAGCGGTTTTCCGCTCGAAACTGGGTGGTACCACGATCCGTCGTCCCTGCGCGAGCTGGGACTTGTTTTTTTGGAAGATCCCGCGCAAGCGGGACTTGAGGGGACGGAGGTTTCGCGCAAGCGAAACTTGAGGACGAGGACAGCGCGGAGCGCCCCGCAGCCCGAAACCCGCACATCTCGAAGGAATGGACGGGCGAAGGGAGGAAAGCGCGAAGCGCTCCGCAGCCCGGAACCCGCGTTTTACGCAGAAAAGCGCGGGCGAAAATGAAGGAGGGTTCACGATGCTTGATCTTAATCTCATTCGCTCAAATCCGGATCTGGTCGTTCAGGCGCTCAAGAAGCGCGAATACGACGCGGACTTTTCGGAGCTTCTCGCCTGGGACGCGCGGCGGCGCGAGCTGCTCATCGAAAACGAGAACATGAAGGCAGAGCGGAACCGCATGAGCAAGGAAATTCCGCTGCTCAAAAAGCGCGGCGAGGACGCCACCGAGGCGCTCAACTCCCTCAAGGGGATGGCAGACCGCATCAAGGAGATGGACGAGGAGCAGACCCTGCTCGAGAAAAAGATCGAGGCATACATGCTCGCGCTCCCCAACCTCCCGGCGGACGACGTCCAGGCGGGCGGCAAGGAGAACAATCAGGTCGTGAAGACATTCGGCCAGAAGCCGGAGTTCTCCTTCCCCGTCAAGAATCACGTCGATCTGTGCGTGGGCCTCGGGCTCATCGACTACGAGCGCGGCGTCAAGATGGGCGGCAACGGCTACTGGCTCTACACCGGCGTCGGCGCGCAGCTCGAGTGGGCGCTTCTCAACTTCTTCATTGCCGAGCACATCAAGGACGGCTACACGTTTATGCTGCCCCCGCACATGCTCACCTATGAGTGCGGGCTGACGGCGGGCCAGTTCCCGAAGTTCGAGGAGGACGTGTACCGCCTGAACGAGGACAGCTTCCGCTTCATGCTCCCCACCGCCGAGACGGCGCTCATCAACCTCTACCGCGGCGAGATCCTGAACGAGGCTGACCTTCCCAGGCGGCTCTTTGCCTACACGCCCTGCTACCGGCGCGAGGCGGGCACCTACCGCGCGAGCGAGCGCGGCATGATCCGCGGCCACCAGTTCAACAAGGTCGAGATGTTCGGCTACGCCCGGCCCGAGGACTCGGGCGCGATGCTTCAGGAACTCATCGGAAAGGCGTGCAGGCTCGTCGAGAAGCTGGGCCTCCACTACCAGCTCACCAAATTGGCGGCGGGAGACTGCTCCGCGTCGATGGCGACCACCTACGACATCGAACTTTGGATTCCCAGCATGAACGAGTACAAGGAGTGCTCCTCGGTCTCGAACGCGCACGATTATCAGGCGCGCCGGGGTAACATCCGCTTCCGCCGCGCGGACACGAAGAAGACCGAGTTCGTGCACACATTAAACGGCTCCGGCCTCGCGACGAGCCGGCTCATCCCCGCCATCGTCGAGCAGTACCAGCAGCCGGACGGCAGCGTGATCGTCCCGGAGGCGCTCAGACCCTACTGCGGCATGGAGGTCATCTCGGGAGGAAAGAACGGATGAAGGAACAGCCGCAGCTTCTCACCATGATCAAAGGGCAGGTATTCGACGGATACCTGCTCGTGCGCGCGGCGACGCAGCGAACCTCCCAGAACGGCAGCAAATACCTCGATCTGACGCTGTGCGACATCTCGGGCGACGTGAACGCCAAGATGTGGGACTCCCTCACCCAGCCGCCCGCCGTCGCGCAGCCCGTGCGCGTGCGCGGCGCGATGCAGGAATATAACGGGAAGGCGCAGCTGCGCGTCGACAAGATGCGCGTTACGACCGACGCGGACGACATCGACATGTCGCTTCTTACGCCCGTCGCGCCCGAGCGTGCGGACGACATGCTGGGCCTCCTTGAGAAGCGCGTCCGGGCGATGACGGATCCGCAGCTGCGCGCGCTGGTCGAAAAGAGGCTTCAGGAAGCGGGCGCGCCCCTCCTCTACTACCCGGCCGCCTCGAAGCTGCACCACGCGGAGCGGTCGGGGCTTCTCCACCACGTGACGACCATGCTGCGCACGGCGGAGGCGATCTGCGGGATCTATCCGCAGCTGGACGCGGATCTTCTCGCGGCGGGCGTGATCCTGCACGACCTCTGCAAGCTCACCGAGCTCGCGGCGGACGAACTCGGAATGGTGTCCGACTACACGCGCGAGGGCATGCTGATCGGCCATCTGGTGATGGGCGTCGCGGAGCTCTCCCGCGCGGGCCGCGCGCTCGGCGTGCGGGAGGAGCTGCTCATCCTGCTCGAGCACATGATCCTCTCCCACCATGACCTGCCCGAGTACGGCAGCCCCAAGCCGCCGATGTTCCCCGAGGCGGAGGTCCTGCACCTCCTCGACCAGCTCGACGCGCGGATGTTCGAGATGCAGCGCGCGCTCGCGGCGGTTCAGCCGGGGACATTCACCGACCGCATCTGGTCGCTCGACCGCAAGCTCTACCGAAGGACGGACGAAAAACCGAAGGAAGCGGAATCACCATGAGAATCATTCTGGCAACCTACAGCCCCACGTTCACCGGCCGGAAGGTCGCGCGCTTCATCGGTGCGGGCCTCGGCGGCGCGGAAGAGATCGACCTCGCGAAGCCGGAAATCACCGGGTACGAATTTTCGGAGGACGACCTGGTCGTGTTCGCGGCGCCGGTCTACGCCGGACGCCTCCCCAAACCGGCGGCCGAGCGCCTGCAGGCGATCCGCGGGAACGGCGCGCTTGCGGTCGCGGTGGTCGTCTACGGCAACCGGGATTATGACGATGCCCTCCTCGAGCTCAAGGACCTCTGCGAACTGAGCGGATTCGAGGTTGTGGCCTGCGCGGCCTTCATCGGCCAGCATACTTACAGCGCGCAGTTTGCCACCGGCCGCCCGGACGACACGGACGCCGAGATCGCGCGGGCGTTCGGGCGCGCGATCGCCGAAAAGCTGGAAGCGGGAGAGCCGCGCCAGCCCGTGCGCGTCAAGGGCACCCGGCCCTACAAGCCGCTTCCCACGTCCCATCCCGCGCTTCTCTGCTCCGACGACTGCGTGCTTTGCGGCGCGTGCGCGAAGTCCTGCCCGACGGGGGCGATCCCAAAAGACGAGCCAAACACGACCGAATCCGAAGTCTGCATCGCGTGCGGGCGCTGCATCCGCGTCTGCCCCACGCAGGCGCGCGATTTCCCCTCCGATTTTCTCAAGGCGGTGGCGGCCCGGCTCGCTCCGCTCTGTGCGGGCTACAAGGAGCCGGGAACCTTCCTCTGAAATGCGTGCAACGTATGAGAAGCGCCCCAAGCGGGCGCTTCTCTACGATTGGTGGAATTCCGGGCGCAAACGATTGACGATGCGGCGCTGTGGGCGTAGGATTGTCCCATGGAACGCAAAGGGGGAATGCGCATGGTGCTCGGAATCATCACGGCGGTGGCGTATGTCCTTGCCAAGGTAACGGCATCCTTCAAAAGACTGGCGCGGCTGCACGCGCCGCTGGGATATCTGCTTTTCGCGCTGTCCGCCGTGCACCTTGCGCTCGCCGCCCGGCTCGCCCCGCAGCGGCCGGTCGCCGTCACCGTCCTCGGCGCGCTGATGTTTTTTCTGATCGCGGCGGCGATCGCCACCGCGTGGCTGCGCAAATACCGGCTCCATCGGATTCTGGCGCTTCTCGTGATCCCGCTTCTCATCGCGCACGTCGCCGCGTGCGTCGCGGGGTTTACGGCGTATCGGCAGGCCGTCGCGGAACTCGCGGTTTCGGATGTGGACGCCAAAACCGTTGCGGACGGGCGCCACCTCGGCGCGTGCGACGTGGGCTATATCTATGCGGAGGTCGAAGTAACCGTCGCGGACGGGAAAATCGCGGGCATCGAGCTTCTCGAGCACCGAAACGAGCGCGGCGCGCGGGGCGAGGGCGTCATCCCCGAGATCCTCGCGGCGCAGCGCGTGGACGTGGACGCCGTGACGGGCGCGACGAATTCCAGCGAAGTCATCAAAAAGGCGGTCGAGAGCGCGCTCGAACAGGGCGCGCAGAAGTGAGGGATTGGCATGAAAAAGACGATTCTTTTCTATTACTCGGTACACCACGGGAACACGCAGAAGCTCGCGGAGGCGGCAAAGGCGCGGCTCGGGGCGACGATCGTCCGGCTCCCCTGCAAGGAGATGCCCGACGTACGCAACTATGAACTGGTGGGGTTTCTGTCCGGAATCTACCTGTCGGATTTCGGAAAACCCATTCTCGCGCTGATCGATTCTCTGGATCTGACCGGAAAGACGTGCTGCGCGGCGTACACATGCGGATCGCCCTTCGGCAAGTACGGGGAGAAGGTCGAAGCGCGCCTCTCCGGGAAGGGCGCGCAAGTCCTGCCGGGGTTTTCCTGCAGGGGCTACGACACCTTCGGTCTGCTCAAATGGATCGGCGGCATCGCGCGGAAGCATCCGAACGCCGCGGACGTCGACGCCTTCGTGCGGTACCTTGAGGCGCTCTAGTAGTCCGCAAAGTCTAAGAACCGATGATATGGCGCAGGGATTTTCTCGTCCAGCGCGGAGCCGGAGCGCCGACGTAGCCGCGCTACGTCAAGCGGAAGGCGACAAAGCTGGGCGGGAAAAGATCCAGCCATATCGCGGGAATTAGGCTTCGCGGACTACTAGCCAACCTCCGACCTCGTGAGCTTACGGCAGAGCGGGAAGAGCGCGACGGCGGCGACGAGCAGAAGGATGCCGAAGAACAAAAAGATCGCGCGCATGCCGACCGCGTCGCTCACGAAGCCGCCGAGCAGCGAACCGATCACCTTCGCGATGCCGAAGGAGGTCAGCGTGAGGAGCGTCTGCGCCGAGCCGGAAAGCTCGGGCGCGACGATTTTGCCGATGTAGAGCGCCGGGAAGAACTCGAAGCACGCCATGGCCGAGACGGCGGGAATCTGGGCGACGAGCAGTATCTGCCAGCTCCCGAGGCTGTGCGCGAGCACGAACCCGAGCCAGCGCAAGCCGTTGAGCGCGTAGCCCACGATCAGCCACCGCCAGATGGAGAGATGGCGCATGATCCGGCTTGCATACAGCAGAACCGGGATCTCGAGGAAAACGGAGACCCACGTGATGAGGGACGCGATCCGGTTGCTCACGCCCATCTCCTCGAGGTACGCGCCGAAGAACGACAGATAGAACATGGTCGTGCAGGTGCCGACGAGCACCAGCGCGAGCAGAATCAGAATCCGCCTGTCCCCGAGCGCCTTGAACGGGGACAGCTTTTTGACGCCGAACTGGTGGCCGCGGACGTTCGGAAGCGCCAGCGACACGAGAGCCGCGGCAAGAAAACCGATGGCCTGATTGGTGTAGAGGTGGCGCAGAGAAGTCGTGCAAATGAAGCCGATGGCGAGCGCGCCGATCTGGTAGCCGATGGTGCCCATCATGCGGATCGGCCCGAAGGACATGCCGCGCGCGTTCGTGTACTCGAGCGCGATCGACGTCACGGTCGGGTTCGCCGCCTGCCCAAAGAAGGCGTTCAGAATGAGGAGGAAAAGAAGCGGCAAAAACCGCGTGGCGCTCGCGTCCGGTGTGCCCGCGCCGAGCTTCGAAAAGTCCGTCATGCCGTCGACAAAGAACAGCAGAATGGCCGCGAGGGACATCGTCCCGGCGACGACAAGCTTTTTCAGGGGCACCCGGTCCGAGAGCGCGCCCCACATGGGCATGAAGAACATGCTGACGAGCGCGGGGACGGAGGTCAGAAGCCCGATCTGAGAGCCGCTCAGCCCGATCTGTGCGAAATATTTGGACGCGAACGTCGAAAAGCCCATGGCGATGAAGGAGACGAAGTAATACGCCGACAGGGTATACATGCCGCGGTTGTTCATCGGTAACCTCCGAATGGTTGGTACGCTCACAGTATAACACCGATGAAAAGCGATGTCCACGCCATTTTAACAAACTGCATTGATCCGGATGATATCATTCGGCGGCCCGGGGTATAGGACCTCGAGCCGCCGCATGAACTTCAGTGATTCGGAAAAGTTTGGGATGCTGATCCGAAGGGCTGCGCCCTCCGGTGTTCCTCACCGCACGATCGCCTTGCAGATGTTCTTCAGCTTTTCACGGGTGCCGCCCTTGAGCGCGCGGTCGGTCGCGCGGGTGGCGAGCTCGGTGGCGATCGACTTCGGCGCGCGCAGCGTCGGGATCGGTTCCCCGCGCCCGTCGAACAGATACGCTTCCGGCATGTGCGCCTGCGTATTTGGCGCCTGCTTCACGAACACGCGCCGTTCCGGGTGCGTGAGCAGCGCGCCGACGAGGTCCTGGGCCACCACGTAGTTGACGGCATGTTCGGCGAGGCGCCTTTCCTGCTCCTCGGTGAGCGAACCCTGCGCGAAGCCCTGCGAATTGAACGCGACCGCCCGCGCCATCGGATTTTCGGAAACCGCGCGCGCATACATGGCGTTGTGCCCGCCCTTCGAATGCCCGGTGAAGATCACCTTGCCCGCCGGGTATTTCTGCGCGATCCTTTGGATGTCCGGATACTGCACCGAGCCCGCGAACGGCTCGCAGACGTTGTCCGTCCAGTCGATGTTTGTCGGCACGCATTCGCCGCGCGATTCCGAACCGCGCATGGCGACGATCGCGGTGTCGCCGTCCTCGAACGTATAGGCCACAAAGCCGCCGTTCCGATTGTCGTTCACATAGCCCGTGAGGTGCGCGGACGAATCCTTCATTTCCCGCGCCGCCGCGCGCGCCGCATCGTACATCTCGACGCACGGGAGCGCGCCCGCCGCGTCCATGCGAAGGATCGTGTCCGCGAGCGCGGAGACGGGCACCTTCCCGCCGCGCGCCAGAAGCGTCCGGTAGAGCTCGGGCAAATCTATGTAGGAAAGCCACGAAAGATAGAGAAGCTCCCTGGTCGTCATAAAAACCACTCCCGCATCATCCAATGCGGGCGCTTGCGAAACGGGCAATGATTCTGTATAATTTCAAAAAAAGGGAGGTCGATCGAAATGGAGAAACTGGTTGTGGCGATCAACGGAAGCCCGCGTAAGAACGGCAACACGAGGCGCGCGCTCGAAATCGCGGGCGGACGCCTCGAGGCGCACGGCATCCGCGTGGAGCATATCCAGCTGGGCGGGCTGCGCGTGCGCGGCTGCCAGGCGTGCATGTGGTGCCGCACGCATCCGGATAAGAAGCGCTGCGCGTTCGACGACGACGGAATGAACGAGATCCTCGCGCGCGTGTGGGAGGCGGACGGGCTGCTCGTCGGATCGCCGACGTATTACAGCAACCTCACGACCGAGACGAAGGCGTTCATCGACCGCTGCGGCTATGTCTCCGGCGCGAACGGCGGACTCCTCAAGGGGAAGATCGGCGCGCCCGTGGTGTCCGTGCGGCGCGCGGGCGGCAACGTGACGTACGCCTCCATCAACTACCTCTTTGGCATCTCGCAGATGCCCATCGCCACGTCGAGCTATTGGAACATGACGCTTTCGCGCGACATCGGGGACATCGAAAACGACGCCGAGGGCATCCGCACCTTCGAGACGCTGGGCGACAACATGGCGGAGATGATCCTGAAGCTGCGCTAATAAAGATTGCTGATGCTGAACGCCTCGTGCTGGCGCAGGTGCTCGATGGTTTCGCCGAGAAGCGTCAGCTCCTGGTACGTGTCGTCGAGATCGTCCAGCTCAAGGCTGATCTTCGCGGCGACGATGTGCAGATACGCGTCGTGCAGGTCGTTGTGCGAGGCGATCATCTCGAGAAGCTTCGACTTGCCTTTGAACGTGTCGGCGAGCTGAACGATCTTTTCCTTCGCGCCGCTGAGGTCGTCGGCATCCACGAGGCTGATGGCCTGCGTGCGCATTTCGTCGAGTCCCGCGAGCGTCTTATCCTGATAGAACAGCGAAAAAAGGCAGAGCGCGAGCGAGACGACGAGCACCGAACACATGGCGATAAACGTTGCTTTCACTACCAGGTAACCTCCGCGGACGAGATGGCCTGCGTGTGCTCCATGCCCCCGCCCTTGCGCTGCGCGGTGAGCGCGCCCTTGGTGTCGATGAGGGCGAAGTAGGTGTCCTCAATTTCGAGCCCCACGCGCGAAAGCTGCTCCCGGAGCCAGTCGAGGTCCTTTCCGCACTGGCTGAGGTTGTTTTTCTGCGCGCGTCCGTCCATGACAAGGATCATCGGGAGGCCCTCGTAGCCCGCGTCGATGCCCATTTCGGAGGTGGTCGGCGGTCGCTTGCTCGAGCGCGGGAAGGCGGAAATCCTGCCGTTCGCTTCGATGACGGCGGTTCCCACCTCGGAGGGATCGAGCATACCCTCTCCGCGCAGGCCTTCGAGGAGGTCGGACAGGCTCAGGCAGAGCCGTTCGAGCTCCTTTTCGTCGATGACCCCCTTGGAGATGACGACGGCGGGCTTTCCGGAGATGACGGCGCGCGCCTTGTCCGACTTCATGTCGATGAGCGTGATCGCACAGTGCACCACGAAAAGCCCGGCGACTGGGAGAAGGCCCTGCAGAAGCGGCGTCGATACGCTCTCCATGGGCGTCGCGATGATATCCGCGATGAGGATGGTCATCGCGAACTCGTACGGCTCGAACTGGCCCAGCTGGCGCCTGCCCATACCGCGCATGACGACGATCATGACGATATAGAGGATCATCGCGCGCAGGAACAACGTAAGCATCAAAACGCCCCCATCTTGCGTCTAATCATTGTGATAGTTTCTCCGCGTTGGCGCGAAAAAATTCCCGTTCCGGTTGAATTTACTTGCATAAATCGGCCCTAGGTATTATCATGATGATGTGCATGTTTACCCTGAATTGAAAGGAGCGTTTCCATGAGCATATTTGATCAGGCCTCGCGAAAGGTCACCGAGACCGTGAAGGGCCTCCAGAAAAAGACGAACGAATCGATGGCGATGAAGCGGATCGACTCGCAGATCAAGGCGGCGCAGGCTGAGATAGAGGGAATTTTGAAGGCGATCGGCGAGGCGGCGTACGCGGCGCGCGCGGAGGAGAACCCCTTCGCGGGCGCGGGGGAACTGTTCGCGGCCGTGACGGCGCTCAAGGAGCGCATCGCGGAGGATCGCAAAGAGCTCGACAAGCTCAACGACGTCAAGCGCTGCCAGTCGTGCGGCGCGCAGGTGCAGTATCTCGCGAAATTCTGCCCTCAGTGCGGCGCGAAGCTCGAGGTGGAAACCGAGGAGGCGCCCGCCGAGGAGGAGGTTCCCGAGGTCGAAATCTGTCCCAACTGCGGCGCCGAGCGCAACGACAAGGCGCGCTTCTGCGAGACCTGCGGCCACGAATTTGACGCGGCGGCGGTCGACAGCGAGGAGCCCACGGTTCACGAGGAAGAATAAGGAGTTGCCGGCTTGAACAACAACAGGTATCAGAATCCGAGATCGCGGCGCAGGCAGGCGCTCATCCGGCGGCGGATCCGGGCCGCCGTCGCCCTGGTGGCGCTGATCGCCCTCATCATCCTCGCGGTCACGCTCATCCGGCGCGCCGTTTCGGGCGGGAACGACGGCCCGGTCGTCTCGCCGACCGTGGCCGCGACGGGCCTCGTCCTCACATCACCGGAAGCGAGCGCGAGCCCCGCGCCCTCCGGTGAAGCGTCAGCCGCGCCCACCGCGGAACCGACGCTTTCGGCGGTCGCAACCGCCGGGGCCACAGTCGCCGCGGAAGCGCCTTCAAGCGGCGGACTTCGCTCCGCGCACATCCGTGTGATCGGCGACGTCATGTTCCACAAGGAACAGCTCGACATGGCGAAAAAGAGCGACGGGACCTACGACTTTGATTTGCAGTTCCGGTTCATCAAGGATTCGCTCGCGGCGGCCGATTACACCATCGCGAACCTCGAGACGACGGTCGGAAAGTATAAGGACACGGCGTACTCCGGTTATCCCCAGTTCAACACGCCGGAATCCGTTCTCGAGACGCTCAAGGACTGCGGGATCGACTTTTTCACCATGGCGAACAACCACATGCTCGACCGGTGGTTCGACGGGCTCGTTCAGGATGTGAACCTCGTTGAGCAGTACGGGTTCGACCATGTCGGCGCGTACCGCACCCAGGCGGAGCGGAATGCGCCCGTCGTGTACGAGGTGAAGGGAATCAAGATCGGCTTTGTCGCCTACACCCACGCGACCAACACCATGGAAAACGTTTCCGACAGGGCCGCCAAGGATTACGGCGTTCCCTACATCTACAACGCGGACATCGAGGGCGATATTCAAAAGCTGCGCGACGCGGGCGCGGAGGTCGTGATCGCGCTGCCGCACTGGGGCACGGAGAACGTGAACCAGCCGGACGAGACGCAGTACAAGTACGCCAAAAGGCTCGCCAAGGCGGGGGCGGACATCATCCTCGGGAGCCACTCCCACATGGTGCAGCCGATGCAGGTGGTCGACGGGACGGACGCCGACGGAAACGCGCGGCAGGTGTTCGTGATCTACTCCATGGGCAACTTCATCAGCGCCATGACCATGCAGTACACCGACAGCGGGATCATCCTCGACTTCACCATTCGGGAGCAGTCGGACGGAAGCTTCCGCGTGGAGGACATCGGCTACGTGCCGATCTACGTCTGGAAGCAGGACGGCAAGCTTGCCGTGGTCTCCTCGGCCAAGTACCTGAACAACAAGCCGGATGGAATGACCAACGACCAATACAACCAGATGACCAAGACCTATCACGAAATCGTGGATCATCTCGGAACGGACGGGTTTGCCGTACTGACGGAGTGATCCGGGTCTGCGAAGCGCCCGGCCCTATGAAGGGGCCGGGCGCCTTTTATTTTATCCAGCGAATCAGCGTGCGCGCATCCCGGAGGAAGGCTTCCTCGCAGTCGCCCTGCACGAATTCGAGCAGGACGCGCGCGTCCTTCAACTGCGCGAGCGCCTTTCTCCACATCGCTTCGCCGTCCGCGAGCGGAAGCCGCTCGACGCCGTCCCCGTGCCGCCAGGTGAATGCGTGGACGTGCAGAAGGCGCGGCAGCACCATTTCAAGCGCGCGGAGCCGGTCCGCCTCGGGCCAGTCCCAGCGGGGCTGCCAGTAGAAGCGCAGGTTTTCGATGCCGCGCGTCTCCGCCGTCAGGCGGCGGACGGAGGAAAGCCCGTCCGTCAAAGTTCCCCCGTGAAACTCCGGTGCGACGATCAGGCCCCGCTTCCCCGCCGCTTCGCAAGCGGCGGCGAGGGCGTCCATCAGCCGACCGCGCTCGCCGTCGGACGTCTCGTCGGAGCCCGTCCGTCCGAGCCACACCCGGACCGCGGGCGCGCCGAGTTCCGACGCCGCGTCGAGGTTTCTTTCGAACTCTGCGGCTTCGTCCCCCACGCGGAAGTAGCTCCCATAGGAGCAGATTTCAAGCCCCGCGTCCCGGCTCATATCCCGCACCTCGCGCGCGTTGCCGCCGCCCGGCGGGACGTGGACGTCGCCGCCCCACTCGACGGCCCGTAGGCCCGCCCGCCCGCAAAGCGCGCAGATTTCGCGCGGGGTTTTGTTCCGGAAGGTGACGGAGACAAGTCCCGGCATCGTCATATCAATCACCTACGCCATCGTCTCGAGCATCGGAAGCGTCACCTCGTGAACGAGCTTTTCGCCCGCGAGGAAGCGCGCACACTCGTCGATCATGTATTCGGCCATCCTGCGCACCTCGTTGCCCATCGAACCCGCGATGTGGGGCGTGAGGAAGCAGTTCGGGAGCGCGTTCAGCGGGTTCCGGTCGGAATGGGCCTCGTCCTGCAAGACGTCCAGGAGCGCAGTCGCGCCCGGCCTTTCGCGCAGCATGTCGAAAAGGTCGGACTCGTCGAGCTGCGCGCCGCGCCCGGTGTTGACGAACGTGGCATACTCGCGCATGGAGAAGAAGTGATCGCGCCGAATGATGCCGCGCGTCGACGGGAGGTTCGCGAGGTGGTTCGAGACGACGTCGCAGCTTTCGAAGATCCGCTCCATCGTCGCGCGGCGCGCGCCGAGCTCCGCCAGGACGTCGTCCTTCACGAACGGGTCGAACACCCACACCTCGCAGGCGAAATCCCGCAACTTCTCCGCGACCATGCGCCCGATCGCGCCGCAGCCGAGAAGCCCGATCCGAATATCGTACATGCCGGGATGCGCGGCCGCCGCCCGCGCCGCGTTTTCGCGCGATTCGCGCATCGCGGCCTGCGCGCCGAAGTACCCCTTCGCCGCGAGCATGATCTGCGCGACGGTATACTCCGCAACGGGCACGGCGTTCGCACGCCACGCGCTGAACACCCGGACGCCCCCTTCGAGGAAGGGCCGCGCGAAACCCTGCACAGAACCCGCCGCGTAGAACACGGCCCTGAGACTTGGGAAACGCCGCGCGATCTCGGTTGCGTCCGGCGCGGGCATGCCCCACGTGGAGAAGATAAGCTCCGCGTCGGGCGCGTCCGTCAGCCGGAGCGCCTCCGGCGCGAGACCGACCATCTCCTGAAGCCGCGCGAGCTGGGCGGGGCCGTAGACGCGCTTCCACGCGTCCGATTCGCAGAGCAATATCGCCTTCATGCGTATGCCTCCATGATCCTTTCGATGTAGCGCACCGTGAACTGCTGGGCCGCGATCTCCGCCGCGCGGTAGAGATCGCGGTCGTCGGTCTGTCCGGTCAGCTCGTTGTTTGAGATCGCGCGGATGCCGATCACGGGCACGCCGCGCGCGGCGCAAGCCCGGTAGACCGCCGCCGACTCCATGTCCTCAGACAGATGGCCGTGCCAGGTGTGGATCTGGTCGATCCGGTCCGCCTCGCGCGAAAACATGTCGCCGGCGCCGAGCGTTCCGAGGAGCACGCGCCCCTCCTCATAGGGGATTTCCCGGGCGAGCGCGACGAGCCTTTCGTCCGCGCGCGGGCGCTCGATGTACTGGCTCCCCGAGGACCACGCGAGCGCGTCGCTGCCCATGCCCGCGCCCTTCGGCGGCGTGCGCAGGTCGTTGATGTACGCGGAATCGAGCCCGATCACGAGATCCTTCACGCGCATGTCCCGCGTCGCGCCGCCCGCCGCGCCCTGATTGACGACGCACGCGGGCGCGTAGGCGCAGATCGCCTCCATGGTCGAGATGGCCGCGTTCATGATCCCCACCCGCGTGTGCGATATGACCAGCGCGCCCGCCTCGTAAAACGCATATCCCGCGCGCTCGACCCAGCTGCCGCCGGGATGCGCCTCCACGATCAGGTCGATCTCGCTGGGCATCGCGCCCTGTACCACGATGATTGCCATAAAATACCTCCCAACATGTCTCCCCATTCTACCCGGATCGGGGAAAGCTGTCAACATGGACATAACGTCTAACTGAAACGACATTTCATGCGCGCCGCGTTGACAAGCGCGGATGAATATGGTAAACTGACCCCGTTTTCATGGGGGAGTAATTCGCGCGCACGCGTGTCAAGTCAACATGCATGGCCCCGCGGGGTCTGGCTTGTCTGAAAGAATGAGACTCATGTACAGCGGCGCTGTATGTGGGGTTTTTTTGTAGGAAGGGGATTGAAATGGTCTACTACGACAGGAACGCGGACGCGGTCCTCGAGACGCTTTCATCGAACCGGGACGGCCTCTCGGGCGCGGAGGCGGCGAAGCGGCTCGAAGCGGGCGGCAGGAACAGGCTCGCGGAGGGAAAAAAAACGACGCTTCTCGGGCGGTTTCTGCAGCAGTTTGCCGATCCCATGATCTGGGTGCTGCTCGCGGCCGCCGCGCTGAGCGCGGTGACGGCGACGTACTCCGGGGAATCGCACGCGGACGTTTTCATCATCCTCGCGGTGGTGGTCCTGAACGCCGTGATGGGCGTCGTGCAGGAGAGCAAGGCCGAGGAGGCCATCGAGGCGCTCAAGGTCATGACCGCCGCGACCTCGAAGGTGCTGCGCGGCGGGCAGGTCGCCGTGATCCCGTCCGAGGAGATCGTCGCGGGCGACGTGGTCGTGCTCGAGGCGGGCGACGCGGTGCCCGCGGACGCGCGGATCATCGAATCCGCGTCCCTCAAGATCGAGGAAGCCGCGCTCACGGGCGAAAGCGTGCCGGTGGACAAGACGGCGGACGCGCTGGAGGGCGAGCTTTCGCTGGGCGACCGGGCGAACATGGCCTACATGGGCTCGGCCGTAGTCTACGGGCGCGGAAGGGCCGTCGTCACCGGAACGGGCATGGCGACCGAGATGGGCAAGATCGCGGGCGCGCTCACCCAGGTTGTGGACGAAAAGACGCCCCTCCAGAAAAAGCTCTCCGCGCTGAGCCGCATTCTCACCTATATCGTGCTGGGGATCAGCGTCGTGATCTTCGCGGTCGGCATCCTGAGGGCGGGGTCGCTGTCCGCAGAGGTCATACTCGATACGTTCGTGATGGCGGTAAGCCTCGCGGTCGCGGCGATTCCGGAGGGTCTCGCGGCGGTCGTGACGATCGTTCTCTCGATCGGCGTTACGCGCATGAGCAAAAGAAGCGCTGTCATCCGCCGTCTGACCGCCGTCGAGACGCTCGGCTGCGCGCAGGTCATCTGTTCGGACAAGACGGGCACGCTTACCCAGAACCGCATGACGGTCGTCGAGGAGAAGGCGCCCGACCGCGCGCTCGTCCAGCGCGCCATGGCGCTCGCGTCAGACGCCGAGCTATCGGACGAAGGCCGGGCCGTGGGCGAGCCGACGGAGTGCGCGCTCGTGGAGTACGCGGCGAAAAACGGACTCGCGAAGCCCGCGCTGAAGGCGGAATACCCGCGCGCCGCGGAAGCGCCGTTTGACAGCGTGCGCAAGATGATGTCGACCGTGCACGCGCACGGGGAATCGTTTCTTCAGTTTACAAAGGGCGCGCCGGACGAAATCCTCGCGCATTGCGCGTATTACCTGTCCGAATCGGGCGTTTTGCCCATGACGGACGAGAAGCGCCGGGAGATCATGGCCGAGAACAAGGGGATGGCCGACCGCGCGCTGCGCGTGCTCGCCGCCGCGTACCGGGAATACGAGGCGCTGCCGGAGGACGCGCGTCCGGAATCGCTGGAGAAGGACATGGTGTTCGCGGGGCTCGTCGGTATGATCGACCCGGTGCGCCCGGAGGTCAAGGCGGCGGTAGTCAAGTGCTTCTCCGCGGGCGTCGCGGTCGTGATGATCACAGGCGATCACATCGACACGGCGGTCGCGATCGGGAAGGAACTCGGCGTGATCCATGACGACTCGCAGGCCGTCATGGGCCGCGCGCTCGATTCGATGTCGGACGAAGAGCTGGAGAAGGCCATCGACCGCTACCGCGTATACGCGCGCGTGCAGCCCGAGCACAAGGTGCGGATCGTCAACGCGTGGAAAAAGCGCGGCAAGGTAACCGCCATGACGGGCGACGGCGTGAACGACGCGCCCAGCATCAAGGCGGCAGACATCGGGATCGGCATGGGCATCACGGGAACGGACGTCACAAAGAACGTCGCGGACATGATCCTCGCGGATGACAACTTCGCGACCATCGTCGCGGCGGTCGAGGAAGGGCGCACGATCTACGCCAACATCCGCAAGGCCGTGCAGTTCCTTCTGTCCTCGAACCTCTCGGAGGTCGTAGCGATCTTTGTCGCGACGATGCTCGGATTCGTGATCCTCAAGCCCGCGCACATCCTGTGGATCAACCTCATCACCGACTCCCTGCCCGCGCTCGCGCTCGGGCTCGAGAAGGGCGAAAAGGGCGCGATGACGCGCCCGCCGCGCGATCCGGCGGAGGGCATCTTCTCGGGCGGCGTGGGGACGGACATCGCGTATCAGGGGCTGCTGGTGGCGATCCTGACGCTCATCGCGTACTTCATCGGGCACCGGGTGGAATCCGGGCTCTGGGAGATCGCGAACAGCGCGGACGGCATGACGATGGCGTTTCTGACGATGTCCATGGCGGAAGCGTTCCAGGCGCTCAACATGCGCTCCCAGCGCGGCTCGCTCCTGCGGGTTCCGACCGCCAACTGGTACCTCGTCGGCGCGTGCCTCGCGGCGCTCCTCCTCACGGCGGCGGTCATCTACGTGCCCTTCCTCAGAAGCGCGTTCGGCTTTACGAGCATTGTCTTCGAGGAGTACGCCATCGCGCTCGGACTCGCGATATCGATCATCCCGCTCGTCGAGATCGTAAAGCTCGTTCAAAGATCGGTTGGCAAAAAAAAGTGATATCAAAGGGTCCGCAGTGTGCGGACCCTTTGTTGTAGTTCGACGCAAATCACGTTCCGCTTACGGCATGTTTCCGGCATAGACGTACTTGATTCTCTCCCGTGCGATTTCCACCAGCCGCGAGATTGTCTCCGCGGGCGTGGGCGGCGTATTTTCACGGTACATGGGGAAGTAGCGCGTGATGTGGAGCGGGATATCGGGGTCGACGGAGGCGATCCATTCGGCTTCCTCCCCCATCTCCGACTCCGCGTCGTTTCTGCCCGGCACCACGAGGGTCGTAAACTCCACGTGGCAACTCGCGGCGGCGCGCGCGATGAAGCGCCTCACCGTCTCAAGGTCTCCGCCGAGCCACTCATAATATTCTGGCGTAAACCCCTTCAGATCGACATTCATGGCGTCGATGTATGGCAGGATTTCCTCAAGCACGGGCAGATGCGCCATGCCGTTTGTGACAAGCACGTTCTTCATGCCCGCGGCGCGAATCCGCTTGGCGCAGTCGCGCACGTACTCCCACGAGACGAGCGGCTCATTGTATGTGTACGCGACGCCGAGATTGCCCGGAATGCCGCGCGCGCGCGAAGCGAGCGCCTCCGGGGAAAGGTACGGCGCATCCGCGTCCGGCCTCGCCATCGAGATTCCGTGGTTCTGGCAGAAGGGGCAGCGCATGTTGCAGCCGAAGCCGCCCACGGAGAGAACGTGCGTTCCGGGCAGGAACCGCATGAGTGGCTTTTTCTCGATGGGGTCGAGCGCGAGCGCGGAGATGCGGCCGTAGCTTGCGCACTTTGCCTCCCCGTCGACGTTCGCCCGCGCGCCGCAGAGACCGACCTGTCCCGGCGCGAGCGCGCAGGCGTGCGGGCAGGTTCCGCAGACGACTTTCATGCGTGGCGCACCACCTCGAAGCGGCTGAGCATGAGCTTCGCGTTCGGGCCGATGCCCGCCTTCTTCCGCGCGATCTCCACCTGCTCGTGCGGCGTGGAAACGCCCGGCAAATCGGGCAGAAGGAGCCCGCGCCGCGGGCCGTCCGTCACAATCACGCCGTAGCGTTTGACGTCGAGCTCCTTTTCCGAGCGGATGGGCTCGGGCGCGCCCAGAACGTCCACGCTGTACACAATGTCGGGAAGCTCTTCCGGCCCGACGGGATCGAAGCGCGGGTCGCGCGAGGCGGAGACGGCGTTTTTCACGATCTCCATGGCGAGATTTTTCTGTACCGGCTCGATGGTGCCGATGCAGCCCCGCAGCGCGCCGTGCTTGTGGAGCGACACGAACGCGCCCGCGCGGGTGTGAAGAAGCTCGTCCGGGAGGCCGTCCGGCAACTCCGCCGTCCTTCCCGTGGTCACGTACGTCTCGAGCGAGAGCCGCGCGAGGCGCACGTGCGCGTCCTCCATCGCCCTGCGCGCGGTCATTTCCTCCCGCCTGCGCGCCTCGAACCGCGCGCCGACGTCGCGCGCCGGATCCGGACCCAGGACGTCAAACGATGCGACCGCGTAGCCCACGCCGAACGGACCCTCGTAAGACAGAAGCTCCGGCTTCACGGCCCTTTGGTCGAGCGCGCCCGCCATGATCCAGAAGGAGCGAAGCCCGCACTCCCCCGCCGCCTCGCAGAGATCGGGGTCCATCGAAAGAAGGGAGAGAAAGTCGGCCTTCGCGAGCGCATCCGTCGTCAGCCGGTCGAATGCGGGGCCTTCGGGCGCGAAGCCGTAGGGACCATCCTCCTTGAGCTTGTGCGAAAGGTCGCCGCTCGCGATCACGACGGTGCGCCGACCGAGCGCATCAGACGTGCGCGCGATGAACGTCCCGAGCCTGTAATGCTCCGCGGGCGAGAGTCCCGAGAGCGAAACGCGGACGACCTTGTAATCGGTCCACAATTCGCCCAGCGCCAGGAGGGGCAGCATCGTCCCGTGGTCGAGCCGGGCGCGCTTCTCCCCCAGCGTGCCCGCCGGGAGCCTTTCCCGGTCGCACAGCCCCGCGAGCGCGCGCACGAACTCCTCGTCGTAGCGGGCGCTCAGCTTCAGGCGCGGCGCACGGAAATCGGAAAAGTCGCCCTCGGCGGAAGGACCGGGCGAGATGTGGAAGTAATCGGAGTACATGACGCTGTGCGGCGTCGTCAAAACGACCGTGTCGGGGCGGAACGCGGCTGCGCGCCGCATCGCCTCGCGGTAGGCGTCGATGGTTTTTTGCATTCCCCGCTCCTCGCCCCGGCCGATCTCCGGGCGCATGATCGGCGGATGCGGAACCGCAAAGGCGGCAAGAATCGGCATAATCACACCTCCCATTCCATTATAGCATTCCCATATCGCATTGGAAAGCTTCCGGCATTTACGAATCGCGCAAAATGGGGTATAATAAAGAAAACCCATGGGACAGGAGGCATTTGCCATGATGGTTTCAACGCGCGGGCGCTACGCCCTCCGGGTCTTGATCGACCTGGCGGAACGCGACAACGGCGCCTACATACCGCTTCGGGACATCGCCGAGCGGCAGGAAATTTCCGAAAAATATCTGGAGACCATTATCTCCGTGCTCACGAAGGCGGGATACCTCGACGGCCTGCGCGGCAAGGGCGGCGGATATCGGCTCACGCGCGCGCCCGAGGAGTACACGGTCGGGGGCATCCTTAAATTGACCGAAGGCTCCCTTGCGCCCGTCGCCTGCCTCGGAACCGGGCCGAGCAAGTGTGCGCGCGCCGGGGAGTGCAGGACCCTCCCCATGTGGGAGAAGTTTCACAAGATCACGGACGAATACTTCGAGGGAATCACCCTGCGCGATCTTACGAGCCTCGCGGACGGGGGATCATACGAGATCTGACAAAAAACGCGAGGGCCCGCCCTCGGACCGACGTCCTTCCGAATCCCTTCCGTATATGAAAAATAAACCGCCCGTCGGCGGCTTGGGGAATGGATCCCTGAGCCGCCGGTTTCGCGATTGACGCAAAGTCGGTCACCTGGGGGTTAGACCCCCAAGTGACCGACAACTTTTTCATATGCCCTGACGGGATTCTTGACGGCCAATGGCCCTTGCGCGGGGGAACGCCGCTCCGGCGTTACCTCTCCGTCCCCCAGAAGACCAGCGCCAGGATGCCCGGCCCGGTATGCGCGCCGATGACGGGATTGATCTCGGCGACGTCGATCTCGGCGTCGGGGAACCGCTGGGCGATGGCAGCCCTGAGCCTTTCAGCCTCCTCGGGCGCGTCGCCGTGGCCGACCACGACGCGCTTTGTGAAGGCGCTGTCCCAGCCCTTTTCCATGCGCGCGATCTGCGCCTCGATGGCCTTTTTGCGGCCGCGCGGCTTCTCCGCGGCCTTGAGCGCGCCTTCCGCGTCCACGTGCAGGAGCGGCTTGATCTGAAGGAGCGTGCCGACGGCGGCGGTCGCGGCGGAAACGCGTCCCCCGCGCTTCAGGTGCTCGAATGTATCGACGGTGAACCAGTGGCAGGCCTCGAGCCTGTGCCTTGTGACCCACGCCGCGAGCTCGGAGAGCGTCGCGCCCTCCATCTGCCGCCGAGCGGCCTCGCACACGAGGAGACCCTCGCCCGGCGCGGCCGCGAGGGTATCGACGATCGCGATATCGCGGTCGGGATACGCCTGCGCGAGCTCCGCGGCGCACATCCGCGCCATCTCGATGGTGCCGGAAAGCGCGGAGGAGAAGCAGAGGTACAAAACGTCGCGTCCGGCGCGCAGATGCGGCTCGAAGGCGGCGCGGTAGACGGCGGGATTGATCATCGAGGTCGTGGCGTACTTCCCGGCGCGCAGGGCGGCATAGAACGCCCGCGCGGTCAGGTCCCCGCCGGGACCGTAGGTGTGCGCCTCGCCGTCCAGATCGATCTCCATCGGGATCACCTCGATGGCGGGCAGTCCCCGGCGCATGTTTTCCGTCATGTCCGCGGTGGCGTCCGTAAAAATTTGGTACTGCATATTCTCTCCTTTGCCGTCAATCCGTCTTGAGGTCCAGAAAGCGCGCGACGAGCATGGGATAGTAGTGCGTGTCGTACATGTGCCTGCCGCTCACGTCGGCGTAAGCCTTGTATCTTTTGCCGCGCGTGGGCGTGCCGAGGCTCGACTGGTTTTCGAGTACGACAAACTGCCGCGTGCCATCGGCGCCGACGTCCATGATGATGTACTGCGTCTCCTCCTCGTACACGATGTCCACGACCTCGCCCTCGCACAGGAAGATGCGCCCCGTCCACTGCTCGAAGAGCTCGCAAAGGGACGGATAATCCATCTTCCACGCCTTGCGCGAATAATCGTCGATGGTGGGTTTGTAGGTGATGGAGAGGCTGATGACGCTGTCGGCCTTTCCCTCCATGCTCGCGCGGAAGCGAACGGTGTTCTTCCCGTAGGTCGTCAGCTTCGCGATGAAGCTGAACTCCCCGGTGGAAAGATTGTTCGTGACGCTGCCGTCGACGTAATCCGTGTCCACGGTAATCATCGCGCCGGGATCGCACTTGCCGGAGATGGTGACGATGTTGGTGGAAGTGGTGGTGAGCGTGCTGGTCGAAATCTCCACGCCGATCTCCATCTGCGCGCGGTAGATGAGAATGTCCCGCCGCGCCTGCTTGTGGCCGGGGGTATCGACGATGATGGTATACGTATTGTTGCCGATCGGATAGACGTCGACGTTGACGGAGAGCAGCCCCGCCTGGTCGACGATATCGGTCTCGTTTTTGCCGTTCACGGTCACTTTGCTGCCCGGCACCACCTGCACCTCGAGGGGGTAGAGGGAGGTGTTGACCGAAAGCTCGTCCGATTCGGGGCTGATGATCTGGATCGGGGATTCCGGCGCGACCACCTCGAACGTCAGCGGGGGCAGGAGCTGCTTGTCGCCGCTCTGATAAACGAGCATCGCCGCGACGGTCACGTTCGCGCGCTCGACGGACTCGATGTCCGGGCCGAACCAGCCGCTGTCGGGGATCTCGAGGCGCGCCACGCCGCCGGAGAACGCGATGGTTCTGTCGAGGTCCTCGAAGAAGACGACGTCGCCGTCCCTGCCGTAATAGGTGATGGCGTGCCCGGCGCGCCCGTCGTCTAGGGTGATCTCCGTGACGGAGGGCGCGTACGCGCCGCGCGTATAAAGTCTGTTGAGCTTATAGGCGTCGATCCAGAAATAGAGCTTATAGACGCCCACGCAGACGATGGCGAGCGCCACGATCCACGAGACGACGACGATCAGGGCCCTGAGCGGATGAAACGCCCGGGTCTTTCTTTCAAAGCCGCACAGCGGGCAAATCGCCTTGCCGCGGCCGATTTCCTGGTCGCAATTGGGACAGATCAAAGCCGAGTCCTCCTTTGTGATCCTATTTATTTTCAACCCGGATCGGCACAAATCCTTCTTTGCGGGGCAGGTTAACAGAAATGCCCGGTTTCGGAAGCTCCCGTTTTTGCCACCGGGCAATCGCCGACAGCGGAGTCGTAAGCGATTGACTGTTTTTTTACTGCGCGTTTGCTCGACAGCGCGGCCAACTGTGTTATAATAAGATCAATATTGTGCATGGAGAAATTGATGAAGGCATACCTGGACAACAGCGCGACCACGCGGCCCGACGACCGGGTGATCGAAAAAATGGCGGCGTGCATGCGCGAAGGCTACTTCAACCCCTCGTCGGTGTACGCCCCGGCGGTCGACGCGATGCGCGCGGTGCGCGCCTGCCGGGAGGAGATCCTGAAATCCGTCCGGGGCGAGGGGTGCGCCCTGGCCTTTACCTCCGGCGGCACGGAGGCCAACAACCTCGCGGTCCTCGGCGCGGCGGAAAGACTGCGCGATCTCAAGGTCGCCGCAGTTTCGGCAACCGAGCACCCCTCCGTGCGCGCGGCCTACGATGCGCTCGCGGCGCGCGGCGTCGACGTGCGCACAATCGGCGTCGACGAAAAGGGCGCGCTCGACTTCGAGGCGCTCGGGCAGGCGCTCGAGGGCGGCGCGAAGTTCGTGAGCGTCATGCAGGTTAACAACGAAACGGGCGCGGTCAATGACATCCGGCGCGCATCTGAAATGATCGCCGGGCGCGCGCTTTTCCACGTGGACGGCGTGCAGGGGTATCTGCGCGTGCCGTTTGACATGAAGTTCTGCGACCTCTATGTGCTCTCCGCCCACAAGATCCACGGCCCGAAGGGAATCGGCGCGCTGATTTACAGAAGCGGCGTGCGGCTCGCCCCGCGCGCCGTCGGCGGCGGGCAGGAGGAAAACCTGCGTTCCGGCACGGAGAACACCCCCGGCATCGCGGGGCTGCGCGAGGCCGCGCGGCTCATGGCCGGGTATGACCGGAGCGCGCTCATGGACGCGAAGCTTCACATGATCGCCGCGTTCCGGAACGCCGTGCCGGACGCGCAGATCAACGGGCCTGACCCGGGGTCCGCCGCGCCGCACATCGTCAACATGAGCTTTCCCGGCGTGCGCGGGGAGGTGCTGCTGCACGCGCTGGAGGCGGAGGGCGTCTACGCCTCGACGGGCTCGGCGTGCTCGTCCAAAAAGACGAAGGTGAGCCAGGTCCTCGTCGCGATGGGCATTCCCGCCGCGCGCGCGGAAGCGGCCCTTCGGTTCAGCATCTCCCCGCACACGACGCGGGCGGAGATCGACTTTGCCGCCGAAAAATTGGGGCAGGTCTACCCACAACTCATACGCTTTCGAAGGAGATAAAGGATGCGAAAGGTGCTACTGGTGCGGTTCGGAGAGGTCTATTTGAAAGGTCTCAACCGCTCGAGCTTTCTAAAAATACTCACCGACAACGTGAAAAAGGCGATCAAGCCCGTGGGCGGGAAGGCGTGGCTCGCGGATTCGCGCATCTACGTTTCGGACATCGAGGACATGGACGACTGCGTTTCGCGCGTCACGAAGGTGTTCGGCATCTACTCGGTGAGCCCGGCGTACGAGCTCGACAAGGATTTCGAGGAGATCGCGGCCGCGTGCGTCGAGATGGCGAAGGGTTTGAAGGGTACGTTCAAGGTCTTCGCGCGCCGCTCGGACAAGAGATTCCCCGTCAACTCCATGGACATGGCGGTTGAGATCGGCGGGCGGATCCTCGACGCGAACCCGAATCTGACGGTCGACGTCCACAAGCCTGCGCACAGGATCTCCATCGAGGTGCGCGACATGGCCTACGTCTACACGGGCGAGATCATGGCGGCGGGCGGACTTCCCATGGGAACCGGCGGCAAGGCGGCGCTCCTCTTGTCGGGCGGCATCGACAGCCCCGTCGCGGGCTACCAGCTCATGCGGCGCGGCGTCCGGCTGTGCGCCGTTCACTTCATGTCCCCGCCGTACACGGGCGAGCTGGCGCGGGAGAAGGTGCTCTCGCTCGCGAAGATCCTTACGAACTACGCGGGCGGCATGCGCGTGTATCTGGTGCCGTTCACGAAGATTCAGCTCGCCATCCACGAACAATGCCCGGACGATCTGGGCACCGTCATCGGTCGGCGGTTCATGATGCGCATCGCGTGCAAACTGGCGCGCGACTTCGGCGCGCAGGCGCTCGTCACGGGCGAATCGCTCGGGCAGGTGGCGAGCCAGACCATGGAGGCCATCGGCTGCACCGACGCGGTGTGCGACATGCCCGTTTTCCGGCCGCTCATCGGGCTTGACAAGATCGAGATCATCCATATCGCCGAAAAAATCGGCACGTATGAAACCTCGATCCTGCCCTACGAGGACTGCTGCACCGTGTTCACCCCCCGCCACCCCGTGACGCACCCGAAGGTACAGACGATGCCGAACGCGGAATCGAAGCTGGATATCGACGCGCTCGTCGACGAGGCGGTCGCGAACGTCGAGACGGTCATCCTTTAGATATGGACGTACGCGAATACATTGAAAAACTGAAGAACGACCCGGAGTTCATGAAAAACGTCACGAACTGGCGGGTGGTACCCGCGCGGGAAGCGGCGCACGCCGACTTCCCCGCGTCGCTCGACCCGCGCATCGTGGACGTGCTTCAATCGCGCGGGATTCATCGGCCCTATGTCCACCAGTCGCGCGCCATCGGCGCGGCGCTCGCGGGACGGGACTTCGTGGTCGTCACGCCCACGGCATCCGGGAAGACGCTCTGCTACAACGTGCCGGTTCTCGACGCCATTTTGAAGGACGACGCGGCGCGCGCCCTGTACCTGTTCCCTACCAAGGCGCTCTCGAGCGATCAGGTGGCGGAGCTTTACTCCATGATCGAAAAGATGGGCGCGGACATCAAGGCGTACACCTACGACGGGGACACCCCCGCCGCCGCACGCACCGCCGTCCGTCAGGCCGGGCACGTGGTGGTCACGAACCCGGACATGCTCCATCAGGGCATACTGCCCCACCACGCCAAGTGGGTGAAGCTGTTTGAGAACCTCAAATACGTCGTGATCGACGAGATCCACGCGTACACGGGCGTGTTCGGCTCGAACTTGGCTAACGTCGTGAGAAGGCTTCTGCGCATCTGCGCGTTCTACGGGGCGAAGCCCACGTTCATCTGCTGCTCCGCGACGATCCAAAACCCGAAGGCGCTCGCGGAGACCATGACGGGCCGCGAGATGCTCCTCATCGACGAAAACGGCGCGCCCGCGGGCGAGCGGCACGTGATCTTCTATAACCCGCCCGTGGTGAACGCCCAGCTCGGCATCCGCGCGGGCGCGATCCCGGAGACCCGGAACATCGCCGCTTCGCTGCTTCGGAACAACGTCTCGCACATCGTGTTCGCGCGCGCGCGGCTGACGGTCGAGGTGCTGGTCCGCTACCTCAAGGATATGGTACGCGATCCGCTCGGCAACGCGGGCCGCGTGCGCGGCTACCGGGGCGGCTACCTCCCCACCCAGCGGCGCGAGATCGAGCGCGAACTGCGCGCGGGAAAGATCACGTCCATCATCTCGACGAACGCGCTCGAGCTCGGCATCGACATCGGTCAGCTCGACGCGTGCGTGCTGTGCGGCTATCCCGGCACCATCGCCTCCACCTGGCAGCAGGCCGGGCGCGCGGGCAGGCGGGGCTCCGCGTCGCTTCTCATCATCGTGGCGACATCGAGCCCGCTCGACCAGTACATGATCTCTCACCCCGACTACTTCTTCGGGCGCTCGCCGGAGAACGCGCTCATCAATCCCGAGAACCTCTACATCCTCATGAACCACCTGAAGTGCGCGGCGTACGAGCTGCCCTTCGACGAGGGCGAGCAGTTCGCGGGCAACGAGGACACGGGCGAGCTTCTTACATATCTCACGGAGGAGAACATCCTGCGCGAGGTCGGCGGGCGGTACTACTGGATGGCGGAAGAATTTCCGCAGGCGGGAATCAACCTGCGCTCGGCGTCCGACCAGAACTTTTTGATCGTCGACATCACAAACCCAAAGAAGCATAAAATCATCGGCGAGATGGACCGGTTTACGGTGCCGATGCTTCTTCACCAGTACGCCATCTACATGCACGAGGGGCGGCAGTACCAGGTGGAAGAGCTCGACTTCGACGACAAGAAGGGGTACGTGCGCGAGGTGGACGTGGGCTACTACACCGACGCGAACCTCACGACCTCCCTGAAGGTCATCGACCAGTTTGAGGAGGAGCCGTCCGGCGCGCTCACCCGCGCGCGGGGCGAGGTGCTCGTCTCCACCATGGTAACGCTCTTTAAAAAGATCAAGTTCGACACCCACGAGAATTTGGGCTGGGGCCCCGTGACGCTCCCGGAGCTGGAGATGCACACGACCGCCTGCTGGTGGACGCTCCCGGACGGCATGGAGCACCGCTACGGCAAGGAAGCGCTCAAGGGCGCGATGGTGGGGCTCGCGAACGTTCTGCGCGGCATCGTGCCCGCGCACCTCATGTGCGCGCCGCAGGACATCTCGGTGGTGTATCACGTGCGCGACCCGTTCACGGACAAGCCGACCATCTACCTCTACGACGGCGTGCCCGGCGGCATCGGGCTCTCCGACAAGGTGTACGAGATGGACAAAACCTTGCTCGCTACGGCGCGGGACGTCTTGAAATCCTGCCCGTGCCCGGACGGCTGCCCAAGCTGCGTGGGCGTGGCGGCGGGCGGCGGCGCAAAATTCACGCTGATCCGCATCCTCGACGAGCTCCTGGCGAACTGAAGAAAGGGGAAAGACATGGCCGACGAGGTGAGATTGTATGTGCTTGCGGAGTTTGATCCGCGCACGGAGGCGAGACTTTCGAACTACCGCGACGTGATGATCGGCGCGGGCTATGTCGGCACGCAGACCGTCGGCATCAACAATCACGTCACCCTCGGCACCTTCGATCTCGACGAGCGGGAGGCGCTCGTCGAGCGCATCCGGCGCGAGCGGGGCGGGGCGGCGATCCCCGTTCGGTTCGAGGGCTCCGGGACGTTCGGGGACCGGGTGCTGTTCCTCCGGCCGGAGGAAACGGAGGCGCTTGCCGCGCTGCACGCGCGGTTTGACGACGGGGGCGACTGGGTGCCGCACTGCACCATGTACCTTTCGGAGGAGGGCGGCGTCTCGCCCGCGCGCAGATACCTCGATTCGCTGTTTTTGCCGTTCGAGGGCACAATCACGCGCCTCTCGCTCTACGAGTTCTTTCCCTCTCGCTTCATCGAGGCGGCCGATTTGAAGGAGAAGGCGTAATGCGCGAAGCGCTTCTCGTGTTCGTCGACGGCACGATCGCGGACGACCGGCACAGGCTGCCCCTTCTCGGCACGGAAGCGTTCAATCTGCCTGAAAACCTGCTCGCGGACGGTGCCGTTCCGGGAAGCGCCGCGTGCCTCGCGTCGCTTTCGTGCCGCCGCGAGATCGTCTATGTCGGCGCGCGCGATCCGTCGCTTACCGCGCTCACCCGGGCGTGGCTCTCTCAAAACGGATTCCCCGACGGGGAGGTGCTTCTCGGGAGGACGTACGAGGAGCGGCTCGCCTTTTCGCGGGAGGCGGCTGTGCGCCACGCGTTTGTCGCGGGAATTGGCGACCGTTGGGACGATTCCGCGCTACATCAGGAACTGGGCATCCGCTCGATCATCGTCCGGGAATACGAGGGCGACTGGGCGTCCGTCGGGAGGTGGCTGGGTGCTTGAAATCACGTCCGCGCAGGCGCGCGCCTTTCTGATCCATTTGCATTTTCACGACGCGCGCAACGACCGGGCCGATCCGGTCGACGCGCTCATCGCGCACGTCAAACGGCTCGGCTGCGTGCAATACGATCCGCTCGACGTGGTGGGGAGAAATCCCGACCTCGTCCTTCAGTCGCGCATCGCGCATTACAGGCCGGAGATGCTCTACGAGGCGCTGTACGGGCGGCGCGCGCTTTTTGAGGGCTTTGACAAGAACCTCGCCATCTATCCCGCCGAGGACTTCCCCCGCTTCGCGCGCGCGCGGCGGGACATCTTCCGCTGGTACCAGGACGACGGCGCGATCCAGGCGGCGCTCTCGGGCGTTCTCGCGGAGGTGGAGGCGCGCGGCGAACTCTGCTCGGACGACATCCTTGGGCTCGACGAGAAGGTGCGCTGGCCGTGGGGCCCGACGAAGCTCGGGCGCGCCGCGCTCGAGACGCTCTGGATGGAAGGAAGGCTCGCGCTCAGCAAACGAATCGGCGCGCGCAGGTACTTCGACCTCATCGGGCGTTGCCTGCCGGAAAGGGTCCACGCGGCCCCAGACCCGCTCGAGACGGAGGCGGACTATTGCCAGTGGCACTTCGCCCGGCGCGTGCGCTCCGTTGGCATGCTGACCGGCGGCGCGAGCGACGCGTTCCTCGGAACCGGCATGAAGGCCGCCGCGCGGAACGAGGCGCTCGCCGCACTCGAGGCAAACGGGACGCTTTTGCCGGTCATGATCGGGGATCTGAAGCGAAAGGTCTATGTCTCCGCGCTGGACGAGGAAGTACTGAACCTGTCCACACGCGCGCGGCCCACGCCCGTCGCCCGCGTGATCGCGCCGCTCGACAACCTCATCTGGGATCGGAAGCTCATTGCGTGGCTGTTCGGCTTCGAGTACCGCTGGGAGGTGTACGTGCCGAAGGATCAGCGCAGGTACGGCTATTACGTTTTGCCGATCCTGTGCGGCGACCGGTTCGTCGCGCGCGTGGAACCCGCGCACTTCCGGGGCGGGACGCTTGAAATCAGGAAACTCTGGTGGGCGGAAGGAGCCGACCCGGCGGAATGCGAAAAGCCGCTCGCCGATTGTCTGGACCGCTTCTGCGCATACCTCGGCGCGGACGGCTGGATGATCGACGAGACGATCCCGGAATGAGAAAAGCCGTTACAGAAGCCTAGATCCATCGCCGTTTCCACAGAAAATCCGGCCCCCGCGCACCCGCGAGGGCCGGATTCCGTTCTCTTCCCGCATCAGCACGATTGGTCAGCCAAACCACCCGATCCCCTCGAGCAGGATCTTGAGCCCCACGAGGAAGAGCATCACGCCGCCCACGATCTGTGCCTTGGCGCGGAAGCGCGTGCCGAAGAGGTTGCCGATCGCCACGCCGCCGAAGGAGATCGCGAACGTCGTCGCGCCGATGATGAGCGCGGAGGGCACGATCCGAACCGACGGATCGAGCCCGAACGTCACGCCGACGGCCAGCGCGTCGATGGAGGTCGCGACCGCGAGCACGGTGAGCGTCTTGAGGCGCATGTCGACGACCTCGCACGCGTCGCCGCCCTCCTTGACCTCCCGAAGCGCGTCGTAGATCATCTTCCCGCCGATAAAGCCGAGCAGCGCAAACGCGATGTAGTGGTCGATCGAGTCCACATGGCCCTCGAAGAACCGCCCGAGCCACCAGCCGACGGCGGGCATGAGCGCCTGAAAGCCGCCGAAGAACAGCGAGATGACCACCGCCTGCCGGTAGTCGATCTTGCGCATCCTGAGTCCCGCGCAGATCGCCACCGCGAACGCGTCCATGGAGAGCGAGATACCGATCAGAATAATGTCAACAAAACTCATTCAATCACCCTTACGTCAGTCGATCATCCCGCGGGCAGTGCGCGTAATCCGCGACCTCCCGCCAGCTGACATTGTAGCCCGCGCCCTTCGCGCAGAAGATGGAGTCCGGCGTGTCCGCCCGGACGGGGTCGTATCCCGCCGCTTCCACAAGCTCCGCTTCGTTCGCGGCGCGCTCGTAATGGTCGAGGCGATAGCTCAGATTGCCCCGTCCATGGGCAAACGCGGTCAGCTCCGCCCCGTAACCCGCGATTTCCCGGAACGTAACCTCGCCGTCGATGGTCACGAGGCCCATCGCGTAGGCGGGCGGCCCGCACCGGGCGCGCATGCGCACGAGGTCGCCCGTGATCTTTCCGAATAGATCGGCGGGCGCGCGCACCGAGAAGGAGCACCAAGGCTCGAGAATCGCGCTTTGTGCGTGCATGAGCGCGCAGCGGATCGCGCGGTAGGTCGCCTCCCGAAAGTCGCCGCCCTCCGTGTGCTTGAGGTGCGCGCGGCCGATCAAAAGCTGCACCGTGACGTCCGCAAGCGGCGCGCCGATCAAAACGCCCCGGTGGCGCTTCTCAAACACGTGCGTCTCGACGAGCCTTTGCCACTGGAGCGCGAGGTCGTCCACGTGGCAGAGAGATTCAAAGCGGACGCCGCTCCCCCGCGCACCGGGCACGAGCCGCACATGCACCTCCGCGTAGTGCTTCAGCGGCTCGAAGTGGCCGATGCCGACGGTGGGCGCGAGGATCGTCTCCATGTAGTTGATTTTCCGTTCCCCGAACGCGACCTCCATTTGATAGCGGTCGCGCATCAGCTGCCGCAGCACCTCGAGCTGCACCTCGCCCATCACGCTGATGCCGATGCCGGAAGGATCGCGCTCCACCGAGAGCGCGGGCTCCTCGTCCTCGATCTCCCGGAGCGCGCGCAGCACGTCGTCGATCCGGTGCTCCGGGGGAAACGAGACGGAGGCGCGCAGCATGGGCTCCGAGGCGAATTCCGAGGCGGCGAACGATGGATCGCCGATCACCGCGCCCGGTTTCGCGTCCGGGATGCCGACCGCCGCGCACAGATCACCCGCCTCCGCCGCGGGAACGGGCTTGTACCGCGCGCCGTGGTAGCGGCGAAGCTCCGTGAGCTTCAAGCCCCCCACCTCGTCCCGCACGCGCACGCGGCCCGCGAGCACCTTGAAAAAGCATACGCGCGCGCCCTGCGGATCGTGCCTCACCTTATAGACGCGCGCGGAAAATGGCGCCGAAAGCCGCGCCTCGTAATCCGTGTCCGTCAGACGCGTAAGCGCCGCGAGGAAGGGATCGATCCCCTCGCCCGTGAGCGCAGCGCCGTAGAAAACCGGGAAGAGCGCGCGCGATTGGATCTGGCGCACGAGCGCTTCCGCCCAGCGCGCCTCGTCGACGCGTCCCGCGAAGAACCTCTCGAGAAGCGCCTCGTCCCGCTCCGCGACCGCCTCCGCGAGCGCCGGGGACAGCTTCTCCGGATACCCGGTCAATTCGACGGCGTCGCGCGAGAGCCGCTCCCGGATCTCCGAAAGCACGGCCTCCCGGTCCGCGCCCGCGCGGTCGACCTTGTTGACGAACAGAAAGACGGGCACACCGCGCTTCTCCAGGAGGTGCCACACGGTTTCCGTGTGGCTCTGGACGCCCTCGACGCAGCTCACGATGACGACCGCGTAGTCCATGGCGGCGATGGCGCGCTCCATCTCGGGCGAAAAATCGACGTGGCCGGGCGTGTCGAGCCAGAAGTAGGTATCCCCCGCGCGCTCGAACACGGCCTGATCCGAAAAGACAGTGATGCCCCGCGCGCGCTCGATGGGGTGCGCGTCGAGGAACGCGTCCTTGTGGTCCACGCGCCCGAGCGCGCGGATCGCGCCCGCGCGGTAGAGCGCCTGCTCGGAGAAGGTGGTCTTGCCCGCGTCCACGTGCGCGAGAATGCCGATCGTCTTTTTCATGTGAGATAAAAAGGAAGCCGACGCGGCGTCGGCGTTCGCTTATGGATTTCCGAGGCTTCCGCCAAAGGCGGTGACGAGCGCGAAGATCCCGGCCCCGAGGACCGCGCACACGATCATGCCGAACGCGTGCAGCTTCGGAATCCGGAAGGGCGAGATGAACAGGATACCGATGACCATAAGCGGCGCGGCGTAAAAGCCGCCCAGCGAAGGGGAAACGAGGGCGTCCGCCGCGGCAAAGGCCGGGACGAGCAGGGAGGCGGAGGTCACGGGAAGGCCGTCGTAGGTCTTCCTGCGCCCGGGGTCCGTGCGCACGCGGTTCATCTCCTGCACGTTGAAATAGCCGAGGCGGATGGCCGCCGTGAGCACAAAAAATGCGGAGGCGGCGACGGCGTACCAGCGGTGCCCGTCCATCGCGAGGCAGATGGTCGCCGGAAGCGCGCCAAAGCACACGAGATCTGAAAGCGAGTCGATCTGAATGCCGAACGACTTTTCATCCTCGCCGCGCGCGCACCTGCGGGCGATGGGGCCGTCGATCATGTCGCACAGCCCGCAGACCATGAGGCAGAAAAGCGCAGCCCGCATCTCTCCGGCCATCGCCAGCGCGATCCCGGTGACGGCGGTCGCGAGACCCAGATAAGTGGCGATGACGGATTTGTTATAATAGCCTATCAATGGAGTATCCCCTTTGCATTCGTATCACAGCAATATTACAATGATATACGCATATGCCCGTTCTGTCAAGCGCGGAAACAAGCAATCTCGTGCAGGAAGGCCCCGCGTCCATTTCGGAGCGCGGGGCCCGCCTTTTCAGAGACGCTTCGGAGATGCCGCACAGAGCACGCGCGTTCCGACGAGAAGAAATCGTCAGATTGCGCTTGCGGAATTCTCCGACGCAAAAGCGCTGCGTCAAGAATTCTGCGGGTGCGAGATGGCGGAAATGCTTCCGTCCGCGCGCGCGGAATTGTGCGGGATCGCCTTAATCGAAGTACGCGTACTCGAAGTAGATGTGGCCGATCTTGTTCTTGACGATGCCCTTGAGTTCCGACTTCACGAGGTAGTCGTCGGTCATGGTGTACATCGGCATGCCGGGCATCTGCTCGCAGAGGTAGGCCTCGGCGGCGACGAGCGCCTGCTCGCGCGCGGCGGGATCGATGATCTGGCTGGCGGCCGCGATCATGTCGTCATAGGTCGTGTCGTCCCAGCCGTTCTCGGAGGCGTTCGAGCCGGAGACCCAGATCTTGAGGTTCGCGGACGGATCGAGGTAGTCGCAGGTGTAGCCGTTTCTGCCGACCGAGAAATTGCCGTTCGCGAGCTCGTCCCAGTAGGTCGAGGACTCGTAGGTGGTGATGGTGTACTCGATGCCCAGGTTCGTCTTCCACATTTCGCCCAGAATCTGCGCCATCAGCTTCTGCTGGTCGCTGTTCTGGCACACGATGTTGACGGCCGGGAAGCCCGCGCCGCCCTCGTAGCCCGCCTCGGCCAGAAGGGCCTGCGCGGCGGCGACGTCCTCGGCGAACTGGTTGCCCGCGACGGAACGGTAGGAACCTTCGGTGGTGAGGGAGGGCTGGGAATCCGGCACGAAGCCGAACACCGGCACCTCGCTGGTGAGGCCGACCGCGGTGAGGACCGCCTGGCGGTCGATCGACATGGAGAAGGCGCGGCGCACGCGCGCGTCGGAGAACTCGGGCAGCTTGGTGTTGAAGTCCCAGTACTGGATGCCGATGCGATCGGAGGTGACGTACTGGTCGGTCTCGCCGTACTTGTTCTTGGCGTTGATGTCGATGTCGTCCGCGACGTTCAGCTCGCCGTTGTCATACGCCACGAGAACCGCCGTCGGATCGGCGATGATGTAGTAGATGAGCTGATCGATCTTCACGTCGGCGGCTGCGTAGTAGTTGGGGTTCTTGGTCATGACCAGCTTATCGAGCGAGGAATACTCGGTGAGCATGAACGCGCCGTTCGAGACATAGGTGTCGACGGACTTGGTCCACGCGTCGCCGGTCGCCTCGACGACATCCTTTTTGACCGGGAAGAACACCGTCGTCGCGGTGAGTGTCACGAACCACGGGGCATAGTAGGAGGTCTCGACGACGAGCGTCTTGTCATCCGTGGCCTTCACGCCCACGTCGTCTGCGGTGAGGGTTCCCTCGTTATATTCCTTGCCGTTTTTGAGAACCCACAGGTCGGAGGCGGAGCCGGAGCCGACCTCGGGATTCAGAACGCGCTTCCAGGAATACTCGAAGTCCTGCGCGGTGAGCGGCGTTCCGTCCGACCACAGGAGGCCTTCCTTGAGCTGGAAGGTATAGGTCATGCCGTCCTCGGAGACCTCATAGCTCTCGGCGCAGCCGGGAATGTAGCTCTCGCCGTCCGGTCCCAGCTTGTAAAGGCCCGCAAAGAGGTTCTGAAGCACGATCGAGGAACGGGAGTAGGTATTGAGGGTCGGATCCATCTGCTGCGGGTCGTCGGCGATCTCGTACTTGATGACGTTCTCGCCCTCCGCGACGACGGAAGCCTGCAGGATTCCGGTCGTGAGAAGGAGCGCGAAGGCCAGAAGGAGCGCGAACTTCCTTTTCATAGATATACCTCCTGAGCATTTTTATACCTGACAGAATCTTATCAGACAGTGCAATTCATGTCAAGCTCCGGATGCAAATTAACTTCATGTTTAATAACATCCGTGTTAAAATGAATTTTTTACATTGCCTTCCCTGTAAAAACGGCCAGACGACTTTACAGCATCCGAGTGTTTGCGGTACAATAACCTACATAATCATACAGGCCGGAGCGCCCGGCCCAGGCAATCGGGAGGTTCCATGGTCAAATATGTCATCAAGCGCCTGTTCGCGGGCATTCTCACGATCGTGGTCCTGATCACGATCGCGTTTTTCCTCATGCACGCGATGCCGGGAAGCCCCTTCAGCCAGGAGGAACAGAAGAAGCTGACCGCGGAACAGCTTGAAAAGCTCGAGGCGAAGTACGGCCTCGACCAGCCCGTGTGGAAGCAGTACGTCACTTACTGGGAGGGCCTCCTCCGGTTCGACTTCGGCAACTCCTTCAAAAAGCCGGACACGGAGGTCAACGAGATCATATTCGCCCACTTCCCCACTTCCGCCAGGGTGGGCGGTATCGCGGTCGGCGTGGCGCTCCTGGTGGGGATTCCCCTCGGCATCGCGGCGGCGCTCAACCGCGGGCGGTTCATGGACTGGATCTGCATGATGTTCGCGACGGTGGGGATCTCCGCGCCCGTATTCGTGATCTCGGTCCTCCTCATGTACCTGCTGTGCGGCGTATTCCCGCTCCTGCCGAACTTCGGGCTCAACAGCTGGAAGAGCTACATCCTCCCCGTCGCCTGCCTCGCCTTCAACCCCATCGCCTACATCGCGCGCCAGACGCGCTCCTCCATGCTCGAGGCGATGGAGCAGGACTACGTGCGCACCGCGCGCGCGAAGGGCGTCTCGGAGTTTTTCGTCGTCACCAAGCACGCGCTCAAAAACGCGGTGATGCCGGTCGTTACCTATTTGGGCCCCCTCGTCGCGGGTCTTCTCACGGGCTCGTTCGTGGTCGAGCGCCTCTTTTCCATCTCCGGCATCGGCCGATACTTCGTGCAGTCCATCTCCGACCGCGACTACACGATGATCATGGGCATCACCATCTTCTTCGGGGTGTTCGTCGTGGTCTGTAACCTCGTCGTGGACATCCTGCTCGCGGTCATCGACCCGCGCGTGAAGCTTTCGAGCAATTAACCAAGGAGGCAGCCATGGCAAGAAGGAAAATGACGTTCGCGCAGGTTCCCGCGGCGGCGCTCTCCGCGCAAATCGCGCCGGACCGGTACGCGGCACTCGACGAGGCAATGTTCCGCACGGACACCCGGGACGACGGGAGCGCGGAGGCGGTCGTCCGCCCGAGCACGACCTACTGGCACGACGTGTGGCAGAGGTTTCGGCGCGATCCGCTGGCGCTGTTCGGACTGTTCGTCATCCTCGCGATGGGCGTCGCGTGCGTCCTTGTCCCGATGTTTTCCAAGTATACATACTCCGGGATGGACCTTACGAACATGAACGCCGCGCCGAGCCTTTCCCACCTGTGCGGAACCGACCAGATGGGGCGCGACCTCTTCATCCGCATCATGTACGGCGCGCGGATCTCCCTGTCGATCGGCATCGTCGCTGCGGCGATCAACTTCGCGATCGGCGTTCTGTACGGCGGCATCGCGGGCTACGTGGGCGGCAAGGCGGACATGGTGATGATGCGCCTCGTGGACATCCTCATCTCGCTCCCGAGCATGCTCTATATCGTTCTCATCATGCTGGTTCTGGGCTCGAGCGTGGGCTCCGTCATCATCGCCCTCTGCTTTACGAGCTGGATCGGCACCGCGCGCGTGGTCAGAAGCGAGGTCATGCACCTCAAGCATTCCGAGTACGTGCTCGCGGCGCGGCTCGCGGGCGGGAAGCTGTGGAACCTTCTCACAACCCACCTCATCCCCAACGCCATGGGTCCGATCATCGTCTCGACGGCGTTTCTGATCCCCTCGGCCATCTTCTCGGAGGCCTTCCTCTCCTTCCTCGGGATCGGCATTCAGGCCCCGATGGCGAGTTGGGGGACCTTGGCGAACGACGCGCGATCGACGCTCCTTACATATCCCTTCCAGATGATCTTCCCCGTGCTCGCGATCTGCGTCACGATGTTCTCCTTCAACTTCATCGGCGACGGGCTGCGAGACGCGCTCGATCCGAGGCTCAAAAAATGACGCGGAGGCAAGCATGGCAAGACTTCTCGAAGTAAAGAACCTGACGACAAGCTTCCACATCGGCGTCGGCTGCGTGCAGGCGGTCAGGAATGTGTCGTTCCATCTGGATTCCGGCGAATCGCTGGGCATCGTAGGCGAATCGGGCAGCGGCAAGAGCGTCACCATGCTCTCCGTGATGGGACTTTTGCCGGAGTATTCGCAGATTAATGCCGATGCGATCACATTTGACGGCAAAAACATGCTCGATCTCGACGCGAAGGAATTCAGGCGAATCCGCGGCGGGGAGATCGGCATGATCTTTCAGGACCCCATGACGAGCCTCAACCCCCTCTACACCGTCGAGAACCAGCTCACGGAGCCATTGCGCATCCATCGCGGGCTCTCGAAGGCCGAGGCGCGCCTCAAGGCGCTCGAGCTTCTCCGGCGCGTGGAGATTCCGAACCCAGAGGAGCGGCTCAGGCAGTATCCGCACGAATTTTCGGGCGGCATGCGCCAGCGGGTCATGATCGCCATGGCGGTCGCCTGCCAGCCGAAGCTCGTCATCGCGGACGAGCCGACGACCGCGCTCGACGTGACGATCCAGGCACAGGTTCTGGAGCTTTTAAACGGCCTCAAGAACGACACGAACACCTCCATCGTCATGATCACGCACGATCTGGGCGTCATCGCGAGCATGTGCAAGCGGATTCTGGTCATGTACGGCGGCATCATCTGCGAGCAGGGCACCGCGCGCGAGGTATTCTACGAGCCGAAGCACCCCTACACCTGGGGCCTTCTGCGCTCCATCCCGAAGATCACCGAGCGGAAGGGCGAAAAGCTCATCCCGATCAACGGAACGCCGCCCGACATGCTGAGGCCTCCCAAGGGCTGCCCCTTCGCGCCGCGCTGCCGCCACGCCATGCCCGTGTGCAGGGCCTACCTCGCGCCGGAGACGGTTCTTTCCGAGACGCACGCCGTCTCCTGTCACCTCATGCACCCCAAGGCCCCGAAGATCGAAAGGGAGGTGTGAGAATGGCGAGCGAGCCTCTCATTCAGGTCAGAAACCTCAAAATGTACTTCCCGGTGGGGAACTCCCTGTTCGGCAGGCGGCGGACCCTGAAGGCAGTGGACGACGTGAGCTTCGCGCTCTCCCCCGGCGAGACGTTCGGGCTGGTGGGCGAGTCCGGCTGCGGAAAGACGACCGTCGGGCGCACGGTGGTGCGGCTCTACGAGCCGACGAGCGGGCAAATCCTCTTTGCCGGCGCGGACATCGCGCGGCTCTCCGAAAAGGAAGTCCTCCGGTACCGCAACCGCATGCAGATGATCTTTCAGGACCCCTACGCCTCCCTCAACCCGCGCATGACGGTCTCGTCCATCGTGGCGGAGCCGCTCCGGTATCAGGGCGCGGACGCAAGCGAGATCAACGCGCGCGTGCGGGAACTGGTCGAGCGCGTGGGACTCAAGGAGGACCATTTGAACCGCTATCCGCACGAGTTTTCGGGCGGCCAGCGCCAGAGGATCGGCATCGCCCGCGCGCTCGCGAGCAGGCCGGATTTCATCGTGTGCGACGAGCCGATTTCGGCGCTCGACGTCTCGATCCAGGCGCAGATCATCAACATGCTCGAGGAACTCCAGGAGCAGCTGAACGTGACGTACCTGTTCGTCTCGCACGACCTTTCGATGGTCCGGCACATCTCCCACCGCGTAGCGGTGATGTACCTGGGCCGCATCGTGGAGATGGCGCCGGTCAACGAGCTTTACGCGAACATGCTCCACCCCTACACCAAGGCGCTCATGTCCGCGGTTCCCGTCGCGGACCCCGACGCGGCCGCAAAGTCGAGCCGGATCGTGCTGCAGGGGGACGTGCCCGCGCCCATCGATCCGCCGAGCGGATGCGCCTTCCGCACGCGCTGCCCCTACAGCGTCGGGCGGTGCGCGAAGGAGACGCCGCATCTGCGCGAGATGGGCAGCGGACACATGGTCGCGTGCCATGTGGTCTGAACCGGAAGCCGATTGCCGTTGGACGCCCTGACCGGGAGGTCGGGGCGTCCCGCCTTTCTCTCGGACAACAACGCCCGGAACCCCATTTTCGGTGGACGCGCCGCCCATCGCGTGCTATACTTGTGGATGGAGGATTCTACCGGCTTGCGGCGGACGAGGAGGACTACATATCATGAACGGCGAGATGTTCGCGCTGGTCAAGGCGCGCCCGGACAAGGGTCTGGATCTCATAAAGGTGCCCATTCCAAAGGTCGGTTACGGCGAGGTGCTGATCCGCATCCGCAAGACCGCCATCTGCGGCACCGATCTGCACATCTACAACTGGGACGAATGGAGCCGACGGAACATCGTCCCGTCGCTGACCATCGGCCACGAGTATGTGGGCGTGATCGAGGAACTCGGCGAAGGGGTCGAGGGCCTGAAAGTCGGCCAGCGGGTGAGCGGCGAGGGCCACATCACCTGCGGCCATTGCAGGAACTGCCGGGGCGGCAACGCCCAGTGGTGCAAGTACACGAAGGGCGTGGGCGTCAACCGGGACGGCGCGTTCGCGCAGTATCTGTGCCTCCCGGCCAAGAACGTGGTGCCCCTGGACGAAGGGCTTCCGGAGGACGTGGTGGCATTTTTTGACGCCTACGGAAACGCCACCCATACCGCGCTGGAGTTCGACGTGGTGGGCGAGGACGTTCTCGTGACCGGCGCGGGGCCGATCGGCATCATGGCGGCCGCCATCTGCAAGAAAAACGGCGCGCGCCAGGTAATCATCACGGACATCAACGAATACCGGCTGAACCTCGCGCGCGAGATGGGCCTTTTTGCCATCAACGTGGCAGAAAACGATCTGGGAGACGTCATGCGCTCGCACCATATGGTCGAGGGCTTCGACGTGGCGCTCGAGATGAGCGGCAGCGATCAGGCGCTTCACCAGCTTCTCGATCACATGCGAAACGGAGGCAAGGTGGCGCTTTTGGGCATCTTCTCCCGGGACGCGCAGATCGACTGGAATCAGGTGATCTTCAAGGGGCTGACGCTGCAGGGCATCTACGGCCGCAAGATGTACGAAACGTGGTACAAGATGGCCGCGATGGTGGAGAGCGGGCTGGACCTTCTGCCGCTCATCACCCACCGCTTCCACTTCACCGATTTCGAGAAAGGCTTTGCCGCGATGAACACCGGGAAGAGCGGCAAGGTGATTCTGAACTGGGAGGAATAGGCATGAAATCCGCATTCGGATACTTTCAAAAGGCGATGGAGGACATCGAGGCCGCGGGCACGCGCAAGGGCGAGCGCGTCATCGTGACGCCGCAGCGCGCGCGGATCGACACGACGAAGGCGCGGGACCTTCTCAACATGTGCGCGAACAACTATCTGGGGCTCGCGGACAATGAGGAGATCATTGAGGCGGCGAAGGCCAGCTACGACCGCTGGGGCTTCGGCCTTTCCTCCGTCCGGTTCATCTGCGGCACGCAGGCGCTCCACAAGGAGCTTGAATCGAGGATTTCGGCGTTTCTGGGCATGGAGGACGCGATTCTTTATTCCTCCTGCTTCGACGCCAACGGCGGGCTGTTCGAGGCGCTGCTGGGCGCGGAGGACGCCATCCTCTCGGACGAGCTCAATCACGCCTCGATCATCGACGGCGTGCGGCTGTGCAAGGCGCAGCGGCTGCGCTATCGGAATAACGACATGGAAAGCCTCGAGGAGAAGCTGAAGGAGGCCGCCTCCGCGCGCATCCGGCTCATCGCCACGGACGGCGTGTTTTCGATGGACGGCTATGTGGCGAACCTTGCGGGCATCTGCGATCTGGCGGAGAAGTACGACGCGCTCGTGATGGTGGACGACAGCCACGCGGTGGGCTTCATGGGCGAAGGTGGGCGCGGCACGCCGGAGCACGCGGGCGTGATGGGCCGGGTGGACATCCTGACCGGCACGTTCGGAAAGGCGATGGGCGGCGCGTCGGGCGGGTACACCGCGGCGTCCGCGGAAATCGTGAATCTGCTGCGCCAGAAGTCGCGGCCCTACCTCTTCTCCAACACGCTCGCCCCCGCGGTGTGCGCGGCGACGATCCAGGTGCTGAACATGCTGGAGGGCGGCGGCGAGGCCCGGACGCGCCTCAAGGAAAATACCGCGTGGTTCCGCGCCGCGCTCGCGGACGAGGGCTTCGACGTGCCGGAGAGTACCCACCCCATCGTTCCGGTGATGCTCTACGACGCCCGCCTGGCCGCCGATTTCGCCGCGCGCATGCTGGAAAAGGGCGTGTACGTGGTGGCGTTCAGCTATCCGGTGGTGCCGCAGGGCAAGGCGCGCATCCGCACGCAGGTCAGCGCCGCCCACACCCGCGAGGATCTGGAATTCGCGGTCCGCTGCTTCCGCGCGGTCAAGCGGGAGATGGGATTGTAGCACAAGGAAGCGACCGCCTCAGAGGCGCGCCCCGGCGGGAGTCCCGCCGGGGCGCCGCGGAATCGGCGGATCAATGGCGAGGCGCGTACAGGCGCGCATGGAGCGGTGATGATGGATCGGGAAGAGATCGCAAGGCTGGCAGAGGACGCATACGAGTGGACGGTCGGCGTCCGCCGCGCGCTCCATAGAATCCCGGAGCGCGGGTTTCAGGAATGCAAGACGCAAACATACATCTGCGGGGTGCTGGATTCGCTCGGCATCCCCTACGAGACGGAGCGCACGTGGGTGATCGCGCGGATCGCAGGCGCGCGCCCCGGTCGCGTGATCGGGCTGCGCGCGGACATCGACGCGCTTCCCGTGGAGGAGCCGGAGGGCTGCGCGTTCCGCTCGGAGCACGCGGGGATGATGCACGCCTGTGGCCACGACATCCACACAGCCGTCCAGCTCGGCGCCGCGAAGATTCTATCCGGCATGCGCGACCGGTTCGCGGGCGCGGTGAAGCTGTTTTTTCAGCCCGCCGAGGAGACGGTGGGCGGCGCGAAGCCCATGGTTCTGGCGGGCGCGCTCGAAAACCCGCGCGTGGACGCGAGCTACGGGCTGCATGTACAGTCCCGGCTCCCGCTCGGCGCGGTCGAGACGCGAATCGGCTGTCTGAACGCTTCCACGGACGACATCGATCTGACCATCGTCGGGCGGGGCGGGCACGCGGCGTACCCCGAGAACAGCGTGGACGCCATCGTGTGCGCGGCGCAGGTGGTCTCGGCGCTCCAGACGCTCGTCTCCCGCAACGTCTCCCCGCTCGCGAGCGCGGTTCTGACGTTCGGCACCATCGAGGGCGGGACGGCCCCGAACATCATCTGCGAGCGCGTAAAGCTGCGCGGCACGCTGCGCACCGCCGACCCGGAACTGCGCGCGCACCTGAAGACGCGCGTGCGGGAGGTCGCGTCGAGCGTGGCGGAGGCGTTCGGCGCGCGCGCGGAGGTGGAGATTCAGGACGGCTACGCGGCGCTCGTCAACCATCCGCGCGAGGCGCGGCTCGTTCTGGACGTGGCGGAAGCGCTGTTCGGCGCGGAGAACGCGGTGGTTAAGGAAAGCCCGAGCATGGGCGGCGAGGACTTTTCCTACTTCATCGAGGACCTGCCCGGCGCGTTCTATCACATCGGCGCGACCACGCCCGAAAACATGCCCGCGCCCGCGCTCCATTCCCCGCTCTTCTGCCCCGACGAGCGCTGCATGCTGACGGGGCTCATGATGCAGACGGCGATCGTCCTGCGGGAACTCGGCATATGACAGGCACCCTCTTCAACATCCAGAAGTTCTCGATCCACGACGGCCCCGGCATCCGCACGACGGTGTTTTTCAAGGGCTGTCCGCTCCGCTGCCTGTGGTGCCACAACCCGGAGAGCCAGAATCCCGCGCCCGAGATGCTGATCGACGAATCCAGATGCACCCGTTGCGGCGCGTGCGGGGCCGTCTGTCCGTCGAAGGAGGCGTGCGTCTTCTGCGGAAGCTGCGTCGTCGCGTGCCCGCGCGGCGCGCGGGAGATCGCGGGGCGGGCATACACGGTGGACGAGGTCGTGCGGATCGTTCTGCAGGACGAGGTGTTTTACAGGCAATCCGGCGGAGGCGCGACGCTCTCAGGCGGGGAGCCGCTTCTCCAGATCGACTTCGCGGAGGCGCTTTTATCCCGCCTCAAGACCGAAAAAGTGCACACCGCGGTCGACACCTGCGGCGCGGTCCCGTTTTCCTCGCTCGCGCGCGCGGCAAAGTACGCCGACCTGTTTCTCTATGACATCAAGCTCATGGACGACGAAAGGCACAGGCTCCATACGGGCGTCTCGAACCGGGGAATCCTCGAGAACCTCCGGAAGCTCGCGGCGATTCACCGGGGGATCCACATCCGCATGCCCATCATCGAGGGCGTGAACGCGGACATGGAGCACATCGAGGGGACGATCGCGTTCCTCTCCGGGCTCGGCATCGAAGAGGTGAGCCTCCTCCCCTACCACGACTTCGCGGCGAACAAGTACGCGAAGCTTCACAGGATCTACGAGGGCGAAAAAATGAGCGCGCCGTCGAGCGAGAAAATGGAAGAATTCCGCCTGGCGTTCGCGCGCGCGGGCTACCGGGCCGGAATCGGAGGTTAGCATGCGGGGATATACCGAACGGACGAAGCGGCTCCGGGAGGAGAGCGTCTCCACCCAGCCGTACATCAGCCTCGAGCGAGCGCTTCTCGAGACGGAATTTTACCGGGAAAACCTCGGGAAGTACGAGACGCCCGTGCTTCGCGCGCTCAATTTCAACAACTACATGGAGAAGCGTAAGCTCTACATCGGAAGGGACGAGCTGATCGTCGGCGAAAAGAGCGAGGGCCCGCAGGCGACGCCCACGTACCCCGAAATCTGCGCGCACACCAAAGAGGACATGCGCGTCATGAACGCGCGAGAGTACATCCGCTTCGCCGTAACGGACGAGCAGATCGAAGTGCAGGAGCGCGAAATCCTGCCCTTCTGGCGCGGGCGCACGACGCGCGACGCGCTTCTTTCCGAGATGACGCCCGCATGGAAGGATTTGTACGCGGCGGGGATGTTCACGGAGTTCATGGAGCAGCGCGCGCCGGGGCACACCGTCGCGGACGGAAAGATCTACGAGAAGGGCTTCCTCGACTTCCGGCGCGAGATCGAGGCGGAAATGGAGAACCTCGACTTCCTGAACGACCCGGCGGCGCGCGAGAAGAAGGCGCAGCTTGAGGGCATGGCCATCTCCTGCGACGCCATCATGATCTACGGGAACCGCTATGCGGCGTACGCGCGCGCGCTGGCCGAAACCGAGACCGACCCCACGCGCAGATCGGAGCTGAATTGGATCGCAGCGAACTGCGACGTGGTGCCCGCGAAAAGGCCCGAGACGTTCGCGCAGGCGATCCAGATGTACTGGTTCGTGCACATCGGAATCACCACCGAGACCAACACCTGGGACTCCTTCTCCCCCGGGCGGCTCGACCAGTACCTCTACCCCTTCTACCGGAAGGAGCGGGCCGCCGAGGCCCGGGAACTGCTCGAGTGCCTGTGGATCAAGTTCAACAACCAGCCCGCGCCGCCGAAGGTGGGCATCACCCTCAAGGAGAGCGCGACCTACACCGACTTTGCGAACCTCAATACCGGCGGCATCGACCCGTGGACGGGCGAAGACGGCGTGAACGACGTCTCCGATATCATTCTTAACGTCATGGACGAGATGCGGCTCGTGCAGCCGAACTCCAACGTGCAGATCAGTCAGGGGACGCCGGACGCGTTTCTTCTGCGCGCGGTGGAAATTGCGAAACAGGGCTGGGGCCAGCCCGCCTTTTACAACACGGAGGAACTGATTCAGGAGCTTCTGAACGCGGGAAAGACGCTCGCGGACGCGCGCTTCGGCGGCTGCAGCGGCTGCGTGGAGACGGGCGCGCACGGGCGCGAGGCGTACATCCTGACGGGCTACCTCAACGTCCCGAAGGTGCTGGAGCTGACGCTCCGGAACGGCTACGACGCCCACACGGGCAAGCTGGTCGGGCTTCAGACGGGCGACCCGGCGGCGTTCGGGACATACGGGGAACTCTACCAAGCGTTTCTCCGGCAGCTGCGGTACGTCATCGACGTGAAGATCGCCGGAAACAACGTCATCGAGAAGCTCTTCGCGGAGCGCATGCCCTCGACGTTCATGTCGGTCCTCACGGACGGCTGCAAGGAGAGCGGGCGCGACTACAACGCGGGCGGCGCGAAGTACAACACGCGCTATATCCAGGTAGTGGGCATCGGAACCGTCACGGACGCGCTCGCCGCGATCCGACACAACGTTTTTGACGAGGGGCGCGTCCCGATGCCGGAGCTCCTCGCCGCCCTCGAGGACGACTTCACGGGCCACGAGCGGACGCTGAACCTCGTTCTCAACCACACGCCCAAGTACGGAAACGACGACCATTGCGCCGACGCGATCATGAACGAGGTGTTCACATCCGTGCGGGACATGATCCGGGGCCGACGTGCCGCGTGCGGCGGCATCTACCAGATCGACATGCTGCCCACCACCTGCCACGTCTACTTCGGCTCCGTGATGGGCGCGTCCGCGAACGGGCGGCGCGCGGGGAAGCCCGTGACGGACGGCATCTCCCCCGAGAAGGGCGCGGACAGGAGCGGGCCGACGGCGGTCCTCAAGTCCTGCGCGAAGATGGATCACGCGTCGACGGGCGGAACGCTCCTCAATCAGAAGTTCACGCCCGCCTCCATCGCCGGGCCGGAGGGCACGGAGCGGCTCGCTGCGCTCATCCGCGCGTACTTCGAGCTCGGCGGCCACCACATCCAGTTCAACGTCGTCGACCGGGAAACGCTCCGGGAGGCACAGCTTCATCCCGAGGAGCACCGCGATCTCATCGTGCGCGTGGCGGGCTATTCGGACTACTTTAACAACCTCGAAAGGGCGCTGCAGGACGAGATCATCGAGCGCACGGAGCAGGCGTTCTGAAAAAAAGATGACCGCGGCCAAGGCGGATCGGCATGGTTCAAAAGGAGGCGGCAATGCGAAAGCGCGCGGTCGGCATGGCGGTCCTGACCACGATTCTGTGGGCGGGCTCTTACATCCTCAACAAGCTCGCGTTCGAGGGCGGGATCGGCCCGCTGACGCTCTCCGGGCTCAGGTACCTCCTCGCTTCGCTCATCCTATTCGCGGCGGGCGCGGGCGGCGGCGCGAAGCGGGGCGGGGCGAGGCTGGAATTCCGGTACGTGGTGCTTCTGGGGATATTGGGCTACGCGGTGGCGCAGGGGCTCCAGTACATGGGGCAGTCTCGCCTGACGCCGACACAGTCGTCGCTGTTTCTGAGCGTCGGGAACACGACGCTCGTCATGCTCGTCGACCGGCTTTGGCTGCGAGAAAACCAGACGGCCCGCGACCTCGCAAAGCTGCTTGTTCTGGTCGGCGGCATCGCGCTCTATTATTATCCGTGGGGCGCGGGCGCGCTCTCCCTCGCGGGGCTCGCGTTCATGCTGCTCTCTTCCGTGGGCTACGCGCTCAACATGACGATCAACCGGCGGCTGCTCACATCGCGCGGGACGGGCGCGCGCGAGCTGGTCGCGAAGCCCATGCTGTTCGGCGCGTGCGTGCTCGTCGTTGCCGGGCTCATCGTCGAGGGCTTGCCGACCGTGACGGTGCGGCTCCTTCTGATCCTTGCGTACCTGAGCGGGGTGAGCGGCGCGCTGGGCTTTTTCCTGTGGACCAAGAGCCAGGCCACGCTCACCGCGTTTGAATCGAGCGCCATCAACAATCTGATGCTCATCGAAATCGCGCTCATGGACTTCATCGCGTTTCGGCGCGCGCTCAGCGCCGCGCAGATCGCGGCGATCCTCGTGATCTTCAGCGTAATCCTCTCCATCCAGAGAAGGCCAGGCAAAGGAAGTAAAAAGGATGCGGAATAAGCATGTGCGGCGCGCGCTGATCGCGCTTTTGATCGTCCTCGCCGTCGCGGCCTGCGCGTACGGCGCGTGGCGGCTGTTCTTCGACCCCTACCGGGGCACGGCCGGGAGCCTCACGGATACGAGGCCGCTCGAGGACAGACTGACCGCCGCGCAGGCGCTTTCCGACCTGGAATATATCGTAAAGCGCGTGGAGGACCGCCATCCGGGCTGCATGGACGGACTGCCGGACGCGGTCCGCGCGGCGTATGCGCGCGAATCCGCCGCCCTGAAGGCGGGCGGGGACACGACCGTTCTCGCGCTCTGGCAGGCGGCTGCGCGCGTGCTTTCCCCGCTCGGGGACGCGCATACGGGCGTGCGCGCGCTGTACGGCGAAACGCAAACCCTCCCCGTTTCGTTCGCCTTCCAGGGCGAGACGCTCGCGACTTTGGACGGCGCGGTCGAAACGATCGGCGGGATCCCCGTATCGACCCTGTACGAGCGGTTCGCGGGGATGTTTTCGTATGAGCTCGACGCCTACGCCCGCGTCCGCTTCGCGGAGCGGATCAACCGGAGCGACTACCTCCGGTTCGTGGGCGTGGATCTCTTGGGCGATGTGGAGATCGGATACGCGGACGGAACGGCTGTTTCCTACGAATTCGGGGAACCGGTCTCCACACAGGCAAACGCGGAGCCCTTCGCGTCGTATGAAATGGACGGCGGCATCGGCATTTTCACGCTCCGGGAATGCGACGATACCAAGGAATACAGGGACATCGTCGAGGCGTTCTTCACCGCCGTGCGGGACGGGGGCGTCGAGAGCGTGATCCTCGACCTGCGCGCCAACCCCGGCGGCAACTCGATGGTCGCGAACGAGTTCATCCGCTACCTCCCCGTCTCCGAGTATGGCGCGTTCACATCGGACGTGCGCTTCGGTCCCTTCCTCTGGCGCAACAAGCCGCGCGCGGAGAAGAACCGCGCCGTGGAAGGCCTGCAGTTCGGCGGCGATCTTTACGTTCTGACGAGCGCGACGACGTTCAGCTCCGCCGTCGACTTCGCGACGCTCCTTTCGGACAACGATCTTGCGACGCTCGTGGGCGAGACGCCGGGCAACATGCCCACCTCCTACGGCGACATCCTGACGTTCCAGACGCCGAACGCGAAGCTTCTGTTCACCGTGTCGTACAAGCACTTCGTCCGCCCGGACGCGCAGCGCTCGGCCGAGCCACTCGCGCCGGACGTGCCGACCGCGGCGGAGGACGCCATGGAAGCGGCGCGCGCGCTCATCGGCGAATGATCTTCCCTCCTATCCTGCTTTCTGAGAACGAAATCGGTTTCCCGTTCCGACGACGCCCGCGAGGAGCCGCCCGACGAGCGCGCCCGTCGCGTTGAGAAGCACGTCGTCCACATCCGGCATCCCGGTCATGAGCGCCCACTGCATCCCTTCGATAAAGGCGGAGAAGGCCACGCCCAGGGCGAGCGCCACCCATGCGTGCTTCCGGCGCGCAAGGAAGCCCATCGGCACGAACCACGCCAGATTCCCCAAAACGTGGTAGAGGAACGGCCACGTTCCGCGCCGGAGCTGGTCGAGCGTCGTTTGGAGCGGAATCCACTGTACCGCCGCGCGCGGCGCGCTGAAAAAACCGTCCCATTCGACCCCGCCGCGCAGCACCGTGATCTGAAAAAGCGCCGCGAGATAAAAAATCGTCAGTCCCCCGCCCCACGTCGGCCTCCGCCGCCGCGCGCGGCACAAGAGCGCGTAGGCCAGCCAGGCGATCAGCGCGAAGGCGAAGGCCCGCAGCGTGTAGAGCGCGATTCCCCAAAGGTTCATTTTCCTCTTTCCTCCATCCGCTTATCGCGCATCGTTTAGAAAAAGATCGCCTTCACGACCAGCCAGACGACAAGCAGCCAGACCAGCGCGACCGGAACCGCAAAGTACCACCTTTTCGGCTTTCCGCCGCGCCACATTCCCTCGGCCTCCTTCCGGTATCGCGCGAACGCGTCTGCCGGAATGAGCCTGACCGTCAGAACGATCAGGAGCGGAAGGAGGAGGATGTCGTCCAGATAGCCGATGACCGGTAGAAAGTCTGGAATCAGGTCGATCGGCGAGAGCGCGTAGGCGACCGTGATTCCGGCGAAGATCTTTGCGGCGATAGGCGTATCCTTGCTTCGGAGGGCAATGAGCAGCGCCGGAATGTCCGTCATCAGCTGCCTGGCCCTATCCTTCAAGTTCACATCTGCACCTCGGCATCCAGATTCATATCACAAAGTATATCACGCCGAAAAGCTTGCAACAAGCCGTTTGCGAAACGCGTGCGCATGGGTTCGCGAAATTTTCACGAAGCCCGATCCATCAACGACGCGCCGTTTATGGTATAATTGCGCGAACAAATGACGGAAAGGCGGGCGCGACAATGAAAATCACGGTGATCAACGGAAGCATGCGCCACGGGAGCACATGGCACGCGGCGGATACGATCCTCCGGGCACTCTCGAAGCGCACACAAACGCAGCTGACGGAGTTCTTCCTTCCAAGGGACATGCCCCACTTCTGCGCGGGCTGCTTCAGCTGCTTTTTGAAAGGCGAAGCCAAATGCCCGCACGCCGCGTCCGTTCAGCCCATCGCCGAGGCGATTTTGGGGGCCGATCTCGTCGTCCTCACCTCGCCCGTCTACGCGCTCGACGTTTCCGGGGAGATGAAGGCGCTGCTCGATCACTTGTGCTATATGTGGATGAGCCACCGCCCCGCCCCGCAGATGTTTTCAAAGGTCGGCCTGACGGTCGTTACGACCGCGGGGGCCGGCGCTTCCCACGCGACGAAGACGCTCCGAAATAGCCTCGCGTTCTGGGGAAGCCGCAGAATCTACAGCCTGAAAAAGCCCGTCGCGGCCATGCGCTGGGAGCAGATCTCCGAAAAGAACAGGGCGAAGATCGAGCGCCGCGCGGACGCCCTCGCCGCGCGCATCGAACGCGCGCTGCGGTTGGGGAAGCGCCTTCCCTATTCCCCGTTCCGCGCGTTCCTTTTCAAACTGATGGTCGGGATGCAGAAGAAAAACGACTACAACGAGACCGACCGCGCGCACTGGGAAAAGAACGGCTGGCTAAGTGGCGAAAGGCCCTTCTGACCGCCCGGCTTCCCCGCAAGGCCACCGTCCTCCACACGCGGACATTTCGGCATGGGAGGGCCGCGCATTTGCGCAGAACGCCACAAATGCGCGGTTTTTTCTGTGTAAAACATGCAATGATGTCCGCTTCGGATTGACAGTCGGAGGGCGCGGGCCTATACTTGTCTGGAAATCCCACAAATGCGAATCGAGGATGAGAGCGTGAACGAGGACCTTCTTGCGCTGACCCACGCGGGGGAAAACCCCGCCCGCTATCTGCACGCCGTCGTACCCCCCGTCTTTCTGAACTCCCTGCACGTTTATGAGAGCCAGGGCGAATACGCGGGCGACGTCGCCTGCGACGACCACTACGTCTATGGCCGCGTGTCGAACCCGACGGTGGAGATCGCCGAAGCCAAGGTCGCGGAGCTGGAGCACGCCGCGCGCGCGGCGATGTTCGCCTCCGGCATGGCGGCCGCGACCTCCGCGATCATGGCGACCTGCAAGGCGGGCAGCCACATCGTCTGCCAGAAAAACTGCTACGGCCCGGTGAAGGCGTTCATCAACAACCTGCTCGTGCCAAACTTCGGGATGACGGTGACGTATGTCTCCGCCCTCGACCTCGCGGAGCTCGAGGCGGCGATCCGCCCGGAAACGAGCCTCATCATCCTCGAAAGCCCCGCCACGTTCGTGTTTACGGTCGTCGACATCGCGGAAATCGCGAAGATCGCGAAAAAGCACGGCGTGCGCACCTACATCGACAATTCTTACTGCACGCCCATCTTCCAAAAGCCCCTGGATCTTGGGGTCGACATCGTGATGCACACCATGTCGAAATACATCGGCGGACACTCGGACATCATCGGAGGCGTTCTGGCCTCGAAGGACGAGGCGCTGATGGATCTGATCGCGCGCCAGACGCGCGAGCTCTTCGGCGGGATCATCGGCCCCATGGAGGCGTGGCTCGTCATCCGGGGGCTCCGCACGCTCGACGTTCGCGTGCGGCAGCACGAGAGAAACGCAAAAGAGGTGGCGAGCTGGCTCGAGCGAAACCCGCGCGTGCGCCGCGTCCACTACACGGGCCTCGCGTCCCACCCGCAGGCGGAGATCATCCGAAAGCAGCAGACGGGCTCCACAGGTCTTTTGAGCTTCGAGCTCGACGGGACGGGCGCGGACGCCGTCCGGCTGGTGGACAGTCTGAAGCTCTTCGGCAAGGGCTGCTCCTGGGGCGGCTTCGAGAGCCTCGCGCTCGCGCCGCTTTCGAAGGCGACGGAGGAGGAGCTTACCTTCCTGGGACTTCCGGGCGGCGGGAGCCTCGTCCGCATCCACTGCGGGCTCGAGGGCGCGGAGAACCTCATCGGGGACATGGAGCAGGCGTTTCAAAGGACGTTCGGCTAAAAGAATACCTTGCGCGGGGCATTCGCCCCGCGTTTTTTGTATCATATATCAAAATCCTTCCACGCTGCATAGTACGTAAGGCGGGCGAATATCCCGCGAAACATCCGCGGGCGGCGTCCATGCCGCATCCGGTCGGCAGGGATGTCCCCGCTTGCAGCCGGAAAGGACGGATCCAATGACGCTATCTGAAATGAGGGCGCTCGCGGTTCACTATATGAAGAGCCGCAAAAGCCTGAACGCATATACCAACTCGAGCGATCGGAAGTACTTCTTCGGAAAGCCCGACAACCAGGCGGGAAACACGACCCAGAAGGGGTATTCGGACTGCTCCAGCGCGTGCCGCGCCGCAATCCAGGCGGCATCCGGCATCAATATCGGTTCCAACACGCACCATCAGCTACTCAATCGCGCGAACGGCGAAATCGTGGACGCGACGGAGGGCTATCAGCCGGACGAGAAAAATCTCATACCCGGCGACCTTCTCTACTTCAAGGGCAACAAGTACCACATTCTGGACGTGGGTCACGTCGAAATGTACGTCGGAAGCGACACCCTATACGGCCACGGCAGCGGCAAAGGACCCCGCAAGACGGGAATGAAGGCGTATTGCGCGTCGCGCGCCACGCCGCAGAAGCGCTATTTCATGGCGATCCGATGGATCCCCACGGAAGGGTATCCCAATCTGTCCGTCGGCGCGAACGGCGAATTCGTGGTGAAGATGCAGCAGTTCCTGATCGAAGCGGGCTATCCGCTCGAGAAGTACGGCGCGGACGGCAGCTTCGGTTCGGAAACGAAGGCCGCGGTCCTGGCGTTCCAGAAGGACGCGCAGCTCCCCGAGACGGGCGTCTGCGATCAGGCGACCTGGAACGCGCTCATCAAGAAGGCGGCGGAATCCGGCGGGGAGGAGAAACTGAACCCCTATCTCATGCCGACCAAGAACCTCGCGCGGGGCGCGAAGGGCGAGGGCGTCAAGTGGGTCCAGTGGGAACTGACCGACGCGGGCATTTCCTGCGGCGTCTACGGAATCGACGGCGACTTTGGAAAGGATACGCACGCGGCGGTATTGCGCTTCCAGACCCTCGTGTTCCCCGATCAGCCGAAGGAATGGGACGCAATCGTAGGCCCGAAGACGCGCGCAAAGCTCGTCGAGGCGACCAGTCCAGAACTGACCGCGGCGGCACAGGGAGACTAAGTCGGGAGGTGCCGCATGAGCGAGATCGGAATCATCATCTCGGCGCTCAGCGTGCTCATCGCCTTTCTCGCACTGCTGCTGACCTACAGGGCCGCCCGGCACAGGGAGAACCGCGACCGGACGGAGAGCGCGAGTCAGTTGACGCGCATCGAAACCACGCTCGAGAGCGTGCGCGGAGGCGTCGACGAAATCAAGATCGAGGTGAGGGAACAACAAAAGCAGATCGGCGATGTGACCGAACGGGTCGCCCGCCTCGATGAACTGACAAAAAACGGCCAGAGGCGCATAGAGATCATCGAGAGGAGGATTGGCAATGAGCGGGAAGACAAGGAATGTCATTGAACGAGCCGTCAAAACGTTCATCGAAACAGCCATCTCGTACCTGATCGCGCACCTGTCCGGAGCAAACTTTTTCGGGAACGACGAAGCCAAGACCGTCTGGGTCGGCCTCGCGCTCTCGGCGGGGGCAGCGGGGCTGTCCGCCACGTGGAACGGGGTATTGCAGCCGCTTTTCAAGACCCCGAACGAGAAGGAGTGACCGCGGCCCCCGCCATCAGGCGGGGGCCCAATCATGCCTCCGCGCGCAGAAGCAGCCGCGCGGCGCGCGCTGCGAGCTCCCACGCGCGCGCCCGCGCGTCGCGCCGTCCGTCCCAGTACCGGCCAAGGAGATCGGCGGACGCGCGCGGGAGAACGGTTCCGAAGATGAGGCCGAGCACTTCCGCCTCTAGAAATTCGTACGCGCCCGCACCCATGAGCGCGGGAAACGCCTCGGTGCCCGCGAACTGCTCGAGGATAAAGAGCCAGGGGACAAACTTCCCGGACGACACGGGCATGAAGCGGGAAACGGGCGCCGACGAGGCGTAATAGACGCCCTTCTCAAGATTCCAGAGGTATCGGAGGAATCCCTCCGCCGTGCCCGCGTCAACGTGCGCGTTGCCGGAAAGAAGCCAGAGCATGTGGACGGTCTCGGGCCACAGCATGAAGTCGCACCTGGCCCGGTTCCGCGCCTGCCAGGCGGCGAGGTCGATCTTTCCCGTCTCCTCAATCTCCGCCCGGACCTCGCCGACCGCGCGCGCGCAGAGTCTTTTCCGCTCCTCCACGCGCGCGTCCCCGATCCCGAGCGCCGCCGCGTTCGCGGCCGCCATCGACGAAATGGCAATTTGGAATCCAAAGTGGTGCTCGATGGTGTCAGTGTACGCGAGGGAACCGTCCACATACCCCAGCAGCGCGCGCCCGGCGCGGGAGACGACCGGGTCGTCCGGCGGAAGCATCAAATCGCGCATGCGGTACACGGCGGATTCCGTGGTCAGAAAGAGGCGCTTCGTCTCGTCCTTCGTGTCCATGGTGTGGAAGCGCCCGTACCCGCCGTCCGGCCTCTGCTCCCGCCGCAGCGCCTCATAGTGAGGGGAGCCGTCGGGGGAGGCCGCATCGCCGAGAACACGGGCGGCGATGTAGCATGGCGTCGCGCCGCGCGCGCCGTCCCGGATGTAGTCCGAAATCACATCACGCATGCGCTTCCTCCAGCGCAATCTCCGCCGCGCGGCGCGCGTGGATGACCGCCGTGTCGAAAAGCGGCGTTTCGGTGTCCTCCGGGCGGACGAGCAGCCCGATCTCCGTGCAGCCCAGGATCGCCGCCTGCGCGCCGCGCGCGGCGAGTCCGTCGATGATCCGGGCGTATGTCCGGCGCGATTCTTCCCGAATCTGGCCGAGGCAGAGCTCGTCAAAGATGATCCGGTTGATTTCGTCCATGTCCGCTTCGCCCGGCACGAGCACGGAAAAGCCCCTTTTCGCGAGCCGCGCCCGATAAAAGTCCTGCTGCATGGTGTACTTCGTCCCGAGAAGCGCGACGGTGCGGTAACCGCGCGCGTCAAGCGCGTCCGCCGCCGCGTCCGCGATGTGCAGAAGCGGGACCGAGACGCAGGCCGCGACCTCGTCAAACACCTTGTGGAGCGTGTTCGTGCAGATGAGAATGAAGTGCGCGCCCGCGCGCTCGAGCGATCCGGCGGCGTCCCCCAGAATTTGCGCGGCCTGCACCCATTCGCCGCGCGCCATGCAGGCCTCGATCTCCGCGAAGTCCACGCTGTGAAGGACGCACTTCGCCGAGTGAAATCCGCCCAGCCTTTCCTTCGCGCAGCCGTTGATGATCTGATAATAGGTAACCGTGCTTTCCCAGCTCATGCCCCCGATCAGGCCGATGGTCTTCATGGCGTCGTCCCCCCGCGCTGTAATGGGAACATTCTACCACAGCGCGGGAGAAAATCAAAGGCCCGCCTTGCGGAGCCGCCGCGCGATCAGGGCCGCCAGCGCGACCTTCGCGGCGTCCGGCAGGATGAACGGGAAGACGCACCAGGAAAGAACGGTCATGAGGGGCACGGCTCCGTTCGCGCGCACGTAGACCACCATGAACCACGCGGTTCCGAACGCGTAGAGAACCAGCAGCCCCGCGAACATGGAGACCAGCAGCGGGACAAGCCCTTCCCCGAACGCGCGCGTCAGCGCCCACACGACGAGCGACGCGGCGACAAAGCCGATGATGTAGCCGCCCGTGGAGCCCAGAAGCGCCCCCACGCCCCCCGCAAAGCCCGCGAACACCGGAACGCCCACCGCGCCCAGCAGAATGTAGGCGAGAATCGCGAGCGTTCCCCGCTTTCCGCCGAGGAAGCCGACCGCGAGGAAAACGGCGAACGTCTGAAGCGTGAACGGCACCGCCGCCGGGATCGAGATCCACGAACACACCGCCATCAGAGCGACCGCCAGACCCATGCGCGCGATATCCCTTGGTTTCATCGATTGTAAACCTCCACATGCGTAGCATTTACAATGAGGATAGCACGCGGCGCGCGAATTGTCAACCGGCAGGAATATGATATTTACAATCTGGCGGAATCTGGTATAATGAGTTTCGCGATGGGGAACCGAACAGCGTTCTTCCTTCCCAACCGGCAACTCCGGCTGCCGATTGTCCGGGCATACCGACAAGCATTCCATCACCCAAGCGGAGGTTTACGATATGACAAAGGATCACGTGCTCGCCGCGCTTCTGCGGTCGGGCGGCTACGTCTCCGGCGAGGAGATGAGCGGGCGGCTGGGCGTGAGCCGCGCAGCCGTGAACGCGGCCGTGCAGGCGCTCCGGCGCGAGGGATACGACATTCAGTCCTCGACGAACCGGGGCTACTTTCTCGCGGCGTCGCCCGACCGGATCGCGCCCGGCGCGCTGATGGCCCATCTGCCGGAGGGCCGGATCGATCTGGTCGAGTGCCTCGAAACCGTCGATTCCACGAACGATTACCTGAAGACCCGCGCACAGTCCGGCGCGCCCGACGGGCTCGTCGCGGTCGCGAACGAGCAGACGCGCGGCAAGGGACGGCTGGGCCGTGCCTTCTCCTCCCCCGCCGACAAGGGCGTGTACCTTTCGATGCTCCTGCGCCCGGCGGGGGAACCCGCGGACATCGCGAACATCACGGCGCTGGTGGCGGTCGCGATGGTCGAGGCGGTCGCGGCCGCGTCGGACGTGCGGCCCGGCATCAAGTGGGTCAACGACCTCGTCCTCGGCGGCAGGAAGCTGTGCGGCATCCTCACGGAGATGTCCATCGAGGGCGAGTCGGGCCGCGTCCAGCACGCGGTGGTCGGGATCGGCGTCAACGTGCGCGAGAAGGTGGAGGACTTCCCGCCCGAAATCCGGCACATCGCGGCCTCCCTCCGGATGGAAACCGGGCGGGAGATCGGCCGCGCGCGGCTCGCCGCCGAGATGATCCTGCGGCTCGACAAGCTGCGCGCCGACTGGCCGGAGAAACGATCCGACTACCTCGCCCCCTACCGCGCGGCGTGCGCGACCATCGGGCGGGAGATCCGGTTCACCCTAAACGGCGCCGACCGGACGGGCGTGGCCGAGGACGTGGACGAGGCGTTCGGCCTCGTGACCCGCCTGTCCGACGGAAGCCGCGTCACGCTCAAAAGCGGAGAGGTGAGCGTGCGGGGGCTGTACGGGTATGTGTGATCACAGCACGGCGTGCCACACGGGCGATTTTGCGACGCCTTCGATCCGAACCGTCTTTTCGCGGCCCGGCAGAAGATCGAAGTAGTTGTCCGAGAGCCGCAAATCCTCTTTGACGTGCACGCCGTGGAGGAAGACGCGGCTTCTCACTGTCACGAGGAGGTCGCCCCCCTCCCGCGCCTCGCGCACGACTTCCACCGCGCCGCCCGGAAGCCGCAAATCGCGCGTTTCGTGAAGCCTGAGAACCGCCGGTTCGCATTCGTCGCCTTCCGGGAGCACGCAGAACGCGCCGGAGAGATAATCCGCGTCGGGCAGCACCGCCTCCAGAAGCACCGTCCGCGCGCGCGCGGGCAGCACGAGGCTGACGGTCTCCAACCGCGTCTCGCCGCCGCCGAAGGGCACATAGCCCATCCGGGCGTCCATACGGATCTCCGACGCCGTGTCGTTGAGCCCTTGCAGCACGGCCCTGCCGCCGACCAGCCGCAGCGTGAGCTTCACGGGCGCGAACGCGCGCTTCACGCCGTAATAGGAGATTTTCCGCCTGAGGTAGTAGTCGACGATGGTCCAGCCGACCTCGCCCCAGGTGTCGTTGTACATCCAGAAGAGCGCGCCGGAGCAGAACTCCTTGAAGCGGATCGCCTCGAGCGAGTAGCCGAGCATCAGCGACTGTGTCATGCCCGCGTAGAGGATGTAATCGTCGAGGGCCAAATCCCGCACGGCGACCGGGTAGTGTTTCTCGATCCCCGCCGCGACGGTGTGCTTTTCGAACGTGTTGTTGTGGTGATCCCACACCTCCCCGGCGCGGTCGATCTCGCGCCCGTCGAAATATTCCTCGATGGACGCGCGCGGGCAGGGACCGGGATAGCCGTACTCGGTCACGAACCGCGCGTTCACCCCGTCGTATCCGGCGGGATCGATGCGCTTTTCCATGTCCGAATTCATCATGAAATCGCCCCAGCAGTGCACGTCCCCCACCTCGTCCGCGTTTGGCGTCGCGCCGCCGTAGGGCGAGGAATTCCAGTACGGGATTTCGGGGCAGTGGTTGCGCACCGCGACCTTCGCAAGCTCGTTCGCCGTCAAAAGGCCGTACTGCTTCTCATAGGTCATCTCGACGTTGCGGCCCGGATTGTCCGCGGGATTGAAGCACCAGTGGTTCTCGTTGTTCCCGCACCAGAGGGCGAGGGACGCGTGGTTGCGCAGCCGCTTTGTCTGATATTCCATCTCGCGCTCCACCTCGCGCCGGAACCACTCGAGATGGTCGGGGTGCGTGCTGCACCCGAACATGAAGTCGTGCCAGATGAGGATGCCCGCGCGGTCGCACGCCTCGTAGAATCGGTCGGGCTCGTAGATGCCGCCGCCCCAAATGCGCAGCATGTTGAAATGCGCGCTCCGCGCCTCGGCGATCAGCGCCTCATACTTCTCCTTCGTCACGCGCGCGTAGATGGAATCGGCCGGAATCCAGTCGGCGCCCTTGCAGAAGATCGGGACGCCGTTTACGACGAGCGCAAACCGGCGCGTTCCCTCGCCCGTGCGCGCGGTATCCAGCGCGATTGTGCGGATGCCGTACAGAAACGGCGGGTATTCCGTCAGCGTGCCTTCGCAGGTCGCGCGGATCTCCACGCGATAGAGCGGCTGTTCGCCGCACCCGTTCGGCCACCACAGCCGCGCGCCGGGCACAAAGACCGCGATGTCGACGTAGTTGAGTCCAGAGGTCAGAAGAACGTCCCGTTTGACGATCGTCACGCCCGCCCCGCCTTCGAGAGAAAACCTGACCTCGATATCCGCGTCCCGCGTGGCGAAGATATGGAGCTGGTCGATTTCCAAAGTCACGTTCAGAAGCGCGCCCTCCGCGCTCATTTCGGCGGTCGCGACATGGACGCCCCGGATCGCAGTCCCGCGGTACGAGCGCAGAAACGCGCCCTTCACGATGCCACAGGTGATCGCCTTGGGGCCCCAGTCCCAGCCCACGACATAGGCGGGCTTCCGCAGAAACGCGCGCCTCAAATCGCCGCGCGCGGGCTTTCCGTGGGAAGCCTCCGTGGGAACCGCCCAGTTGACTTCCGAAAGGTCCGCGTCGGACACCCGCTCGAGCCCCGTCGTCATGCGCACGACAAGCTCGTTTTCCCCGGCGCGCACCCGGTCTTTGACGCCGCGCACGAAGGGATAAAACGCGCTCCTGTGCGCGCCGAGCCATTCGCCGTTCAGGAACACGTCCGCGCTCGCGTCCAGCGATTCCAGCGTCAGCTCGATCACTTCCGCGTCAAGGTCGATCCCCTCGCCCGAAAACGCCCGCGCGAACCACCACGAGCGCCGCTCGATCCACTCCGCGTCGAAGCAGTAGTCCGCGAGCACCACGTTCCTGATCCGCCCCGCCCGCTCGAGCGGCGTGTGCACGTCGCAGGGCAGTTCGCACTCCATCCATCCGGTTTCCGTCGCCATCACGCGTGAAAGGCTCTCGACGCCCCAGTCGAGCGGCGCTTCCAGAAGCCGCCAGCCTTCCCCAAGATTTATCTCCGCCATGTGCCCATCCCCCGTCGTTCTTCCATTCTGTTGCGATTATAAACCCGGCGGCATTGATTTTCTTGTCCCGAATTGATATAGTAATTGTACTGTGTTGACCATGCGGAAGGAGGCGAATGCATGATCCGCATCCGGTTCGAAGCCGCGTACCCCGGCGGGGGCGGAATCCGGCTCGACGAGCACCATTCGAACGCCATCGACTTCGCGCACGAGCACGACTTCTACGAGATCTTCGTCGTGACGGGCGGTCGCGTGCTACACGAATTCGGCGGCCGCGCGGAAAGCCTCCCGGCGGGCAGCGCGCGGTTCATCCGGCCGCGCGACGCGCACCGGTTCGATCTGGCCGATGGCGCGCCCTACGACTTTGTCAACATCCCCTTCACACCCGCCGCCTTCCGCGCCGCCATCGCGTATCTGGACGCCGCCGCGCGCGCGGAGGCGCTGTGCGCGCTCGAAAATCCGCCCGAGGCGACGCTCGACGCGGAGGCGCTTGCCGCCTTTGCGCGCGACGTGCGCGCGTGCGCCGAGGCGCACGACCGGGACCGCGTTCTGCGCGCGCTGCTAGCGCGCCTTCTGGTCGAGCTCTTTTTCCGGCGGGAGGAAGCCCCCTCCCCCGCGCTCCCCGCGTGGCTGGACGCGCTGTTAAGGGAACTCAGGTACCCCGCAAACCTCCGGCGCGGGGTCGCGGGCCTGAAGGAGAGCGCCGGGCTTTCGCCCGCCTACCTCAGCCGCGCGTTCCGAAAATACCTGGGCGTCACGCCGACCGCGCACGTGAACCGGCTGCGCATTGACTACGCGAAGTACCTCCTCAAGTACACGAACCGCCCGGTTCTCGACATCGCGCTGGAGTGCGGCTTTGAGAACCTGAGCCACTTTTACCACCTGTTCGCGCGCGCGGAGAGCGACGCGCCCGCCGCCTTCCGGCGCTCCTTCCGCCGCCTGAGCGAGACGGGCGAAGGATAAAAAAACCGCCCGCCGAATCCCCGGCGGGCAGTCGTTTGCCGCTTACGCGGCCTTTCTGAGCGGAACGAAATCGGCGTCCGAGTGGTAGAGCTTCTGAAGCACGATGGGCGTCGCAAAGCTCGATACGATGATCAAAAGCACGATGAAAGGCATGATTGTGGTATCGATGATGCCGAACTCCACGCCCTTCTGCGCGGTGACGAGCGCGACCTCCGCGCGCGCCATCATGCCGATGCCGACCTTCAGGGAGTCCTTGACGCTGTAGCGGCAAAGCATCGCCGCGCCGCCGCAGCCGACGATCTTACCCAGCAGACCCACGATGATGAACAGCGCGCCAAAGAGGAACAGGTGCGGGTTCATGCCGGAAAAATTCGTGGTGATGCCGATGTTCCCGAAGAAGATCGGCACGAAAATCATGTAGCCGAGGATGTCTGCCTTGCGCCCGATGTAGCCGCTGCTGTTGTTGGTGGAGAGGATGAGGCCGACGATGTAGGCGCCGGTGATGTCCGCAATGCCGAACCAGCGGTCGCTCGCATAGGAGACGATGAAGCAGAACGCGAGCGAGAAGATCGGAATGAGCCTGTGGTGCGGGAACTTGTTGTCGAGCGCGTGGAAGCCCTTCCCAGCGACGAACGCGAGCGCGCCGACGACCGCAAAGTAGATGAGCGTCTTCAGAACGACGATGCCGGGGCTGACGACCTCTCCCTCCCCCGATCCCTTGAGCGAAAGGACGAAGGACAGCACGATGATGCCGATGATGTCGTCGAGGATCGCCGCCGCCACGATGGTGGTGCCGATCTTCGAGTTGAGCTTGCCGAGCTCGCGCAGCACAACGACCGAGATGCTGACGGAGGTGGCGGTGAGGATCGAGCCGTAGAACAGGCTCTTGAGGACGAGATCGCGGCTCATGCTGCTGAAGCCGCCGTCGTACGCCATCGCGACGACGAAGCCGAGCGCCATCGGGATAATGACGCCCGCGAGCGTGATGATGACGACGGGACCGCCGACCGACTTGATGCGGTTGAGGTCGGTCTCAAGGCCCGCGGTAAACAGCATCAGGATCACGCCGATTTCGCCGAAGTAGCCGAGGCCTTCGACGGTGTGGACGTTCAGGATCTGCTGATTCGGGACGTAATTAATGAGGCCCACGACGACGCCGGCCATAAGCATGCCGACGACCGACGGAATCTTGAAACGCTCGCACAGCTTCATGAAGATTTTCGACAGCGCGAGCAGCAGCCCGATTGGCAGAAGCAGCTGATAATATTCCATTCGCATACCCTCTCACTTTATTTTTTACGATGAGTCATACGCATAGAGCACAGGTCAGATATCGGGGGGTGCCCGCTGTCGGCTTGATCTCTACGAAATGTGCGGCGCGAAAGCGCCAGCGCGCGGCGGAGCGCCTCGTTCACGTCAGTGGCAATCCGCCCAAGAAATGATCCCCCCTCGTACAAATACGGTGTTCCCGGAACGTCCGGCGGCGCCTTCCATGCGGGCAAATTCCGCGCATGCGGTTTCAGAGTATACCCCTGCAAAATGATCTTTGGTATCTCACGCGTGTAAAAATTGAGAGGTATATAGATTAACTGTCGAATCGAAAGCTTTTCGAGTGTAAATTGTTTGCGTGGATGGCCAGTCAGCTCCATGAAATCCGAAAGGACGCCGACGCGATGCGGCATTGGCTTTCCAAACCCATGAAAGATTTCCGGTTAGAGAACGACAGGGGGCGAAAGCTGCTCGCCGCGTTCAGCCTTGGCGCACGAAAAGTACCCGCCAGAATGCAGGAAATGATGGGTCCATCTCGCGCGCGGGATCGGTAGATCAGGCGACCCGATTCCACAATTCACGCTTGACATCAGGCATGTTATGTTGTAAACTATTAAGGCTGATCGTCCTCAGACGATCGCGGACATGGAGAAGTATCGAAGTGGTCATAACGGCCCCGACTCGAAATCGGGTAAGCCCTTAGCCGGGCCCGTGGGTTCGAATCCCACCTTCTCCGCCATCTAAAGGGACATTCGTTCCGGAAAAAGACTCGCCAAATACGGCGGGTCTTTCTCTTTGCCTTCAAAATGCGGTTGGATAGGGCAGTCTTTCGGGAGGATTTGCAGGAGTACACGATTTGGCGTTCACGCACAAAATGGGAGCTGAAATAGCCTGCACTAATGCGAGGAATGATGCACACACCCCTAGAATATGTAGGAAGGAATCTCCAAAATTGGGGGGGCTGGACTGGGTGCACCGTTACACGCCGCCAAAATGGTGCTTAGACTACTCATCTTTATTACACTTCTGGCCGCATTCCCGGCCCTCCACAGCCCTTTTCTGCTTCATGCTGTAGTGGGGTGCCTTTCGGGTTGGTGTATCCATCCCTGGCCGCTAGGTGCACCGTTATGCGATATCTAGATGACAATACCCGTTTATTATCCAGATATTCGTTTTTTTGTTGAATAAGCGCTTGAAGCCGTGCCTATGTGAGTGTATAATAATAAAGTGAAACGGCAGAGGAAACCTTTACGCTTCCGTACTAAAATTTCCGTAGACCTATGAATCATATACTAGTTGCCTTAGTATTTTGATCGATTCTGGCATCTTTATTGGAAGCGGGATGTTACAATGAGTTATGCATCTTCTCAAGTGGACAAAGACAATTCCAATTGGTTCAAGAATGATAAAACCAGAAATTCATTAATTGGCATAAAAGTGACAAACGGTAATATTCGTGGCATCCTTCCTTGTGATGTAGAATTCAGGTATCCAATTTCGGCATTTGTAGGAGAGAATGGATCTGGGAAATCTACAATGTTGGCATTAGCAGCATGCGCTTTTCATAACACGGAAGATTTTCATCAATTTGCTAGAAAGAAGAGCTATTTTACATATGGAGATTTCTTTACTTTTTCACCAGAAGAGCGGGGACTACAGGGAATTGAAATAATCTACACTGTACGACAAGCGGACGAAGACAAAACAAATAGGCGTTGGAAAAAACCTAGTGGTAAATGGAATGATTTTCATACTAGAATTCACAGAAACGTAGTCTATTTTGGCATTAATCGAATGGTCCCACCCTCCGAAAGTTCAGCTCATAGGTCTTATAGAAAACTGTTCGAGTCAGACTCAATTAGTTCTGATACTCTAGTAAAAATTAAAAATATGGTAGGGAAGGTTTTTAGTAAGAATTATTCTACTCTAAAGATTTATGTTCACAATGCGTATAGGTTATTTTTAGTTGAGCGTAACAATATCCCGTACTCTGGTTTCAATATGGGCGCCGGCGAAAATGCGGTTATTTCAATATTGCTTGAACTTCTTAACGCCGGACCCGGATCGTTAATGGTAATAGATGAAATTGAACTAGGGTTACACGTCAAAGCACAAAAGAAGTTTATTGAGGTGTTGAAAGAGATATGTTTGGCCAATAAGTGTCAGATAATATGTTCTACACATTCAGATATCGTATTAAACGCACTCCCACCAGAGGGAAGATTTTTTATACAGAATCAATCAAATCAAACTGTTATCACACCAGAAATAAGTGCTAAATATGCGTTCGGGAAATTGGCGGGACAAAACTCTAATGAGTTGGACGTATTTGTAGAAGATGAAGTCGGCAAAGCAGTAATAGAAAATATAGTCCCCATGCGGATCAGAGAAAGAATTAAAATATATGTAATCGGCTCTGATCAAGCGGTGCTGAAACAAATGGCCGCTCGATATCGCGAAGAAAAACTTAACTTTATTTCTTTCTTAGATGGTGATAAACGCAATAAGCGCGCAGAGCAGATTAAACAGATTAAAGACCATTTAGAAACGAGAATAGGTAATAACGATAGATTTTTGGGGATTATCCAGAGTAGGCTTTGCTATGTTCCTGGTGATACTTGGCCAGAATTGAGCATTATACAGTTTGTGCTTGGCGTTCAAAATAGGCAGGAGCTGTCAACGCGTTGGGATGTTGAAGTTGATGAAATAACTTCATGCTTAGAGCAGGCTTTAGCTGCCGGAAAGCACAACGAGTTCCATTGTCTAGCTAATCTATTATCAATTGACGAATCAGCTGTTACGAATGATTGTATCAAGTTTTTTAAGTCATCTTGTTCTGATATATGCACGCCTGCTTATGATCAACTCGATTATGTTCTTCGTTCTTTATGAACACCAACTCAAAGTTTTGATAATAAAGAAAACGGCACATCCCACGATCGAATGTGCCGTTTTAATAGGCCCTCGCCTTACCTGATCTCAACCTCCTGCCCATCCTTGAACACGAACCGGATGCTGCCTTTTGCCGATACCCACACCCGATCCAACGTGCCATACCACAGCGTTTCGTCGAATTCTGTGATCAGGTCGGCCTTCCGAAGCGTCTGGAGGTACGTCATGATTTTGCTGCGTTTTGCAGCCATCTGGGTTTTCTGGGCCGTGGCTTCGTCAAGCTGCTGCCGGATTTCCACGCAGCGCGCTATGTACTCCTCCTGATCCGGCGGGGGTCGCTGCATGAGTTCAGATACCACGCTGAGCTCGGCCTACAACTTGCCAATCTACTTTGACAGGCCGTCGAGTTCCTCCTGTCGATGGAGCGCCTTTTCACAGAGGTCGATGATTTCGGCCTTGCTGCTGACCACCCGGGTGACCGCCTGCACGAAGGCCGCCTGCATTTCCTCGGTATGCACCAGCGGCGTCTGGCAGAGCTTTTCATGTCGGTACTTCGCGTTGCATTGCCACACTACCTTATTCCTCGCACTGAATCCAGCGGGAAATTGCCATCGCATACTGCTCGATGATCTGCGTCGGAACCAGCCGTGCGCATTCGCGCTCGTCCAGCCATTTCCACGTTTCCTCGTATACGCTCACGGCCAGCATGCTCTTGCCGTTCTTTTGCTGGGCGGTGAGAAACGCTTTGGGCGGCGGCATGGCCTGGCCCGTGAGATCGGCAGCGGCTCCGGTGAAATCCAGCACCGTCAGCTTGCGCTTGCCGGGGTTGCCGTCCGCGATGTTGTCGGCGAGCGCCTTTTTCTTGCGGCCAGCGCCGAAGCGCGCGCCGCCCTGTCCGTTTGCCATGCCATGCGCCCCTTTGATCGGAATATTATAAATTGTCATTTGCCGTTTTCCATTGCATATCATTCCGATCATGTGATATACTATAAACGACGATTAACCTCCGGGGGGGGGCGATCAAATGCCGTATATGTCTGTTGCCGAAGCTGCGGGGAAATGGAATCTTTCAGACCGCCGCGTTCGTTTGCTTTGCAGTCAGGGACTGATAGATGGTGTCGTTCGGGAAGGCCGACAGTACCGTATTCCTGCGGACGCGCCGCGCCCGGCAGACGGGCGCTCAAACAGGGGGAAAGAGATTCCCGCAGCGTATGCGGCGCTGTTCCGCCGTATTGATGCGCTCAAAACGGAGCTTTCTAAGCGTCGCCCGCTGACGCAGGGCGAGGTGGAAGCGCTCCGGAAGGAATTCTTGATTGAGTTTACCTACAACTCGAACGCAATCGAAGGCAATACCCTGACTCTCCGAGAAACCGCAATGGTTCTTGAGGGCATGACCATTGACAAGAAGCCCCTCAAGGATCATCTGGAAGCGGTGGGTCACAGAGACGCCTTCGTATACATGGAAGAACTCGCTCGGCAGGGGACGTCCATCACCTCTCATGAGATCAGGGCGATCCATTCGCTGGTTCTCGGCGACCGCCCCGAAGACAAGGGGCGCTTCCGCCGTGTGCCGGTTCGCATTGCCGGAGCGTGCGCAATACCGGCAGAACCTTTTCTGATCGAAGAAAAGCTGGAGGAATTGCTCAAAGGGGACAAGGCGCGCCAGACGAAGATGCACCCCATCGAGCGCATTGCGCTGTTCCACCTCGTCTTTGAAGGGATTCACCCGTTCATCGACGGCAACGGCAGGACGGGGCGGTTGCTGATGAATTTCGAGTTGATCCGGCAGGGCTATCCTACCATCGACGTCAAATTCGCCGACAGAAGGCTATACTACGACGCATTTGACGCTTATTATCGGGACGGCAGCGCGGATGCTATGGTGTTGCTGGTCGGGCGCTATGTGGCTGAGCGGCTGGATGAATATCTCCGAATCCTTGCGGAGTAAGGCCATATACCCATTTTGAAAGCGCGAAAGTTCACGCGAAGGGGCGGCCCCGCTATGTTCGGAACGCAATTTTAAGATTTCTCTCCCCCTACCCCCGGCCTCAGCGCCTGGGAGGCGACCATCGCCCGCCCTCGCGGGCCGTGATGCGGGAATGGCATTCCTTGCAGAGCGCCATCAGGTTCGCATCTTCGTGGGTGCCGTCGCGCGTTATTTCATGTCAATTACTTGGGCTAATTTTCATCCTCCTTTGCCACTGGTTGCATCATTGCATGGAGTCCAAAATGGAAATAACGGCACATCCCGCGATGGAATGTGCCGTTTTCATATGCGTTCGTTCTACTGAGTCTCACTGTGCTTCATGGAAGGAACTGTTTTTCACTTACGGATCTCTACGTTCCGTGTAAAATTTCACTTCCACATTGACATTTTTCGATTTGGAGCATACAATGACCATATCAGGAATTTTCGATATGGAGAGTGCGATCGTGGAGACGATTTATGAGAAAAACGCGAAGGTTTTCAAAGCCTTCTGCGATGAGAGACGGCTGCGCATCCTGGAGCTTCTGCAAGGTGGTGAGAAATGTACCTGCGTGCTGATCGAGGAAATGGATATGCCCCAGTCCTCGCTCAGTTACCACATGAAGGTTCTGTGCGAGTCGGGCGTCGTGGAGGGGCGTCAGGATGGAAAATGGACCCACTACCACATTAGTGAGAAGGGCAGCCTTTGGGCAATGAAACTACTGAAAGAACTCACGGCACTCAAACCATCTCAAGAGAACAGCACCGCGTGTTGCGAAAGATAACAGTACTTGCAGGCGATCGTTGCAAAGATCCTTTGATTGAATATGGAAAGCGGGAATCCAAATGCAGGTCCTTAGGTCCGTCTGGGATTTCTTTCAGAATCAAATCCTTGGCATGAAGTGGCTGGACGCGCTCATCGGAAGCGTTCTTTCCACAGTCGGCCTTGACACGTCAAACCGTTGGGTCGGAAGCGCGCGGTTCTTTCTCTATGATGTGATCAAGATCACGGTGCTTCTGTGCTTCCTGATCTTCCTCATCAGTTACATTCAGAGCTATTTTCCGCCGGAACGGAGCAAGAAGATTCTCAGCCGGTTTCACGGGATATGGGCAAACTGCATCGCGGCGCTGCTCGGTACGGTGACGCCGTTCTGCTCCTGCTCATCCATTCCGCTCTTCATCGGCTTCACCTCGGCAGGCCTGCCGCTGGGGGTCACGTTCTCGTTTTTGATTTCCTCGCCGATGGTGGACCTCGGTTCGCTGCTCCTTTTAATGAGCATTTTCGGCGCGAAGGTCGCGATCATCTATGTCGTGGTTGGACTCGTGGTCGCTGTGGTCGGCGGTTCGCTCATTGAAAAGCTTCGTATGGAGAAGCACGTGGAGAGCTTTATCTTCACCACGAGCGGCGTGGACATCGAATCGCCGGACCTCACGAAGCGGGACCGGGTTCAATACGCAAAGGAGCAGATGCTCTCGACCTTCAAAAAGGTGTTCCCTTACATCCTGATTGGCGTTGGCGTTGGCGCGGTGATCCACAACTGGATACCGGAGGAGTGGATTGCGGCGGTGCTTGGAAGCGACAATCCCTTCGGCGTGGTACTGGCGACGGTGATCGGCATCCCGATGTATGCGGACATTTTCGGCACCATCCCCATCGCCGAAGCGCTGCTCGGAAAAGGAGCGCTGCTTGGCACTGTGCTTGCCTTCATGATGGCAGTCACGACGCTTTCGCTGCCCTCGATGATTATGCTCCGCAAAGCGGTGAAGCCGAAGCTGCTCGCGCTGTTCATCGCAATTTGCACAGTCGGAATCATCATCGTCGGCTACTTCTTCAATATGGCACAGGGATTCATTCTGTAGGAGGCGCTCATATGGCAAAGACATGGTATCCTGTTGTCGACTACTCAACCTGTATGGAATGTGGAACTTGCGTTGAAAAATGTCCCCATGGCGTCTATGACACGCGCAAAGCGCCGACGCCCGTCGTCTTGAACCCCTTAGAGTGCGTCGACCACTGCCATGGCTGTGGCAACCGCTGCCCGGTCGGCGCGATCACCTACGTGGGCGATGACACCGGCTGGGTGCCTCCCAACGGAAAGCAGGAAGCCGAATCGGACGCCAGCCCCTGCGGGTGCTGCGAAACGCCCGATCAGCAAGTCGTTGTCGAATACCTTTATCTCGATTTAAACACCTGCGACCGCTGCATCGGGACGGATCACGTGCTTGACGAAGTCATGATGGTGTTGACGCCCGCCTTGAAGCTCGCCGGGTTCGATGTCGAGTACAAAAAGGTCGAGATGGCGACGGCGGAACTCGCGGGGCAATACCGTTTCCTTTCGTCGCCGACCATTCGTGTCAACGGGCGGGATATCTGCGATACTGTGGCGGAAAGCCGCTGCGGGTGTTGCGGCGAAATCAGCGGAACGGATGTAGACTGCCGTGTGTTTGAGTATGGCGGACAATCCTATGAAGTACCGCCCAAGGAAATGCTTGCAGGGTCCGTTCTCAGGGCCGTATTTGGGAATGAAGGCGGATGCGCTTGCGGGGAATACGCGCTGCCAGAGAATCTTAAAGCCTTCTTCGAGGGGAAAGGCCGCAAATCCTGCTCGTGCGGAGGGAACTGTTGCTGATCGGAGTGGCTCGAACGATTTCCGCTCTCTTTACACCGGTTGTGGGGAAGCCCGCGACGATGCTCAAGGATCATTATAGCAGTATCATATAGGAGGGAATCATCATGGCATTATTTGGAAAGAAAACAACAAAGGGGCAATCGTCCTGTTGCTGCGGCGGGAACTGCGACGCCGAGTGCATGGCGAAGGCGGAGACCGCCAAGTCGGAAGGAGCCTCTGTCAAGGTACTGGGCAGTGGCTGCGCGAAGTGCAACCAGTTGGAGGCTGCGACGAAGGCAGCACTCGAACAACTCGGCATGGATACCACGATCGATCACGTAACGGATTTCGCGCAGATCGCGGCTTACGGCGTGATGTCCACGCCGGCGCTGGTGGTGGACGGCAAGGTCGTTTCTTACGGCAAGGTGCTGAAAACCGAGGAGGTCGCGGCGATTCTCAAGAAGGTCAGGGGATGACCATAATGAAAGCGTACATCGACAAGAGGAAATGCGCCTCCGACAACCGTATCTGCAAACCGCTCAAGGAATGCCCGGCCGGAGCGATCCAGTGGATCGAGGATGAGGAGGAACCGCTTGGCTCCCGAACCGAGATCGATCCAGAGAAGTGCACCGGGTGTGGAATCTGCGTGCCGCTGTGCTGTGGGAACTGCATTGAAGTGAGGTGAACGAGGATGCCGAACAAAGAGAGCGGGATCGGCTTCTTCGAAAAGTATCTGACTGTTTGGGTTATCCTGTGCATGGCGGTGGGCATACTCATCGGGCGGTATCTGCCGGGGATTCCCGCGTTCCTTGGCCGCTTCGAGTACGCGAACGTGTCGATTCCCATCGCGATTCTCATCTGGCTGATGATCTACCCGATGATGCTAAAGGTGGATTTCCAGAGCATACGAGACGTCGGAAAGAACCCAAAGGGACTGTTTGTCACATGGTTCACGAACTGGATCATCAAGCCGTTTACCATGTTCGGCATCGCGTGGTTCTTCTTTTACGTGATCTTCAAGGCGCTGATTCCCGCCGAGCTTGCGCGCGACTATCTTGCCGGCGCGGTGCTGCTGGGCGCTGCACCCTGCACGGCGATGGTGTTCGTATGGAGCCACCTGACCAAGGGAAACCCCGCCTACACGGTGGTTCAGGTGGCGACGAACGATCTCATCATCCTGGTCGCGTTCACGCCGATCGTGGCGTTTTTGCTGGGCGTGGGCGGCGTCCAGATTCCATGGGACACGCTGATTTTGTCGGTAGTATTGTTTGTGGTCATCCCGCTGGCGGGCGGCATAATCACCCGGACGCAGATGATCCGGCGCAAGGGCGAGGCGTACTTCAACGATGTGTTCTTGCCCAAGTGGAACCACATCACGATCGCCGGACTTCTCCTGACGCTGGTGATCATCTTCTCGTTCCAGGGCAAGGTGATCTTGGACAACCCGCTGCACATCCTGCTGATCGCCATCCCGCTGACGATCCAAACCTTCCTGATCTTCTTCATCGCGTACCTCGCGAGCAAGGCCCTCAAGCTGCCGTTTGACATCGCCGCCCCAGTCGGCATGATCGGCGCCTCGAACTTCTTTGAACTTGCGGTGGCCGTGGCGATCTCCCTGTTTGGTGCCTCTTCTCCGGCGGCACTCGCGACCACAATAGGCGTGCTTACGGAGGTACCGGTGATGCTGATTCTCGTTCGTATCGCCAACGGAACGAAAGGATGGTTTCGACATGAATAAACCAAAGGTTGCCTTTCTCTGCGTGCACAACAGCTGCCGCAGTCAGATCGCCGAAGCCCTCGGAAAGCACTTGGCCGGAGACGTTTTTGAAAGCTATTCCGCCGGAACCGAACAGAAGGACCGCATCAACCCGGACGCCGTGCGTCTGATGAAGAGTCTCTACGGAATCGATCTGGAAGCGACCCAGCGGCCTAAGCTGCTCGCGGAACTGCCGCCCGTCGATATCGTCGTAACGATGGGATGCAATGTCGCATGTCCTTATCTTCCCTGCAAACGCCGGGAGGACTGGGGGCTTCCCGACCCCACAGGAAAAAGCGATGAGGAGTTCCTCAAGGTCATTCGGGGAATCGAAGGGAAGATCGTCCGACTGCGAGAGAGCCTCAAACCCTCGCAAGCGAACAGTCCGGAGTAAAGCCTGAAGTCAGTATAATCAGCATTCATTGAAATTGCAGTGGCCGCCTAGGAAGGCGGCCACTGCAAATACCTTTATACTACCTGATCTCAACATCCTGCCCCTCCTTGAACACGAACCGGATGCTTCCTTTTGCCGATACCCACACCCGCTCCACCGTGCCATACCACAGCTCGTCGAATTCGGTGATCCGGTCGGCCTTTCGAAGCGTCTGGAGATACGTCATGATCTTGCTGCGCTTGGCGGTCATCCGGGTTTTCTGGGCCATGGCTTCGTCAAGCTGCTGGATTACCATGCAGCGCGCCACGTATTCCTCCTGATCCGGCTCTGGCCGCCGCATGAGCGCGAATCATGCTGATCGCTCACCTGTCATTATGAATTGAATCAGTTTTTCAGCATCGTCAAATTCATCATAGTCACCATAGATGCCATCACGATGATATACGATTCCATTCTTTTCATTTCTCTCCAAGCATTTCAGGAGTTCGTCTTCTCCGTATCGTTTGATAAACAAGCTAAATCCATACGGTTTTATTTTCTGAAGTATCCCTTTTTGGCAGATTTCTTCGCATTCATAGCAATGGCTCAACTGTTTCTCCAGTGAGCATAGGCGATTTTCACAACCTTCATATCCGGGGCAATCACCGGAATTACAACCGCCGCAGTTGAAGTTCTCTGTGCACAAACAGCATGCCAACCCGCATCTGGCAATCCCCAGTTCCCGTTTCATTCGTTTTCTCCTCCGCATACAGATTCCGATTAACGTGCCTGGTAAGCGAGGATATCCAAGCATCTACGCCCTGTCAGATAGGACGGAACCGCTGATATTACGGCCCATGCTTAAATCAGCCTGTCTTTGCGACGGCTCGCCGTCAGAAAGCGCCATGCCGCCTTTCTATTTGTCAGCCAGGCGATCAGGGCATCGTTTTTGGTGTTGCGGAGGATTCTCGGGATCATGAATTTGGCGACCGTTTCGGGTTTGTCCGCCAATATATTGAACACCCTTTTAAACCGATCGTTCGAGAGAACTTCGGACGTTTCTCCGTCCGGCGCCTTCGTGATGAAGTCTGTCAGCATCATGCCGGGCGATAATCTGCCCGCGATCACACCCGTACCCTCCAGTTCCTTGGCAAGCCCTTTCATGAAGTACCTTAACGCGCGCTTGGTGGTCCCATACAGGATTGTTTTGGGCTGGATCATTCCGTCGGAACCCAGGCCCTCCATGCTGTATACCGCCCCATGCCCTTGCCGGATCATCCCCGCCGCCGCGATCTGTGCGCCGAATATCATGCCGGTGATATTCGTCCTGATCACATTTTCGGTGTAAGGCTCGCCCGTCTCCCACGAGAACGCGTGCGGCACGTTTTGCCCCGCGTTGTTCAACCAAATATCAATTGTCTTCCATTTCGCCAAAGATGCGCCCCAGAGGTTTTGCAAACTTGCTTTTTGCTGTACATTGCATGGGACATAGATGTACTTCCCCCGAAAGGGCAATAGCTCGGCCTCAACTGATTCAGGCAGCGCCTCGCCCCTTCCGGATAACGTAACATTGCATCCGGCCCGCAGAAACTCCGTTGCCATGGCAAAGCCAATGCCGCGCGTGCTTCCTGTGATCACAACATTTTTCATATGAATCCTCCGACGCCGCCGAATGAAATCCGCACCCTGTTGTTCCCATTTTACACAGAACGATCGGCATAAACAATGAAAAAAGTCTGAACTTTTGTCCGGGACATCGATCGTCTTGTAACAAGTTCGCCCACGCCGCAAGGGTCCAAAACAACGCATACTCCGCCCCAGAATTTTCCAGATTAAAGGTATCCTTCGGCGGAAATACTGAAATGGAATTATTTCGGTGAAAGGACGATCCGATATGGCAAAACTGAAGTTTGCGACAACGGCAACCTGCGAGACCGCAACAAGAGCCGCTGTGCGCGCGCGGCAATTCCAGATCATCATAGACGAACCCAGCTCTTTGGGCGGTACCGATAACGGGCCCAACCCCGTGGAGTACGTATTGGCAGCCCTGTCAGGGTGTTTGAATGTGGTCGCGCATGTGGTCGCGTCCGAAATGGGTTTTACACTCAATAATCTTACGATAGAGGCGGAAGGCGATCTGGACCCGGCGCGCTTCATGGGGAAATCGTTTCAGGAGCGCGCAGGATATCAGGAAATCCGTGTGAAACTCAAGCCCGATGCCGACGCCGATGCGGCCACGCTTGCAAAATGGCTGAACGCGGTCATCGACCGTTGCCCCGTCAGCGACAATCTGAAAAACGCAACGCCAGTATCGATCACGCTCGGGTGAAACAGATGAAGAAGTTATTATATATCATCGCAAATTCGAAAGCCGAAGAGCTCTCATCCTGCCGTACCGTCAGCAGAAGTCTGGTGAATGCGATTGTAGCGCGCGATCCGAGTATCATCACAGAAGAACTGAACTTATACGAAAACCATATCCCGCAGTTGAAAGGGTGTTACTTTCAAAGCAGAAGCGCGATCGTCGATTCGCAAAGCAGGGGCAACCTAAGCCCCGAGGAACAGAACGAAGTCGCATTGATTGAACAGCTGTGCGATCAGTTCAAGGCGGCGGATATCTACATCCTGGCCGCGCCCATGTGGAGCCTTTCATTTCCCGCTCCGGTCAAGGAATATCTGGATTGTATCATCCAAACCGGAAAGACGATCGAAATCAAAAAAGATATGCCGCACGGGCTACTGAATGACAAGCATCGGATCTTCATCTATGTACAGTCATCCGGCGCAAACGTGCCTTGGATTCTGAAAAGCGCCCTCAACAAAGGGCTGAATTATGTGCAGGACATCATGGCGTTTTTGGGGATAGAGACATGCAAGGAACTGTTGGTCGACGGAACGGGCACTTCCGAAGCCGATCGGCAAAGCGCGATCCGGAAGGCGACCGAAGAAATTGAGCCGCTGGTGGAAAAGCTGTTTTAACGAATCGGGGCCATCCAAGCTCAGGCCGTGGGCGTTGGTCCGCTCATGTAAGGATGCGCCGCCCGCACCCGGCAAAACCGCGCACGAATGTCGACGCTCGTTGGCGAAAAGAAGGCTCACCGCTTGCGGCGGGCCTTCTTGGTTTCCCCGAAAATTTGCCTTGTAAATCAGGTTTTTGCCGCCTATTTGCAGGCGTCCACGGGCGCGCTCAAACGGAACATTTTACCGTGGGTGAACAGCGGCAAAGCGTACACAAGAATCTCCCAAAGACACCGTGCAATCTTGGATGATGCACCCACCCTTCACGACGGGAAAGCATGGAATTTGCGCCTTTGCGCAACTTACGTCCCATATACGCAACTTGCCCCCGAATCCATTGAGCCGCGCGCAGGGATGTACTATACTGCTCCCATGACAGACGAAAGGGAGTATCGTTCATGCCTGGAATCATTACTTTGATCGTCGCGCTCGTCGCGCAGGTCGCTCTTCTTGTTGTTCGGATGACAACCAAAAACTGGCAGCCCAGGGCAACGCATTTCATCCGGATCGCCGCGTTCCTCACGTTTTCGGTGATGATGCTGACCGGGGTTTATTGGTGGGGATTTCGCTGGATGGGTTTGTTCTTGCTGCTGACCGTTCTGGCCGTTTTCAGCGTCGTCTATTTTGTGAGACGCGCGAAAAGGGAAAGGCAGTATCGGGGACTCCGCGTCGTTTTTTCCTTTCTCAGCGGATGTCTGCTCTTCTCCTTTTGCATCCTGCCCGGCGTCCTGTTTCCGCAGTTCCAGGAAGTCGCGCCCACCGGCTCCTTTGATGTGGCGACGAAAAGCATAACCCTTGTGGACGAATCGCGCGCCGACCCGTTTTCCGAGTCGGGCGAAAGCCGGAAGCTCACCGTGCAGTTCTGGTATCCCGCTGCGTCTGGAGACACGGAACCCTTTCCATTGATCGTGTTTTCTCACGGGGCATTTGGCTTTCGCGGCAGCAACCTATCCACGTTTGAAGACCTCGCCAGCAACGGATATGTCGTTTGCAGCATCGACCACAGCCACCATTCCTTTTTTGCCCGGCATACGGACGGAAGCAGCACGCTGGTCAATCCGGACTTTCTGAACGACGCGGTCAATATCACCAACGGCGCGTATGACGAAGGGGTCTCTTATGAAAAAACCCACGAATGGCTGGCGTTGCGCACCGCGGATATGAATTTTGTCCTCGACGAGCTGCTCCATCACGAGAGCGGGCAGATACCGGATGACGTATCGACCCTCATTGACGCGGACAAAATCGGGCTGGCCGGACATTCGCTCGGCGGCGCAACGGCTGCGAGTTTGGGCAGGGAGCGTCCGGATGTGGACGCCGTGGCCGTGCTCGACGGCACCATGTTTGGCGAGGAAGTCGCGTTTGAGAACGGAAGCGCAATCCTGAACGAAACCCCCTACCCCGTTCCCCTTCTGAACCTGTACAACGAAAGCCATTCCGACGACGCGCAGGCGCAGGGCTTGTCTTATGATAATCTTTCTGCCAGCGCAAATGCCGTGGAGGCGTATGACGTGGTGATTCGCGGTTCCGGGCATCTCAATTTTACCGACCTTCCGCTTTTTTCCCCGGCGCTGGCGCGCGTGCTGGGCACCGGAGAGGTAGACAGCCGGTACTGCATTGAAACGATGAACCAAATTGTGCTGCAATTTTTCAACCATACGCTGAAGGGCGGCGCGGGCCTGAATCTGCAACCGATCTATTGAAGGCGGGGTCCAGGCATCCTGAGGCATGGGATGGGCTTGTTCAAACGCCATCCCATAGCTTCTTCGACCATGATCCCGGCTTTTTCGTCACGGCTTGAGAAATTACATTTGCGTTCTCAGATTGTGCTCGATGGCGCAACCCGTTTCTGCTATAATCGTGTGATGGATGGATGATCCATCACACAGCTGCGGCCAATGACGCGTGTTTGAACGACAGGGTTCCCAGGCGTCATCGGTCGCGGCAAGCGAAGAAGGTGGCGCTTTGAAGGTTACAGTCAGGAAGATCGGCAGAGAGGCGGACGAACAGGTCGTCGTCCATTGCTACGAGGTCAACGAGGAGGTCAGGAGCATCGTCCGGTTTGTGAAATCCGCCGGGGCGACGCTGGCCGGATATATCGAGGAACGCGTGAGCCAGATCGCCCTGCAGGATATCCTCTATGTGGAGGCCGTCGACAGCAGGGTGTTCGCCTATACCGCAAAAAAGACATACGAACTCAAATGCAAGCTGTATGAGTTTGAAGCGGCGCATGAGGGCAGGAAGTTTTTTCGGTGCTCAAAATCCTTTATCATCAACCTGATGAAAGTGGATCACGTGCGCCCCATTCTCAACGGCAGGTTCTCGGCGACCATGTTCAACGCGGAGGAAGTCATCATTTCCCGGCAGTATGTGCCGGAACTGAAAAAACGATTGCTGGGTGAAGAGGCATGAGCCTGAAAGCTTTTTTGAAACGCTGCCTGATGGAGTACTTTATCATTACGACGTGTGTGACGGCGGCCATCGCCATCCTGGGGATGCGCCTGGATCCCGAAGCAAAGTTCGGCTATGAGGCATATTATTCGCCCCTCCTTTTTGGCCTGGTGAGCCTTGTGCCCTCCTTCGCCACATACTCGCGCAAGGAGCTGACGTTTCGCCAGGCGCTGGTTCGCAAACTTCTTCACTTCGCTCTTTTGGAAACGATGCTGATCGCGTTCGGACACTGGGGCGGGATTCTGCACGGCGCCTGGGATACGGCTTCTTTTGCGCTTGCCGTTTTGATCGTCGATCTTGCCGTCAATTTGATCAGCTGGCATTTGGACAGCAGGGAGGCAAGCGAAATCAATCAAACGCTAAAGGCGCTGCAGGGGAGAAAATAGACCCTTCCTTGCGGGAATCGTCAGTCCGCTTCAGAGATGTGTCGATGCGCGACGCCTTCTGCCCAAAATGCGGAGGCGATTGCTCCCGAAAACACCCGCTTGTATTTCTCAAGGCCACTTTGATCCGGTCGGTCGCCGCACCATACGAAAATCCATCCTTGCGGGTGCGTCCCGGCCTCCGGGATTTCCATATTGAAAAACGCGACGGAAAATGCTATACTTACTTGAGGTTGGTCATACCGTCCACGGGCGTGTAACCATCTCCCGCGCGCGGCAAACACGGACCAGCCAATATGAGGCAGCACGAATGTGAAAGATTGAGACGGAAACAGATGGAAACATTTCACACCATGGAAAACGAAATTCCGGAAAATACTTGGCGCGAATATCTCGCCAGCAAGGAATTCAAAGAGAATTTGGTTTCCCACAATATTCGCAAAGGAAAGCTGCTGGCAGTCATTGTCATTTCACTGGAGTCCGTCATTGCATCCATCGCCATCATCTCTTTCCTCTTAAAAGTGAACAATACATTCTTATATTCCGTATATCTTGCAATGTACTTGCTCATGATCACCGCCAACATCGGATATTTGCTTTTGATTGGCCGTTACCAAAGAGGAAAAATGCGGATCGATACCATGTATCTGTTTAATATACTCTACATAACCATGATCATGGTATGGGGAAGTATGATTTCTCTGATGGATCAGAAATTATACGGACAAATTATGGTGTACATGGTAAATATGATCGTTTGCTCCATCCTTTATTATTTGGACAAAAAAGCAATGATCATTCCGTATCTGGTCTCCACCGTGCTTCTCATCGTCGCGCTTCCATTTTTTCAAACCTCAGTGAACATATTAATCGGACATTATGTAAACGTGGCGATTTTTGTCACCATCTCGTGGACAATTTCGCGAATCATATACCGCAGCCATTGCAGCAATTATGTCGTCAATCGGGCGATGCAGCAAGCGAATTTGCTGCTCGAAAAAGAGATCCAGAAGAATACCACCATGAACATGAGACTTTCGATTGCGAACGCGCAATTGACGGAGCTGGCGCTGGTGGACGACCTGACCAAGCTTCCCAACCGCCGAGGGTTTCGCGCTTTTATCGATCACAGGATTTCCAATTTTTCCGAAGCGCAGCAGGTCTCCGTCATTATGATCGATATCGACTACTTTAAACAATACAATGATCTTTACGGTCACGAGAACGGAGATAAAGCACTGGTCGCGGTTGCCGATAGCCTGAAAGAGTCGCTCAACAGCCCGAACCACATAGCGGTTCGCTGGGGTGGCGAGGAGTTCATCTATGCCGCCTTCGACACGAGCCAGGAAGATATCATTTTGATCGCGAACGCCATCCGGAAAAGGATCCTTGATCTGAAGATACCGAACCACAGCTCGACGACGAATCCTTATCTCACCATCAGCATGGGAACCTGCACCGCCAATCCATCCGAGACAAACGATATTGAAGCCTTCATACAGCGGGCTGACGCGGCGCTCTATGTGGCAAAGAAACATGGGAGGAACAGCGTCGCGACTTCCTTCCCTGACGAAATCGTTCTTTGCGAGGACGAAGCGGATCCATCGTGATCGCCGGTTTTGAAAGCGTCACCGAATCGAGGATCGACGCACACCCCCTTCTGCGGCGACGCTTCTGGCTTCTTCGTTCCTGACATGACGGTTTCGTCGCTCGCAACCTCGCCGGAAGCGGTTGCCTCGTCCCTTCCCTCTTGCCCGCGCGATCCGGGTGTGATATACTGCATATCGAGAATGGAATGCGTGTGGTGTCCTTCATGAAAATCATCCGGGCGGAAACAAATGATACGGACCTCTTTTCTGTACAGGAACTGAGCCACGGGGCATGTTGTTTTTTTACCGAAGACCGAAAATCCAGGTATTTTTTTGAGATCAAAGGGCGCGAGGCGACGCTTTTCACGAACACCGAACAGTACATCCGTGAGGCAATCGATGCGTTTTTGTTTTATTCGGGCTTTCTTACGTCCGTTCAGGGCGCGGACGGGAAGACGTTAGCGACAAGAACGCCAAACGAGCCATATCTCTGTGAGGTCTCGAAAATACAGCCAAGCCAGTTTTATGTCAATCAGAAAAAGCTCGAAAACTGCAAAAAGTGGATCAAAAGCCACGAGGATATTACCATACCGATCGTGCGGAAAGATGGCAAAACCATTTCGCTCGACGGACATACAAGGCTGAGGGCCGCCCTCGATCTGGGCTATCCATCCGTGTATGTCTATCTGAGCGACTATGACGAAACCATTTTTCATTTCGTGGAGGAAGCGGTCAGGCGTGGAATCGATTCCGCTGCCGATATGGAACTCGTGAGCGAGGAGGACTACAAACTCAAATGGGATCGGTTCTGCGACGACTTGTTTGAAAGGCTGCCGTAACGCGCGCGCATTGGAAAATACGTTCTTCTCACCGAAGGGGCCGGGAATTCCCGGCATCCCGGGGGGAGCAAGGACGGCGAAGGCCGATGCGCCTGGTTGAAATGATCCCGGACCTCAATTTCATCAGAAGGGTGACAGCGTATACGCTGAAGGAAAGACATGTTTCCCTATATCCTGTACGGCCTCGCCATCGCGGCCCTGTCGGTGTCGTTTTTCAAGGACCGCGCCAAGACCAAAATGGCGCTTCGGAAGGCATGGAAGGCGTTTGAAAACATACTGCCGCAGCTTCTCTCCATCCTGATCCTGATCGGCCTGGCGCTGGCCATCCTGAGTCCGGAGACGATCACGAAGCTGCTCGGAACGAGTTCGGGCATCTTGGGCGTGCTGGCGGCGGCGGTCATCGGGTCGATCACGCTGATTCCGGGATTTGTCGCCTTTCCGCTGGCCGCCGCGCTTTTGAAAAGCGGGGCCGGCACCGCGCAGATCGCGGCGTTCGTATCCACGCTGATGATGGTGGGGATCGTCACCCTGCCGCTTGAGAGGAAGACGTTCGGAAGGCGCGCGACGATCGTCCGGAACGTCTCTGCCTTTGTGTTTTCGCTGGTTGCGGCATTTGTGATCGGGGTGGTGCTATAAATGAAGGCCTTTTTGAAGCGCTACAGCGTGTTCCTGCTTCTGGCGCTGGTCAATGTCGCCGCCGGGCTGGCCATGCCGGAAATCGGCTTAAAATCCATGGAGCTCACCCGGCGGAACCTGATCGAGATGCTGTCGGTCATCCCGCCGATCTTCGTGCTGCTGGGCCTGCTCGACGTATGGGTGGACCGGGCGACGATGGTCAGATACACCGGAAAGGGGTCCGGCATCAAGGGCGTGCTCCTTGCGTTTCTGATGGGCTCCGCCGCCGCGGGCCCATTGTATGCGGCGTTCCCCGTCGCGGGAGTCATGCTGAAGAAGGGAAGCAGCCTGAAAAATGTGTTCATCTTCATCGGCGCGTGGTCGACGACGAAGATTCCGCTTTTGACCTTCGAGGCAACCAGCCTCGGCTTCCCCTTCATGCTGGTGCGGCTGGGGCTCAGCATCGTGGGGATCCTTTTGATTGCCGCGGTCACGCAGAAATCGCTGAACCGCGCGCAGCAAGACGAGATTTATGAGATCCACCAGTCTCAACAGCCATAGGCAGCCATCGAGGCGTTGAAGGATCGCCTCCGATCATCCTCCTTGCCTTTGCGGAATGGACACGGCAAAGACCGTTGCCGCCGCGTCGCTTTTGACCGATACGCTTCCGCCGTGCGCTTCGACGATCTCCTTCGCGATGGCGAGCCCCAGCCCGGCGCCGCCCGTCTTTGTGGCGCGCGAGGCGTCGAGCCGGTAGAACTTTTCGAAGATGACCTCCTGCTTTTGCTTCGGGATCGGATCGCCGCGGTTTTCAAACCGGATCTCGGTCCCGTCCGGATTCTGGCGCGCGGAAACTGAAATCTCCGTATTCTCATAGCTGTAGGCGGCGGCGTTTTTCAGGATGTTGTTGAAGACGCGGGCCAGCTTGTCCGAATCCCCGCGCAGGATAAGGCCCTCTTCGCAGGACACGCGGATGCGCTTGCCCTGCGGAAGCAGGATCGGATAAAACTCGTCCGCCAGCTGCTCCAGCATGAATTTGAGCTTGATCCGCTCCTCGTTGAGCGTCATGGTCTGGAGGTTGAAGCGGATGATTTCAAAAAGCTCCCCGATGAGCCCTTCCAGCCTGTACGCCTTGTCGAGCGCGATGCCGACATACTTCGCGCGCGCTTCCGGCGCGAGCTCCGGCGATTCCTCCAATAGATTGAGATATGCGATGACGGACGCGAGGGGCGTCTTGAGATCGTGCGCGAGGTAGGTAATGAGGTCGCTCTTGCGCTGCATCTCCGTCTCCGCCAATGTCCCGGCGCGCTCCGCCTCCGCTTTCGCCTCGAGATACAGCGCGTGCTGCGCCAGGAAGGTCCGGTACGCGCTCACAACGCCGACCAGCGAAACGAGCAGCATGCCCAGAAGACCGAAGCCCAGCAGAACGCTCCGGCTGAGCCACCTGCCCGCGACCAGCCCGCCGATCAGTCCCGCGACAAAATCCAGCAGCGCGCCGTTGAACATGGTGTCGAACACCCAAAGCACGACCAAAACCGCGGTCATGATGAGAAACGCGGTCACAAGGCATTTGCGCAGAAATTTCCGTTCATCATTTTTCAAGCTTATATCCAACTCCCCATACGGTCCGAATGTACTTTGGTCGTTCGGGCGAATCGTGCAGCTTCTCCCGCAGGTGCCGGATGTGCACCATGACGGTGTTGTTGGAGTTGTTCAGATATTTTTCGCCCCAGACGCGCTCGAAGATCTCCTCCGCCGGGATGACCTTGCCCGGCGCTTCGCATAACAGGCACAAAATCGAGAACTCGGTCGGCGTCAATTGCAGCGGCCTTTCGTCCAGCGTGCATTCGTGCGTGTCGAGGTTCAGCGTGAGCCCGCGCACCGACAATACGTTCTCGCGCCGGTCGCTTTGCCCGATGTTGTAGCGCGTATAGCGGCGAAGCTGCGCCTTGACGCGCGCCACCAGTTCCAGGGGCCGGAACGGCTTGGTCACATAATCGTCCGCGCCGAGCGCGAGGCCGGTGATCTTGTCGATCTCCTCCTCCTTCGCCGTCAGCATGAGGATGGGATAGGTGTGCTTCTCCCGGATGGCGCGGCAGATTTCGTAGCCGTCGATATCCGGGAGCATGAGATCGAGGATCGCCAGATCGATCTGCCGCTCCGCCGCGCACTTCAGCGCCTCCGCGCCGCTGTAGAACCTGTGAACGTCATACCCCTCGTTTTTAAGATAGAACGCCACGAGGTCCGCGATCTCCTTTTCGTCGTCCACAACCAGAATCGTCTCGTTCATTTCATCACCACCACCCACATGATAGGATCATCCGGGCGGGCTGTCAATAGGCGCGCTGTTTTTGAGGCAGGCGCGCCACGCCGCGACCGCGACCGCCTGGGAAAGAAGATCGCCCAGCGCCGTTCCCGCCGCGCCCATCAGAACGTCCGAGACCGCCGCGCCAAGTCCCAAAGACAGGCGCAGCGCGGCGATGGCGGCGGATGTCAAAGCGCCCAGCAGCGCGGCCCCGCGAAGGCCCCGGTCGCTCTTCCTGCGCACGAACGGAAAGAAAAAACCGTACGGCACGAACAGGAGCGCGCCCGCGAGCATCCGGGCCGGGCCGCCCCGATAGAGACCGATTCCCAGGTCGGCCCGCGCCGACCAGTCGGCGTGCGGACCGACGAGCCGCGCGGCATGGAGGATCGCGATCAGCCACACAAGCCAGAGGTACTCCCCGATCATGGAGATTGGAAGGGCGATCTTCTTTCCCCTTCCCCATTTGAGACAGATATACCCGGCATAGATCAGAAGCGCCGGGCGCAGGCTGAGGAGGAGGCAGTCCATTCCCTCCCGAACGTAATCCGCGAACATGGCGTCTCCCCTATTCTATCGGAAAATCAAAAGAACGATCCGGATACGGCTCCTTTTTCAGCGAGTAGTGCCACCACTCCTGTTCGTAGGCGTCAAAGCCGCATTTCTCCATAATCTCCCGCAGAAGCGCGCGATTTTGGACCGCCTCCGGAGAAAGGCCCCGCGCGCCGTGGTGCGAGCGCGCGTCCATCAGGTCAAATGTGCCGCCCATCTCGGCCGTCTGCCCCGTCGCGGGGTCGCAGAGCGTGAGGTCGATGGCGCTCCCCCGGTTATGCCCGGACCGTTCCGCGAGATAGCCGAGGGGAACGAAGTCCTGCTTCCCGATGTTCGGATAGTACCGCGCCTTCGTTTTCCCGTCCTCGGGGGAACGCGCCCAGCGCAAAAAGCAATCTACGGCGCGCTGCGGGCGGTAGCCGTCCCAAAGCAGTAAGCCGAAGCCATGCCGCGCCGCGCGGGGAATCGCCCGCGAGAGCGCTTCCGCCATCTCGCGCGTCCCCACGACGCGGTTCGCATCATACCCGTCCACCACCGAACCGGTCAGGTTGTCCGCCGTCGCGTACTTCGCGTCCCAGAATACCCCGGGCAGCGCGGCATCCAGATAGACAAAACCCGCTTTCATCTCAGTTTCCGTTCCTTTCGCAGTATTCTTCCAGCGTCCAGCCGTTTTCGCGGATTTCCCGGGCAATCTCGACGCCCACATAGCGGTAGTGCCAGGGCTCGTAGGGAATGCCCGTGATCCCCTCCTTGCCCGCGGGATATCGGAGAAGGAAGCCGTAATCCCAGCAGTGCTCCTCGAGCCAGCGGAACTGCTCGGTGTCCTCGAAGCCTCCGCCGTCCCGGTACGCCGTGACGTCGAAGGCGAGCCCGGTCTGGTGCTCGCTCGCGCCGGGCATCGCCGCTGTTCCGTCCGCGTCGCTTTCGTACAGCTCCCGCTGCTTTTCCTCCGTCCGGTATCCGCTGGTGAGGATGAAGCCGTCGACGCCGTCCTTTTGCGCCTCGGAAAACATCTCATTCGCCGCCTCGAACGCCTCCCGCGTCAGGCGGATGTCGCTCGACGCCAGCTGAAAGGACCGCTCCTCGCCGTAGAGCTCCACAAGAGCGTCCGCGGAATAGCCGTCCGGCAGCGGACGAAATGCGTTCACCAGCAAAACGTCCGAGGCGCCTTGCGCGAAGGCGGTCAGCGCCACGTCCTCCGTCCTCGCGCCGCGCGCCCGGTCCCCCAGAAACCTGCTGCCCGCCGTCAGGAGCAGAACGCCCGCGACCGCGCAGAAGAGCCATTTGATAACCGTCTTCACTGCGCGTCACCCCCATCCTCCAGCGCCAGAGCGATCAGCCGGTCGATCCCTTCGCGCAGGGAGATGCCCGCGCCCGCCATCATGCGCGGATAGCGGCTGTAGGAGGTAAAGCCGGGCATGGTGTTGACCTCGTTGAGCACCACCTGATGATCCGGCGTCAGAAACAGGTCCACGCGCGCGAGCCCCCGGCAGCCGAGCGCGCGATAGACCGCCTTTGCGGCCTCGACCACGCGGGCGCCGGCCGCCTCCGGGATGGGGGCGGGCACGCGGATGGTCGCGTTTTCGGAGCCCTGCTCCGGCCTCGCCTCCTGATGAATGCGGAAGAACCCGCCCGACAGCTCGATCTGGTCCAAGGCGCCCGTCATGAGATTCGATCCGTTTCCCATCACCGCGCACCCGACCTCGCTTCCCTCGACGGCCTCCTCCAACAGCACCTTGCCGTCGTATCGCCGGGCCGCGCGCACGGCGGGGAAAAGCGAGGAAGGTTCGCACACCTTGCTCACCCCGAACGAGGAGCCCGAGCGCGCGGGCTTGACGAACAGGGGATATTGAAGATCGCCCGCCTCGATTTCGTCGTCGCGCAAAAGAACCTTGTGGCGCGGTACGCGCACGCCCGCACCCGCCGCGGCGAGATAGGTGAGCGCCTTGTCCATCGCGAGCGCAGACGCGCAGACGCCACAGCCCACATACGGAATGCCGGACGCCTCGAGGACGCCCTGCACCGTGCCGTCCTCGCCGTACCTTCCGTGCAGCATCGGGAAGGCGACGTCGACGGGCAGCCTCTCGCATCGCCCGTCCTTGAATGCGAGGATTCCCCGGTTCTTCCGGTCGGTCGACGGCGCGACCATCACGCCGCCCTCCTCTCCCGGGAAATCCGCCAGCCGCCAGAGGCCGTCCCGGCCGATGAACACATAGATGGGATCGTATTTCGCCGCGTCCAGATTTTCGGAAAGCTCCTTCGCGGACTTCACGGACACGTCGTGCTCCTCCGAGATCCCGCCGTACAGCACCAGAAGTTTCAACTGATCCACTTTTCGGACCCTCCTTTGTAGTTCAGACAATTCCGGATCGTGTTCTCGACGACGTCGCACAGCGCCCGCTCGGTGTAAAACGCGGTATGGGGCGTGACGATCGCGTTCGGCAGCGCGAGCAGCCGCGCGAACGGCGGCGGCGGAAGCGCGGAACAATCCCGATAGAACCAACCCTCCTCCCCCTCGACGACGTCCAACGCGGCGCACGCGAGATCGCCGCGCTCGAGCGCGTCCGCGAGGGCGGTTCCATCGACCAGCGCGCCGCGCGCGGTGTTCACGAGGATCGCGCCGCGCCGCATGCGGGCGATGCGCGCCCGACTCATCAGGTGCCGGGTGGCGGAGGTCAGCGGCACATGCAGCGTCACGAGATCGCTTCGCCCCAGAAGCTCGTCGAGGTCCACGTATGCGGCGCTTGCGGTCGGATGCGGGTCGTACGCCAGAATTCGGCACCCAAAGCCGGATAGCCGCTCCATGACCGCCCGCCCGATCCGCCCCGTTCCGACCACGCCGACCGTCATGTCCCGAAGCTCCGGCGCGCGCTTCTCCTCCAGCCGGAAATCGCAAAGGTTCGCGCGGCGCAGGAGGGAGCCCGCGTTTCGGATCGCCATCAAGATCAGCATCATCGCGTACTCCGCGACGCTCTCCGGCGAATAGGAAACGCGCTCGACGAGAATTCCCGCCGCTCGCGCCGCGCCTTCGTCGATGTGGTCGAGCCCGACGCTGCGCGAGGAAAGGTATCGGACCTTGCGCCCTTGAAGCGCCCGGATGAGCCGCGCGTCGACTTGCGCCCTGTGATTCACGCTGACCGCGCTTTGGGGCGGAATGCCGAGGGCGTTTTTCGGCCCCAGCGGGTCCGCGATGCAGAAAATATCGGCCTTCAGGCGGGCGGCATATCGTTCAAACAGCGACCGCTCGTCCCCTTCGCAGCCAAACACGGTGATCATTCCATCAGCCATCGAAAGCCTCCTTCCGGATAGAGCAAGGCACAAAAAGACGGAGAGGGCGCGGCGCGGTCTTTGGGTTCAGGGCGCGGTTTTCGAGGTGACCCGAAAAAAAACCAAGGGCGATACCGCACAGAGCACGCGCAGGACTTTTGCGGATTGCTCCTGGCATTAAACCACGAACGCGGCTTGCCGTTCGGAGGATTCGGCTTAGGCAATCCTTAAGAATTCCTTATTTTGCTGTCCCTTCAGAAAAAGTTAAGAGGATCAAAAGGCGCGCTTAAAAGCCATAAGCGCGCCTTCTGCTAGAATTCCTCCCGGATTCGTTGCGGGAGGAATTTGATATGCCCAGAAAATTGGTCACCCAGCTCTTTCCATTCCTGCTGCCGCTCAGGCTGTGGCAGCGCAAAAAATGGTACTACCTCAAAATGCGATTCGATGGAAATCGGTACGCGTCGCGCAAGGAATCGCTCTTCCCCTATGAGCTGGCGCGCGCAAGCTCGCTCCTCATCAACGAGCACACGGGGGCGGACATCCGGTATCAGTACAACAAGGTTCATAACCTGCGGCTGGCGTCCAGGGCGGTTTCGCGCGTCGTGATCCATCCGGGGGATACGTTCTCCCTGTGGTGGCTGGCGCGCCACGCGGACAGCCGGGAGCCGTACCGGGACGGACTGTGCGTGCACAGCGGAAAGCTGGTCGCCGTATATGGCGGCGGCCTCTGCCAGCTGAGCAACATGCTGTTCTGGCTGTTTTTACACACGCCGCTGACGATCGTGGAGCGGCACATGCACAAGGTAAAGGAGTTTCCCAATCCCTCGCCGGACGATCCCTGCGGCGTGGACGCCACGATCCTCGAGGGCTGGCTTGATTTGCGGGTCAGAAATGATACGGGGGAAAACATGCAGATCGAACTGAAGATGGACGACACGAAATACCATGGAAGAATCCTCGTCGACCGCCCGCCCGAAAGGCGATACGAGGTCGCGAATCAGAACCTTCGGTACGTGGAGCGCGAAGGAAAGACCTACGAGTCGGTGGACGTAATCCGGCGGACGATTGACCAAAAGACAGGGGCGCTCCTGTCGGAAGAGAGGCTCTATTCCAATGTCAGCGAGATTGGATACGACATCCGTCGGGCCTGACGCCGCGCCTCGGGGAAGCGGCGGTGCCGACAGAGGCTCCGGGCGGCGCTCATTCGCCGGCGGTTCCCGCGCGGGAATCCTCGCCGATCAACTCGAAAAGATCCTTGCAGTTTTGCCAGTCTTCGGCGGTCTCGCGCAGCTCCCGGGCGATTCCGCCCGCCTCCTCGGGCGAGATTCGGCGATTGCCGCGCACGAACGAGATCATCCCCTTCATCCGCCGCGCATAGGCGCGCATGAGCCTCCTCTGCAAGAACCGCCCGAAGGGGCCGCGCGCGCCGAGCGCGAGCCGCTCGAGTCTGCGCCTGCGCCAGTGCGCGGGCACTTCGCCCGTCAGGAGAATCTCGTCGAGCACCTCGCTCCTGTCCCGGACGATCAGCCGGTAGCAAAGGGCGGTATACCAGCGGACGAACAGCACGATCGCCATCAGCCCGATCAGCATGATGAATATGAGAAGAAGCACCTGCGGCATGTCCATCGCCCCCTTTTCCCATCATACCACGCGGATTCCGGCCCGTCAAATATCGTGCCCGCACGCGACGCATGCGGGCACGTGTTTTTGGATCCTTTTTTAGTCGGCGCGGCGATCGTCCGTCTTGAAGTAGAACTGCTCGGCCTGCTCCATGACGGTGATGTAGTTGTAGCCCATTTCCTCGCAGTTCTCGACGTTTCCGAGGTCGGCGCTCACGATGAGGGGCGCGCGGCACTCGGTCACGGTGCCGATGATCGGGAGGTACTCGGAGACGAGCTGCCACATGCGCTTGGCGATCTCGTTGCGCTTCTCGGGATCGGATTCGACCTTGAGGGCCACCTTCAGATCCTGCATCTCGATCTGCCACTCGGGGACGTACTGGAGAACGGTCTGCCAGTCATCCTCGGACAGCTCGCCGCGCTCGTACATGGCCTTGTACTGCGTGTAGCGGTTCCAGAGGGGCACGAGCATGGACGGGCCGAAGAACCAGTCCTGCACGAGGTTCGCGCCGGAGCCGGAGAGCCACCAGGTCGTCGCTTCGTTGACGTTGTTGGGCTGGAGGTTGCTCCACCAGTAGTTGGCGTCGACGAGCTTCAGCTGCACGCGGATGCCGACATCCTCCCAGAAACGCTTGCACAGTTCGGAGCCGGGCGTGGACGCGCCGGTGATGACGAAGTACTCGTACATCATGGTGAACTGCTCGCCGTCGGGGCGCTCGCGCCAGCCGTCGCCATCCAGGTCCACCATGCCCATCTCGTCGAGCAGGGCCTTCGCGGCCGCGGGGTCGTACTGGGCGTAGTTGGTCTCCATGCTCTCCTCGAAGAAGGGCGTGCCGGGGCGCGGCGCGCAGTTCGCCGGGCGGCCGAGGCCCAGGAACAGCGTCTCGTTGAACACGTTTCTGTCAAGCGCCATGGACATGGCGCGGCGGAAGCGCACGTCGCCGTAGACCTCCGCAAGGCCGGGATTATACTGGGTGTCGACTTCCGTCTCGTCGATGCCGATGGACGGGAGCGCCGGCGGCTGGATGCCCGCGTTGGCGTTGAAGCCGACGATGAAGATCTGGTCGATCCAGTCGGGCAGCGCGTAGGCGAAGTACTTGCCGTCCGCCTCGTGCTCCTTGTAGAGCGGATAGTCGTCAATCGAGATCGACAGGCAGGTGAGGTCCACTTCGCCCGTGATGATGGCGATGTTCTGCATCTCCTCATCGGAAACGTAGGTGCTCACGACCGAGTCGACGTAGGGAAGCTGGTTGCCCGCCTCGTCGATCACGTAGTAGTAGGGGTTGCGGTCGAAGCGCACGTTGCCGTTTCCGAGGTCCTCGGCGGGCGCCCACGGGTCGAGCACCGGGAAGGTGTGGCCCATGTCGAGGTAGCGGTTGTCGCAGCCCCACAGGGCGACCTTCTTGGCGAACCATTCCTTCCACTCGCCGATGTCGGTGTAGCCGTCCTGCGCCATGAGGGCGAGGATGGACGCCTCGTCCGCGTAGGCGGTGTGGTACTTCTCAAGGTAGTGCGCGGGCAGCATGAACTTGCTGTACACGCCCGGCCACATGAAGACCTCGGCCTCGATGAAGGAGCCGTAGGGCGAGCCGAACACGAACTGGAAGGTGTAGTCATCCACGATCACGAACTGGGTGTCGGTGCCGCCCCAGGTAAGCCAGTTGCGCTTGACCGGGTTGAGCTCGGTGTTGAGGAGCACGTCGTTGACGAAGAAGGCGACGTCCTTGGTCGTCACGGCTTCGCCGTCCGACCACTTGATGCCCTTGCGGATGGTGCCCGTGAACGTCAGGGCGTCCTCGCTCATGCCGAAGGACTCGAGGATGCCCGGCTGGAGCGTCACGCCGAAGATGGAGGACGCGACGTCCCACGCGGGATCGGCGGGGCACTCGATGAGGTTTGCGGAATTGAGGTGCCGCATGTGCCAGTCCTGATCGATGTTGATCGAGACGGAGCGAAGCGTGCCGCCGTAAGCGCCGATCGACACCAGCGTCTTGGTGACGAGCGGGTTTTCGGGCAGGCGCTCCTCGACGGGCGGCAGCTCGCCCGCTTCCACCTTGGATGCGAGCTCCGGCGCTTCGCCGTACGAATCGATGGTCGTTCCCGCGGCGGCCTCGTAATCGGCGAGGTTGTAGAAACCGACCGCGACGGCTTGTTCCGCCGAGGCAAACGTCATTCCGCTCGAGAGAGTGAGCAGAAGGGCGAGCGCCAGGGCAAACGACAGTGTCCTTTTCATGGTTCCTCCTCCTTATATTCACGTCCGGCGTCGCCGGGCGCGTATTTCGGTCAAACGGTGCTCCTGTGTCCCTTGCGGATGGTCTCGTTGCGCTTGCGGATGCCTTCGAGCTGGAGCTCCTCCGCGCGGTGGCAGGCCGCGAAGTGGCCGCCGCCCAGATCCCGCAATGCCGGAACCTCCTCGGCGCAGCGCGCGGCCTGGAACGCGCAGCGCGGATGGAAGCGGCAGCCGGAGGGCGGGTTGAGCGGGTTCCCGATCTCGCCGGGCGCGGACTCAAGCCCCGAGGGGATCGTCGGGTCAGCGATCGGCACCGACTTCATGAGCGCCTCCGTGTAGGGGTGGAGCGGGTTTTCAAAGATCTCCGCGTTCTCCGCGAGCTCCACGAGGTGGCCGAGGTACATCACCGCCACGCGGTCGGCGATGTGGCGCACCACGCCCAGATTGTGGGAGACGAAGAGGTACGTGAGCCCGAAGTCGCGCTGCAAATCCTGCATGAGGTTCAGAATCTGCGCCTGAATCGAGACGTCGAGCGCGCTCGTCGGCTCGTCCGCGACGACGAATTTGGGGTTCGTGGACAGCGCGCGGGCGATGGAGATGCGCTGGCGCTGGCCGCCGGAAAACGCGTGCGGATACCTTTTCAGATACCGCTTGTCGAGGCCCACGCGCTCCATGAGCGAGAGGACGCGCTCCTTGAGCTCGGCCTCCGGCATCCGCAGGTTCGTGCGCAGCGGCTCCGCGATGATGTCCATGACGGTCATGCGCGGGTCGAGCGATGAGTTCGGGTCCTGAAAAATCATCTGCGTGCGTCTGCGGAAGCCGCTGGCGCGCAGGTGCTTCATGGACACGGTCGAAACGTCCATCTCCTCCTCGTCGAAGCGGTAGCGGACGACGCCGCCCGTCGGCTCGTAGGCGCGCAGGATGGTCTTCCCGATGGTGCTCTTTCCGCAGCCGGACTCCCCCACCATGCCGAGCGTCTCGCCCTCGCGGATTGTAAAGCTCACGTCGTCCACGGCGCGCACCGTGCCCTGCTCCTTTCGCATGAAGCCGGAGACCACGGGGAAGAACTTCGAAAGGTGTTCGACGGTCAGAAGGTTTTGCGCGGCGTTCTGCGTCATTGTTTCGTCCCCCCCTTCCCGGCGCGATGGCAGCGCACGAAGTGGCCGGGCGCGACCTCGCGCATTTCGGGCGATTGGTTCAGGCAGAATTCCGGGGAGCGTTCGTGGCAGCGGTCCCGGAACGGGCAGACGTCCGGCAGGTTGATCGGCTCGGGCACGCTTCCCTCGATGGCGTCGATGCGCCTGTCCGCGCGCTCGTCGCCCGGGTCGAGGATCGAGGCCATGAGGCTCCTCGTATACGGGTGGAGCGGGTGCTCGAAGATTTCGCGCACGGGCGCGTCCTCCACGATCTGCCCGAGGTACATCACGCACACCCGGTCGACCATCTGCGCCACCACCGCGAGGTCGTGGGTGATGAAGATCATGGACATCCCCGTCTTTTTCTGAAGCTCGCGCAGGAGCTTTAAAATCTGCGCCTGCATGGAGACGTCAAGCGCGGTCGTGGGCTCGTCCGCGATCAGAAGCGAGGGGTTGCAGGAGATCGCCATGGCGATCATGACCCTTTGGCGCATGCCGCCCGAAAGCTGGAACGAGTAGGAATCGACGCGCTTCTCGGGCTGCGGAATGCCCACCATGCCGAGCAGCTCGATCGCCCGCGCCCGCGCCTGCTTTTCCGTCATGTCGGTGTGGAGCCGGATCCCCTCGATCATCTGGTTCGCGACGGTGTGAACCGGCGAGAGCGCGTTCATCGGCTCCTGAAAGACCATGTTGATCATCTTGCCGCGGATGGCGCGGATCGCGCGCCCCTTTTCGTTGAGCGCGACGAGATCGACCTTCTCCCCGTCGTCCTTTGTGAAAAGCGCCGTGCCGTAGACCTTGCCGGGCTTCCGGATGAGCCGCAGGAGCGACTTGACCGTCACGCTCTTTCCGCAGCCGGACTCGCCCACGAGAGCGATCACCTCGCCGCGCGCGAGATCGAAGGAGACGTCGTTGACCGCCCGCAAGAGCCCGGCCCGCAGACTGAATTCCGTGCGGAGATTGCGAACCGAAAGGATCATTTCTCTTTCCATCGCTCAGTCCCCCTTGTACGGGTCGGCCGCGTCCCGGAGGCCGTCGCCGACGAAGTTGAACGCGAGCACCGCCGCCACGACGAAGAGGCCGGGCAGCATCACCCACGGGTTCATCGAGATCACCTTCACGCTCTGCGCCTCGTTCAGGAGAACGCCCCAGCTGATGGTCGGCGACTGGAGCCCGAGCCCCAGGAAGGAAAGCCCCGTCTCCCCGAGGATCATGCCGGGAATGCTCATGGTGATATTGACGATCAGGTAGCTGGAGAAACTCGGGAGCATGTGCTTCAGGATGATCTTCCGGTCGGAAACGCCCGAGAGCACGGCAGCCGTGATGTAGTCCTCGCCGCGGATGGAGATGAGCTTTCCGCGCACGATGCGCGCGAGCCCCGTCCAGTTTGAAAGCGCGAGGATGACCGTGATCGCGAAGTAGAGCCGCATCTGCGTCCAGTTGCGCGGGAGCGCCGCCGAGAGCGCCATCCAGAGCGGCATCGTCGGAATCGCCATCAGGAACTCGATGATGCGGCAGATGGCGTTGTCCACCCAGCCGCCGTAGTAGCCCGCGACGCCGCCGAACGCGCAGCCGAAGATGAACGTGATCGCCACGCCCACAAGCCCGATGGTGAGCGAAATCCGGCTCGCGTACATGTTGCGCGAGAACAGATCGCGCCCCATCTGGTCGGTGCCGAAGAGGAAGAGCGGCGCGTCCTCGGGGGTTGCGAGGAGGTGGACATCGGTCGGGATCAGCCCGAACAGCTCGTACTGGTAGCCCTTTCCGAAGAAGGAGACGTACACGCGCTCGCTCCTGTCGAGCTTGTACTTCATCGCGAGGGTGACCGGGTCGCGCTCCTTCTCGATTCTGTAGTAGAAGGGCCGGAGCGAGAAGCCGTCCTCGTCCCAGAACCTAAGCGTCTGGGGGAAGCAGTACGTGTACGCGTCGTAGCACTTCGCGGGGTCGTTGACGGTGAGAAACGGCGCGAAGATCGCCGAGAGATAGAAAAGCGCGAGCACGATCAGACCGACGAGCGCGAGCCTGTGTCTGAAAAACCGCATGGCGACAAGCTTCGCCTGCGAAGCGGTATAGATGCTCTTCTCCCGCCGCGCCTCGTCGGGGGCATTTTCGCCCCGACCCGTCCGGAACAAAGACATCAGCGCCACCTCCTATTCATAGCGGATGCGCGGATCGGAGACCGCGAGAACGACGTCCGAGAGGAACGTCCCGACGAGCGTCAGGAACGTGAGGATCAGAACCAGGCTCCCCGCGAGATACATGTCCTGCGACTTGAGGCTCGCAAGCAGAAGCGGCCCGATGGTCGGCATGTTGAGAACGACGTCGACGATGGTGGAGCCGGAGATGATCGCCGGAAGGAGCGTCGCGATGGAGGACCAGAGGGGGTTGAGCGCCACGCGCACGGGATATTTCATGAGAAGCCGCATCTCGCTCAGCCCGCGCACGCGCGCCGTCTGCACGTAGTCCTTGCTTAGCTCGTCGAGCATCGTCGCGCGGACGGTGCGGATGTTGCCGGCCGTTCCCGCCATGCCGGTCACGATCATGGGAACGAGCAGGTGCTGGAGGAGGTTCAGAACCTTTGCGAAGCTCCACGGCGCGTCGCGATACGCGATGGAGAAGAGTCCTCCCGCCGTGAACCCAAAGTGGATGAAGAGCTGATACATGACAAACAGCGCCAGCAGGAACGAGGGAATCGCGACCCCCGTAAAGCCGATGAACGTCGCCACGTAGTCGCCCACCGAGTATTGGTGCGTGGAGGAGTAGATGCCGATGGGGATCGAAATGATGTATGTAAAGAGCATGGTGCTCAGGGAGAGGACGACCGTGAACGGGAGCCGCGAAAGGATCAGCGAGACGACCGACGTCTCCCACTGCCACGACCTTCCGAAGTCCCCGCGCGTGAGGATGCCGCCGATCCACTTGAGGTACCGGACCAGAAACGGCTGGCCGTAACCGTACTGCACCTCGAGCGCCGCGATGCGCGCCTCGTCCACCTTCTCGCCGTGGAGCCGGAGCTGGCTGATCGTCATCGTGAGGTAGTCGCCTGGCGGCAGCTCGATGATGATAAACGACACGAACGACATCACAAACAGTGACACGATCATGATCGAAAACCGCTTGATGAGGTATCTGCGCATGTTCATTCACCCTTTCCCAATCAGTACCACGCCAGCTTTTCATATTCGTCCAGCATCACGAGATAGCTCGCGAGCGGCATGCCCTTGAAAATGCAGTTCGAGGTCGAGAGGATGTACCGCCCGCCGGGCTTCCCGTGCGCCATGCAGTAGCGCACGAAGCCGCGAATCTCCTCCTCGTTGGTGCTCTGCATCTTCGCGGTGTGGACGTTGCCCATGAGAAACAGCCTGTCCCCGTATTTTTGCTTCACCTCCGCGATGTCCATGTGGCCCTGCGGGTCGATGGACTGGAGGCCGTCGATCCCCGCCGAAACCAGCTGATCAAGGATCTTGTTGAGATCGCCGTCCGAGTGGAGCATCGCCTTCACGCCGAGGGCGTGGATGAAGTCCACGATCTCGGAAAGGTACGGCGTCACGAATTCCCGGAACTTTTGGGGGCTGATGAAGGGCCCCGTGTTGAACGCGAAATCGCTGTTGATGCAGATGAAATCCGCGCCCTGATCGACCTGCTCCCGCGCGAGCCGCTTGGACGCCTCGCACTTCATGCGCGCCTCGCGGTGAAGGTCCTCCGGCTCCTCGTACATCCGGACGGAGAACTCCATCATATCCGCGCCGTCCATCAGCCAGAAGACGCCGTCCCCGTTCCAGTCGTAAAGGAGCGCGCGGTCGCCCAGCCGTTTTTTCGCGTCCGCGAGCATGTCCTTTCGGAAGCCGAAGAAGTCGGTCGGCGCGGCGATCGCCGCCCAATGATACCGGTCGATGATCCGCTCGTTGATTTCAAACCAGCGCTCGTAGGTAAATTCGCGCTCCTTCGGGGAAGCCTTCGCGACCTCCTCGCGCGTGGGCCAGGAGAGCCCGAACGCCTCCTCCGGAATCTGAAACACGAGCTCGAAGTGCGGCACCTTGTCGGGGATCCTCCCGTTCATGACGCATTGAAGCCGCTCCTTGTCCGTCATATCCGTTCCTCCTCAGTACTTGCCGTATCGGTCGACCAGCGTGCGCACGCGAAGGATGCGCTCCGGGCGGCTGTAGGGAGGCACCTCGTCCGCGACGCCCAGCACGTAGCGGGGCCGAGTCGTCCACGTGTCGAGCACGCGCTTCACGTATTCGTCAAATTTCGCGTCCGACACGCTGTCGGTGAAATACGCGCCGGGGATTCCGCCCCAGAGGACCGTCCTCTCAGCCGTCCAGTTGGGAAGGTCCTCGATCTCGATGTCGCCCGTCGGCGCGGGCGTGAGCGCCTCCATGACGTCGGCGCCCGCCTCCGACACCTCGCGCAGAAGCCCGCGCATGGTGCCGTCCATGTGCACGAACGAGACCTTCCCCGCCCTTTTGATCTCCCCGAACCACTTTTTCTGGTAGCGCTCCATGTATCTGTGATAGGGCCCTTTCCCGACCACCTCGGAGCTGATGTTTTCCGGGATCATCAGAAACTCGGCGGGCGAATCGACCGCGAGCCGCGCCGCCCTGTCGGCGCAGACCTCGAGCCGGTCGAGGCACTCCCCGAATTCCTCCGGCTCCTCACAGATCATGTCGACCACCGCCAGGATGCCCGCCCTGAGCGCGACGAGCTCCATGTATGGGCTCTTGGGAAGATAGCAGAGCACGGCGCCGTTGTCCCCGATCAGGCCGTACCTGCGCGCCGCGAGCTCGTAGCTCGGACGGTATGCCGTATGCTCCTCGATGTATACATATGTCTTTAAGTCATCGATATTTTTCACCATATGCTCGCGGATCGCGACCGTGTAGGACGCGGGCAGCTCCGTCTCGACCTGCCTGAGCGCGCCGACGGGCGTCTTCCACTCGGTGGTGATCGTCGTCCCCTCGACGGTACGCCTGACGTCCACGTTCTCGCTCTCGCCCGCGAACGGGAAATAGCCCTGCAGATAGAATCCCAGCCCCAGATCGCGGTGGAGCCGGTAAATGCCCTCGTCCGCGTAGCCGGAATCGATCACGCCGTTTTTCAGCGCGTACGGAATCCAATACGCCAAATCCCCCAGCCACGGAACAAGATCCGGTTTCCCGCCGCCCAAAAGCGTCAGGACGCGCTGCCTCTCCGTCATGCCCCGACCCTCCCCTCGCGCTTGTGATTTCTCTATATTCATATTTTCTTAATGGGTTATTTCCTTTTCGTTTCATGATCCTCATCCAGTATAACACGGGTTTTAAACGTGCGAATTGCGCATAGCGATCGATTCTTTGCGATATTCTCTCATGTGTCTTGATTTTCGGCGGGAAATTGTTTAACATGTAGGCGAGGAAGAATCACACGCCGAGGGGGGACGACGCGGTGGGCAAGCACGGGAACCTGACGCGGGAGGGCTTCGATCATCTCCTCGACGTCAGCTACAAGAGCCTCACGATCGACCAGCTGCGGATTTCGTTTCACGGGCTTCGGTACGACTTTCAGCACGATTTTCCCATCGCGCCGCACATTCATGACTTCTTCGAGTTCCATTACATCCTCGAAGGCCGCGTCAAGACGCGGGTCAACGACGTGGAGCGGACCTATTTCCCGGGCCAGTACTATATCATGACGCCGCTCTCCGTCCACAGCCACTCCTATTTCGATCCGCCGGACAACACCTGCGAATCCTTCGCGCTGCGCTGGAAGCTCGAGCGCGTCCCGGCCGGGGAAACCAATCCGGAGCTGGATCTGGTCAAATTCGTGCTGGACAAGGCGACCCCCTTCCCGGTCGATGACTTGAACGATTCTATAGCGAATATGCTCGATCATATCATCGCGCGCGCGGCGGAAAACTGCACGCGCACGGAGCTCCTTTTGAAGCTTTCCGACCTCATCGTATCCGTGAGCGCCCAGTACGTCAACGAGCAAAGCGCGGTGCGGCCCGTGACCACGCTGCCGGACTCGACGCAGAACATCCTTCTCGCGTCCGTCGCGTACATCGAAAGGCACTGCAACGAGCCGATCTCCGCATCCGACGTCGCCGCGAACATCCCGATCAGCTACAGCCACCTCGCGCGGCTCTTTTCGCAGTACATGAAGTCTTCCGTCAACACGTACATCACGCGCGTGAAGATCGACCGGGCGTCTCACCTTCTGATGACGACCAACATGAGCATCAACGAGATCGCGCGGGAGATCGGATACTCGAGCCTCAGTTACTTTTCCAATACGTTCAGAAACACGCTCGGCCAGTCGCCCAAGGAGTACCGGTACCGCTACAAGCAAAGGTACTTCCGGGGCGATCCGGCAGGGCTGATGTAATCCGAATTCCAAATAGGAAATCATCGTCGCATCGGATCTTTTTCCGCCCTGCTGCGTCGCCCTCCGCTCATCGGAGCGCTGCTACGACTCGCTCCAGCTCCTTGCAGGTCGAAAAAATCTCTCGCTGCTTTGGACGATTGAATCTTCTCCATTCGGATCAAATAAAACGCAGGAGGAAATCAAATGGATTCGCGCAGGCTGATGCTTGACACGCTGGAAATGGCGAATCACAATCGCGCGCCGCGGGAGCTTTGGCTGCTTCCGTGGGCGTCGAGGCGGTACCCCGGCGAGCTTGACGAGATCAAACGCACGTTTCCCACGGACATGATCGGCGTTCCAGGCTACCTGCGCGAGAAGCCGGTGGGACGGGGCGACGCGTATTCTCCCGGCATCCACATCGACGACTGGGGCTGCGAATTCGTCAACATCCAGGAAGGCGTCATCGGCGAGGTGAAGAACCCGCAGATCAAGGCCGAGGACTGGTCGGACGCGGAGCTTGTGCACGTCCCGCGCGAGCTTCTCTCGGTGGACATCGAGCGGGCGAACGATTACGCCCGCGCCCACGCGGACAAGTTCCGCTGCGGGGGCTGCTGTCCGCGCCCGTTCGAGCAGCTTCAGTTTCTGCGCGGCACGGCGAACCTCTACATGGACCTCATGGACCCGCCGCCCCAAATGCTGAAGTTCATCGAAAAGATGCACGCGTTCTATTGCGAGCTTCTGGAGGTGTGGGCGAAGACGGACGTGGACGCGCTCAACATGATGGACGACTGGGGATCCCAGACGGGGCTTCTGATCCCGCCGCGCGTGTGGCGGGCGATCTTCAAGCCCATGTACAAGGATTACATCGACATCGCGCACCGGGCGGGCAAAAAGATGTTCATGCACTCGGACGGGCACACGCTCGCGATCTATCCGGACCTCATCGAGCTCGGACTCGACGCGTTCAACTCGCAGATCTTCTGCATCGGCGTCGAAAAGCTCGCGCCGTTCCGGGGGAAGATCACGTTCTGGGGCGAGGTCGACCGCCAGCACCTGCTCTCGCGCGGCACGGCTGAGGAGATCGAGGCCGCGGTGACGCTCGTCAAGGAGACGCTTTGGGAGAACGGCGGCTGCGTCGCGCAATGCGAGTTCGGCCCCGGCGGGAAGCCCGAGAACGTCCGCAAGGTGTTTGAGACCTGGGATCGGCTGACGGGCGGGTCGAACTGAAAAACCGGCCGGAGCGGATCGCGCCCCGGCCGATTTTCACGATAAAACCACGAGCCACCGGCCTTGCCGGTGGCTCAGTTGATCAAAAGACCCTTCCCGGCTTTCGCGCCCCGCGCGCAGATCAGAGGAACGGAACGATCACGCGCTTGCGGTATGCCACGTACTGCTCCCCGAACTGCCGTTCCAGATGGCGCTCCTCCTCCTTGGAAAACACCTTGTACGCGACAAACGTCGGGAGGATCGTCAGAAGCGCGAGCCAAGAGTTGAAAAGGAGGAAAAGACCGGGGAGCGTAATCAGGATCTGGAAGACGTACATCGGATGGGCGAACAGCGCGTATAAGCCCCCGGTCGCGAGCCTGCCCGCGCGGTGCGCGCGCAGCATCCCCCACGCGGCGACCAGATTGAGCGCAAACCCGACGACCGCCAGCGCCGCGCCCGCCCAGACCAGAGCCCGCGCGTCCGCCGCGATCCGAAACCGGGGGGAGAGCCACAGGCTCAAGCCCTCGAAGACCGCGAGCGCCACGAGAAGCACGAACAGGATCTTGGCGCCCACCCCCATGACCGACATCTTCCCCTTCATTGTCCGGCACTCCTTCCGTATTTCACATTCCCATTGAGATGGCCGCGAGGCGCCTCCGATATTTCATCTGCTCACTCCAGATCGAGCGCCAGACAGTTGACGTACTTGGTCGGAAGGTTCTCCGGCAGCTTCGCCGCGACCACGCCGAAGCTCTGGTTGAATTCCACGTTCCCCGCGCCGAGCAACCGGACGCGCAACACGCGCTCGCCCTCGGAAAGGCGCTTCAATACCGCCACGCGGCTCTCCGGCGCGGCCATCAGGAAGGCGTAGAGCATGTTCCCTTTGCGGGTGTAGCGGATGTCGTCCGCGCGCCAGTCGGTCTCGTCCTCGTGGAAGCACTCGCCCGCGGCTTTCGACGCGCCCTCCCCGTAGACGCGCCAGGGCCGCGTCCCGTACACGCCCTCGGCGCACACGGCGAACCAGTCCGCGAGCTCGTCGAGGATGTAGCCCGCCTCGTCGTCGATGGTGCCGTCCGGCTTCTGGAGGATGTTCAACAGGAGCGCGCCGTTTTTCGAGATGATGTCGACGAGCGCGCCGATGATGTAGCCCGGCGTCTTGTAGGGCTGCTTCGCGTCGTAGAACCAGCCGCCGATGCAGGTGTCGGTCTGCCACGCGCGCGCCGCGATGCCGGGAAGGCGGCCGCGCTCCACGTCGAGCATGCCCACGCGGTGGATCGCCTCCCGCGCGTCCTTCTGGGTATAGATCGCCCGATTCCTGCCGTGGGCGCGCGCGGACGCGTTGTAGAGCCGCGCAACGACCTCGAGCCCGGAGGCGTACGCGGGGTTCGTCGGGTCGGGCTGCGCCGCGGTCCCGTCCCAATGCTCCCCGAAGGGCAGCGAGCCGTCCGTATAGAGAAGGTCGGGCTGGTACAGATCGATCAGTTCCGCCATGGCCGCGCGCCAGTAGGCGTGGAACGCCACGTTCTCCGTAAACCACGGCTCCGACGCGCGCGGGTTCTGCGTGCCGTGCTCGAAATTGTCGAAGTAGAAGTCGCGCCATTGGGGGTCGTTCCCGTCGTAGGGCACGCCCGCGAACGGGCCGGACCGGTCCGCGCCCTTGTTGACGCGCCACCAGGAGAACGAGGCGGAAAGGTGCTCCGTCAGCCCGAAGGGCATCTCAAACTGTTCGGCGGCGGCCTTCCACGCGCCCACGATGTCCCGTTTGGGGCCGACGTTTGCGCTGTTCATGCGGTTGAGCTTCGAGGGATAGTTGAAGAAATGATCGTGGTGCATCGCCTGCGCGACGAAGTAGCGCGCGCCCGCCCTGTGGTACCGCGCCATGAGCGCGCCGGGGTCGAAGTTCTCCGCCTTCCAGAGCGCGCAGATGTCCTTGTAGCCGAACCTGGAGGGGTGTCCGTAGTGGCGCAGGTGGTAGAGGTACTGGGGCGTCCCCTCGATGTACATGTTCCGCGCGTACCAGTCGCCGCACATGGGCACGGACTGCGGCCCCCAGTGGCTCCAGATGCCGAACTTCGCGTCGCGCATCCAATCCGGGATCTCGATCCCGCCGAGCGACTCAAAAGTGGGTTCGTAGATCATTGGAACACCCCCGCCATTAAAATTCATTTGGCATATTGTAACACATGCGCGAATCCTTTACAATAGAGCCGAGGTGGTCGCATGAATGAAATCAATCTCGTGCTCGTCGGAATCGGCGGGTACGGAAACACGTACGTGAACGCGCTTCTCAACGAAAGAAGGCGTGACGGTTACAGGATCCGGGGCGTGGTCGATCCCTATGCGGAAAGCGCGCCGGGATACGGGGCGCTGAAGGCGGCGGGGGTGCCGTTCTTTGGGACGCTCGACGCATTCTACGAAGCGGACCGCGCGGACCTCGCGGTCATTTCGACGCCCATCGCGCTCCACGAGGAGCAGGCGCTCTCGGCCATCGTGCACGGGAGCCACGTGCTCCTCGAAAAGCCCATGGCCGGGACGCTGGCGGCGGCGCGGCGGATCGATCGGGCGGCGAAGAAAGCGGGCGTGAAGCTCGCGGTCGGGTTCCAGTGGTGCTACGACCCGGCGATGCTTCTTTTGAAGCGCGACGTCGACGCCGGTCTTCTCGGCGCGCCGAAGCGGCTGCGCGCGCTGGTCATCTGGCCGCGCGACAAGGCGTACTACGCGCGCGGGACGGGCTGGGCCGGAAAGAAGCTCGATGCCGCGGGGCGCGCGATCTACGACAGCGTCGCCTCGAACGCCACCGCGCACTACATCGAGAACATGCTGTGGCTGGCGGGCCGGGGCTTTGACGGCGCGCCCGTGGCCCTCATGGAAGCAGAGACCTGGCGCGCGTACCCGGTCGAGACGTTCGATACCGTGACCCTGCGCGCAAAGCTCGAGAGCGGCGCGGAGATGGTCTTCGTCGCCTCGCACGCCACGCGGCCCGGCACGGAGCAGGAGCCCATGTTCGAGTACGAGTTCGAGAAGGCGACGGCGCGCTTTGGCGGGTTCGGCGAGCAGGGCGGCGCGCTGAGCGCGACGTTCGCGGACGGTACGGTGAAAAGCTACGGCGAGAGCGCGCGGCAGTCGGACGACAAGATCTGGACGATGCTCGACGCCATCCGGGGAAGCGCGGAGATCCCCTGCCCGGCGGAGGCGGCGCTCAGGCACGCGGAGGCGATGGAACTCGTGTGGATCGCCTCGCCCGAGGCCCGCGCGCTCGCGGGCGCGATCGAGACGGACGAGCGGGTGTACGTGCCCGGCCTCGAGAAGAGGCTGACCGCGTGCTACGAAAGGCGCGCGCTGCTCTCGGAGGTCCCATGAGAATCGCGATCATCGGCGCGGCGGGGCACCACCACCTCGCGTTCGACGCCATGGCGAGGGACCCTTCGATCGCGCTCGTGGGCGTCGCGCCGGGACGAATTGAGGAAGACATCTCCCCGCTCGCGGGAAGGGGCGCTCCGTTCTCCGATTACCGGCGGATGCTCGACGAGCAGAAGCCTGACGTCGCGGTCGTGAACCCCTGGTTCGCGGACGCGGCGGGCATATCGATCGAATGCCTCGGGCGCGGCATCCACGTCTACTCCGAAAAGCCGCTCGCGACGACGCCGGAAGATCTGAATGCGCTCGATGCCGCGTGGCGCGCGTCGGGCCGCGCGCTCGGCGGGATGTTCAACTACCGGTACGCGCCGTGGCTCCGCGCGATGGAGGAGGCCGTGGGCGCGGGCGAAATCGGAAGCGTGCGCGCGGCGCACGGGCAGAAGAGCTACCGGCTCGGCGTCCGGCCCGCCTTTTATCAAAAGCGCGCGCTCATGGGCGGCATCATCCCCTGGGTGGCGATCCACGCGATCGACTGGGCGCTTCACTTCCTGGGGGGCTGCGCATGGGTCTCGGCCACCCACAGCGCGCGCGAAAACCGGGGGAACGGCGAACTGGAGGTCACGTCCGCGCTCCTTATGGGCATGGAGGACGGGCGGATCGCGACCGTCACCGCAGACTTTCTGCGCCCCACTGGCTCCGCGCGCCACGACGACGACCGTCTCCGGCTCACGGGCACGCGCGGCATGGTCGAGGGGATCGACGGGCGGGTCTTTCTCGAGAACGAGGCCCCGAAGCGGGAACTCCCCCTTCCCCCGTCCGAAAGCGCGTTTCTCGCCTTCCTTTCGGCCATCGAAGCCGGAACCGCCGAATATTTCGCGCTCGACGCCCTCGAAGCGACGCGCGTGGCGCTCGCGGCGCGGGAGTCCGCCGACGCGGGCGGGACGCGGGTGTCAATCCAATAGAAAAAAACGGTTGCCGCGCGGGGCCTGCCCCGGCGGCAACTTTTCGTTGCGCGCCAAATCCCGTCTTGACAACCCGCCCACTACTGGTTATAATCTAATAGTAGCCGACGCACCATAGGGCGCGTCGCGAAAGGAGGGATGCCATGAACGCGCAGTACAAGAAGGGCGTCGCGGAGCTGTGCGTGCTCTCGCTGCTGGCGCGCGGCGACCGTTACGGATACGAGATCTCGGAGGCCCTGTCCGCGCGGATCGACATCGCGGACGGCACGGTCTACCCCATCCTCAGAAAGCTCAAGGCCGACGGGCTTTTGACGACCTACCTGCAGGAGGAAAGCGGCGGGCCGCCCCGCAAGTACTACCACCTGACGGACGAGGGGCGCGCGGCGTACGGGCTGGACAAGCGGGAATACCTCGCGTTCGCGCGGGCGATCGAATCGATATTGGAGGAAGACGGACATGACGAAAAGTGAATTCATCCTGCGGCTCTCGGACGCGCTCGCGAAGCGGAACGTGCCCGACGCGGCGGACATCGTGCAGGAATACGAGGCGCACTTCGCCTTCAAGGCGGCGGACGGATTCCGCGAGGAGGAAATCGCAGCGAAGCTTGGAGACCCTACGGCGCTCGCGGCGCAGTTCGCGCAGGGCGCGCCGGAAACGATGCCCCGCGGGCCCAGGGCGCTGACGGCGGCGGGTCTGGGATTGGTCGATGGGATCGCGAGCATGGTGTACGCCCTCATCTGGGCGTGGGAGGCCGTGATGGGCGCGTTTTCGCTCGGCTGCGCGGCCGTCGCCGTATGCCTGCTCGGAAAAATGAACTGGAACGGCTGGATTCCGCCGATGCCCTACTGGTGCGGCGCGGTGTTCGCGCTGGCGCTACTGGCGCTGGCGGTTCTGACGGCGGTCGGCTGCATCTACTACGGCGCGTTCGCGGTTCATCTCCCGCGCGCGTACGGGCGGTTCCACAGGAACGCCATGCGCGCGGCGTCCGGCAAGCCGCGCCTCCCCTCCCTTTCCATCGCGCCCCGGCTCTCGCCCGCGAAAAACAGGAGGCTGCGCGCCGTCGCGCTGTTCTCACTCGTCGCGTTCGGCGTGTGCATCCTCCTCGGCATGGCCTTCTCGATGATCTCGGCGCGTGCGCTCGGCTTCTGGCACGCGTGGAACTGGTTCGTGTGACATCCGGCTGCGGGATCTACGCCTCCACGCCGCGCCGCAAAGCCCCGCTCGCGCGCGGCGCGCCGGCGCGCTTCGGCCCGGTCTCGGGCGTCAGGAAGGCAAAGACGATCGACAGGAGGAACAGCGGCAGAAACGCGAACATCGCCCTCTCCTCGCCCACAAGCTTCATCGCCAGGCGCAAAAGCGGCGAGGTGAGAAACGTGCCCATGAACCCGACGCCGTAGGTCATCGCGCTCGCGCTGGAGGCGAACGTGGGGGTCGCGCCCCGAAGCTCCGTCGTGATGGTCTGCGAAGCAGGCGTGCGGAAGTTGTTGGTGAACGCGTAGAGGAGCAGAAAAAAGGCGATCGTCCAGGTCCCTTTCGAGAAAAACGCCATGGCGATTGAAACCGTGCTGGCGGCGAGGAAGGGCAGAATCACGACCTTTCGCTTCCCGAGCGCGGCGGTCGCGATTCCGCCCAGGAAGGTGCCCGCCGCGCCGATGCCGGTCGTCACGCCGAACATGGCGGAGGCGTCGACGTCCGAAAAGCCCCGCACGTTCTGCAAGAACTGGGGCAGGTACGTCGAGACGCCGTTCGCGCCGATCGTCGCGAGCCCCATGAACAGGCAGACCATCCACACGTCCCGGCGGGTGAGCGCGTCCTTCATATCGGTAAAGGCCTTCATTTGGCGGCCCTCAAGCGCGTTTTGCGCGCGGATATGCGCATTGAGCGCCTCGTTGTCCCGCGCGAAGATCAGCCAGACGAGGGCGGTCGTTGCCAGAACGCCGCCCAGAATCAGGATCACGGACCGCCACGACTCGCCCAAAAAGTCGTAGAGCGGCACCGTCAGCGTGTAGACGAGGGTCGTGACGCCGACGACCCCAAGCCCGTTGATCGTGACGATCAATGATCTCTCCCGCTGCGGGAACCACGCGGCCACGATGGCGCTGGTGCAGGAGCCGCTGAGCCCGTGGCCGATGCCGGTCACCGCCCGGGCGGCGAGCAGCACCGGAAAGCTGGGCGCAAAGGCGCATGCCAGCGCCCCCGCCACCATGACGGTGACGCCGACGAGCTGCGTCCTCTTGATGTCCACCTTCCGAATCAGCATCGGCCCGACGAACATCGAGGCGCCCATGGCGAAGATATGCACCGTGGAGGCGTAGCCCGCCGTCGCGACATCCACCGAAAAATCGCTCGCCAGGCAAACGAGCAGCGGCGCCGTGATCAGAAACCCGATGTGCGTGAGCGAAGCGCAAAGGACCAGCAAGACGGCCATGACGCCCCTGTACGGAGGATAGAGCTTTGCATCTTCCATGAGATCATAGCCTTCTTCATTCGTTTTTCAACCAGTATAAAACATCTTTCGCGCAATCTCAACGATTGCGCGAAAACGACAACTGATTTGATCAATACGGGTCCCCCGGAAGCAAGCACGAACGCCTTGGGTTATCCCGCGCAGAGCATGCGCGTGCCGACGAGATGAATTTCCGTCAGATTGCGCTTGCGGAATTCGCCGGCGCAGCAGCGCTACGTCAAGAAATCTGCGGGGGTGAGATGGCGGAAACGCATCCGTCCGCGCGTGCAGGATTTGTGCGGGATCGCCCTTGACTAATCCCTGTAAAGCACCCAGTCGAGCGCCTCGCGGAGGAAGCCTGCCTCCTCCAGCCACCGTTCCGCCCCCGGCGGGAACTGCTGCACGGTGACGCGCGTGCGGCCCGCGTAGATCCGGCCCGCCCGGAACGCCTGCGCGAAGCACTTCACCGCCTCCGCCGCGCCCTCGAACGCGCGCAGAACCGCGCCCTGCCGCTCGAACACGCAGGCGACCGCGCCCCCGCGCGTCACAACCGCCGTGCCCGCGACCAGCAGGAACTCGCGCCCCGGCGCGTGCTTCAAATACCTTCCCCACGCCTGCGCGGGATCGACGGCGTTCAGACACGCAAAGTCCGCGCGCTCCGCCGCCAGCGAGGCCGTCAGGCGCGCGAAGTCCGCGCTTTTCACAAACTGCGCGCCGGAAAGCCCTTCGACGAAGTACCCCCTTCGCATCTCGCCCGTCATCTCCATCACGCGCAACCGCTCGAGCGCCGCGCCCCACGGAATGAGCCGGCACGTCTCGCGCGCGAGCACGGGGACTGTGGCGAGCATGCTCGCGATCCTTTCGTCCACCGTCAGCGCGCGCGGCGCGTGCGCCCGCTCCCAGCGGCCCGCCGACGGCTTGTTGAGCGCGCGCGGCCTTGGATCGATCGTGCGCCGCACCGGCGTGAACGAATCCTGCCGGACGAGTCCCGCCGCCGCGAGCCTCTGAAGGACCGCGCCGACCGGCGCGCCGCCCAGCCTTTTGGAAATCACATAGTCGAACTGCGCGCCGCTTTTCTCGAGGATCCCCAAAACGCTGCGCTCGTCGCCGCTCATCTCCCCTTCGGCGGGGGTGAACGCGTCGTAATCGAATTCCTCGACCGCGCGGAAGGAGACGTAGGGCTTCCCGCCCTCGTCGCGCAGGGAATAGGCGATGGCGCCCTCCGCGAGCAGCAGATCGAGCGCGTCCGGCCGGTAGCCCGGCACGCGCGCGGGCAGCACGATCTCCTCCCACTGCGGGGCGGGCAGCTCTACCGCGAGAAGACGCGCAAGCCCGGAGGAGAGCCGCGCCTTCAGGGAACCAGACGTCTGCGCCTCCTCCGCGAGCAGCCGCGCGAAGCGTTCGGGCGGCGCGGTTCTCACCTCGCTTCTGCGCGCCTGGATGGTGAGCCGCTGCGCGGACGCGTAGACGTCCGCGTGCACATACATCCCTTCGAACGGCACGGCGCTCCCGGCCCGTTCGAGCGATTCGAGGACCGCTTGCGCGGTCTCCTCGCCGATGGCGTACCTCTGCGCGAGGGTTCCCGCGTCCTGCGCGCCGCGATAGCGCAGGCAGCGCCGGACGATGCGCTCGTAATCCGGCTCCTCGTAGTCCGCCGCGTGCTCCGCCGCGATCCAGAGGCCCGGCTCCACGTACATCGCGCGGCCCGCTTCCGCCAGCTCCTCGAACCACGCGGCGGGCGCGTCCACCTCGCCGGGCACGACGTCGCCCTCGGCCATGAGGATGGAGTGAAGCTGCTCCGCTTCGCCGATGTCCCGCGCGCGCGCGTACTTCCTCGAAACGGCGTCCGCGTCCGGGGCCACGGCGGAAACCATGTGCTCCGAAAGCTTGATCGCGCCCGTGGGGATGGGCGACTCGTACATGATCTGCGCCTCCACCTGCCGCCGGAGCGGCAGCGCCATGGGCGAGGGCGATTCCGTGTGCATCTCGATGACCCGGATCGCGCCCGCGCGGACGCGCCGCAGCACCTCCACCGCGCCCGCCACGTCCAGAAGGTCCTCGCGGCACTCGCGCAGCGCCTCGAGGATCAGCGGATGGTCCTTCGCCATCACCGCGCCCGCGAGCGATTCCGCGCCCCGGAGCCTCTGCACCCAAAGGGGCTGGCGGCCCCGTCCGCGCATGCCCATCATGTCGGCGCGCGCGGCGGCGTAGCGGTAGGCCATCGAGAACATGGGCTCCGCGGGCAGGAGCGCGTCGATCATCTCCGCCGCGCCGTCCGGATCGATCTCCGGAATGATGTTTTCGGGAAGCTCGCTCCCGCCCATGAGGTAGAGGAGCATCCCGTCGTCGTCGTCGTAGCCGCGCACGTCGAGCCCGGTCTTTTCCTGCGCTCGCCTGCGCGCCAGCATCGAGATCGCCTGGTTCACCCGCCGCCCGAAGACCGAGTGGATCATCAGCTGATGCTCCCCCGCCGAGTCCGAGAAGTGCTCGCAGATGATCGTCCGGTCGTCCGGCAAGCAGTGCGTCACCTCGAGCTGCCTTTTGATGTGGCGCTCCACCGCCGCGCGCGCCTCTCCGGAGAGCGGGAACAAAAGGAGCGCGCTCTTGAGCCTGCGCGCCTCCGCCGCGTCGCCGAGCGTCCGCAGCAGCGTGCCGTAGTATTCGCCCGTCTCCATGGGCCGCCCGAGGGAGTCGCCCTTCCAGAACGGGGAGCGCGCGCCCTCCGGCGTCGCGGGCGCGACGATCACCCGGTCGCGCGTGATCTCCTGGACGCGCCACGCGAACGCGCCCAAGAGAAACTTGTCGCCCAGCCGGGCCTCGAATACGTACTCCTCGTCGAGCTCGCCCAGCTTCGTGCCGTCCGGGAGCACCACCGCGTACCAGCCCCGGTCCGGAATGGTGCCGACGGTCGAGACGGCGAGCATGCGCGTGTAGCTGTCCCCCGAGACGCGCCCGTGGATGCGGTCGTAGAGAACGCGCGGGCGAACCGGCAGGTCGCGGCTGTGCTCGAGGTCGCCCGCGAGCATTCCGAGGAGCGATTCGACCTCCTCCACCGTCACGGCGCGGCAGGGGTACGCGCCCCTGAGGATCGCGTGCGCTTCCTCCACCGAATAGCTCCCCGCGGCCGCCATGGAGACAAGGTGCTGGGAGACGACGTCGAGGCACTTCCCGGGAATGTGCGCGGATTCGATCATCCCCTCGAGCGCGCCCTTCGCGGCAAGCGCGGCGAGGAGCGTGTCCCCCTCGGTCTTGGGGAAGATGATGAGTTCGCTCACGCGCCCCGGCCCGTGGCCCGCGCGGCCCGCGCGCTGAAGCGCGCCCGCGATGCTGAGGGGCGCGCCCACCTGCAAGACCAGGTCGATGTCGCCCACGTCGATGCCAAGCTCCATGGACGATGTGCAGCACAACAGCTTCAGCTCGCCCGCGCGGAGCTGGCGCTCGGCCTCGAGCCGCTGGTCCTTTGAGACGCAGCCGTGGTGGGTGCGCGCGTACCGCCCCTCCGCGATGGCGTTGATGCCGTGCGCGAGCTTCTCCGCCTGCGCGCGGCCGTCCACGAACGCGAGGGTGGTTCTTACCTCGCCCGAGAGCCGATACGCCCGGTCGGCGATGGCGGGCCAGACGCTGTGCTCGGGAAGCTGGCGGAAGTCCTTCTCCGCGAGCTCGACCCGTATATCGGTCTTCTTTTCGACCTTCGGCGCGACGACCGTCGCCCCGCGCCCGCCGGAAATGTAATTGGCAGCCTCCTGAAGGGGCCGGATGGTCGCCGAGAGCGCGATCCGCTGGATCCTTTTTTCGCACAGCGCGTCGAGGCGCTCCAGCGAGAGCATCAGGTGCGCGCCGCGCTTGGAATCGATGATGGAGTGAATCTCGTCCACCACCACGCAGCGGACGGTCGAGATGGCTTCGCGGCCCTTCTTCGACGTGAGGAGGAGGTAGAGCGACTCCGGGGTGGTGATGAGGATGTGGGGCGGGGACTTCAGCATCTTCGCGCGCTCGGCGGTCGTGGTGTCTCCGCTGCGCACGGCCGCGCGGACGACGCCCTTCAGCCCCAATCCCGCGAGCGGGCGCTGAAGGTTCTCCCGGATGTCGTTGCCGAGCGCCTTGAGGGGCGAGACGTAGAGGATGACGCACTCGTCCACGAGCGGCTTCGGGCGCGCGGCGAGGAAATCAAGCCAGTACAAAAAGGCGGTGAGCGTCTTGCCCGTGCCCGTCGGCGCGGACACGAGGACGTCGCCGCCTTGCGCGATGGCGCGCCAGCCCTCCTCCTGCACGGGCGTAGGCGCGCCGACCGATGTCAAAAACCAGTTTCTCGTCTTCTCGGAAAACAGCTCGAGGCCCATTTTACTCCCCCGCGACCATCACGTTGCGCAGGAGCGCCGCGCGCGGGCCTTCGTAATTCGCGTCCGCGTAGCGCTCCTTCGAGAAGGTGAGCTCCTTCTGCGCGTCAAACAGGCTGCCGTTGACCGAGCCGCCCGTCACGATGCGCGTCGTCTCCCCGTCGAACACGTAGGCGAGCCGGATCTCGCCGCTGAAATAGCCGGAGAAGGGGTCCATCTGAAAGTCCGAGAACGCGACCGGGCGGATGTGGGGGGTCTTTTTCATCTCCTCGAGGGAAACCGTGCCGTTGTCGACCCGCACGCTCGCATACGCGCCCGTGGGCTCGATGCCGAGGTAGCGGCAAAAGCGCGTCGAGCCGTAGAGCGACTGAAGCACGCCGTCCCGGATCAGCTCCCGGTCCCGCATGGGGATGCCCTCGTCGGAGAACGGCTCCCACGCGCGCAGCGTCATATTGATCCGCTCGCCCCGGACGTCCTCGCCCTGCGCGGACGAACCGATTTCGTAGTTCGAGTACTTCGCGTACACCATGGACGCGGCGGCCTTCTCGAGATACAGGGAGAGCGCCGTCGAAAGGTATTTGTCCGTGAGAAGCAGCGCGTACTTCCCCGCCTTGGGCGCTTCCGTCGCGCGCGCCCGGTCGCGGGCCGCCCGGACAAGCTCGCCCGCGGCCCTTTCGAGCGCGTCGGCGTCCGGCGCGTCGTACATGAAGTCCGCGTAGAGCTCGACGTCCGTCGGCTGAACGCACTGGGCGACGAACTCGCCCTTGAAGATATGCCGCACGTACCGCGCGTCCGTGCCGCGCGAAGTGGCGATGCGAACCGTCCTTCGGATCGCGAAGATCTCCGCGGAGTTGACAAACGCGTCCTGCGCGTCTGATTGAAAGAGCGCGGCCGCGAGCGTGTTCGCGGCAGCCGTCAAATCGGTCTCCTGTTCGCCCGCGTCGCCGGTCGCGGGATCGGCAAGCTCGAACCACGGGTTTTTGACGTGCGCCGCCGCGTCGTACGCGGTTTGAAGCGCCGCGCGCAGCTCGCCCTCCGCCATGCCGGGGAAGAGATTCGCCTCCGACTCGCCGCGCATCCGCTTGCCGCCCGCCTCGAAATCGCGGTACACGGTGACGCTGACGCGCGTCACGTCCTTGATCCGGGTCATATCCCGGCGCGCGCGGATGAAGAAGAGCTCGGTCGCCTCCTCGCGCGACTGCCGAATGAGATAATGCTCCGCGCCGATCTCCGCCAGCGCGCGCCTGATTCTGTCGATCATATTTCCTCCGTTCGCTCTATCCCAAACGAATGCGCGCCTTGATGTACGGCCCGCCTTCCGAAACCTTCGCCCATTCCTTGTAGCCCTTGCCGCACGCGCCCGCGCCCGACAGTTCGACCTTCGGGGACATCATCGTGATGGACTTCAGAAGGTCCGGCACGTATCCGGTCAAGACCACGGGCGAGAACACGCGCCCGGTGAGCTTCCCGGCCTTGATCTCGCGCGCCATGTCCACGATGAGCTGGATGCCCCAGTTCTTCGGGTCCTCCATGCCGGAGGAGGAGCTTTCCAGCAGGAACCCGTCGTCGATGGACGCGATCATGTCCTCGACCGAATCCGGCCCGCCTTCAAAGTAGGTGTTCGTCATGCGCGCGTACGCCTTGCGCTCGTAGCTCTCGCGCCGCCCGTTGCCCGTGGGCTTCGTCCCGAGCCTTTCCGCCGAAAGCTGATCGCACATGCCCGCGACGAGAATGCCGTTTTGGATGACGACGGTGTCGCCCGCGAGCGTCCCCTCGTCGTCGAAGAAGAAGCTGCCCGTCTGAGCGGCCGCGCTGGCGGTGTCGTGCATGGTGACGATGGGCGAGGCGATCTGCTTCCCGAGAAACATTTCCGCCTGCGCGCGCTTTTTCACAAACATGTCCATCTCCACGCCGTGGCCGAACGCCTCGTGCGCGATGATGCCCGTGACGTTCGGCGCGCACACGCACTCGTACTCGCCCGGCTCGATGGGCTGGCTGTCGAGCAGCGAGATCACGCCGTCCACGCAGGTCCGAATGCTCGCGCGCAGCCGGTCCAGAATCTCCGCGCCGCCGAGCATCGAGAAGGTGCGGTAGCACTCCTTGACCTCCTCGCCGCGCCGCGCGATGCAGTTGATCATGCAGCTCGACCACAGAAGGTCCTGCTCAAGCGCGCGTTCGCCCGAGACGAAGCGCTTGTGGATCACCTGATAATCAAAGCCGACCATGCAGTCGAGAAGCCTCTCGTCCATTCCGAGCGCCTCCTCGCGCAGCGCCTCGAGGCGCGCGATAATCTTCTCGCCGCCCAGCTCCTCGGGGTCCACTTCGCACTCGGTCGCCTTGTGAAAATAAAGCGCTTCCCCCATCCCGGGCGCGGGGTCGCCGCCCGGAAGGGGCGACATGGCCCTGAGCCGCGCGACGATGCGCGGGATGTCCGCCGCGCAGAAGTCGTTCAGCGCGTATTCGCCGTAGCCCGATCCGTCGTGCACGCGGATCACCGCGCCGCGCCCGGTGAACGCGGGGTTGACACGCATCGTGACGCCCGCCGCGCTCACCGACCAGCGCGCGCTCCTGGTATCCTGCAAAAGAACGGACGCAAAGGGGAACTCCGCGCACAGCGCCTCGTTGAGGCGCGCGCACACGTCCCGCAGCTCCGCAATGGATTCACTCGATTTTACCCGCATATTCAAATCCTTTCATTCCTGCCGCGTATGGCCCTCAGAGTCCGGCGGACGCCTCCGCCGCGTTCTCCCGCGTGGCGAGCATGTCCCGGACATACTCGGCGACCTTTCTGGCGCTGTCGAGGTCCCGATAAGCGATCTGCGCGCCCCGGATCTCGCGCCAAAGCCTTCCCTCGTCGCGCGTCAGATCGCAAATCCGGTCCGCCATGTCCCGCGGCTCGTCGCAGACGATGCCGAGCCGGTGCCGGACGGCAAAGTCGGGGTTGTCCCTCTCCTGTCCGGGGAGCGCGCCCGTGATGACCATGGGGACGCCCATGACGATGGCCTCGAACATGCAGTTCGGGCTCGCGCGCGAAATCGCGACGTCCGCCTTCTCGTACTCCGCCGCCATGTCGGTGACGAAGCCCAGGATCCGCACCCGCCCGGCGTACCGGTCCCCGAACTTTTCCACCAGCCGCTCCCGAAGCTTCTCGTTGGAGCCGCAGATGATGGTGAGCCGCGCGTCCGTGTCCCGCAGAAGGGAGGTCGCGTAGCCCTCGATGTCGCCCGCGCCGCCGCCGCCGCCGGTCATCAGGCAGTTGAGCGGGCGCGCCGCGTCGTACTTCTTTTCGCCCATGCGCCGGGCCGCCTCGACGAACGCCGCGCGCGTGGGAAAGCCGATGATCTCGAGCTTCTCCCCGGGCATGCCCAGCGCGAGGGAGCAGTCATACGCCTCCCGCGTCGGGCAGATCGCCCGCGAAAGCCTGGGATCGCACCAGGTCGAATGGATGTTGACAAGGTCCGCCTCGACCGCGACGACCGGGATATCGAGTCCGCCCTTTTCAAGCGTATCGATCACCGGGCCCGTGAACATGGGATGAACGGTCAGTATGAGGTCGGGTCTGGTGGCGCGCAGATAGGAATCGAGCCGCTTTTTGACGAGAAACGCCATCGTCTCCGGCACGAAATCGCCCCCCTGCGTGGCCTTGAACACGGCCTTCCACACGAAGCGCGCGCGCTGGGTGACGACGTTGTAGATCTTCGAGCTGCTGACCCCGCGCTCGCCCAGAAAGATGAAGCCGTCGACGACGTCCAGCTCGACCCCGTCCATGCGGCCGAACTGTTCGGACAGCGCCTGAGCGATCGACATGTGGCCGCGCCCGGTGTACTGCGCCGTCAAAAGCATGATCTTCGTCACCCCGGTCACCTGCCCCGCGCGAACCGGGGAATCTCTCCCACGCCGGAGAGCACGTAGGTGGGCCGGTAGGGGAAGTCGAGCATGCCCTCGCGCGAGGTGACGCCCGACAGCACGAGCACGGTGTCCACCTCCGCCTCGAGGCCCGCGACGATGTCCGTGTCCATGCGGTCGCCGATGATGGCGGTGTCCGCGGGACCGACGCCCCTGAGCCTTCGGAGCGCGTGCATCATCATGAGCGGGTTCGGCTTTCCGACGAAGTACGCCTGCCTGCCCGCCGTCATCTCAATCGGCGAGATGAGCGATTTCGTCGCCGGGGCGATGCCGTTCTCGATGGGCCCCGTGACGTCGGGGTTGGTGCCGATGAGCTTCGCGCCCTTTCGGACGAGCGCCGCGGCCTTCAATATCTTCTCATAGCTGAAGCTCGTGGTCTCGCCCACGACGACGTAATCGGGGCTCACGTCGTTCATGGAAAAGCCCGCGTCGTAGAGCGCGCCCACGAGGCCGGGCTCGCCGATCACGTAGACGGAGCCGCCGGGGCACTGACTCTTTAAAAAGCTCGCCGTCGCGAGCGCGGAAGTATAAAAATGCTCCTCCCCCACGTCGAGCCCCAGCCGCATGAGCTTCTGCTTGAGTTCCCGGGGCGAGCGCTCCGACGAGTTGGTGAGAAAGATGAACTGTTTTTCGGTCTCGCCGAGCCAATCCACGAATTCCTTGACGCCGTCGAGCAGCAGGTTTCCGTGATAGATCACGCCGTCCATGTCGCATATGAATGCTTTCTTGCCGAGCAACGCTTCCATGACGCGCATCCCTCCGTCCTGACACATTCTTATCCATAATTATAACTGATCGGCCAGTGTTTGGAAAGAGGAACTTTTCACGCATCGCGCGATCTGGTATAATGGAAAGGTCAAATGTACTGTTTGAAAGGCGGTTTCGTCATGAATGATATCGATTTGATCCGAAAAAAGCGGTTCGGCGGCGCGCTCACGGAGCAGGAAATTCGAAAATTTGTCGCAGACGTCGCGGACGGCTCGATGCCCGATTATCAGATCGCCGCGATGCTGATGGCGATCTGCATTCAGGGCATGACCGACCGGGAGACGCTGGCGCTCACTCTCGCGATCCAGCGCTCGGGGAAGACGCTCGACCTCTCGAGCATCCCCGGCATCAAGGCGGACAAGCACTCCACGGGCGGCGTGGGCGACACGACGACCCTCATCCTCGTGCCCCTCGTCGCGGCGTGCGGGGTCAGGATGGCGAAGATGTCCGGGCGCGGGCTGGGGTTTACGGGCGGCACTCTCGACAAACTGGAATCCATCCCCGGATTCTCGGTGGAGCTTGACGCCGAACGGTTTGAAAACCAGGTCGCCACGATCGGCTGCGCCGTGATCGGCCAGAGTGCCGAACTCGCGCCCGCGGACAAGGTGCTTTACGCGCTCCGGGACGTGACGGGCACGGTCGACTGCATGCCGCTCATCGTCTCCTCCGTCGTCTCCAAAAAGCTCGCGGCGGGCTGCGACGTGGTGGTGCTCGACGTGAAGTACGGAAGCGGCGCGCTCGCGGAAACCCCGGAGGACGCGAAAAGGCTCGCCGAGGCGATGGTGCGGATCGGCTCCGCGCAGGGCAGGCGGTTCTCCGCGCTGGTGACCGGCATGGAGCAGCCGCTTGGAACCTACGTCGGAAACGCGCTCGAGGTGGAGGAAGCGATCGACGTCCTCGCGGGCCGGGCGGCGGGAGACCTCAAGACCGTCGCGGTCGAGCTCGGCGCGCACATCCTGAAAAACGCGGACGCGGCCCCGTCCGTCGAGGCGGGAAGATCGCTGATCCTCGAAAAGCTCGCGAGCGGCGCGGGGCTTCGGAAGCTCGCGGAGATGATTGCGGCGCAGGGCGGCGACCCGCGCGTCACCGAGGACACGTCGATTCTCCCGCGGGCGGCGCACACCGTCGAGGTGCGGGCGCGCAGGAGCGGGTACCTCGCGCGCGTCAAAACCTCGGAGATCGGGAACGCCGCGAAGCTCCTGGGCGCTGGGCGCACGAAGAAGACGGACGCAATCGACCCCGCCGTGGGCGTCATCATAAAAAAGCGGATCGGGGACAGCGTAAAGGAAGGCGAGGCGCTGTGCGAGGTGCGCGCGAACCCCGCGTCGGATACGGCGGGCGCGCTGAACCTTCTCAACGCGGCGTTTGAACTTTCGGATCAAAAGCCGGAAAGGCCGGAGCTCGTAAAATATGTCGTCGAGTAAGAGGCGGGAACAGAAGAAGCGGCCCGACTTACGCGCCGCGCCGCGCGCCGTGCGCCGGGTCTTTCTCGCGCGGGACGGCGGGCTGCGCGCGCCGTGGCGGCTCGCGCTCGCGGTTCTTGCGTACATCGCGTGGACGAACGGGATCACCGCGCTTCTGAGCTACGCGTTCGACGCGCTGTTTACCGCGTGGGGCGTCACGACGCTCAACGTCGGGTATGCGCCGGGGTACGCGCGCTTCCTCGCCGCGAACTACGGGAATGTCATCTCGCTCGTCAGCTCCGCGGGCGTCGCCGCGCTTTCGTACCTCGCCGCGCCCGCGCGCGAGCGGCTGCGCTTCCGGGCAAAGCTCTTCGGGATCGGCGCGCTCGCGGGGTTCGCGGTCGCCGCCGTCGCGGCGATGGGCTTTCTCGCGCTTGACAGCGTGCGCATGACCTCCGCGTCGCCCGCGTTTTCGTGGCCGCCCCTCATCCTCCTGCCCGTCTACCTCGCGGCCGCCGTCTCGGAGGAGTTCTTCGCGCGCGGGTACGTCTTTCGCATGACCGCGTCGCGCGGAAACCGGCCCCTCGGCTACCTCGCCTCCGCGCTCGTCTTCCTGTACGTGACGGGCGGATACGCGCTCGGCGCTTTGGGGATCGTCAATCTGCTTCTCTTCTCGATCCTGCTGTGCGCGCTGAGCGAAAGGTGGCCCAACTGGCTGAACGTCGGCGTGCGCTTCGGCTGGGGATACGCGGTCACATGCCTGTTTGCCTTCCCCGGCGCGAGCGGCGGAAGCCCGGTTCTGACGCTCTATTCCGTCTCGGAGGAATGGCTCACGGGCGGGAGCGGCGGGCTCATATCGGGCCTCTCCATGACAGCGGTCCTCTTGGCCGCCGTCTGGCTCCTCGTCCTCCGGTCCGTGAAGTTCCGCCTCCGAATTCCCCGCCGTCCCTCCAAGGGCCGGGCGTAACAATCCCCAAAAATCGGCGGCGCGTGGGCTAAGGCCCACGCGCCGTTCCCCGTCTTTCGCCCTAGATCCGTACGCTCCCCTCGTATACGAGGCTTGCGCCGCCGGTCAGGATGACGTTCCCGTCGGGGGCGTAGCGCACCATGAGGTCGCCGCCGAGGAGCTTGACGGTGACGGTGGTATCGGGCCTGCAGTAGCCGAGCTCGACCGCCGCGACGACCGCCGCGCACGCGCCGGAGCCGCAGGCCTGGGTCTCGCCGCTTCCGCGCTCCCAGACGCGCATGGTGAGGACGGACTCGTTCACCACGCGCACGAACTCGGTGTTCACGCGCGCGGGGAACATGGGGTGCTTCTCGAAGCGCGGTCCGATGTCCGCGACGTCGAGGGTATCCACGTCGTCCAGGAACACCACGCAGTGCGGGTTCCCGAGCGAGAGGCAGGTGACGCGGTACTCCCGCCCGCCGATCGTGACGGGCTCGTCGACGACGCGCTCCCTTCGGGACCGAACGGGCACGCGCTCGGGCGCGAACACGGCCTTTCCGAGCCCGACGTTCACGGAGCCCGTCTCGCCGTCGATGGTCACGAGCCGCAGCCGCCGGACGCCGACGGCGGTCTCCACGTCGATGATGTCCTTTCGGACGATCCGGTTGTCGTAGAGGTACTTGCCCACGTACCTGAGGCAGTTCGCGGCCATGAGGCCCTCGCTGCCGTCGCGGTTGAACATCCGCATCCTGGCGTCCGCCGCCCTGGACGCCTCGATGAGCGCGATGCCGTCCGCGCCGACGCCCCTGTGCCGGTCGCAGAGCTGGAGCGCCAAAGACTCCGGGCACTGGATCCCGCCCGCGCGGTTGTCGAGCAGAATGTAATCGTTGCCGAGGTCCTGCATCTTCACGAAGTCGAGCTTCTGGCGCTCCTTGCGCATGTGGCAGATGTCCACAAGCTCCGTGTTGTTGGTGTTGTAGCGGCCCGCGATCACGTCCGCCATGGCGTTCGCGGTGTCCATGGAGGTGAAGCACGCGATGGAGTGGTTGAGCGCGCGCCGGTTGAGCGCCGCGAACTCCTCCACGGTGGAATCGTAGAACGCGCCGGTATAGACGATGAATGTGATCTTCCCCGCCTCGATAAGCTCCTTGGCGTCGTCCGAGGTTCCGATGTCCCCGATCTCGGTCACCTCGATGCCGAGTGACCGGATGGTCTGCGCCGTCCCGGAGGTCGCGTACATCCTGATCTTGCGGTCGTGCAGCTTCTTCGCGAGGTGCACGAGCTCGTAGTGCTCGTGTTCGTCGATGGAGATGATGATCCCCGGCTCGTGGCCCGGATCGCTCGTCGGCACGCGGATGCCTGCCGCGCGCAGCCCCTTGAAGAGCGCCTCGGGGAGCGAGCGGCCCACGCCCAGCACCTCGCCGGTCGATTTCATCTCCGGGCCGAGCATGGCGTTCGCGCCGGTGAGCTTCTCGAAGGAGAAGACGGGGACCTTGACGGCGTAGTAGGGCGGCGCCTTGTGAAGCCCCGTGCCGCAGCCGATGTCCCGAAGCTTCTCGCCGAGCATCACGCGCGAGGCGATGTCGACCATCGGGACGCCCGTCACCTTGCTGATGTAAGGGATGGTGCGCGAGGCGCGGGGGTTTACCTCGATCACGTACAGTTCGTTTCGCCAGATGAGGTACTGGATGTTCACAAGCCCCTTGGTGCCCAGCGCCTTCGCGAGCTTGATGGAGTTGTCGATGACGATCTTGAGCATGGCGTCGTCGAGGCTGTAGGGGGGATAGACCGCAATGGAATCGCCGGAGTGAACGCCCGCGCGCTCGATGTGCTCCATGACGCCGGGGATCAGAACGTCCTCGCCGTCCGAGATGCAGTCCACTTCGAGCTCCGGACCCATCATATACTTGTCGACCAGCACCGGATTGTCGATGCCGCCCTCGAGGATCACATTCATGTACCCGCGCACATCCTCGTCCGCATGCGCGATGCGCATGTTCTGGCCGCCGATGACGTAGCTCGGCCGGAGGAGCACCGGGTACCCCAGCTCGTTTCCGGCCCGCAGCGCCTCGTCCATGGTCCTGACGCCGCGCCCCGCCGGGCGGCGGATGCCCATGCTCTCCAGGAGCGCGTCGAAGCGCGCGCGGTCCTCCGCGACGTCGATCCCCTCGGCAGAGGTGCCGAAGATCGGGATGCCGTGCTCGTCGAGCGTCTTTGTGAGCTTGATGGCCGTCTGCCCGCCGAAGGCCACCACGACGCCCTCGGGCTTCTCGCAGTCGATGATGCGCAGAACGTCCTCGCCGGTCAGAGGCTCGAAGTAGAGCTTGTCGGCGGTGTCGTAATCGGTCGAAACGGTCTCGGGGTTGTTGTTGACGATGATGACCTCGTAGCCCAGCTCGCGCAGCGTGTACACGCAGTGGACGGACGAATAGTCGAACTCGATGCCCTGACCGATGCGGATCGGCCCGGACCCAAGCACCAATATTTTCTTTTTCCCGGACTTTTTGAACGCGCGCGCCTCACAGGCGCCGCCGAACACCTCGTAGAAGTAGGGCGTCACGGCGTCGAACTCCGCCGCGCAGGTGTCGACCATGCGGTAGGAGGACTGAACCGCGGGCAGATCCTTCACGCCCGAGATGCGCGAAATGGAGCGGTCGAGGTAGCCGAGCTTCTTCGCCTTCCAGTAAAGCGCGTCGGTCATCGGGCCTTTGGAAAGCTCCGCCTCGAAGTCCGCGAGGTTCTGAAGCTTTTTCAGAAACCACAAATCGATCAGTGTCAGATCGTGAAGCTCCTCGATCGTGTGCCCCGCCTTGATCGCCTCGAAGAGGTGGAAAAGCCGCATGTCGTCGCACCTTTGGATGCGCGCGATCACGTCCTCGCCGGAGTTGTCCTGGCGGTTGAGCGTGTCGAGCGAGATCTCCGCGCCGCGCACGGCCTTCATGATCGCCATCTCGAAGGTCGGGGCGATGGACATCACCTCGCCCGTCGCCTTCATTTGCGTGCCGAGCTTGCGGTTCGCGTGCGCGAACTTGTCAAACGGCCAGCGCGGGAGCTTGACGACCACGTAGTCGAGCGCGGGCTCGAAGCAGGCGCAGGTCTTTCCGGTGATCTCGTTTTGGATCTCATCGAGGGTCAGCCCCAACGCGATCTGCGCCGCGACCTTCGCGATGGGATAGCCCGTCGCCTTGCTCGCGAGCGCCGAGGAGCGGGACACGCGGGGGTTTACCTCGATGACCGCGTACTCGAAGGAATCGGGGTTGAGCGCGAACTGGCAGTTGCAGCCGCCGATGACATTGAGTCCGTTGATGATCCTGAGGGCCGCCGTCCGAAGCATCTGATACTCTTTGTTTGAGAGCGTGACGGCGGGCGCGATGACGATGGAGTCCCCGGTGTGGACGCCCACGGGATCGAAGTTCTCCATGGAGCAAACGGCGATGGAGTTGCCCGCCGCGTCGCGCACGACCTCGAACTCGATCTCCTTCCAGCCGTAGATGTACCTTTCGACCAGGATCTGGCGGATGGGCGAGGTGTCGAGGCCCGTCGCCGCGATCTGGGAAAGCTCCTCGGGCGCGTACGCCACGCCGCCGCCCGCGCCGCCGAGTGTAAACGCCGGGCGCACGATGACGGGATAGCCGATCTCGTCCGCGATCCGAAGCGATGTCGGAACGTCGTTCGCGATGGCCGAAGGAATCGTCGGCTGGCCGAGCTCGTCCATGGTGTCCTTGAAAAGCTGCCTGTCCTCGGCCTTGTCGATGGCCTTCGCGTCGGTTCCGAGGAGCTTCACGCCCATCCTCTCGAAGTAGCCCTCCTTGTCGAGCTTCATCGCGAGGGTCAGCCCGCTCTGGCCGCCGAACCCGGCGAGCAGCCCGTCCGGGCGCTCCTTCTCGATCACGCGCTTGATGGTCTCCGTGGACAGGGGCTCGAGGTAGATTTCGTCCGCGAGCGCCTGATCGGTCATGATCGTCGCGGGGTTGGAGTTGACGAGCACCACGTTGATGCCGCGATTTTTGAGCACGCGGCACGCCTGCGTGCCCGCGTAGTCGAACTCCGCGGCCTGGCCGATCACGATGGGGCCGGAGCCGATCACGAGCACCTTTTTGATTCCCTCAATCAGCGGCATTTACTTTCCCTCCATGAGCGAGATGAACCGGTCAAAGAGAAACTCCGTGTCCTCGGGGCCCGCGCACGCCTCGGGGTGGAACTGCACCGTGAAGGCGGATTTGTCCGGGTAATCGACGCCCTCGCAGGTCCCGTCGTTGGCGTTCACGTAGCGCAGAACGCCCTTCCCCGCGAGCGTCTCGGGCAGCACCGCGTAGCCGTGGTTTTGGCTGGTGATATAGGTGCGCCCGGTTTCGAGGTCCTTCACCGGCTGGTTCGCGCCCCGGTGCCCGAAGGGCAGCTTGTCCGTCTTCGCGCCCATGGCGAGCGCGAGCAGCTGGTGCCCGAGGCAGATGCCGAAGATGGGCTTTTTGCCGACCATCTTTCGAAGCTCCGATATGATTTCCGCGTTGTCCGCCGGGTCGCCCGGGCCGTTTGTGAGCATGATCCCGTCCGGGTTCGCGGCGAGGACATCCCCGGCCTTCGCGTCGAACGGGTAGATCGTGACCGCGCAGCCCCGCTTCGCGAGCTCGCGCGCGATGTTGCGCTTCGCGCCGTAGTCGATGAGGGCAACCCTGTGCTTCTCGGTCCCCTCGGCGGGCAGGAAGCCCGCTTCGCGGGTGCTCACGGACGCGACGGAGTTCTCCACGCGGTAGGCCCGGATCGCGGAGAGGTCGTCCGGCACCGCGCGCGCGATCATGGCGTTCATGGTGCCCGCGTCGCGCAGGATCCGGGTCACGTCGCGCGTCTCGATGCCGGAAAGCCCGGGGATGCCCCGCTCCTTCAGGAACCGGTCGAGCGCGTACTGGGTGCGGAAGTTCGAGGGGTAGTCGCAGTTTTCATGCACGATGTAGCCCAGCGCGGCGCACGCGCCCTCGAAGTCCTGCTCGATGACGCCGTAGTTGCCGATCAGGGGGAACGTCTGCATGATGATCTGTCCGGCGTAGCTCGGGTCGGTCAGCGTCTCGAGGTAGCCGACCATGCCGGTGGTGAAAACCAGCTCGCCGATCGCGTCCGCCTCCGCGCCAAACCGCTCGCCCTCGAACACCATCCCGTTCGCGAGAATCAGGTAGCCCTTTTTCATAGATCGCAAAAACCTCCGTCTGTGTTCCTTGATATGAATGGAAGACTTTGTTTCGTCCAAAGCAGCGAGCGATTTTTTCGTTCCGCGCGGAGCTGGAGCGAGGCGTAGCGGCGCTACGTTGAGCGGAGAGCGACAAAGCGGAGCGAGAAAAGATCCGCTGCGACGACGAAATCAAGTTTGGAATTCGTATCATTCCAAAAAGAACGCCGCCCGTTCGAGGGCGGCGCCCTCGACGCCATGCCTTTAATCCTTCATGAGTCTGACCATGAGCGCCTTCTGCGCGTGCAGCCTGTTTTCCGCTTCGTCGAAGATTTCGCCCGCGTGGGCCTCAAAGACATCGGCCGTGATTTCCTCTCCCCTGTGCGCCGGGAGGCAATGCTGCACCATGCACTTGTCGTTTGTCAGCTCCATGAGCCGCTCGTTCACCTGATAGACGCCCTGGAACGCCGCGCGGCGCTTCGCCGCCTCCGATTCCTGGCCCATGGACGCCCAAACGTCGGTATAAACGACGTCCGCGCCCGCCGCCGCCTCATTGACATCGGCGGTGAGCGTGAAGCGCCCCGTTTCGGCCGCCCATTTCACGACCTCGGCCTTCGGCTCGTAGCCCGCGGGCGACGCGACGGCGACGCGCATGCCGGTCTTCAGGCCGCCCACGATCAGCGAGTTCGCCATGTTGTTGCCGTCGCCGATGTAGGCGAGCTTGAGGCCCTCAAGGGCGCCCTTCCTCTCGCGGATGGTCATGAGATCGGCAAGCGCCTGGCACGGATGGTAATCGTCCGTCAGCCCGTTGATGACCGGGATGGAGCCGTACTTCGCCAGATCCTCCACTTCCTTCTGCGCGAAGGTGCGGATCATGATGCCGTCGAGGTAGCGGGACAGAACGCGCGCCGTGTCCTCCACGGGCTCGCCGCGCCCGATCTGCAGATCGTTCGAGGAAAGGAAGAGCGCGTAGCCGCCCAACTCGTACATGCCCGCCTCGAAGGAGACGCGGGTGCGGGTGGAGCTCTTCTGAAAGATCATGCCGAGCTTCTTGCCCCTGAGGTGCGGATGCGCGATGCCGTGCGCGCGCTCGTACTTGAGCTGGTCCGCGAGGTTCAGTATCTCGATGATCTCCTCGCCCGTGTAGTCCATCAGCTTCAGCAGATGCTTCGTCATTTGAGCGCCTCCTTGAGGATTTCAATACCCTTCTGAAGATCGTCCCACGAGATCGTGAGCGGCGGAAGGAGCCGCACCTTGTTCTTCGCGGAGAGGAGCAGAACGCCGCCCGCGATGCAGCCCGCGATGACGTCCTTCGCGCTCTTTTTCGTGGGCTCGACGCCCAGCATCAGCCCGAGGCCAGTCACCGAGCCGACGCCCTCCGCGCCGGAAAGTTCGCTGACGATAAAATCGGACTTCTTCTTCACGTCCTCCATGAGATCTTCGTCCAGCCGCGCGAGGATGGAAACCGCGCCCGCGCAGCTCACCGGATTCCCGCCGAAGGTCGAGCCGTGGGTGCCGGGGGTAAGGGTGTCCTTCACCCGCTCGCCCAGGAGGCAGACCCCGATGGGCAGCCCGCCGCCCAGACCCTTCGCCGTCGAGACGACGTCGGGCTGGAGGCCGTAGCGCATGTAGGCGTAGAGCGCGCCGCAGCGCCCGTTCCCGGTCTGCACCTCGTCGACGAGGAGCAGCATGCCCTTCTCGCGGCAGAGCGCCTCGACGCCCTTCAAAAAGTCCGCGTCGAGCGCCACCACGCCGCCCTCGCCCTGCACGCACTCGAGCATGACCGCCGCGCACGGCGTCTCCTCGGCGAGCGCCCGGACGGACGCGAGGTCGTTGGGCTCCGCGTGCACGAAGCCGGGCGTGAACGGCCCGAAGTTCGTGTGGAAGGAGTCCTGACCCGTGGCGGAGATGGTCGCGATCGTGCGGCCGTGGAAGCTGTTTTTGAGGGTGATGATGGTATGGCGGCCCTCGCCATAGGCGTCGAGCGCCCACTTGCGCGCGGTCTTGATGGCGCACTCGTTGGCCTCCGCGCCGGAGTTCCCGAAAAAGACCTTCTTCATGCCGGTCTTCGCGCAAAGCATCTCGGCAAGCTCCGCCATGGGGCCCGTATAGTAGAGGTTCGAGGCGTGCGGCAGAAGGTCGAGTTGTTTTACGACCGCCTGTTTCCACACCTCGTCCCCGACGCCAAATGCGTTGACGGCGATGCCGCTTCCGAGGTCTATGTATTCCTTGCCGTCCGAACCCACCAGGTGCGCGCCCTTTCCGCTCACAAGCTCCACCGGAAAGCGGCTGTACGTGTTCGCGATATAAGCCTGATCCTTCTCCGATACGCGCATGTCAATGCCCCCTCACTTGAACATGGTCCCGAGGCCCTCGTCGGTCAGCATCTCGATCAGAATCGAGTGCTTCACGCGCCCGTCGATGATGAACACCTTCTTGACGCCCCGCCGGATCGCCTCGATGCAGCAGTCGACCTTCGGGATCATGCCGCCGGAGATGACGCCCTGGTTGATGAGCCGCGGCACCTCGCTCACGTTGAGCGCATGGATGAGGGTCGACGCGTCGTTTTTGTCGTACAGAAGACCGGGGATGTCGGTCATCGAGATCATGCACTCCGCGCCGAGCGCGGCGGCGATCCGCGCGGCGGCGGTGTCCGCGTTGATGTTGTAGGAGTTCCCCTCGCCGTCGCAGCCGACGGTGGAGACGACCGGGATGTAGCCTTTGTCGAGTACGTCCGAGATGACCGCCGGGTTCACCTTCGTGATCTCGCCCACGTAGCCGAGCGCCGGGTCGAGGGGTTTGGATTCGATCATGTGCCCGTCCATGCCGCACAGCCCCACGGCCTTTCCGCCGTGGAGGTGCAGAAGGTTCACGAGGTTCTTGTTGATCTTTCCGCAGAGCACCATCTGGACGATCTCGACCGTCTCGAGGTCCGTGACGCGCAGCCCGTTCACGAACGCGGACTGTTTGCCGACCTTGGAAAGCATCTCCGTGATCTCGGGCCCGCCGCCGTGCACCAGAACGACCTTCACGCCGATCTGCTGAAGGAGCGTGATGTCCCCCATGACCGCGGTCTTCAGTTCCTCGGAGATCATGGCGTTGCCGCCGTATTTAATCACGACGACCTTGCCCGCATACTCCTGAATGTACGGAAGAGCCTGAACGAGAACCTCCGCACGCTGTGGATTGTTCATATTGTACACCCCCCAGGTTATATCTAACGGTCAGGTTCTGTAATCTCCGTTGATTTTAACGTAGTCGTAGGTGAGGTCGCAGCCGAAGGCGGTGGCGGTCTCCGCGCCGTCCTTCAAATCGACGAGGATCGTAATCTCGTCCTTCAAAAGAATTTCCTTGGCCTTCTCTTCCGAGAAATCCACGCCCGCGCCGTTTTCGCACACCAGAATCTCGCCCGCCGCGGATTGGAAGCGCACGTCGATCTTCTGAACGTCCACGTCCGCGCCGGCGTAGCCGATGGCGCACAGCACGCGCCCCCAGTTGGCGTCCGCGCCGAACATCGCCGCTTTGGTGAGCGACGAGCACACGACCGATTTTGACACCTTCTTCGCCGTGTCCCAGTCCTTCGCGCCCTTTGCCACGCATTCGATGAGCTTCGACGCGCCCTCGCCGTCCGCCGCGATCTTGCGGGAGAGGGAGCGCATCACGGCGTTGAGCGCCTCGCAGAAAACGTCGAATTCCGGGCCGGGTTTTTCAATCTCGGAGTTTCCCGCCATGCCGTTCGCGAGCACGCAGACCATGTCGTTTGTGGAGGTGTCGCCGTCGACCGAGATCATGTTAAACGTGGTCTCCGTCTCCTTCGAGAGCGCCTTCTGAAGCATTTCCGGGGAAATGGCGCAGTCGGTCGTGAGGTAGACGAGCATGGTCGCCATGTTGGGGTGGATCATGCCGGAGCCCTTCGCGATGCCGCCGAGCCTGCACGACGCGCCGCCCAACTGAAATTCGACCGCCTCGCCCTTGTCCCTGGTGTCGGTGGTCATGATGGCGTGCATGGCGTCTGTGCCGTCCGGCGCGAGTGTCTTCGCGAGGTGCGGGATGCCGGCGGCGATCGGGGAAATGTCGAGCCTTTGGCCGATGACGCCGGTCGAGCCGACGACAACGTCCTTCGGGGAGATGGAGAGCGCCGCGCCCGCCAGCGCGCACATCTTCTGCGCGACCTCGATGCCGTCCAGATTGCAGGTATTGGCGTTGCCGGAATTGCAGAGGATGGCCTGCGCCATGCCGTCCGCGAGGTTCTCCCTGCAGACGTAGAGCGGCGCGCCCTTCACGAGATTCTGGGTATAGACCGCGGCGGCCGCCGCGCGCTGCTCGGAATAAACGAGCGCGAGGTCGAGCTTGGATTTGTTGCGCCGGATGCCGCAGTGCATGCCGGAGGCGAGAAAGCCCCTGGCGGCGCAGACGTTGCCGGATATGAATTGCATAATCATTCGTCTCCTTCGAGGGCCAGGCCCTTGGTGAATTCAAAACCGAACGCGGCGTTCATGCACTCGACCGCCGCGCCCGAGGCGCCCTTGCCGAGATTGTCAAAGCTCGCGATGAGGAGGATCCGCTCGCCAGACCCGGCGACCGCGATCTTCATGCCGTCCGATCCCGAGGACCGGTTTCCAAAGCCAATGTCTTCGGCGCAATCGACGTACCGGACGACGGGGCCTCGATACTTTCGTCGGAAGACCGCCCGCACGTCGTCCGCCGTTCCGGCAAGCTGCGCCAGGAACACCGGGACCGTCAGCTGCATGCCGCTGTAATAGTTCGCGACGATGGGGAGAAAGATCGGGGCGTTTTTTAGCCCCGTCACGGCCTGCATCTCCGGGAGGTGCTTGTGCGCCTGCGTCAGCGCGTACGCCTTGGGCGAATCGAGCAGTCGATCCCGATTTTCGGCCTCGTATTCGGCGATCATCTTCTTGCCGCCGCCGGAATAGCCGGTCAGGGACGTGCAGGTGAGGAGCGCGTCCTTCGGAAGAACGCCTGCCTCGACGAGGGGATAGACGAGCGCCACGAAGCCGCTCGCGTGGCAGCCGGGGACGGCGATGCGCTTGGACGACTTGATTTTTGCGCGGTGCGCGTCCGAAAGCTCCGGGAAGCCGTAGGCCCAGTCGGGATGGATCCGGTGCGCGGTGGAGGCGTCGAGGAGTACCGTTTCCGGGTTTTCGACGAGGGAAACCGCCTCGATGGCGGCCGCGTCCGGCAAACATAAAAAAGCCGCGTCCGCGCGGTTGAGCATTTCCGCGCGCTTTTCGGGAACCTTTCGATCCGCCTCCGGGAGCGATAACAGCTCGATATCCGCCCGCGCGGATAGCCGCTCGTAGATGCGAAGCCCCGTGGTGCCCGCGCTTCCGTCGATAAATACCCGCTTCATTTCATGCCCTCGCGCCTCATAATATGCAATCGCTTTGCATTATTATACATCGAATCGAGCCCGTGTCAAGGGAAGAAAATGTAAAAAAATACACCCATTCGCATCATTTGTGTATTTTCATGATACGGTCGTGTGCGATGCGCGGGTCATTTCTGCGCCTCGGCATGCGCGTTGTGCGTCATCGGTACCAATTCTCTTCCGAAAGAGATGAAAAAAATCACCGCGGCCTCTTGACTCCATCGTATTTTTACGATATAGTGTCCGGGGGGAGGTGACCTGATGAAAATGGAGGTTCTGTTGAGCGCGCTGGGCAACAAGACGCGCTACCAGTTGATCCGGGCGATGAAGGATCAGACGATCGAAACGTGCTGCGACCGGATCGAGTTTTTCGAGAACGGCGTCAGCGTCGGGGATGTCGTCAAGTTCACGGGCCTTGCGCAGTCCACCGTCTCGCAGCACCTGGCGGTGCTTTTGAACGCCGACTTGATTCGGCGAGAGAAGCGCGAGCAATGGAGCTGCTATTTCCTGAACCGCCCCGTCCTGGACGAATTCCTGAAGCGTCTTTCTGAGGATCTGCACACCGACTGATTTCTTTTTTTGCCCCAGTATATCGTATATCGCCGATATACGATGATATAGAAGGAGGTCTTCTCATGGAATCCGTGGCTGCGTACATCGGAAATCTGCTCGCCGGAATGATCACAACCGTCCTCTCGTCACTCGCCCACAACTGGTGGGTGCTCTCGATTTCCATCGTCACGGCGGTCGCGCTCAAGACCTATGTCGATACCGAAAGGCTTGGGCGTTTTCTGACCCGCAGGACGCGGGTCTCCATCCTGCTCAGCGTCGCGGTCGGCGCGTTCACCCCCTTCTGCGCCTGCGGAACCATGGCGGTCATCGTCGGCATGCTGACCACCGCGCTTCCGTGGGGGCCGATCATGGCGTTTCTGACCTCGTCGCCGCTGATGAGTCCGAACGGGTTTTTGATGACCTCCGGCATCATCAGCCTCCGGTTCGCGGTTGCGCTCACCGCCGCGTCGCTCATGATCGGCGTGCTTTCAGGCTTCGCCACGCAATGGATCGAGCGGCACACCGGCTTTCTGCGCGGTCAGGCCCGCTATCTGGGCGAAGCGCGGAACGCCTGCGGCTGCTCGGCCGGTCGTCCGGCGGAAGCGGCGGTCAGGCCGGGCTGCGGTTGCGCCGTGCCCGCGCAATCCTGCGCCGCCGATTGCCGCGCGCAATCTCCCGCCGTCGAATCCGCCGTTCAAGGCGCGCCCGATGGGGTCTGCTGCGCGGCAGCGCCCCGCGCGAGCGGCGCGGCACTTGCCGGATGGATGGAGAAGGCCAGATTGCGCGAGCTGTGGAGCGCCTTTGTGGAGGTTGGCCTCAAGCAGATCCTTCTGTATTTCAGCCTCTTCATCGGCGTCGGATACCTGGTCAACCGATTCGTGCCCGTGTCCATCGTATCGGCGCTTCTTGGCGCCGATAACCTCGCCGCCGTGCCGCTTTCCTCGGCGATCGGCCTGCCGCTTTATCTGACGACCGAATCCTCCATCCCCATCATCCAATCCCTTCTCGAAAGCGGCGCCAGCGAAGGGGCAATGCTGGCCTTCGTCGTCTCCGGCTCCGCGACCAGCGCGTGGGTGATCGCGGGTCTGGCCACCTTCCTGAAAAAGCGGGCGCTGATGCTGTATGTGGCGTATGTGTTTGCAGGCAGTATTCTGACCGGCTACCTTTACGAGTTGATCCTCCATCTCGCGTCGCGCGCATGGTGAATCCGAACCCAAATTGCGCCGGGCGTCACTTCATCGTCTCCTGCTTGACCTTTCTGTCGATGACGTGCCGGGCGGCGAGTTCGCTTCTGATCTCCTCCAGCGGGATCCCCATTTCCACCATGAGAACCAGAACGTGATAGGCCAGGTCGGCAATCTCGTAGACGGTGTTCGCGCGGTCGCCCGCCTTGGCGGAGATGATGACCTCGGTCGACTCCTCGCCGACCTTTTTGAGTATTTTGTCGATGCCCTTCTCAAAGAGGTAGGTGGTGTAGGAACCCTCCTTCCGCTCGACGCGGCGGCCTTCGATGAGGGCAAAAAGGCCCTCGAGGGTGAACGGCTCGGCGCCCGCCTCATGGAGAACGTCCTGAAAGCACGAGTCGGTGCCGAGGTGGCAGGCGGGGCCGTCCTTTGTGACCTCGACAACGAGGGTGTCCCGGTCGCAGTCGGCGACGATCTTCGTGATGTGCTGAACGTTTCCGGAGGTCTCGCCCTTTCGCCAGAGTGCGCGGCGGGAGCGCGACCAGAAGCAGGTCCTGCCCTCGCGCATGCTGACCTCGAGGCTCTCGCGGTTCATGTACGCGAGCATCAGCACCTTCTTCGACGAGGCGTCGACGACGATTGCGGGGATGAGCCCGTTCTCTCCAAATTTGATCTGTTCGATATCCAGCATCTATGTCCTCCTCATGTTCACGCCCGCGTCCGAAAGCGCCCGCTTGAGGTCCGAGATTCGGACCTCGCCGAAGTGGAAGATCGAGGCGGCAAGCCCCGCGTCGACGCCCGGGAGCGCGCGAAACAGTTCGATGAAGTCCGTAATTTTGCCCGCGCCGCCGGAGGCGACGACGGGGACGTCGACCACCGCGCAGACCGCTTCCAGCATCTCAAGGTCGAAGCCGCGCTTCACGCCGTCGGTGTCGATGGAATTGAGGACGACCTCCCCCGCGCCGCGCTTCACGCCGTCCCGGAGCCACTGAACGGCGTCGATGCCCGTGTCGTCGCGCCCGCCGCGCGCGAAGAGCCGGAACCGGCCGTCCACGCGCTTCACGTCCGCGGAGAGCACCACGCACTGATCGCCGTACTTTTTGGCGGCCTCGGTGATGAGCGCGGGATTCCGAATCGCGCCGGAATTGACGGAGACCTTATCCGCGCCGCACTTCAGCACCCGGTCGAAGTCCTCCACGGCGTTGATGCCCCCGCCGACGGTCAGCGGGATGAAGATCTGGGACGCCACCTCGGTGAGCGCCTCGGTAAAGAGCCTCCTGCCCTCGGCGGAGGCGGTGATGTCGTAGAACACCAGCTCGTCCGCGCCCTCGTCGTTGTAGAACTTGGCGAGCGCGAGGGGCGAGGAGACGTCCGAAAGCCCCTCGAAGTTCACGCCCTTCACCACGCGACCGCTTCTGACGTCCAGACATGGGATAATCCGCTTCGTGATCATGGTTTCCCTCCCGCGGCAGAAAGCGCGTCCGCCAGTGTGATCTTCTTTTCGTAGAGCGCCTTTCCGAGGATCGCGCCGTGGATGCCGAGCGCGGCGAGCGATTCGACATCCTCCGTCGTGCTCACGCCCCCGGAGGCGATGATGCCGATCGCCGTCCTTTGCGCGAGGTCCGCGTACATCCGGTGGTTCGCGCCCGCGAGCATGCCGTCGCGCGAGATGTCGGTGAGGATGACGGTTTTGACGCCCAGCTTTTCGAGCCGGGAAAACGCCTGGTCGCAGGTTTCGCTTGTCGTCTGTGTCCAGCCGTGGGTGGCGACATGGCCGTCTTTGATGTCGACGCCGACCGCGATCCGCTCGCCGTATGTCTGAAGCATCTCGAGGAGGAAATCCGGGTCGCGCGCGGCGGCGGTTCCGAGGATCACGCGCGAGACGCCCGCGCCGAGGTAGCGCCTCACGACCTCCGCCGAGCGGATGCCCCCGCCGACCTGCGCGAACAACCCGCTTTCGCAGACCGCGCGGGCGATCACCTCGAAGTTCGGCGTGCCGCCCGTCTTCGCGCCCTCGAGATCGACCATGTGGATGTGCGTCGCGCCCGCGTCCCGAAAGGAGTTGGCGATCCTGGGAACGTCGTCCGAATAAACGGTCATCCGCTCGTACGCGCCGCGCGAAAGCCGCACGGCCTGTTTCTCATAGACGTCGACGGCGGGATAGAGGATCATGCGCTTACCTCGCAGAACGCGCGCAGGATATCGAGGCCCACCGCGCCGCTCTTCTCGGGGTGGAACTGCGTGCCCATGACGTTTCCGCGCTCGACCGCCGCCGTGATGGCGATTCCGTACTCCGCGGTCGCGCAGGTATCGGGTTCGCAGTTCGCGGCGTGGTAGGAGTGCACGAAGTAGACGTGCGCGCCCTCCTTCGTGTGTTTCATGATCTTGCTCGCGCGCGGGAAGGAGAGCGCGTTCCAGCCGATCTGGGGGACCTTGAGCGCCGATGGGATCAGCGGGCGGATGGCCACGACGGTTCCGGGGATGAGCCCCAGCCCCGCGTGCCGCCCGTACTCGAGCGATTCTTCGAAGAGAAGCTGCATGCCCAGGCACACGCCGAGGAGCGGCTTCCCCTTGGCGGCCTCCGCGCGGAGGAGAGGCGCGAGCCCGGTCTCCCGCAGGATGGCCGCCGCGTCGCCGAACGCGCCCACGCCGGGGAGGATGAGGCGGTCGGCGGCTGCGATCGCTTCCGGGTCGCGCGTGCGCACGGCCTGCGCGCCGATGGCCTTGAGTGAGCTTTCGAGGGAGAAGAGGTTGCCGACGCCGTAATCGATGACCGCGATCATTCAGAGAACCCCCTTTGTGGACGGCACCTCGCCCGCGCGCGCGGGATCGAGGGATGCAGCCTTTCGGAGCGCGCGCGCGAGGGCCTTGAACTGCGCCTCCGCGATGTGGTGCGAATTCTCGCCCGCGAGCATCCTGAAGTGGAGCGTGACGCCCGCGTTCTGGGCGAAGGCGTCCAGGAATTCCTTCAGGAGCTGGGTGTCGAACGCGCCGATCTTCTCGGTGGGATAGCGGACGTCGGTAAAGTGCCCGCCGCGCCCGGAGACGTCGAGCGCGCACAGGATCAGCGCCTCGTCCATGGGGAGCGCGATGTCGCCGTAGCGGGCGATGCCGCGCTTTTCCCCCAGCGCGTCCCTGACGGCGCGCCCGAGGCAGATGCCGACGTCCTCGACCGAGTGGTGATCGTCGACCGCCGTGTCGCCCTTGCAGGAGATGGCGAGGTCGATCCCCGCGTGGCGCGCAAAGAGCGTCAGCATGTGATCGAGGAAGCCAACGCCCGTCGCGATCTCCCCCGCGCCGCGCCCGTCGAGATCGAGTGTGACAGCGACGTCCGTTTCCGTGGTCCTGCGCGCGATTTCAGCCTTTCTCATATCATCCCTCCGAGGATCTCATCGGTCGCGCGGACGAGCTGTTCCATTTCCTCCGGCGCGCCGATGGTGATCCGGTTCCAGTCCGCGATCTCGGGCTTTGAAAAGTGGCGGATCAGGATGCCCATCCCCTTGAGTTTTTCGTAGTAGTCCCCGCCCGGGACGCGGTCGGATTTGGCGAAGATAAAGTTCGCGCGCGAATCCGTGACCGAAAACCCGCGCGCCTCGAGCGCCGCCTTCGTCCACGCGCGCGTTTTCTGGATTTCGGCGCGGCGCGCGGCGTAGTAGGCATCCGCGTCGATGGCCGCCGCGCCCGCCGCGAGCGTCAGCCGGTTGATGTTGTAGGGGTTGAGCGAGTAACGGATGCGGTTCATGTCCTCGACGAGCGCCGCGTTCGCCATCAGGTACCCGAGCCGCGCGCCCGCGAGCGAGCGGGATTTGGAGTAGGTATGGATGACGGCGAGGTTTTCGTACTTGGGGATGAGCGGCACGCAGCTTTCGCCGCCGAAGTCCACGTACGCCTCGTCCACGGCGACCACCGAATCGGGGTTCGCGCGGAGGATTTCCTCGATCCCATCGCGCGGGAGGGCGATGCCCGTCGGGGCGTTGGGGTTCGCGATGACGATGGTGCGATTCAGGCCCAGATAGTCCGCCGGATCAACGGTGAAGTCGGGCCTCACCGGAATCTTTTTGGCAGGGACGCCGAAGAGGTCGGCGTAGACCTCATAAAAGCCGTAGCTGATCGCGGGAAACGCCACGCCGCGCGCGCGGTCCGCGAAGGCCATGAAGAGGATCGAAAGGATTTCGTCCGAGCCGTTCCCCGGCATGACGTTTTCGGGCGCGAGGCCGTAGAACGCCGCGAGCTTTTCCAGGAGCTGCTTCGCCTCGGGGTCGGGATAGAGGTTGAGGCGCGCGGCCTGCCCCGCCTCGATGGTCCGAATGACCTCCGGCGCGGGCGGGTACGGGGACTCGTTGGTGTTGAGCTTCACGTACTCCCGGTTCTGCGGCTGCTCGCCCGGCACGTAGGCCACGAGCGAGGCGTGCGCGGGATTCAGAAAGCGGCTCATCGGATGTCCTCCGTGCGGACCAGAACGCTCCGCGCGTGCGCGGTCAGCCCCTCGCGGGCGGCGAATGTCGCGACCTTTTCGGCGACGAGCGCGAGCGCGTCCTTCGTATAATAGGTGAACTGGGCGCGCTTCACGAAGTCCTCGACGCCCAGCGGGCTCGCGAACCGGGCGGTGGAGACCGTCGGGAGCGTGTGGTTGGGGCCTGCGAAGTAGTCGCCCAGCGCCTCCGGGCAGTACCGGCCGAGGAACACCGACGCGGCGTTTCGGACGAGGGGCAGGAGCGCGAAGGGCTCCTCCACGCAGAGCTCGAGGTGCTCCGGGGCGATCTCGTTGGAGGTTTCGGCGGCTTCCGCGAGGTCCTTGACCACGAAGACGCGGCCGTTCTCTTCGATGGAGGCGCGGGCGATCTCGGCGCGCGAAAGGCGCGCGAGCTGGGTTTCGATCTCGATCGCGACCGCGTCCGCGAGCGCGCGGCTGTCCGTCACGAGCACCGCCGCGGCGTTCTGGTCGTGCTCCGCCTGGGAGAGCATATCCGCCGCGACGAACGCGGGATTCGACATGCCGTCCGCGATGATGAGGATCTCGCTCGGCCCGGCGATGATGTCGATGCCCACCTGGCCGAACACCTGCCGCTTCGCCTCCGCGACGTAGACGTTTCCGGGGCCGACGATCTTGTCCACGCGCGGCACGGACTCGGTCCCGTACGCCATGGCCGCGATCGCCTGCGCGCCGCCCACGCGGAACACGCGCGAGACGCCCGCGACCTTTCCGGCCGCCAGGATCTCGGGGGCGACCGTGCCGCCGCGCGAGGGGGGCGTACACATGACCACCTCGCCCACGCCCGCGAGCACGGCGGGAATCACGTCCATGAGCACCGTCGAGGGGTACGCGGCGGTCCCGCCGGGGATGTACACGCCCGCGCGCGCGAGCGGGATGATCCTCTGGCCGAGGATCACGCCGGGCGTGTCCGCAATCACATAGCCCTCGCGGATCTGCCGTTTGTGAAAGGCGCGGATGTTCTCCGCCGCCGCCCGGAGGATTTCCATGAATTCCGCGCCCACGGCCTCGACCGCCGCAGCGATCTCCTCCTCCGGGACCACGATGCTCGCCGGGCGCGCGCCGTCGAATCGTTCGCTGAGCCGGTAGAGCGCCTCGTCGCCGTTTTCCCGCACGTCGCGGAGGATCGAGGAGACGACGTCCGCGACGCGCGCGTCCTCCGCCCGCCGGTCGGGCATGCGGGAGGCCGCGAATTTTCCTTCGATGATCCGAATCATTTCGATCTCTCCTTTGCGCCGAGCGCTTCCGCGAGGCCCGCGATCTCCGCGTTGTGGAAGCGGTAGCTCGATTTGTTGGCGATGAGCCGCGCCGAGATGGGACACACGTCCTCGTAGACCTCGAGCTCGTTCTCCCGGAGCGTCGCGCCCGTCTCCACGATGTCGACGATCACGTCCGACATGTTGAGAAGCGGCGCGAGCTCGATGGAGCCGTTGAGCCGGATCACCTCGATCTCCGCGCTCTTCTGCGCGAAGTGCGCGCGCGCGATGTGCGGAAACTTGGTCGCCACGCGCAAGGTGCGCGAGGGATCGGGCCGGACGCCCTTTTTCCCCGCCACCGCCACGCGGCACTTGCCGATGCCGAGGTCCGAAAGCTCGTAGACGTCCGGCTCGTACTCAAGGAGAATGTCCTTGCCCGCGATGCCCACGTCCGCCGCGCCGTATTCCACGTACACGGACACGTCCGAGGGTTTGACCCAGAAGTAGTTGACGTCCCTTTCCCGGTCCCTGACGACCAGCCGTCGGTCGCCGGGCTCGGGGTCGTAGCCGTAGCCCGCCAGAGCGAGGATCTTCAGGATGTCCTCGCCGAGCCGGCCCTTGGGAAGCGCGACGTTCAGCATTCCATCTCGAACCCCCTTCCGTTCATGCGCACCTTGGAGCGGTAGCGCCCGCCGGAGGGCTCGCCGCGCTGCACCAGCACGCGCCCGCCCTTCCCGAACATCTCCACGGCGCGCGCGATGTCCGAAACGTCGGTGGTCTCGTCGTAGAGAAGGAGGGTGTCCGCGTCGTACTCCTCGCTGCCCTGGAGCCGCGATTCGAGCACATCCGGGTACACCGCGAAGCCGACCGCGCCGCCCTTCTTTCCCAGCTTCTCGATCAGCCGGTCGTAGCGCCCGCCGGAGAGCACGCAGTGGGCGACGCCGTCCGCGTAGCCCTTGAAGATCACCCCGCCGTAGTAGTCCATGTCGTTGATGATCGAAAAATCGACGGAGAGGTTCTCTCCCGCGCCGAAGGCCGCGAGGTCGGCCTGCAGGTTTTGAAGCTCCTTGAGCGCGGCGTCCGTCGCCGAATTGATGTTGAGCTGTTCGAGCGCGGGAAGGCGTTCGGCGAGGGGGCCGTAGCAGTCGATGAGCGCGAGGAGCCGCGCGGCCGCGCCCTCGTCCGCGATGAGCGCCCGAAGCTCGTGCGCGCTGCGCCTGCCGATCATTTCGAGCGCGCGGTTCGCGTCCTCCCCCGCGAGGCCCGCGTCCGCGAGCAGCGCCTCCACAAAGCCCATGTGCGAGATCGCAAGCTCCGTCTCCCCGCCGATGGCCGCGAGGCTCAACACCGCCATCCGCGTCACCTCGCAGAGGGCGTAGCGATCGATGACGCCGATGAGCTCGAGGCCCGCCTGCGTGATCTCCCGGAGCGCGCCCGTCTTTCTGCCCTGCCGGTACACGCTCTCGCGGTAGTACGCCTTGAGCGCCGCCGTCGGCTCCGCGGGCGCGTTCTTCGCGATGGAGAGGGTCACGTCGGGCTTGAGCGCCATCAGCCGCCCGTCCGGGCCGGTGAACGAGACGATGGGCTCCCCCCGCAGAAAGCTCCGGTAGCGCGCGTAAAAATCGTATTCCTCAAAGGTGCTGGTCTTGTAGCGCGCGTATCCGTACTTTTCGTACACGTCGCCCAGCTCCGCGAGAAGTCTGTCCTCGGCATACTGCCCCATTTCCATCCCTCCGGGTCCGTTTTCCGCATTCTACCACGCTTTATCGCGGTAGTCAAGTAAAGTGTTAGCGCAGTAAACCGATCGGGTTGTGAAAATTCGCTCGCGCCCATCGGGACATAAAAAAGACCCGGACGATGAAAGTCCGGGTCAAGAAGCAATGCGGATTGATCTCCCGCTCATTCGGAGCGCGCGCGGAATCGTCCGCTGGTGATGCTCTCCGCAAGCGGTTCCGGCTCCGAGCCTTCCGCCCCATGGGAGCGCGCCAAGAGAAATCCGTTCAGAGAGATCCGTCCTTGGTGGGGATTTTGGGAAACACCGTGATCATGGCGACGCTCTTTTTCCGCCGTTCGTAAAACGCGGCGAGCGCGCCCAGGGAAATGGCGCAGATCCAGCCGAGCATGGGATAGCCGACGCCGACGAGGCTTTTCAGCCCGGTCGTGCTCATGAGCGCGACGGCGGCGGCCGTCAGAAGCGCGCAGGCGGGGCGGCTGACGGCGCGCGAGAAGAGCGCCATGATCGAGCCGAGCGCGCAGGCGAGCACGGCGGCGCAGCCGACCCACATGACGTAGACGCAGACATAGTATCCGAAGACGCCCCAGCGCGCGGCGAGCACCACCGCGGGCAGATTGAGGCCCCAGAGATCGCGCCCGCCGCGCTGCAGCGCCCCGTTGAGAAGCGCCGCCATGACGGCGAGGATTCCGCCGCAGGCGAGCCCGAAGCGCACGGCGCGCAGCCCCTGCGAGCGCGCGGCGGCGACGCCGCCCACCATCGCTGCCTTGAGAAACGCGAACAGCGCGCCCAGCACGATCGCCACGGGGACGTTGCCGCGCATGTCAAACGTCGTTTCGGAAAGGTACGCCCCCGCGCGCGTCGGGCGCGGATCGAGGGCGAGCGCGAGGAAAAACAGCATGAACGCCGGGGTGATGACGACCCCGAGCGTCGCGAGCGGGCGCATGCCCCGGTAGGTGAGAAGCAGCGCGACCGCGAGCGCGAGCCCCGCCGAAACGAGGTGCGGCTGGCCCCCGTCCATGGCCAGCATGCCCAGCTCCCCCGCCGTCGAGAGCGCCACCGCGCCCATCATCAGCATCAAGAGCGCGTGGACGACCGCCATCGCGTCGCCGCAGCGGGCGTCGAGCTTCTTGTAGTAAATCCCCGGCAGGTTCCGCGCGCCCGTATCGATCGCGAAATGGCAGAGCATGCCCATCAGAACGCCGAAAAGCCCCGCCGCGACCGCGACCGCGATCCACGAGGCCCAGCCCGTCACCGCGAAAAAGCTCGCGACCTCGCGGCCGGAGGAAAACGCCGCGCCCGCGACCGCCGCGTTCACCGCGCACGCCGCGACGAGCTCCTTTGGCAGCCTCTTCCCTTTCATCTTCACCACCGCCTTGCGTCACCAGTCTATGCGGAGCGCGCGGCCCCGCATGCGTGATTGACGCGGCGTGTTATAATGACCAAAGGGGGTGGCGGAATGAATCTGAATCCATTCATGGAGGCGACGCGGGACAAAGGCATGCTCGGCGTCATGGCGATCCAGGACGGCGAGGTGATCGCCGAGGGCTACACGGCGGACAGGGACAGGCGCAACATCTACTCGGGCACGAAGTCCTTTACCTCGGCGGCGGTGGGGCTGGCCGTGCGGGAGGGGCTTCTCTCCCTCGACGAGCGGATCGTCGACTGCTTCCCGGACGAGGTTCCGGAAAGGCCGTCCGACAATCTGCTGCTTCTGCGGGTGCGCGACCTTCTGACCATGCAGATGGGCCACGACCGCGAATACCTCATGGGCTACGAGCGCCCGTTTCTGCAGTTCAACGACTGGCCGCGCTACGTGCTCCGGCAGGAGATCCCCGTGCGGCCCGGAACGGCGTTCTTCTACGACAACGCGCCGCCCTACCTCGCGGGCGTGCTCGTCGAGCGGCGCGCGGGCTGCGACCTCGCGGACTACCTGTACCCGCGGCTGTTTCTGCCGCTGGGGATTCCGAAGCCCACCTGGGAGCGCGACCCGGACGGGCACGCGTTCGGCGCGGGCGGGATGATGCTGGCGCTGTGGGAATTCGCGCGCTTCGGCCAGCTCTACGCGCAGGGCGGCGTCTACCATGGCAGGCGGATTCTGGACGAGGCGTGGGTCCGGGAATCGGCGGAAAAGCACGCCGAGACGCGGGAGCACGGCTACGGCTACCTGTTCTTTCGCGGGCCGCATGGCTCCTTCAGCGCGAACGGAAAATACGGCCAGTTCTCCGTGATCTTCCCGGAGAAACGGGCCGTAATTGCCGCCGTGAGCGAGTCGCGCGACGGGGACGCGATCCGGAAGGGGATCTACGAGCTACTGTACCCGCAGCTTCATTAGCCCGTCAGTCCTCCGGCTTGTACTTGTCGTCGAGCATGCTCATGCCGTACGCGAGCGCCGCGCCCGCGAGGCAGGAGAGAAGGCTGTAGACGCCGCCGATGGCGAGATAGTTGAAATCAAACGGCACGATGGCGAGCGTGGAGGCGAACACCACGCCGAGGATGATGTGATAAAGCGAGGCGTACGCGCGCGCGAAGATGAAGTTCATGAGCTTCGAGAGGAGAAGCACGCACGCCACGACGCCGAGGAACAAAGGCACGATCACGCCGAAGTTCAGATCCTTGATGCCGCCCGACATCGGCTCGTAGAGGTTCATATAGAGAAGAAGGTTCGAGGGGCTGAGGCCCGGCACGATGATGCCCAGCCCGATGAGGAAGCCCGCGAGCAGCCAGGTAAACAGGTTCTCGGGAAGGTTCGCGAACCGGGTGTTCGCGAGGAGCTTCAGGAGGAAGTACGCGAGGGCCGTCACGACGAGCATGAGCGCGACGTGAAATGCCTTCCTGCCCTGCTTGCCCGATTGTTTCAGGAGCGCGGGCACCATGCCGACCACGCAGCCGATGAAGAACCAGGTGGAATAGGTGGCGGCGTTTCCGAGCATGTAGCTCACGACGAACGAGAAGCCGAAGATGCCCGCGCAAGCGCCGAGGCCCACGGGGAGGAAGAAGAGCACGTTTTTCCGAAAATCCTTTGTGATGTTCGAGAGGAAGGAAATGATCCTCTCGTAGATGCCAAAGACGGCCGCCAGCGCGCCCCCGCTCACGCCGGGCAGGATAAACCCGCTCCCGATGAAGATTCCCTTGACGAAGCGCAGGATCCAGTCCGCCCGCTTTTTGACGTTCATCCGCTTGTCCTCCCAAACGATATCCGTTTTTACTGATTCGACGCGCGAATCGCTTTTCCTGCCGCGCGAAACCATAACGTTGACCGATCCAAAGCATCGGTGGTATCATATGGTGGCATACAATCAAATGGAGGGAACTACAATGAAGTTTCTATGGTGCACGATTCAGGTGAAGGATCTCGCGGCGTCGGTGGCATTTTACAGGGAGATCGTCGGGCTCGATGTCATGCGGCAGATGGACGGCCCGAACGGTCCGCGCATCGTCTTTCTCGGGAGCGAGGGAAGCCAGGTCGAGCTGATCCAGTCGGCGAGCGACGCGATCGAGATCGGGAAGGACATCTCGCTCGGGTTCGAGGTCGCGTCCATCGAGGAGAAGATGGCGTTCCTTTCGGCGAAGGGAATCCCCGTCGCGGCGGGGCCGTTCCAGCCGAACCCGCACGTGAAATTCTTCTACATCCTCGACCCGAACGGGCTGAAGATCCAGTTCGTCGAGCACGCCTGAGAAATGGAATTCTATCTCATCCGCCACGGCGAGACGCCCCTGCGCTCCGCCGCGAACTACAACGCGCAGAAGCGCACGGCGGACCCGCCGCTGACCGCGAAGGGCGTCGAACAGGCGCGGCTTCTTTCCCTGCGTCTCGCGGACGTCGCGTTCGACCGGATCGTGGCGAGCGACCTCGTCCGCGCGACGCACACGGCGGCGATCCTCGCGGAGCATCGGCGCTGCGCGGTAAAGACCGATCCCCGGCTGCGAGAGATCGACATGGGCGAGTTGTACCACAGGGTGTGGGCGGACTTTCCGGCCCAGCGCGCGGAATTTCTGAAGCACGAGCGGGACGTGCCCTACCCCGGCGGGGAGTGCGGCGCGGACGTCTGGAAGCGGGCGTCCGCGTGCCTCGAAGACTTGCGCAAGGCGGGCGGGAGCCGGATCGCCGTCGTCTGCCACGGCGGGACGATCCGCGCGCTGGTCTGCGGCATCCTGCGCATTCCGCAACAGAGGCGGTTCTTCTTCGGCGATCCGCCGATCAACTGCTCGATTTCCATCGTGCGGATGAAGGACGGCGAGGCGCACCTTCACACGTTCAACGATTACGCGCACCTTGGAAACTTGTGCGAATAAAAACGATCCATTCGATGGAAAGATTGACAGAGGGTCCATCTTTACATCATATCCGGGATATGATATAATGATCGTCCAGAGGAACGGGGGGAGGGTGCGGCATGCGGCAGACGGACGTCAAGCGGATCGCGGAAAACCGGCGCGCGCGGCACGACTACTTCATCCTCGAGACCTGGGAGGCGGGCATCGAACTGAAGGGCACGGAGGTCAAATCCATGCGCCTTGGAAGGTGCAACCTCAAGGACAGCTACGCGGCCGTGCAGAACGGCCAGATCTACGTGCAGAACATGCACATCAGCCCCTACGAGAAGGGCAGCTTCTCGAACACCAACCCGCTTCGGCCCAAGCGCCTTCTCATGCACAAGAATGAGATCAGGAGCCTCAACGCCGACGTGATGCAGAAGGGATTTTCCATCATCCCCCTGCAGGTGTACCTGAAGGATGGAAAGATGAAGATGGAGATCGGGCTTTGCAAGGGCAAGAAGCTCTATGACAAGCGCGACGACATGGCCAAGCGCGACACCGACCGGGACATCGAGCGCGCCTTCGCGGACAGAGGGTAGGCTCCACATGGGGGTGTACTGGTTTCGACGGGGGTTCGGAGGACTTGAGTAGCGAGCGGCGGCCCTGTACCGCCCAACAACGGGAACAAAAACGAACTGACAACTACGAAAACGTAGCTTTCGCGGCTTAGTCCGTGAACGTCGACCCTAAGCCTCCTGCGGCGTAGGCAATCGGCGTCGCAAATGCAGGGAACCAGTCCGCTTAAGCTTTGCGGCGGGCGGGATTTTATGAAGCTACTGAAGCCGGAACGCCGTCCATGGCGGCCCGGTGGAGGGAATGTCAAAACGTGGACTGCGCTCGGAGAAGCTCTTGCCGTCTGGCTTTCGGACTGGGGTTCGACTCCCCACACCTCCACCAAAGAACCCACCGTCAATTGATAAAAATCAGTTGACGGTGGGTTTATTTTATGGCAGAATGGTGTTACAGAGTGTTTATACTATAGGAGATAAAAATGAATCAAACAGGTATTGACTGGACGGATGCAAAAACGAACTTAAAACTTGAAGAGACTCTTTATTTCTACACAAGAAACGATTATCTACTCATTAATAACTTGCTTGTCGGAAATATTGATTTTATGTGGGAAGTTGCCAATGTTGTGATTAATGATAACGTAGGTGTGCTTAGAGAGCATTATAACGGTGAGAGACCGCCGTTTGACGATAAAACCATTGCGTGGCTCAAAAAGCGGATATGGGAAAAGCTTGACAATAAGGCAAAAGCGGAAATACTAGAAATCGCCAAAAGTGATATTATGAATATTCTGAACGCGATGAAGCCGACAAAAAATAGCATTACACTCTACAGAATCATAATAATTGACGACGAAGGTTCTCGACGGCCTTATACAAAATCCCTGAGTTACAACATTGGTGATATTATAGAGTTTAAGCATATTTCATCAACGTGTATGAATTCGGGTTATGAAGAAAGCACAGGTCAGGAAGAAAAAACGGATTATGAGTTTTACAGATATGAGATAATCATTCCCGAAAACGGATTTGTTTTAGAGCTTGACCCGCTTTGTCAGGAAAACGAGGTCCTTCTGCCGCCAATGAAGTGTAAAATTACAAATATACGTCGTGACAGCGGCAATGATAAGTGCAGGGGGGTAGTCGAGTTGGAGTATATGGAAAGACTACCTGTAGATATTTTTGAATAGTAGCCCCGCGGCATAAGCATTTTCAGCAATTACAGACATACCGAGGTCGAAAATGCGAGAGGTGGGTTCGCGCTTGGCAGACAAACTTATTTTTGATGAACTGGCGTTTTTTGCAAAGGTGAAACAAAGACCTGGTATGTATTTAGGTAAGAAATCACTCCTCAGCTTAAGAGATCAGTTGTTTGGCATGACATTTGCATTCAGTGCATGTGGCCATCCTGACGCGCTGTACTATTTCACGACTTTTATAGAAACATACAATAAACAGCTTCTCGAGCTGGACGGAAATGGATATGCCTGCTGGTGGAATCATCTAATATACACCAGTGGAAACTGTGATAACCTTGCGTTCGATGCATTTTATACAAATTTTGAATCATACTTAAAAAGGGAGTATCAGCTTACCCTGCCGACAGAATTTTCAAGCAAAGCGAAGAAAGAGAATGAAACGGGGAGAGGCTAGCGCTTACCCCGGGGTAGCATCAGTATCTCCGGTTCATCACCAAGGTGAGACTGCATCAAATTCTATGTCCAGAGTTACACCGAAAACCCCTTGATTTGATTGAGAAATCAAGGGGTTTTGTCATGCTCAAATGGGCGTATCATGCTGCCTATCAAAGTCGGCGTGCCGTCTTCGCCTCTTTCTCCCCCCTCTCGCCACGGTAGTAGGACCTTGTTCCACATTGCGAAGAATTCTCTCGGCCCGACGGAGATCGCGATCGTATTCCTTGCGTGGGATTTCGGAAAGAGACTGAAGGCGGAACGCCGTCCATGACGGCCCGGTGGAGGGAATGTCAAAACGTGGACTGCGCTCGGAGAAGCTCTTGCCGTCTGGCTTTCGGACTGGGGTTCGACTCTCCACACCTCCACCACACGAACCCCTTGATTGAGAAATCAAGGGGGTTTGTCATGCAGGGGAGGAGGGAAAAGAGGACGTTCGCATATACAACAATTGGACACACAGGAGACTCGAGCTTATCGATTTTACTTTTGCTTTGAGCGTTCTCCGTTTGCCCAGATTTTATTGGCGCTATACTACTTATGTGAACCCAAATTACATAGAAAAATGAGAGCAAACTTCCTTCTAAACGTCTACCAAACACCGTAAACGGATGAGCATTCTAAGCGTAAAGGTTTTTTATGTATTTTTGCCATTTTAGGTCATAAAAATTATACAAAATTACATATTGTATTTATAGTTTACAAATGATACTATTTACTTAACATATACGCTATATCTGATGCTAAACGAGGATCATCTTGAATATCACTTACTCTATACAATAAGCAGATTATCGGGGAGGTACTTTATGTCAAGTATTCTTTCGAAGCTCAGTAAAGCTTCCGGCAAAAAACCTATTGAACCTAGAGAAATATTCATGTCCTTACCTAAACGTGATAAGCGATATGAATATCCACGAGACGTACAATCTGAAGTCTGGAAAAAATGGTTCGATTCACGTGATAGCAAAAATACCATCATAAAAATGAATACTGGTAGTGGCAAAACTATAGTTGGCTTGATGGTTCTCCAAAGTTGCCTAAATGAAGGAAAAGGCCCAGCTATATATGTTGTCCCTGACAATTATCTTGTCACTCAAGTATGTAATGAAGCTAAGAGCCTGGGTATTCAGACCGCCACTAATCAAGATGATTACTCATATACTAATCATACAGCGATATTGGTAATTCCGATCCACAAATTAGTTAACGGCAGGAGTATATTTGGCATGCGTAGTCATGGCAATTATCCTATAGGAAGCGCTTTGCTCGATGATGTTCATGCGTGTCTCGATACGATAATTACTCAATACTCAATAAGGATTCCATATACGCACGAGTTATACTCTAAGGTTGTTGAGTTGTTCTCTGATGCATGGAAATTATATAATAGTTGTTCATATACAAATGTTATTGAGATCAAGGACCCGCTTAAAAGCGCCATAATCCCATTTTGGCTCTGGCAAGATAAAATTGATAAAGTACATCGTCTCTTAATTGAATATAATAATAATGAAGATACTAATAAGTGCATATTCTTTAATTTTCCACTTATCGTCGATGTTCTGTCTACGTGTAATTGCATTGTAACAAGTAAAGCAATTGAGATTATGCCGAACGGCGTTTCAATTTCTAAAATCCAAAGTTTTGAAAATGCTGAACGCAGAATATTTATGAGCGCTACTCTCTCAGATGACAGCGTTTTTGTGTCTGCGCTTGGATTTCATGAAGACGATGCAGATAAAATCATTACGCCTGATGGAACTAACGATATTGGAGACAGGTTAATTCTGTTTCCTCGGCATCTAAACAGTAAAATTACTGATGAAGAAATTAAGACGAGAGTATACTCAATATCAGAAAAATATAACGTCGTAGTAATAGTCCCATCAACAAAAAGAGCCGAATTTTGGTGTGAAGATGGTAGTCGAATTATTACAAAAGAAGGGATAGAAAAGGCTGTTTCAGAATTAAAAGAAAAACATGTTGGGTTATTAGTATTCGTTAATCGTTATGACGGCATTGATCTACCTGATAATGCTTGTAGGATGCTTGTTATTGATGGTCTTCCTCCGTTGAGAAGTGAATATGATAAGTATATTCAGGGAATTGATCTGGCAAGCAGTATTCTGTTAAGAGAGCAAATACAAAGAATCGAACAAGGAATGGGCCGCGGCGTTCGATCAAACAGCGATTCGTGTTGCATAATCTTAATGGGAGATAAGCTAGCGGATGTATTACTCAGAAATAATGGAGTATCATATTTCAGTAGTGCAACGGCAGAACAGTATAATTTATCTAAGGAACTCTGGGACCTGTTAAAGCAAGAAAATAGCGAACCATCTATACAAGATGTTTTTGAGCTATCATACTACTCACTTCATAGAGAGGTCGAGTGGATTCAAAAAAGCAAAGAACGCTTGTCAGACATAACGTACACAGTAACTCCTCGGTTCGACACAATAACATTGGCTTTACGAAAAGCATTCGAATCTGCCTCTCACATGAACTGGCAAAGTGCAATAGACACATTGGACAGTGTAATAAACACTGAACGAAGCGACAGAACAAAAGGGTATTTGTGTCAGATAAAGGCGCAGTACGCCAATTTCTTGGATAAGTCCGTGTCACAGCAGATACTTATATCCGGAAGAAAGCTTAATGCCGGAATACTTTCGCCGATAAATGGTATTCAATACGATAAAGTAATTAATAATCGAGTCCAAGCAAAAGCAATATGCGAATATTCTTTATCACAAGGCGGTAACCAGAATAGTTACGTTATTCATGTGAATGCACTATTATCAAGCTTGGAGTTTTCTCCTGACGCAGATGATTTCGAAGCTGCACTAAGAGATATTGGAGAGATACTTGGTTTTATCTCAACCCGACCGGACAAAGAAACAGGTGGTAAAGGGCCTGACAATTTGTGGGCTATTGGAAACTCAGAATATTTGATTATTGAATGCAAAAGCGGTGCAACGACAGAAACTATATCCAAAGACAGTTGTAATCAATTAGGTGGATCAGTTAGGTGGTTTATGAGCGAATATGGTCCAGAATTTACTCATAAACCTATAATGGTTCACAAGTCCAGAATTGTCGATGACCGTGCTGCAGCCGTACCTGAAATGCGGATTATTACTGAAGATTGCTTGACTAAGTTGAAAGGTAACATCAGTGGTTTTATAGGAGCAATGGCTCAAGTACATAATTGGGGTAACGAATCGAGAATACAAGCTCTGTTATCAAATTATCATTTAAGGAGACAAGATATTGTCCAAGAATACACAATTCCGTTTAGGACGTAAAATGTCTCTGCAAGCGATATCCCCGGATCTGTCCCGAATTCTTTGTAAAGTCCAAAGCTGCGGAAGGACCAAAATAAGAGAGAGCGGCTGCAGGCACTGACTGCGTGCTCTTATTGTGGTAAACTAATCTCTATCCGACATCATCGGAGGCTCCATATGAATGCTCCCAAAACAATCTTGTTTGATCTGGATGATGCGATTGTCGCATTCAATCGCGCGTCAATGGCGCCAAGGAAAAGTACTTTGCCGAATTCGTCCGCCACCCCCTTTACTCTCCCCTTCACCCCTTTCGCCAAAGTTGCTGGATTTCGTTCCACACGGCTAAGTAGAGAACCGACCCGACGAAGATCGCGGTTGTTCCCCCTCCAACTCCGCCTCCGGGATTCCCGTGTCGTCCGAGAGGATGCGGAAAATGATATGTTCGGACCGTTCGCGCTTTTTAAGCATGGAGATCCTCCTTTCCGGCGCGCCGACGCGCGGCGACGTTCAGCCGTTCCACCGTGGCGATCATGATGAGAATCAGCAGGAACAGGGCAAGGGGCAGCGCCGCGATGTCGATCCGGTCGGCCACGACGCCGAAGAGCGGCGGGATGAGCGTCGTTCCGGTGTAGGCGCAAGCCATCTGGACGCCCATGATCGCCTGTGAGTTTTCCGCGCCGAAGTTCTGCGGCGTTTCGTGCAGAAGGCTCGGGTAGATCGGCGCGCAGCCCAGCCCGATCAGGACGATTCCCGCGAAGCAGGCCGCGTTCAGGCGCGAGAGGGCGACCAGCGCCACGCCCGCGACGATCATCCCCTGCCCAACCCGCACCATGTTTTTGTCGCCGACGCGGTCGGCCACGAAGCCGCAGAGGAACCGCCCGGCGGTCACGCCCAGGAAGAAGATCGACGCCCACTTCGCCGCCTCGTCCGCCGGAATGCCCCGGTTGATGTTCATATAACTGCTGATCCAAAGCCCGGTCGTGCTCTCCAGCGCGCAATAGCAGAAGAAGGCGATCAGGATGGGCTTCGCGCCCGGCATGGCGAGCACCCGCCGCGCGGAGACCGCAGCTTTCGCGTGCGCTTCCGCATGCGCGTCCCGCTTCCACATCGGCAGGGCAGTAAACATCAGGACGGTCATCACGGCCTGAATGATCCCGACGACGAGGTACCCCCGCGTCCACGACTGCCCGCCCGCGAGCAGCGCGCCCATGAGGTAGGGGCCGGTCGTCGCGCCCACGCCCCAGAAGAAGTGAATCCAGCTCATGTGGCGCGATTTGTAATGAAGCGCGACGTAGTTGTTGAGCGCGGCGTCGATGCTTCCCGCGCCGAGTCCATACGGCAGCGCCCAGATACAAAGCTGCCAGAACGCGCGCGCGGACGAAAACCCGAACAGCGCGGCCGCCGACAGGAGCGTGCAGAACGCGACCACCTTTCCCGTTCCGAACCGCAAAAGCGCGCGGTTGCTCGAAAGGCTCGAGGCGACGGTTCCCGCGGCAATCAGAATCGTCAGAATCCCCGCGTATGAAATCGGCACGCCGAACACCGGATAGATGGTCGGCCACGCCGCGCCGAGCAGCGCGTCCGGCAGGCCCATGCTCACAAACGCCAGATAGATGACCGCGATCAGAAGGTGCGCCATCGTAATCACCCCTTGACGGAACTTGTCGCTTCCGCTATCATGATAGCGCATGAATCCGCGCGGAACAACCCGTATCCTGTATTCTTTGATCACTATCCTGCGACTTGGGAGGGGAAAGCATGGCAAGGACGGCGAACCTTTACAGCGACGGTTCCGAACGCGTGCCGTACGAAGACCCGGACTTCCCCATTTACGCGGGGCGGTCGTGGCTCTCGGCGCTGGAGAACATGCGCTTCGCGCACCACTGGCACGACGATCTGGAAATTTCATACATGCTGAAGGGGCACATGAACTACGCCGTCGACGGCGATACGGTGGAGCTGCGCGCGGGCGAGGGAATCTTCGTGAACTCCCGGCACGTGCATGGCAATTATTCCGCCGACGCGACCGACGGGGAGTACATCTGCGCGCTCGTCCACCCTTCGCTCCTGTGCGCGAACCCTTCCCTCGACCGGGAGTACATCGCCCCGATGACTTCGAACAACGCGCTCCCCTATCTCGTCCTGCGGGAGGATGTTGACTGGCAGCGGGAAATCCTCGGCTGCGTGCGCGCCGTCTGGGAAGCGCGATCCGGCGGAAACGGGGCGCACATGCTCACGGCGCTGGGCCTGTTTTTCCGCATCGCGGAGTTGCTCCACGCGCACATGCCGGAGGAGAAGCCGCGCCTGACGCGGGAGGAGCGAAGGCTTTCCTCGCTGCGGGATATGATCGGGCACATCCAGAAGAACTATGCGGAAAGGGTGACGCTCGCGCAGATCGCGGGCGCGGGCCACATGGGCGAGAGCGCCTGCTGCGCCATCTTCCGCAAGCAGTTTGGGCAATCTCCGATCGAATACCTCATCCGCTACCGCCTCGAAAAGAGCCTTGTTCTGCTCGCGAACCCCGGACTCAGCGTCACGGAGATCTCGCTCGCGGTGGGCTTTTCGGGTCCGAGCTATTACGCCGAGTGCTTCCGGCGACGCCTCGGCATGTCCCCCACCGCGTACCGGGCGACGAGGGAGGTTTCGGCGCCCGCGCGAAGCATGCCATCCGGCGTACACGAGACGAAATGAATCCGTGCGGCGCCGCCGAGTCCCGCACCCCGATCCGGCTTTGAAAACAGGGACTCCTGGGCAAATCCCGCATGTTCATCGAAAAAAAGCGTTGCCTTCTTGACAACCGTGCTTTTCTATTCTATATATGAAGTAGCGCGACCGGACGAGCGGATTCCCGTTTTCGACTTCATGGGAACGGAGGAAAAAACGATGGACGAATGGAAATCGGCGCTCCAGGCAGATCCGACGGATTGGCTGCTGGAAGAAGAGAACCCTTCCGTGCGCTATTTTGCGCTGAAAAATCTACTGGACAGGCCGGATGACGATGCGGATGTCCGAGCCGCCAGGCGGGAACTTATGCAAACAGGCATCGTGCCCGACATCCTTCAAAGGCAGAGGGAACCGGAGTATCTTCAGGCCTACCCCCGCTTTTACACCTACAAGTACAAGGGACTCGTCTGGTCCCTGATCGCGCTTGCGGAATGCGGCGCGGAGCCAACGCCGCAAATCCGGGAGCAATGCGAGTACCTGTTTGAAAATGCGCAGGAGCGGCAGGACGGCGGTTTTTCACAGAGCATCGCCGCGCGGACAGGCGGCGGCAGGATCACCGAAGTCATCCCCTGTTTGACCGGAAACATGGTGTGGAGCCTGATCCGCTTCGGTTACCTCGACGATCCGAGGCTGCAAAAGGGGATCGAATGGATCAATCGGTTTATGCGCTTCAACGACGGGATCGCGAACGACCCGCAGGTCCCGCCGTATGACCATTATGAAATGTGCTGGGGCGCGCACACCTGCCATATGGGCGTCGTCAAGGCGCTCAAGGGATTGAGCGCCGTACCCACGGAAAGAAGAACGGAAGAAACCAACGGCACGATCAAAAAGGCGGCCGAGTTTCTGCTGATCCACCATATCTATAAGCGCAGCCATCATCTGGACCGGAAATCGAAGCCGGGCTGGCTGAAATTCGGATTCCCTCTGATGTACCAGACGGATGTATTGGAAATATTGGATATCCTGACCGCGCTGGGGGTCCGGGACAGCCGCATGGACGACGCCGTGAAGATTGTCCTCGAGAAACAGGACGGCATGGGCAGGTGGAAGGCAGAGAACACCTACAACAGCGACCGCATGCTCGCTTCGTTCGGCCATATGAATGAGCAGAGCAAATGGATTACGCTGCGGGCGATGAGAGTCCTGAAACGATACCGCCAGGCGCGCGCCTCGGAGGAAGCGCTGTCCCGGCAAATCCTCTGCCATAGAGGAAGTCCGCTGACGGCGGATGTTTGACCGGATCGTATGGCATATATACAACCGAATGCGATCGTATGTTTTGGATGGCACAAGGATGCGGCGGATTTCAAGGAGCGGAGGCTTCCTCCATGTGTGGTGAAACAGGCGGCAACCGGAACCGGGAATATTATGAAGCGTATGACGACCGGTATCGGCAGGTTCATGGGAAATCGCTTCTCTGGTTCTCCGAAGTTCCCTCAAAGATCGTTGAAGAGGTGGTGCGGCGCTATCAGATCACGCGGTCTATGAAGTGCCTGGAAGTCGGCTGCGGGGAGGGCCGCGACGCGCTGCACCTGCTGAAACAGGATTACCATCTGCTGGCGACCGATCTTTCGCGAACCGCCATCAACTACTGCAAAAGCAAGCTTCCCGAAAAACCGGAGTCCTTTCAGGTTCTGAACTGCCTGACAGACCGAATCGACGAAGGGTTTGACTTCATTTACGCAATCGCGGTTTTGCACATGCTGGTACTGGACAGGGACAGATCCCTTTTTTACCGATTCCTTCATGCGCAATTGAGCGATACCGGTATCGCGCTCATTTGCACGATGGGAGACGGAAGGGAGGAATGGCATTCCGATGTTGCGACGGCGTTTGAACTGCAAAAACGGAATCATGAGGCGAGCGGAAAGGAACTGTATCTTGCAGGCACTTCCTGCAGAAAAGTGCGTTTTGAGACTTTCTTCCGGGAGATCGAGGGGAGCGACCTGACGCTGCTTGAAAGCGGCATGACCTCCATGGAACCTGATTTTCCGGTCATGATGTATGCCGTGGTGAAGCGAAACATCGGAGGTTGCGCTTCTCCCGCACGGATTTGCGATTCCTGCACCGCCGCCGCGCAACCATCGCCGCCTGCGAAAAACGCCGCCATGCCGCCCGAACACTGACCGCGATCGATTACATTTTAAGCAACCATATGCCGGGAGGGAACGCTTTTGGAAATCACCATGCGGCCCGTCGCCTTCGTTCACAGCGACGTCCGGGAGCGAAAGGACGTCTCCTGGGGCGACGACGTATCGACCCTGAAACTGGAACCAGCCTGCGCGGGCGGCCTGATGGGCCTGTCCGACTTTTCCCACGCGCTGATCGTCACCTACCTCGACCAGGCAAAGTACGACCGCGAAAAGCACCTGCAAAGAAGGCCGCAAAACCGCGCGGACATGCCCCTGACCGGCATCTTTTCCCAGCGCGCGAAGGACAGACCCAACCAGATCGGCGTGACGGCGGTGGAAATCGTCGCCGTCCGGGAGGACGCGCTGATTGTGCGGGGCCTCGACGCCGTCGACGGCACGCCCGTCCTCGACATCAAGCCCTACTATCCCATGTACGACAAAAGGGAAGCCACGGTGCCCGAATGGGTACCGCGGCTCATGGAGCATTACTTCTAGCAACTCGTCCTGTTTGCCCGCGCCCATCGACCGGAGTTGCCCGATTTCATCGCGAAACCGGGCATTGCTTTCCCCCTTGGGCGCGCCGCCTATGCCGCTTCCCCGCCCTTGAGCCACGGCTGCAGGACCCCGTTCCACACGGCGGAGAAGGCCGCCGACCCGACGGAGATCGCGGTCGCGATCCAGAACGTCCTGTCCTTCCCGGCAACCAGTATGTCCACGCCCGACAGCGCGGCGATCAGGGAAGTCACCGCCACCTCGATCAGCGTCTTGACCGCCCGCTCAATCACGTTCCTCGTTTGTTCGCTCATGAAAACGCCCCCTTCTTTCGATCGCCCACCACATGCTTTAAAAGCATGTCGTATGTTTCCGTCACCTTGCCGTTGCAGCCCTGCTGCCTGAGCCCGTCGAGCACCCCGAACATGGCCTCGAGCAGCACCACGTTCGTGCGCGCCACGGACTGGTACGCGTCCCGCATCCCGCAGAACTCCTTGTTGAGCCGGTTCACCTGCTTGATGACCTTGACGACGGCCGCGAGGATCGTCAGAATCCCCACCGCGAACGAGATCCACTCGAGCGCGCTCACGTGCCCGCCCCCTTCCCTTCCAGAAGCGCGCCCCAGGTCTGCGGCCCGACGATGCCGTCCACCAGGAGGTTCTTCGCCTTCTGAAACCTGCGCACCCAGGCGTGCGTCTCGGAGCCGAAGTCGCCGTCCACGCCCCAGTCCGGCAGCGCGTCTTTGTTCCAGGCGGCGAGGAGCGCCTGCATCCGTTCGACGGCCTCGCCCCGCATGCCGCGCCTGAGAAGCGGCGTCTGCGCGGCCTTCGCCCCGCTCTGGGAGAGAATCGCCGCGGGGAGCCTGCCCCACTTCGTCCAGCCGCGCCCGGCGACCGCCGTCTCCACCACGCCGGAATCGAACCCGCGCGCCTCTACAGCCCGGCCACGGCCCTTGTAGACGCCGATGTGCCCGCTCTTCCACAGCACGAGCCCCGGCACCTCGGGCAGCGCCCCGATCGGCCCCACCTCTTCGCACAGCGCGATCATGCCGTTCGCGCTCACGTCCGGACAGCCGTTCGATTGGTACCGGTTCGGCCCGGTCCCGCCGTCCGTCCAGAAAAATCCCTTGATGAGCCCCACGCAGTCGCACACCATGCGCTTTTCCGCGATGTGCTTCCGGTAGGTCGCCATCCGCGCGGCCGTGTAATGCGAAGGGTACTGCTTCGCCTTGCTCGTCAGCCGGCTCTGCGTGGCTTCGTACCAGCACGTGCCGTACCAGTAACGCGCGCCCGCGCGAAGCGCCTCTTCCGCGAACGCGACGAGCTGTTCATTTGTCAGCATTCATACCGCCTCCCTTTGAGGCGAGAATAACAAAAAGGGGCGGACCTTGTAAGTCCGCCCGGAGAAAATCATATCTCATCCGGCGCCCCGCGCGCCTTGTTTTGCCGCCGATCACAGAGAAGATCAGCGTGGATTTTGTTCGATCTCGGAACAAAATTTCAAATCATGTCATATCATGTACGGGACGCAACCGGATATGTTCATGGCCTCTTGAATCCCCCTGCCCTACATACCCAGCGCTGCCAAGGCGCCGGGTATAGGGGGTGAAATTTTGAGCGGAATGTACGAACGCCAGCCGAACGACTGGCGCTGCGGCCAGAAAAACGACTGGTGGATGTGCGATCACGACCATCACAAGGATGACTGGCGGTGCGATCACGACCATCACAAGGATGACTGTCGGTGCGGCCAGAAAAAGGACTGGTGGAACGATTGCTGGCGCAGCAGCTGGTGGATCTGCGACCACGACCATCACAAGGATGACTGTCGCCACGACCACTGCCGGAACCAGGCATGGTGCTGGTGCTGGTGGTGCTGCTGCTGGTGCTGTCAGCCCTGCCACTGGCAAAGTTAATCATTACTCCTGCCGCTCGCCTGACAAGCGGGCGGTTCGTTTGCGCGTTACGCACCGTCCACCACCCTGCACGCCGCGGTCACATCGGGCGGGGCGTTTGCGCGTTACGCACCGTCCACTACCCCGCACGCCGCGGTCACGTCGGGCGGGGCGTTTGCGCGTTACGCTCCGTCCACCACCCTGCACGCCGCGGTCACGCCGGGGGCGTTTGCGCGTTACGCCCCGTCCACCACCCTGCACGCCGCGGTCACTTCGGGCGGGGCGTCGCCGGAGACGAGGACGCGGGTGCAGGGGTAGTAGCTCGGAAGCGCCGCCCCGATGTCGGTCTCCACAGGCGATGCGAGCACGTATTGGGACGCGCCGACGATGGACGCCGTCACATGCGCGTCGATCGCCGGATCGACCCGCCGCCTGTGAATCAGGCGCCCGCCAGCCGTCTCCACGCTGTCCCGCGCGAGCCACCCGCCCGCGCCGTCCGGAACGGCGCGGAGGACGGGGATCGCCACATCGGCGTGCCGCGCGCCCGCCTGATCCCGCGCCCGCACGCCGCCCGCCGACGAGATGACCGGGGAGGGGTAGTCAGGGGAAGGGCTGGTGGGGACGAAGGCGGACCATGCCTTGTCTGGCTCGAGATTCAGACAAATGAATGGCTTTACATTCCCCGTGCCGAACTCTGACTGCCATGCAGAATACGACATGCTTGCTTCATTGGCGCCATTCATGATGGAAATCGACAGATAATAAACGGTCGACCCAGTAGAAAAGGCCGATCCGTTGTTTACAAATCCGACGGACGATATGAAACTCCCACTCACGCCGTAGGTACGAACAACAAACGCATAGATGCCCGAAGAGTAAGTTGTGAAATAATACGCCGTGGAGGGTGCGACGCGGATCAGCCTTTTGATTCTCAACCGCTGAGCATATGGCTCCTTGATGCCAAATGCGTTGTAATGTCCGGTTTCCCACTCGTCAAAATACGTGGGACATATGTTCTTCCCCTGTGTTGTCTCAGCCTGTTCTGACCTCCCCTGCGCTAGAAGCTGTACCCCGCCGCTGTAGGTGCGCTCGAAGGTCATGTCCGGGCCGGTCTGCTCCTGCACCCTCCAGCCCATAATCTTATTAACACCTCGGTACAAGTTGACAGGCCTCGCGTCGCCCCTGTAAATCGGCTGCCCGTTGATCCGCATGTCCCTCACCCCCTAGTCCGGCGTCACGATGTAATAGGTGTCGTCGTCCAGCGTCCCGGACGCCTGGGCAGCGTCGTACTGCGTCTGCGTCATGCCGATCAGCCGCTTGCCGTTGATCCGCTCGCTGTCCGTGGCCGCGCCCGCGGTATTGGCGTGCCCGGCGTTGGCCACGTAGGAGACGCCGAGCTTCGCCCAATGCGTGAGCTGTGTCGGATCGTCGGTCATGAGGATGTAGCTGTCAACTACGACCCCGCCCGTCACGATGAGCGCCGTATCGCCGCGCTGGGCGGTCAGGGCGAGCATCGCGGCCGCGTCCGGCACCGGGAACACGTCGTTGATGGAGATCGGCGGGATCTGGCCGGGCGTCAACTTTCCGTCCGGGCCGAGCGTCGCGACCTGGCTGCCCAGCATGGCGATGAGGTCGGAAAGCGCCTGCGCGGCCTGCGCGGCGCTCGCGCCCGCGGACTCTTCGCTGTCCCCCGCTCCCGCGGCGGCCTCTTCCGCATCCCCGCGGGCGAGCACTGTCGCCTCCCTGTCCGCCACGACGGCCTGCGCGTCGTCCGCGATTTGCCCGGAAAGCGCCTGCGCCTCGGCCACCATTTCCCCGACGCGGTCTTCCTGCGCGGCCATGTCCTCGCGGTGGTCGGCGATGTCGCCGAGAAGCTGCTCGAAGATGGTGGGCTCCGGCGGCGTGACGGTGCTCTCCACGTCCGGGCGGGATACGACCATGACTTTGAACTTGAATGTAGACCAGCGCTTGTCGTCGGCCAGCACCTCGAGAAACGCGTCGATGTCTGCGCCGCCGTACTGCGTGATGCTTTCCGTGACCGGAAAGACGTACAGCCCTTCCGACCGAACAAGGCCGACGATGTCGCCGGCGGTCCTGTCCGAGCGCTCCCACTGAAGCGTCACCAGCTGCGCTTCGGAAAGCGTCGGGAGCCCGCGAAACGCGATTTGCTCGACATTTTGATCGTCCTCGACGCCCAGCATTACGGGATCCCCGTAATTGACCTTCCTTCCTACCACAGAGACAATCATCTTTTTCACCTCGCGCCCAATATACGACAAGGGGGCGGACTCTGTAAGTCCGCCCCGACGTCGGGAACGTTGGCGCGCCGTCCGAAAATGGCTGGTCTGCCGGATGCGAACCGAGTCGCGACCACGCCCGATCGGATCGCCTTTTCGCTCAGTGCAGATAGGCCGATTTGCTTATTCATGGCTCCATTATACCCTTTTTCCCGTTCCCTCGCTACTTTTTCTGTGCGGTATTGCCCTAGTTGATTAATATACGATGAGTAAACTTATATATGCATCCCTTATCCTTCCGAACATATCTTTCCATTTTACTCCTCAGCCTATAAAGGGATTCGTTTTCAATTTCTTTGCTAATACTTAACACCATTATGAGTCGATGTTCTCGATAGTATTGATTTTGCTTGCTGTAGACTATATCTCTCACTTTATCGTATAGTTTCGCAATGTTCCCAGATGTGTCTTTGCTCAGACATCTTTGTATGAAATCAAAACCCCACCGATTAATCATTCGATCTGTACGCGATGTATAAGAGAACTCATCGTTTACTTATTTGAATCGTATTGCCTTATATACTCTATCCAAGTAGCCGTAGTTTGTTAATGACTCGGTTATTTTTAGTATCTCAATAGAAAATTTATCTTGTGTTATGTCTATTTTCGGCGAACATCTAAATCCACATTTCCCCAAACATTCTATCACGTATTTTGAAAAATTATGGAATTGGCCGTCTCCTTTTATTCGTACATCTACATTTGTTAGTAATATTTCTCGCGCATAACACATCAAATTTTGATATATCATTAACATAATCATTCCAATTGGGAAATCTAGATTATCAGCCATCGAGTTGATTTCTTTAAAAAAGGTGTCCTCCAATGCGCGCGAAACATCTCCCCTTAATTTGAATTCAGTATTCTCATTGTCATCTATACCTTTCTGCGCTCTGGTTGAACCATCGATTTCATCATCATTCAATCTCTTTATAACGCGCTTGACATCGGAAAGCATTTGGCCTTTTTGGTCCTCGCTTAACCGTAAAACTAAATTAGATATTCGTGCGTCATCTATTACTTTTTCTAGTTCTTTCTCAGCAAGTTCGTAGCTCATCTTCTGCTTATCTTGCGCAGCAAGTGAATTCTGATAATATATTTGCTCGTCAGAATATATAACAATTTGCATGGAAGATATTCCCGCATCAAATAACGCCAAAGGAAGACTACTAGTATTACTGTCTAATATAACACGCTCATCCTTTTTACCTGCTGTTCCTATCGCCGTAATCTCCATCTTCGATGGCTTATTTATCTGTATATGACACATCAAAATCGCGTTGCGATCAATGGCGCCTTTATTTACCAGCATATCCTTTAACAATTCTTCAGTAGTTTTAGTCAATTCTTTATGCTCACTAATATAATGCGCAGGATATCTGTATATCGGTGATAGGGAATGAATCATGACCTTGTTGCTAGTAAAGCAGCTTATCGATCCATCTATAATGCTATTCAAAGTGATGCCCGATTTTACAATCGGTTCTCCCTTTTTGCATTCATTATCCATGTAATTCTTGAGCAATTCTACCATATCAGAATCTCTATAGTTTGTATGAGCATTGTGAATCCACTCAATATTGCTAAATTGTTTATCTTCCTTTTTCTTTTCAAGATATTTTGCAATTGCAAATATCATAATTTGCTCATGCATGACAGTTGAATCGTTTTGGTGTACTCGTCTCGTCAACATATACCTTTGGAATAACAAATTTGAAATTTCCATAATGTATTTTGTATTTACGATAACTTTGAACGTAAATTGTTTCTGGCCAGTTTCATCAACTTTTCCAGTTTCAAAAGCGCAATAATTAAGAGACATCGCGTATCTCGGCAAGTCAATTACACTATTTATACCACATCTGTTAAAATCTCTATTTATATAATCTATTCTGTCGGCATCAAAATCTCCGCTTATGATTGCCCTAAACATTTCTAAGTAAGAAGGTATGTTATCTCCGTTTTTGTACCCATCAATCAAATATGCAATCCATTCTTTTTGCACAGATGCTTCATTGAAAATCTTAGTAAGTTGCTTATCAAGCAGAATTTGAAATACTGAGTACTTTTCATGGCCATATTTATCAAACGGATTATACTTCGTAAATTCGCAATATGGTGAGACACCTCGAAGAGACTCTCCGATATCATCGATATTACATTCGAAGAGTTTTGGATATTTGTGCGATACTTCTTCAAATAAATGTGACATCGGTGCATGTCCAATATCGTGTAACAAAGCAGCTATTCGAACGTGGGTAAGAATATTTCCAAAAAGACTCCCGGACAATCTGCCTTCCTCAACTTGCATATCGAATAATTTAAGAGCTTCTACCGTTTCATCGTCATATACAACCATATTCCGCGTCAAATAATCAGCTACATACAAACAACCAAGCGAGTGCTCAAAACGAGTATGTTGAGCTCCGGCATGGCCGATATAGGCTAGGCTCATCTGTTTTATATGCTTTAATCGCTGAAATACTTGCGAGTTTATTAGACGATACTCACAATTAGTTAGCTGTATGTCACCCCAAATGGAGTCATAAACGGCCCTAGAGCCGAACTTTTGCATGTTGTTCATTCTTCAACTCTTCTTTCTCGAAACATGCGGCGATTATAGCACAATTGCCGCATTAATGCAATTACACGACAAAAATAATCCAATATTGATGTGGCATTTGCTTACATATAAAAGTACGGCGCACCATCAACGCCGTATACTGCTATACGATCGTTTTCTGATCTTTTTGGGGGTCGATTATGACGCCTTTTTTGCCTTGGGCAACGCCGCGCAATTACGAATTCCGAGCGATTTCAAAATGAAAGAGTTGCCGTGTCGCTGCGATATGCTCTTTGGAGCCATAGGCCTGTCAGCCGGAATCAGATTTGCCATGTGAAACGCATATTCAGTGCCTGTTTGGTTAGGCATCGGTACCGCGTTTTTCGGAATCGGAACATCCCTTTGGCGACGGCGAAGACGTGCTCGACTTTTGCACGGACGTAGACTCTACGCACTCCCGGCGCTTGCGCTTTTCTTGCGACCACAACGAACGATTTTTGATCTGTGACGGACGGCGATTGATGTTGTCAGCCTCCGCGCCCGCCGTGAAAAGGGTCGCCATCACCGCTACAATGGCCAGAATCTTCAACGCGCGTCCCTTCATGTCCCTCCCGTACCCCTTTCTCCCTCCGCCGTCAGTCTATCCCCGCGTAAGAAAAGTTGACCGTTTCCATCATGGACTTTATCGCCGCGTCGTCGTCCGGCTCCGGACCCATATCGTTGAATCCGAAGTGGATGAGCGCCCCATTGACGATGATTGCGTAATGCACCGCACGTACGTCATTGGTGTTCCCGGGAACGGTAGATACGGAATGATCGGGATCGTACTGATATTCCGAAACCGCCGTGATGTAGAGCGCACCATTGATCTCGACATACGTCCAATCGAGGTTCAAGAACGCGTACGCGCGCATGAGAATATCGCACAGACCCTGATTTTCATAGGAGGCTTGAAACGCGTCCCTCGTCTGAACGCCGAAATACTCCCGATCTTCATCCGTAAACAGGTCCCAGATATCGTCGCACTCAACCGAGATCAGAAGATCGGTAGACATCCACAGCCCCAACGCGCACAGATCAAAGGATTCATCGTGCGGCACCATCAGAAGATAGCAGGGAATCTCCATCGCAACCGTGTGGCCGTCCTTCTCGAATGAAACCGGACGCATATCGTCCTTCTCCTCGTAGCCGGGTCCGTCTCCCGTGACGACGAGGCCCCCCAGAATATCCTCAAAGGCCGCGCGGTCCGCGTCCTCAAAATCGGATGCGTAAAAGCAGAAGATGAATGAGATCCCCCGGTGTATCGTCCTGTACTCCACGAGGCGCATCGGCAGAAGACCCATTTCGTCCACTTCCCGCTCGGCGTCCCGGGCATACGCCGCAAAGCGCAGTCCGTCGACGTCGTAAAAACCGAGAAATTCGCCATGCGAAGCTTCCTCTTTGTATGCCTCGCACAGGGTCCGGCTGTCCATCATATTGAGTTCGTCGCGCCGGTCGATCCCATAATCCTGTTTCTTCTCGTCTGAAAACGTCACCCACAAATCCGTATTGATCATAACGAGCTGATAGACCTTGTCGCCCGCCCTCGGGGCCCACTTGATATCGCCGATCTCATCACCATTCAGCGGTACCTCCGCCCACCCGGCGGGCAGATTGAACACAATAGAAAAGGCGGACTTGCGCTCGCCTTTTTTCGTCTCATCTGTCACATCCCTTTCCAAATCAGACATTCGTTAACGCGTAAAAATCATGTCCAAACCTCCCTTTTCTACGCCCCTGTAATATGACTGTCCTAAATCCGCAGCATTCTCAAGAATACCATCAACGATCGCCTTTCTTACAGCTTCATTGTCATCATACATCTCTTTGTATGCATCAACTCGGTTACTAAACTCTGAATGCTCTTGATTAATAATCATATCAAATAGATTGTTTGCAAACATCACTACAAATTTCTTCTTTACATTTTTTACTCCCTTATCGGCTAGAATTTTGATAATATCATCCGGAGACTGAACTTTCGATATATCATTGGTCGTTATCTTGTTTAACAATAGTTCAGTTGCGCTTGTCCATGTCGCATAATCCCAAGCGTCACTCTCGCTCGCGTGATTGTTCACAGCCTCTTGATAAGCCTTGTCATGTCCTTGGAGAAAGGATAAAGCAGTCGCAGCTCCACTTCCCACAAGTTTAGTAGTTCCCCATCCGGCTGCTGTCTTCAATAAATCCGTTCCAAGCATGAGAGCATCACCGGCTGTGTGATCACCAAACATTGCACTATACAGGTGTATATCATCCAGTTGACTTTTTATAGAATCAATGCTTTCGTCAGCAAGCTTAGTTTTCATGGCAGCAGCATTATATAAATCCAGCGGCGGTTGATAATCATCTTCACCAAAAAAATTCCCTATTTTTTGTTGACCACGCGCCACTGTAGCTTTCGCAGAGTTAACAAATTGACTAGCAAACGCTGTTAAGTATCGTATAGTACCTTCAGCAAATGTAAGATCATCTCCGTTCAGTTTTGCACTTTCCTCATCATACTTACGTTGGATGAGCGAAGGGATTAAATACTTCTCGACATAAAACTCGGCTTCTTTCTCCCCCTGATGGTATGCAATGTAGTTTGCCGTCTGCTTCTCATCATCCGACATATATTTGTAGTACTCACTGTCCTTTAATTGAGTCCTAATTGACTGCGGATTGTCTATAAATATATACATTGTTTCTGGTATGTCATAAAAATCAGGTTTGCGCTTGATATCCGAATAACCATACTCTGCATTGAGAGATATAAGGTAGTTCTGCGCATTAACGCGGATGTTACTGACTATATTATTCAGCGTATTTATTTCCGAAGGTAAATCTGCCAAGTATCTGTAATTTTCCGGAAGCATCAGCTTTTCAAATTCATTCGGATTCTTGTTAAACTCTTCCTTTCCCTTGACAAGTCTTTGAAAAAGAACCCAGTCATCACTATCCAGATACCCATCCCATTTTTTATCTATCGCTTCAATTAAGCTTTCGTATTCTTCCATTTCTATTTCGATATCTTCCTTATTAATCCCGATCTTTTCAATGTCCGGCAATTCATCAAATTTGTCTATCCTGATCATCGCATTCACGCGCATGTCTTCTAATTCTGTTCGTGTTTTTTGATCGGCTAAATATTCAAACCCAAGCGTATTGTTGATATCGTCGTCAAATTTATCATTGATTCTATCGATGTCGTCTTGCGTGAATTCTCCTTGAGGATTTTCCCATTCGGCAGCAGCCGCATTATACTCTGCCTGGTAGTCATCTCGTGTCCGCAAGGCTACCTCCGCTTCATCGTTTTGTTTGGCTATCCAATCTCTTGAGCCTTCCTGGAAGTCAGACGCAGCGTATGACTTAAGCCAATTAAGTTTCCCTCGCAGGGTTTTTAGAAGATGCAGATCTGTTGTGTGAGCAATTTGATCCGCTAATTGCATCATCTCTGCAGTGACTAAATGATAATCGTCTATTTCACGAATTTTTTGCATCCATACAAACTTCTCTGGATCTTCGTTATACTCCTTATTTGTCTTAGCCAATTTTTCGGCTAATTGTCTTTTCTCTTCAGATGTCATATCAGGTGTAAACCCTTCCCATTTAGCCTGAAGTGCGTTCGTTTGCTCCATCAACCTTTGATAAGCTTCATCCGGATCTATTTCATGAAGCCACGTAGAATCTTCATAGTATGATGCAAAATCATTTAAGACATTTTGATTTATACCGATTATCATCATATCGGCTTCATATTCCTGCAATGTATCGGCCTCCTGATTTATCCGGTGGTAATCTTCGATAAATCGTTCGTTGGTCGTTCGGGTCTTGTCCGCGTATGGTACATCCATCGCCGTCTCAAGCGACGCCCCCGCCTGCACGCGCGACGGCCAGATGTCCGCGCCCGTATCAGCCCATGATGCCACAGTTTCAAGCGATGCCCCGGCCTGCGGCTCCAGCGACAGCGGCGGTTTGCGATCCTCCGGCTTTGGAGCAGCCGTAAAAAGCGACGCCCCATCCTGCGCCCGCGTCGGCCACATGCCCGCATTCGGATCGGGCGGCGACGCGACCGTTCGAAGCGACGCTCCCGCCTGCACGCGCGAAGGCCACACGCCCGCATTCGCATCCGGCGCCGCCGGAAAGAGCGACGCTCCATCCCGCGCCCGCGTCGGCCACATCTCCACGTTCGGCTTGGGTGGCGACGCAACCGTCTCAAGGGACGCCCCCGCCTGGGGCCGCGGATCGATCGCCCGCAAAATCTGCGCGTTCTTCTCCGCCGCGCGCTTTTTCTCCGCCGCTTCCCGCAACCTCTTTTTGCGCGCAAGGAACTCATCGTAGCTCAGGTGATTGACGGTCGCGCCGGTCGCGCCTCCGCCCGCGTCGGTATATCCCGCCACCTCGTTTTTCTTGAAACCAAACGCCATACCGCTCCTCCTTCGCGTCCGCCGACGGCGCGCGCTCCCGCACGCCCGTCCCGGCGCATCGTCGATCCTCTTCCGGACGCTCACGGATGCCGGGCAAGAGAATCTACCCCTGCCCGCCTCCTCCGCCGCCCTTCCTGACGCGCAGCCCAATCGGGAAAGCCGTTCTCCTACTTCCGCAGCTTCTTCGCGTCCGCCGCGGAAATCCCGGCCGCGGCCAGGAGCGCGTTTGACGGCATCTCGCCGCGGTCGAGCATCTTGATCGCCGTCTGATAGGCGTACTGCCTGCCCGCCTGGGCGTCTGCGTTGTGCTGCGCGTTCTCCTGCTGGGCGAGGTTCTGCAGGTACGAAAGCCGGTTCGCATAGTCGCCGTAGTCGTACTGCTTCGCGGAATCGTACGCGCTCTGCCGGTACGCCCGGTCCGCGGCCCACTGGCTGTACGCCTGCTGCCACGCGGCCTGCTCCTGCGCGCGCTCGCCCGACAGGAGCGAGTAGCCGTCCGCGAGCTTCTGACCCTCGGACTGGTACCTGGAGAGCGCCTGCGCCTGAAGCTCCGGCACGGCGCCGTTGAGCTGCGTCAGGTAATTCTGGTACGCCTGCTGGCCCGCCGTCTGCGCCCAGGAATTGCCGTAGCCGCCCGTGAGCGCCGCCGCCTGGCCCATGGCGTCCGTCATGGCCGCCCGGCCCTGCCGCTGATAGAGGTCCTTATAGATCTGGTATGTCGGGTCGTTTGCCGCGTCGTAGCTGAAATCCTCCCGGTTCAGGATCTGGTCCATGATCGCGTCGATCTGGCCCGACCACCTGGAGGAGAAGTCCCCCGGCTCGTTCTCGATGATGTCGTTGAGCTCCCGGAGCGCGGCGTCCACAGACGCGGAGGGCGTGTAGCCGTTGTTCACGAGGTCCGAAAGCGCCTTTTTCGTGGCATCCGAAATGCCGGGCAGATTGATCGCGCCCAGGTCGAGCGCCGCCGCGCGCGGCGCGGCGTCCGTGGCCGGGGAAGGCGCCGCCGTGGAAGCCGTCCACGCGCCGCCCGTCGCCGTTCCGAGAAGGGAGGTCAGCGTCTCGTCGCCCACGATCCCGTCGACCGCGAGCCCCCGTTCCTGCTGATACCTCGTCACGGCGTCCGCCGTGCCCTGATCGTACGTGCCCGTCGTCCGGACGCCGAGAAGCGTCTGAAGATCGGCGACGTCGTCGCCCGCGGAACCGATGGTGTAGATTTGATCCCTGGTCGCCATGTTGCTCACCTCCATGATTTATGCCGTGATCCACGTCCCCGCAATTTTCACCGTCATGCCGGGCAGAGCCACATTGGCCCGGAAGTAGACCTCTCCGTCGCTGTCGACATCCCCCTTCAGGATCGCGCCGTCGCTTGCCACGTAAAAGGTCAGCGGCACGGAATCGGATGGCGGCCGGTACGCCGCGGGCACAATCTGGCCCAGCGAATTTCCCCCGGCGGCGAAACTCCCCGCGACCGACATCCGGAAGGTCACCACCCTGCCGACCCTGTACAGGCTGAAGTGGCTGATCGTTCCCATCGCGGGGGATACGGCGGGACTTGTGATTTCGGAAATGCCAAGGCCGATCAGGTTCCGGATGCCCTCCTCCGTGGTCGCCCCTGTTCCGCCGTTTCCAAGCGGTATCACCATCGCGTCATCAAAAAGCTTGTGGATGCCGTTATTGACCGATCGATAGAATTCGGCGTTCGCGCTCATGAAAAGGGCTGCGCCAGCCCTGCCGCCCCAGTGAAATCCGATTGCCGGCGCATACTGCACCCACTCGGTCGCGGTCCCAACCAGCCCCGCTTCGCGAATCTGGATGGGCGATTTATAGTACATTTCCCCAAGATCAACGGGTGCGTTATTGTGCATCAGCAGTTGCGCACCGGCCAATGTATCCCCGGTCTTATTGACCGCGCCGATGTTCCCCGGCGTCACCCCCATGTTCGCCCGCGAGAGCGCAGCGGCGGCGGCGTCCGGAAACAGCAGCTCCGGCGCTTTGATCGGCCACGCCGAATCGAGCAGCCCGTCCGCCTCCGCGTACTTCCCGAACGCAGCGCCGCCTCCGCCCTCCCTGGCGTTGAACGTGACCTTCACGGTCGGCACGCGCACGACCTCCTCGTAAGGGTTCCCGACCGTGTCCAGGACGCCCAGCTGGACGTCGTAGCTCTGCGTGACGTGGATGCTCCCGCCGCCGATGACCTTCGCCTCTTTGTCCGCGAGCGGCGTCCACGCGCCGTACGCGCTGTCCGGCGCGGACGCCGACTTGTACCTGACGCGCAGATGGACGAGCGGGTTCTCGCCGCCCAGCTCGGAGTAGACCGCGTCGGCCTTGACCGAAACGGACGTCCCGTTCTCGTCCCGCGCGCCGCCTGAGAGGCAGCGGAATACCTCGATCCCCTCCAGCGTCGGGCGGCTGTATGGGAACACGTAAACGGTCTTCACGTACTCGGCGGTGTTCCCGCGCGCGTCCCTCACGCCGACGGTAAACGTGACGTTCTCCTTGTTCCAGAGCACGATCTCGCTCCCCGCCGCGTCCGTCGCGATGACCACGTTCCCGGACGAGCGGCCCACAGACGATTTCACGCCCGCGTAGGTGATCGAAAACTCGTCGATGTCCACCTCGGAATCATACGCTTCCTTCGCCTGCGCGAACGTCGCAAGGATGCCGGAGTAGCCCTGCACGAAGCGCGAGAAGCCGGAGATGCCCGCGGGCTGGCGCGGGGCCGTCTGGACGTTCCCGCCGCCGTCCACGCGCAGAACGGGCTTGACGGACGCGGGCACCGAGATCGTGAATGTCTTTTGCGCGCTCGCGCCCATCTGCGTCGCGCCGTGGAAGGTGGTGACGGTCACATGCGCGGTCCCCGAATTGCTCGTCGGCATCGCCATGCGCCACGAAACCGGGATCTGGTACACCTTGAGCGTCCCGACCCCCTCAAAGCGCGCCCGGTACGCCGCCGCGTCGTAGGAACCCCCGACGAAGAAGTCGACCCGGTGCGTGTACGCCTCGGAGGCGCGCGCGATCTCCACGGTCACGGCGTTCGTGCCGTTCACCTCGACGGCGGGGGTCACCTGAAAGGTCGACGCCTGCGGGATCGCGTAGAGCGCCACCGTCGCCCCGACGGTGATCGAGGAGACGGAGGTGCCGTACATGTTTCCCCAGCCGCTCAGGGCGATCGACTTCGTGCCGTCCGCGTTGTGCGCGATCCCGGAGACCGTCCTTACAAAGACCGTCACCCAATCGTCGTCCGGGCCGACGGAGGTGTGCTGAACGAGCGCGCTGTGCGTGACCCCCGCGATCTTGATATAGTAATCGCAGTCGTTGGAGTGCGTCTCGTACCCGGTCGTGGTGCGAAGCTGCATGGTGACGGTGAGCGTGCCCGCGTTCGCCGCCGCGTCCGCCGTCTCCTCCCAGAGAAGGCGCGATTGGATCTTCGAATTCGATGTCGTTCCGTAGATGATTCCGGTGATGTCGGCCATGCGGTCAGCCTCCGATCCATTTGAGCGTCAATCCGTGCGCGTTCTCGATCTGCCATTTCAAATCGAGCGTCATCTTCCCCCGAACGGCGACGTCCGTCACGTTCAGCCTCTCGTTCGAGAACCACGCGACGCGCTGGCCGTTCTTGTAAAATGTGAGCGCGTCCGCCGTGAACGCGCCGTACACCTCCTGCGAGCGGGTGTACTTCCTGCCGTCGATCTCGACCTGCTGGAGGTTGTTGCCCACCAGTATCCCGGTCACGGGCGTGCCGTCGTCCAGATAATCGATGATCCCCACGCGGATGTACTGCTCGGTCCTTACCCGGTAGGAGTCGAACCCGGCCATCTCCGCGTTCAGCGCGTCGAGCGCCGAATCGAAATGGAAATTGTAGAGCACGCCCTCGGCGGTCGTCTCGATGACCGTCTCGAGGTTCTGCAGGAAGCTTCCGTATTCCGATTTCGTGACGTACTCGCCCCGGAACGCCTCGACGACGGCGTCCATGTACGAGCGGATCGTCTCGCCGCTCTTGAGGATGAGCGAGCGGAGCTGGTTGTACCCCTCCGCCGTTTCGGCGGGCACGGCCTCGCTCGCGCTCCCCGCGCCGCGCGCGCCTTCCCGCCCGCTCCCCTGCGCGGCGTCCGCGGCCCCGGCGTCGAGCTGGCGCGCCATGTGGTTCAGCTGTTCGGCGAGCCGGTACAGGTATCCGTAGAGGATAGGCGCGTCCTCCCGGGCGTTCCCGCTCAGCCGCGCGGGCAGATCAAAAAGCTGCGACATAGCCGTCCCCTCCCTGCTCCAGAATCCGCGCGATGGAGAAGATCTTCGCGTCCCCGACGCCCGAGAGCCGCAGCCGGAGATGGTCGCACCTGCGCGGCACGACCGGGATGGTGAACGTGCGCGCCGCGCCCGCGCCCGCGTAGGCGCCCGCAAACGTCCATTCGCCGTCCGAATCGTACTCGATCTCGAGCCGCAGCGTCGCGGCGGCGGCGAGCTTCGCGCGGATGTTGAAGCGCGAAACGTACTTCGCGTCCGGCAATTCGTAGCCCAGGATGCCGCTCGTCGCCGACCACGGGATCTCGCCTTCCGGCGTCCCGCCCCGTCCGGACACGCTGACGAGCGCGCCCGTCCCGGCATCGATATAGAGGAAGTCCCCGCGCACGTTCGCGAAGGCGAGCGCGTGCGTTGCGTCCTCCCGGTGCCAGACGGCGCGCGCCGCGTCGTATACGAACAGGTGCCACGCCCCGGCTTCGTCCCGCATGCTGATGTAATACTTCGCGCCGTAAGCGCCCCCGACCGCGCTTCCGTAGGCCGCCTGACCCAGCTGCTGGGACACGGACGCGGGCAGCGATCCGTCGTAGGCGCACACGTCCTCGCGCGACTTATAGAAAAGCGTCTCCATGGCGATGGCGAGCGAGCCCTCGGAGCCCTCCTGCACGCCCCGGCACGCCGTGGTCTGGATCTGGTAGTTGGCGGGGTAGGAGCCGTGCACCTTGTGAAGGCAGTTCTCCTTGAAAAACAGGGGATACCCCAGGTGCGTGATCGCCCCGGTGAACCTGCCGTCCGTTCCGACCGTCGCCGCGTAGCTGTCGGTGGAAACCCCCATGAAGCAGTTCCAGTTGCGGAAGTCGCCCAGCTTGCAGGCGTAGATTTCGTTGACCATCTTCCCGTCCTTCATGCCGTAGCGGCAGCCCCACAGCCGGTTCTCGCACTCGGTCACGAAGTCGAGCGCCGGGGACTGGCGCTTCACGGTCACGCTCCCCGCCCGCTGGATGTACGCCTGATCGACGAGCCCGACCACGACGATGTAGTCGTCCCCCTTCTGATAGACGACGTTCGGGGCATTGAGCGCCGCGATCTGCTCCGCGAGCTTCGGGTTCTCGCCCGGCCCCGCGCAGCCCGAGAGCGCCACGCCGTCGTATGCCGCGAACGACGCGCCGATCCCCGGACAGCCGATCTTCACGTACACGGTGGGGATGGCCGTCCAGAGCGCGGTCGTGGACGAATACTGCTTGAGCGCGTGCTTCTCTCCTGACGTGTCGATCCAGTAGTCCCCGTTCTCCGGCTCGCCCGGCTGCGACGGGGACACGATGGCGTTTGTAAGGTCGTAGTCCTCGCCGTCGACGCGGCACATCCGGTAGGTCACGGCAGCGTCTTCAATGGACGAAAACGCCGCGTCGAGCGGGCCGGAATCCGTCAGATCCTTGGTGTTCACGTACACCTTGTCCGGGAAGATCACGGCGTACGCGCCCATGGAAACGAGCTTTTTGGGGCACATGTCCGCGTCGGTCGAGAGCGCGATCCCCGGAACCGGCACGCCGTTATAGAAAAGCTGCGCGCCGTCCACGTAGAGAAGCGCGTCCTTCGCGAGCATGCCCTGCGGGTTCTGGAGCGTCCCCACGACGCCGCGCCGTTCGCGCTGGGCGAAAAGCGGGTAGCTCGACGAGGAGAGGTTCTCCTCGTCGTACCACTCCCCGCTCGCGATCTTCAGATTGTGGTTGTAGCCGCCGAACGTCTCGGTGAAGAGGCGCAGCTGCGTCTGCGGTTCGAGCTTCGGATAAAACATGGCCGCGCCTCCCCTCAAAGGCTGAAATGGTCCGCCGCGTGAAGCGGCGCGTGCGTCCGGTTGTAAAAGGCCGCGTAGTCGCCCATCCGGGCCAGATACAGCGCCCGGTCGTTGTTGTACTTCCCGAGCTCCATGTTGACAAGGTCGATCTGCATGTAGAGGTAAAAAAGGTACATCTCGTCGTAGGGCGGCCCGGCGAGGAGCGACGTCTCCTGATCCGTGTTAGCGCCGTACCCCGCGAATTCCGCGGGTACGTCCGCATCCGCCCCATGCGTCCGAACGACCGATTCCAACAGGAATGCGTCGCAGTCGGACAGCCAGCCGAGCTTGTCCGCGGCGGATACCTGGTTGGGTCTAAGCCTGTCAACCTTCGACAACGCCTCGGCAATCGTCATATGCGTGCCCCTCCTATGTCGCCCTGCGCGGCGCGCGAAATTCTACCACTTCTCGTTCGTGCGGTCGACGTTCTCGTTGTCCCGGTCGAACCGGAGCGTCTGCATGTGCGCGTCCTCCGCGCGCATGAGGACGTCGTACACCGGGCGGGTGACTGCCACGCGCTTCCCCTTGGGAATGAGGGTCACGGAACCGTTCACGATCACCTGAAGCGTGTCCTCGTCCTTGATGCCCGTCGGGGGCAAAAAGATCATGACGCGTTCGTTGTCGATGCGCGCGCCGATCTCGGCGGCGGACTCCCGGCCCTCCCGTCCTTCCAAAGCCACCGCCGCCTCCGCGACGCCATTTTCCTTCGCCATCGAAATGCTCCTTTCATGGAGAGGGGGCAGAGCGCCCCCTCCTGTCGCTAGTTGCTCGCGTCCTGCTTGGAGAAGTAGCTGCAGCACTCCACGCGCACCATGCGCTCCTGATAGAGGATCTTGGTGCCGCCGGAGAACTTGTAGCCCGCGGTGCCGAACTGGTTGAGCGGCCCGCCCGCCTCCTCCTTGGACTTGATGATCATCTCCATGCCCGCGCCCTCGGGATCGATGATGCCGTAGGCGTCGCGGCCCAGGAAGATGCAGCCGTAGACGGCGGTGCCGGTCGTGTCGCTCGTTCCCTCCGCGCCGCCCTCGCCGGGGTAGAGCCTGTCGCCGGACGCGGGCGTGATGCCGAGCGGCGCGTTCAGCCAGACGTACTTGTTCGTGGCGTCGATCCCGATGATCTTGACCGTTCCCACATACCCGGACGCGGACGCGTCGTAGATGTGGCAGTAGCGGCCGATCATGGCGGCGGTCGGGGTCTCGGAGATGGTGAGCTTGTACTGGCTCGTCTCGCCGCCGCCGGGCGCCGTCGCGGTCGCGTCGTTGGTCACATAGGTCGTGGTCATCGAAAGGTAGCGGTTCGAAGCAGCGAGCGGCGCGCCCGCCGTCACCTTCGCGGACGTCGTCACGATGAAGCGCACGTTGTCGAGCATGCCGATCTCGCCCGCGTACTTCTCCTCCGGGCGGCAGTACTTGTGCCACTCGACCCAGTCCTTGTTGCGCGTGAGGTCGAACTTGACGGAGGGATGGATCAGGCACACGTAGTTGCCGTCGATGGTGGGCGCCTTCATCTTTTCCAGAAGCGTCGCGGCCTTGTGGACCATGAAGGGCGTGAGCTTGTTGTTGTCGGCCGTCAGCCCCCATCTTCCGGTCGGCGTCGCGGTGACCTCGCCGTCTTCGTCCGTCGTGTCCGCATAGAGGACGTTCGTTCCCTCCATGACCACGTTTCGGATCGCGGTGTCCTGCGTGTCGCCCGCCGAGTCGGAAAGGCCGTCGACGGTCTTCGCGAGCATGGGGTCGAGCGCGTGGGTCATGATCTGGTCAGTGAGCGCGTAGTAAAGGCCGTACTGCTGGATGCCGCCGTAGATGGACGTCATGGCGAGCTGCTTGCCCTCCGGGATGACGCCCTCGGTCAGTACGTCCGCAAGCGGCAGCGTGCGCATCTTGCGCCACTCCATCTGCTTTCCGCTGTGCGCCGGGAGCGGCTGCCTGGAGCCGAACTGCGCGAAGTAGTGCTTGTTCCTGACGTTCTCGAGAAGCTGCTTGTTGTAGAACGTCTTCATGGTCGGGTCAAGGGAGTTCGTGGGCGTGAACGCCTCGTTCGCGCCGGTGTAGGCGTTCACGTAGCCGCCCGTCGCGTTCACAACGTCGCCGCCGCCCTCCGCAAAGAGCTGAAGGTTCAGCCATCCTGTGGTTTCTTTCATGGGATTCTCCTTTCGTCTGCGCCCGCGCCTTGCTGTGCAAGGCGCGGGTTTCGGGCTGCGGAGCGCTTCGCGCTGTCCTCGTCTGTCGCCCTCGCCTTGCTGCGCAATGCGCGGGTTCCGGGCTGCGGAGCGCTTCGCGCTGTCCTCGCCCTTCAGTCCCGCTTTCGCGGGACCTCCATGCCCTTCAGTCCCGCTTTCGCAGGACCTCCATGCCCTTCAGTTCCGCTTTCGCGGGACCTCCATGCCCTCAAGTTCCGCTTCGCGGAACCTTGTTTTGCGCCCACGCCTTGCTGCGCAATGCGCGGGTTTCCGTGATCCGGTTGGGGCAATCGTCCCCGAACCCCGGGGGGTTTGGAGGGCCGGGGCCCTCCATGTTCAATCAATCGTGCCGGCTCTGCCGGATGATTGGATTCACCCAAAGGGTGAGCTTGCCCACCCGACGGTGAATCGGCACCTGCCCCCGGATTTCGCCCGGAATTTCCCGCAGGAAATTCAGAAATCCGGTTCCCCGTTCTTCGTTCCCCTGCAATCGACGCCCTCAGGTATCGATTGCCAAGGTACCCTCAGGTATCGAGTGCCTCAGGTGAACAGGCTCGACGGGAACACCTCGCCGCGCGCGGCGCGGGCGGTCATGTCCCGGATGGCGCTCTTGTCGAGCTTTCGGATGTCGATCTTGGAGACCGTCGCGGCAGCCGCGCTGGTCCCGTTCTCGGTCGGCCTGCGCGCCCCGGCCCGGATGGCGTTCGACGCCTGCTGCGCGGCCATCCGCGCGACTTCGCGCATCTTCGTCCGGTACGCCTCCGCCCTTTGCGCCTCGATCTCGTCGAGATGGGCGACATGGTAGGCCGTTTCCAGCGGGTACTTGTCCATGATCATCCGCGCGAACGTCTCGTTCTTCATTTCGGCGTCGAGGCTGAACCTGGGCTCCTTCCTGCGAAACTGCTCGGCCTGCGCGCGAAGCTGGGCGTAGTTCTCATTCATGCGCGCCTCCTCGGCCCTTTCCCGGTCGGCCCGCGCCTTCTGAACCTGCGCGAGCCGCATTGTTTTCCAAAGCGGCTCGGGCTTGTCGCCCCGGCGCGCCGCCTCGTTCGCAGCAGCGCCCTTGTTTTCCTGAAGCGCCTTGAGAAGCGCCGCGGGATCGGCCCGCGAGAGGTCCGAAAAGTCCAGTCCGCAGCGTTCGGCGACGAGCTTCAGGGCTGGCGCGAACTGATTGAGCCGGTCCTGCGCGCTCCTCGTCTCCCCGAGCCGCGCCCGGACGATCTGCTGCATGCGCCTGTCAAAGTCCTGCCGATACTCGCCCGCGATCAGCTCGTCAAAGCTCCTGCGCTTCTCCCCGCCCTCCGCAGGGTCCCGATCCTCGCGCGCGTTCGCGGCGGCGTCCCGCTTGTCGGCCCCGCGCGGCGCGTTCTCCAGCGCGCCCTCGTACTTGCCGACGTTTTTCGCCCGCCTCCGGGCCTCCGAATCCGTCGGAGCGCCCGAACCCCCCGTCTTCGCAGAGGCGGCGGCCCCCTGCCCGTTGACGCCCGATCTCCCCGCGCCGCCCGCGGAAGCGTTGCCCCCTGCGGAGGCCCCGCCGGAAGGTCCGGTCCCGGTCCCGCCGGTGGCCCCGCCATCCGCGAACAGCTGAAGGGAAAGCCGAAAAGGCCCTGAATCCATCGTCATGACTCCTTTCTGCAAAAGGTCACCACAAGCGACCCTGAAAGCAGTATAAAAAAGGAGGCCGGACTTTGTAAGTCCGCCTCCTTGGGGGCACTGCCCCCAAACCCCCGCCAAAGGGACTGAGCCCCTTTGGAAACCCCATGATGGGTGGTCCACTTCAATTCTGTCCGTCGGCTCGCGCGGGGGCCCAAGCCCCGCGCGACCTATACATGGTAGGAATCCTTTGCGGGCCATGAAGACATGCCAGCCCACCACAGGGAGAGACAATGGACTTCGAGCTGATACGTCGAATATTTCTGCAAGTTATAATTGCCTCCCCCCGCTCCCCGGTATAGAATGACAAAAACAATCACAGCAGGGAGGCCCCTCCATGATCCGCCTTTCGACGCCCCGGCTCCTCCTGCGGGACCACGTGCCGGACGATCTTGCCACCCACCATCAGTTGTTTTCAGACCCCAATGCCATGCGGTACCTGCCGGACCTCATGACGCGCAGCCTTTCGGAATCGCGCGAAAACCTTCGGCTCGCCATCGATCAGATCGGTCTGCCGGAGCGAAAATTCTACTTCCTCCGCATCGAGGAGCGGGAAACGCATGCGCACGTCGGCGAGATCGGCTACACGGTCAACCAGACGACGCCGCTCGGCGCGCTGGTCGGCGTGGGCTACTTCATCCGCGACGCGTACTGGGGCCGCGGCTATACGGCGGAAGCCCTCGCGGAACTCATTCGCTTCGCCTTTGAAGAGGGCAACGTCTATCGCATTTCCTGCGGCTGTCTGAAGGAGAACGCGGCCTCCGAACGGGTGATGCAAAAATGCGGCCTCATAAAAGAGGCCGATTTCAAAGAGTACCAGTTGCACGACGGCAGGCTGAAGGACCGGGTCGAGTACCGCCTCCTGCGCGCCGAATGGCGCGGGGGCGCTTTCTGAACCCGGCTTCCGGAATCGGCGCATAGCGTCGAGGGACCGATTCCCCCGCATTCGTCCGTACGCGCGGCATGCGCCTTTCTCAATCAAACTGCAAACGGGGAACCGGCGGGCGCGCGGAAAGCGGGTCGTCCATGGCCGGGCTGAGCGGCAGCACGATCTTCGTGACAAACAGGCCGTCCTTCCGCTCAAACGAAAAGTAGCCGCCGCGCTTCTCTGTGATCATTCGGATGCTCTTCACCCCGAACCCGTGCCCCGGCCTTTCGGTCTGCGGCAGGCCGTCCTTCATGACGATTTCGCCCTCGTACGGATTGCGGATGAGGATGAGAAGCCGCTCCTTGTGGGGTTGGCAGTTGACGTGCACGAATTTTTGCCTGTCCCCGCCGCATTCCGCCGCGGCGGTGATCGCGTTTTCCAGGCCGTTTGACAAAAGCGCGCACAGCTCCGTTTCCGAGAGCGGGAGAGCCGAGGGGATGTTCGCCTCCGCGTGGAACGCGACGTTTCGCTTGCCCGCCTTTTCGGCAAAGGCGGCGAAAATCAGATTGACCGAAATGTTCTCGCAGTAGCGCACCGGCTTGATGCGCTCGATGTCGTGCATGGCCAAATCAATGTACGCCCGCGCCTTGGAAGGTTCCCCGACCTTCAGATACCCGTCGATCATCGCAAAGTGATGGCGCATGTCGTGGCGGTAGGCCGCGGTCCTGTCCTCCATCTGCTGCAGGGAGCTGACGTCGTTTTTCGCCTGCTCCAGCTCAAGCGCCAGTACGCCGCGCAGGGCTTCCGCTTCATTGCGCCGCTGCACTTCGACGTGATAGCTCGCGACGAACACCAGATAAAACATCGCCATCACGGCGGGCAGCGACTCGGCGGCCATGCGGCTTCCCGCAAAGAGGAGATTCGAATAGATGGTCGTGATATAATCAAACAGATAGTAAAACAGCGGCAGCCCCCCGAAGAGAAGCAGCGCCCGCGTGGAATAGGTCATCGCCCGGTATGCCGCTTTCGCGAAGTACTTCCACAGCACATAGAACAGCGGAACGATGGAGATGGCGTAGCCCGCCTCATACGCGAGCTGCGTCTCAAAAAGGGAGAGCGAAATCGTGCCCATCCAGCGGGGCAGCTGGCAGCAGAAGTATGCCGTCAGCACGCTCGCGATCGCGATACCCCACGGCTTTTTGAGGCCGTACACCAGCATGAGGACCAGCGGCAGGTGGGAGATCAGCGGATAGAGCTTCGTCGTCAGGGTAAGGCCGAAGAACGACCAGCACAGATACTGCACGCTGAGCATCGAGAGGCCGAACGCCGCGATCCACCACCGGTTGATTCGCGCGCCGCATCCGCCCGCGAAGCGCACGGAGAGCAGGATACCGTACTGAAGGACGAGGCCGTAATTCAAAAGGCCCAGGGTGGCGGCCATCATTCCACCCCCTTCTCGACGAACAGGTACTGCATGTATGCCTCGCGCACCTGCGCGAACAGGAGCCTCGAAATCGGCACCGCCTTCCGGGCGCACGTCGTCAGCTCCTTCGCGCCGAACCGGTCCACGAACTCCATGTTCACCAGAAAGGAGCGGTGCACCTTCACATACTCCTTCCGGCAAAGAAGCGCTTCCTCATAACTGGAGAGGGCCCCGCTGATTTCCTGAACGCTGCCGTCCGACAGATGGAACAGCAGCTTTTTATTGCGCACTTCCAGAAACTCGATGCGGTCAAACGGCAGCCGCACGACGCCGGAGGGCGATTGCAGGTACAGCGAATCCGCCGCCCGCCGCTTGTCCAGCAGAATCCTGTCCAGGATCGGGAACAGGCCGCTCGCCGTGCCGGGCTTGAGCAGATAATAGTGCGCGTTGACCGCGTAGCTTTCCACCGCGAATTCGGTTGACGAAGTGAGAAAGATGATTTTGACTTCGCGGTCAAACCCGCGAATTTCGCGGGCGACGCGCATGCCGTTGATGCCGGGCATCATCACGTCCAGAAGCAGGATGTCGAAGGATTGCTGCCGCATGGCGTCCAATAGCGCGAGCGCGCCGTGAAACGTTTCGTAGCGGATCTCCCCGTCCTTTTCAGCCTTGTACTGGTGGAGCAGGCTGGCAATCGCCGCAAGCTCCCGCAAATCGTCGTCGCAAATTGCAATTCTCAGCATGTCTGTCTCCCAAGCGCTGTTGTTCCGTTCATCTTACCACATGGCAATCGCCGCCGCAAGAAAGCGCGCGCATCTCGGGGCGAAAAATCGACATTTCGCGCCAAAAGAAACCGCAAATTTGTCGATGCTGCTAGAATGGGTTGCGGCCTTATGACCCCGCTTCATTTCATCGAGGGGGGAATCGCGGTGACGGGCACCATTCTGACGCTTCTCGTAATCGGCAACATCGTCGCGCTGCTTGTTTTTTGGTTTGTGTACGCCTTCCATGTGCTCGAGCAGATGTCGGCGGATGTGCGGCGCGCCGAAGAACAGCTGCGGCTCCATCGGGAAGGCTTCGAGAAGGTGCGCGGCGGTCCCGGGGAGAAGGCGGCCGCGCGCATGCTCGAGACGAGCGCCCAGATCTGCGATCTGGTGAAACAGCGCTATCGTCTGGCGCACGGGAAGCCGATGTACCGGTTTCCGGACTTCGTGATGTCTTTCCCGCCCATCGGGAGGTTCATCCGAAGGGAACGTTGATCGGCCGCCGCGCGGCGGTTTGAAATCACACATGCAATTTGGAGGAGATCTGGAAATGGAAATGCTCAAACGGTCGAAGAAAATGCTTGCGTTTCTGCTGGTGGTCGGGTTTTGGATGGTTCCGGGCGGCGCCCTGGCGGAAGAGCCTGCGGTCGCGTTTGTCGAGATGACGTTTGGCGACATCACCATGCTCGTTCCGGACGTCTTCGGCCCCGTCGAAGAAACGGAAGGCGTGTACGTATCCGCAGGCCCCGCCGCCGGGATCACCGTCACGACCGCCATGGAAATCGATCTGCTGCCCTCGGAGTGGGACGAGTCCCTCGCGGCGGATGCCCTCGAACCCCTGTATGGAACGGTCTACACCGACATGGAGCTGTCCGCCTTTTCCGGGGAAGTCGATTTGAACGGCAGCATCGGCGTTTACATGGCCTTTTCCGGCATCAATCAGGAGGGCGTCGCCCGGCTCGTCCAGGTGGTCCGCCTCTTCAATGAAGACCTGACCGCTCAGTATCAGATCTCGTTCGTGCACGGCGCGGAGGACGCGTTCTTTACGCCCGAAATCGCCGACCAGATCATCAACAGCATCACCCTGCGCGTGCCCGTGATCGGCGAGTGACGATCGCGGCGCAATGAAGCGGCGCGGCCCGCCCCGGCATGGCCCACGGCGCAATGAAGCGGCGCGTCGGCCGGATCGGTGGGAACGCCTGTTGGGATCCCGCAAGCAAACTGGAATCAGAGAGGTTTCGTCCATGAAGAAGTTCTGGTTGATCACAATCCTGCTGGGAACGATGCTGTTTTTGTCCGGTACGGCGCTGGCCTCCGGTCCCGTATGTTTTTTTTGTAACAGCACCGACACCGAGTGGTTAGATTATGAGTATGTTGCCTACAACTTGCATTACCATTATTACTACTGTCATAATCCACGCTGCGTTTCCAACGAGGATTGGAATCACGCAAAGCTCCCCTATGGTGAGATATGCTCCTTCACCATTCCCGCCAACTGCACGAAGGGCGCTTCCTGCGTATGCGGCAACGCTTCCGGCAACCCGGTCCACTTAGAGGTCGTCGACCCGGCGGTCGCGCCCACCTGCGCGCAGACGGGGCTGACCGAGGGCAAGCACTGCTCCTTGTGCGCCGCGGTGCTCGTCGCGCAACAGACCGTCCCAAAGACGGCCCATACCGCGGTCACTGACGCGGCGGTCGCGCCCACCTGCACGCAGGCGGGACGCACCGAGGGCAGCCACTGCTCCGTGTGCGCGGCGGTGATCGTCGCGCAACAGACCGTCCCGGCGGCCCATACCGCGATCACTGACGCGGCGGTCGCGCCCACCTGCGCGCAGGCGGGACGGACCGAGGGCAGTCACTGCTCCGTGTGCGCGGCGGTGCTCGTCGCGCAGGAGATCCTCCCGGCCACAGGCCATACCGAGGTCACTGACGCGGCGGTCGCGCCCACCTGCACCCAGACGGGGCGCACCGAGGGCAGCCACTGCTCCGTGTGCGCGGCGGTGCTCGTCGCGCAGGAGACCATCCCGGCCACAGGCCATACCGCGGCCACTGACGCGGCGGTCGCGCCCACCTGCACCCAGGCGGGCCGGACCGAAGGCAGCCACTGCTCCGTGTGCGCGGCTGTGATCGTCGCGCAGGAGGCCGTCCCGGCCCTCCGGCATCAGCACCGGGTGACGGTCACCCAGCCGACATGCTCCCGGGAGGGTTATTCCACATTCACCTGCACCCGCTGCGAGAAACGGTACGTCACCGACGTGACGAGCGCGCGCGGCCACCGTTACGGCGCGTGGACGGGCAACGGCGACGATACCCACAGCGCGACCTGCCAGTCCGGCTCCTGCGGATCTCGCAAGACCGAGAACTGCGAGTACGCCGAGGTGACCGGGACCGATCAGCCGTTTCGCGTGTGCGTCGTGTGCGGCGCGTTGAAGGGCATTGCTTCGGAGAATCTCGAAGCGTCAGCCGCGTTCCCGCTCCTTGCGGGCGCGACGGCGGAGCCCGTCCGGAACGGCACGCTGCCGCGCGGTGAGCTGGCCGTACACGGTCAGGAAGCGCCCTGCGACGGCGTGCTGTACGCCCTGACCGTCGCGTTTGAAACCGCCGGGCAGAGCGTGGAACTTGCGGGTCCGGTGCGCGTCTGCGTGCCTTATGAAGGCGCGACCGCGTTCCGGCTTTTCCAGGTGGACGGCGAAGCGCTGACGGAGCTTCCGTTCACGTGCGAGGACGGCTTCCTGCGCTTCGAGCTGGATCGGGCCGGGCTGCTCCTTCTGACCGCGGCCGAGTAAGGGGACAAACCGCTGTCGCGCCGCTCGGCGCGGCGCAGCGACCGAATAAGGGGCGGCCCTGTCATGCGGGGCTGCCCCCCTTTCCTTCGGGCGATCCCGAACCCCATGAACAGGCGCCCGCCACCCGCCCACGATCGGCAACCCCCCGAAATCGCGCGATTTCGGGGGGTTGTGATTTGATCAAAAACAGGCAATGCTTCCGAAGGATTGACGAATCGTCTCCGCAGTCCGCGCATGGTTCGGCATCTCCGACCCCGAGGCACTGTACCGTGTATTCGCCAACTATAGATATGCACCCGGCGTCTGACACTGCATAGAATGGGGATGGAAAGCGTCAGTTGTCCGGAGCAGCATAGGAACTCCTTACAGGGCGGATCATGGCTGCTGGAAAGGTGAAATTTATGCATTCCAATCCGAATGAATATCGCTGCTGCAATCGTCCTTCCCCGTACCCGCCCGAAGACGCCTGCCCCTCGGACGGTCGGCCCTGCCTGACCACTCGCTGCGTGGGAATCGCGGAGGATTTTGGCCCCAACCCCTATGTCGTGAACATCACGGAGGCGACCCTCGAAAACCCCTTCTTCCGGAGGGCGCTCTGGACGGGTACCCATCTGCAACTCACCCTCATGTGCATTCCTCCGGAAGGAGAGATCGGGCTGGAGATGCACCCCAACCTGGATCAGTTCCTCCGTCTGGAGCAGGGCAAGGGCAGAGCCATGATGGGCCCGGCGGCGGACAGCCTGAACTATGTGCGGGAAGTCGCCGATGATTATGCGATCTTCATCCCCGCAGGAACCTGGCACAACCTCGTCAACACGGGAAAAGAGCCGATCAAACTGTACTCCATCTATGCCCCGGTTCAGCATCCCGCCGGAACCATCCATTGCACAAAGGCGGACTCTGACGCCGCCGAGTAAAAAAACCGAAAGTCCAGCAAATTGAGTTGCAGCCATACCGCCTGGGGACTGCCGCCGAGTCGGGTGGCAGTCCCGTTTTCCTGTTAGCACAAGGATCAGGCCCATCTTCTGAACGCATATTTTCAAAAATGAATGGAGATCATACGCCGAAAGGAGGTGATTTTATGGGTGTGGTGACAACGACGACAAACAAGTATCAAAAATGTTTGGATGCATGCAAGCGGTGCGAACAGGCGTGCTACGAATGCTTCGCGCTGTGCCTGAATGAGCCCGACGTGCAAGCCCGGAAAGGGTGCATCCAAATGCTCGTTGAATGCGCGGAAATCTGCAAGCTGTCAAGCTCCTTCATGGCCATGAATGCGCAGCACGCTATCAACGTATGCCAGCTATGCGCCACGGTCTGCCAGAAGTGTGAACAGGAATGCGCGATGTTCAAGGACGATCATTGCAAAGCCTGCGCCAACGAGTGCAGGACATGCGCGAATGAGTGCAATATGATGGCGCGCGGCTGATGAAAAGGTTTCCGATGCGTATTTCGGGCGGGATAACAATCGTTACCCGCCCATCGCGCAATCTGAGAAGGAGCGAAACTACGGGGACGAATGAATATATTTCTTGATATTCTATATGCGATATTGCGAACCTGTGCTGCTTTTGTCATCCTCATCCTGATGGCGCGAACATTGGGTCGAAAAGCGTTATCCCAAATGACGTTTTTTGATTTTGCCGTAGTCATCACTTTTGGTTCCGTCACAGCAAACATCGGAATCGGGCGAGATAATTCATTCCATACGGCGGTAACGGTATTAATTACGATCGGACTTTTGGGGCTTGCAAGCGGCCAATTTCATATCAAAAGCTTTCGATTCCGCAAACTGATCAATTCCGAGCCGCTCATCATCATTGAAAACGGAATCATCCTGGAATCAAATATGCGCAAAGGCCGAATCACGATGAATGAGCTGAACTCGATGCTCCGATTCAAGGATGTCTTTCTTATCTCCGACGTTCACTATGCGATCCTGGAAAACTCCGGCACGCTTTCTGTGCTGCTGAAGAGCGAAAGCAAGCCATTGACGCCGAAGGATATGCAGATGCAGCCAACGGAAACAGGACTCACCAAAGATATGATTATCGACGGCAAAATCATGTACGAAAACTTGAATGCAACCAACATGACCGAGGCGTGGCTCCTCAGAGAGCTGAACGCACAAGGCATTTCCAACGTTGGCGAAGTGTTCTTTGCGGGCATGGCTTCCAACGGGAGCCTGTATATTTCGAAAAGAACTTATGACAAACAGGAAAAACATGGCGAGCATGGCATCGAATAACCCCCGTCCAGCATATCCAGATTGGCGATCAGATGCCCTTCTATCTGCCTCATTGCTCTTGCGATCAGCCGGCGAGATTGTTGAATGAAGCACGACGCGACAAAGGCGTATGCATCATAACACAAAAATTCGTGTTTCGCCGTGAAAGCGGTTTTGTGGTTGCGGCAAAGGCAATCGTTTGTTCATAGCACGAATGTCCGGGGGGCGAACCGCGCCCCCCGTTGCGGCAAGCTCATTCGATCCGTTCAAACGTCAAGGACGAAAGAATGCCGGAGATCACGTCCGCGTTCTTCGCATCCCCCGCGTCGGAAACCGGGCCGCAGAAGGCCACGTCGTAGCGCACGCCATCCTGTATGGTCGAATAGATCAGGATGTCCGTCCGAACGCCCGTCCCGTTCCCCGGGTCCGATCCCCACCGCGTTTCGCACCGGAGGTACCAGATTTCCCCGATCTCCTCATAGACCGTGTCAAATTCGCCCGTCGAGCACAATCCCAGAAGGATGTTGCCGACGGAGTTTCCCTGCGCGCTCACGCATTCCTCGCGCGATTTGACGCCAAAGTTGTTGATGCGCCGATCGACCGCCGCCTGCCAGACGTCGGTCGAGAGGATCGCCACCAACGAAAGCTCGCCATCCTCAAAAACGCCCCATTCCCCGATCTCGCGGCTCTCGCCCCCGGACGTATCGCCGCCCCATTGCAGGTCGTCCCATGCTTCCGGCACGACGAGCGAAACCCTGTGCCCGTGCGCCTCGCCCGAAACCGCCAGCCCCTCCGCCATCGCCCCGGGAAGCGCCGCCGCCAACGCGAGCGCCACCAGAACGGCCAAAAGACGTACCCTCATCGCGCACCTCCATCATCGTTCTCCCGCCGCCATTATAAACAATATGGAAAGAAAAGGCAACGAAAAAGAAAGCGCCCGCCCTCCCAGGAAGGCGCGCCGGGCGCAGCTCCGCGCGGCGGACGCATCCCCCATGGCCCGCGCACGGACAAGGCTTTGGTTCCGATTGACAAACGCGCGGCTTCGTGCTATCATGCCGCAAGGGAATGAAGTTCTCCCATGGCATCCGCCAGAACCGCCGCAAAGCTGATGACTTCTGCAATCGCGCAGAGGATCGGCTTTTTTTGTGGCCGCTCCGCCGCATCGGGAAAAAGCCGCACGGAGAATCGAACCGTCCGCCGCGCCGCTTTGACCTATCGTTTGCGCATGGCGTTTCCGCATCGGGCAAGGCGCGGGAGGGCGCGCCCGGCGTCCGCGTCCCCGCCCTTGCGGGCGCGCCGCTGCCATAGCGCCCGCGAAATGCCGAACCGGAGGGCGCGCGCCCATTGCGCCAAGAGACAAAAGCGTTCCCTGAAATGGATGGAGAGGATGAGATACCAATGCTGTTCAGCATCGCGCTGATCCTGCTGGCCGGTCTTCTGTTCGGCGGGCTGTTTCGGAAAATCGGGATTCCCTACATCATCGGCATGCTCCTGACCGGAATCCTGTTCGGGCCGTACGTTTTGAACCTCATTGACCGCTCGATCCTTCTGATCTCCGGCGACCTTCGCGAAATCGCGCTGATCATCATCCTGGCAAAGGCGGGTCTGACATTGGACCTGGGCGATCTGAAGCGGGTCGGCCGCCCGGCCGTCCTGATGTGCTTTGTTCCGGCGACGCTTGAAATCATCGCGTTTCTGCTGTTCGCGCCGAAGCTCATGGGCGTATCCCTGATCGAAGCGGCGATCCTCGGCGCGGTGATGGGCGCGGTTTCGCCCGCGATCGTCGTCCCGCGCATGGCGATGATGATGGACGAGGGCTGGGGCACGAAGCAGGGAATCCCGCAGATGATCATCGCGGGTTCCTCGGCGGACGACGTATATGTGATCGTTCTGTTTACATCGCTCCTCTCGCTGGCGTCGGGCGGAAGCGTTTCGGCCATCGACTTCGCGCAGATCCCGATCTCCATCGTACTGGGCGTGCTGCTGGGCGGCGTACTGGGCTTTATCCTCACAAAGCTGTTTGTGCGCTTCCGAATGCGCGACACGCTCAAGGTGATCGTCCTTCTGGCGGTTTCGTTCCTTTTGATCAGCGCGGAGAAGGCGCTGGAAGGCACTGTGCGCGTGTCGGGTCTCTTGGCGGTCATGAGCATGTGCATCGTCATCAACAACAGGGCGGGCATCGTCGCGAAGCGGCTGTCGATCAAGTTTTCGAAGTTGTGGGTCGCCGCCGAGATCTTCCTGTTCGTGCTGGTGGGCGCGACGGTCAACATCGGGTACGCGCTTTCGGCGGGCTTCGGGATGATCCTGATGCTCTTACTCGGCCTCGTCTTCCGGCTGATCGGCACATACGCGTCCGTCCTCGGAACCGCGCTCAACCGCAGGGAGCGGGTCTTCTGCATGCTGGCGCAGATCCCCAAAGCGACCGTGCAGGCGGCCATCGGCGGCGTTCCGCTCGCCATGGGGCTGGCGTGCGGAAACACGGTGCTCTCCTTCGCGGTGATCTCGATCCTTCTTTCCGCGCCCACCGGCGCGTTCGCCATCGACGCGACCTACCGGAAACTGCTGCATAGGGAGGTTCGGGCGTAGAAGGGAGCGGCGGGAGAAGCTATTATTGCCTATCGACAGGAGCGAACGCTTTCCGACCGATATGCCTTAGTCGCGCGGAACTTTGCCCTTGCATAGCTTCCGCGCGTCCGACTATCTATTCGTCTTTCTTTGGAGATATGCTTACATTGTGATGCAAAGCCTCAAATTCTTCTCTGTGATCTGCTAAAAAAGATGCCAGTCGTCCAATCTCATCCCTACTATCCGATGCGACAAAATCTTTATTGTAGATGTACTCGTATTTAAGCGCGCAACAATTCAATATTTCAATCATGTTCTCATCGTTGATTACTTTAAATTCGCATATCTCTTGGTACTGTCAAGAGTTATGCGCAAATTCGTATAGCGTCACCCATAGAAATCGGTTAGTCGTGAGGCGAACAGGCCTCAGGCATGTTCGCCTTGGCTGCCGGACAGCGGGCGGGTGGGCGTCCGT
>JAEZRP010000046.1 GCA_023444095.1 Bacillota bacterium
TTGCCAAGGTGGAGGTCGCGAGTCCGAGTCTCGTCTACCGCTCCATTTGATTTGGTGCCATCGCCAAGTGGTAAGGCAAAGGTCTGCAAAACCTTTATCCCCGGTCCGAATCCGGGTGGCACCTCCATGAAGGGCCTGTCACGTTGTGGCGGGTTTTTCTCTTTCTGTCTTCCTGCTTCGACGAAGGAACGCGCAATATGAGTGAAATAAGATTAGCGCCGCGGTTGGCGGCGGGGGATGCCATCGGTATTTTTTCGCCCTCCTGTCCGGCGACAGCCTGGATTCCAGAGAGAACCCAGCTGGCGATCGCGTATCTGGAGGGTCACGGACACCCGGTGGTGCGCGGCTCTCTGACCGGAAAGGCGGAGGGCTATCGTTCGGGCGGCATCGCCGCCCGCGCCGAGGAACTGAACGAACTGATCCGCGATCCGCGCGTCAAGTGCATCATGGCGTCGGCTGGTGGCTTTGTATCTAATTCCATTCTGCCGCACATCGATTACGAGGCGCTTCGGCGGTGCCCGAAAATCGTGGTGGGATTTTCGGATGTGACGGCAATTCTGCTGGCCGTCTACGCGAAGACGGGCCTTGTGACGTTCCTTGGCCCCAATTTGATCCCTGTCTTTGGCGAGGTGCCGCCCTATGCGGATGAGAGCTACGACCACTTCCGCGCGGTTGCCTTCGGCGAATATCGGCTGCCGCATGCGTTTCCGGTTCCGTGCGCCTGGACCGAGGATTCCGTGGGGCTGGAGGAGGCGGGCGTCGCCTGCGAGGCTCGGGCAAACGAGCTGGTCTGCGTGCGCGAGGGAGTGGCAGAAGGCCGCCTTCTCGGCGGCAATCTCAATACGCTGTCGGGAATTTTCGGAAGTTCCTACATGCCGGAGATTCGAGAGGGGGACATCCTCTATCTGGAAGAAAACCGGGGATATCCGGAAAGTATCGAGCGTTCCATTTCAATGCTTGAACTTTCGGGCGTGTTTCGGCGCATCGGCGGCCTGATTTTCGGGAAATGTGCGGATTACGATGCGCACGGCATCGGCAAGTCTTTTTGGGAGGTTTCGATGGAAACGCTTGGGAAATACGCGTTCCCCATCCTGGCGGAGTTCGACTGCGCGCATACGAGGCCCATGCTGACGCTGCCCATTGGCTGCCGGGTGCTGCTGAACGCCAGAATGAGCAGGGTGGAGCTTCTCGAGGATGCGGTGGCCCGACGGGGGTGAGCGGAATGCTTCGTGGTCGGTTTGCCGCGCGGAGGAAATGGGCCCGGAAGGCTCAGTGGCCCGAGTGGACGTGACGCCCGAACCGCTTCCGGTTAGCCGGAAACGAGTTTTCCTTCCCAACATCGTTATTTGTTCACCTGGTTCATCCACATTCGTTCGGTGTTTTATATGCTCCAAACTTTTCTTTGCAATTTCCCGCCTTGTCCACATGGATTGGATACAGGATACGATATGGAAAAGAGAAGGACGTGGTATCCTTGCGAGAGAAAGAAAGAGGAGCAAGAATGATCGAACTGTCACATTGGTCATACATCCGGACGATTCCTTTGTCCGGGGATACCGAAACCGACATCATGAACTTTCTGGCTGCGAACGGGAAGCGGGGGACGGCCTCCCACTGCATTTGCGTTGCAAGAACGAGCGAGGAAATCGCGGCTCGCTTTGGGGCCGACCAATCCACGGCTTCTATCTCGGCGCTGCTGCATGACAGTTCATGTGTTGTCAAGCCGCAGGACATGCTTGATTACGCCGTGCAATGCGGCTGGGAAATCGACGCGTCCGAAAGGAAATATCCGTTTCTTCTGCACCAGCGGCTTTCCGCGGACTTTGCCGGAGCGCTGTTTCATGTCAACGACCCTCTCATCCTGTCCGCCATCAGCTGTCATTCCACGTTGAAGGAAAATCCGACCGTCTACGATATGATCCTGTTTCTTGCGGACAAGCTGTCGTGGGATCAGAATGGAACGCCGCCTTTTTATGACGCCGTATCGGCGGCCTTGGACAGATCGCTCGCGCATGCCGCCCTTGCGTATATCCACTTTGTTCTGGAGAACGGCATGATTTTATCCCCTCACCGATGGCTGCTGGATGCGAAACGATGGCTCGAAAACGAGTCCGGCGATCCTTCTGATCGGTCCTGATTTTCCCGGTTTTTCTTCCGGTACGCGCGAATCGTGTGATCGGGACGGCTGATGGACTCCGTCGTTTTTTGTCCGTACGAGAACGCTTCAAAGGGAACGCTGCCCGGATCGATCCGGGCGGCGTTCTTTGACCATCTTATGCCTTTTCCATCCCCATGAGGAACTTCATGTTCCGGATGGCGATGTCCGTCTTCCACCAGTTTTTGCTCACGGCCCACTCGTCGGGGTACGCGCCCCAGCTCCAGTTGACGTTCCACGATCCGTCCGGAAGCTGCGCGCGGCGGATGAAGCCGCACTCGTACGCCGCGATCTCCTCGTTGCCCGCGTAAAACGGGCTTTCCTTCGAATCGAAGAAGAACGAAGGCCTGCACACGTAGCCCGTCTCCCATTGTTCCGTCTCGCGGGTGATGGACGCATGGACCTGCCGGACGAGCTTTTCCGCGAGCGCCCCGACGTCGAGCCCCGCCCGCGCGCCGTACTCCGCCAGCCGGATGTAGCAAGCGGCGGTGTGCATGTCCCCGAGGAGATCGCCGCCGAGGTACGCCCCGATCGCCTCGCCCGCGACGCGCGCCCCCAGCGCGTGCGCGGGGCTTTTTGCCGGGGCGCACGCGAGCAGGAAGCCCGCGAGGCAGGCGGTGGGGTTGTAGCCCGTGTGGCTCGCGGAGGCGCTGCCCGCCGCCTACCACGGCGCGTGCGGGAAATCGTCGTTGGACTTCGGGGCGTTCGCCCAAATATGGCCGTCGAAATCCGCGCCGCTTATGAGATAGCGCAGGATGCCCGCGACGACCGGGTGATCGGGGTCGAAAAGGCCGATTTCATGGAGAATTTCGGTCGCCGTCCACGTCTGCATGGGGACGGAGTTGGGATTCCACGCGTCCGCCTCGAGCGCGTGCCCGAACCCGCCGTCCGCGTTCTGGTACGCCGCGAGCGCGGAAACCACGTCCTCCGCGCGCCCGCCCTCGAACAGGAAGCGCCAGCGCGCGAAATCGAGCGGGCGCGCGTTCCGGTAAACGAACGCCCGCGCCCTTTCCAATGTCTTCATCGAGGGGCCTCCTGGAAGGTGAAGTCATGGATGCCGGAGGAGAGGTCGAACTGGTGGATGCGGAAGAGCGGCCTGAGCCGGTACTCGAACGCGCGCATGGTGCCGTCCGCGTTCAGGGCTTCGCGCAGACCGTCCCGCGCGCAGTGCGCCTCGAGGATCGCATGAAATTCCGCCCGCGCGGCGGCGTCGTCCAGATTCCGAAGCTCGTTCGGGTCGTCCTTCAGGTTGAAAAGCTGGGCGCGCCCGCCGTTTGACAGGTAGATGTACTTGAGATCGCCCTTTCGGATCATCGCCTTGAAAAGAGGCGTGCCGGGATCCCCGTAGCAGGCGAACAGGTAATCGCGCGGCGCGGCCTTTGCGCCGAGCACGTCGAGCACGGGGTGCCCGTCGCGGTACTCCGGCGCGCCCGCCGCCGCCGTCGCGATGCCGAAGAGGTCCGTAAGCGCCACGAGGGCGTCGCACTTCTCGTTGGCCGGGAGCTTCGCGGGCCAGCTTACGAGGAAGGGCACGTGGCAGCTCTGCTCGAAATAGCTCTCCTTCTGCCACGCGTGGTGGTCGCCCAGATGGTCCCCGTGGTCGGAGAAGAAGCAGATGAGCGTGTCGTCCGCGTCGCCGCGCGCCTCGACGGCGTCCAGGATCTTCCCGACGCAGTCGTCGATGTAGGTGATCTCCGCGTAGTAGCGGGACTTCAGGCTGCGCGCGCCGAAGTCGTTGATCTCGTCGCCCCAGATGACGTGGTTCATCCACACGACCTGCTCGTCCATGAGGTCGGTCTCGATGTCGCCCAGGACCGGGCTGTCCATCTCGTCGGGGTTATAAAGAAGGTTGTAGGGAACCGGCGGCGCGCACGGCGGGTGCGGCCCGACGAACGACACGAACCCGAAGTAGGGCCTGTTCTTCACCTTTTCGATTTCATCGACCGCGCGCGCGGCGGCGAAGCCCTCGACCGTGAGCTCGGGCGGGAAGGGGGAGAGCTGCGGCATGTAGTACATGTTGGTGCGCTCGCCGTGCATCTGCTGGATGTGGTTGTACTCGGGGTGCTCGCGCCGCATGAAGCCCGCGTAGGCGTCCCGCATGCGGCTCTCCTCGCTGCCCCAGGTCTCCTCCGTGTTCATCTGAACGTCGTAGCCCAAGTCCTCAAATGTGTCAGGTGTGGTGTGGAACTTCCCGATGCCGAAGGCGTAGTAGCCCTGCGCGCGCATGGCGCTCGCGAGATACTGCCCGGTGCGCGCGGTCATGTTCGCGTGCGCGGGGTTTCTGCCGAAGTCGTTGGAATAGCAGGTGGTGGTGTAGGGCTCGCAGCCCGTGCGCACGGTGTAGCGCGCCGGGACGCACACGGGGCAAGTGGAGTACGCGCGCGAGAACGTCACGCCGCGCCGCACGAGCCGGTCGAGGTTCGGGGTGGCGATCTTTTGGTTTCCGAGCGCCGCGATGCAGTCGAACCGGAACTGGTCGCACATCAGGAAAAGGACGTTAGGCTTTGCCATCGTGTTCCTCCTATGCCAAGGAGGCGCCGCTTCCTCTCGGAAGAAGCGCCTCTTCGTGGATTTTTCTGACCGTTACTTGTAGAACAGCGTCTCGAGCGCGAAGCCGAAGCTGATGCACAGGCCGTCCGCAGGCACGTTCGCGATGTCCGCGTTCACGACCACGCACTTCTGGATGTTGGTCGAGTGCATGATGAGGAAGAGGTTGTCCGCCATGTACTGGATCTCCTGCGGCACGACCTCGTTGATGGCCTGCTCCGGCGTCACGGCGTCGATCTGCATGTCGAGCCGGTAGAAGTCCTGCACGTACTCCGGCGGGGTGAGGTAGTCCTTGGAGTCCGCGGGCACGTCGCCGGACATGCCGCCCGCGCTCACCCACTGCTGCCACAGGGGGCCCCAGCACGAGGTCGCCCAGTCGTGGAAGAAGTAGAGGATCGCCGCGTGGGCGTTGATCGTGCGCATCGGGATCTCGTTCGCGCTGTTGGAGGTCGAGAGAAGCGTGCCCTCGGTGGCGTACACCGACACGTTTAGCCCGATCTCGCGCCAGAACTCGACCAGCAGTTCGCAAACCGGGATGTAATCCGAGGTGCCGTCCGTCTGCGTCCAGATCTGCCACTGGAGGGGCTTGCCGGAGGGCGTCTCGCGGTATCCGTCGCCGTCCGCGTCCACGATGCCGACCGCGTCGAGAAGCGCCATCGCGCCTTCGGTGTCATGGACGCAGCCGAACTCCGCCTGCGGCTCCGCGAGGCCGAGGTACACCGTGTCGATGATTTCCTGCGCGTCGATCGAGACGGCGAGCGCCTGACGGAACTCGACGAGGTTCACGACCTCCTGCCACGCCTGGCTCGCCGCGTCGTCCTTGACGGAGCCGTCCAGGTTCAGGCCGTAGTTCATGTTGACGGAGATGTCCGTCGGGTGGTTGTGCTGATAGCCGACGTAGACCTCGATGTTCGCCTGCTCGCCGTTTTCGCGGTAGAGGGTCAGGTTGTCGACGGAGGCCTTCGCGCGCACGAAGTCCACGTTTCCGGCGACCATCTCGAGCTGCACCAGCTCGTTACTTTCCACCACGTAGTAGAGGATCTGGTCGGCGTAGGGAAGCTGCTGGCCGTCCGCGTCCACCTTGTAGTAGTAGGGGTTTCTGTCATAGTAATAGTAGTTGTCCGCGTACCTGGTCATCTCCCACGGATAGAGGTTCGGGAAGTTGGTCGTCAGACCGCAGTCCTTGAACGTCTCCATCGTGAGCATGTCGGTCGCGTCGGAGCACTCCCAGTTGGTGCAGTCCACCTGGTTGAACACCGTGACCCACACGCCGTCCGCCGCCGGATCGTCGTAGCCGATGGCCGCCGCGAAGGGCTTGAGGAACTCGTAGTACGCCTCAAGCGAGCCGTGCATCTCTTCCGCGAAGTCCTTGTGGAACTGCTTCAGGTAGTGCGCGGGCTTGATCCAGTCCGTGTAGCCCTTCCAGCCGGAGATCGAAATCTGCGCGAGGAAGCCGCCGTAGGACTTTTGGAAGGAAATCGTGAAGGTGGAATCGTCGACCTTCGCGAAGGTGAAGGGGTTGCCGCTCGCGCTTCCCGCGTCGCGCATGTAGGCGGCGATCACGGGGTTGAGCTCGGCGTTCTGAATGAAGTTTTCGACGCAGAAGGCCACGTCGTCCATCGTCACTTCCACGCCGTCCGACCACTTGAGGCCCTTTCGGAGCTGGAATGTGAACTCCGTGAAGTCGTCGTTATACGCGTAGGATTCGACGATGTTCGCGGCGTACACGCCCGTATTGACCGACTGCGCGGTCAGAAGGTTCTCGGTCATGCCGATGAACACGTCGTCCGACCAGTTGACGGTGGTCGAGATCATGCGGATCGTGCCGCCGTAGCTTCCGACCTCAAGGTCGAGAAAATCCGGGTGGATGTCGGTCGGCGACGCGGGGACCTCCGGGAGCCGCTGTGCGACGGGCGGCAGCGCGCCCGAGGCCACGAGCTCGTCGAGCATCGGCGCCTGCGCGTAGCCTTCCTCGGCGACGGCGTACGAACAGCTGAGAAGGAGAAGCGCGACCGCAACCAACAGGGCCAGTTTCTTCATGGTACCATCCTCCTATCGACAATCCCTCGTTGGATCATCGTCTTAACGCGAGGATACCATTTCTTGTAAATTTTGTCAACTAAAACGTTTCACAAAATTTGATCAAATCCTTATAAGATCCGTTCGGCCATGAGAACGCCGCAGATGGTTTTGGAGTCGCGGATTTCGCCGTCCATGACTTTTCGGACCGCCTCCGAAAGCGGCATCTTCACGAGGTTCAGAAATTCGTCCTCGTCGGGTTCGGTTTCGCCCGCCGAAAGGCCCGTCGCGAGGTAGATCGATATGATCTCCGTGCAGAAGCCGGGCGTGGTCGCCAAATCCGTGAGCTTTTGAAAGTGTTCCGCCTGAAACCCCGTCTCCTCGCGGAGCTCGCGCGCGGCGGCTTCGCGCCTGTCCTCGCCCGGACGGTCAAGCTTGCCCGCCGGGATCTCGAGCGTCACCTGCTCGAGCGGCGCGCGGAACTGGCGGACGAGGTACACGTTCCCCTCCGCGTCCACCGGCACCACGGCCGACGCGCCCGGGTGCACGGCGACTTCGCGCGGGGCCACCTTGCCGTTTGGCAGAAGCGCTTTCATGTGATCCACATGGATGATGTGCCCGTCAAACACCCGCCTGCGCTCCGACAGTCGCTCGATGAGATTTGCGTCATTCTCCATCATTGTTCATCTCCGGTTCATATCGTTTCTGAGATATTCTCCTGCGGGGTCCCGATTTCCTGCCAATGGGGACTAGCCAGCAAGGTCAAAATGTTGTATAATCACCGTGAAGGATCCGGAGAAAAAGGAGGATGATTCTCATGATTCAGGTGATCCTCGGTGAAAAGGGAAGCGGAAAGACAAAGCGCCTGATTGACATGACAAACGCCGCGGTGGACGCGGAGCATGGAAACGGCACTATTATTTTTATCGATGACGACAAGCGCTACATGTACGACCTTCGCCACGAGATCCGTTTTGTGGACGCGGACAGCTACCCCGCGGCGCGCAAGTGCGCGTCGGACGCATTCCTCGCCTTCATCAGCGGCATGCTCGCCGCCGACTTTGATATCACCATGATCTCGGTCGACGCGTTCAAAAAGCTCGTCGTCACCCCCCTGGGCGAGCTGCGCGCCTTCTTCGACGCCCTCGAGAAGCTCTCGACCGAGCACAACTGCAGGTTCGTGCTTTCGATTGCCTCCCCGGCGGAGGAGGTCCCCGAGTTCATCAAGCAGTACATGGCGTGAGCGCCGGAGGCAGAATATGAAAAAGGTACCCCTCGCGCTCGGCCTGTACTCCGTGCGCACCGAACTGAAAAACGACTGGAAACAGTGCCTTCGGACCGTCAAGGAAATGGGCTACGAGGGCGTCGAGTTCTTCGGCCCCATGAGCTACCCGGTGGACGAGCTGAGGGCGGAGCTGGAAAAGCTCGATCTGCCCCTCGTCGGCTGGCACATCGGCTTTCCGGACATCCACGAAAAGACCGTCCAGTATAACCGCGCGCTTGGCAACCACCGGCTCGTGGTGCCCGGCCTCCCCGCCGAGATGACCGCGTCCGCCGACGCCTGGCGCGAGACGGCGAAGAAGTTCTGCGAGGCGGCGGGCTATCTCGCGGGCGAGGGCTTCCTCCTCGGCTATCACAACCACTCGGCGGAGTTCAGGCCCCTGGACGGCGAGATTCCGTGGGACATCTTCGCGCCCGCGACCGAGGGCAAGGTCTTTTTGCAGCTGGACAACGGGAACGCCATGGCGGGCGGCGCGGACACGGTGGCGCTCTTGGAGAAGTACCCGAAGCGCGGTGTGACCGTCCACTTCAAGCCCTATTCCCGAACGGACGGCTTCGCCACCATGGTCGGCGAGGACGACATTCCCTGGGAAAAGACGTTCGAGGCGCTGGACAGGCAGGGCGTCACCGAATGGTACGTCGTCGAGTACGAGGACCCGAAGTACGAGCAGTTCGAGGGCGCGAAGCTTGCGCTCGACGCGCTCCGGAAGATGGGACTGTAACGCACAAATCGTCGGGGGGCGGAGCGCGGCTCCGTCCCCCGTTTCATATGGAGAGAACAGGCGGCGCCGCGCGAGGCGCTGGCCCGCCAAGCGGCTCATACGAGCGACAGGCGGCGCAAACCGCGCGGTTTTCCCGCGCGCCCGGAACGGCGCACGCGCCGGACTGGAAATCCCGGAGGGGCCGGGCGCGTCAGGAGCGCGGCGAACGCAAGGCGTGCGCCGAACGAATGCGGATTTGATAGAGGAACGAAGGGGGCATGCCCATGATCCGATCCATCGAAGTGCTCGCCCGCGACGCGGACGTCTCCGTCCTCGCCGGGCCCGTCGTCGGCCCGAACTTCACGCTGAAAAACGCGCTCGCCGTCCAGCCCATGGAGGGCTGCGACGGGACGGCGGACGGCGCGCCGGGCGATCTCACGTACCGGCGCTACGAGCGGTTCGCCGCGGGCGGCGCGGGCCTACTGTGGGCGGAGGCGATCTCGGTCGCGCCCGAGGCGCGCGCGAACCCGCGCCAGCTCATGCTGACGGAGGGGAACGTCGACGCCTACCGAAAGCTCACCGACCTCGCCCACGCGCGCGGGGCGGTGATCGTCGCGCAGCTCACGCACTCCGGGCGCTTCTCGCGGCCCGTGGACAGGCCCGCGCCCATCCGCGCCTCGAAAAACCCCGCGCTCGACAGGCTCCAGAAGCTCTCGGACGGCGACCCCGTGGCGACGGACGAGTACCTGAAAGCCCTCCCCGAAGCGTTCGCGAAGTCCACCCGGCTCGCGCGCGCGGCGGGCTTCGACGGCGTGGACGTGAAGGCGTGCCACCTCTACCTCTACGGCGAGCTCCTCGGCGCGACCCAGCGCCCCGGCCCGTACGGCGGCCCCTATGAGAACCGCACGCGGCTTCTCCGGGAGTCCGTCGAGGCTGCAAAGGCGGAGCTTTCGGGCGGCATCCTCGCCTCGCGCTTCAACCTGTACGACGGCGAGGCGGGGAACTGGGGCGTGGGGGAGAACCTATCGGTCGATTTCACCGAGCCGCTCCGCCTCGCGCGCGAGCTTTCCCAAATGGGCGTCTCGCTCATGAACATCACCATGGGAACCCCGTACCTCAACCCGCACGTCAACCGCCCCTACAACAAGGGCGGCTACGTCGCGGCCGAATCCCCGGTCATGGGCGTGAAGCGGCTCCTCGACGGCTGCCGCGCGGCGCAGCAGGCCGTCCCGGAGGCGGTGTGCGTCGCGACGGGCTTCAGCTATCTGGGGGAATCGGCACCGGAGGTCGCGGCGGCGCTCCTGAAATCGGGCGGCGCGCGCGTCGCGGGCTTTGGGCGCATGGCGTTCGCGTACCCGGACTTCGCGAACGACATCCTCGAAACGGGCAAACTGGAGAAGAAAAAGTGCTGCGTCACCTGCTCTTTGTGTACGAAGATCATGCGCGGCGGCGGGTTTGTCGGCTGTCCCGTGCGCGACGAGGCGTACAAGGACGAGCTTCGGAAGGTGATTTCATGAAACGCGCGCTCGTAACGGGCGGCACGCGGGGCATTGGCCGCGCGATCGCCGAGCGGCTTCGGGATGAAGACTGGGAGGTCGTCGTCTCCGGGCGCACCCCGCGCGAGATCGCGGGTATCCGCGTCGTCGCCGCGGACAACGCCGATCCCGGGGATCGGGCGCGGCTCGTCGCCGAGGCCGGGGAAATCGACCTGCTCGTCAATAACGCGGGCATCGCCCCGCGCGTGCGCGCCGACCTTCTCGACATGACCGAGGAATCGATGGACGAGGTGATGAGGACGAACCTCTACGGCCCGTTCTTTCTCACGCAGGCGGTCGCGAAGACCATGATCGGGCGGGGCGGCACCATCGTCAACGTTTCCTCGGTGTCCGCCTACGCCGCGTCCGTGAATCGCGGGGAATACTGCCTCTCGAAGGCGGGCGTCTCCATGATGACCCAGCTCTTCGCCGCGCGGCTCGCGGAGTACGGGATTTTTGTGTACGAGGTGCGCCCGGGCGTCATCCGCACGGACATGACGGCGGGCGTCGCGGGAAAGTACGACGCGCTCATCGAAAACGGCCTTTCGCCCATCGCGCGCTGGGGCGAGCCGGAGGACGTGGCGGAGGCGGTTTCCGTGCTCGCCGCGGGCAGGCTCCGCTTCTCGACCGGAGAAGTTCTGAACGTGGACGGCGGCTTCCACATCCGGCGGCTATGAGGACGATTTTTTGCAAGGTGGCGGTCGTCGGCGCGGGCGCGGCGGGCCTCAATGCCATGGACGAGCTTCTGAAGGCGGGCGCGGACGCGGTGCTGTTCGCGGACGATACGAAGGGCGGCGCGAGCGTCAACAGCGGCAGCGACAAGCAGACCTACTATAAGCTCTCCCTCGCGGGCGGCGCGCCGGACAGCGTGGAGAAGATGGCCGGGGCCTTCTTCGCGGGCGGGAACATGCGCGGCTTTCACGCGCGGGCGCTCGCGGCGAATTCCGCGCGCTCGTTTTTGAAGCTCGCGCTTCTGGGCGTGCCGTTCCCCGAGAACGAGTGGGGCGAGTACGTGGGCTACCAGACCGATCACGACGAGACCGCGCGCGCCACCTCCGCCGGACCGCTCACGAGCAAAATGATGGCGGAGGCGCTCCTGAAATCGGTTCTGGCGCGCGGCGGAAGGATCGAAACGGGCGCTTCCCTCGTCTCAATCCAGACGGACGAGTGCGGTGTGCGCGGCGCGCTTTTCCGGACGAAGGAGGGCTTCCTCGCCGTCGCCTGTTCCCGGCTCATCCTTGCGACGGGCGGCCCGGCCTCCGTCTACGGGCGGCGCGTGTACCCCAAAAACCAGATCGGCGCGACGGGCGCGGCGCTCCGGGCCGGGGCGAAGGCCAACAACCTGTGCTTCTGGCAGTATGGGCTCGCGTCGGTCGGCGTGCGCTGGAACGTCTCCGGAAGCTATCAGCAGGCGATCCCGGAATATGTGGACGAGACGGGCGCGCCCATCGCGCCGGACATGGAGGACCGCCTTTCGCGCATCTTTCTGAAGGGCTACCAGTGGCCCTTCGACGCGCGGCGCGCCGGGGAATCCTCCATGGTCGACCGCGCGGTCAAGGCCGTTTCCGACGCGGGCGGGCGGGCGTACATGGACTACGCGCGCGACCCGGTCGCGGACTTCGCCCATCTCTCCCAAGAGGCGCGGCGCTACCTCGAGAACTGCGGCGCGCGGATCCCCGGCGCGTACGCGCGCCTGAAACAGATCAACCCCGCCGCCATCGACTTTTACCGGTCGCACGGCGTCGACCTCGCAAAGGAGCCGCTTGAGATCGCCCTGTGCGCCCAGCACGCGAACGGCGGGCTGCTCGTCGACCACAACTGGGAGACGACGGTGCCCGGTCTGTACGCGGCGGGGGAGTGCGCGGGCGCGTTCGGGGCCTGCCGGCCCGGCGGCGCGGCGCTCAACGAGACGCAGGTCGGGTCGCTGCGCGCCGCGCGCCACATCCTCTCGGAAGAGGTTCCGCCCCCCGCGACACCCGATGAAGCTACGCTCGCGCGCGAAGCCGCGTGGGTCGGGGCCGGAGAAGCGGACGAAGCGGAGCTGGCGCTCTTTCAGCGGCGCATGGACGAGTGCGCGGGCGCGGTGCGCTCGGTTTCCGGCATGCGCGCGCTTAAGCGAAACGTGGAAGCGCGGCTATTGACGCTCGCGGGGGACGTTCTCTTGCGCGACGTCCTCTGGACGCAGAAATACTGCCTGTCGGCGATGCTCGAACAGGCGCGCTACGAGGGACAGGCGGGTCACATGGTGGAGGACGAAGCCCCGTCTGAAGGCCCGCACGCGGGATTCTGCTTCGAGACGGGCGAAGACGGCACGCGCGCCGTGCCCGTGGAGCCCGTTCCGGCGGGCGATCAGTGGTTTGAGCGCGTGTGGGCGAAATACAGAGAGGCGATGAAATGAAGGCCGCATTTTGGATCAAGCTGGCGCTGGGCGTGGGGCTCATCATACTGCTCGCGATGCTGGGCTTCCGGCTCGTCGAGATGTTTTCCGATTTCATCGGCGGGGTGAAAGGCGGCGCGGTCGTGGACGACGGCGACTACGTGATGGAAACCCCCGAGCCCGCGCCGACCATTCCCGCCTACATGCAGGACGATTCCTTCTACGACAACGCCGGGAGCATGGAGTTCGGAGACTGAGTGTACGCAGATGCCAATTCCCCGCCCGGGGAAATTGGCATTTTTTTGAACGCCGGACGCGCCGCGATGGTTACACGGACACAATGGTTACGTGTCCATGTCACCCGTTTTTGAAAAATTGATTCCTGTAACCGAAAGGGCCGCGCCGCGCGCCGGAATCGCGCGCGCGGCCCGCATGCATTTTGTTGACGATTTTCCTGCCCTTTCGCGCGGGATGCGCCGGATTTCCGCGCTCCTCGATGGCAAATTATGACAAACGTTGCGCATCTTCGCGCCGCCCACCGCGCGATCGAATGTGACAAAATCACGCGCCGCACGGGCGGTTAACGTATCTTTTTCAGCTGGCATATATTGACAGAACAGAGCGTTTGTGTAATAATAGCAGACGAGAAGGAAACTTGTTCACGATGCTCAGAGCAAACTTATCGAAAGGTAGGGACGCAAAGCTACAGGGCCTAAACGCATCGCGAATGGCAGCCAGTTACCATCTATAAAGATGCTCGTGGTAAAACCGTCGAAAGGCGGCGACACAAAGCTACAGGGTCTAAACGCTTCGGCGCATGACAGCCAGCCGTCATCTGATCGGTCTTCTTGGGACAAGCTCCGGAGCTGAGCGAAAGCAGGTTGCCGGTTCCCCCGGGACTTCCGCATGAGCAATGTTTCTTACCAATTTTATAGGAGGGTTTCACACATGAAGAAGTTCCTTCTCACCGCTGCTTTGGTTCTTGCTCTGGTTACTTCCCTGACCGCCGGCACCATGGCCTACTACAACACGACTGTTGCCACCACAACTAGCGTCCACACCAAGTATTTCGAGTACAGCGTCGTCAATGGTGGATCGAGCTACGCCACAGGCGTGAGCATCGCCCCCGGTGACACGCTGAAGTACAAGTACACTGTAACCAACAGGTCCGAACTTGATGTTCTTTCCACCTTTACCACCTCCTTTACGGAGGATGGCATTAGTGTTCCGAACGGCGAGATCAAGGGCTTGACTGTTAATGTGACTCGTACTAGCTCGGACGAAGAATCTGATGCCATAATTTCGGAAGCTACGCGCAAAATCGAAACGATAATGGCAGAGGGTCAGGAGGACGTGTATCTCGTTACAGTTACGTGGGATTACACCGACGGAACGAACGATGGTGTTGGCGATGGCGATGGTAGGGATCTCAAGCTGGTCGTAACTGCGAATGGTCGTCAGACCTTGGATTACGGCACAACCTTGGGTGACAATGGCGTGTCCACTCCCTCGCAGGCCGACTAAGGAAGTAAGCGAACAAGTATTTACGCGGCACCCATAGGGCGAGGACTTAGGTCTTTGCCCTATGGTTCTATTTGGCGAAATCGGTTGAAATATCAATAGAAGGGGGTGGGCATGCGTGCGCAACTGGGGTAAGTTCTATTTCATCTCCGTGCTCCTGATCGCCGCGATCGTGCTCGTCACCTCCGGCACGATGGCCTTCTATAACAGTTCCACTTCATTCTCCGCGCTCATTCAAACGGCGGGATTCACCCTCAAGGTCAACGATTCCACCGAGGTCAGTCAGATCCTCTCCGACATGACGCTCTCGCCGGGCGACGCCCGCGCGCGCGACATTCGGATCGACACCTCCGGGATCGAGACGGCGGCCGTCCTCACCGTCACGCTGACGGTGCATGCCTCGGGCGATCTGCCCGATGGCTTTGTCGTCTCGCTCGACGGCGTCGAGGCCACGGGAACGGGCGAGCTGACCGCGACAAGGACGATTGACGACGCGCAGGCCAAAATCATCAACATGACGGTCAACGTCTCGTGGACGGCGGCGGCGGGCGAAAATCTCGAGCCGTACAGGGACCTTGCGATCTCCTATGAGGTCGCGGTCGTGGCGGATCAGAAGGCGGGGTCGTGACGATGAAACAGAAAATCGCAATCCTGTTTGTCCTTTTGGCGAGCGCCGTATTGGTGGCGGCCGCCGTCGCGGCGTATCGCGCCTCGATCACGCTCACGGGAAACATCTATCTGTCCATCCCGACGCCCACGCCCTCCCCGACGCCGTCTCCCACGCCGACGCCGTCTCCTACGCCGACGCCGACGCCCACGCCCTCTCCGACGCCCACGCAGGGATGCGACGATTGCGACACCTGCGATGGGTGGATCGAGGTCGCGCGAAACGCGCTCGCGCGGACGACGGCGGACGACGCGTACATGGATGAGCTCGAAGCGCTCGCGCGGGATACCTACGATGGCACGAGCGGCACCAGTGCCGCGCAGAGGTCGATCAGCGATCTGTGGGGCCTTGCGAAGACCGACGAGCAGCGCCGGTGGGTGAACGAGGCGAACAACCAGATCGGCGCGCAGCACTCGCTCGCCGTGGGTTACTTCTCGACGATCTCGCAGTCGGCCGGCGCAATGTATCTGTGGCAAACCGATCAGTATGTCAACGGCTGGCAGACCGCCGAGTACGAGTATGAGAAGTGCATCCAGACCGGCGGAACATCCGCGCATCTGCCGAAGCTGAAGAAGTTCGCGCTGAGCGCGAAGGCGAAGGCGGACGGGCACGATGCGACCGTCGCGTCGTCGGAGGCGCTCCTTGCGAAGGCGGAGCAGGCGGCCGTGGACGCATGGGCCATCGCGGCAGATGTGCGCGCGCGGATCCTCAACGCGAACGCCACGCCGACGCCCGCGCCTACGCCGACACCCGCGCCGACACCCACGCCCACGCCTGCGCCGACGCCCGTGCCGACGCCCGTTCCGGGCGCGGCAGGCGCTTCCTCCATGGACCTGGCCGCGGTGACGTCCGCGGACACCGCCGCGCCCGAGGCCGCGCGCCCGGCGCAGACGCAGGCGCCCACCCCGTTTCCGACGCCGAGCCCGGCGCAGACGCAGGCCCCCACCTGATTCCGGCCCCGACCGGGCAGGCGTCGGACGGAAACCACAGCCGCGGCGCGTGCTTCCCGCATGCGCCGCGTTTTTCTCAAATTCTTGCTTGCGCGCGCGGCCCGAAGATGGTTCAATAGAAGCATACACAGGAAAAGGGGTCATTCGATGTCGAAAAAGGGACAGCAGGCGTGGCTCATGGAGAGCGCGCCGGGCACGGAGCGGGAGCGGCTGATCGCGCTTCGGGACGAGACGCTCGTTTACCGCCAGCCGCGCGCCGTGCGCCGGGCCGCGGGCCAGAAGCGCAAGGAGCGCACGCCCATGCAGAAGCTCGCCCACATCGGCTTCAGCGTCGTCTTCTGGCTCGTGACGGCGGGGCTGGTCGCCATCATGTTCACCGCCTATCAATCGAAGCGCGAGGGCGAAATCCCGGTCGTGTTCGGGTTTAGCGTGTTCCGGGTCGAAACGGGTTCCATGGTTCCGACGCTCCCGATCGGCAGCTTCGTCGTCGTGCGCGCGCCCAAGGATCCCGCAATGCTTCCCGAGGGCACCATCACCACGTTTCGGTGCTCGGACGGCATGGTCGTGACGCACAGGATCATCGAGGTGCTCGAAGAGGATGGCCGGGTGCGCTACCGCACCAGGGGCGACAATCCGGAGAATTCAACGGACACGGAACTGCTCGCGCCCGAGCGCGTCATCGGCACGTTCCTTTTCAAAGTCACGCTGCCAAGCATCTGGGGAGGCGACTGACATGCAGAGACTGCCGCGCGGCTTCGTCATCGATTCGTCCCGGATCGCGAGCCTCAAGGACATCACCAGCATGGAGTGCTACGCGAACGCCGGGGGAAGTGTCGAGCGCAGGGTGCTCGACGGCATCTCCTTCACCGTTGCCGGGGGCCAGAGGTTCGCGCTCCTCGGGGACGAGCTGTTCGACCTGAAGCTTCTGACGGAGATCATCGGAAACATCAAGCCCTACGAATCCGGGCGCTGCTCCCTCGTCGGGCTCGGCATGATGCGCGAAAAGCAGCGTATCCTCCAGCAGGTTTACTATGTCAACGACCAACGGCGCATCTATCCGCACATGCAGGGCATCTCGTACCTCATGTTCGCCTCGCGCCGCGCGGTGAAAAACGCCGTCGACCGCCAGCTTCTGTGGCTCGACCGGCTGATGGAGTTCGGCCTCGAGCGGCTGTGCTTCAAATACGTGCGCAACATGACGCTCGCCGAGCGGATTCTGATCCATATACTGCTCGCGCTCGACATCAGCGCGCCGCTTTTGCTTCTCGACCTTTCGCACGTCGACGTGCCGCCGGAGCTGGCGGACGTCTACGCGCGGCTCTTTGAGCGGCTGACGACCGAGGCGGGGAAGACCATCGTCTTCTCGACCGCCGATTCCGCGTTCGCGGACAAGTGCGCCACCCACGCCGCGCTCCTGATCGCGGGCAGGGTGCGGGAAGGCCACACCGGTTCCCTCGAAGCGCTCTATGAATCCCTCGACAAGAGGCTCTGCACGCTCAAGGTGGCGGATGGCGCTGCGGCCTGTGAGGCCGTGGAAGGCGCGTTTCCGGCGCTGCGCGCCGAGGCGGAGGGCGGCATCCTCAGCGTATACGGCGAAAAGGCGGATGCGCCCAAGCCCTCCCTGCTCATTGGCGCGCTCGAAGGGGCTGGGATCGCGGTCGCCCACTACGCGCCGAGCGCGCCCTCGCTTTCCGAGGCGATGAAGGCGGCCGTCCGGGCGGCGGCGAAGGAGGCGAAGTAATGCTTTACAGGACCGGGCTTCTCAAAAAGGAATGGAGCTACGCGTATTACGAGAATCCGTCGAGCCTCAAGACCTCCATCGCGCTGGGCGTCTTTCAGGGCATGCTTGCGTTCGCGGTCTTCTTCGTGCTCCAGACGCTCAAGCAGTCGGTGCTCTCGGACAGCACGCCCTACTTCATGCAGACGAGCTATTTTTCGACTGCCTTTCTCTACCTCTGCGTGTCGTACGCCGCCATGTCCGCCTACTTCATCGCGAAGCTTCACGACATCTCCTACGCGGAGGTGTACGACAACCGCTGGTACGCCATGGTGCACCTCGGCTTTCCCGTGTTCGCGATGGTGCTCGCGAAGTTCGTCGCGCAGCTTCTCTACACGCTGTTCGTGTTCCTCGTGGGTTTCGCGGTGACGCTCGCGCTCACCTCGTTTCTGAAGGCCCCGTTCATCGCGAGCTACCTCGTCAGCCAGCTGATCGTCGGCAGCGTCAACATCGTGACGCTGTTGACCCTCGCCATGACCGTCTCGCTCGCCGCGCGCGACCTCTATAACGCGCGCTACATCCTCGGCCTCGCGTTTGCGGGGGTCGCCTTCCTCCAGTGGCCGATGGGCTACTTCGGCGTCATCAGCGACCGCGAGGCCATGCGCGAGGCGTCGAACCTCATTCTGCCCTCGGGCGGGAGCGTGTACCTGATCGCGCTTGCCGTGCTCCTCGCGCTCTGCATGGCGTTCTGCCTCTGGCGGGCGACGCGCGTGGCGCGGCTTTACAACGCGCCCGTTGTGCGCACCGTCCCGAAGATCGACCCGAAGTGGGGCGAGGGCGTGCGCATCGTGGTGCAGACCGACTCGAAGAACCGCCAGGTGCGGAAGGCCGCGCGGCTGCTCGAAAAGGCGTACACCCCCTCGAAGCGCTCCTCCGCGCTGTCGGTGATCGTGACGGCGGCGCTCATGGCGCTGGTCCTTTTCATGCTCGTCATCAACGGCATGATCCTCGCGTTCAATTACGCCTCCCCCGTCCGGGAGACGTCCGTCATGGGTTTCATCCCCTACATCTTCCAGTCCTCGACCATGGAGCCCACCATTCAGTTCAACGACATCGCCTTCTTTGAGAAGATCGACCAGTACGTGCAGGTCAACGTGGACGACGTCATTCTGTATAAGGACGCGGTGGGAGAGGTGCAGGTGCGCCGCGTGAACGCGATCGCGCCTGACGAGGAGACGGGGGAAACCGTCTACGAGCTCGACATCGACCACTATCCGACGGACGCCATTCCGGACGTGATGAAGACATCGACCACGAAGGACACCGTCTACGGCCGGCTCGTGGGCGTCAACCGCAACCTCGGCGCGGTGGTGCTGTTCGCGAACACCGTCGTCGGGCGCATGCTGTTTCTGATCGTCCCGACCATCCTCATCTTCTACTCGAGCCAGATCCGAAGGTTCTTCGACCGGCTGGGGAGGGGGAACCGGTAAGTCCGGCGCGTCGACTCTGTCGGCGCGCTTTTTGATGAGATCTGCCGGAACGGGCGGATGCTTTCTCCGTCCGCGCGCAAGATTTGGATGCTTCGCGCGCCGATTGCGTTCAGGGAGGGGAAATGATATGGCAAGGGTATATGGAATTGAAAAGCGGTTGGCGAAATATCCTATCGACGAAGCGCTGGCGAAGGAAATCATGGGGAGCGGCGACCTGATCCGGATTACGACGAGGATGGAAGAACGGCTCGGCCCTGAGACGACCTGCCGGATTCTGGATTCGTGCGCCTGCGGCACAAGTCAGAAAGAGTTAACGAGAATCAAAGCCATTGACGCCGAGACATTGGAAGAAAAGATCGCAAAGATCGCGTTCCTGGGCGATTTTCATTCGGATTGGATTGTTACGCTAAACCCGGATCGGACCATCACGGCGGGATGGAGGATCGGGGACAAAGAGGCTTATTCCTGCGTCTGTACATCCGCTGTCGATCGCAATACGAAAGTCTGCGAGCTGACGCGCGATGACCGTAGCATGCCGCTTGCCTATTGTTTTTGCTGCGCCGGACATTGCCGGCAGCACTTGGAAAAGCTGCTTGGCATACGGCTGAAAACGAAGGAAATCGTTTCCTCTCCAATCAACAGCAAGGGCCAAAAACCGTGTTCGTTTCTGCTGGAAATCATTTGAACAGTCGCTCGCCGTTCGCATGACAAAAAAAGGCGCGGAAACCCGCGCCTTTCTGGGGATGCCGGAGATCAGCTCTCCGCCTCGAAGTCATCCTTGCCTGCGCCGCACAGCGGGCAGACCCAATCCCCGGGAACGTCCTCCCACTTCGTGCCGGGCGCGACGCCGTTGTCCGGATCGCCCTCGGCCTCGTCGTAAATATACCCGCAGACAGTGCAAACGTACTTCATCGATTCATCCTCCATCATTTTCTGATGTCCCTTCCCGCGGCGGGGAAGCGCCTGACATTATTATACATCATTTGTAACAAAAAGAAACCCCCGGCGCAATTTTTCTGCGCGCTGGCCGCGCGCAATCATACGGAACTCCCGAGGGCGGGGGCGCGCGGCGCGCCCGCGTCCTCCCGCCTTCCCTTCGGGCGTTGCTCGAAGCGCAGCGCTTCGCGCGGCCTCAGTAGTTCTCCTTGCGCACCTCGAAGTAGCTCTGGGCGTAGCCGCACACGGGGCAGACCTCGGGGGCCTTTTTGCCCATGACGAGGTGGCCGCACACGCGGCACTCCCACATGGCCTCCTCGCCCTTCTCGAAGACGGCGCGCATCTCGACGTTTTTGAGAAGCGCGCGATAGCGCTCCTCGTGCGCCTTCTCGATGGCGGCCACGCGGCGGAAGCGCGCGGCGAGCTCCGGGAAGCCCTCCTCCTCGGCGTCCCTGGCGAAGCCGTCGTACATGTCGGTCCACTCGTAGTGCTCGCCCTCGGCGGCGGCCAACAGGTTCGCGGCGGTGCCGCCCAGTCCGCCCAGCGCCTCGAACCAGATGCGCGCGTGTTCCTGCTCGTTGCGCGCGGTCTTGAGGAAGAGCTCGGCGAGCTGGTCGTAGCCCTCGCCCTGCGCGATGCCCGCGAAGTAGGTGTACTTGTTGCGCGCCATGCTCTCGCCCGCGAAGGCGTCGTGGAGGTTTTTCTCCGTCTTCGTCCCCGCGTAGGGGTTCGCGGCCTTCTTTTCCGCCTCGATCTTCACGAACTTCGAGGCGGGCTGCTTGCAGCGCGGGCACCTGAAGTCCTCCGGCATGGGTCCCTCGTGGATGTATCCGCACACCGTGCAGCGCCATTTTTCCATCGTTTTTTCCTCCTGTTTTTCGTTGGGCCGGATGCTCCGGAGGAGCTCGAGCGCGGCCTCGCGCGGGAAGCCCTCCCCGTGCTCGCGCTCGACCAGATCCATCAAAAACGCGCGGACGTTCGCGCTCTGGGGCAGCATGAAGCCCGCCTCGCGCAGCGCGTCCTCCGCCATGAGCCGGTTCGACTTCGCGACCGCCTCGGCGATCTGGCGCGCGACCGGGTCGTCCGCCTCCCGCGCGATCCGCGCGGCGACCGCCTCCTGCTCCGCCTTCGACGCGGCGACGGCGCGCAGCGCGGCGACGACCGCCTCGTCCTTCGGCTGCTGGGGCGGGTACGCCTCGGGCACCATGGAGATGGCGCGCGAGGGGCAGGAGAGCGCGCACTGTCCGCAGCCGACGCACTTTTGGGCGTCGATCTGGCCGGTCTCGGTGTCCGTCGCCCCCGTCGGGCAGACATAGAGGCAAAGGCAATCCTTGGTGCAAAGTCTGATGTTTCGTACGGCGTGCATCTTCTTACCTCCTTGCCACTTGCGCGATCTTGAGGCCCGGCACCTTGCAGACGGGGCAGACCTCCGGCGGGTTGAGCCCGACGTACACAAAGCCGCAGATCTCGCAGACGAACACGTTCGTATGCTTGATGACCTCCGGCTCCCGCTGGTAGCGCGCGATGAGGGAGGAAAGAAGATTCGTCACCTTCTCGCCCCACGTCACGGCCCGGAGCGCCCCGCGGTCCAAATGCGCCTCGCCCGCCGCGCGCGCCGCCGGGAATCCGCTCGTCAGGTCGCGCTCGATGAGATTCTGAAGCCCGGCAAAGTCACCCTGGCGCGCGGGCGCGGCCCTGTCCGCGTAGAAATCGGAGAGCTGCCGGAACAGCTCCGCCTCCCGCGCGAGATACTGCTTCTCGCAGCCGCGCGCGAGGTTCGAGCACACCGCGCTCACCTCGAGGTCCGACAGTTCGCGCGGCGCGTCCCCGGCGGGCGCGGGCTGCGCGATGGGCGCGGGCCGCGCGGCGGGCTTCTGCGCGCCGCCCTCGGGCCGGAACGCGGCCTTCGTCGCGCCGCAGAGCGGGCAGACCCACGTTTCCGGCAAATCCTCCCACTTCGTTCCCGGCGCGATGCCCGCATCCGGGATGCCCGCGGCCTCGTCGTATGAGTAGCCGCAGACGCCGCATACGTACTTCACATTCCATCGCCTCCTTTTTATTCCTTTGGTCTATATTACTATATATTTTCTGATGTGGAAAGCCTCTCGCACGAATTTCCGGGCGGTTTCGCGCCGTTTCGCGCATGAAAGGGGCCGCGCACACAAAAATTACTTGACAACAGGCGGCCTGATCGATTATCATGCAACTGCTTCACGCCGAACGGTCGGCGAGAACTTACTGACCCGTTTCGCCCCAGGGCGGGACAAAGGCCATGCGGACAGCCGGGTCAACTGCCGAGTGGGGAGCCCCCACAATTATTGATTGCTGCTTGTCAAAGGCCGGTTTTGCGGACTGTGCCTTCACCACGGCGGCGATTGCGTTCAAAGCGCAACTTTTATGAGTTGGCTGCTTAACAGCCAGTTGGTTACTTCATAACCAAGTGTACCTGGTACACGCTTGTGAAACGGTCAATAAGAGTAGTAAAAGTAAGTTCTTACTGTATAGACTCTAA
>JAEZRP010000047.1 GCA_023444095.1 Bacillota bacterium
TTGCCAAGGTGGAGGTCGCGAGTCCGAGTCTCGTCTACCGCTCCATATGCGCCTTTAGCTCAGTTGGTAGAGCACCTGACTCTTAATCAGGGTGTCCAGGGTTCGAGCCCCTGAAGGCGTACCAGAACGGACTATGATGGATCGTCATAGTCCGTTTTTCTGTTTTGAATCGGAAGGTGATCGCGTGAGAAATGTCCTGGGCGTGGTGAAGAACGAGCATTTTATCGTCGGTTGTACGGAGTAAAGCGTGTACATGTACGACGACGCGTGCCGGAAGCAAAAAGGAAACCTTTGCGGAAAAAATTGCGAAGAAGCGTTGCCGCTCGCGCTACGGCCCGAAGTACTCGTCCAGAAACGACAGGATCGCCTCCGCGTAATCCGCGTCCTCGGCGGGATCCAGGAAGCATTCGTCCTTGCAGACGCGATGCCGGTTGCCCTCGATGACGTACGTCTCTGCCTCCGGCGCGGCCTTTGAAAGCCGCAAAAAGCTCTCGAACGGCACGATACGGTCGTCGCGCGAGTGCATGAGAAGGGCAGGGCGTCCGTTCAGCTTCCCGATCTCGTCGAGCGGGTTGATTCTGAGGTTGTGAAAGCCGTACTTGATTCCCATCGTCAGCCATACGAACGGCTTTTCGACGACGCATGCGATCTTGGGGATGCCGCGCTGATGCAGGAGGTCCGTGAGCATGTCCGGCCAGCTCGACGCCGCGCTCACCGCGATTAGCGCGTCGATCTCGGGCGTCTCGCCGACGGCGTTGATCGCCGCCGTGCCGCCCATCGAGAACCCGAACGCCACGACGGGCATATCAGCTTCCCTTTCCCTGATGGAAAAGGCCGCCGCGCGAATGTCAAGGTACTCGGTCGTACCCACGCCGAGCGTATCGCCCTCGCTCTCGCCGCGCGCGCGCAACTCGACCAGCACGGAGGAATAACCGGCTTCCTGCAGCATCTTCGCGTGGCCGAAGAACGTGGTCACGGAAGGAGAATGGAAACCGGAGGCGAAAATGACCGTGGCGTGCGGGTTCTCCGCGTCCACGCGCCATGCGGCCAGCTTGAGTCCATCCTCCGTGGTGAGCGAGAACCGCTCGGCTTCCACGCCGAAGTCGGAAGGCTCGTATGTCTTGAACGTCACATGTCCGTCTACCAGTCGGCTCGTTTTTTTCCACGGATAGTACGCGAACCACGCGACGCCCAGCACGAACAGGCCAGACAGCGCAACTGCCAGAATTTTCAGGAAGACGCTTCGCTTCATTCGCTTCATTCTATACACCTCTCATTTGTACATTCGCCCGTTTCGGACAAAATCCTCCCGCTTCGCGGAAAATCGCGGGGCTTGACGATTTGCGAGAATGCGCGATCATTGTGAGAAAACGGAGGGGCGCATGCATTCCACCGATTTAAACGCCGACTTCGGGGAGAGCTTTGGCGTCTACACCATCGGGATGCACGACGAGATGCTTAGCTCCGATCACGGTGGACGACGCGCAGTCGCTCTCCTTGGGACAGCTGCGGGAGTATGGGGCGTTGGGGCTTCGGCTCGACATGGTTCCGCGCGGGCGCGCGACGATGAGATGAAAATCGCCGGGGCGGGTTGCCGCGTTCGGTTGCCCCGGCTGAGCAAAAGCGTTAGGAAAGGGCGAGGCCTTGCGCGCCGACGGTCGGCAAACAGATGTTTTGATAGAGACAGAGAAACGACAGGTTACCCTCGTGTTCGATCCGGAGGACGCTGATCGTGCCCTGATTTCCGTTGAGCGCGTAGAGGAAGCGGCCGGACGAGTCGATGGCGCAGTCGATGGGCGCGCCCGTACCCGTGGGGATGCTCGGAACCGACTCGATATACGCGAGTTCTCCGTGCGAGAAGATGTCGTACTGGGAAATGTTGCCCGTTCCGGCGTTCGTGGTGTATGCGCGTCTGCCGTTCGGCGTCGCGGCGACCCAGCACGTGGCCTGCTGACCGTTCGGAACGGAGGGGGAGACGGTCCTCAGCGCGGCGAATTCGACGACATATGACGAGAGAGCGTTCGGACCTGCTTCGGAGACGAGCAGCACGCCCTCGCGCGTGAACGTGAGGCCGAAGGGGGAGGCTCCGCTCGACCGGTTGATCGAAAATAGCTCGAGCGAACCGCACGGCTCGACGCCGAAGAGGTCCAGAAGGTTCGTCGTCCGCTCGCTCACGACGAGATACCTGCCGCATGGGCTGAAGGCGAGGCAAGCAGGCTGGGCATCCGGCTGCGTCAAGGGATAGACCGCGCCTTCGATGGGCAGGAGGTGGCCGTTTCCGCGCACGCGGAAGCCCGCGATGTTCGAGGGGTGCTTCTTGTCGCCGCGGTTGGCAACGTAGAGAAGGCCGTGGAAGTAAGCGAGGCTGACGGGGCCGACGCCCCGCGCGCTCGCGACATCCAGGAGCACAGGCTGACCGCAGCCGATGCTGAACACGCTGATCGTATCGCCGCTGGCGTTGACGACGAACAGGAACTGACCGTCCGGTGAGACGGCGACCGAGCCCTGGGAGACGAGGGGATCGACGACGGGCTCGCCCGTGCCCGCGCCGCAGGTGGGGAACGCGCCAATGAAGCGCAGCGCGCCCTGATGGAAGCGCCGCATGTCAATGATGGCGTTCTGCTCGCCGTTGGTCATCGAGAACAGAAAGCGGTAGGATTTATCGTTAACGTGCATAAAATCACGCTCCGTGGCTGATTGATCCATCCACATTCTATGATTCGATCACTTTTACGGTGCGCGAAAAACGGCGACGCCCAAGAGCATCGCCGTGTTATGTATGGAACGGCCACTGCATCGACGCCCTGACCCTCACTTTATTCCCATCACATTTTCAAAGAGGGAAGGTTCAATATACGCCCTGACGCGATAGGATGTCTATGAGTTCCGTCACATTTTTGATGTGGTAATCCGCCCGATACGGGCATGTCCCATGCGCCGAATTCCAATCTCCGACAATCCATGCGCAATCCATCCCGGCCCTTTTTGAGCACAGAACATCCAGGGGATGATCGCCCACATAAAGACAGCTTGCCGGAGACAAATCAAGTTCCTTGCATGCGATCTCCATAATGCGCACATCCGGCTTTTCGATTCCGACTGCTTCTGAAATGATCACGGGCTCAAAGTATTCATATAACTGCAATTCTCTCAAACGGTCTGCGAGCCACACATGATGATTGGAAACGATCGCTAGGCGATATTTTTGCTTCAAGAACTCCAACGTTTCAAACACACCTGGAATCACATGCATTTCTTGCTTGATTTTGGGCATTCGCGACATCATTTCAAGATAGATCGCTTTCCTCTCACTTGGAAAACGAACGCAGGATAATGCCGCTTGATTTTTGATCAGGGAGGTTTCCTCGGGCGTTGCGGAGACCGTCCCGAATTATGTGTAAACCTCGAGGCTGTGGTAGAATAAAACAGCGTGGAGGATAACAAGCATGGGAAAACAGAAGATCACACCGGAACAGTCGGCATTTCGAAAGCAGCTGGGCGA
>JAEZRP010000002.1 GCA_023444095.1 Bacillota bacterium
AATGGTCGTTGTACAGGGATATCGCCGGGAGATGCGAGGGCGACATTTATGTGGGCGTCGTCGGCCCCGTCAGAACCGGCAAATCGACGTTCATCAAGCGGTTCATGGAACTGCTGGTGCTTCCGAACCTCGAAGGCGAGCATCGCAGGGACCGAACCCGGGATGAGCTTCCACAGAGCGGCGCGGGCCGCACCATCATGACCACTCAGCCGAAATTCGTGCCCGACGAGGCGGTCGAACTGAAGCTGCGCGACGAGGCGGTGTTCCGCGTAAGGCTGGTCGACTGCGTCGGTTATCTGATTGCGGGCGTGCTGGGCCTTCAGGACGACGACGGCTCGCGCATGGTGCGCACGCCGTGGTTCGACCATGACATTCCCTTCGAGCAGGCGGCGGAGCTCGGCACCCGCAAGGTGATCCGCGAGCACTCGACCATCGGCATCGTCGTGACGACCGACGGGAGCGTGACCGAGATCCCGAGAAGCGCCTATCAGGACGCCGAGGAGCGCGTGATTTCCGAGCTCAAGGCGCTCGGTAAGCCCTTCACGGTGGTCCTCAACAGCAGAAACCCGAGCGCCGAGGAGACGCGGCTTCTGCGCGATTCGCTCGCGGAGCGCTACGGCGTGCCCGTCCTCGCGCTGGACGTGCTCAACATGGGGATCGGCGACCTGAACGTGCTCATGGAATCGGTGCTCTTCGAGTTCCCCCTGACCGAGGTTCGCGTGAACGCCCCCGCGTGGCTGACGGGACTTTCCGACGAGCATTGGCTCGGCGGAGCAGTCATGGAAGCTGTGAAGGCGTCCGCCGCGAAGATGGGGAAAGTGCGCGACCACGAGCGCCTGCGCGCGGCTCTCGAGGGCCTCGAGTACGTCGAGGACGCGGCCCCGAGCGAGATCCGTCTGAGCGAAGGCGCGATCGAATACAGGCTTACGATGAAGGATGGACTCTTCCTGAAGATCCTCGGCGAGACCTGCGGCGCGGAGATCTCCGACGAGGAGCATCTCTTCTCTCTGATGGGCGATTTGGTTTCGGCCAAGCGCGAGTACGACCGGGTTGCCGACGCGCTCAAAAGCGTGCGCGCCACGGGCTACGGACTCGTCGCGCCGTCCATGGCGGAGCTCAGCCTCGAGCAGCCGGAGCTCGTCAAGCAGGGTTCGCGCTTCGGCGTCCGGCTCAAGGCGAGCGCGCCGTCGCTCCACATGATCAAGGTCGACATCCAGACCGAGGTCAGTCCCGTGGTCGGCACCGAGAAGCAGTCGGAGGAGCTCGTGAAGTACCTGCTCTCCGGCTACGAGGCCGATTCCTCCGGCATCTGGGAGACCCAGATCTTCGGAAAGTCCCTCAACGACCTCGTGCGCGAAGGGCTCTCCACCAAGCTCATGCGCATGCCCGACGACGTTCGCCAGAACATCCAGTCCGCCCTTTCCAAGATCATCAACCAGGGCTCGGGCGGCATGATCTGCATCCTGCTGTAAGCCGGCAGGGAAAAGACGACGGGGCTCTTTCCCCGCGCCCCGCTTCAGGAAGGATCTCGAAAGCATACCAAGCCGTGGGGGGAAATTCATACATGATCCGCCGATGCTCCGGGGCCCAAGCCCCGGAGCATCGAATCTGCCATTCGGCCAACGCGCCGGAGTGCAGGTTTTGCATTCAATGCTTGCTAAGAGGATAAAAAATGTGTATAATGAAAACATAAGAGAAATTAGGAGGTATGCGTATGAAGCTCATTATCGCGATCGTCCAGGACGAGGATGCCTCGCGCCTCATAAGCAATCTCATGAACGAAGGATACGGCGTGACCAAGCTCGCGACCACGGGCGGCTTCCTCCGCTCGGGCAACACGACGCTCTTGGTCGGCGTGGACGATACCAAGTTCGCGGGCGCGATGGCGGTTATCGAAAAGGTATGCAAAAGCCGCAAGCAGATCGCGACCTCGCCCTCGCCCATGTCGGGTTCGACGGGCGTCTATGCCCCATATCCCATCGAGGTCATGGTCGGCGGCGCGACGATCTTCGTTCTGAATGTGGAGCAATTTACCAAGATCTAGATGAGGCCGGAATAACAGCTTGAAGCTTTCGGTTTACGGCGCGAACGGCGCCCAGATAGAGATGCTGATGCGTTCGGTGAAGGCCGGGCGCATTCCGCATGCGCTCCTGCTGACCGGGCCGAGGGGCACGGGCAAGCGCACGCTGACCAGGCATCTCGCGCAGGCGCTCCTCTGCCGCGATCCCGACGCGCCGTGTGGAAGCTGCCCCGAATGCAAGCGCTTCCTGAGCGGCAACCACCCGGACGTTCACGTGATCTCGACCGAGGCCCGCTCCATCGGCGTGGACGAGATCCGCGCGCTGCGCGAACAGCTTTCGCTCCGCCCCTTCGAAGGCGGGCGGCATATCGCGATCATCGAGCAGGCGGACAAGATGACGACCGCCGCGCAGAATGCGCTTTTAAAGACGCTCGAGGAGCCGGCGGGAGGCGCGGTGTTTTTTCTGGTCACCGACCTCCCCGGGGCGATTCTCCCGACGATCAAATCCCGCGCGCGCAGGCTGCGCTTCTCGCCTCTGACCGTGGAGGCGTGCGCTGAGGCGCTGGGCGGCTGGGGCATCGAAGGCGCGCGCGCGCGCCTGCTTGCCGGGCTCGCGCAGGGTGCGGTGGGCCGCGCGCTTGACATCAACGAAAACCAGAATTATCTCGCGCTCCGGGAGAAGGTGCTCGGTTCGCTGAAGGCGCTGAATACGCTTTCGAGCGTGGCGCGCGCGGCGTCGCAGCTTTCGGACGCGAAGGAATCGGCACAGGACGCAATGGAGATCATGGAGGTCGTCGCGCGCGACCGCATGGCGACCGAAAACGGGGCTAGGCCCTATACGGATATCGCGGGAATCTCGCTCGACGGAAGGCGGCTGCTCATCGGCGTTATGGATATGCGCCGCATGCTCGCGAGCAACGTGAGCTTCCAATCCGCGCTCGAGCGGGTTTACCTGTCGATTGTATCATAAATGGAGGATATCATATGGCAACCGTAATCGGTGTCCGCTTCAAGAAGGCGGGCAAGGTATATTATTTCGACCCGTGCGACGTGTGGCCGCGCCCGGGCAACAATGTTGTTGTTGAGACGGCGCGGGGCATCGAGTTCGGCGAGGTCGTGACGGGTTCTCGCGAGGTCGCGGACGAGCAGATCGTCGCGCCGCTCAAGAAGGTTCTCAGGATCGCGACCGAGGAGGACGAGCGCCGCGCGGAGTACAACGCCCAGCGCGAACGCGAGGCGTACACCGTCTGTCAGGAGAAGATTCAGAGGCACAAGCTCGATATGAAGCTTGTGAGCGTGGAATACACATTCGACAACAGCAAGATCATTTTCTATTTTACGGCCAACGGGCGCGTGGACTTCCGCGAGCTCGTGAAGGATCTTGCGAGCGTATTCAAGATGCGCATTGAGCTTCGGCAGATCGGCGTCAGGGACGAAGCGAAGATGCTCGGCGGACTCGGCGCCTGCGGGCGCAACATCTGCTGCGGCTCGTTCCTGGGCGACTTCCAGCCGGTTTCCATCAAGATGGCGAAGGAACAGAATCTGTCCCTCAATCCGACCAAGATCTCCGGCCAGTGCGGGCGGCTCATGTGCTGCCTGAAGTACGAGCAGGACTATTACGAGCAGACGCTGAAGCGTCTCCCGAAGGTGGGGAAGGACATCATGACCCCGGACGGCGCGGGCGTGGTCACGGAGATCAGCCCCATCCGCGAGCGGGTCAAGGTGCGCATCCACACAGCCGACGACACATTCGACAACCGCGAGTATTCCGTCGAGGACGTGCGCCGCATGGGCCCCGACGATGTCGCCGCTGTGCGCGAGCTGGCCCGGCCCGACCGGCGGCCCCGGCGCGCGCCGGAGAGCGCCGAGCAGCCCCCGCAGGAGGAGAAGCGCAAGCGGTATCCGCACCAGAAGGCGTCGAAGCACCTGTCGACCGACCAGTTCCTCGAGAAGCTTTCCGAGGAGCAGCCGCCGGAGCCCGTCCCCCAGCCCAAGGCCGAGAAGCCGCGCGGCGATCGGCGGTCGTCCCGCAGGCGTCCGCGCAGCGAGAAAAACCCCGGGGACCGCGACGTCGATCAGCTCGCGCTGCTCGATCGGCTTCCGGAGTCGGAAGATTAGCTCAGTCCGATCAAAAAAACTTGGAAAAAGGCTGTACATTGCGCGCGCGTTATGGTATAATGGGCCCAGCCCCGATCGTAACGATCTTCGAAACCGTATTCCTCCGTTGGTGTCCCTACCGGTGCGGTAGATAAGGCCCGCAGGACTCGGCAATCAAGACAGGCATCGAATGGGCACATACAATTAGGAGGGTTTTTTTCCATGTTCGAAGACAAGACCATTGTTTGCCGCGAGTGCGGCGCAGAGTTCGTGTTCACCGCGTCCGAGCAGCAGTTCTACGCCGACAAGGGCTTCCAGAACGAGCCGGGCCGCTGCCCGTCCTGCCGTGCGAATCGTCGCCAGTCCAATGGCGGCTCCCGCGGTGGCGATCGTCAGATGTACGACGTGATCTGCGACGGCTGTGGCCAGCCCACTCAGGTTCCCTTCCAGCCCCGCGGAGATCGCCCGGTGTACTGCCGCGCGTGCTTCGAGAGCCAGAGGAGCAACCGCTACTAAGACAAAAAGAGTCCCCGTCCGAAAGGATGGGGGCTTTTTTCTGTGCGTGCGCATGGGAAAAGTCATGGTGAGCTGTGAAGCGGTGCGGCGGGAAGCGCCCCTTGACGAGGCGTCCCCTGCGAAAGAGATTGCGCCCGGAGTGTGGAGCGGAAGCGGCGCCGAACGATCCCGGCGCGCGGCGCCCTTGCGCGAAATCGGGATAGCGACAGGGATTCCGCCCGCGCATATCCATCATCTCGAGTTGCGCTGCACGGTCATCGGGCGTCATTGCGACGTGCTTCGACAATCGCACATGTACTTTTGAGAAACCGGCGATGTGCGTACACGCAGCCATTCGCACGCATGTTGCCGCATTTTGACGAATGCCGGACGCGCGGGTGGCGGTCGGCGTCGCTGCGCGCGGCACTGCCGCATGCACTGGACGACGACGGAGGAGTTCGGGGCGTGCGTCGATTCCGGTCTATGGAAAGCCCCCGGCTGTGCCGGGGGCAATCGTTGCGCTCACTTTTTCGCCTTGGAATCGACCACGTCCTTGAGGTAGCGTTCGAACTCTTCGACCGTCATCACGCCGAGATCGCCCTCCGCGCGGTGCCGCACGGCGACCTGCCCGTTTTCCGCCTCCTGATCGCCCACGACGAGCATGTAGGGAATCTTCTCCATCTGGGCGTCGCGGATCTTCTTGCCGATCTTTTCGTTCCGGCTGTCCTCCGCGACGCGGAAGCCCATGTCCGTGAGCCGCGCACGCAGTCCGGCGGTGTATTCCGAGACGCGGTCGGTGATCGGCAGAATGCGCGCCTGCTCGGGGGCCATCCAGGTGGGCAACGCGCCCGCGTACTTCTCGATCAAAAGCGCGAGCGTGCGCTCGTAGCAGCCGACGGAGGTGCGGTGGATGATGTAGGGAACCTTTGTCGCGCCGTCGGCGTCCACATACTCCATGCCGAATTTTTCGGCGAGCAGCATGTCGATCTGGATGGTGATGAGCGTGTCCTCCTTGCCGAACACGTTGCGAATCTGGATGTCGAGCTTGGGTCCGTAGAACGCCGCCTCGTCGATGCCGATTTCATACTTGACGCCCAGGTGATCGAGGATGTCACCCATGACGGACTGCGCCATGTCCCACTGCGCGGCGGTGCCCTCGTACTTCGCCTTGTTGGCGGGGTCCCACTGGGAGAAGCGGTAGGAGCAGTCCTCCTTGAGGCCCAACGTCTCGAGCATTTCGTTCGCGAGCCGCAGGCAGCCCTTGAACTCCTCCTCCAGCTGATCTGGACGGAGGATCAGGTGGCCCTCCGAAATCGTAAACTGACGCACGCGGATCAGGCCGTGCATCTCCCCGCTGTCCTCGTTGCGAAAGAGCGTCGAGGTCTCCCCGAGCCGCATCGGCAGGTCGCGGTAGGAGCGCTTGCGGTTCAGAAACACCTGATACTGGAAGGGGCAGGTCATGGGCCGGAGCGCGAAGCACTCGGCTTTCTCGTCATCCGGGTCGCCGATGAGAAACATGCCGTCGCGGTAGTGGTCCCAGTGGCCCGAGATGCGATAGAGGTCGCGCTTGGCCATGAGGGGCGTCTTCGTGAGCTGGTAGCCGCGCCTCTCCTCGGTGTCCTCCACCCAGCGCTGCAGGAGCTGCACGACCCGCGCGCCCTTGGGCAGAAGCACCGGCAGACCCTGGCCGATCGCGTTTACCGTCGTGAAGTATTCGAGCTCGCGGCCCAGTTTGTTGTGGTCGCGCTTGAGCGCCTCCTCGCGCGCGGCCTGCCACGCGTCCAGCTCCTCCTTCTTCGGGAAGGCGATGCCGTAGACGCGCTGGAGCATCTTGCGGCTGGAATCGCCGCGCCAGTACGCGCCCGCGGTCGAAGTAAGCTTGATTCCGTTTCCCTTGACGCGCCCGGTGGAGTCGAGATGCGGGCCGGCGCACAGGTCGACAAACTCGCCCTGCCGATAGAACGAAATGACGGCTTCTGTGGGGAGGTCATCGATGAGCTCGAGCTTGTAGGACTCGCCCCTTTCTTCCATGAGCTGCCTCGCCTCCGCGCGCGGAAGCTCAAAGCGCTCGATCTTTAATTTTTCCTTGCAGATTTTGCGCATCTCCGCCTCGAGCTGCGCGAGCTCATCCCCCGTGAAGGGCTCCGGGGCGTCGAAGTCGTAGTAGAACCCGCTCTCGATGGCCGGGCCGATCGCCAGCTTGACGCCGGGATGAAGCCGCTTCATGGCCTGCGCCAGGATGTGGGAGCATGTGTGCCAGTAGGTTTTGCGATGCCGCTCGTCCTCGAATGTGAACTGATTCTCCGCTTCCATGATTGGTCCCCTTTCGCGTTCGGGGTAAAGAAAACTTCACCCCCGATGATATCAGGGGTGAAGATGCTCTCCACGGTTCCACCCTGCTTGCGGCCCCGCCGGGCCGCCGCTCTCTCACGCCCGCTAACGGGAGCGCCCGTCCCGCTTGTTTCGCGGGCGGCTCGGGAGTGGTCATGCCGCCGCGCGCGCGGGATGCTCGCACCATGCGCATCCCTCTCTGAGCGCCGCCTCGCGGTTTCGTCTCCGTCAAAGCCTGTTTCCGGTATTTTATCACCCGGAATCCGTTTCGTCAACCACAGGAAACGGTTGAAATTTATTACATATAATTCGCAAAAGGTGTATATTCATGCTGTACAATTTCGGCGACGGTATGGTATACTTTTTTATATTCTTTCATTTATGCGTTCGATGAACAGGGGGAGACATATGCCTCAGCTCAGCCGCCGGGTCATGACCTTTACAGATTCCGTCATCCGCCGCATGACGCGCATCAGCGACGCCTGCGACGCGATCAATCTTTCGCAGGGCTTTCCGGACTTCGCGCCGCCCAAGCCCCTGACGGACGCGCTGCGCGCCGTCGCGGACGAGGGGCCGCACCAGTATTCCGTCACCTTCGGCGCGCCGGATTTTCGGGAGGCGCTGGCGAAGAAGCAGTCCGCCGCGATCGGCCGGGAGATCGACCCCGACACGGAAATCGTCGTGACCTGCGGCGGCACCGAGGCCATGATGTGCGCCATGATGACGGTATGCAATCCCGGCGACAAGGTGGTCGTGTTTTCGCCCTTCTATGAGAACTACGGCGCGGACGCCATCCTCTCCGGCGCGGAGCCGATCTTCGTGCCGCTCGTTCCCCCGGCGTTTGATTTCGACCGCGCGGCGCTCGAGGGCGCGTTCCAGCAGGGCGCGAAGGCGATCATCATCTGCAATCCCTCGAACCCCTGCGGCAAGGTGTTCACGCGCGAGGAGCTCACGTTCATCGGGGCGCTTGCGACAAAGTATGACGCGTTCGTGATCACCGACGAGGTGTACGAGCACATCGTGTTCGACCCCTGGGAGCACGTGTGCGCGGCATCCCTGCCCGGGCTCGCGGATCGGGTGATCACCTGCAGCTCGCTCTCGAAGACCTACTCCATCACCGGCTGGCGGCTCGGGTACCTCATCGGGCCGGAGGCGGTCATCGAGGCGGCGAAGAAGGTGCACGATTTTCTGACCGTCGGCGCCGCGTCTCCGCTTCAGGCCGCGGCGGTCGCGGGGCTTCGGATGGGGCCGGAGTATTACGCCGGGCTCAAGGCGCTCTACACGAAAAAGCGCGCCCATTTTCTGGACGGACTCGACGCCATGGGCCTTAAGCACACCGTGCCGCAGGGTTCGTACTTCGTGATGGTCGACATTTCCGATTTTCTCGCCGAGAAGCGGTTCGCGGGCTTTACGGACTACCAGTTCTGCGAGTGGATGATCAAGACCGTGGGCGTGGCAGCCGTGCCGGGATCGAGCTTCTTCCGCGAGAGGGTCAATCACCTCATCAGGCTCCACTTCGCGCGCGAGGAAGCGACGCTCGACGAGGCGCTCGCACGGCTTCACAGGCTGTCGGAGGTGTGATTTGAAGGGCGTTTTTTTGCCCCGGTACTTCATCGGGCCGGACGCGTACGACGCAGTGAAGACGGTCGTGCCGGCGGGTGGGCGCGTGTTTCTGATCGGAGGCGCGCGGGCGCTCGGGGCCGGGCGCGCGGCGCTTGAGAAAGCCGGGATCGGCGTCGCGGGCGTCCACGTGTTCCGGGGCGTCTGCTCGTTCGGGGAGGCGCGCGCGCTCGCGGACGAGGCCGTGGCGCTCGGCGCGGAGTATGTCGCAGGCATGGGCGGCGGGAAGGCTCTCGACGCCGCGAAGGCGTGCGGATCCTTCGCGGGCCTGCCCGTTCTGACATTCCCGACCATCGCGGCGACGTGCGCGGCGGTGACGAAACTGTCCGTCATGTACCATGCGGACGGGGCGTTCGACCGTTTTCTGCAGTTGGACGCGCCGCCCGTCTGCGCGTTCATCCACACGGGCATCATCGCGGCCGCGCCGGACATATACCTGCGCGCGGGCATGGGCGATGCCGCCGCGAAGCACTTTGAGAGCGCGTTCGCCGCGCGCGGGGACGAGCTGGGCTATGAGGACGGACTGGGGATCGCCGTCGGACGCACCTGCTACGAGCCGCTTCTGGCGGTGGGGCGGTCGGCGCTCGCGGACTGCGCGCGGGGGGCTGACACGCAGGCGCTGCGGACGGCGGTCTCGTGCGCGATCATCAGCACCGGGATCGTTTCACTCACGGTGCAGGAAATGTACAACGGCGCGGTCGCGCACTCGCTCTTTTACGCGATGGAGAACCTCCCCGCCGTCCGGCTCTGCCTGCACGGGGATGTGGTCGCGTGGGCCGTGCTCGTCCAGCTCGGGATGGACGGCGATCTGAAGCGGATGGAGGAGGTTCGCCGCTTCCTCGTCTCGCTGGGCGTTCCCGTGTGCCTCCGGGACATGGGGATGCGCGCGGACGATCCCGATCTGCACCGCGCGATCGCCGAGGTGCCGCATCAACCGGACATGGCGCATCTGCCCTATCCGGTGACGGCGGAAATGGTGCTGGACGCCGTTCTCAAGCTAGAGGCTGTAGGAGGGATTGCCCTTGTTTGAACGTTTGATTCCCAATATCGAGAAGGTTTTGACGCGCTATCCGCACCTGTTCCTGTCGGGACTCGGATATACGCTGCTTCTCTCGCTCATTACAGTGTCCTTCGGCGTGCTGCTCGGATCGCTGATCGCGCTGATGCGGCGCTCGCGGTTCAAGCCCGTTTCGCTCGTCGCGACCGCCTACGTCGAGATCATCCGGGGAACGCCGCTTCTTCTGCAGCTCTACTTCTTCGCGTTCCTCTTGCCCGAGATGCTGCCGATCCTCGAGCTTTCGAACTTCACGTGCATCTGCGTGGCGCTGGTGATGAACTCCGCGGGCTACGTCAGCGAGATCATCCGCGCGGGCATCCAGGCTGTGGACTACGGCCAGACGGAGGCCGCGCGCTCCCTCGGCATGACATCCCGCCAGACCATGGCGCGCGTCGTCTTTCCGCAGGCGATCAAGAACATACTGCCCGCGCTGTGCAACGAGTTTGTCACGGTCATCAAGGAGACGTCCCTCGCCTCGACCTTCTTCATTGGCGATCTCATGACCTCCTACAATACCATCAAGGGCGCGATGTACCTGGTGCTGGAGCCGCTGATCGTTGTGGGCATCATCTATTTCATCCTCACGTTTACGCTTTCCAAGGCCATCGCGGTGTTTGAAAGGAGGTTGAAGGCAAGTGATTGAGGTGCGCGATCTGAAAAAGAACTTCGGGGCGCTCGAGGTGCTCAGGGGCATCACCGAGGAGATCGGGAAGGGCGAGATCGTCTCGATCATCGGACCCTCCGGTTCGGGAAAATCGACCTTCCTGCGCTGCCTGAATTTGCTTGAGAAGCCGACGGGCGGACAGGTGCTTTTCCACGGGGTCGATCTCACGAAGAAGGGCGTCAACGTCGACCTTCACCGCCGGAAGATGGGCATGGTGTTCCAGCACTTCAATATCTTCCCGCACCTGACGGTGAAGGAGAATATCACACTCGCGCCGGTGCTTGCAGGCGTGCGCACCAAGGCGGAGATGGAGGGGATCGCGCGCGACCTCCTCAAGCGCGTGGGCCTTCTCGACAAGATTGACGAGCATCCCAAGAGGCTTTCCGGCGGACAGAAGCAGCGCCTCGCCATCGTGCGCGCGCTCGCTATGGAGCCCGAGGTCATGCTCTTTGACGAGCCGACGAGCGCGCTCGACCCGGAGATGGTGGGCGAGGTACTGAACGTCATCCGCGACCTCGTCGAGAACGGCATGACCACCATCATCGTCACCCACGAGATGGGCTTCGCGCGCGAGATCTCGAGTCGGGTGCTGTTCATGGACGAGGGAAGGATCGCCGAGCAGAACGCGCCCGAAAAGCTGTTCTCCGATCCGCAGCACCCAAGGACCCGGGAGTTTTTGCGCAAGGTCCTCAGGTAGCGCACGATGTTATAAATATGCACATTTTTCCGGCGCGTATTGACATTTCAGGCCGGCGAGTATACAATGACTCTCATAAAAATGCAAGGAGGATTCCCTGTGAAGAAGTTGATTTCCCTTTGCGTGGCGCTCGTCATGCTGGTTGCCGCCTCCGCGATGGCAGAAGGCACAGGCCGCCTCGAAAAGATCATGGCGGACGGCAAGCTCGTCGTCGCGACCTCCCCGGACTACGCGCCCTACGAGTTCCTCGACACCGAAGGTAATCCCGTGGGCGCCGACATGGCGCTTGCGCAGTACATCGCGGATCAGCTGGGCGTGGAGCTTGAGATTCAGTCCATGGACTTTGACACCGTGCTCGCAGCCGTCTCCACCGGCAAGGTCGACCTCGCCATCGCCGGCATGGTGCCCAAGGACGAGCGCAAGGAAGTCATGGACTTCTCTGACATCTACTACAACGACGGCAACCAGATCATCCTCATCCGCGCGGAGGACGCCGAGACCTACAAGACGCTCGCCGACTTCGCGGGCAAGAAGGTCGCTGCCCAGAACGGCACGCTCCAGCAGGAGCTCGTGACCGAGCAGCTGCCCGACGCGACGTTCGAGCCCATCGCGAAGATCCCCGACGCCGTCATGATGCTCATGTCCGGCAAGGTCGAGGGCGTGGCGCTGGCCTCCGTCGTGGCGAATCAGTACATCGCGAACTATCCCGACCTCATGATCTGCGAGACGCCGTTCGAATACGAGGCGCTGGGCACGGCCATCGCGGTCGTGAAGGGCGAGACGGCGCTTCTCGATGCCGTGAACGGGATCGTTGCGGAAGTGGTCGAGAGCGGAATCTACTATCAGTGGATCGACGAGGCGGTTCAGCTCAACAACAGCATGAGCGAATAACCGGGTCCCATGATAAACGCGCCGCCGTAGCGATACGGCGGCATCCTTATGTGCGGAGGGTGACATGGAGAAAATCGCGGTCATCGGCGCGGGGCACGTGGGCAGCCACGTGGCGCTGGAATGCGCGCGGCAAGGGCTCGCGGGGGAGATCGTGCTTCTGGACGCAGACCGGGAGAAGGCGTGGGCGCAGGCGACCGACGTTTCAGACGCTGGCGCGCCCGCGCGCGTCTGCGCGGGCGGATACGGCGATGTCGCGGACGCGGACGTCGCCGTGATGGCGGCATGCAAAAACGGATACGAGAGCTCCGACAGGCTGCTCGAGCTGCCGCACGCGCTCGATGTGGCGAGGGAGGTGGCGGACGGGCTCTGCGCGTGCGGGTTTTCCGGGATCGTCGTCTCGATCACGAATCCCTGCGACGTCATCGCGCAGTACCTCGCTGCGAAGACGGGTTTGCGCGTGATCGGCACGGGGACGGGCTTCGATTCCGTGCGCTTCCGGACGCGGATCGCACGGGCGCTGGGCGCTGACGTCCGGCGCGTCGGGGGCTACTGCCTCGGCGAGCACGGCGACAGCCAGGTGCCCGCGCTGAGCACGGTGACGGTGGATGAGAAACCTCTGGGCGCAGCGGCGGTCGAGGCCCTCGCGCCCGTCTGCCGGGAGACGGTGGAGGCGGGTTGGAAGGTAGCCACGCGCAAGGGCTGCACGGAGTTCGGGATCGGGGCCGCGGCTGCGCGGCTCATCCGCGCGATCCTCAGGGACGAGGGGGCGGAGATGGCTTGCTCGGTGATGCTGGGCGGCGAGTACGGCGGGCGGGGCGTCTACGCCGGGATTCCGTGCGCGGTGGGGAAGGGCGGTGCGAAGCCCCTGCCAGAACTCGCGCTCACGGCGGACGAGCGCGCCGCGCTTCAAAGGAGCTTCGAGGTTATCGCTCGGCACGCGGAGCTCATTGATCGAGGCTGAATTCCCACGCGCACGCGGCGGATTCGTCCGTCACGTCCGGATGGCAGCTCAGACAGCGGCAGATGATCCTCTCGTCGATGGTCTTCGCGAACCCGGCGTACTCGACGAGCCCCACGGACTTGCAGGGGTGAAAAGGCATCCCCTTGCGCCTGCGCGCCGTCTGGACGCGGCAGTCCACGTTGCGCAGCACGAGGGCATTTTCCGTCAGGACGATTTCGTAGTCGTTGATGCTGGCATAGGCGCGAAGCGCCAGCGCTCGCGCGAGACCGTCCAGACCGGGACGCGCGGGGAGGCCGAGGAATTCCTGGATGCGCCTTGCCTCGATGACGGTATAGCGCCGCCAAGCCTCCTCGTCGTGCAGCATGGCCTCGTCCATGCCGAATTTCCGTTCGACGGACTGAAACCACACGCCATCGAGCGCGAGCCAGTTCTTCGCCTGAAGCTCTATGAGGCTGATCAGTTCATCCCTCGACAGCCGCTCGAGCGTTTCCCTGTTGTTCATGCGCTTCCTCCCTTTCTTTTCACACCGCGCGGTATTTTTTGACGGCCAGAATGTTCGAGACGAACAGCACGGCGACAAATGTGCACAGCGCGAGAATTTGAGGCGCGACGCCCGCGAGGCCTTGGCCATAGACCATGATGCCCCGGAGCGCCACGCTCCCGTAGTAGAGCGGCATGATCCGGGAGAGGAGCGAGAGGTGGTAGGGGAGGGAGTCGACGGGGATAAGCCCGGTGAAGAAGAACTGCGGCACCATCACGATGGGGATGAACTGCATCACCTGAAACTCGGTCCTTGAAACCGCCGACACGAGGATCCCGAGCAAAACCGCCGAAAAGGCGATGAGCAGCATGACGAGCCCCGCGAGCCACCAGTCTCCCTCGAAGGGCATGCCGAACACGAACTTTGCGAATACGATGAGGAGCGCGCTCTGGATCATCGCGAAGACGCCGAAGCCACCGATGTAGCCGAGGACGACGGAGGCGGTTCGGACGGGCGTTGCCATCAGGCGCTCGACCGTGCCCTGCGTCCGCTCCCGCACAAAGGAAATGCCGGAGAAGATGAAGATCATGAAAAATGACAGGATGCCCGTGAGCAGGTAGCCGATGCTGTCGAACGTGCTCTCGTTGGGGTCGCCGTACACGAAACCGACGTTCACGCTCCCGATGGGGTTGAATTGCGCCGCCGCGGCCTTCAGGGCATTCGTCACCGCCTTCACCTTGACGGCGTCCGGCTCCAGCATCAGGACGTGGATGCCCTCCGCGTCCCGCGAAACCAACGCGTCGGCGCGGCCGCCCTTGATATAGTCCTCGGCGCTTTCGGAGCTTTCCTTTTCGACGACCTCGATTCCGGCCTGCTCCTTCAGTACGCCCGCCATCATGCCCGGCAGCCCGTCTGTCGCCACCACGGGCGCGTAGGCGCTCTTTCCGAGAAGGAGATAGAGAAGCGTCAGGAGGAACACGGGCGCGACGACGATCAGCGCGAGCGAGCGCTTGTCGTTGAGTACCTGCCGGATGATCCGAATCGCGATGCTCGTCATGCCCGCATCCCCTTTGCCGCAAAGAACAGGCTCTCGATGTTTCCGTCCTCGGTTTGTGCAAGGAGGTTGGCGGTCGTATCGTCGTAAATGAGCCGTCCGTCGTAGATCAGCGCCGTGCGGTCGCACTTCGCCGCCTCGTCCATCACGTGCGTCGAGATGACGATGCTCGCACCCCAGTCGCGGAGCTTGTAGAACTGATCCCAGATTGACTTGCGCAGGATCGGATCGATCCCAACCGTGGGCTCGTCCAAAAGCAAACAACTCGGGCGGTGCAGCAGCGCGACCGCGAGGGAGAGCCGCTTTTTCATGCCGCCTGAGTAGTTGGAGACGAGCTTCTCCCCATCGCTTGCCAGATCGAGCAGCGCGAGCAACTCCACAGCCCGCCTTTTCGCGTCCTTCAGCCCGTACAATCCGCCGAAGAAGGAGAGGTTGTCGAGTCCGGACAGGTCGCCATACAGGGCGTCGTTCTGGGGCATGAAGCCGATCCTTTTGAACAGCTTCATCGACGGCACTCGGACATCGTCGATCAAAATTTCCCCGCCGTCTGCCCGGATCGCGCCGAGGAGGAGGCGGATCAGCGTGGTCTTCCCTGCGCCGGAAGGGCCGAGGAGGCAGACGATCTCGCCCCGCCCGATGTCGAGGCTGACGTCCGTCAAAACCGGCTTTTTGTCAAAGCTCTTTGAGATTCCACGCACGGAGATCGACATGTTTTCATCTCCCGAAGAACGCCAATTTTACTCATGATAGCACCCAGGCTCGAAAAAAGCAAGGGAAAGCGGGGCAACGCAAGAAATGGGGATTGACACGTAGCCAAGCGTCGTGTATACTTTCAAAAAAGATCATATGAATGCTGTGACAGCGAAGAAGTACCGGTTTTTGCCCTTTCAGAGAGCCGTCGGTTGGTGCGAGGCGGCAGGCGCGCGCCGGGAATACACGCGAGAGCAGTCCACCGAACGGCCTTCGGCCCAGTAGACTGGAACGGGTTCGCCCGTTATCGGGATAAAGTATCGCGGGATTTTCCGCCGTACTTGAAAAGGTTCGCGTCGTGAGGCGCGGATAAACTGAGGTGGTAACACGAGATTTGGCGCTCGTCCTCTGATTCGCGGAGGGAGGGCGTTTTTGTATGCCTTCCCGCGGAGGCATCGGGCCAAAGGATGCCGACCGGATGACAGAAGGAGGATGACCCATGGACCACATTACGTTCGCGAGCGGCAGACAACTCCCCCTGGAAATGCACAAGGTACGCATCGTGCAGAAGCTGAACCTCCCGCCGGTGGAGCGCAGGCTTGCGGCGATCGCCGAGGCCGGAAACAACACGTTCCTTCTCAAAAACCAGGATATCTTTCTGGATATGCTCACAGACAGCGGCGTGAACGCCATGAGCGACAACCAGCTTGCCGCCATGATGGTTGCGGACGACAGCTATGCGGGCAGCGCGACATTCACGCGCCTCGAGAAAAAGGTCAACGAGGTGTTTTCGACCAACTACTTCCTCCCTGCGCATCAGGGCCGCGCGTGCGAGCACATTCTGGCGCAGACGTTCGTCAGGCCCGGAAATGTCGTCCCCATGAACTTCCACTTCACCACGCCCAAGGCGCACATCACCCGCATGGGCGGGCGCGTGGAGGAGCTGGTCATCGAGGAGGGCCTCAAGATCACGAGCGATCATCCCTTCAAGGGCAACTTCGACCTTGAACGGCTGCGCGCGCTCATCGAGAAGGAGGGTGTGGGAAACATCCCCTTCATCCGGCTCGAGGCGGGCACGAACCTCATCGGCGGACAACCCTTCTCGCTCGAAAACGCGCTCGCGGTCGCGGACATCGCGGAGGAGTTCGGCATCATGACGGTGCTCGACGCCTCGCTCTGGCAGGACAACCTCTATTTCATCAAAAAGCGCGAGGCGGCGTGCCGCGACATGACGACGCTCGAGATCACGCGGAAGCTCGCCGCGCGGATGGACATCATCTACTTCTCCGCGCGCAAGCTTGGCTTCGCCCGCGGCGGCGGCCTTTGCATGCGTTCGAAGGAGCTGTGCGAGAAGATGAAGGAGCTCGTGCCGATGTTCGAAGGCTTCCTCACCTACGGCGGCATGAGCGTGCGCGAAATGGAAGCCATCGCCATCGGCCTCGAGGAAACGCTCGACGAGTCGGTCATCGCGCAGGGCCCGCAGTTCATCGAGCATATGTGCCGCGAGCTCATCAAGCGGGGCGTCCCGGTTGTCACCCCTCCGGGCGGACTCGGCTGTCATCTGGACGCGATGCGGTTTTTGCCGCACATCCCGCAGGCGCAGTACCCCGCGGGCTGCCTCGCGGCCGCTGTCTATATCGCGGGAGGCATCCGTGGCATGGAGCGCGGCACCATCTCCGAGCAGCGCGAACCGGACGGCACGGAGCCCCTTGCCGAAATGGAGCTTTTGCGCCTCGCCATGCCCCGCCGCGTATTCACGCTCTCGCAGGTGGAGTACGCCATCGACCGCATCGCGTGGCTCTACGAGCACCGCGACCTCGTGGGCGGCCTGACGTTCGTCGAGGAGCCCTCGACGCTCCGCTTCTTCTTCGGTCGGCTCGCGCCCATCGGCGACTGGCAGGAGAAGTTGGCCGAGCAGTTCAGAAAGGATCTGGGGGACAGCCTGTAGACGTTCGCCCAAAAAATCGGCGCGCGGTTCATCATGGAATCGCGCGCCGGTTTTTTTATGGGAGGGGCCAGTTCGATCGGCATGACTTGGGAGATCCTTGCGTCACCGGGGCTTCGTGACCCTGGAGGAGGGCACGCGGTGTCCGCGCCGCGGTCGTTCCTCGAGGGGCTCGCCGCGCATGTTCAGCTTTTTGGGCGCGGGCTGCGCCTTCACATCCTTCGTCGGCGTGGTGACGAGCATCGGCCAGGGGCTGTCCTTCGTCGGAATGCGCCTTCCGGTCAGCGCCTCGACGGCGCGCAGGTTCTTAAGTTCGTCCACGCAGCAGAAGCTGACCGCGTCGCCGCTCATGCCCGCGCGGCCCGTGCGCCCGATGCGGTGGATGTACGCCTCCGGCTCGTCCGGCAGGTCGTAGTTGATGACGTGCGAGAGGCCCGTGATGTCGATTCCGCGCGCCGCGATGTCGGTCGCGACGAGCGTCTTGAGTTCGCCGCTTTTGAAGCGCGTAAGCGCCGTCTGGCGCGCGCCCTGCGACTTCGAGCCGTGAATCGCGAGGGACTGGATGCCCTCCTTCGCGAGCTCGCGCACCACCCGGTCCGCGCCGTGGCGCGTCCGCACGAACACGAGCGCGCTTTCGACGCCGGTCTCCGAAAGAAGGTGCGCCAGGAGGTGCTTCTTGTTCGCCTTGTCGACGTAGTAGAGGCTCTGGCGGACGCTGTCGACGGGCCGGGTGACTGGGTCCACCTTCACCGTCGCGGGATTTTTCAGGATCTGCATCGCGAGCTCCTCCGCCTCGGCCGGCATCGTCGCGGAGAAGAACATCGTCTGCCGCTGTTTGGGAAGAAGCGCGATGATCCGCTTGACGTCGCGGATGAAACCCATATCGAGCATGCGGTCCGCCTCGTCCAGCACGAAGGTGTCGATTTGATTCAGTCGGATCAGCCCCTGCCCGACGAGGTCGTTCAGGCGTCCCGGCGTCGCGACGAGGATGTCCGCGCCGTGCCGGAGGGTCTCGACCTGATTGACCTGGCTGACGCCGCCGTAGATGACGCACACGCGCAGCGAGATTTTCCGCGCCCCGAAGGAGAGGAAGCATTCGTAAATCTGCTGCGCCAGCTCGCGCGTCGGAGTCAGGATCAGCGTGCGGATCGGGCGGATGCGCGCGCCGTGCGCGCCCTGAGCCATTTTCTGGAGGATCGGAAGCGCGAACGCGGCGGTCTTTCCCGTTCCGGTCTGCGCGCAGCCGAGGATGTCGCCGCCCTTGAGGGCGATTGGGATCGTCGATTGCTGAATGGGGGTCGGGGTCTCGTATCCGGATTCCTGAACCGCCTGTAGAAGCGGCGCGATCAAATTCATTTCTTGGAAGGTCATTTTGATTTCCTAACTTTTTATTTTCCTTAACAGCATATCACAGCATTGTGCGGCTGCCTTGCATGTTTCGGGTCTTTTCCCGTGAACATTGGATTATGCGTCATTAGAAGTACAGCCGACGCCGGATGTCCTCCTTCAGGCGCGGGTTTTTCTCGATCACCAGGAAGATCGCGCCGAACGCCGCGAGCGAGATCAGCGTGTAGATCGACCACTGGAGGCGCACCGCGCCGAGCGCGAACAGGTCGATCAGCGCCTCGAGGCCCACGAGCGCTGCGGCTACGACCAATACCATGCTGGCCACCCTGTGAAGGACCGGCATCCTTCTGCGCCGCGCGACGTACACGCACAGGATCGCCGCGAGGCCCGCGAGAAGCGTCAGAGGCAGGGCGACGAAGGAATACCAGTCCATGCCGTTGACGCGCCACGCGATGAGCCCGAGATAGGCGGAAGCGGACAGGATGTCGACGGCGATGTACAGATAGGGCTTTTTGACGTCGAGAAAAAACGGCAGAATTACCCAGAGGCACACGCATGCGCCCGCGCCGAGCACGTAGCTCGACCACGTCACGCGCCGAAAGATCAAAAGGTCCAGTATGAGGACCGCCGCGAGGGGGATCGCGAGGAACAGCACCGCGAGCTGCGCAAAGTAGCGGTGATCGATGTGCGCGTTGACGGTTTCCAATCCGTCGGGGTACGGCTTCTCGACCGCCTCCGGCACTTCGTCCGGGTCGAGAACGGGGGTCATGCACAAGGGACAGGTCCTTTCGGACGGCGCAAGCTCTACGCCGCAGCGGACGCAGTAAGACATCGTATCACCTCCGGTTGCTTTCCACCTTGACGGGAACGCCCATTTTGACCAGGGCGGTGAAGAACGCGCGCTCCACCATCGGCTCGCGGATTCTCCGGGAAAAGTTCAGATACACGTTGCCGCCGTAGCTGACGCAGGCGCAGGTCACGGGGTTTCGCGCCGGAGCGCCCAGGAGGAAGTCCAGCCGCGAGACGTATCCGCGCATCGCCTCGGGCAGAGTCACCTCGCCGAGGTTCGAGAGGGTCGTCGAGTTGTACCGGTCGCCCTGCAGCACGAACATCAGCCGCAGGAAGGGCGCCTTCAGGATCAGCGGCATCGCCCGGACGAGCAGGTTCTTTTCCGCGTTTACGTTTGCAGACATGCGCGCGTTCAGCGTCTTTTCGGAAATCTCAAGGCCCATCGTGTGCCGGACGGCGTTCAGGATCTCGACGAACGAATGCCTTCCGTACTGGCTGTTCACACCCACGTTGACGTAGGAGGCGAAGTTGCGCAGCGTCCTCGCGCCGTAGAAGCGGCGCAGATTGACCGGAACCAGCACCTTGACCGGGAGGCGGCGCATTCGCTTGCGCGCGTCCGCAAACTGGATCTCCTGCAGGCTGTCGACGAGGAGCGCCGTCAGAAGCGCGGTCACGCTCACGCCGTACTCCTTCGCCTTGGCAACCACCGCGGCCTGCGGCATGATCCCCGTCGTGATATTGAGAAAGTGGGTGTGCTCGGGCGTGCCCCTGGCGTGGTAGGCCGGGCGCTCCGCGCGGCTCGCGCCTACGTCGCGCGCGTGCTTCAGGAAGCTGTCCTCCATCTCTTCCTGTTGGGGCGCAATCCCCGGATCCAGAATCGGGCCGCCCGCGGGGATGTCCGCGCCGTACTTCACGCGCAGGTATTCCGCGGCGAGGGTGAGGAGGAAGCTCATTCCGCCGGTTCCGTCGGTGAGCGCGTGGAAGAATTCCACGGCGATCCTGCGCCCGTAATAGCGCACGCGGTACATGAAGTGCCCGTTTTCGTTGAGATCCATGCGCACCAGCGGGTTTCCCACGTCCTTCTGCAGTTCCGGCGCGCCCTCCATGTGCTCGAAGTAATACCAGAACACGCCCCTGCGCAGCCGGTACGCAAACGTCGGAATCCGCTCGAGGGCCGTCCGCTGCGCCTTTTCGAGCGCGTCGGGGTCGACCGGCTCCGTCAGTGTGATCGACAGGCGGAACATTGCCGTCCAGCCGCGCGTTCGGGCGGGCGGATAGATCTTCGCCGCGTTGTCAAGCTTCATCCACGCCGGGATCTCCCGGCTCGCCATCTTTGGCATCGACATTCACCTCGTTTTCGTGCACGATGTATGTACGGATCCGGTCGAGCGCATCCTTCGCTTCCGGGATCCCGTAGAGCACGTAGACGTGCCACATGTCCGGTTCGACATGCAGTTCGCAGTCGCAGCCGCTTGCCCCGAGCCGCCCTGCCATACGTACCGCATCGGGAAGCAGGATTTCATCCGAGCCCGCGATGATGAGGGAGGAGGGAAGGCCGGTCAGATCGCCGAACAGGGGCGATACGGTGGGCTCGCCGAGATGTCCCTGCGCGTACAGCGCCGCGCTTCTCCGGAGCTTTTCCGCGCTCAGCACGGGATCGCGCGCCGCCTCCTCGTCGAGTTCGGACGACATGGTCAAATCCGTCCAAGGGGAAAGCGCCACCACGCGCGCGGGCTGCGGCAGGCCCAGTTCCCGGAGCTTGAGGCACAAACAGAAGCAGAGGCCTCCGCCCGCCGATTCACCCGCGAGAGTGATCATTTCCGGCGCATGATTTTCGAGCAGGTACCGGTACGCGGAAAGCGCGTCCTCCAGCGCGGCGGGGTATGGATGCTCCGGCGCGAGGCGGTAGCCGACGCAGAGCACGCGGTACCCCGTCCTGTCCGCCAGCACCCCGCCGAACCCCTTCGCGTACGCGAGCGTGCCCGCCGTGTAGGAACCGCCGTGCAGGTACAAAATCGCCCTGCCGGTAGCAGGCGCGGATGGCTCGGCCCACGCGGCCTGAAACGGCAGCGTCGGCTCGTCCCGATACGTCACGTCCCCCGCCAGCGCCTTTGCCCCGAGCGTACCGAGCGCGTCCTGCAGCTTGCGCAGAGTGCTGATGTCCATGCGTTTGAGAAGCGGGTTCAGGAGCGCGATCTGCGCGCGCATCAGGTTCGACACGAATCTTGCCATCATCCATTTCCTTTCGGCGGCCGATTCGGGCGTGAGAACCATTTTGTGCCCCGACCGACGGCTATCCTTTAATATACCACATTCAGGCGCGTCTGGCGCGCCCCGAAGAAGAAACATTCGCGGGGAAATGTCGCGTGCCGTCGAAAGAGCGGTGCATTCCATTCCTGAGGAGGCGAAGAAACGCTCAGAGCGTCTCAATGAATTTCTTCAAATCCGCAAAAGTTCCGTGCGGGTACGCGGAAAGATCGCGTCCCGATCGATTGATCAGGCAATCGGTCAGCAAATAAACCGGCATGCCGATTTCTGCGGCGATCATATCCTCGCCGACGTCGTTTCCGACCATCAGACACGTTTCCGGCTCGAGACCGATGTGCCGTAGAATCTCCCGGTAATACGCCGGATTCGGCTTACAGGTGCCCATGTTTTCGTAGGTGGTGTAGAATTCGAAATCTTCCGGCGCGAGCCCCGCCCAGCGCATGCGGCTCTCCGTCGCGATCGCCGGAAAGATGGGGTTCGTGGCGAGAACCGTCCGGTACCCCTTTGCCTTCGCAAGCGCGACGATCTCCCCGGACTCGGGCGCTAAGCGGCAATAGGCCTTCGCAGTTTGAAATTCGTTTTGGTAGAACAACTCGAAAATCGGCTTGTCCGCGAAGCATTTTTCGCCGAAGAGGGACGCGAATTTGTTCCAAAATGCCTCTTCGTTCGTGCGGCTTCCGTCGTTTCGGATCATCGCCGCGGTACCTGCCCAGATGCCTTCCACAAGTGCTCCGGGGTCGTAGCCGTGCGGGGCCAGCTTTGCGCAAAGAAGCCGGAAGTATCCCCTGGTAAACTCGTCGTTGTCCATCGGCAACAGCGTTCCATCCAGATCGAACAGGATCGCCTTGATCATCGTGTGTCCTCCTTGCGGGCGTATCAACATGTAGATTATACCGCAATTTGGCGGAAGGCTCAACCCATGCAGATTCCTCTCTGCGGAGGAAGGGATTCGCGCCCCCGGCCTTTCGGTCCGGGTTCGAAACGGCGCCTGGCGATGGCGGCTGTCGCCGGGGAGGAAAAGTCCTGTGAACGGAGCGGTGTTCATCACATTACCCCTTGCCGCGCGGCTTCGGCGACCCTTCACCCGCCTGACCGTCCAGCACCTCGAGCATCGCCAGTATGTTTTCGGGCGGTACGTCGCCGGGCACCGCATGCGTCGGTGCGGCGATCAGCCCGCCCTCGGGAAACGCCGCGAGCAGCCGCCGGGTGATTTCGGCGATCTCAGCGGGCGATTTTACGGGCAGCTCGGCCTGCGTGCTGATGCCGCCCCAGATGGCGATCTTCCCGCGCAGCTTTTTTGCGTAGTCCAGTCCGTAGATTTCGGGCTGGAAGGTCTGGTAGATGTTGAGGCCCAGCTCGCAAAGGTCGTCCATGACCAGCCGGATGTCGCCGCAGGAGTGCTGGGACACCGCCTTGCCGGCGGCGCGCACGCGCCCGTACATTCGCGCAAGGCAGGGCTTGAGGAAGCTGCGCCAGCAGTTTGGGCCCATGATCAACCCTTTCTGCTGTCCCCAGTCGTCGCCGAAGTGGAAGCAGTCGATGTCGTATTCGAGCGCGATGTCGATGATCTCCAGATTTCTGCGCGTGATTTTTTCGAGCAGCGCATGGACGAACTCCGGCTCCGTCAGCATGTCGCAAAGCAGGTTTTCCATGCCGCGCAGCGTCCACGCGCGCTCAAACAGGGAAAACCCGATCGCCGCAACGGGAAAGCGATCGCCGCACGACTCCATGAGCGCCCGCATGCGCGACCGGATGTACACCTCGTCCACCGGAGGAAAGCGATATTTGTCCAGCTCGTCCGGGTCGCGGATGAGGATCGAATCGATCACGCCGATGTCCTTGTCGACGCCCGATTTATTCCAAATTACGCCGAACTCGTCCTGAAAGTAGTCGCGCCTGAGTTCCGTCTCGGGCTTGATGAGGTACGCGTCCGCAATGGCGTTGTCAAGGCTATCCATGTAGTTCGGATTCCCGGTATGCAGGATCATCCTGTCCAGCATTTGCTGCGTGAAGCTCACATGATAGGGCGCCCGATCCGGTTTTTGAAACGAAATTGCCGCCCTGACTCTCTCTCGATTGGTCACGTCAACACCCCCTTCCGACATTATAGCGGAACGGGTGAAGCTTTGAAAGAGCTTGTTGCGCGTTCGCTTGAATAAGCGTCTTCGCGCGTGGAAAGATAGGTCCGAACGCCAAAGAAGGAGGATGATTATGAAACCCAAACCGGACGATCGCAGCGATAACGTGGATCGCATTCAAAAAAACATCGACATGACCATTCACAACATGGAGCTGGCCGACGAGTTCATCGACAAGACCTCCGATCCCAAGACCAAGGAGGCGCTTGAGGAAAAAAACGAACGCCGCCGCCAGGCGCTGGACGGCATGCGCCACGAGATCAAGGACGAGGCGGAATTCAAAAAATAATCGATCGGCCCCACTCGGTCGAAAGCGATGCATCTGGAAGAAGCGCCGTCCGGCAAATTTGATCGGGCGGCGCCGCATTGTGTCATTTTCGTTCTGCCTTACGGAGAACGGGTGGCATTGCATCCTTCCCTGTGGTATAATTCTAAACTACGGGAAATTGGTGCGCGAGGAAGCGGATTTTTCATGGTTTCACGGGTTCATACCCTCGATATGTGTAACGGGCCTCTCTTTCAAAAACTGCTCACATTCGCGTTGCCCATCTTTGCGATGAACATCCTGCAGCTCTTGTTCAATGCCATCGACATGGTCGTCGCCGGGCGCTTCGTGGGCAGTATCGCGTTGGCGGCGGTTGGCGCGACGGGCTCGCTGATCAGCCTGATCGTCAATTTCTTTATGGGCTTATCGGTGGGCACGAGCGTTATCGTGGCGCAGGATTATGGAGCGAATCAGCCGGAAGGTGTTCGCCGCTCGGTACATACTTCGATTTTCGTAAGCCTGATCAGCGGGCTTTTCGTCATGGGAATCGGCCTCATCTTCTGTGAACCGCTGCTCGTCATGATGGGAACCCCCGAAGATATCGTCGGTCTGTCCACGCTGTATATGAAGATCTACTTTCTGGGCGTACCGGCCGGCATGATCTATAATTTTGGCGCATCCATCCTGCGCGCCGTGGGAGACAGCCGCCACCCGATGTATTATCTGGTGATATCGGGCGCCGTGAACGTCGTGCTCAACCTTTTCTTTGTGATTGTCGTGCGCCTGGGGGTCGGCGGCCTTGCGTGGGCAACGATCCTTTCCCAATATCTCGCGGTGATCCTGATCCTGATCTATCTGATCAAGAGCGACGGGCCGATCCGTTTTGAGATTCGCAGGATGCGCATGGACGGAGAAAAGCTCAAGCAAATCGTGCGGATCGGATTGCCCGCTGGGCTTCAGAGCATGCTGTTTTCCATATCAAACGTGCTGATTCAGTCCGCCCTCAATTCCTTCGGCTCCGTCATGGTGGCAGCAAGTTCTGCCGCGGGAAATATCGAAGGGTTCGTCGGCACCACCATGAACGCCCTATATAACGCCGCGATCACCTTTACCGGGCAGAATATGGGTGCAAAGAAGTACGACCGGATCGATACCGTCGCAAAAATAACGACGGAATTAATCATCGCCACATGGGTGGTGATGGGGGGATTGACGATGCTCTTCGCGCGTCCCTTGCTCTCGATCTACACAACCGATCCGGAAGTGATCAAACTTGGCATGCTGCGCATCAACGTGATGATGATCGCGTACTTTACCTGCGGCGTGATGAACGTTTTTCCCGGGATCACGCGCGGCATGGGGTTTTCCGTGCTGCCCATGCTTTGCACCCTGATCGGCGCATGCCTCATGCGGATCGTCTGGCTTTGGACGTTCTTTGCGTGGCACCCGACGATGATCATGCTCTTCGCCTGCTACCCCGTCACCTGGGCGCTGGCCGGAATCGGACAGGTCGTGGTTTTCTTTTACGCGCGACGCAAGGTACGAGCCGACGCCGCGCAGAAACTGGAGGGGCCGGTTGCATTGCCGGGATAAATCGAAGTGGTTCGAGCGTGCCCGGGATGGACTTGGCGGGGAAGATGGCGGGGCAATCTATGCGCTTGGAATCTGTTTTGCGGATCGATAAAGGACAAATCCCTCTGCGGAAAGATAGATGGCCAGACATGCGATGACGGTCGCGATGACGGCGGTATATCTCCCTGCAAAGCCGTTTGCGGACAGGTGCTTGAATAGAATCCCGACATACGCCCAGATCAGCACAAGTCCATAGGTCATGTCGGTTCGGCGCAACGTTGTGGCGGTTCCGATGAGCATGGCGGCGATCAGTATGGCGACTGCCCACGCTTGCTCGGATAGACCAAAAAAGTCCCAGCCGACGCTTACGAGGAGGGCCGTCGCATTGGCGACCGTCGCTACCGTGATCCAGCCAAAGTACAGGCTGAACGGGAGACGCACCACAATCTTTTCCGCGCGCATCAGGCGTTCCCCGTCAAGCGTCAGGTTGATGAGAATCAGCGCGACGAGAATGACGATCATCAGGAGAATCGACCAGACAAAATACCCATAGTGCCACGAGAAGATCCACGCGATATTCGAAAGCGAGGAAAGAACAAACAGAACCCGCACTTTGTCGAGCGCCGGACGGTCTCGATACCGCTTTGTGAAGCCGAACTGATAAACCGTGAACGCCGCGAGCGTCAGATAGATCAGGCCCCAGATCAGAAACGTCCATCCGGCGGGTGCAAACAGGTTGGGCAGCGAATCGGAAACCTCGCCCGGCGTCACGCCGTTGATTGGCAGCGATTGCGCAAGGAAGTTGATGACGATCATTGCGATGAAAGTGACTGCGACGACGATTTTGAGGGTGATGCTACCGGCTTTCCGTTCCATGCGACACACTCCGTTTGATTTAATTTTCTCCTTCTCCCCTGGCCCCTGAGGTACGGTCAACCGTTGTATTTTCATTCATTCGTGACGCGCATGTTGTTTCGTTCCCGTTTCGCAAGCATTGCCTTCATATGAATGATTCTCGGCCGGTTATACCGCTGCGCGATCATACACGGGAGGTTGGCCGCCAGTGCATAGATCAGCATGAGTACGAGGATGGACGGCGGGGCAATCAGACCGAATACCCAGAACGGCACGATCGCGAGGAGATGGGTCAGTTCGGCGCGGCAGGATTCGATCAGAAACCGTTCCAGGTTTCCCTGCGAATAATCGTTCAGGGACTTTTTTCGGTAACCACCCTTCGTCACCGCGGCTCCGTCCGGCAAAAGGCGCTTCCAACGGTGGACGCCCAGATGAAGATAGAATCGGCCACCCTTTTCCCATTTAAACATCCGATACGGAAACCGGTCCGGCGACAGCAGACGATCCGGTATCCTGAGCGCAATGAGGGCAGCGCAAACCTGAAAGACAAACCATCCCGCAAAGCACAAAACGACGGTCAAAGGTGTCGACAGGAACAAAATCTGCATGCTACTTCTCCCATCCAATGTCTCGGCCCTTCCAACGAACCGGAAGCCTCAGGGCCTTTTTGGCGAATGAAATTGCGAAAACCCACAGGAAAACCGCGAGGGACACGGGGTAAGCGGCGATTGTCGAAGGCCGAAAACTGCCGATGCGGCTTGCAATGCGTCTGAGCTCCAATCCCCAAAGGACGTAAAGCGGCGCGTTTGCCAAAAGCGTTCCCCAATCCCCGACCGCGGCAGACCGGATCATCCGAAAGGGCACGGAGGCGCAGCCCATCACCCAGACAAAGACGAGGAAAAATAGCCAAACGGGCGTCCTGGCGGCCCCCGTCGCGAAGTTCTTCGTCCACCCTTCGAGGAAAGAGCGAAAGCCGTCCCGGTACATGCGGAATGAGATGAGAGGGTCTCCAATGGATAGCCGGAACTGGAATCCCACCGTACGAAGCCGTTCGCCAAGCGCCAAATCCTCTACGACGGAAGAACGGACGCCGGTAAAGCCACCAACTTGCGCAAGGGTTGATTTCCGGGTCAGGATCACGGGGCCGAAAAGCCCGATGCCGCGCGGGCGGGGCAGAGCCGCCCCGTTCGCGCCGAACTGCAGCGCATTGAAAAAGAGGGAAAGCTGCTCGTACCCAGCCGGCATGCTGTGATACGGCTGCACGGACAGGACGCTGTCTCCCGCTCCGAATTCCGCCATGAGAGACGCGAGCGCATCCGGTGCGAGCCGCACATCGGCATCGAGAAAAAGAATCACTTCGCCCCGCGCGGCTCGAAACCCTGTCTCACATGCCCACGTCTTCCCCAACCAGCCTTCCGGGCGTGCCGGGGAACAGATGACGCGCGCGCCGTGCACGCCTGCGACTTGCGCGGTTGCGTCGGTGGAATCATCGTCCACGCATAGGACCTCGAGCGGTTGAACCGTCTGCCTTTCGAGATCCCCAAGCAGCTCCGGGAGGGTGTTCGCCTCGTTTCGTGCGGGAATCACGACGGACAAATGATTCGCTCTCCCGGTTACCGCGTGCCTCAGGCGCGGGAACTGGTAAAACAAGATCCGACTCGCAATCAGCCCGGCCATTCCCGTCAATAGTCCTGTGATCATGGACGTTTCCTCCGAAGCGCCCGGGCGGACGCATCCGCCGCCAGCCTTCCCGTCAGGATCGAGACCGGAAGGCCGGATGGGCTGAACGTCCACTGTCCCGCCTGAAAGATGTGCGGGACGGGCGTTCGCACGGATCGAGCGATCTTTGGAAGCCTTGATTCCGCGGGCATTGCTTCGCCAAAGGCCCAGCCCGTGATCGCGCCGTCCGTGTTCCCGGTCCTTTTCTCGATGGTGAGGGGACTGGCACAGGAAGAATCTGTGACCGCCGCACCGATCCCAGGCAACGCCTGATCCAGCTGGGCGAGGACGGCTTCCAAGCAAAGCGCCTCAAATTCGGAATACCAGCCCGCGCGCGCAATGGTTCTGACGAGGTCGATGGGGAAGAGCGTACTGACGATGAGGCCGGTCCGCCCTTCCGGCGCGAGGGAGGCATCGCGCAGAACCGGACAGGATATTTCGAAGGTCGTCCATGCGAGGAACCGGCGAACCCACGCTGTGAGATCACGCTTCCCGGAATCCGAAAGACGGATCCAGCTGTCCACCCCGAGACTCGACAGGCCTTGTGTCGCCGGCGTGTAGAAGCAGTGCGCCCCGAACGCCTGATGAATGACCTCGGGGACAAGGTCCAGCGACAGAAAGACGGAAAGCACCGAATCTCCCCCGCGCCCGCGCGCGACTTTCTCTGTCTGCGCTTGAAATGCACGCGACGCATCCGGCGAATTGCCAAGCGCACGATAGAACGCTTTCTGATCCGCTGCCCAGATGAGCGTCCGATAGCCGATATTGCGTCCTTCCGCCGTGCATGCCACCCGCTGATGGGGATCGATTCGCGCAATCTCCGTTTTGCATTCGATCTCCCCGCCGTGCTCCCGGATGAAGTCCGCCATCTTCCGCGCCAGCGCGCCTGTTCCCCCCTTCGGGTAGAGATAATCCAGGTACAAGCCGAAATAACTCAGCGCGAAAAAGCCGGGGGTGTCGCGGAAGAAATGCTGCGCGATCATGTCGATCAAGGCGCGGTTCCGCGTCAGCTTCGTCAAATGCGCCTCGACGGGCATCTGAAACCGCTCGACCTTTCGCATGCTTCGCTGATAGCGGACGAGCCATGGAAGGAGGGTGTGAAGGAGATATTTGGGATCTTTTTTGAAGTCCACGAACAGCGGGTTATCGATGCCGTACAGCACGTCCATGATTTCCATGACGCGGCGAATCTCAGCCTGTATGGCGGCGACGTCGCCCGCGTTTTCCGGGAAGAGGCTTTTCAGCATGTCGCCGTAAGCGTCCAGCCCGCCTTCCGCCAGTCGCACGATTCGTTCTCCGATGCGAATCGAAACCGGATTGGGCAAGAAATCCATCTTAATGCCCAAGTCGTTCAGCATCGGACGAATCACGCCGGAGTTTTCGACCGCACGCAGTCCAGCGTCGAAGTGGATGCTACTGCGTCTAAAATCTGCGACGAGCCCGCCGGGTTTCTCGCTCCGCTCGCAGATTTGGACGTAATATCCGGCCTTCGCGAGATAAGCAGCCGCCGTGAGTCCAGCCATGCCCGCGCCGACGACGAGAGCGTCGTATCTTTCGTTCATCGGATGATCCACCGCTTTCTGCATATTGTGAATCGGCAACCATTTTGATATAGATACATACCCGTTATAAGGGAAGTGAATCCAAAATGCAAGGGTTTATTTCCTGTTTTCCGTACAATCGCCACCTCCCACCTCCAGCGGTACGAACTTCGGCGGAAACAACGGGAAAATGACAAACGGAACGATGTCCTCTTAAAACCGTCACCCATCCGAAAGGTCGAATAAGTTACCACAGATATTCCGTTCATGCTGGATTGACAGAAACGTCCGGTTCGTCTACACTGGTATCCGCATGATTAGGTCCGAGGAAAGATGATGACAGCGATGAAAAACACGTACGACTTGACCCGGGGCGGAATTCTAAAAAAACTACTGCTGGTAGCGGTGCCGATTATGGGAACGCAGTTGATGCAAATGGCATACAATCTGACCGATATGTTCTGGTTGGGACGCACGGAACAGTCTGTGATGTCAGTGGCAGCCAGTGGGCTGGCGGGCATGTTCCTTTGGCTCGGCATGGCGCTATTGATGATCGGGCGTATGGGCTCGGAGATTGGCACGTCGCAGAACCTGGGCAGGGGTAACGTCGATGCCGCGCAGGGATATGCGCAGGATTCGACCCGGATTGCTCTTTTGTTGGGTGCTTTGTACGGACTGACTCTGATGACGCTGACCGGACCGCTGGTCTCGCTTTTGCAGGTCAAAGATCCGGATGTGTTTGCGAACACCTGCGCCTACCTGCGCATCGTAGGGGCAGGCATTCCTTTTACTTATGCGTCAGCCGCGATTACAGGCGCGTTCAACGGCGCAGGCAATTCCCGGCTCAGTTTTTGGGCAAACGCTGTAGGACTACTTGTCAACATGGTGTTGGATCCTTTGATGATCCTGGTATGGGATTGGGGCGTAAGCGGCGCGGCGGTAGCCACGTTGATCGCACAGGTGACGGTATGCGCGCTGTTTCTGTGGTTTGCCAAACGTCACAGTCATAGGCCGTTTCAGCACTTTCATATTCTTGGGCTCATGGATCTGGTCCGAGTGCGACAGATCCTGCGCTGGAGTTTGCCGGTCGCTGTGGAGAGCGGTGCATTTACGGCGCTTGCGATGGTGGTTACCGGCATGATATCCGCATGGTATGGGGAAACGGCCCTAGCCGTGCAGCGCGTGGGCGGCCAGATTGAATCGCTGTCCTGGCTGATCGGCGGAGGGTTTGCCTCTGCGGTTACGGCGTTTGTGGGACAGAACTACGGCGCGGGAAAGTGGGCGCGGATCCGTCGTGGTTATCGAATCGCGCTTGCATCCCTTCTGACCTGGGAAGCTCTGGTGACGTTGCTACTGGTTTTGGGCGGACGATTTTTCTTTTCGCTGTTCCTGCGCGAATCGCCTCAGATATTGGAAATGGGTGCGACCTATTTGCGAATCTTAGCCGGGTGCCAGCTTTTCATGGCGCTGGAAGGCGCGTGCGCCGGCACGTTCCGGGGAATCGGAAAAACGTTGCCACCCAGTCTGTGCAGCATCGCTTCAAACTTGATTCGCCCTGCTCTATGCTGGTTGTTTGCGCAATGGATGGGACTGAACGGAATTTGGATAGGCCTCGTAGTCTCCGCTGCGCTGCGCGGATCGCTCATGTTCGTTTGGTTCTCGCTGTATGAGCGCCGGCTGCCGCATGGAGACGAAGCAGTTTCAATATTATAGTTAATATTGGGTTACGATCATGGGAACACCGGATAAGGTTTAGCAAACTAGAACGCAGGTAAACACCGCTTGCGTTCTTTTTTACTACACTTATACCCGAAACCTTTCGCCAAATGAGCCTAAACGGTACCCAAAACCATATTGAGTAAATAAATACGAATAGAAGCCTTGGATTTAGTGCGAAATATATAAAAAATTGTGCAAGGTTTTCATACCTTGCACAATTTTGATGGTCGAGGTGACAGGATTTGAACCTGCGACCTTTTGGTCCCGAAGCAATCGACTAAAATTGCATTAAATTCATATATAATCTAATAAAGCGTATATATGACCGAAATGACACCGGATAATTGAATAAATATACTATTAGAATACTTAATACCACATTTTTACCACAGTGGGTGAAAATTAAGCCACCTTTATCCGATATATGAGCTACCCGTATAACTCCTGGTAGGCAATTTGTAGTTCCCGATCTGTCATTGCGGCAATATAATTACATATCACCCGCATAAGGCAGATTAAAGTATTTTCAGCAGTATCAGTTTTTTGCTTCTTAGCGTCATCAATCGTTTTTTTGAATTCGTCGCGTAATTCACCTATTCCTTTTTGTGCTTTTTCATGTAGCATTTGTTCATATGAAGTATGCTTATGACCTATAAGAAAATCGATTACACATGTATCATTTAGTTGTTGTGGGTGTGAGTAATATGCTTGGAATACTTTCGAAATAATGTATGTACCCTTTGCGTCAGCCTTTTGAATTTCATAAGCGGATAATACCCAATTTGACATATTTTCCTTAAAAGCACGAAGCTGCTTTAAAAACTCATCTGTGCCGACATCATCATATGATATTAGGTTCTTTTCCTCAAATCCATTATGTGAGAGTAAATAATCCTTGAAATCAGCTTGCGACATATTATGACCTTTGACAAAACTATTAATGTTTGCTATGGATTTAGTTGTTAGTCGAGATACTAGCAAGTTGATTATTAAATGTGATAACTTGGAAAAAAACACTTCACTGCTATTAGAGGCGTCTTTACACATATCATTATAAATACGTTTGTCTTCTTTGTTAAGAAAAACTCCGAATTTTTCTTTGATTTGTTCACACACAACACTCGGCGTGACCAAATTACCACGTATAGCGTCCTCTAAATCGTGGTGGCATTGTGCTATTTCGTCTGCTTCCGCGACTACAAACGCCTCAAACGACCATGCATAATTTGACCCTATCATCATATATTTCTCGAAGTTTTGATAAAATCCTACTTTTAATTTCTCTAGTTTTTTTGCTTTTTCGATGACTGCAGGTTCGGCATTTAAATAATCTCTTTTTTTATAGTAAGAAGAGTTTGAATGACAATACATACCATATAGAGCGAAGTTAGTAACAGAAAGCGCATAACCCGCTTTATTCGATTCAGATACAGCAACTTCAACACTATGTAAATTATGTTTAAAACCTAATGCACTACTATACTTATCAATACTACTTTCAACTTCATTTTCCGGGACATCAAATGGGCAATCTTCAATAACGTGCTTATGTTTTGGATTCATGATTTCATGAAGTATACGCTCTCCTGCATGTCCATACGGTGTATGCCCTATGTCGTGCCCGAGGGCGATAGCCTCAACTAAATCGACATCCAGCCTTAGATTAGCAGCAATTGATTTTGCAATTTGTGCTACCTCAAGCGTATGCGTGAGCCGTGTTCGCATATTGTCATTAATACCAGATATATAAACTTGAGTTTTCCCGGATAATAATCTAAAGGGTACAGAATAGAGGACGCGATCTCTATCACGCATGAATTCTGTTCTATATCGATGAGATAACCTTTTCTCAGTTCCTTCTCTTTGGGCTATGGACAGAGGAGCCTTTAAAGACCTTAATGCAGTATACTTAAGTTTCTTGTTGCTATCCATACAATACCTCCCACGTACATTATACTCAAGAAGCTGATATACACTAATATAGTACATTACAGACTTCTGTGTCAAAGTCAACTGAGAAATTAACGGCTGTTAACACTCTTCTATCAATCCATTGATCGAGGTAGGATACCATTTGATTTCTTGATGTGCTCTCCCTTTCTTTTGATAGATGCGTGTAGAGATCGAGCGTTATCTTAATGTCTGCGTGTCCGAGGAAATACTGAGCAGCCTTCACCGGAACCCCAGCATCGTATAGCGCAGTTGCGAACGTATGCCTCAAATCATGCGCGCGGAATGTAAACGCGACACGAGGTTTTGTATCTTTTTTGCTGGCCTGCTTACGTTCAATGTCAGTACGCCGTCCGGCTTGATCGGTATCTTCGTCATTGAGCAGCCGTTCCATCACCGTGCAGAATTGGCGGATTCCACAGCGTACGGCGCTTTCAGAAAGCGGCCTCCCATTTGCGGATAAACATACAAGACCAACACGTTTGGATTCCGGCACGGAAGACAGCGCATCGTAAAGAGTTTGACAGATCGGAATTGTTCGTAAGCCGGCGTCCGTCTTTGCTCGCTCTTCGATCTTCGGCTGATTTGTCTTAATGACGGCGACCTCTTTTATGTCCAGCGTTCTTTCCATCATGTTTACGTTTTCCCACCTGAGCGCCATCATCTCGCCACGCCGTAACCCGCAAAGCATCATGAGCATTATCCAAAGACCTGTTCGCGCATCAGGATTAGACCAATTCGTAAGGATATGATCGAACTCCCATTTTTCCAGGCACCGATGTGTTCCCTTTACATAGAGCGGACGTATCAGGTCGTCGGCTGGGTTTTCGGCGATTATCTTGTTTTTTCTAGCTCGTTCAAACAGACGCTTTATCGCTTGGTGGTATTTATCAACCGTCGAAAAAGACATCCCTTTCACGTCGTTAAGGGCTTTTTGAAGATGGGATTCACGGACTTCTGCAACCCGCATTCGCCCGATCTTTTTCACGAGGCGGTTATATGGGGCATCATCATTCTTTAGATATGCCTCATTTACGCGGTTTCGATATGTGGCTTTGAAAACGTCGACCCATTGTGCGACAGTAATGTTCGGATCAATTACAAGGCCGGATTCAAACCTCTGTTTGAATTCATCACGTTTTTTTAGAGCTTCAGCCCTTGTTTGCCCATAGAAGTATTTCCGATCTGGTCGTCCATCGGGCTTAAAACCTATTTGGTATGACAGCTGAATCAAGCCATCCGGGCGCTCGCCTTTCCGTTTCCGCTTTTCCTTTTCATCGCCCATTATGTAGCCTCCACGAGATATGACTTACCTTCCTTTACCAGGCGAATACCGCGGAACTCTCGAAGCAGCCAGTCAACAATTTGTTTGTCAAATTGCTTCATGAGAGATCCGCGGAAGACCACGAGCGAAATATTCCCCCTCGCGACCAACGAGGCGGCGGAAGCTGCGCATTTTTTTCGCAGCATCAGATTCATGGATGAAGAGTCGAATTCGGCGGCAGATATTATACCGCGCTCAAAGCAATCCCGTAGGGCATTCCCTGCCTCCGGCCACCGGCCGACGCGCATCATCCTGTCGGACTCAGCCAGCATTGCATCACGATCACCATCTCCGATGATCATAAAATAATTGGTTGAACCGCAATGTACGCAAGGAAGTTCCGCCACGGCACGGGCAAGAGCAACGTCAGTCTTGCATTTACTACACCATGCAAGCTCCATGCTAACCTCCACTACTCATCAGCAATAAATATCTCGATACGATCATGTATTTCAATTCGTCGAAATGCAAGCTCATCCAGAGATTTTCCACGTCCAAGGTAAGAGAAAGGTCCACTTTTAGAAAGAACGGCCTGATAATCAGCATCCCATTCATCAAGGTTTGATTGTAATAATTTACCGATGTCATATTTTTCGCTTGATTTTCCGGAGGATAGTTTTGTAGAGAGCTGATATATTTCTCCGGCTAAAGATACTCTGTCACCAGTATATAAAAGGTCAATCCTTTGCACTTTAGCTTCTGCACTTTTTGCCTTTTCGCTCAAGACAAAACAGGCAGCTAGGGAGGCCACCAACACAACGGCGACCAGGACAATGATCAACCGCTTTTTCATGAACATCACCTCAATCAAACCGACTTTAACCAGAGCGTAACCCAGCTAGTAACCCGGTTATCATATGGTTAGTAACCAGTTTCATAACCGACCAATAACCATGAGTAACCGACATAACAGTACCTATGTAGTAGTAGTATGTATATCAACTTAACTACGGAAGTCTATTAAGTATAGTATAACTACGCGCGCGCGCACGAGGCGGTAACTCAAATCAGGTCTCACGGATCTTTTCCAGATACGACATCAGCGCTTCCCCACCGGGAAGCCGCCTCAGCTAACGCATCCGTCACGCGCGTCGTTCCCAGCGTTAGAGCGGACGCGACGTGCCTCCTCGATTGCAGCGTGCGTAACGACAATAATCCCCTCACGATCAAGGCTGCGGATTGTATCCAGCAGGAAACGCTCATCGTTCGATACTTGCACGTAATCTGACGGAATTATCGGCAGAGCACCTTCGATGCCTTCGAGTAGGTATTCTGGTGCTATTTTTAAAATCCGGCAAAGAGGAATGACATACTGTGCCGGGAAGTCCTCACCGCGTCCAAGCCATGTTTGAAGGGTAGACTGGGGCACGCCGATTTGAGCGGCGAGCTCCTTTTTTATGATTCTCCTCTCAATGATTAAATCGTTAAGGCGATTAGCAATCGTCATACCGCACATCCTCCAAAAATTTTGCTCAGAAAATCGTAATTAAGTATTGACAAAAACGTATGCGCGAATATAATAAAGACATGCGATGCGAATATACGATACGCAATCGATATTTCGCACCACAGTGGGACCAGAACCCCTTCCAAAACGCAATTCCCCATAACCCATAATATACCACGAATTAAGCAGATTAACAATACTTAATCGCAGGAAGGAGAAAAGCATGAGAGAGACAGCGATCAAGGACAGAACTTGGATGGAAAAGGCCCGTAGAGATAAAGGCCTGACGCAGCTTGAGGTCGCGCAGGCTATCGGAGTGACTGCCGCCTACTACAATCGCCTTGAAAAAGGGTTCTACACCCCGAGTGTGGTTGCCGGTATCAAGATCTGCGATTACCTCGGCCTCAACGTCCGGGCCTTCCTTTCCGAGCGAACCATCAAGTAAGGAGGAGCAGTAGCATGGTACACAACCGTATCAAGGTTCGGCGCGCGGAGGTTGGAATCAGCGCGACAGCTATTGCCGAGCAGATGCCTGACGATGTCGACAAGGTCGCAATGAGCTATATCGAACGCGGGCGCGTCCTCCCGACGGCAGGAGGAATGGCGAAGATGTGTGAGATTTTCGGCTGCAATCCGACTGACATCTACGACGCGCAGGACATTGACCTTTGCGCAGTTGGCGCAAAACCCAAAAACCCGGCGAACTCCGTCAAGGAGCGAACGGGAGCTATGGGAGCAAAGGCAGACAAGCCAATCGGAGATTTTTTCGCCGATATGAGCGGCGATCACAAAGGGATGGAGCAGATCCGAGTCTGGATGCCCGCTGATGAAAAAGCTGCTCTTTTCAAGGTGGTCAGTGCATTGGGCTACCACAGCGTCGCGGAATGGTTGCGTGATATGTACAGGGCAACGGTTCACAAGTATATTTCGCTCAACCTTCAAGACATGAAAAGGCTCCATGAGGCCATCCCTCCCACCACGAATAATCAAGAGGTCGGATGTTGACTTGATCATAGCAGGAGGAAGGAGCAGCCACAATGGCGGTGTTTACCAATATCGATATTAAAAAGCGGCGGGAAATACAAAGAATGACTGCCGCGACATTGGGTGAGGAAATCGGCCGCGACCAGAACACCATCTACAACTACGAAAACGGGAAGTGTGATCCAGATCCAGATACCATGTACCAGATCGCTGAAGCACTTGGGGATTTGGGAATTTGGTACGATTGGATGCGCACGAAGTTTTCCAGCTATGCAAGGCTTCACCCGGACGTCCAGCAGCAGAGCCTACCCGGAGCGACGATGTCCATGTTTGCCGAAGTGAGCGATCTCATAGACCTTCAACGCGATGTGCTCAGGGATGCGGCGGACGGTAAGTTGGATGATCCGGAGCTTGCAGCCAGAATCGAGAAGGAAGCGACGGATGCCCTTGGGGCCTGCCAACGATTCCTCAATGTTCTGAAAAGCATTCGGAGGTGATAACCAATGCCCGCCCCAAAGCAGCGCTACTACAGCACAAAGGACGTGCAGACCATCCTCGGCATCAGCAGGTCGAAGAGCAACCAGATCATGCACATGTTCGACCAGCGCGGCCAGCTTTTCAAAAACGGTAGCACCATGCGCGTTGAAATCGCAGTTTTCGAGGATTGGTGCAAAGAACAAACCAATCCGTCACCCACCCTGAAACGAGCCTGATAAAGGCGGGAGGAACAAGGATGGAAACCAATGAGAGGGCAAGCGTTGTTATTCTTCGCGGTCGCGGAAAGGAAAGACTTCGGCAGGCAATGATGCAGGGGCTTGTGAAGGAAGAGTTGTCCGCAGACGTGAACGAAGTGCTCCGGGAGATAGACGAGGTCAAGGGCGAAAACGCCCGTCTCATCGACCACAGTAAGCGGGTGGACGTGGAACTTGGTCGGTACCGCGACATCTACTTTAAGGCAATCAAGTCTCACGAGCGGGAGAAGGATAGAAAAGCAAGGACACGCGCCGCATACGCATATTCCGCACTTTTTGCCGCGGTATTTGCAATCGTCCTGCTTAGCACGGTCATCACGAGAGCGATATTCGGTTAGGAGGAAACCCCATGGAAAGCAAGGTCAGCATCACCGAAGCCATGAACGAGATCAAGAAGGGGGTCGGCGGCGACGCCGTAGATTCCATTTTCATCGTCACCCTCAACGACGGTATTTCCTCGACAGGCGTCGCGGGAATCGAAACGAGCTTCGCCGGACCGAGGTCGATCATACTTGCCGCATACTTGCGCATGGTTCTTGAAACGCAGTTCGGCACCGCGAGCGCCATCGCAGAAACCATCGAACACGATGGATTCAAGATCATCAAGGGAAACCCGGACCAGAAGCAGGGACAGGGCGCACATGATTTCTTCAACGGAAACGGCCCTAAGATCATCGAGATTCGCGCCGACGATGATTCGGCCATCGCGAATCTGATCGATGAACTCATGAAGGGGGATGCGTAAACGTGCGCATGACGCTTGAAAGGCTCCACATCCAGAATTTCAAGGGAACGCGCGAGCTTGACATCGACTTCGGGCCGGTCACCCGAATCTATGGCATGAATGCTTCCGGCAAAACATCGATCCAGGACGCTTTTTGCTGGGTGTTGTGGAACAAGGATTCCCACGGCAATACGCCCGGAACGCCCGCGTTCCGCGAAAAACCGCTCGACGAGGACGGAAACGAGATCCACAACCTCGACATCACCGTTGAGCTGTTCTGCCGCCTCGACGGCCAGCCCTTCAACCTTCGCCGGACGCAGCGTGAGAACTGGGTGCAGAAGCGCGGAGCTGCGGAGGCGAGTTTCCAGGGCAACGTTTCGACGTACTGGATCAACGACGTCGAGACGAAGCTGACGGACTTCAAGGCGCGGATCGCAAAGATCGTATCCGAGGACGTTTTTCGGCTGATCGGGCAGATTTCCGCGTTCAACAATCTCGACTGGAAGAAGCGCCGTGAACAGCTCATCGCCATTTCCGGCACGGACGTCGATGGATTGCTTTTACAGCGAGACGAGTACAGGCCCATAGCGGACGAGATTGCGGAGCGCGGGGTCGAGGTCGAGGACCTTCGGAAAATTCTGACCGATCAGCGCAGGATGATCAACAAAGACTTGGAGATGTTCCCGGTCCGCATCGACGAAGCAAAGAAGGCACTCCCGATCTTCGAAAAGGGCGAGATCGCAAATGCCGAGTACATCGTGAAGGACAACGAGGCCAGCATCCAGACTGTCGACCGGTTGATCGCAGAGGCGAAGGCCGCGGACGGCAAGGCCGGAATCCAGGCGCAAATCCTCGCCCTCGAGACAGAGGCAAACGCCCTCAAACGCATCATCACGGACGCCTTCCACGCCGGAAAGCGCAGCGCTGAGAACGAATTCATAGACGCGGAGGGCGCTCTCCGGCGGGCGCTGAATGATAAGGACTGGATCAAGCGAACCCAGGAATCGAGGCGGGCGCAGCATGCAACCGCCACGGCGGAGCGCGACAGACTTCGCGCTGACTACACGAAGGAGTTCGAGCGCAAGTTCACGCCGCCGGAGGTCGACGGAACATGCCCGACGTGCAAGCAGGAATTGCCGGCGGAGATGGTACAGGCCGCCGTCGACTTGGCCAAAGAAGTGTTTGAGAAGGCGAAGAAGAACACCATCGCCAGCATCAAGCAGGACGGGGCAAGCAAGGCCGCCGAGGTTACGCGGCTTACGGACCTTATCGCAGCGGGCGAGCTTGAAGAAGCGGCAGCAGACGAGCGGATCAAGACGGCAATGGAGGAACGGGACGCGGCCAAGGCGAAGCTCGATGCCCTCCCCAAAGAGCCGGACTACGAGACGGAGCCGCGGATCGCCGAGCTTACCGAGCGCATTGAGACGATAAAGGCGGAGCAGGACAAGGCTCCTGAAGAAAAGGTCAAGCAGCTCGAAGAGCGCAAGGCCGAGCTGAATGTCACACTCGAAAAGATGCGCGCCGTTCTCGCCCGTCGGGATGCCGGGAAGCGGACCCAGGAACGGATTTCGCAGCTCGAAGGGCAGCAAAAGGCATCTGCCGTCCGAATGAGCGAAATCGAGCAGCTTATCCGGATGGTCGAGGAATTCATCCAGCATCGTTGCCACGCACTCGAGGAAAGCATCAACTTCCGATTCCCGACTACGCGCTGGAAGCTGTTTGAGACGCAGATCAATGGAGGGATCACGGACGTTTGCCAAGCTTACATCCCGTGCGAATCTGGCCTTGTTTCATACGACGGCGCGAACACCGCGGCTAAAATCAACTGCGACATCGAGATTGTGAACGTGCTCACGGAGTATTACGGCGTCTCGATCCCCTTGTTCGCTGACGGAGCCGAGAGCGTGAACGTTCTTGCACACACCGATTCCCAGCTCATCACCTTGTCTGTTTCGACGGACGAGACGTTGAAGATCGTCAAGGAGGGATAATCCATGGTAGGCAATCAGGCACAGAACGCGAACCTTGAACCAGTGGACAAGAAAGGCAAGACCCCGAGCGAGCGGTTCACCGAAATGGTGATGAAACAGTATGGCAGCGTCGGAGGTGCGCCCTACGAATTCACGGCAAGGGAGAAGCAGCTCATCCGCAACTACTTCGTCGTGATCGACCAGATGTTGAAGACTGCCGAGGCAGAGCGCATCCGGAAGAACGCGACGAACAAGGATCACAGCTACGACAACCCGCTCGAATACAAGTGGGACAACCTCGACCTCGTACAGCTCGCCCAGGACCTTCAGCACTACGCCCGCGTTGGCCTCGACATGATGGAGGACAATTCCCTTTTCCCCATCCCGTACAAAAACAACAAGGCAGACCGGTACACCATGACGCTTATGGAGGGCTACAACGGGATCAAGCAGATGGCCGTAAAATACGCGCTTGAGCCGTTCAAGTCCTACGCCGTCGAGGTCGTGTACAGCAATGACAAGTTCCGCGTGATCAAGAAGGACAGCCGGAACCAAGTCGAGAGCTACGAATTCGAGGTGACAAACCCGTTCGACCGCGGCGAGATCAAGGGCGTGTTCGGGTATCTCGCATACGAGGACCCGACGAAGAACAAGCTGGTCGTTTTCTCCAAGACGGACGTCGAGAAGCGCAGGCCGAAGAAGGCATCAGCCGAGTTTTGGGGCGGCGAGAAAACGACGTGGGTCAACGGCAAGGCGCAAAAAACGATACTCGAAGGATGGGTTCCGGAGATGTATGAGAAGACCATGAAACGCGAGCTGTTCGGGTCGAAGCACGTTCCGCGCGACCCGGCAAAGATCGACGAGAGTTACCAGTACATCCGGCAGCGTGAAACCGAGTATGCCGACATGGCCATCGAAGCGGAGGTCGTCGAGCACGAGAACGGCGAGCCGGTCGAGCTTCCCGAGCCGGAGCGTCTTCCGAGTACGGAAACCGCGCCCGCGACCGCGCCCACGGAGCAAATCGACCCGCAAACGGGCGAGATCACCGGGCAGGAGCCAGAGGCAGACCCTGGCTTCTGATGAATCTCCATGTTATCGGGACCGGGTCGAGTGGGAACGCTTACCTGCTGGACGCGGGCCAGTCGAGCATACTGCTTGACGCCGGATTCCCGATCAAGAAGATTATCCGGTCTGTCCCGGACTGGCAGAAGTTGGCCGGGTGCCTCGTCACCCACGAGCATGGCGACCACGCGCAAAGTGCGGAAGCCATAGCGCGATTGGGAGTACCAACGATTTCAAGCGCGGGCACATGGGAGGCACTTAACCCCGGATGGCGTTTAACGCAATTAAACGCCATCCAGACCCTAATACCAATCCGCCTCGGAGCTTTTACCGTCCTCGCCTTCGACACCCAGCACGACGCCGCACAGCCGTACGGGTACGTCATCAGGTACGAGCCGACAGGCGAAACGGTTCTTTACGCCACTGACACCTATTACCTTAGCCGGACGTTCCCTGGAATCACGTACTGGATCGTCGAGTGCAACTACATCGATGAACTGATGGACGAGCAGTACGACAGCGGGGAACTGACGGAGGCGTTGCGGAAGCGCCTCAAAAAGAGCCACATGTCCCTACGCCGTTTGGTAACAGCTCTACGGGCGAACGATCTGTCCCGGACGCGCGCTATCGTATTGGTCCACCTTTCCGATGAGCGCAGCAACGAAAGGATCATGGTCAAGGCCGTAAAGGGGGTGACAGGGATTGAGGAAGTAGTGGCTGCAGACGCAGGGATGGATATCTCGCTTACCCTTGCCCCGTTTTGACGGAAGGAGAGAAACGAATGGTAGAGCAAAGGCAGATCAGGAACCTTGACGACCTGTTCGACGGCGGCCTCACGGAGAGGTTCAATGTGGAATTCGCAAAGGTACTTGCCAACGTGTTCGATCCGAACACGAGCGCCACGTCCAAGCGGTCGATCACAATGACCGTCAATGTTACGCCGAACATTCGGCGAGACGCCGCGGATTTCAGGGTGGACGTTCGGGCGAAGCTGGCGCCTTACGAGGCAATTCAGCAGACCGTGATCATCCACCAGGACGACAGCGGGAACGTGACAGCGACGGAGCTGACGAATCAGGTTCCCGGACAGATGGACATGAACGGCGGGGAAGTCATTCCGGCGGTCGTCAAGTTCGATAACGCAAGAAAGAAAGAGGGTTAAAACGCAATGGCAAACCAGAAGATCATCGAAATCGCTGACCCGAAAACCGCACGTGCGGAGATCGAGTATCTCGTCGGAATCGGCCGCGACATCGAAGCGGCGCAGGCGGAAGCCAAGATCGTAGACGTCGAAGGACACAAGTACCTGTATTCTCTCGGAAACCTGAAACTCGTCGAACCTGTCGATGACAAGTACCCCGACTGCTTCACGGCCTTCAGCCTTACCGGACTGGTGGATTACATCAAGGCCGACGTCGACAGCATCTTCGATGACTTGGACAGGACACACATCGTCCGCGTCACGGATGTCAAGAGCGTCGAAATCCTCTCCCCCGTCACCGGGCCGTATAAGCGCAGGATCACCATCGGAAAGTGCAAGGCCCTCGTCCCGGAGATCGATTTCAAGAAGTTCATGGACCCGGAGGATTTCCAGATCATGGTGCAGACGCGGTTCATGGAAACCGAGAACCGCGCGCTCGTGCTCAAACTCGTCGGAAGCCTCCGAACTGAGCAGGAAATGAAGATCGCCGACGACGGGGTCTCGCAGAGGGTCACGATCAACAGGGGTACGGCCATCGCCGGAGATGTCATCGTGAAGAATCCTGTTCACCTTATCCCGCTCCGCACGTTCCACGAGGTTGAGCAACCGGAAAGCCCGTTCGTCATCCGGTTCAACGACGAAGCCCAGGCCGCTTTGTTCGAGGCCGACGGCGGCGCGTGGCAGCTCGAAGCCGCTCAGAACATCCGCGACTGGCTGAAAAAGGCGCTCGAAGGGCGAAACGTCGAGGTCATCGCCTAACGAGGACGTTTCATAATTGACAATTCCACGGGGCGCAGCATCGCCCCGTGGAAGTAAAGAGCGAGGGGAAACGAATGGCGTGGATTGAGCTTCACCAGCAGCTTCCGTCGCATCCAAAGACAAAAAGGCTCGCCCGCGCTCTTGGCCTCGCAGTTCCTGAGAACATACCACAGGTCGTAGGGCACTTATGCCTGTTCTGGCTTTGGTGTATCGATTACGCGATCGACGGGAACCTGGACGAAATGTCGAGCCAAGATATCGCGGATGCTGCAGGTTGGGTAGGTGATCCGGATCAGTTTTTGAGCGCATTGCAGCAAGCCGGATTCGTCGACGAGGACGTAGACGGCAGATGCGTACATGATTGGGATGAGTACGGAGGGAAGCTGCTCGCTTACCGTGCGAAGGAACGTGTCCGCAACCGCGAAAAGCAGAAGCGGCATCGTGAAAGGATAAAGGGCGCACAAGAAAGCGGTGAGAGCCGCGAAGAAAGACAATGCGATGCGGGCGCAGAAGCAGACGCGCTCGATGGACTGGATTCCGGCTGGCTGGAACTCGTTCAATGCTACGAGAGGAACATTGGTCTGTTCCCGACCGGGACCAGTAGCGATATCATCTCCAGCTACGTCAGCGATCTCGGAGCTGGTGTCGTATGCAAGGCCATAGAGATCACAAATAAGGCGCAGCCTGATCATCCGTGGCATTACCTCAACTCGGTTCTGAAAAAGTGGACAGACCTCGGGATCAATACGGTGGGAAAGGCTGATGCCTACAATCTCGACCTCGAACGCCGGTTACAGACGGCGAAGAAGCGTACCGACCGAGCACAGGCAGAAAAGACAACAGCGGCAAGTTTTCAAAGGATGGAGGATTATAGAGGATGATCCCTCCGAACATATCGGCTCATGAAGCTGAGAAGACAGTGATCGGGGTTCTTCTCAAACGACCGGAAACGGCACCGAAAATCCGAGAGGTTTTATCCCAGGACGATTTCGGGGATCACGTTTTGAGAGGCATTTACATAGCGGCCATGAACGTGTACGACGAGACAGGAACATGCGACCTTGTCACGGTCGACCACGAATACACGAGGCTGCACAAGGGCAAGAGTGCGACGGCAGACATCATTGACGCTTGCAACACCTTCTACACGTCCGAGCTGGTTTTGAACTACTGCGGGTATATCGTTGAGGCATCCCAGCGCCGGAACATGTTTTTGATCGCAGACGAGCTTGCGGGGCTTGCGAGGAAGCCGGACACGGACGTTACGGAGGCCATCGCCGGAGCGAGACGCAGCCTATCGGGATTGCTTAGGTCGGGCGGAAGCATCCGCTCCATGGGCGACGTTCTGCTTGCTGCCTACGAGTACACGGAGAAGGTTGCAAAAGGCGAGATCGTTCCCTGTACAAGCGGGTTCTCAACTCTCGATGAGTTCATGGGCGGGTTCTATCCGTCCGAACTTACGGTCATTGGGGCGCGGCCAGGCGTTGGGAAAACGGCGGCGGCGCTCATGATCTCCACCGCGACCGCGCGGGAAAACAAGCAAGTGTTCTTTGCCAGCGCCGAGATGGGCGATGTCCAGATTGGCCAACGCGAATTGGCGGATGAATCGAATATTAACACCGCGAAGATCAGAAAGCCAAAGACGTTCACGGAAACGGATTGGCTTGCTCTATCCCATGCGCTCAACGAGCGGTCGAAGCTGTCGGTCAGTTGGTCTTTTGAGCGGAACATCGACAGGATCATATCCCAGGCACGTCAGCAGAAGGACCGCGACGAGTGCGACATCTTCCTCGTTGACTACGCGCAGTTCTTGACATCGAACAGGTATTTCGAGGCCGACAGGCTTCGCGTCGAGTATATAGCCCATGAACTGCAGGCCATATCACGCGAGCTGAAAGTGCCGGTCATTACGGCGGCGCAGCTCAATCGCCCGATGAAAGGCGACCGATCCGTTCCCGGATTGGAGAGCTTTGCGGATTCCAGCGCAATCGAAAAGGATGCGGATAACGCGATCATTCTCCACAAACCACAATACAGTGATGACGATATTTTCAAGATATTTCCGGAGGACGTTGAGCTTTTCCAAAGCCTAGCCGGAACCGGGAAGCAGCTTATCTATTTCAACCTCGTAAAACAGCGGCAGGGACCGACCGCGATCACAGCCGCCCTTTACGATGGCGCGCATGGGCGGTTCTTGCCCGTACAGAGATAGGAGGGCACGATGGGGAGAATCAGTTTCACCGTACAGGGAGAGCCGTACGGAAAGGGCAGACCGAAGTTCAGCACAAAAATGGGATTTGCGCGCGCTGTAACGCCGGAGAAGACTATCAATTTCGAGACGCTCGTCAAGATGGAATATCGCGTGCAATGTAACGGGTTTTTCTTCCCGCCGGAGAGAACCCTCGGAATGCTCATCACGGCGCACATGTCCACACCGAAAAGCGAAAGCAAAAAGCGGATTCGGATGATGCTCGAAGGGCTGATCCGCCCCGGAAAGAAACCTGACTTCGACAACGTGGCAAAGATCGTATGCGATGCGCTCAATGGTATCGCATTTCGCGATGACACTTTGATCGTAGATGGGCGCGTCGTAAAGGTTTACGGCGAGCAGCCATACACGGAAATCGAAATTTGGGAGGTTGCTGATCGTGCCTAGCAACTCCGCCGCAATGCCCGCCGCATGATCACCTTCGAGGACTTGCATAGCCAAGGAGAACCAGCAAGACCGACTTAACGGTACATATCGAAAAGGAGAATGCCAGTGGGTGAGATATTCGATAAGGTTCTGCTGCTGTTGACGCTTGCGGCGGCGCTGTATGGGGGATTGGTCTGCGTATGCCAAGGATTGGCCCGGCAAGATAAGGAGATCGGGAAGGAGGATCATGTCATGACTTATAAAGGTTTTGAGATCCGCGAAATTGAGACCCGGACCGGATTCGGTGCTGTCATAAGGCGTTTTGGGATCTTCTCTGGGGAGAAGATGCTCGCGCCTGTCGAGAGCGTGCCGCTCGCCAAGAGGGTTATCGATGAGCGGATCAGAACCGGACGCTGGAAGGAGGGGGCCGTAAATGAGTGAGCCGTTAACCGTTACGAAGCTGGAGGAGATCAAAGAGAGAGTGAAAGTAGCGAACGCCGCCATAGGGTCGGAAGCAATAGGGATGAACGCTACGATTATGTGGGGCGACGTTCCCGCCCTTATTGCCGAGGTTGAACGTCTACGAGAAGCCTTGACGGGCGCTAAGGTTATCGCCGAGACAGCCAAGGGATTTATGATCGAGAAAGAACAATTGTGGGTGGATAACGAGAACCTGCGCAGCGGCGGGCACTTCACCGCGGTTGAAATGGCGAAGGTCGCCTGTGCTGTACAAGAGAACGTCCGCCTCCGCGAGGATTTGAAAGTGTCTCGCGAGGCAACGACGCAAACGACGATGGACCTGATCGAACAGCGCGCCGAGAACGCTAGTCTATGGGTGGGGTTGAAGGCGGCGAACAAAACGGCGCACAAAACGGCGGACCACATTCGCAGAGCAAGGGCAGAGCGCAAGTATTGGCGTGGACGCGCGGAAATGGCAGAAGTTGCATTTAAGATCGCACACGGTCTTGTTGACGACCTCCGCGCGGAGCTGAAGGCGGCGAACGACGCAATTTCGGAATTAGCGGAGTGCATCCAGGTGGCAGAACCCTACAATTGGGGGAAAGAAATCATAGAAAAATACCGCCGCAAATGCGCCGAGAACGGAGGAACGCAGAATGAATAGGCTGACACGCAGAAATGAACTTGGTTTGGCTGAACTGGTTGAGTGGGAAGGCACAGAGCGTATGGACGAAGGAAATATCGATGCGGTTGCCAATGTTGCGGATCTCGCTTGTGCGTATGAGGAAGCCGGGCTGACGCCCGCCGAGGTCGAGGAGATGAAGGCCGAGAACGCCAACCTCCACGCGGAGGTCGATCAAATCTTCGACCGATTAAGGCAGTACCATAAAGACCTCGTAGCACAGAGAGACTACAATAATAGCCCGCCCCGTTACTCGGGAAGCGCTCTATACGCGCGCAGATGTGCCACAGAACACGCCATTGAATTGCTTTCGACGTATGGGTTATGGCCGCGTCCCGCCACAACTCCCGCCCCTCCCGCGAATTGGTGCGGTGAACAGGCTTTACCGGAAATGGGCTGTCCGTTCGATGAGCTTATGGAGGACAAATCATGATGAACGAGATTATGGAGTACGCGGTGAATCTGGTGAGGGCTGAAAGAGAACGCCAGATTGAAAAGTGGGGAAACCAGTCAGGCAATCACCCGTTCGAGTGGATGAGTATTCTGGGCGAGGAATTCGGCGAGCTGTGCGAGGCCGTGAACGAGACATGCTTCAAAAACCCTACACATCCCGAACGCGGAGGGCTGGACGCCATTCGTCGTGAGGCGATTCACGTTGCTGCCGTTGCGGTAGCCATCGCAGAGGCAAGCGTTATTCAGAGCGCGAACGAGCCGATGGGAGGCGGGGAGCATGCTTAATTGCTTCAAATGCCCGGAAATCAATTTCGCATCCCGCCTGCGCTCTCTATTAAGTGAGCGGGGCATGCGGCAACACGAACTGGCCGATATGCTGTACGTCTCGCAGAACGCGTTGTCAACTTATGTGTGTGGCGTGTTCGAGCCGTCCATCGGGACGCTCTGCCGGATGGCGGATTTGTTCGAGGTCACGGTCGACTACCTGCTCGGGAGGACGAATTCAAAAGGGAGGTTCTAGGATGATCGTTAAAAAGACGACGACTAGGAGCTACGAGGTCAGAATATTCGGCATACCGGCATTTTCGACGCATGGAGCGTTCATAGAAGCACGAAAGCGAAACGGGCTAAAGACGGAGAAGTTCACCAAATGCTTCATTTGTGAGAAGAAGTTCAAGCCGGAAGAAGACATTTTCGTCGTTAGCGTTACGCCCCGCGTCGGTAACCGTTTCATTTGCGTCGATTGCGCACGGAAGAACGGGAACGAGTACACGAACAAGAAGGAGGAACACGAGGATGTACAGCACTAAGATCGATTGGGCGGAAGCAAGCTGGAATCCCGTTTCGGGATGCAACCACGGGTGCGAGTATTGCTACGCCCGGAACATGGTAAACAGATTCGGAAGGGACAGTGCTTGCGGAGCCGGAAGGAACATCGGAACCGAGCGCAGGCCGCTTTACGAGCTGGAAAAGCGGGTGTATGAACAGATGGAAGACGGAAGCCCCAAGTTCAACCCGTACCCGTTCCGATTCGCCCCCACTCTCCACCGGTATCGACTCGACGATCCGAAGGCGTGGCACAAGCAGCGAACGATCTTCGCTTGCAGCATGGCGGACCTTTTCGGAGATTGGGTCCCGGAGACATGGATTCGAGATGTGTTCGCGGCCTGCAAGGCCGCGCCCCGGCACAGATACCTATTCCTCACAAAGAACCCGAGGCGGTACAATGAGCTATTGGACGACCACATTCTCCCCGCACGAGCCGATAATTACTGGTACGGGGTAACGAGGACTGGCAAAGACAGCGACCGCGAGTACGATGTACCGATGTCAGGACATGCATTTTTGAGCGTTGAACCGATCCTTTCCCCGATGGAACGCAGCACGCTCAACGCCCTCGAAATGTGGGAATGGGTCATCGTCGGCGCCGAATCTGGAGACAGAAAAGGCAAGGTCACGCCCAGGAAAGAATGGATCGACGAGATCGCGGAGCGGTGCAGGGAGAACCGAATCCCAATCTTCATGAAAACCTCCATCCGCGAGCTTATGGGTGCCGACTTCCGGCAGGAGTACCCGTGGGGGGAGCAGCGATGATTTACAAAGGCGCGCATATTCCGGGCCGCTGCAAGAATAAGTGCTACGAGCACCGGATTGATGAGATCATCCAGGCAAACACCATTGACGGGAACCCCCCGAAGATCATGGCCGGCGGCGGGGAGATCCAGGAATATCGGTTCAGGTTGTGGTCCGCAAGATACGGCAGGTACACTAGGGGGAACTCTGTCGGAGCCAGCATCGGGGAAATCAAGTTCTGCCCCATATGCGGGCAGCGGCTCGAAAGGGATGATTACCAATGATGGACAGGCTTACGCAATGGACGCCGGAAGGCGCATCGCTGGTTATGGCAGACAGCTATGAGAGCGAAGCAGATGCACGCAAAGACCTCATGGCACGGTTTTTGGTGGCTGTTAAGAAACTTGCCTCCTTCGAGGACAAGATCGAGCGCGGGGAAATGGTGGAGGTCGTTAGGTGCCGGGAGTGCAAGAAGTCCCATACTGATCGTTGGCAAAAGTGGGAGCCGTCAGTCGGTGCGTACGTGTACGGTGAGGATCGTTTTTGCGAACGTTCAGAATTTCGCGGCGTAAGAGTAGACGACAGCGACTTTTGCAGCCACGGCAAGCGCAAGGAGGCCACATGAAGAAGGCAAAGGGGAACGCACCAGCGACCGAAAAGCGGTGCGAGGAATGCGAGCATTGCACCTACATATTGGGCGGGGACAGCGTTTGCGCTGAGGAATCTTTCGGTACCGTCAAGTTCATAATCGACGACTGGATTCCAACCGAGTATTACATGCAATGCCATGGCGAAAAGTTCAAGGAGGCAGGGAGCGATGAAAGATAAGCCAAAGTGCCCATGGTGCCACGCGGACGCCAAAGAAGAATACAGGACCGGCATTTTTGAAAACGAAAAGAAGAAAGCCCGTGTCGTCGTTGGATTCTATGGCGGGACAATGAGAATCGAGCTGAAGACGGAGGACATCGGAACGCAGAGCGTCGCAATGCCCATCAACAACTGCCCCATTTGCGGCCGCGCGTTCACGGACGCCGAAAAGCACAATCGACCGGCGAACCGCGTCCTCACGCTCGCGGAGGTCATCGCGCTCCCGCCCGGAACGCGCTGTACCATCGAACATGCCGTTCACGGGTTCGCCCGGATCGTCACCCCTTTCACCGGGCAGACGAACCGCAAAGAGAAGGAAACCTACAATCTCGACTGGCGCATCTGGCTCGACGAGGACCCGCCCACGGAGGAAGACCAGGAGGAGTTCCCGTGGCTGACAAAGGAAAGAGAGGATCACGAATGAAGGCGCTGACCATCTGGCAGCCCTACGCCTCGTTGATCGCCGTAGGCGCGAGCTTTTTGATGCGCAGGGCTTCCCCCACGATTACATCATCGACGTTGACGCGGACGGGAACCCATACCCGAAGGCGGAACAGGTGGCGCGCTGCGGGAACGCCGTCTGCCCGCCGATTCCGGCGGCGCTGGTTCGGGCAAACCTGCCGGAACTTTGCCGCGCAGCGGCATAATTGATATCGCACTACGCACGAAAGGAGCTTGCACCACAGCATGTCGAAGAACGAACGGGGTGATCACATCCATCGGCGGAACCCCAGTGGGGCGCTCGATCCGACAGCGCACGAAGCCCTTACCAATGTCATGAAGGAAACATCGGATAGCGAGATCCGGGTTCACAGGCTCATCAGCGCGATTCGCGCCATGATCGAGCTTGCGGACTTCGAGCTTACCGGACGTATTTCGCTGCGAGACAAGCGTACAGGAAGGAGGCACACATGAGCAAGGAAATTTACAAGGCCAAGAAGAACGATCCGTCGACGGAAAAGATGTTCAGAGATCAGACCGTTTCCGTTGTCATCGACACGTTCAAGGGGTTGGATTGCTGGAAGATCGTGAAGACGTTCCCCTGCATCACGGTATTTTATGATACCACCGACTTCCCAGGCAAGTACGTCGCCAGGCTTTTTGACGGGCCGAAGCCGACGAGGTTGATGGTTAAGGCGGACACACTCGACCAGATCCACGAGACAATACCGGATCAGTTCTACAAGGCCAAGGTCACCAAACGCGACATCGCGAACAAGATCGTCGAGACGTACATTTGAGAAGGAGCAGAGCAATGAGTGCAGAGGGAAAGAAGATCGATTTCAGTAAGCTGGTAAAGGACATTCACATGAACGCCCTCACCCATGGCTGGTGGGACACCGCCCGACCGGAAAGCGAGACAATCGCCCTGATCCATTCGGAATGGTCAGAGGCATTGGAGGCGCACCGCGCCGGTGAAGGACTGATGTTCACCAAAGAGAGCGTGTGGCCGGTTGGTTCCGAAAAAGCACCGACAAAGGAAAAACCGGAGGGAATCGCCGTGGAGCTGATCGACGGGTGCATCCGCATCTACGATTACGCCCAGCACAAGGGGATTCCGATCAACGATCCGTTCGACGACTCACCGTGGCCGATTGACGTCAGCGAAATCCCGTATGGCAGCTTCCCGAAGATGATTGCGGATCTCCATTGGCTCACGACGAACGTTTATCGCAGCGCATACGGATTCCACGATCCCTGCAATGAAGCGAAGGCGACGTATCTTTCCGCGATCATCCGAATTGTGTTTTTGTGGTGCACGAGGCAGGGAATCGACCCGCTCGTGGTCATGAAATGGAAGCACGAGTACAACGTCACGCGGCCCTACAAGCACGGCAAGCGGTATTGATGCTCGGTTTAACGCTTTTAAACGCCCAATGCGCCCACATAGTGATTCAGTACGAGACAAGGCAGGCCATAAAAATTGACGCGTGCAACGCGCCTCACATAACGGGAGGATCGGCACATGAACCGAGCGACTTTTACCGGGAATCTCGCCCGCGACCCCGAATCCAAGGTCATGCAGAACGGCAAGACCAGAACCACGTTCACCATCGCTGTACAGCGAACATATACCAACACCCAGGGCGCGCGCGAAGCCGACTTTATCCAGATCATCGCTTATGACAAGAATGCGGATCTCGTCGCCCGTTACCTCGCCAAAGGCCGGAAGATACTGGCCGAGACGCACGTCAAGACCGGCAGCTACGATAAGGACGGGAAGAAGATCTACACAACGGAATTCATCCTTGACCGGGTCGAGTTTCTTTTCTCCGGCCAGCGCGACGGAGATGCGCCCGCGCAGGGTCAGAGCGATGGATATACGCCGCCGCCCGCCGGTCCGGAAGACCCGCAGCACCCCGGATTCAACGAGGTTGAGGACGACGATTTGCCGTTCTGACGAAGGGAGGGCAGCATCCATGTTGCCAGAGCACGCGGAGGAAATGCTGAAAAACTACAAGACGTACCTCGGGCGATGCGCATACCTCGAAGCCGCAATCGCCGCTGCGGAAATCGAGATCAGATCGCTCCGGGCAAAGGAACGGCTCGACGTTTTGAACGCAGGCAGCAACGGACCAGATGGAATGCCTCATGGAACGAAGATTGGAAACCCCACCGAGCGGATCGCCATCCTGCTCATCACCGGGTACGACAGCACGGAGAGCGAAATCGTAAGAACGGAAATGAACAAGCTCAAGAAAGAGTTGCGGCAAAAGCAGCTCACGGTCGTTCTGGTCGAGGCATGGATGAAGGGTCTCACCGCCAAAGAAAGATGGATGATCGAGCGGAGCTACTTCGATGAGATGAGCTACCGAGAGATCAACACACAATACCGGGAGGTGCACGGCGAGAGCTGTTCGAAGGATTTGCTCCGGCGACTTAAGAAAGGCGCACTGGGGAAGATATTCGAGATGGCGAAGTAGGATATTTTTTTTACAGTACAGAATCGTAAAAACGAATTACTTCGAGCGAAACATCGAATTATCGATTTGCTACCCACGTATCTACGATTTTGCTACCTGTACAGGGTTGGAAAACCTTGGTATAATACAATCAGCGAAAGCAGTACCCAGGGCGGGTGCTGCTTTTAGTTTTAAAAAGGGGTGTCTGAGAGATGAAGAAGGGGGCAGCGGTCAAGATCGAGTATATTCCGATAGGCGAGATCAATGAGTATGCGAACAACCCAAGAGACAATGAAAAGGCCGTTGAGAGCGTCATAAACTCCATAAGGGAGTTCGGGATAAGGGTACCGGCGATCATCGACAAAGACAATGTCATTATCGCAGGCCACACCAGGATCAAGGCGGCTATCCAGCTCGGATACACAGAGTTCCCCTGTGTGCGCGCCGCCGACTTAACGACGATTGAAGCCAAGGCCCTGCGCCTCGCGGACAACCGCATGCAGGAAGACAGCGAGTGGGACACCGAGGCATTGGCCGCAGAGTTCGACGCGCTCCGCAAAAACGGCTACGATCTTCTGAATACGGGGTTCAATGAGTTCGAGATCGATGGGATCGAGTTTGACCTTTCGACGCCCCAGGAAGAAGACCCAGCCACTGAGGTAGGCAAGGAAGAAGGGCTGGACGACGTTGACGGCGGAGACACCGACCTCGACGACGGCGAGTTCGTCTGCATTATCTGCTGTCAGACGGATGAGGAACAAGACCTGATAAAGCAAATTTTGGGGGAAACCGGTGAGCTGAAGAAGCATTACACCGTTGACGAGATCAAGGCCCTGACCGAGCCGGAAGGGCAGGATTCGGAATGAGCGGTGGGACAATCCTCAACGTCAGAGGGTGCAACGCCAGCGGCAAAACTACGTCGGTCAGGGAGTTCATCAAGCTCCATCCAGAAGCCGCAGTTGAGACAATCGACGGCAATACATACACCCGATGCACTGAGGCCATATACGCCCTCGGAAGGTACGACAGAAAAAACGGAGGCTGTGATTCCTTCGATGGGCGTGAACATGTCATCCAGGCTATAAAAAGCTGCATCATGAAACGGCAGCCGCAGGTCATCATCTACGAAGGGATGCTCTATAGCAAGACCTTCAAGATGGCCCGCGACATCGACAGCATATTCAGGGTTTATGGCTACCGGTACAAAGGGATATACCTTCACCGGAGTTTCGCAAGCGTAATCAAGCTTCTGGAAGAACGAAACAACGGAGCGGACTACAACATCGCCAACATCCACGGCACTTTTCGGGCAAATGAAAGCACCTACCGGAAGATCCTCAAGGCTGGGCTGGATATCGCCAAGATCGAAGTTGAGCACGTCCCGCTTTCTGAGATGGGCCGGATCATTCAGATGGCGATCAAGGGGGCGGATGCGAGATGATGATACCAAACACTTATAGCAGTCCAAGGTGGACGAACGAAATCGCTGATTGCTCCCTTCCGGTCACTTTTGATACGTACTCGAATTGCTCATTCGGGTGCGTTTATTGTTTCAGCCAATACCAGCGCGGCCTAGGAAAGCAGAAGGAGCATTACTTCGCCAAGGTGGTAAAGAGCGTAGACCCAGAAAAGGTCAAAAAGCTGTTTACCCTCGAAAGGCCAAGCCAGTTCTCCGGCTGGATCGCACAACATAGGCCTATCCAGTGGGGCGGATTGAGTGACCAGTTTGATGAATTTGAGCGGAAGTATGGCGTTTCGCTTGAAATACTCAAGGTCATGAAAGAGCTGAACTACCCCATCAGCTTTTCGACAAAGAGCGCATGGGTGTTCCATGATAAACGATACACGGACGTCTTTTCCGGCCGCAACAACTGGAACATGAAATTCAGTATCATCACGCTCGACGAAAACAATGCCCGCAAGATCGAACGCGGCGTACCAAGCCCGGCCAAACGGCTTGAAGCTATGCGACGGTACACACGGATGAGCGACGGTGGCGCCACCCTACGCCTTCGACCGTTCATTATCGGCGTGAGCAGCAGGGATTACAAAGAGCTGATCGTGGCCGCGCACGATGCCGGAGCCACGGCAGTTACGACCGAGTTTTTCTGCCTCGAAACCCGCAGCCCCAGCGCCCGCGAGAATTACAAGGTCATTTCGGAGTGCTGCGGATTCGATATCTTTGACTTTTATAAGCGATATTCGAGTGGCAGCGGATACCTCCGGCTGAATCGCAAGATCAAAGAAAAGTATGTCAGCGCGATGAATGACCTGTGCCATAAGCTTGACATGCGATTTTATGTCAGTGATGCTCATTTCAAGGAGGCATGCGACAATTCGTGCTGCTGCGCGCTCCCCGAGGATTGGGAGTATTCCCGAGGAAATTTCAGCTACGCGCTCCAACTTTGCCGCACGAACGGACAGGTTCGTTTTTCAGAGATCGACGCCGACATGAAGCATCTCAACTTCCAATGGGCGAAGGCCGAGGGGTTCAATACGAATAGCGTCGAGCGCAGAGCCAAATTCGAGTACATGACCATGCGCGATTACCTTCGGTATCTCTGGAACAACCCATATGCAGGGCAAAGCCCTTTTCACCTTTTCGAAGGTGTCATGAAACCCGCTGGTCGTGACGAAAAAGGCGATATCGTTTACGTCTACGACGGCTCAAAAACCTATGTCGGAGGCGGCCATTGCCAAGGCTGCGGCGGGCTATAGATATATATATTATATATACTCCCCCTCAAAATAAAAAAGAGTATAGAGAGATCATAGTATAAAATATACATCGGGAGGCGGGTAAACCATGGACAGAAATAAAGATATGCGGCTACAGATCGTGATGAAGCAGGTCAGCGACATCGCGTCCTACGCCAGTAACCCTCGCAGGAATGAGCGGACAGCACTCAAGGTCAAGCAGTCCATCGAGCAGTTTGGATTTAAGAACCCAATCCTGATCGACGAGAACAACGTCATCGTGAGTGGGCATGCGAGACACAAGGCCGCCATGATGCTCGGCATGCAGGAGGTTCCCTGCGTTTATGTCAGCGGGTTAACACCGGAAAAAGTCCGCGCCTTCAGGATTGCAGACAACAAAACGGCAGAGATCGCAGGCTGGGATTTCGACAAGCTATGCCAGGAAATGGTCAGTCTTTCTGACGCAGGCTTCGATCTCGATCTTTCCGGTTTTAACGAGGCCGAGCAAATCTACTATGCGAACCCGGACGCGAAGCCGGGAAAGGTCGACAAAGGCGAGTTTAAGGACGAGGAACAGTTCGCCGAAGACCACATCATCCAAAGCTACAACGTCGCCATCGTCTGCGCGGACGAAAGCGAGAAGGAGTACATTATGGGCCTTTTCGGTGAGCGGAAGCACCTAAAAAGGCTCTATCGAGCCGAAGAATTGATCAAAATGGCGCGCGCCACTGCCTGACAGCCGTTAGGACATCGGATTTGCACGCAATGCTGCAGATGAGGTGGTGAAATGGCGAACGAGCAGAACATCATTCCGCACCAGTTCACGAGAGCGCAAGACCGCGAAGAAGCCGCGAAGAACGGCAAGAAGGGCGGGCGAGCATCTGGGGCCGCGCGCAGGGCCAAGCGAGACGCCAAAGACGTTGCCGAGTTCATACTGTCGTTGAAGCCTAGTTTACCTCCGCCGGTGCTCGAAACCATGCAGAGGATGGGCATGAAAAAGACCGCCACCCCGGACATGCGGTACATCGCCACGCTGGCCATCATGCAGAAGGCCATGAAGGGCGACCACAGCGCATACCAGTTCATCCTGAACCTCGCTGGGGAAACCGCCCGCGGGGAAATGGAGAACATCAAGGCGCTCGAGGAACGCCGCAGGGTCGGACTTGACCAACCGGTAGAGCAGGACGCCGATATTTACGAGATCAGGCGTCGAATGGACAAGATGACCGACGAACAACTCGCGCGCTACGAAGAGCTGTGCAATATGTTCGCCGACCAGAGCGCCAGCTCAGAGGGTGAAGGCGATGAGGACGACTGAGCGCATCCCCATGGCGGGGCAGCTTCCCATCGTTCCCCCGATCGAGTTTCAGCTTGCATGGGCGCGTAGGAAGTTCGAGAAATACGCCGAGCTTGTTCACCATGGGTTCTGGGTACCGAGCCGCGTCCACCTTCTGATTGCGCGAAAGCTCGACGCGGTCGCCCAGGGGCAAATCACGCGACTGATGATTTGGATGCCCCCACAGCACGGCAAGAGCATGACCGTGACGGAGACGTTCCCCTCGTACTTCGTCGGGAAGAACCCGGAGAAACGCGTCATGGAGGCAAGCTACAACGATGATTTTGCCCGCAAGTTCGGGCGGAAGAACCGTGAGAAGATCAGCGAGTTCGGGTACAGCCTTTGGGGCCTGTCGCTTTCGAATGTCAACTACCAGGCATCGAATTGGGACTTGGCAGAGCACCACGGCGGAATGATTTCGGTCGGTATTGGAGGCAGCGCGACCGGCGAAGGTGCGGACCTCCTGATCGTTGATGACCCCGTGAAGAACCGCGAAGAAGCAAACAGCCAGACATACCGCAACAGGGTCTTTGACGAGTACCGGAGCGTTTTCAAGCCACGCCTTCATCCGGGCGGCGCGATCATCATCGTCATGACGCGCTGGCACGAGGACGACCTTTGCGGCCGCCTTCTCAACCCCGATTACGGCACCGTCGAGGATTGGGACATTCTAAAGCTACCCGTCATCTGCGAGGACGAGAATGACCCGCTCGGAAGGGCGATTGGAGAGCCGCTTTGGCCGGAACAAGGCTATGATGCAAAGTGGGTTGAGACGCAGAAGGGCGTCATCGGCTCATATGCGTTTGCCGGTCTTTATCAGCAACGGCCAGCCCCGGAGAGCGGCGGTATCCTGAAGCGGAGCTGGTTCAAGTTCTACAAGGCGCTTCCGCCGCGCATGGGGCAGATCGTCCAGTCATGGGACTGCACATTCAAAGACAAAGTTGAGAACGACTTCGTCGCCGGCCACGTTTGGGGCCGGAACGGGGCCGATTTTTTCTTGATTGACAGGGTCCACGACCGGATGGGCATTTCGGACACGATGCAGGCGATACGCACGCTTGCGAAGAAGCACCCGAAGGCACGGGGCAAGCTCGTTGAGGACAAGGCCAACGGTTCCGCCGTCATCGAGCTTCTTCGGAAGGAGATCCCTGGAATGATCGCGGTCAACCCCCAAGGCGGGAAGATCGCGAGAACACAGGCCATCGCCCCCTACGCCGAAGCCGGAAACATCTGGCTCCCGGCGGACGCGCCTTGGGTCCACGACTTCATCGAGGAATGCGTGACGTTTCCGAACGCAGCCCACGACGACGACGTGGACGCGATGAGCCAGGCAATCACGTATCTCGCATCGGCACCCACGGTATCGTTGCCTCCGAGCGACTACGGAAACGACAAACAAAGCTACTGGCAGAAATAGGGGTGATACGAATGCCAATGATGGCCGAATACGGAAGCATAGGCCAGCGCCGGTACTCCGGCATTTTCTCCGAAGAATTTCTGCGGGAGCTGCAAGGCAAGAGGGGCATCGAGGTCTACCGCGAAATGGCCGAGAACGACGAGGTTTGCGGCGCAATCATCTACGCGATTGAGACGTTGATCCGACAGTCGACGTGGAGCATCCAACCCGCAGGCAATTCGGCAAAGGACGAGGAATGCAAGGACTTCGTCGATAGCTGCATGAACGACATGCAGGACACGTGGACGGACACGATCAGCGAGATCCTTTCGTTTTTGACCTTCGGATGGAGCTACCACGAGATCGTCTACAAGCGCCGGACCGGAAATGAGCGCGATCCCCGCGAGCACAGCAAGTTCACCGACGGGCTGATTGGCTGGCAGAAGCTCCCGATCCGCTCTCAAGAGACGCTATTCGCGTGGGAGTACGACGATAAAGACAACCTGACAGGAATGACGCAGCTCGCGCCGCCGAGGTACATCATGGCGACGATCCCCATTGAGAAGGCGCTTCACTTCCGGACCAAGAGCCGAAAGAACAACCCGGAGGGCCGCAGCATATTCCGCAGCGCGTATCGGGCATGGTATTTTAAGCGTCGCATTCAGGAGATCGAGGGAATGGGCATCGAGCGCGACCTTGCGGGCCTGCCCGTCCTCACCGCGCCGCCGGAGATAGATATCTGGAACACAGATGACCCGGATATCGCAGCGGCATTCCAGCGAGCCGAAGCCATCGTCCGAAACATCCGGCGCGACGCCACGGAGGGAATCGTCAAGCCGGAAGGCTGGAAGCTCGAATTGCTCACCTCCGGCGGGCGGCGTCAGTTCGACACCAACGCCATCGTCGAGCGATATGATACCCGAATCGCCATGAGCACCATGAGCGATTTTTTATTGCTCGGGCATCAGGCGGTCGGCAGCTTCGCGCTGTCGAGCGACAAAACGCACCTGTTCAGCATGGCATTGGGTGCATCCCTCGACATCATATGTGAGGTCTTTAACAGCCAGGCAATCCCTCGCCTGATCGGCATGAACGCGGAGCATTTCCGCGGGATCACAGATTACCCGACGCTGAAACACGGCGACGTCGAAGCCCCGGACCTGAAGGCGCTTTCGGCATACATCAGGGAGCTTACCGGGTGCGGTGTCATCATACCGGACGAGGGCCTCGAAGACTTTGTCAGGAAGACGGGCGGATTACCCGACCGGCTCGAAGCGACCCAATTCGACCAGGAGCTGCGCACGCGAGCGCAGCGGGCCACAAGGGAGCGGCAAGGCGCAGCGGGACAAGAGACGGAAGATGAGGAACAAAGGACGCCCAAGAAGAAGCCTGCGTCCGGCAGAGCCGGAGCCATAAACGCAGAGGAAATTGAGGACGAGTAAGCACAAAGGACGGTGAGGACGGTGGCGGACGTACAATCAACCCTATATTCATTCATCGATAAGCAAAGCCCGAAGCTCGCCACCGTCCTTGCTTACAACTGGAAGCAGCAGCAGAAATCCATTACCTACAAGGAGATTCATGACGCGATCCTTGATGGTACGCTTGACATGAGCTACCTTACGGACTGGCAAGACCTCTACACCGATTTTTTGAACACGACCTATGGACCCATGGTAGAGAAGGCCGTAGCGCAGGCAGCAAAGGACCTTTCCGCCACGTATGGCGGTAATTTCTTCGACCCCCAACCGGGCCTCATGGACAAATTTATTAACGAGCACGGCGGCAAGCTGATCCGCGAGGTTACAGAGGGCCAGTACAAGGCAATAAACGTGCTTGTGAAGCAGGCTGCCATGACCGATACCATGACGGTCGACCAGCTCGCCCGCGCCATACGTCCCTGCGTCGGCCTTACACAACGCCAAGCGCAGAGCGTTAAAAACTACTACGACAACCTGATCGATGAAGGGTATACCTCCGCGGACGCGCTAAAAAAGCAGAACGAGTACGCCGATAAAGTACACCGTCGGCGCGCAGCCACCATTGCGCAAACAGAACTGGCTTTTGCGTACAACGCCGGAGCCGACGCCGTCATCAAGCAAAACATCAGCGACGGGACGTTCGCGGCAGGCATCACGAAAAAGTGGATGACGGCATTCGACGAGCGGGTTTGTAAGGTGTGCGGAAAGATCGACGGCGAGAGCGTCGCGTTCGACGCACCTTTTTCCATCGGGGCCAATATCCCCCCGGCACACCCGTTATGTCGCTGTACTGTAGCATACGAGAACGTGGTACCTTTGGCGCAACCAGCGCCCTCAACGCCCGCGGCAGACGCGGAGCAAACGGAAGTCCAGCCGACCGAAGACATCCCGGCAGAGGCCGCGCAGGCCGAACAGGATTCAGCTTCCACAATCCCCAACGCGCCGACTATCGGGCCTCTGACGTACAAAGGCAACGAAGTCCTTGGAACGGGTCAGATGTACCAGTACACGGACCAGGACGGAGCGGAGTGGATTTTCAAGCCCGGTCAGAGCAAGGGCGGGAACATCGAGAGTTTCCGCGCTTACGTCCAAGAGGCCGGGCACAAAGTACAGGGGATCGTCGACGAGCAAAGCGCGATCCCGGTCAAAGCGCTCACCCTCGAAACCCCTTCCGGGGAGAAGTTCGGCGCAGCGCAGCTCCGCATAAAGGACACCGATCCAGATTTCAACCTGAAAGCATGGCAGGCAGGGTACGGCGACGCGCCGACCCCGAAGATCATTGAGCAGCTTCAGCGCGAGAATGTGACCGACTGGCTGATGTGCAACTACGACAGCCACGGCGGCAATTTCATTTACGATAGCCAAGTGGGTAGGATGTTCGGCGTCGACAAGGAACAGGCTTTCCGGTACATCAACAAGGTCGACGCGCAGACGATGTCCCTTACCTATCACCCGAATTCCATTTACGGCGAGACTGAACCGATTTACAACACCATGTACCGCAAGTTTGCGAATGGTGAGCTTGACATCGATTTGAACAACACGCTCGCTTACATCAAGCGCGTCGAGGCGATCCCGGACGACGCATACCGCGAGATCTTCCGTGATTACGCCGAGGCGCTTTACGGGCAGGGCAGCCAAGCCGAGGACCTTTTAAACAAGATCGTCGCCCGAAAGCAAGTGCTGCGCACCACGTTCGAGGACTTTTACAGCCAGATCCTCACCGAGCGCAAAGGCAAGCCGATGACGTTTGTTTTCGCTGATACGGTACAGACCACCACGACCGCGACGACCTTCCAGACTGCGGGCATGTCGGTGGACGTCCTGAAGACGATGACCAAAAAGGAGCTGCAAGTCATCGCCAAAAGCAAGGGCATGATTTACACCGGCCACATGGACAAGAGCATGCTCGTCGAGGCACTATCCGATCCATCCAAGGCGGACGAGATGATGGCGAAGGCGAAAGCCAAGATCAACGCCAACGCGGGCAACCCAGTCATTCGCCAGCCTCGAAAGCCGAAGGCCGCACCGGCAGCGCCGAATACGGAAGTCGAAGGGATCACGAAGCTGAGCGCTACGATGGACGATTTCGACATAGCCCTTGAAGAAGCGAACATACGCGGTGTCGTCTGCATTTCAGACAAGACCGCGCTCGAAGGTTTGCAAACGAACATCCGCAAGATCACTGTCGACGGGCGGACCGCCTACGAGTTCAATGGCAAGCTTACAAACAGCCGGTGGGTTCAGGCCAATAAAGACATCAAAAGTGCAAACGCCGCGACCGGCGGCTGGCAGTTCCACCCGGCCCAGGGAACCATCGACTACAAAAGCCCGACCTTGAACCTTTCGACTCTCGGAACCCAACGGTACTCCAGGATCCCGACGCAGTACATAAAGAGCGGGGACGATGTCCTCGTCCTTGCTGCGAAGGATTGTGAGGATAGCGCGCGGGCGATGATGGGCGAGTTTAACGTCCGGGTCTTCGCGGAGAATGGCATAGATGCAGCTGCCAAGGTGAAGAACCTGATCGACCAAGCGAATTTGACCGATATCTACGAGGATGTATCACCAGCGACACTCGACCGCTACAAGAAAATGCGCCTGATTTGGCAGAACGACCCGACCCTAGCCGACACGCTCGACGCTGCGAAAAGTACGGACGTGGAGATCGACAATGTGCTTAAGCAGATTGGCATCACCCAGGAGCGCGTCGATAAACTGCGTCTGGTGAAGATCACGGACAACTACTTTACCTACGTGGACGACGCCGCGGAAGCGGTTATCAAGGACAAAAACGTCGCGTACGTCTGGAATGGTGTAAGTAGCGCCGACAGTGCAGCAAGCATCATCGAGAGCGGCGAGCTTACCGCATCTGCCCAGCGCCTAAGACGCGGAATAATAGGCAGCGGCTGTTCGGTCGATTCTGACATTGGGTCAGGCGGAGCCGACAGCGTTTTTACCCGAATCGCCATGAAGCAGGACATCGGAAACCAAAGATTCAGCGCTAGCTTCGCAAGCGGCGAATACCAGTTTGTCTTTGACCGAAAGCTGTTATGTCGGACGGACTGGTACGCCTATCTCGACGATGAGTTCGGATCAACAAAAAGTACCAACTTATGGCGCCGGAAATCTCCGGCAGACCACTTTGATGCACTCTCACAATCCTACAGAGACGAAAATGAGGCCATGTTCCGCAAGAGCATCCCCCTCGACATGCTCACCGAGATCAGATGCGATGCGAATTACAAGCGAGATAATTTGCTCGATATGCTCCGCGGCAAGGGAATCACGGCCATCAACGGCAAAAAGATCGAGGACGTTATCAAGGTCGGAAGGGGGAAGCTGTGATGCTTGACAAGCGGACGCCATACACCTTCCGCATCAAGGATTTAGGAACGACGGACATCGTTATGCTCGCGCAGATCGACGACCAGGATCGGCTATGCTTCACCACGATCGAGCGCGGCCATATGCTCACCGGCAGGGTGAAAAAGGACAGCAAGCGCAAGTTTGTTTTCGAGAGCGACACCGTTGGTACAGTGACGCTTTCACCGTTGACGTTTAACGAGTTTAACGACCTCGTGCGGCCGTCCATCGGGGAGTACCTACGCAAACACCTGAACGACCTTGACGACGTTTACAGCTGGTACCGGCACCTCGCTGGTATCGCATGAGAAGGGGAGGAACGGCATGATAAAGTCTTTTCTCGACTGCTACCAACGGAGGCCGCGCGCCGAGCCTGGAGCACTGGCAAAGGGCCTTTTCGACGTGCGCAAGGCCGACGAGGATCGGCAGGAGGTTTTCGGTTGGGGATCGATTGCGAACCTCCCGGACGGATCGGTTTACAAAGATCACCAGGGCGACATCATTGACCCGGACACGCTCGAAAAGGCAGTCTACGACTACGTCCTGCTTTCACGCTCCGGCGGCGAAATGCACGAGCGCGGCGGTGTTGCCATCCTGATCGAAAGCGTCGTTTTTACCACTGAGAAGATGCAGGCCATGGGAATCCCGGAAGGCATACTTCCCTACGGCTGGTGGATCGGTCTGAAGGTTACGGACGCCGACGTTTGGGAAAAGGTCAAGAACGGCACTTACCGCATGTTCTCCATCGAAGGCGAAGCCGTCCGCCAGGCAGTAGATGAAACAGGAAAGGAGATAGACGATGCAGCCGAACAAGGCAACGAAGTTGCAGGGCCTTAAAATCACGAGCGTTGACCTCGTGGATCGCGGTGCGAACGGCCATGCACACATGAAATTCGCAAAAAGCGACACCGCCCCGGAGCCGCCCGACGCACCGCAGGCCGCGCCCCAGGATGAAAAAGCATTCTTCTCCCGCATGGGAGAATTTTTTGCGAAGATGTTTCGCGGCCCCGGCCCGGAACTCGTCGCGAAAGAAGCGAAGACGTTCAACGAGATCAAGGACCACGAGGAAGTCTACGAGCGGATGTGGAAGATCACGGACGCCTTCCGCGAAAGCATCCGTTCCATCGCGGATGACACGGAGATCGATGACGCGACAAAGGCGGTAATGATCAGCACCACGGCTGACCAGCTTGCCGCGGCCGTCAAAGCGGATATCGCGCAGAAGTTCTTCGGAAAAGCCGACGTGGCCACTGTCACGAAAACCGAACCCGCACCTACACCCGGCGCGGAGACGGACAACCCGCAGCCCCCCGCCGTTGATGAACCCGTCCAAAAGAAAGGAGACACGGACATGAATTTCGATACCTCCAAGATGACCCCGGAAGAAAAGACCGCGTTCGAAGCCCTCGCCAAGAAGTACGGCACGGAGGGCACGAGCACTCCGGCCCCCGCCGCCCCCGCTTCCGCTCCCGCGGCCCCTGCCGCGCCCGCTGCCGAAGGCGCGGACGACATCTACAAGGGCCTGAACCCCGCCGTCAAGACCGAGCTGGAAAGGCTCCGGAAGTTCCAGGAGGAAGCCGAGGCCCGCGACACGCTCGAAGTGGCGAAGAAGTACACGATCCTCGGCCACAAGCCGGACGAGCTGGCGAAATCGCTCACCTCCCTCAAGAAGGCGGGCGGCACCGCCTACGCCGACATGATCGCCATTCTCGACCAGAGCGTTGCCACCATCGAACAGTCCGGCGTGTTCAGTGAGATCGGCAAGCGCGGCGGAAGCGCTGTGAACGACGCCTGGAACAAGATCGAGGCCGCTGCCTCCGAGATCATGAAGTCCGACGCCAAGATGAGCAAGAGCGATGCCATCGACATCGCTTGCAAGCAGCACCCGGAACTCCTGACCGAGTACGAAAAGTCCCGCCACTAAGGCGAAGGAAGGAAGGAGAAACAACATGGTATTTCTGAATCACTCGTACAACGATACCCCGACGATCCACGACGTTGCGGGCGCGGACATCGCCGCCCCGGCTATGCTGGCTGTGAAATACAGCACCGGCAAGCTGATTGTCGCCGGCGCAGGCGAGGCCGCTATGGGCATCGTCCTTGCAAGCCAGGGAGCCGTTGCCAATGGCGGCGAGATGGATGTCCAGATCAATGAGGGCTGCCTTTGGCTCGCGGGCGGAACATTCTCCAAGGGCGCGGAGCTTGCTTCTGATGCCAACGGAAAGGCCGTCCTGGCTACCGCGGGCGCGTTTATCCTCGCGATTGCGCTGGAGGATGGCGCCGCCAACCAGCCGACCCCCGTCCAGATCGTGAAGTGTGGATACAAGCCCACGCCGCAGGCCGCCGTTTCTCTCGCCGCCCTGACAGACGTCACCGTCGGCGAAACTCTCGCGGATGGAGATACCTTGACCTACGACGGAACGTCCGAAAAGTGGGTCAACACCGCACCCACCCCGTAAAGGTGTAACGAAAGGAGCATGCTTCAATGAGCATAATGACTAACCAGGACATCATGAATGCCATCGCAAAAGGATGGACGCCGAACAACTATCTGACGAACATGTCGGTCGCGCACTTCCAGCCGGGCGAATGGTTCGTGTCCCCGTTCATCTTCCCGATCCTTCCGGTCCAGTTGAGCACGAGCTATTACTACAAGTTCAACAAGGCCGACCTGGCGCGCGACAACGTCAAGCGCAAGCCCCAGTTCGGCAAGGTTCCGCCGTTCGTGGTCGGCACCACCACGGAGCTGTACAACTGCGAGGTCGATCAGGTCATCATGGGCATTGACCAGATTTCCGCGCTCAACTACCAGCGCGCAGGCACGCCCGGTATCAACGACCCCAGGCGGGCCAAGGTGCGCATCGCCACGGAGAGCATGCGGATTCACATGGACCGCATTTTCGCCGATGCGTACTTCAAGGCGGGCGTCTGGACGGAACAGTGGGCCGGCGCGGCATCCAATCCGACCGGCAAGCAGTTCTACAAATTCTCGGACGCGAACTTCGACCCGATCGCTTTCTTCAAGGCGCGCCGGAAGGACATGATGCTCGCTGGCCGCCGCTCCCCGAACGTTCTCGCGCTCGGTGTGGAGTCTTACAACGCCCTGTCGGTGCATCCGGATCTCATTGAGCGCGTGAAGTACAGCGGCAGCACGCCCAACCCGGCGACCGTGAATACGAACGTCATCGCGCAGCTTTTGGAGATCGACCGGGTTGTCGTCCTGAACAGCGTGTACAACTCCGCCGCCGCGGGCGCGGACGAGAACATGTCGTTCATTTGTGACAGCAAGGGCGCGCTTCTCTGCTACTCCAACCCCAACCCCGCCATCGATGAGCCTTCGGCTGGCTACACCTTCGCGTGGGACATGCTCGGCAACGGCAGCTACCTTGCCTTCGACCAGTTTGAGGGCGAGCGCGGCACGCACACCGAGTACATCGAGGGCCTGATGTCGACGACCCCGAAGAAGGTCTGCGACGAGCTGGGCACCTACCTCACCGGCTGCGTCTAACCCCCACGGCCCCTGCAACGCGCTATAAGCGCAGCCGCACGCGGACACCTCCCCGCGTGGGCGACACGCTCGCCCGCGCACGACTGACCACCGGAGCGCGGGTGCAAAGCGTGTCTATTGTTGCTTTTTCAATTCACATGGAAAGGAGGAAACTCCATGAAAGCTTACAAGTGTGAAAAGCCATGCATGTTCGGCAACACCCATTATTCCCCGGGCGACCGTATTCCGGTCGAGGCTGTCGTAAACAGCCGCGAGCGAACGCTTGTCAGTATCGGTTTGATTACGATCTTCGACGATGGCACCGATGCCACGACCAAGCCGGAGCCGCAGCCTAATGTTGAACCCAAGGCCATAACGCCCGCAGTTCCGGCCATGCAGACCGCAAAGGAACCGCAGCCCGCGAACACAAGCAAGGGGAACGACCAGCAGAAAGCCGCAGCCAAGGCCGCAGCCAAGGCCGCCGGTAGCACCACCGGAAAGAAGGCGAAGGCATGAGCACCTACACCTACAACCCGGCGGACATCGGCAGAAATACCATCAGCAAGGCCCGCTTCGAGCTTGGTGATATCCACGTAAGCGGCGGCGCGGAAACGTGCATGTTGAGCAATGAGGAAATCAACGCAGTCATTTCGAGCACGCCCAAATGGAAGATGGCGCTCTACCAGCTCGCGGATGCGGTCTGCATGCGACTTTCCTACGAAACCGATTTCCGGGACGACGGCATGGGCTTCAGCCTGAACCAGCGCGCGGAGCGATGGACAGCGATCCGAGATCGGCTGAAAAAAGAGGCGAAGGCCAGCGTTTGCACTCCCACGTCAGGGGCCGTGAACGATTCGCTGCGCAATGCGGAGGACGGTGGCCATTACTTCTACTCCGGCATGATGCAATCGCCGTTTGTCCAGCCCCCGATGCCGCACGGAGGCGATCCTGATGTTTAGGTTTGGAATGATCGGGATGATGCGCCCTGAACAGGTTCCGCATCTGTTCTACGTCTACCGCCGCGAAGAAAGCACGGATGGCAAAGGCCAGATTACATTCGGAACGAAAGCAAAGGTCGGCGAGACGCGCTGCATCATGGCGGAGGCAAGACCGGACGAAATCCAGAAGTACGCCCAGGTCGGCGTGAAGGTCACACACCGAATCATCCAACGCGGCGTGGCCACGGCAAAGGAACATGATTCCCTCGTGCTTGTCAAGGGCGGGAATCAAACCAGAATGTTCCGAGTTCAGGCCGTCCATAACAAAGGCGAGCTTGACATCGACACCGCGTACTACTGCGAGGAAAGGAGCGATTTGTCGTGAACGTGAAGATTGATATCAGCTCCATTATCAACAGCGCGGTTGAAAGCGTGAACGCGCAGCTTCCCGCGCGGGCAGCCGCCGCAGGGAATTGCCTCCGAAACGCAGCACTCGACGTATTGCGCGGCCAGCGCAGCGGCAGGGTGTACAAAACCCCGGCAGGCGGGCGATACACCGCATCGGCACCGGGCGAGCCGCCTGCCGTTCGCACCGGCACGCTGCGTACCAGTTGGCGCCCGGTCAGGAGCGGGCCGAATGGGATCAACCCGGCCATCGAAACCAACGTGCCTTACGCATGGTTGGACGAAGGATCACCGCACGGCATGATCGCCCCGCGCCCGTACTCGCAGAAGATCATCGAGAAGGCCGCACCGGAAGTTTTTGCGATTTACGGTGCGCCGTACACCATCAAGTAAAAAAGGGAGGGCCGGTGCATGGACCTTCATGGCATGATCTACCAGAGAATGACCACCAACGCGGAGCTTGCCGACATGCTTGCAAAGTATGACGACCGGCCCGCTGTTTTTTACCAGCGCGCTGCTCCGGCGAGCAGCCAGAAATGGGGTGGCGCGCAGTACCCGCGGATCGACTACATCGTCGATATGTTGGAGGACCCGACGCGAAATTCGAGCGGAATATTGACCGTGAATGTATGGTGCGACACAGCCGAAGGCGCAGCGCCGGAGGACATGGAACGCCTTATCCGCGATCTTTTCCATGCGAACTTTGCAGCGACGGACGATTACCCCTACTGCTTCGCCTGGGTACGGTCGGAGCCGTTCGAGGTCAAGACGGAAAGCGAAATCAACGTTCGGACGGTTGGGTTCACAATCATTTTCGACCTCATGGCATATCCCAGCCAGTTTACCATAAGCCCGGACCCCATAAGGGCGATGAACACATGGGCGAAGACGGTCATTCCGAATGCGCTTGTAATCGGGCATGACACCATGAGCGACTGGAAAATCCCGACCCGCGACACCCCGATCATTTACTGGCGCAACGCGGGACAGGCAATTTACCAGCGCCATCACGTCGTCACATGGCTGAATGTCGCCATCGAGGGCCACGTCTACGCAAAGAGCGCCGACGACAGGCTCTATAACCTTATCCGGCTCAACACCGCCGCCGCTCTGATCGGGCATGTCAAGATGGAAGACGATTCCCCACTGTTTCTTCTGGACTTTGCGCTCAGGCCGTCCGTCAACTATCTCGCGCAAGGCCAGATCCACATAAACGGGCGGTTCGGCATTTTGCAGCCGTCCTACACGGCCACGCCCGCCAACATATTGAACGACGCGCACATATCAATCAATTAGCGCGTCACCGCACGAAAGGAGCAGCCCATGGCAAAAGAAAACAAGGTCGTCGAGACCGAGCTTGCGCCGGTGGCAAGTCCCCCGCCCGCCGAATCGCGGTACACGGCGCAGGAATTTGCCGCGAACGCGAGGTCGGTATTCGGGCATAACCCGGACGTCGTTTCCGCCGCCCTGAAACACGCGAAGTTTGAGAGCGGAACCATCGCGGAAGCGAGAGCCATCATCGACATGTTCGCAGGAAGGAAGGTACAGTAAATGGCTGGAATTTTCACAAGTGGCGAGACGAAGACGCGTCCCGGCGTCTACTTCCGCACGATCAAGAATGACAACGTTGTCCAGGCTGAAAACATCGCCGGCATCGTTGCCATCGCCCTTCGGGCCAACTGGGGGCCGCTGGGAGAGGTGAGGACGCTCGAATCTGAAGCCGAGATTTACGGCTTGTACGGCGACGATTCCGCGGCGGGCAGCTACACCGCCTTGATCCGCAAGGCCCTGATGGGCGGCGCGGCGCGGGTGAAGGTCGTGCGCGTCGGCACCGGCGGCACAAAGGCCGCGATTACGCTGAAAGACACCACCGGCGGCACTCCCGTGAGTGTCATCACGCTCACGGCCAAGTACGCCGGTACGCGCCCGTTGAGCGTCACGATCCGCGACAGCCTTGCGGACCCGACGAACAAGCGCGAGTGCATCATCTACACCGGCACGAAGGAACTGACCAAGGTCGAGTTCGCCAAGGGTTCCGCGGAGGTCGATGCTCTTGTTGCCGCCATCGCGGCCAACGGCGCGTCCGCTGTCACGGCGGCGAAGCTTGCGGCCGGAAACGGCACGCTTGCCGATCTCACGCAGACTGCGTTCACCACCGTTGGCGCGTCTCCGACGATCACGAACACCGATTACAGCAACGCGTTCACGCTGCTGGAAGCGGAATCGTGGAAGGTTCTTTGCGTCGACAGCGTCGACACCACCGTCCACGCACTCGTCAGCGCGTTCATCACGCGCGCGAATGCCTCCGGGATTCTCGGCATCGCCGTCATCAGCGAACCGAAATCTGTGGCCCTGGCAACGCGGAAGGCCGACGCCGCTGCGTTCAATTCCCACAACGTCGTCTACGTACTGAACGGCGCGTATTTCGGAACGACGCTTTACGAGGGCGCGGACATCGCCGCGGTCATCGCCGGTTTGATTGCCGCCATGCCGACGAGCAACAGCGTGACCCACAAGGCCGTTCCGAACATGTCCGCGATCGCGGAATCTTTCACGAACACCGAGATCGAGGAAGCTCTGAAAAGCGGTTGCCTCGTGCTCACGACTTCTTCCGCCGGTACGGTTTGGGTCGAGCAGGGCATCAACACCCTCGTTACCCTCGGTGCGGAGCAGGATGCGGGCTGGAAGAAGATCCGGCGCACGATGTGCCGCTTCGAGCTGATCACCCGTGCCAACGCCGGTACTGAGGGCATCGTCGGCCAGATCAGCAATGACAAGAGCGGCAGGGCCACGATCATCGCGGCCGTGCAGAGCGTCATCAATGCGATGATCGCCGAAGGCAAGCTCGTGTCCGGCAGGGTCTACGAGGATCCGAACAACATCGCCACGGGCGACAGCGCGTGGTTCGTGATCGAGGCAGAAGACCTCGATTCCATCGAGAAGGTCTACATGACCTACGGCTTTAGCTTCTCCAACTAAAGCAGAAAGGAGCACGAGTAAATGAATCTGAATAACGCACCCATTGTCGACGTCCGCAAGGTCATGTCGGGCAAGGATGGCGCGCTTTACGACCAGGATGGGAACCTCATGGCGTCGGTCGAGAGCTTCAACTCGCAGGTCAACATCACGAACCAGCCGTACCAGCCGCTCGGCGACGCCCAGGAACACGCGACTCTCGGAAGCTACCGCGTGAACCTCACGTTCACGCAGTTCGTGATCGAAGACGACCGCCTTATCCGCGAGCTTGTCGAAGGCATGAAGACCGGCAGGATGCCGGTGTATGTCTTCCGCGGAATGGTTCGCAGGCCCTACGATGACACCGAGGAAAACATGGTGTACAGGGATTGTATCCCGGACGGCACCATCGACCTCCAGAACCTTTCGGTCGGAGAGCTGTACAAGCGCGCATGGAACATGATCGTCAACCAGCCCCCGGACCTCCAGACGCTCTTCGGGAACGCCTAAGCAACCAACACCCACGGCGGCGTAGAAACGCCGCCGTGGGTGTTTAACCGTGTTTAACTGATAAAAAAACAGGAGGAAGAAAATCATGGCACGGACCATCGCGGAATCCATCCACGACGACGAGCGCGACGTGGAGATTACCCAGGAAGAAAAGAAAGAAATGGTCGTTATGAACGAGGAAGCGATCCTTCGCGCCCTCTCCAACGGCGACCAGTTCGAAGGCATGAAGGAGATCGTCGAGGTCAAGATCGGCGAAGCGGTATTCCAGTTCCGCATCCGCCCGCTTACCGAGAAGGAGTGGGACAAGTGCCGCGAGCGCAACACGAAGTACGCAAAGAACCGTAGGTTGGCGGGCATCCGCATCCCGGAATCCACCGACACGGCTGGATACCACAGCGACCTCATCTACACGGCGACGGTGGACGAGGACCGGGCGAAGCTGTGGGACAACAAGGTCTTCTGGAGGGCCGTCAACGCTGTCACCGGCAAGGACATGGTCGACAAACTGATCCCGCGCGCGGGCACGAAACAGTCGATCATCGAGCGCATTGAGCGCCTTTCCGGCTACGACGAGGAAGACGAGAGTGACGAAGACGTAAAAAACTGATCCTCGGCGGAGGCAAGGCGCGGCTACTGCACTACATCTTCCAGCGGACAGGGATCCCGCCGGACGAGGTAATGGCAAAGCCGCGCCTCGTTCGTACGTTCATGCTGAAAAGCATGGAGATACAGATCGAGGCAGACGAAGCCGCCGCCGCCGCACAACAAAGGCAAGCATCACAGCGTGGGAAGAGGTGATCCGATATGGAACAGGTATTCCGCATCGAAATCCCGGTGGAGGCGACGGATAAGACCGATACCGGTGTTATGAAAGCCCTCGAAGCCACGCTGTCGAGAATTTTTACATCCATCAACCAGGACAAAAAGGCCATCGGGGACGCCCTTAACACCGTCGAGAAGGGCGCGATGGAGGCAAACGCCGCCGTCGAGAAAATGAACGCCACCACGGCGCAGGCGGCCAATGAGATCAGTGCTCTTGGAAAAGAAGCCGCTGCGTCCGGCGCAAAGCAAGAGCAGGCCGCAGAAGGTGCGGCACAGGCCACGGAAGCCATCGAAGAATCCGCCAGCAAGGCGGCAGACGCATTACAGGAAACGGGAGAAGCGGCGGCGGATGCCGGACGGAAGTCCGGCTCCGCCTTTAAATCCGCTTCTGCGCCCGTGGACAAGTTCACGCAGCGCATGGAAAAGTCCGAAAAGACGTTGCGGAGCATGTTCAATGAAAAATGGAAGCTGACGATCAGTGCCATCGACAAGGCATCGCCGATCCTGAAAAGCATCCTGACAAGCGCGAAGAGTCTCATCGGACGCACGTGGAGCGTCGCCGTCCGAATGAAGGATATGATCACCGCGCCTTTCCGAAAACTGTACAACTGGATTGCAAACCCGATCACAATCGCCCTCTCCGTTGCCGGTATCGGTGTTGGATTGGGCAGTTTTTATAGCACGTTTGGCGATTTTACGTCCGGGATGTCCACGGTAAGGGCAGTCACCGGCGCGACAGACGCGGAGTTCCAGACGCTTACCGAAACGGCACAAAACCTCGGAGAAACAACGAAGTTCACGGCCACGGAAGCCGCACAAGGCATGCAATACCTCGGCATGGCAGGATGGCAAACAAGCGAGATTATCGCGGCGATGCCGGGCCTACTCGACCTTGCGGCAGCCGGAGCCACCGATCTTGGGACGGCAGCAGATATCGTTTCAGACGTCATGACCGCGATGGGCATGTCGGCGGATCAGGCAGGCCGGGCAGCGGACATTTTTGCGAAGGCCGCAGCGATAAGCAATACGTCGGTCGAAGGGCTTGGCATGACGATGAAATATGCGGCCCCGATCGCCTACGCGTTCGGCTTGTCCCTCGAAGACATTTCCGCAGCCGCCGCGCTCATGGCAAACGCTGGCATCAAGGGCGAGATGGCCGGTACGGCGCTGCGCCAGTCGTTGCTCCGCATGTCCAATCCGACAGCCGACATGGCAAGCGCCATGAAGAAGCTCAATATTTCGTTCTCCGACAGCACAGGCAAAATGAAGAGCATGAGCGACATCGTGCGTATGCTTTCTACTGCATTCTCCGGGCTTTCAGAGGCGGAACGACTTCAATACGCGCAAGAGCTGTTCAGCACCGAGGCCGCAAGCGCGTGGCTTGGCATCATTAACCAGGGCGCGGACACCTACGACACGATGGCAAAGGGATTATACGACGCCAACGGCGCAGCGAAGGAAATGGCGAACACGCAGCTCGACAACATCACGGGCGACGTCACGCTGCTTAATTCAGCGCTGGACGGGATGAAGATCAACCTGATGACAAAGCTCAATCCGTATCTTCGCGAAGCCGTGCAATGGTTCACAAGCAAGGTTCCGGCGATCACCGAGGGGTTGAGCGGTCTGATGGACCGCGCCATCGCAAAAGCGAAGAAGCTGACGGAGTTTTTCAGCGGTGTGTTTTCCAGCAGCGAATTCCAAAACGCGGATGGATTTGCCGAAAAGCTGATGGTTGCGTGGGACAAGATCATCGCCGAGCCGTTCCAGGAATGGTGGAATGGCGGAGGCAAAGAAAAGATTCTTGGCACGTTCAAGAACCTTGGTGAGCAGGCCGGAACGCTCCTGTCGGGTATCATCACTGGCATCTTCGCAGGATTGAAAGGCGAAGAAGTCGATTTCGGCGAGATGAACGTGACCGGGTTGGCAGCAGCAGGCGGCGAGGCAGCGAAGACGTTTATCCAGGCGTTCAAGGATAATTTCGACTTCGGGGAAATTATGGATTCGATGCCAGGCATCTTGAAGGCTTTACTGTTCGGGTACGGCGCGATCAAGGTCGGCGGCGCGGCGAACGGAATATTCAAGCTCGGGAAGCTCATCAAGAGCGTTTTCGGCGGAGTAGGAGCTGCGGCAGCTTCCGCAGGCGTTGCCACGGAAGCAGTCGGAACGAGCGCAGTCGCCGCGGCAGCCGGAGCAGGAAAAGCCGCCGTCGTCTTCGGCGGATTGAAGACGGCCATTGCCGCGATCCCGGTTTGGGGATGGGCGGCAGCTGCAGCCGTCACCGCCGCGGCCATCGGAATCAAGCTGTACGCCGACGCCCAGGAGCGTCAGCGCGAGAACCTTTTGCACATCGGTGACGGTGTAAGCGAAGCGGCGCGCACCTACCAGCACAACGTCGAGCAGATGAACGAGGCCAGCGCGGCCATCGACGAGATCAGGGAAGTAAAGCTGAAGATTGCCCGCGAGGGACTTTCGACGACGGAGATCACCGAGATACAGGCAGAGCTTGCCAGCGTCCAGAGCCGCATCGTTTATATCGAGGCGGTCCTTTCAGGAACGTCGCTCACTCCCGCGGAGATCAAGACGTACGGTTCGGAGCTTGAAGAGATCAAAGACCGAAAGGCGTACATCGAGGCCCAGCTTTCAAGCGGCACGCTCACCCCCAGCGAAGTCACGCAATACCAGGCGGAGCTTGACAAGCTGACCGGGCGCGAGGCTTACGTTGAGGCTGTTCTTTCGGGAACGACGCTCACACCGGAGCAGATCGCCGCGTACCAGGCGGAGCTTGACGAGTTGCAAGGCCGGGAGGTCACGCTTACGGCAAAGCTCGCAGAAGACCGGGTCCGGGCAACGGAAGTCCAGAACTACGTGGCCGAGCTTTCGGGCTTGCAGAGCCGTGAAGAGTTTATCCGCATGGAGCTTGAAAAAGGTGTGACCGGGCAGGAAGCGGCAAACTACATGGCCGAGCTTTCCATCATCCAAAGCCGAGAGGCCACGATCACGTTGCAGCTGGAAGGGCTTGGCGTAACAGCCGCGGGCGTCGCATACGCCACCCGACTCGTTGAGCAAATCAACGGAAAAAAAGCGGAGGTCACCGTCTTGCTCTCGAAGAGCAGCCTGACAAGCGAGCAGATCGACGACTACGTTTCGGAATTGCAGACGAACAAGGCCCGCCAGGTCGAGATCGAGCTTACGTTAACCGGCTCAGGGCTTACCCCGGTTGAGATTGCACGTCTGAACAAGGAATTAGACAGTGTTGGACAGCGCAAGCGTGAGATCCAGATCGCCGCGGGGCTGACCGGCATGACGGATGCGCTTCAGCGGGAGTACAACAATCTTACAGACCGCGAGGCGACGATCTCTCTCATGCTTTCGGGTACCGGGCTTTCGGAAGAACAGCTTGGCGCGCTGACCGAGGAATTCATGAACCTCCAGTCGCGCGAAGCCGCAATCTATGTCTACATGGACGAGGCCGGAATGAGCGAGAGCGACATTGTCACCATCGCGAAGGACATGGAACAGATCGGGGACAAGACCGCGAAGCTCAATGTCACATTCGAGACAGGTTCGCTCGATGAGGCCGCGCTGGCCGGGTACAACGCCCAGCTCGATTCTCTTTACGAGAAGATCTCCCCATTCATCAAAGAGCAGTACGGGATCGATCTCTCCCCAGAAGCATTGAAGACAGGCGCATACGACAGCCTGATCGACACCTTGGACAAGACGGTCTTTCGGCAGAAACAGGAAGCAGACCTTAACAACCTGGAAGCGTCGATCATTACCGCAAAGCAGCAAGTCCCCGCATTGCAGACCGAAATGACGAGCACGCAAGGAGAAATTTCAAGGCTCCAAGCGGAAAACGCTTCGACGGTTGAGCGGATGACCTCTCATGTTGAATCGATCGCGGCCATTCAGGAAGCCGGATCCGAGTACGCATTGAACAAGTCCGGGTTCCAAAACGGAACCGTTACGGACGAGCAAAACGCGGAGTTCTTGGCAAATTACAGCCAGAGACTTTTCGATGCGTATTCTTCCGCCGCAAAGGCGACGAACCCGGATCTTACGGACAAGCAGATCAGGATGATGTACGATACGACCATCGGCTCTTCCGTGCTTTCGCCTCACGAGGCGCTTTTGCAGGCGTTGAAGGGGATGTTGCCAGATGACTACGCGAACGTTACCAACAACGAAACTCGGATCGCGCAGCTCCAATCCGAATACGACACCGCACATGGATCGTTACGCTCCATCTATGAGGGCGATAAGCAGCTATCGACCGGCAGAACATTCATCGGTACCGATCAAGCGGGCCAGAGCCTTGAACAGATCGCGGCCAACTACGCCACGTTGGATGAGGCGGGCCGGGCGCTGTTTGCGGATGCTGTGAAGGCGCTCGATGAGCTGAACAAGCAGACCACCTACTTGCCGGACACCGAGAAGACGCAGGCAACCGACATCATCGACCTCGCAGCGAAATCCGAAGTCTTGGCAGCGATCAAGGACCAAGTACAGGGAGTTGCCGACAAGTATTCCGCCATGGACGACGAGCAAAAGGCCGCATACGCCACGTCGGCGGAAGGGGCCGCTGCGCTTGCGAGTGTGAACAACGCGCTTGAATCGCTTGGCAAGGACAAGATCGACAACCTTAGCAGCATCAACACGGCGCTGGAATCGCTTGCCACGCTGGACCTCACCACATTCTCGCTGGATGACGCGCAGGCCGCTTTCGCGGCCCTAAGTGGAAAGGCATCGGGGCTGAAGACCACCGTCGACAGCCTCCGGACGTCGCTGCAAAACCTCGACGGGACCACGGCAACGGTCGGCGTCACCATGAACCGGACCACTACATACAGGACGGGCGGCGCGGCGGAGAACGCCAATGGCGGCATCTACGACGGTGCGTTCCTTTCGTGGGTAGCGGAAGATGGCCCGGAGGCGATTATCCCGCTCGGAATGGATCGCAGGGACCGCGGCATTGACCTCTGGCTACGGGCCGGGCAAATGCTTGGGGTAAGCGCACTTGCGGACGGTGGGATCATGGCGCCCTACGCAGCCGCCATCGGAAACATTCCCGACGACATAGATGACGAGCCGCGACCGATTTCCGGCGGCGGAGGCGGGATTTCAATAACCATCACAGTTGACGCGAATCCTGTTTTCCAGGTCGAGGGCGGCGAAGGCGACATCATCGAAAAATTGAAAGGCAGAATCCATGAATTCGCCCAGCTCGTCGGCGAGGAACTTGGCGCCGAGATCGAGGACATTGTCACGAACATGGCATAGGAAGGGGGTGCCTACATGTACATGTATCTTACCGACATCGCGACGGGTGAACGCCTGCAAATCCCCCTTCTTCCTGACAGGATCAGCGTAACGGCAGGCGCATCCGTTATCAGCACGAACATCATCAACCTCGGGGAAGTCAAGTTTCCCCGAGGTTCTAGCCTCGACGTCTACTACTGGAACGGGACTTTCCCGGGCGAACATGCGAAGGACTTTTCGTTTGTGAGCGGATGGGCACCCCCGGCGAGCATCGTTTCAAGGCTTGACGAGTGGATGAAAGCCGGAAAGACGCTGAAGCTCTTGGTTACGGAAGTCACGATAAACGATGACGTTTTCATTGAGAACTTCAGTCACGACTACTATGGCGGCATGGGCGACGTCTCATACTCAATCTCGCTTACAAAGCGCCGCCCGCTTACGATAAGCACCATTGCCCCCCCTGCCACGCCGCCCACCACGACAACACCCACAACACCCACCACGCCCGCCACGGCAAAGACATATGGAACGGTGCAGTTGAGCAATAAGAACCTCCGACTGTACGTGCGGAAAAAAGCGTCCACGGATAGCACGATACTTGGTAGTCTTGCGCACGGAACCCAAGTGGAAATCTTGGAAAAGTCCGGGAACTGGTACATCATTCCGTATAGCAAAGGCACGAACGGAAAGGGGTACGTCTACGCGAGCAACATCAAGCTCGGCACGACAGGAACGACGCCGGCGTCGAAAAGCACAAAGCCAGCCACGTCGACACCATCATCTTCGCCCGACTCCACGAAGGGTGGGACCACTTACACCGTCAAGAGTGGAGATTCCCTGCCGATGATCAGCAAAAAGTTTTACGGGAGCACGGAATACACCTCCACCATCTACAATGCGAATAAAGCGGTCATTGACGCTGGGAACAAAGGGAAGACGGTTTCAAAGTACACCATTTACGCGGGGACGAAGCTCCGAATCCCGGCCATAAAGGTATCGGGTTCCAGCACAGGATACAATCCTGTTTCGAGCGGCACGAAATAAGGGAGGGACGCCACCATGACATACGACTTGACTAAAATCACGTATCAGGTGGTGGCCGTCCTTTCCGACGGAACGAAGCTGAACCTCGAAACCGTAGCCGAAAACATCGCGTGGGAGGAAAACGAGTCGGAAATCGCTGTACGGCTAAACCTGAAGCTCCGCGACGTGCTTGTCACGGCGAGCAATTATTTGGCCACGATGATTCCGCTTTGCACGGTCATCTATTTGTACGCCGATTGGTCTGGAACCCAAGAGGAAATTTTCAGGGGTACGGTTTGGGAGTGGGAGCATCCGCAGATTCACGGAGAGCCAATCACCCTCACGTGCTACGACATGCTGTATCCGATTACGAAGTCCCAGGACAATAAATACTTTGCAGCGGGCACATCCACGAAATCTATCATTTCCGGAATCGCCAAAGCTTGGAGCATACCGATTGGCACGTACAGCGCGCAGGACCTGAAGCATAAAAAGACGCTGTACAAAAACAAGACCGTATCGGCAATGATTACCGAAACGCTCGCAACTGCGAAGGACCTCGGCGGCGCGGCAAGCCTCATCCGGGCGCGGAAAGGCGTCATGGACGTCATCGAGCGCGGCAGCAACACCGACGTATACGGGCTTTACGCGGACCAGAACATCGTAACCCCCAGCGACAAGTACAGCATGACGGACCTCGTTACGCGCGTGGTCGTCGTCGGAAAGGACGACAGCAAAGGACGTCCGAAGGTTGAGGCGACGCTGAACGGAAAGACCGAGTACGGCATTCTTCAAACGATCAGCTCGAAGGGGAGTTCGAGCCTTTCCGACGCGAAGAATGCAGCAAAGAAGATACTCGACGAGAAGGGAAAGCCGAAGCGAACCACCACGCTCAACGTCGTTGAGTTCCCGGCTATCCGCAAGAGCGACAAGGTTTATGTCGAGACGGACGCCATGAAGGGTTATTTCTTCGTGAAAGGCATCTCCCACAACGCCACAAGCGCCGTCATGCAAATGGAGGTGGAGCCGGTTGAGTAAAGGAGATAATTCCCCGGGCGCGGTACGGCTTGCCCGGGCTTTTCGGCGTGTAGCGGAGCATGGGAAAAACAACTCCCTGTTGCTCGACTTCGGAGAGATCCAAAAAGACGGAAGCCTCATCACGAACACGTTCCCGATACCGATCCCGAAGGCTGATTACCTGGTGTGCCGATGCGATACCACGTACACAGCCGGGACCCGCGTCCTCGTCGCGTGGGTAGGAAACGACGCCGTTGTCATAAGCGCAATCGTGGAGGCCAGCGAAGTCATTTAGCGGGAGGTGAGAAAATGTCAGATTCGCTTTACCCGACGTTCCCGGTGCCGGAGGTTGTCCCAGAAGACACGACCGGCACAGACACATATAGACCATCTCCGTTGTTCGACTTTGAAAAAGGCGACTTCGTCCGGGACGGTGCAAATCGCGTGGTCTACACTGACGGGCGAGACGCCTACAAAATGTGGGTGTTTAAAACGTTAAACACGCAGCTAGGCGCGTGTTTGCCTTATCCGGGTATTGGAATCGACTACGACGGCGCGCTCGCCAGCGGGCAGCGTAGCGTCATACAGGCGGAGCTTGAACGCGCGATCACGGAAGGACTTCTGCGGCACGCGATGACGCAGCGCGTCAAGGACTTTGTATTTACTTGGCGGGCGGAAAGCTTGTATGCGAGCTTTACCGTACAGGGGATTAACGCTCCCGCGTTCAACGTCAACATGCAGATCATATAAGGGAGGGCACGATCCGTGGAAACAAACAGCACGTACATACCGCCCGCGATGCTTGCAAGCATCGACGACGACGAAATTCACGCCAGGATGCTTGCCGCACTCCCAAAGGACATCGACAAGACGGAGGGCGGATTTGCTTACGATTTCACGCGCCCGGCGGCACTTGAAAAGGCGTCGATGATGGTCAACGTGAACGAAGCCATCCAGATGTTCTTCTCGGAATGGAGCTACGGCGTGTTCCTGGACAGGATCGCGGCCAGCGTTGGCCTCGCGCGGAAAGCGGCCACGACCGCTTCCGGGTATTTGACCGTCACGGGGATTGAAGGGACGATTATCCCGGTCGGGTTCCTGTTCTCCACGCCAGGCGGCAGCGGGGTTGACAATGTCGCATACGAAATGGCCGCCAGCTCTGCAATCACGATTGGTGAAACGCTTACCGCACAAGTGTATGTAAAATGCACGGAAGAAGGCACCGTCGGGAACGTTCCCGCCGGAAGCATAACGATGATGGTTGAGCCGATGAGCGGTATAACTTCGATCACGAACGCAGCAGCCATGACCGGAGGCGTGGAAGAAGAGGACGACGAAGCCCTCCGGGCGCGAATCCATGACCGGGATATGAGCAAAGAATCATCCAATGTCGGCAATGTAAGCGACTACAAAAGATGGGCGCAGGAAGTCGCTGGTGTTGGTGACGTCGTTGTTATCTCTGAATGGGCTGGAGCTGGAACTGGGACAGTCAAGCTAGTCATCATGGACAGCAACGGCAACCCGGCAAATCAGACGATCCTTGATGATGTGTATGCACATATCGTGTCCCCTGACAACGAAGACGAACGACTGGCTCCGACAGGAGCCATTTTAACCGTTGTGACGGCGTCCATCATAACGATGAACATCTCTGCAACGATAATGATCAAGCCCGGCGCGGAACTTTCCACAATCACGACTGAATTTGCGGCCGCGGTCAAGAATTACTTCCCGACTGCAAAGGAAGAAGGCGTCCTCATTGTAAACCAGGTAAACGCCCTGCTCATAATGACAAACGGAGTATCCGACCTCCTGGCGCTTACCATCAATGATGATTGGGAAAATATCGTAATTGGCAGCGACGAGTACCCCACCATTGGTGAAATCAGTTTGGTGGTGTATGGCACATGAGCCTGAAAGAAACGATCCTTACGACGGACATGGCGCGAAACATGGTCGCCCAGGTCAGCCCGGTCTATGAGAACAGCTACGTCGGGCTTTGGCTCCACGAGGTTATCGGCCGCGAGTACGCCGAACTAAAAGAAATCATCGACACATTGCCGTTGCAGCTCTCGCCTGAAACGGCAACATGGGCCATTGAGCTTTGGGAAAAGCGGTACGGTATCATACCTGACGATAGCCTTCCTCTTGAAACGAGACGGCAGGCTGTCGTTACGGCCAGCAGCTTTTCGTCGCAGCTTACTCCGAAAGCCCTCGCCATCAAAATCTACCGGATCACTGGTAGATGGTCTGATATTGTTGAGCACGTATCGGACTACACGTTCGGTATCTATTTGAAAAACGAGGGGACTGCTACGCAGGTTGACTATCGCAAGCTGCTTGACTTCATAAATCGGCACAAGCAGGCGCATATGTCATTTATCTTTGTTTTTCAAAGCCCGGCAACGATTCATGCCGCACTGACGACTTCATACACGAACGTTTCGTTCGCACCTTGCGGAACATTAATTGCCGGAGATTATTCGATCTAGTTGGAGAGGGGGACCCGCCATGTTGACTTCAACGGCGATGATCGCCTTTAAGAATTTCTTTTTAGGGCAAATCGCGTTTGCGTCTTACAAAGTGAACGGAACCTACTATGAAACCCCAATCGAGCCGAGAATCTTCGCGGATGGCCGCGTTGCTTTTTCGTTCACGATAGGGGATACGCCGCCCGGCGATATCACCGTTACCGAGGTTCGGCTGCATGACCACAACGGGGTTGTGTTCGCTGCGAAGACAGAGAACATCATTCGACAGGGAAGCATCGCGGGTATCAATTACCAATTCCTGTTTTCGCTTTCTGAAACATAACGAGGGGAGTTGAAGCGCATGTACGCAAAAGCATATTGGAAAGACCGCGTGGTTCAAAGGCCCAGGACATATACGCGCGTCGTAAACGATGATGGATCTTGGACTTTTTCCGACGCACCCGGCACGATAACCGAACCGGGAACGGCCATTTCGGCCGCAAATCTGAACAGAATTGAGGAAGGTCTTCAGCACCTTTCCGCCGCGTTTGATATGTTCAGCACGATCATGCAAGCGCAGTTACGCGCGCACGAGGATTCCAACAACGAAAAGATTGGGCACGGCGTTATTAGCGGTTTGCTTGTCACCGCGCAAAGCACGCCCAACATGACCGTCGCTATTTCCGCCGGAATAGCATATACACCGGCCCAGGAGCGATTTTCGGTTCCGGCAAAAGCATCACTCGCGATAAACGCTGCAAATGCCACCAACCCGCGCATCGATCTTATCTATCTATCGAGTGACGGGAAAATTTCTTACCTCGCAGGTTCGGCAGCTGCATCACCATCGGCCCCGGCCACGCCCTCCGGCGCGCTTCGATTGGCCGAGATTTATGTGTTCGCGGGCGATACGTCCATAACCAACACAAAAATCATAATGCGCCGGAAAAGCATCATGTCTGAAGAACCATTCTATCCGACCCTGATTAATGGATGGACGGCTGATAGCATGGCGCCCGTTCGCATCAGCAAAGACGCAACCGGCAGGGTAACAGTGGAAGGCGGGCTTATTGGTGGATCTGGAATCGCATTCTACTTCCCCGCTGGCTACCGCCCCGCAGCGGACCGAGGATTTGCCGTTTTTACGTCTTCAACAACATCCCCTGGCATGGTGCGCATCAGCGCAAATGGTGCGTTTAACGTGTTAAACTACACGACATTTATCTCGTTCTCGATTTCCTTTATCGCGTTACAGTAAGGAGGGTCCATCCAATGAAACTTTACGCCTGCATCAACACTGAAACGGGCATGTTCATTGAGGACGTGCTTTTCGAATCTAAACCGTTGCTTGAGGACGGCACGCCGGACCCGCAGTACAAGACGCCGCCGATGTCCGGCGATTACATGTATTGGCCTCGTTGGGACTTTGACGCGAACGGCTGGACGGAAGGCGGTACAGCCCCGGAGCCTGTTGTTCCTGTTCCCACGGCAGAAGAACAGCTTCGAGCTGACCTCGACTACCTTGCGATGATGACGGGGGTGGTATTGTGATAGAGAGCGAGAACTACCAGAAGGTTGTGTTCTACTACACCCACCATTTGTGGAGCGCGGAGCGCGTCCAGAATGCCGTCGGCAAGTGGATCACGCAGGAAGAAGCGGACGCCATCCTCGCATCGTAAAGAAAGCTATTCATAGGGTCGAAAAAGGGGGTAACCTTTATGTTTACAAAGCGCGTGAACGTCAAGGACCGGATCGTCAACGACGAATGCGGTCTTTACCTCGGTGTTCAAAGCGACCACCAGGTAACACGCTGTGAGTTTGTTGGAATCGATCCTGGTTTTACCCCATCTCTCGTCGAACTTCGTTGGGCGCTTGAAGACAAGACAGCATCCGATATCGTCATCCTCAACCAGGGCGATAAGTACATTTGGGAGATCACGAACAAAATCACGCAGTACGGCGGGAAGACGATCTTCGCATACATACGCGCGACCGCAGGATCTATTGAGACGAATTTTTTTGAGTGGGGTACCGAGCCGTTCCCGGTTGAAATAACAAAACGCCCGAACGTCGATGCGGCCACAGCGATCTTTACGCCGACGGTTATCGATCAAACAATCGCGGCAATCGCGGCGAACCGGATCGCGATGGAAAACGCGCAGCACGCCGCCGAAGAAGCACGCGACAAGGCAGACGCGGACGCACGGGCCACCGGCGAAGACCGGCTTGCAGTCGCGCAGGACAAATTGACAATTGAGGGCTATCGGGCGGATACATTGGGCGCCAAGCAGGCGGCAGATGAAGACGCACAAGCCACCGCGCTCGACCGCCAGGCAGTTTCGCAGGACAGGACCGCCGTCGAGACGATGAAAGGTGAAGTCCAAACCCTTAAAAACGCCACGGACACAAACGCACAATCCACCAGTAACGACCGCCAGGCCGTTGCGGCCGATAAGGGAATTGTAGGTGGGTATAAAGACACAACGCTTACGGCCAAGCAGGCCGCGGAAGCCGCGGCACAGGCGACGTTGGAGGATCGCCAAGCAGTCGCGGAGGATAAGGCGACCACTCACACGGCCATGCAGACCGCCGTTGAAAAGGCCCTTGTAGCTTACCAGAGCATGATCGACGCAGGAGTAAGCCGCGATCAGGCGGCGCAGGCGCTTGCGGATCTCCTTGCCATGCTGGGCAGCCAGGTCGCGACGCTCGGCCCGGACGGAAAGCTGACGCCCGGACAGATCCCGCCGATCTCCATCAACGATGTGTTCCCGGTGCCGGACACCGCCGCGATGCTCGCCCTGACCGCCGAGCGCGGCGATACGGCGCTCATCGTTGCGGGCGGGGTCGTGGTCGACAGCTACATCCTCATGACTGACGATCCGACGCAGATCTCCAACTGGGCCAAGCTGGGCGTCTCCTACGTGGCCAACGCGGGGCATGCGGCCACGGCGGACGCGGCCACGGACGCTATGACCATCAACGGGAAGCGGATGATCGGCATGACGCAGACGCAATACGAGATCGCGCGAACGTCCGGGACGCTGGACGACGAGACGTATTACATTGTAACGCCGGACGCATAGGAGGACGCACGCATGAGGATTAACGGACTGCCGATTTTTAAGGGCGATGCGCGCCCGGTCAACCTGTATCAAGGCCCGCACAAAATCGCGGGGTGGGTGGAGCAGGAGCAGACCGGGACGGACATGCCGTTCGAGAACACATATAACGATCGCGTGGGCCTGTCCGTCTTGGGCAGGTCCAGACAGGATAGCAAGTATTACCGCGAGGCGGCATCGGCGCAGACCATCGCGATATTGCAGCACGCGAAAAGCGTTCTGGATAAGGCCCGCGTGGATTTCACCGCCGCGCAGACCGTGACGGTGCAGGGGAAGAATCTGTTTGACGCTGGCAGTCCGTCCGCGGTCATAGTGCCGGGATACATAAGCTCCGGTGAATTTCGCGTGAACGTCGCGAACACAAAATCCGTAATCATTAAGGCGACAGCCGGGAAACAGTACGCGCTATCCAAGGTTGGCGGAGACAGATGGGTATATGGTTTTTTTGGATCGTATCCTACTGTAGGTCAACTTGTGCTTTCGGGCGGCATTACGGAGATAACTGGGGTGGCTCCTACCGGAACGCAGTACCTCGTGTGGTATGTCGCAAGTGCATCATCGGAGCTACCTACCCAATTACAGATCGAGGAGGGAGCGATGGTTACTGCCTACGCCCCCTTTGTCCCCAACAGCCCCTCCCCCGACTACCCTGCGCCGATCAGTGGGTATAGCGGCGGGAATCTGTATCGGCGGGGGAAGAATCTTTGCCCTGTCTCCTCAAAAATCACAACTGGAACCGGAAATAGCGGTGGTTGGGCAGACAATTTGATCGTCAAGAACGTTCCTGTTGTTCCGGGGCAGACTTATGTAGTGTCTCTTGAGCGCAGCAAATCGGACAACATGACTGGGATGGGGGCAGTTCCTACACGTTATGTACATCCCACACCTACATCTGCGACAAAACATAGCCAACTATGGAGTCAGTACCTTATTGACTATTCGACACCTCCCGGTGTCCCATTCACAATCCCAGCAGGAATGCACTATATCTCGTTTACTTTTGGAAATAATGTGTACATCAATGATGGTCAACCCGGGTTGTTGTCTGTTGAGAATTTTCAACTCGAACTCGGCACCGTCGCCACAGTTTATGAACCCTACTCCGGCTCCGACATCCCCCTCCCCCTGCAAGCCCCGGCCTACGGTCTTCCCGGCGCGGTGGATAGCCGAGATGTGATAAGCGGGGTGGAAACACATAGGACGGCAAAACTCACGTTGACAGGGACAGAAAATGTCATGCTGTACTCAGACGGTAGTAGTTCATTCTACTACATTACCACTTCAATGGCACAGACGTCAGAATCGAAGTGCAGCCATTTTAAGTACGGAAATGTAGACGGATTTACGACCGTTACCGGCGTTCTGCGGTTCTTTGCTACCGCGCTATATCCTACCGTTGCCGATTTCAAAGCGTTTCTATCTGCACAATTCGCGGTGGGCAAGGCTGTCGAGGTGGTGTACAAACTCGCCACCCCCGTAACCTACTCCAACCCCACGCAGGTCGTTCCCCTCATCGCGGGAGCGAACAATCTATTCACAGATGCCGGGACCTTGAATGTCGGGTATGAGGTTCCGGCAGGTCAGAACATCGCCGGGGATTTGGTTTCGCCCTTGCCGGACTATCCCGCAGCGATTGTCTCATCAGTGGGGGAGGCGAAGACCGAGGGGAGGAATTTGTTTGATGAACAGACGTATTGCGACGCGTCGCCTGCGGTGTATCAGTTCTCTGCGGAAACTGGCATATTCCGTAAGTTTACAAACGATGGGCGCGCGTGGTCTGCGGTTCCATCATTTCAAGTTCCAGCGAATACCTTGATAACCGTATCGGCAACGAGAATAGCTACGGTTGAAGTTTTCGACTCGTTAAATAGTGCAATTCCTGTATCTGGTTCTGGTAATGAGAGACGCTTCACTTCTCCGGCCAATGGCTTGATTAAATTCAAGTTGAACGCACTGGATCTGGATAAGAACATCGGGCATGTGCAGTTCACAAGGGGTTCGGTCGCGAAACCCTACACCCCCTACCGCCCGATTCTCACGATGCCGATCCCCGAGCTTCGCGCGATCCCGGACGGTGCGGGCGGGTGGATTGCGAGGGACGAGGAATACCTCGCGCGAGTGGGAAATGAGTGGCATCTGATGCGACGGCAGAAGGTGGGGCATCGCACGTATACCGGAGATGCTAGCGAGGTTTGGTCTGTGTTCAACGCCGGAACAGGCCAGCAGAGTTTTAGAGTGTCATTAAACGGATATTCGACTGCGATAGAGCTCGGGATATTGTCCAACAGGTGGCTCTCAAGGCGTTTCAACGTCGCGTACGATACTCCGTTTGGCGGGATTTGCTGGGTGTCATCATTGTACACTTCGATGATGATTGTCGTGGGTACGAGGTTGGTCAACGACGGTGTCGTCGATTTGCCATCGTGGCGAGCGTGGCTCTCGATACACCCCGTCACCGTCGATTACGTTCTCGCATTCCCCGTCGAAACCGACCTCGGCCCCATCGACCTGCCGAGCTACTACCCCTACACCCGCGTCCTCGTCTCAGGCGACTACCCGCCCGACGTAACCGCGACGTGCAAGGTGGTGGATGTATAACTGTCTTTTAGCCTCTACAATTTGCATTGCGTTCAGAGGAATCCTGTGTTACAATCTTTTCAGAATGGAGGATGAATGCTTCATGTGTAACCTGGATTCGGACACGATCAAGAGACTCGCTGAACTCTTTATTAATGAAATTAGGCAGTACCGCGAGTTAGCAGATAAAGAGAAGGGCGTCGAGAATGGTTCGGATTTATTTGTTTTTTCAGTGCCACCCCAAATAGGAAACGACTGCAAAGGGGTAGTTATGAAGCGGTGCGAAGTTCTAAAACGAGAAATTCAAGCCCAAATGATTGCTTTAGATGCTGTTGGTGGTATACAGCTTGGGCGAGCTATATGTCAAGTTTTAGGAGAGCATGATGACTATGAAACTGAAAAGTATTATAGTTATCGCAAGGAAGTGGAATGTGATAGTGATGTGCATTATAGACGCCATAATTTTATGAGCTTCTTTAATGAGAACGCAACCGGAATGTTCAAAGGATGGATGTCGTAGTAGAATGAGATTGTATCCAATGGGATACAGCCTTTAGGCTGTTAACATCTGTTTTTAGTACAAAGCGCCACGGGGCGCTTATTTTATACCCTTTGGGGCGGAAAGATCCATTTTTCGATATCGGAGGTATAAAGGCAATGACAAACAGCCCGCTTGAATTTCTGGCCAGGAAGTACGACAACGTCGTGATATACGACGCATACGGGAACCCCAGCATCTTCGTGAAGTTCCCAAAGATGAAGAGCATCGATCTTGATTCCAGCCTCCCGGATCACACGCACCCGGCATTCATCATCAACGGCGTCGAGCAGGACTACATCCTGATCGGAAAGTACAAGGCGGCAGAGCTTGTTTCCGGTGGAACGCTGTACAGCCTTCCGAGCATGCCGCCGAAGGTCAACGCCACTGCTGACGAATTCCTTTCACGCATGAAAAACGCCGGAATCGGAATCAGCGGAAAAACGATGGCTGACAGTGGATTCCTTCTCTTGCTCGCGCAAAAGTACGGATGGGACCCGAAGGGAAATACAAATTATGGATCTCACCATCTCGATGCGGCATGGTCAGTTAGCAGCACGAACTACGCCGTTGGGAATAGGCGAAGCTACCATGGATGGTTGTACGAATGCATCCAGGCCCATACTTCAGGGTTGGCGATCCTACCGGATAGCTCACCGAATTATTGGAGGCGGGTAAAGTTTATAGGTGGCATTGAGGCGAACCCGACGTCAAGAGATGTAAACAATCCGGTTACGAAAACCACGTTAAACGGCAGCGGACCGCTTGACTGGTACCTTGACGGCACGGGAATTAGCTTGGCCGATATAGTCGGGAACGTTCATGAAAACAGTTACGGTTTCCGCACTGTAGACTTGGAGATTCAAATTCTCGAAAACAACAACGCCGCCGACCCATCCGCAGACCTATCAGTAGTCAGTAGCGCATGGAAGGCCATACTCCCGCATTCTTCGGACGACGGATATGACCTCGTCGCGCCAGGTACAGCTGGGACCCTTCATTGGAATCTGATAAATGACATTCTCACGCTTGATACTGTTGAGCCGGCAATTTTCGATAATGTCGAGCACCAGACGGCGTTTAAGGATGTTGTGGCCAATTCGAGCAATTTGCCATTTGTCCCTTGTATTGTACGCGAACTCGGTATTTTTCCAACACCTGGGAGCAATACAAGAGGATTATACCGAATTCTCTTCAAGCGAGAATTACGAATGGCTAGAACCGGAGGCTCATGGACGAACCTCTCTAATTCTGGACTTGGTTATATATATATTAGCTTTTCAAATGAATCACGAGTTGAGTATATTGGTGCCCGCCCGCGAGCGATTCAATCTTCGGAAGATCAGCAGTCACAGACCCAATAACATAACCTGACTGGGGACAGGCCTCCGCAATCATGCGGGGGCTTTATATATCCCAACACACAGGACGAGAGAGAAGGAGATGATTACCCCATGTTGACCAATGTCCAGCTCGTTGCGTGGGCGCTTGCCGTCTATGCCGCAAAATGGGTCTATTGGTACGGAACCTGCGGCTACAATTGCACGACATCCCTTTACGACCGCAAGAAGAAGCAGTACCCGTCGCACTACACCAGCGCGCGGGCTGCGGGCTACCAGAAGGACATCGCCGCGAAGAAGATGTGTGCGGACTGCGTCGGCTTCATCAAGGCGTTCTTCTGGATGAACGGCATCCTCACCGGCACAAGCCACTACAAGTCGAACGGCTGTCCGGACACGAGCGCCAACGGCATGTTCAAGCTGTGCAAGAAGACCGGATGCATCGCTACGATGCCGAATGTGCCGGGCCTGGTCGTCTGGAAGGACGGGCACATCGGCGTCCATGTCGGCAACGGCTACGTCGTCGAGCTGCGCGGATTCGCTTACGATTGCCAGAAGCGGAAGGTCGAGGAAGGCCCGTGGACCCATTGGGGCTACCTCCCCGAAACCATTCTCCAATACGTCGATACGGCAGTCATCCAGCCGACGTACAAGCTCGGCGACCGCGACCTCGAAAAGGGCGACGAAGGCACCGACGTCAAGGAAATGCAGGCAGCGTTCAAGAGCCTCGGCTACGATCTCGGCAGCTTTGAGGACGCGCCGGATGGCATCGACGGCGACTTCGGAAAGGTCACAAAGTCCGTTGTTGAGGATTTCCAGCGGGCAAACGGCCTTACCGCCTCCGGCATCTTCGACGAGAAGACGTACAAGGCGCTCCTGATCGCGCTCGAAGCGAAAAACCCCACGGCCCCCGGCACGGAATCCCCCGGCTCACCGGATGACGGCGGAAGCGAGCCGGTGTACGAGCTTACGATCGAGGGTGCGATGGAATTCCTTACCCCGATTCAGACGCAGTACGGCGGTACCATTTCCGAAGTCAAGGCGTAATCACCAGGGCATAACACGGGCTTTTGCCCGTGTAGCAACGGGCAAAAGGATCGAGGTGCACGATGGCAAACGACAACGATACCCTTCAACTGGTTTTGCGGGATCAGGCCGCGATGAAGCAATCCCTCAATAACCTTACGGAACGCTTAGACGACCAGAAGACGCTCACGGAATCCGTTCACAAGCTGGCCCTTTCCTCCGTTGAAATGGCCGGGAAGATCACCAACCTCACGGACAAAGTCGCGAAAATCGACAGGGACGTTGAGGAAGTAAAGTGCAAACCCGCCAAGAAGTGGGACCGCCTTGGAGACATCGTCGTCGGCGCGCTTGTTGGCGGAGTGGCGACGTACATCTTCGCATCGATTGGCCTGAGATAGGCCGGAAAGGAATACATTACATGAAGAAGGTATTACTGGCAGTCTTGCTCGTCATCGCGATCATTATCGCGGTGGCCACACCCTACGCCGTCGCGGAGCAGGAACCCGCGCCGGAAACCGAACAGACGGAGGTTGTTCAGGCAGAATCCCCGACGACCATCTTCGTCCCCGTTGAGAAAGAAGACGGAATCAACCTTACGGCGATCATCAATTCGATTTTGGTTTTGATCGCTGCATTCATCACGAAGAAGGTCATCCCTTACATGAAAGCCAGGATGACCGCGGCCCAATATGCACAGTTCGAGGCAGCCGTCCGCGTCGGAGTATACGCAGCGGAAGAAATCTACAAGTCTGGCCATGGCGAAGAGAAGCTCAATTATGTGATTGATTACCTCGACAGGAAGGGCTTCAGCGTCGACATCGACCAGATCAAGGCCGCAGTTTACCAGATGCGCGAGGGCAAGACGACGCCCGCAACCGTTCCAAAGACCGAATAACGTATCAAGCCCCCGCCGTGAAGCGGGGGCTTTGCTTATTTAGCCATACTAAGAAGTTTTCCGCTAATTGAGCCGCCAATTTCATCTAGCAACTGCCGGTCGCGTCCTACTTTGTTGATTTTACTACGTTGCGTTTCATTTTTCTGCTTACGAACAATAGCGCTGTAAAAATCCCAAAGTATAATTCCGTTATTGACAGGGCGAGGTACATGTATAAAGAGATATCTTGAAGCTATATCTTGCACCTTGTCTTCTATTTCGCAAATAATTTTAGCGCTACTATATTTACACCCAACAAGTGATTCAACAGCAGATAATCCACCCTCTACATATAGTTCAACTACAGCCTTAACAGATCTGTAGTACAGTATATAGTTAAACGAATCATGTATGAATTCTACAGTTCTTTCTATCTTGTCATGTAGATATTCATACTGTTGTTCTGTTATCCTTTCCTGTACGTACATCCTGTCAACTTGTTTCGAGATCGAATCCAGTGCATTATCACTTTCCATTTGTGCCACTTCTATGCGATTCTTTAGAATCGAAAAAATGATCACAACAGTGCCAATGATTATTGTCATTAACGTGATAAACATACCTATGGCTCCTTTCTTCTTGCTCTTCGCCGATCCGCTTTATATAGTTCGCTTAGTAAGCTGTCGTATTCGCTTTTAGATTTTCTCAGACTACGCGATAGAGTTACATTTTTTTCCTTTAACTGCTTTATCTTAATTCTATGGTAAATAAACGCTATTGACAAAAAAGCTAACAGCGTCTTTCCGGCCTCGAGGACGGTCGCAACAGCATTGCATAAGTCGCTCCACATTCCCGGTCGATCTTTCGAATCTGCCAGCCAGAAGATACTAATAATAACAACGGCTCCGAAAGTTACCAAGATAGCCGTGTTCGCAATGCTAATCCAAGGGCTACGATCTTTATGGTTTAATGCTACGCCGAAATCGTTCGAGTGGTTTGCTAACTCGCGATTAAGTGCTTCAGTTCCTCTGGAAGGCATCTCCATGTATTGCATCAATCCTCGTATTGCAGGCACGAAACCATGCAATTGTATAACATCGCTCTGTTAATGTAATTATATAACAAATGTTAAACTTTGGCAACGCGCTGTTCGATATCCAATTGTTAATATTTAGTAACGGCCCCTCTAAATAATAAGCCACGCTCGTAGAAAATATGTTGAGTCAATACGAAAAAGCATATCTGGTCTAGTAGATTATCAAACTGGCGCTTTTTGCCCTGCGTTCTCTTGATCGAACGTACGTTCTTACATATTCTATGAACATCCGTTCTTGTAAGGAGATGCCGACATGGTACAGGCGCTTGGAAAAGCCAAGATAAAAACGATGCTCAAAGATCTCGACTGCCAATGAGAGTTTGAGGAATGGCAACAGGCCAATATCTTGATAGAGCCGAATCAATCTCCAAAGTTAAAGTCAAACTCAGATGGATCTATCCCGGCCTCGACCGCTTGCCTGACGATCTCATCGATCAGTATGCGCTCCATGGTAGTCTCGTCATACTCAAAGGGGTCCGCCTCCGCGTAGAGATAGTACTCATCTGCGACGACCCACATGCTGTTGACGGTCTTGCCCGGCGTCGTGCGGCTATCTCCGCCCTCATAGATCACACTATACTTCATCTTTGTCGCTCCCTGTCAGATCGAATAGGCTGATCTGTTTTGGCTTCGCAGGTTTGGGCTTATCGGCTGGCATCGCCAATAAATCTGGTTGCGGTCGGTGGAGGATGTCGCCGGTTGCCTGCGGGTCGGTGATCCATGCGTCGCGCTCGTCTCGGTCGACATAGACAGGCATGCGGGTATGGTAAGGCTCCATGCTCTCATTGGCGCCAGTGGTAAGGATCACATAGCGATCTTCACGATCGCCGTTTGGCAATGCGTAATTTGTGTGTAGTCCAGCAAGATACATAGTATCTTTCCCTTGGGGACGGAAGAGGAATTTATCAGTTGATTTCCCATTCCGATCGTGCTTCCACTCGTAAAAGCCGGAAGTCGGGATGATGACGCGCCGGGCACGCAGCGCGGCGGAGAATAATGACTTTTCACCCGCCGTTTCAGAACGCGCATTGATCGTCACGCCCGATTTACCATGCATGGGGAAGCCCCAGCGCATGAGCACCGGGCCATCTGCTGTGATCACCGGTGCAATATTGGTCGGGTAGATCTCACCTGTGCTCATAGCCGAGGCCGCTGCGTCACCGTATTTTTGCGTTACCTCTTCGATGATCTCGCGGATCTCGATCATCTCTTCCTCGGTCAGGACAACATATCGGCCGCACATCTACGCTCCATCTCCTTCGTCCCGCACCGGTCCGGCATGTTCCACAAACCACTTGTCTTCCTCCCGGAATATATACCGCAGATATCCCTGGATCATGACCGCATACCGTATGCCGTGCCCGCCCGCCTTCGTGGCGGCACAGGGCTTAGAATCGACGATGCGGTCGATAGCATACTCGCGGCCATCTGTCCATAGAAGGACACGCGGCCATACGCTACCATCCGTGTGATGCTCAGCCAAAACATTCAGATATACCTTTCGCCACACAGGGCGTCAACTCCTTCACTTCGTCCATCCGACGGGGTGGATAATATGGTCATCCTTCGGAT
>JAEZRP010000013.1 GCA_023444095.1 Bacillota bacterium
GCGGCAAGAAGGCGGTCGTGAAGATCACCGTGTATCGTCCGGTCAGCAAAGTCAAGCTCAACAAGACAGCGGGCAGTCTGATCATCGGCAAGACCGTGCAACTGACCGCGACAATCTCTCCCAGCAATGCGACCTCAAAGGCGATCATCTGGACGACGGGCGACGCAGCCGTGGCGACGGTCAACAGCAAGGGGCTTGTCACCGCCGTTGGCAAGGGACAGGCGACGATCACCGCACGGGCGAAGTACGGCGCGAACGACAGCGTACTCGCGACGTATCGGCTCACGGTCACGCCCGGCGTAACTAGCATTGCGTTCGTCGCGCCGCCGCCAACGAAAATCACGATCGGGCAAAGCATCGCCCTCAGCGTCGTGGTTCTACCTACGGATGCACGGCAGGATGTCACCTGGTCAACGAGCAATTCGAAAATCGCTACCGTTTCTTCGAGCGGCGTTGTAAAGGGAATCAAAGCCGGTACCGTAACGATCACAGCCACGGCAAAGGATGGAAGTGGCAAGAAGGCGGTCGTGAAGATCACCGTATACAAGGCGTCGACCGGCGTGCAAGCAAGCCGGAGCGCATGCGCGCTTGCGACGCGGAGTGCGTCCGCCAACTGCGTGATCGGAAAAGAAGGACGGGTGTATACGGCGGAGCCGTAATCCCATCGTCATAGGGCCGTCCGACCGAGGGAGTCCCGACATGGAAGCGGCGCATGCTGAACAGGCAATCGTTCAGCATGCGCCGCGTGCTTGGTCTGACAGGAATGTCATATCCCAAATCGGACAGAAGTTGTCACCGGACGGGATTCACGAGCTCGTACCGCCTCGCGTCGAACCAGATGTCGTTTCCCGCCGCGTCCTTTTTGAACGTTACCGCGCGCGGGATCTTCTCCATCAGCCGCATGCCGAGTCGCTCGAGCAGCCGCCATGAGTGCGGGTTGTTCTCCGCGCAGCCCGCCCGGATCCGGCGCACGCCCAGCGCGAACGCTGCGTCCATCACCGCGCGCGCGGCCTCCGTCGCGTATCCCCGGCCCCAATAGGCGCGGTTCAGGATGTAGCCGATGTCCGCCGTGTCCGGATCGTCGTCCGGGCCGAGGTAGACGTTACCAATCAGCTTTTCCCCGAGGCAGATGGCGATGAACGCCGGACTCGTGGCCCTGCGCGCCGCCTCGCGGACCGCACCCTCCCTGGTATACGCACCATAGGGTTCGAAGAATACCACCTCCGGATCACCGAGGTACTCGTACAGATCCGCGCCGTCCGTCTCCCGGAACCCGCGCAGCTCGAGCCGCTTCGTCAGGATGGGCAGCGGCAGATTAAGCACCGAAGATCACCTCCGCGAGCGCCATCCGTTCCCTGACGCGCACCCCGAAGGGGCAGCGCGCCTCGCAGTCGCCGCAGCTCAGGCAATCCCCCGCCGTCGCGCCGAGCGCAAGGTAGTGGCCCTTGACGCTCGCCGCAGGTTCCCGGTCGAGCTCCACGAGGTCGACGTACTTGTTGACCGCCGCGATATCGATGTTCGCCGGGCAGGGCAGGCAGTGATTGCAGTACATGCAGCGCCCGTCCACGCCATACTTGGGCATGGCGGCGAGCACGGGCGCATAGTCGCGCTCCTTCTCGGTCAGTTCAAAATAATGCGCAGCCGCGCGCACCTCGTCCGCCGTCTGCATACCGACGAGCACCGCCGCGACCGCCGGCCGGGTGAGCGCATAGTTGATGCACTGGCCGACCGTCATGGGCGCGCCGAGAGGCGAGCGCTCCTTCGACAGAAGAAATCCCGCGCCGAGCGCCTTCATGACCGTGATCCCCACGCCCCGTGCCTCGCACGCACGGTAAAGTGCCGCGCGCGCGGGCTCCAGTTTGTAATCGCCGAAGACGTTCCCCTTCCCCTCGAACAGGTCCATGATGTCCACGTCCTTGGGCATCAGATCGAAAGCCGGGTTGAGCGAGAACATCAGAACGTCAATGAGCCCGCTTTCGACGGCCTTCAGCGAGGTCGCGGGATTGTGAGAACTCATCCCCAGCGCGCGGATGACGCCCTTTTCCTTGAGTTCGAGCGCGTAGCGCATGGTCTCACTATCCCTGAGGGCCTCCCAATCATCCGGACGATCGACGAAGTGGAGCATGCCGATGTCTATGTAATCCGTCTGAAGCCGCGCGAGCAGATCCTCAAAGTTCTCCCTGCACAATGGAAGCTCCCGCCGGACGGCGTACTGGCCGTCCACCCAGCACGCGCCGATGTGCCCCTGGAGGATCACCTTGTCCCGCCGTCCCGCCAGCGCGCGCCCGATGTTCGAACGCACGTCCGGCTCCGACATGAACACGTCGAAAATGTTCATCCCTTCGTTGAGCGCCGCGTCGATCACGGACTTTATCGTTTCAAAGTCCTTCCCCTGCAGATGCTCGCACCCGAGCGACACCTCGCTCACGGACAAGCCGGTCTTTCCAAGCATACGATGACGCATCTTTCATTCCCCCACGAATTGATTGAATCCGCACCGCTGTGAGAGCGGCTTTTTTTCCACCCGGCTTCCGGAAGCCGCCTGGACGCCCACGGGAAGGTACGCCACGACGGCATATTCGTTTGGCGCGCCGATCAGCTTGGCCATCTGTTCCGCAATGTCGTCGTAGTACCGCACATAGCCCTCGACCCAGCAGCTCGCGTATCCGAGCGCCGCGATGGCGAGCAGCATGTTCTCAATCGCCGCCGCGTAGTCCTGTACGTGGTACTTATACCCCCCGACGCCCGGCAGTTCGTGCGTCAAAACGAGGATCGCGGCAGGCGCGGAGGCGAAGTGCGGCTTTTTGAGAAGCGCGCCCATCGTCGAAACGAGCGCCGGGTCGTCGAGCGCCACGATGTGCGTCGTCTGCATGTTGCAGCCGGAGGGCGCCATGAGCCCCGCCTCGACGATCTTCCTTAAATCCGCGCGCGGCACGGGCGTCTCCTCATATGCGCCCCGGTAGCTGAATCGGTTCTTGATCGCGTCGAAGAAATCCATCAGAACACCCCCTCGAAAAGCTTGATCTCCTTGATGTGTACGTCGCCGCGCGCGAACGTCACCCTGAGGCGCAGCGCGTCCGTGCGCGCGTCCACGCGCGCGATCCGGCGGTTGCCGATCGTCGTTCCGGCGTAGACATTCCGCCAGGTGCCGTCAGCCCCGCGCGCATCGATCAAAAACGTCTCGACCCGCTGGCCGTGGTTCAGATTCTCACGCAGCTCCACATACTTCACGTCCCTCGCGCCCTCGAGCGCGAGGTCGAACACGCGCCTGCGGCCGGAGCCTGACGCCGTCCGCTCGCTGAAGATTTCGCTGCCAAACTCGGTGTTGAGCCACGCGCCGAGCTCCCCGAGACGTTTGACGTCCTTGGCGTCGATCAGGCCGTTCCGGTCGGGCGGGATGTTCAGGTTCAGTCCGCTGTTCCCGCCGACCGATGTGATGTAAGTCTTCGCGAGCCGCTCAAGCGCGTGTGGTTCCTCCCGATCGTGCCAGAACCAGCCGGGGCGGATGGACATGTCCGTCTCAGCCGGACAGAAGCACAGCCCGCCGGATGGCAGTATGCTCGACAGCGCGCCGAGCTCAGGATGCGTGTTGTACGCGTGCGCAAGCGCGCCCTCCTCGAAGAGCGGCCCCGGTCCCGTCTGAACGTCCGCCAAATAGGCCAACTCGCGCGGCACCACCGCCCACTCCGCGAAGCGCGGCTTGCCGCTCTCGTTGCCCACCCACCGGACGTCCGGCCCGGCGTCATGAAAGACGCATGCGTTTGGCTGGTAGCGGCGCACGAGGTCGATGTAGCCCTGGAAGTCGTAGACCTGTCTTTTCCCGTTTGGCCCCTCGCCGCACGCGCCGTCGAACCACACCATGAAGATGTCGCCATATTGGGTCAGAAGCTCGGTAAGCTGGGCCTTGTAGTAATCGTTGTAGGCGTCCGTACCATAGAGAGCGCTGTTCCGGTCCCAGGGCGAGAGGTAGAAGCCGAATTTCAACCCCGCTCTTCCGCACGCGCTTGAGAGCTCGCGCACCACGTCGCCTTCGCCACCGCGAAACGGCGCATTCTTCACGGAGTGCTCCGTATGGCGCGAAGGCCAGAGGCAGAAGCCGTCGTGGTGCTTGGCGGTCAGGATCATGCCCCGCATGCCCGCCGACTTCGCCGCGCGGGCCCACTGGTCGCAGTCGAGCCCCTCGGGGTTGAAGATCGCGGGATCCTCCGTGCCGAGGCCCCATTCGCGGTCGGTGAACGTATTCACCCCGAAGTGGACGAACGCGTAAAAGTTGTGCTCGAACCAGTCGAGCTGCCGCGCGCTCGGAACGACGTACGCCGCCGAGGCGAGGAAATCCCGGATGTCGCTCACGACGCCACCCCCTCATATTTTACACATTATATCATAGTTTTTGGATTTTTCCACCTGAATATGATATAATTGGCGGCAAAAAGCCGACATGCCTGGTCGGCGATCCTTTCTGGAGAAAGGATCAAAAATGTGTCGGGGGGACGCATGTGAGGAACTTGTTCTATATCGCGGCCATCGCGCTTTTGCTTATCGTGATGGGCTTTGGCATTTTCAGAAAAAGGATGAAAGCGCGGTCGAGGGCTATCCTCATCATCGGTTCCTTTGCGCTGGCCATTGCAGCCTTCGCCTGCTGGACGTCTCCAAGATGGGAGTATCCCGAAACCACGGGACCATACGAACCCGCGTTCGTGCGCTGCACCTATACCGATGAGAGCCGCGTCGAACTCTATGAAAGCGACGGTTCGCACAGGTGGCTCAACCTCGATATCTGGTATCCGAAAGACTTCACAGGTGAAAAAAACACATGTCCGGTCGTCGTCTTCTCGCACGGCTCGTTTGGCGTCAAGGAGAGCAACGTGTCGCTATGCCGGGAACTGGCAAGCAACGGCTATCTCGTATGCGCGATCGACCATACCTATCAGTGCCTGAGCACAACCGACGCGGGCGGCAGGAAAATCAAAATGGACAAGGGCTACCGGAGGCAAATCCTGCGCGCGAGCGATTCGAGCGAGGAAAGCCGGACAGAGCTCTATGGTCTGTTTCGCGAATGGATGGATATCCGCATGGGCGACATCCATTTTGTGCTCGACACGATCCTCGCACGCGCGGCCGCGGGCGATACAGGCGATGGCGGCGTCTACCTCCTCGCCGATGCATCGAGAATCGGCGTGATTGGACATTCCCTCGGCGGGGCAGCCGCGCTCGGCATGGGACGCGCGCGCGACGACGTGCGCGCGGTCATCGCGCTGGAGGCGCCATTCATGTACGACGTGGAGGGCGTCACGGCGGACGGATTCTCGTTCAATCGGGAACCGTATCCCGCGGCGGTGCTCAATGTGTATACGGATTCTTCGTGGAATCTCCTCGGGGATTCGCCGCAGTACGCGCAGAACAATGCCATGCGAAGCGATCAGAGCGACACGACCGAGGACTATTATGTCAAGGGAGCGGGGCATATGACCCTGACCGACCTCGCATTATCCAAGCCGCCGCTCTGCCTCACGTTCGGGCAGGATCTATTTTTTCATGCCGATGCGTGCATCCGAACCGTCATTCAACAGTATCTGGACTTCCTCAACCGCTGTCTTAAGGGCCAATGAGTCTGTGCGCACGGAACGCGCGTCACGCGTCCGGGGAGGCTTTTTTGTTCCTCACAATGTATTCGAAAACGGCGGGATGCAGGGATGCGCGCACCTCGTTCATGAGCCCTTCCCGGATGAGCTCGCGCACGCGCGTCGCGCTCACGTCCCGGTAGGCCTCCGGGAACGGCATGACTTCGATCCCGTCCATCGTTCCCGTCAGTTCCTCGTCCCCCCGCGCCGCGGTTACGACCCGGAATCGCCTCACGAGCTCGTCCGCGCGGTGCCAGCCGGGAAGCGACGGGACGAGGTCCGCGCCCATGACAAACGCAACCCTCCCGCCGCATTCCCGCTCGAGCGCGCACAGCGTGTCGAAGGTGTACGCGTCGCCCTCCGCCGTCATCTCGCCCTCATAAAGGCGCATGTCGCCCTCCGCCGCGCACAGCGCCCGGAGCATGCCCGCGCGGTGTTCGGCTTCGAGAAACCAGTTTTCCGGCATGCTCTCCGGTCGCCACCTCTTCATGTACGAGAGGGACGACGGAACCCACACGCCGACCTTGGCGCCCGTAAACGCCATCCCCGCGCGCAAAAGCGCCAGATGCGCTACCGTCGGCGGGGCGAATGTGCCGCCCAGTACCGCGATGTCCATCAGCCGCTGTACTCCGTCAAAAGCTTCATCTTCATGTCGTACAGCTTTTCCGAGAGGTTGAGATAATGGACGTGCGGGTTTACAAAGCGCGTCTCCTCCTCCCAGATCTCCTCCTTCAGCTGCTTCTGTACGTACGCGCGGATCTCCGGAAGCTTTGGAAGCTCGTAAACGCGCTTCCCATCCCGGAAGATCGGCACGCGAAGAAGCTCGATGGTGAAATCGACCAGCGGGATACGCTTCCATGGCTTCACGGAATCGAGCACCGTCATGCCCGGCGTGAGTTTCTCTCCCTCGCAGGTCAGAAGGTCGGCGATGGCCTTCCCGTCCCGGTTGTACATCCGATAGAGCGTCTTTTTGCCGGGGTTGATGATCTTCTCGACGTTTTCGGAGATCTTGATGCGGGGGTCGAACCTGCCGTCCTTTTCGACCGCCACAAGCTTGTAGACACCGCCGAACACCGGGTCGGACTTCGCGGTGATGAGCCGCTCGCCGATTCCGTAGCTGTCGATCCGCGCGCCCTGATCGTTGAGCGAGAGGATCAGATACTCGTCGATGGAGTTTGAGACCACGATCTTGCAATCGGACAGTCCCTCTTCATCGAGCGTGCGGCGGGTGTATTTCGTGAGATACGCGATGTCGCCCGAGTCGATTCTGACGCCCTTGAGCCGCTTGCCCATGGGCCCGAGCACCTCTCGCGCGACCCGGATGGCGTTCGGGAGGCCGGACTTTAAGACGTTGTAGGTGTCGATGAGGAGCGTGCAGGCGTCGGGATACAGCTGCGCGTACGCCTTGAACGAGTCGTACTCGCTTGGGAACAGCTGCACCCAGGAGTGCGCCATGGTGCCGACCGCCGGCACGCCGAACTTCATATCCGCGGAGACGGTCGCGGTCGCGTTGACGCCCCCGATGTACGCCGCGCGCGTGCCGTACTCCGCCGCGTCCGCGCCCTGCGCGCGTCGCGCCCCGAATTCCATCACGACCGCGCCCTTCGCCGCACGGCAGATCCGGTTCGCCTTCGTGGCGATCACGGACTGATGGTTCACAAACAGCAGGATCGCCGTCTCGACGATTTGCGCCTCGATGAGCGATGCCGTGACGGTCAAAAGCGGCGTGTTGGGGTAGACGATCGTCCCCTCGGGCACCGCATCGATCGATCCGGTAAACCGGAAGTTCCTGAGATAATCGAGAAAACCTGCGTCGAACAGATTCTTGCCGCGCAGAAACGCGATGTCCGCGTCCGTGAAGCGGATGTTCTCGATGTATTCGACCACCTGCTCGAGCCCCGCGAACACCGCGTAGCCCGCGCCGTCGGGGTTTCTGCGATAGAAAACGTCGAACACGGCCCTCGTGTCCTTGAAGCCCAGCTTGTAATACCCGTTGGCCATCGTCAGCTCGTAAAAATCCATGAGCATGGTCAGATTTCTGCCGTCCATCAATTTATCTCCTCATAAATGCCCGCCGCGCAGAGCTCCCGGATAATGAATTCGAACTCCTCGCGGCTTTCGCATCCCACCGTATGAAGGTGCGCGCCCTCCGTGAGCGCCGAGAGCGGCCTCCCGTTGAGCCTTTTCATGTTTTCCACGAACGCGCGCCCGTCGCGTCGGGAGCGAATATAGACCTCGGCGCGGATGATCCCATATACCGGATGCGCGATTGAAATGTCCAGAATTGTCCCGCCGTTGTCCACGATGACGTCAAATTCGCGCAGGATCTCCTCAGGCCCGTGCCGGCAGGAAATCTGATCCACGTAGCCGAACGCGCGCCCCGCGCCACGCACGTACCCGCGCGAGGAAGCCGTGATGTCGTACCCCCGCTCGCGCAGGATCGCGACGTCCGAGACGATGATCTGACGGCTCACCCCGAGCTCCTCCGCGAGCCGCGCCGCCGTCACGCGCGCGCCATCCTCAAGCGCCCTGAGGATCATCTCCCTGCGCTCCTCCGGCTTCTTCATCCATTTCACCAGACTCTCTCTTGACAGATTACACACCGCATTATATAATCTGTCACGACATGTGTCAAGACAGAAAGGCGGCGGTTCCATGTCGGCAATCAAGGCGTACCTCGATCGCAAGGACGTACACATCTCGGCGAAGCGGTACTTCGTGGACGCGATGGGCGCGATGGCGCTCGGTCTGTTCGCGTCCCTCCTCATCGGAACGATCTTCGCGCAGCTCTCCGATCTTTTGAACTTCCCCTGGCTTGCCGAGGCAGCCGACTACGCGAAATTTGCGACCGGCCCCGCAATGGCGTGCGCGATTGGCATGGCGCTGCGCGCGCCGAACCTCGTGCTCTTCTCCCTGCTCGCCGTCGGCGCGGGCTCAAACGCGCTGGGCGGACCGCTCGGGACGCTCTTCTGCGCCATCTTCGCGACCGAGATGGGCAAGCTGGTTTCCAAGGCCACGAAGGTCGACATCCTCGTCACGCCGACCGTCACGATCCTCTCCGGCATCGCGCTCTCAACGCTCATCGGCCCCGGCATCTCTACCCTCATGACGGCCCTCGGAAACGTTATCATGTCTGCGACGGAGCTTCAGCCCTTCCTGATGGGCGCGGCAGTTTCCGTGATCGTCGGAATCATCCTTACTCTGCCCATCAGTTCCGCGGCGATATGTACGATGCTGTCGCTCACGGGTCTCGCGGGCGGCGCGGCGACGGCGGGCTGCTGCGCGCAGATGGTCGGCTTCGCGGTCATGTCCTTCTATGAAAACCGCTGGGGCGGGCTCGTCGCCCAGGGCCTCGGAACCTCGATGCTTCAGATGGGCAACATCGTGAAAAACCCGCGCGTCTGGATTCCCCCGACGCTCGCAGCCGCGATCACCGGACCCGTCGCGACCATCGTGTTCGCCCTCGAAAACGGCATCCCGGTTGCCTCCGGCATGGGCACCTCCGGGCTCGTGGGTCCCATCGGCATCACGGCGTGGGAGGGCTTCGGTTCCGCGTGGAGCTGGGTCGGGCTCATCGCAGTGTGCTTTGTGTTGCCCGCGATTTTGACGCCCCTCATCGCGCTCCCCATGCGCAAGCTCGGATGGATCAGGCCGGGGGATTTGAAGCTCGACCTTTGACGAAGCGGTCGAAGATCGCGATGAGCGTCGGCAAAAGCACCAGAATCATGAAAATGGAAATTGCCGCGCCGCGCGAAAGCAAGAGTCCGATCGAGGAGACATAGGAAATCGTTGTCACCTTGCCCACGATAAACCCCGCGGTCACAAGAATGAGGCCGGAGGTCAGTATCGTGGGCAGCGACAGTGTGACCGCCCTCGAGAGCGCCGCGGCGGGCGCGAGCGACTTGCGCGCCGCGCGGTAGTGGCTCGTGAGCAGGATTCCGTAGTCGATGGTCGCGCCCATCTGCATCGCCACGCAGATGAGGTACGACATGAAGAAGATGGGCTCGCCCCTGATGTAGGAGGCCGCCATTGTGACCCAGATCGCTCCCTGAATCACGCATACGAGCAACACCGGAACCGAAAGAGAGCGGAAGGAAATCGCGATGATGAGAATAAGCGCCGCAGCCGTCAGAAGGTTCACGCGCAGAAGATCGCCCGTGAACGCGCGGCTGATGTCGTAACTCGAAACGGAAGAACCGACGATTCCGAAGTCCCCGCCATACGCCGCTTCAACCAGTTTCAGCATTTCACCGATGACCGCGTATGTCGCCTCCGACGAGTAGGGGAGATCAAGCGTGAAGAGCATGCGCGTGTATCCGTGCGCGTTGAACGCAGTCTCCGCCTGATCGAGCTGAGTTTTGAGGGCGAGCACCCGCTCGTCATCCGGCATGGCTGCCGCCGCTGCCTCGGCAAGCTCCCCTGCGGGCACGCGGTCCCCCAATCCGTGCTGCCGGAAAAACAGCCGGACGAGCGCCTCCGGCATCCCGAGCATCTCGGCGACGTCCTCCGGCGCGTAGCTTTTCAGCGCCGCTGCGCCCGTCGTGACCATCGCCCGCGCGGAGGTGATAACCGCGCTCCCGTCAACCTCGATGGACGCAACCGCGTCCACGAGGCTTTTTTGCTTTTCATAATCCGAGTCGGCCCCTTCGCTCGGCACGAGGAGCATGACCATGTTGTCCGAGCCGAAGATCTCGTTGATTCGGTGCGCGGAGAATCGGTCATCCACGTCGATGAAGAGGTAATCGTTCATGGTCTGAAGATGGAAGGAAACGCCGATCAGGACGAGAAGCGCGATGGCGATCACCCACCGTCCCCGCCGCGCAAATGCCGCGAAGCGCGCGCCGCCGAGGTTGAGGGGCTTGTGCGCGGTCCTGCGCAGGATGCCCGGCATGGCAAGGACGAGCGCGGGCATGGCGAAAAACACCGTCAGCATGCTGATGAGGATGCCCTTTGAAAGCACGATGCCGATGTCGAAGCCGATTGTGAAGCTCATGAAAAGGAGCGAGAGGAAGCCCGCGACGGTCGTGAGCGCCGAGGACGAGATGGGCATGAACGTGCGCGTGAGGGCCATGACCATGGCGTCCTTCTCCCCCATGCCCTCGGCCTTCAGCGCGTCGAACATATGAAGGAGCATGATCGCGTAATCCATCGAGAGTGCGAGCTGGAGGATCGCGCATACCGCGAACGTTACGAACGAGATGGTCCCGAACACCCAGTTGGTGCCCATATTGACGAGGATCGCGAGCGCAAGCACGAGTAGGATCGGGAACGGCTCCGCCCACGCGCGCGAGGTCGCGAGCAGAACGGCAAGCGCCACGGCCACTGAGACCGCGAGCGCAACCGAAATCTGCCTGGAGAGGCTCTGCTGGATGTCGAGCGTGTTCGCGACGGAGCCGGAGACGACCGTCCCGCCCTCCGCCGCGAACATCGAACGGAGGGATTCCACGATGGGAACCCCGTCCGCGCCGTCTTCGAGCGACAGGTTCACGAGCTGGTAGCGGACGCCGCTCACGGTCCTGTCCCCTGCTTCCGGATCATACGAGGCGAGAAGCACGCCGTCGAGGGCCCGAACCGCCTCAAGATCTGCCGCGAACGTCTGGTCGTCGCGACCTGTGAACATCACCCGAAGCTGCTCCGAATCGCCGAACGTGCCCTTCATGAGCTCGAGCGACTTCTTCGTCAGCGTGTCATCCGCGAGATATTCCGCAAAGTCGTAGTTGACGCGTACCTTCGAGACGGTGAAGGCGCTCGCGACGGCGATGAGCGCGAAGGCGACCAGGATGTAGACCCTGAGCCGCACGATCGCGCCCGCGATTCGATTCGCCATATACTGCCTCAGCTGATGGTATTGATGTCGTAGGGCGTCGTCTGGTAGACGTAGTAGTTGAGCCAGTTGGAGAACAGCAGGTTCGCGTGGCTGCGCCACGTCACGACCGGCTCGCGCGCGTCGTCGTCATTCGGAAAGTAGTTCTCGGGAACCGCGGTGTCGAGCCCGGCGCGCTTGTCGCGCAGGTACTCGAGCTTGAGCGTGTCCTCGTCGTACTCGCTGTGCCCGGTGACGAAGATCTGCCTGCCGAGCTTGGTTGCGAGCGCGTAGAGCCCCGCCTGGTCGGACGAGGCGAGAATCTTGATCTGCGGCACCTGCAAAACGTCCTCGCGCAGGATCGTCGTGTAGCGCGACTGGGGCACCATGAAGTTGTCGTCGAAGCCGCGCATGAGCATCGAGCGCCTGTGCTCGATTTTATGCGGATACACGCCAAACAGCTTCTTCGGGAGTTTCACCTTCCCCACGCCGTAGTGGTAATAGAGCGCCGCCTGCGCCGCCCAGCAGATGTGCAGGGTGCTTGTGACGTTGGTCTTCGACCACTCCATGACGCGGCAAAGCTCGTCCCAATAGTCGACCTCTTCAAATTCGAGGTGCTCGACCGGCGCGCCCGTGATGATGAGACCGTCGAATTTCTGATCGCGGATCTCTTCGAATGTCTTGTAAAACGCCAGCATGTGCTCGGAGGGCGTGTTCTTCGACTCGTGCGAGCTCATGTGGAGAAGCTCCAGTTCCACCTGAAGGGGCGTGTTTCCCAGAAGCCGCGCGAGCTGCGTCTCGGTGGCAATCTTGGTGGGCATGAGGTTCAATAGCGCGATCTTGAGCGGACGGATGTCCTGCGTGAGCGCGCGGGTTTCGGTGATGACGAATATATTCTCGTTCAGGAGCGTCTCCGTCGCGGGAAGACTGTTGGGAATCTTGATGGGCATTTCTGTAACCTCCTCAGCGGGTCTTTTCGAGCGCCTGCGCGATGTCCCGGATGATGTCGTCCGCGTTCTCGATGCCGATGGACATCCGGACCATCTCGGGCTTGACGCCGCACTGGACGAGCTGCTCGTCGGTCAGCTGGCGATGCGTGGTGCTCGCGGGGTGAAGCGCCGATGTGCGAAGGTCCGCGACATGCACGACGATGGCAGCGAGCTTCAGCGAATCGAGGAACTTCATCGCCGCATCCCTTCCGCCCTTCACGCCGAAGGAGATGACGCCGCTCGCGCCGCCCGGCAAATACTTGTCCGCGCGCGCCTTCTGGTCGGAGGAGGCGAGGCGGGGGTAGTTGACCCACGCGACGTCCTCGCACTTTTCGAGATATTCCGCAACCCTGAGGGCGTTCGCCGAATGCCGCTCCATCCGGAGCGCAAGCGTCTCGAGCCCCAGGTTGATGATGAACGCCGCGAGGGGCTGCTGGATCGCGCCCAGATCGCGCATGAGCTGCACGCGCGCCTTTGTGATATACGCCTGATCGCCGAAGTCGCGCACGTAACGCACGCCGTGGTAGGACTCGTCCGGCTCGGTGAGATCGGGGAACCTGCCGGACTTCGCCCAATCGAACTTGCCGCTATCCACGATCACGCCGCCGACGACCGTCGCGTGGCCGTCCATATACTTGGTCGTCGAGTGAATCACGACGTCCGCGCCGAACTCGAACGGGCGGCAGAGGATGGGCGTCGGGAACGTGTTGTCGACGACGAGCGGCAAGCTGTGCGCGTGCGCGAGGTTTGCGAACCTTTCGATGTCAAAGACGTGGAGCGAGGGATTCGCGATGGTCTCTCCGAAAACGAGGCGGGTGTTTTCATCGATCAGATTCCCGATCTCTTCGTCCGTCATGTCGGGCGTTACGAAGCGCACCTCAATGCCCATGCGCTTCATGGTCACCGCGAAGAGGTTGATGGTCCCGCCGTAGATGGTCGAGACGCTCACGATGTTCTGCCCTGCGGAAGTGATGTTCAATACGGCCATAAGGGACGCCGCCTGCCCCGCGGAGGTGAGCATCGCGCCGACGCCGCCTTCCAGCGCCGCGATTTTCTTCTCGACAATGTCGAGCGTCGGGTTCGAAATCCGGCTGTACATGTGCCCCGGCGCCTTTAAATCAAATAACTGGCCGAGCATGTCCGCGGAATCGTACTTGTACGTCGTCGACTGATAGATCGGCATGACGCGGGGCTCCCCGTTCATTGGCTCGTAGCCGCCCTGGACGCACAAAGTGTCGATTGAAACCTTCTCCATATGCCTACCTCCTTCTTTCGTTTGAAACGCCGCCCACGAGCGACATGACCTGCCGCTCGCCCAGCGCCAACAGCGCAAGCAAATATGCGACGCCGGAAACCAGCGTCACCGCCGCGAGCCGCAGGAACACGTTGAGCGTGCCGTACAGCTCAGGCAAGAGCCAGTTCACGGCAAAAGCCGCCAGAACGCACAAAGCCCCGGCCCCGCAGGTCTTCATCATGTCAACCGCCGTCGCCCTGAGGCCGAACCGCCCGATCCGTCGCCGAAACAGGATGAACATGACCGTCGCAGACGAAAAGCCCACGAACGACGTCGCGAGGGCGAGGCCGTTGATGCCCATCAGTTTGCCCAAAATCCAGTCGAGAAGCGTATTGAGCAAAAGCCCGACGAGCGTCACCCGGAAGGGCGTTTTGGTGTCCTGCATGGAATGAAACGCGCGGCTCAGAAGGTCGCGCAGCCCGAACGCCAGAACGCCGACCACAAAGAACAGGAACGCGCCCGCCGTGATATGGACCGACTCCTCGCCGAATGCCCCGCGGGCGTAGGCGAAGCGCACGATGTCGTCTGACATGACGATTGAGATCGCTGTGATCGGGACCACAATGACGGCGACCGTCTCGATGGACTTTTTGACGATGTCGACGACCCCGACCCTGTCCTTCAGGACGACAAGCTTCGAGAGCTTTGAGAACATGACCGTCGTAATCGGCACGACCAGAACGCCCGAGACGAATATGATCAGCTTGTTGGCGTAGTTGAGCGCGGAAAGCGCCCGGTCGTCGATCATGGAGGCGAAGAACGAGTCGATCATATGATTCAGTTCGCTCACCGCCATCGAAAGGATCGCGGGAACCGCCAGCACCAGAAGCCGTCTGAACTGCGGATCGCTGAAGTCGATGCGCGGCGAATAGCGGAACCAGCCCGCGAGGTACGGAACCTGGATCAGTACCTGCATGATCCCGGCGGCAACCACGCCCCAGGCCACCGCCTCGATCCCATACTTCCCCGAAAAGAGAACCGTCGCTCCGATGATGCCGATGCTGATCGGGAATCCCGTGAGCTGCGCGGCGATATACTTTTCCCGCGCGTTCAAAAGAGTCGACATGACGATCGAGGTCACGTTGAATAGGAGGGAGGACGACATGATGCGCGTGAGCCGCATGGCGAGCGCGACCTTCTCCGCACCGAAGCCCGGGAGCGTCAGCCGGACTAGCGGCCCGGCCAGCACGTACAGGGCGACCGACGCCACGATCCCCGCGAGTGCGAATATGTTCATGGCGTTGCTGGCGAACCGGTTCGCAGCCACTTCCCCCCGGCGCTCCCGCGCGCGCATATACAGCGGGATGAGCGTCGAGGTGATGCAGGAAGTGAACAGGAAAATCGGCAGATAGAACAGAGCGTAGGAGGCGACGTACGCCTCGTTCTCGACCCCCGTTCCGAAGTAGCCCGCCATGATCATGTCGCGAGCGAAACCGGCGAGCTTCGAGACGATAATGATCATCGTCACGAGCGCCGTTGCCCGGAAAACCTTATCCGTGCGCGTCATTGTCACCTTCCGAATGTGCTTCATGCGATTATAGCACACTCTTCCATTCCGTTCATGAATGATATGGTTAATTTCCGCCGTGCGCGGACATCACAACCGCAAAAGGCGCGGAACGATCTTCCCGTTTTCGATCTCCAGTTCCGCGAAGCGCCCGTTTTGAAGCGCGCCGGGATTCACGAGGAGCGCCGCGCCGACATGTCCCGCGAAGGGGACGTGCGTGTGCCCGAACAGCGCGAGGGCGCAACTTAGCTCCTGCGCGCGATCGGAGAGCCTGTCATATCCGCCCTTCACGCCGTACTTGTCGCCGTGGGTCATAAGCATGCGCACGCCTTCGACTTTCACCTCGATCTCCCGCGCGTCGCGCGCAAAGAAGTCGCAGTTGCCCGCAACGAAAAGCACCTTGCGGTCGAGCCGCGCCGCGAGCCGCTTCGCGTCCTGGGCGAGGTCGCCCAGGTGGAAGACGTGGTCATACTCCCGCGCCTCAATAAACTGCGCGACGAGCTCGAGCATGCCCGTCGCGTCGTGCGAATCCGACAGAACCGCGATCCGCGTCATATCATTTTCAGAAGTGCCTCGATAGCCCTGGCACGATGGGAGACGCGGTTCTTCTCCGCCTCGTCCGCCTCCGCAAAGGTTAAGCCGAGGTCGCGCGAGAGAAACAGCGGGTCGTAGCCAAAGCCGCCTTCGCCCCTGTATTCGCGCAGAATCTCGCCGTCACACTCGCCCGTCGCCACGATTTCGTCCTGTCCCGGCGCGCACAGAGCAATCGCCGCGACATACTTCGCCCTGCGCGGCTCCGACACGCCATTGAGCTCTTTCAAAAGCAGCTGATTGTTCCCCGCGTCGTCGCCGTGCACGCCCGCATAGCGCGCCGAACGGACACCGGGGCGCCCGCCCAGTGCCTCCACCGCGAGCCCGGAATCATCTGCGAGCGCGGCGCAGCCCACCTGCGCCATGACGTGGCGCGCCTTGATGAGCGCGTTTTCCTGAAACGTCTCACCGTTTTCCTCCATGTCCCCGGTCACGCCCATCTCGCGCATGGAATAGACGTCGTACCTGTGGCCGAGCAGCGCGCGCAGTTCCCTGAGCTTGCCGAAGTTGTTCGACGCAAGCACGAGCTTCGGTTTTTTAAAGATCACGTCCGCGCGCGCGCCCAGCGCTTCTATCTGCGCCGCCATGAGATCCGCGATTCCCTTTTCGGCGAGTGACAGGAGCCCGTCGAGCTCCGCGCGCGTATAGGCTCTCCCCTCGCCCGTTCCCTGCACTTCGGCAAACGCGGTATCGCCGGACGCCTCGCGCGTCATGACGACGTTCATGTCCACCTGCGCACGGGAATCGAGCCTATAGTCGAGGTCGAGCGCGAAGTTGTCGTCCACGAGACCCACGGACACTGCCGCTACCTGGCGGACGACGGGCGAATCGACGATCGCGCCCTCCCGGATGAGTCTGTCGGCGGCGAGGCAAAGCGCGACAAAAGCGCCCGTAATGGACGCGGTGCGCGTGCCGCCGTCCGCCTGGATGACGTCGCAGTCGATGTAGATTGTTCGCTCGCCGAGCCTTGAGAGATCGCACGCCGCGCGCAGGGAGCGCCCGATGAGCCGCTGGATCTCCACGCCGCGCCCGTCCTTCTTGATGCCGTCGCGCGCCTTTCGCGCGCTCGTGGAACCGGGCAGCATGGCATACTCGGCGGTCAGCCAGCCGCCCCTGCCCTTGCGGAACGGCGGAACCTCGTTCGCGACGGACGCCGTACAGATCACGCGCGTGCGGCCGCAGGAGATGAGAACCGATCCCGCGGCCGCCTCGGTGAAGTCAACCTGAATGGATACGGGGCGAATTTCTCCCCTCATTGGTATCTCCTCCCGTCAGTGGTTCGGATGGTCCGCTTCCTCCCGGCCACAGCCCGGAGGAAGAAACGCACCCCTTCGTCAGTCGCCGAAGATCGCGGACGACTGCGTCTGTATGTAGTCGGATTCGATATCCCCTGCGACGTTCGCGAAGCTGGGGACCGCGAGCGTGCCGACGCCCGGGTCGTAAGGCTCGCCTTCCACGAGGATCTGAACGGAATCCACGCCCTCAAACTGCGTGCAGGTGAGAACCAGCGCCTTGAGCGCGATCCGCCCGCCGTCGACGTTGTTTACGATCTGCATGAATTCCTTTGTGAAGTTGACCTTCGCGACGCCCTGGTCGACCGCCACGCCGATCAGCCCGCAACCCTCCGGCATCACCTCATCCAGGGCGTCCGAGAGCGGGCCCTTGGTGAGCTCGAGAACGGCAGTATCGATGTCCGCGTCGGAGTACACCATGCGCGTCACCGGAACGACGACCGAGCCGGATTCGCCCGGGAAGTAGAGCGTAAGCTTTTTCACACTGCCGGAGGCGGAGGTCGCGACGCTCGACGTTTCGATGTTCAAATCTCCCCGCGTGAACGCGCCTGAGACGTCGGTTCCGAACTTGAGCTTCTCCATCTTCTGTCCGCCGAAGAGGAACTCCACCGACTGAACGGTGTCGAACTCCGTGAGCGCCTGGACGATGGCGGTGATCATGTTCTGCTCTGCCGCGGCATCCGCGACGTTCAGCGCCTCCTTGGAGAGGTCGATGCGTGCCTTGCCGCTTGCGATGTCGAGGTCCATCGACACGTTTTCAGGGATGACCGTCCTCAGTCCCAGCCGCGCGGCCTGCATGTCGTTGGCGCTCGACTTCACCATCATGGAGAGCGTTGCCTTCGCGATTCCCTCCTCGAGCGGCACGTTGCACATGACCGGCACGAGATAGCCGTAGTTGTCCTGGTAGTAGACGACCGTGTCGACCCCGCTCGACGCCTCCTTGCCGCTCGTGGCGGTGGGTGCGACGGTCGCGTCCAGCGCGAGTTCAGTCGCTCTCGCGCCCGGACTCGGCGCAGGGCTCGCGGTCGCCGCGGGCTCCGTGCTTCCTCCGCTCGCGTTCACCAGCCACAGCCGCCATGCGCACAATAGCGCAATGGCGACGAGCAGCACGATCAGCGCCAGCAGGTACATCCTGCGTTGACTGACGTCAAATTTCATAGAGAACCCTCCTCGCGCATGTCCTTCGGTTCAAATGTATTCGAACCTGACGGAAGGTATTACGCGGGATATTCCCATTGAAATCGCCACAGGCACTATTTTATCACATGCCGTTCGGTTGCGCAATCCGCGCGAATCAGATATAATATTGGATGGATTTATATGAAACGAGGTTTCCCCCATGCCAATGGACGCCCTGACGCTCGGCTTCGTCGCGCGGGAACTGAACGGCCTCCTCGCAGGCGGACGCGTCGACCGCGTGAATCAGCCCGAGCGCGACGAGGTGATCCTCGCCGTGCGCAACAACGGCCGAAACATGCAGCTTCTCCTTTCCGCCAGTGCCGACTGCGCGCGCGCGCACCTCACAGGCGTCAAGAAAAACAATCCCCTCGAACCACCCATGCTCTGCATGCTCATGAGAAAGCATGTGGTCGGCGGCAGGGTCACATATGTGCAAATCGCCGAGAGCGACCGCATCCTCGAGATCGGCATCGAACACTTCGACGAGCTGGGCGAAAAGACCGAAAAGAAAATCATCTGCGAGTTTATGGGCAGGCATTCCAACATTATATTCGCAAGCGCGGACGGGCGCATCATCGATTCCGCGCGCCGCGTCAACGAGCAGATGTCCTCCGTGCGCGAAGTTCTGCCGGGCCTTCGCTACGAGCGCCCCCCGGCGCACGGAAAGATTCCGTTCGACGCCGTGACGGAGGACGCGCTTTCCGCCGCCCTCGCGGGAAAGCGCGGCGCGCTCAAGTCCGCGATTTCGAAGGCCGTGAGCGGTATTTCCGCGCAGACCGCGGCCGAGCTCGCCTTCCGCGCAGCCGGCACGGAGGACGCCTTCCTTGAAGAAATCGACGTCCGCGCAGCTGCGGTGACCCTCGCCCACGCGCTTCAGAATATCGAATCCGAATTCGCGCCCGCCGTTCTGTACGCGCAGGACGGCGCGCCCGTCGACGTGGTCGCCTTCCCCTACCGGAGCCGCGCGGCGCTCGAGACAAGGCGCTTTTCCACGCTCTCGGAGGCGATGGACGAGTTCTACTTCTCGAAGGATCAGGCCGAGCGCATCAAGCAGAAGTCCTCGGCGATCCACCGGATTGTGAAGACCAACATCGATAGGTGCGAAAAGAAGCTCGCGCTCCAGAAAGAGGCGCTTCTGGGCTCCGAAAAAATGGAGGAATACCGCAGACTCGGCGACATCGTCACCGCGAGCCAGTACATGGTGAAAAAGGGTCAGAAGACGGCGGAGCTCGTCGACTACGCAGCCGAGGGTATGCCGACCGTGACCGTGAACCTCGACGAGAAGCTTTCTCCCGCCCAGAACGCGCAGAGATACTACAAGCTCTACCAGAAGGCGCGCTCGGCGCGCACGCTCGCGGCGGAGCAGATCGAAAGAACGGAAGAGGAGCTCAACTACCTCGAGGGTCAGATGGACAACCTCGGGAAGTGCGAAGCGGAGCCGGAGCTTTTCGAGCTTCGGCAGGAACTCGAAAAGATGGGTTATGTGAACGCGAGCCACAACAGACGGCAGCTGAAGCAGCTTCCGCCTTCGCAGCCCATGCGGTTCGAGTCGCCAGCCGGCCGCGCGATTCTGGTCGGGAAAAACAACCTCCAGAACGACAAGCTCACCTTTACCGCCGAGCCGGACGAAATCTGGCTGCACGCGAAGGACATGCCCGGCTCGCACGTCATCATCCCGGGCGGCGAACCGGACGAGGCGACGCTCATCGTTGCCGCGCGGCTCGCGGCGAGATACTCTAAGGGTGGGACCGGCTCCAACGTTCCGGTGGACTACACGCGCAGAAAATACGTGAAGAAGCCCTCCGGCGCGAAGCCCGGCTTTGTGATCTACACCCACCAGAAAACCGTTTATGTAAATCCGTACGCGGAGGAATGAATATGGTGAAGGTTACCTATGACGCGGACAGCCGGATGATCCTCGAGGGCCTCGATTGCGGCTGTCCCTGCGCGCACGCGACGCCGAACCAGGACATCTATGTCGGAACCGACCTTCTTCCCCGGCTGCCCGGCTACATCGAGAGACGGGGCCTGGGGAAAAGCTGCGTGGTCGTGTGCGACGAGAACACCTACCGCGTCGCGGGCGAGAAGGTTTACGGCATCCTGAAGGCCGCTGGCTTCGATGCCATTTTGTGCAGGATTGAGCGCGAGGGCGAGCTCGTTCCGGATGAGACGACGGTCGGCGAGGTGCTTTTGACCATCCAGCCCGAGACGGAATTTCTCGTCGCGGTCGGTTCAGGCTCCATTACGGATACCTGCCGCGTGAACGCGGAGAGGTGCCGGCTCCCCTTCGTGTCCGTGGGAACCGCCGCGTCCATGGACGGCTACACATCCGTCGTTGCGCCGCTTATGCTGCGGGGCGTCAAGATTCACCGCCACGGCCCTTGCCCGGAGATCATTGTGTGCGACCTCTCCATTCTCGCCACCGCGCCCATCGAGATGGTGCGCTCGGGCGTGGGCGACGTGCTTGGAAAGTATATCGCCATCGCCGACTGGAAGCTCGGAAGCATCATCAACGCAGAGCCCTACTGCCCCACCTGTGGGAATATCGTCATCGAAGCCGTGGACAAACTCCTCAATCACATCGACGACATTCAGAATCGTACCGAGAAGGGCATGCGCATCCTCATCGAGGGACTTTTGCTCGCGGGCATCACGATCATGATCGTGGGCCACACGCGCGCGGTCGCTTCCGCCGAGCACAACATCGCGCACTTCGTCGAGATGAAGATGCTGGAGCGTTATCACAGGGCCCCCTCACACGGCGCGACGGTGGGGGTGGGAACGCTCATGGTCTACCCCGCTTTCATGAAGTTCGCGCAGGCCGATCTCTCGGGAATTGACGTCGAGGCGCTTTCCCCCATGCCGGAAGCGCAGCGCCGGGCGTTCATGATCGAAAGCTACGGGAGAACCGCCGCCAAGACCATCATGGAGGAAAACCCGGGCGACTTTTTGACGGCCGGAGAGCTCCGCCGCCGCGCCGCGCGCGCGAAGGAGAGGTTCGCCGACATCAAGGCAGCGATTAGCGAGATGCCGCCCTACGAGAAGGTCTACAGTGCTATGAAACGCCTCGGCGCGCCAATGACCATGGCGGAGCTGGGCGTCGATCAGGATATCGAGGAAACCTCCATGCGCTGCTGCAAGGACTACCGCACGCGCTACACGCTTTTCAAGTTGATCGACGAACTGGGACTGACCAAAGAGTATATCGGGGAATAAGGTTGAGGGTGTCGAAATTCCCGTTTCCATCCTCTTGCGACCGGATCACGGGAAGCGGAGCTTTGACATCCGAATCAGTAAGGAGAGCGGAATGCAGGACGAGGAGAGGCTCATCACAACGGGCTTCCGGCAGGAGGACGACGAGCAGGAAAAGTCGCTCCGCCCGCATAGCCTGGCCGAATACTTCGGACAGACGAAGATCAAGGACAGCCTGTCTGTCTACATGCAGGCGGCCCTCGCGCGCCGGGAGCCGCTCGACCATCTGTTGCTCTACGGCCCGCCGGGCCTTGGAAAGACCACGCTCGCAGGCATCATCGCCTCCGAGATGGGCCACAACATCCGCGTGACGAGCGGTCCCGCCATCGAAAGGCCGGGTGACCTCGCCTCGATCCTCACGAACCTCGCGACGGGAGACGTGCTCTTCATCGACGAGATCCACCGGCTGAGCCACGCGGTCGAGGAGGTCTTGTATCCCGCGATGGAGGACTTTGCGCTCGACATCATGATCGGCAAGGGGCCCTCCGCGCGCTCGATCCGGCTCGACCTGCCGAAGTTCACGCTCATCGGCGCGACCACGCGCGCTGGCATGCTCACATCTCCCCTGCGCGACCGCTTTGGCATCAGCTTCCGGCTCGAGCTCTACACGCCTGAGGAGCTCTCCGTGATCGTCCTGCGCTCGGCGAAGATCCTTAAAATCGAGTGCGACCGGGAGGGCGCGCTCGAGATCGCAAGCCGCTCGCGCGGCACGCCCCGCATCGCGAACCGGCTCATCCGCCGCATCCGCGATTTCGCGGAGGTAAAGGCGGGCGGGCGGATCGACCTCGGGGTCGCGCAGGACGGGCTCGACATGCTCGAAGTGGACGTGCTCGGACTCGACCGCACCGACCGGATGATGCTTCTTACCATGATCGAGAAGTTCGGCGGCGGCCCCGTCGGTCTTGACACGCTGGCGGCATCCACGGGCGAGGATGCGGGCACCATCGAGGACGTGTACGAGCCGTACCTCTTGCAGCTTGGCTTCCTTATCCGCACCTCGCGCGGGCGCATGGCGACGCCGCAGGCGTATTACCACCTCGGAAAGACCCCGCCGCAGCCCGATTCAGGCTCCGCGCAGACGAGAATGGACATTTGACGCTATGAAGACATCGGATTTTCTGTACGAACTGCCCGAATCCCTCATCGCACAGCACCCCGTCGAGCCGCGCGACCACTCCCGGCTGATGGTTTTGAATAAGGGCGACGGCTCCGTCGAACACAGGCGCTTCGACGACATCCTCGGCTACCTGAACCCCGGGGACGTGATGGTCGTCAACGAGACCCGCGTCATCCCCGCGCGGCTTCTGGGCGAGCGCGTGCCCTCGGGCGGGGCGTGCGAGGTGTTCCTCTTAAAGCAGCTTGCGCCAAAGATCTGGGAAACGCTCGTCCGGCCTGGCCGGCGGCTCCGCGAGGGCGCGAAGGTTTCCTTCGGCGACGGGCGGCTCACGGCGGTGATCGGCGCGACCACGGAAGCGAGCGGACGGATCGTCGCGTTTGAATGCGAAGGGCCCTTCGAGGCGGCGCTTGACGCGCTGGGCGAGATGCCCCTCCCTCCCTACATCCACGAAAAGCTTGCCGACAAAGAGCGATACCAGACGGTATACGCGAAGGAGAAAGGCTCCGCCGCCGCGCCGACCGCCGGGCTCCACTTTACGCCGGGGCTCCTTGCCCGCATCCGGGAAAAGGGCGTGGAGATCGTACCGATCCTCTTGCACGTGGGGCTCGGCACGTTTCGCCCCGTGAAGGTGGACGACGTGGAGAATCACGAAATGCATTCGGAGTATTATGAGGTGACGGAGGACGCCGCAGACCGCGTCAACGCCGCCCGCGCGCGTGGGAACCGGATCTTTGCCGTCGGCACCACCAGCGTGCGCACGCTCGAATCCGCGTGCGTGGACGGGATGCTCGTTGCGAAGAAGGGCGACACCAGCATCTTCATCTATCCGGGCTATCAATATCAGCTCGTCGACTGCCTCGTCACCAACTTCCACCTCCCCGGTTCCACGCTCATCATGCTCGTGAGCGCGCTCTACGGCCGGGAACGGACGCTCGCTGCCTACGAGGAGGCCGTTCGAGAAAAATACAGATTCTATTCCTTCGGGGACGCGATGCTGATTCGCTGAAGCGGCAATCGACAACTTTCCCTATTTCGACCGCACGGCATGCCGCGAGATAAGAGGAGGCCATCATGAAGAAGATTGACAGATTCATTTGCGCAAACATCTCTCGGATCAGAGGAGAATTGTATCCGTATGAAGATCGTCAATTTGGGCATCCTCGCGCACGTCGACGCAGGTAAAACCACGCTCACCGAGGCCATTCTGCATCTGTCCGGCGCGGTTCGCAAAGCCGGGCGCGTCGACGACGGCACCACCATCACCGATTCCATGGCGGTCGAAAAGCAGCGCGGCATCACCGTCCGCGCCGCGACCGTCTCGTTTCAATACCGGGGCGTCAAGGTGAACATCCTCGACACGCCCGGCCACATGGACTTCATCGCGGAGGTGGAGCGCTCCCTCAAGGTACTCGACGCCGCCGTGCTCGTCGTCTCCGCGCGCGAGGGCGTGCAGACTCAGACCCGCAGGCTCTTTTCCGCGCTCAAATCCCTCGGCATTCCCACGCTCATCTTCATCAACAAGCTCGACCGCGCGGGCGCCGACCCCGACGGCGTGGTCGAACAGATTCGCGCGCTCCTGACGGAAAGGGCGCTGCCCATGCAGACGCCCGCAAATGCCGTCCCGCTTGCGAACCTCATGGAGCCCCTCATGGAAGCGGACGATCTCCTTCTCGGTCAATTTATCGAAGGAAATGAGATTGCGCCCGCCATGCTGGAGGCCGCGCTTTGCCGTGCGGTCAAGTCTGGCGCCGTCTATCCCGTCTACTTTGGCGCGGCGCTCCGGGAAACCGGCGTGGCGGAGCTCATGGACGCCATCGCGACCGTCCTCCCCGGCGCGTCCGCACCGGAGGCGCCGCTCGCCTGCGAAATCTACAAGGTGGAGCGGCTGCCGCGGCTCGGAAGGGTGTGCTACGCGCGTGCGTGGAGCGGCGCGCTCCGGCGCGGGGCGCAAATCAGGCATGGTGAGGAATGGCTGCGGGTCAAGCAGCTCATGGCGCTCTCGGACGCGCAGATGAAGAGCGTCGACGAGGTACCCCCCGGCGACATCGCCGCGCTCGTAGGTCTCGACCGGCTCATGATCGGGGACGTGCTCACGGACGGCGACGCGGACAGGGAATCGCGGCGTATCCGGATCGCCGAGCCTCTTCTCTACAGCAAGGTTTCCTGCGACGACGCCGCGCGCGGAAGCGTGCTCGCGGCGCTCTACGAACTCTCGGACGAGGACCCGCTGCTCGCTGTTGAAATCAACGAAATCACAAACGAAATTCTGGTGCGCATCTTCGGCGAGGTGCAGATGGAGATCATCGTGACCCTCCTGCGCGAACGCTTCGGCCTCGAAATCGCGCTCGACGAGCCGCGCACGGTATTCCGCGAAAGGCCCCTCGGGGTGGGCGAAGGCCCGATCGCTTGGGGCGAGACGAACTATCAGGCGGCGCTGTCCGTCCGCGTCGAGCCCTGCGATTCGGAAGGGATCGAGTACGTTTCCGGAGTCGACTACGGATACCTCACCCAATCCTTCCAGAATGCGGTGCGCGAGGGTGCGCTCGACGCGCTGCGGCACGGCGCGTGCGGCTGGCAGGTATTCGGCGCGCGCGTCACGCTCCAGAGCGCCTACTTTAGCTCCGTAAGCAGCACGCCAGCGGACTTCCGCAACATCGCGCCGCTCGCCGTCCATCGCGCGCTCGCGAACTGCGGCGTGCGCATTTACGAGCCATACGTCGCATTTGTGTTGCGCGTGCCCGCCGACTGCGCCGCCCGCGCTGCCTACGACATCTCCGTAATGCGCGGGATCATCGAGAACACTTACGCCGAGCGCGACCTCATGGTCTACGAGGGCACGGTGCCGCTCGAAACCTCGCGCTCCTACCCGCGCGTGCTCGCCTCGTACACGAAGGGCCTCGGCATGCTCGACACGCGCCCGGCGGACTACCGCCCCTACCCCGGTGAGGCTGCGAACATGGCGCGCGCGGGCTACGACCCGACGAACTTTGAAAAGTACCTTCTCCAAAAAGCGGGACGGATATGATCGTTCCAATCCCCGCGTTCGGCGTGAGCAGGCTCCACGTCTCCACGGAAAAGCTCGCGCGCGTGCGGGCGTGGTTCAACTCCTGAACGCGACCCCCTCTCCGCGCGCGACTTCGGGAACGGGCGGCTCACGCTCACGAACGGTCACACACGCGCCGTCGCGGCCTGTCGCGGTGCAAGAGCTCGTTGCCCGTCACGGCGCGGGGTTCGTCGTCACTCGTTCCGAACGGCAGCCCGCAGCCGGGGCGCGATCCTGATACCATATGAATTTACACTGCTCAAGTATGGTGATCTCACGCGTGATTCTCCGTCATTTTTCGGGTATATTATATTGGGGAGGTGTGAAAATGAACGTGAAAAACATGAATGCGGACATGGTATTCCGCGACGAATCGCTCACGAAGCGCGTACTCTATGAGGACAAAAACGTGCTGAGTTTTCTTCTGAACTTGAGGCCGGGACAAAGCGTGCCGCGCCATGGCCACGAACGATCGACGCTCGTGATGGCGGTCCTGCGCGGCGCGGGCATAATTCAGGTAAACGACGAGCAGGCAAACGTGAAAGCGGGCGACTTTCTGACGCTGACGGGCGCGGACGAGCTCGCGATCCCGGCGGTGACGGAGGATCTGTCGCTCTTTGTGACCCTGAGCCCCAATCCGTCAAACGAGATGTACGCAAAGGAAGTCTGAGATCAACGACCGCCGCGCTCCCTCGCGCGGCGGTCGTTCCATTATCGTTTGTAGAGAAGGTTTACGTCAATCGCGAGCCTGAGCGGCACCCAGTACATGGCGTGGGAAACCGTCATGCCCACCTCGAGCCCGGATCTGTTGTGAACGAGGTTCGCGACCTTCGATTGGGGGATCACCTCGCGCACCTCGTCGCGGATGCGGCGGTCGGCGCTCTCCGAGGCGCTGTCGAGGATCAGGATCTGCTTCTCGCCGTCCTTCTCCCGGCAGCCGAGGATCGCCACGATGTGCCCGACGCGCAGATTTCCCATCGCGCAGCCGCCCGATTGGAGCAGGCTCCAGAGCTTCGGCGGGTCGTTCACAAGTCCGTCGCCCTCATAGCGAAAGCCGTACCTCTTGTCGAATCCCGCCTCGACCATGCCGCGCAGAAGCTCCGGCCGGTCGGTGCCGTCGTCGCCGCGCCCGCCGCAGTTTTTGGAAAAGTCTGCGAGCGCTTCCACGTCGATCTCCTCGCCCGTCATCCACTGGGCCACAAACGCCATGGAGAAGATGCCGCAGCCCGCGTCGTGCAGGTCTTCCGTGCCTCCCTGATACTCGTAGGGATGCGTCCAGTCGCGGGAATTCTGGTTCAAGTATCGTATGCTTCGCCCCTCGTAGTCAAACCGCACGATTTTGGGCGAGATCTCTCTTCCGTAATCCAATGGTCAGTCCTCCTCGATCTTCGTGATGCGAAGGATGCGGTCGTCCAGAAAGACGTCCGCCTCGTCGGTGCTCGTGGTCGAAAACTCGCTCACGATGGCGCCCTCGGGACCTGCGGCGAACCAATGCCAGGTGTCCGGCACCAGCGTGTACTGATCGCCGGGCTTTAAGGCGATCTCATGAAACACGCTGTACGCGCCGTTCTTCGGCGGCTCGACCGCGCGCTTTTTCGTCTCCTCGCCGGGCACGTAGACGTAAACCGTGCCCATGCGGCAGCGGAACGTCTCCTCCTTGCCGGGGCGGCCGTTCACGGTTGGGTGCCTGTGCTGCGGGCAGACCTGGCTCGGAAAGAGGACCAGCTCCTTGGCGCACACGCGTTCGGTATTGACGTACGTCACGATTTCGAGCCCCGTCTTTTCCAGTTCCCCCAACCCGAAGTCCGCGACCTCGATGTTCGCCCGCTCTGTCTGAGTCAGCGCGATACCCGCGCGCACGAACATCTTGTACGCGCGATCCTGCGCCTTTTTGATCTCGGAACGCTTCATCCTGTTCACCTCGCGGCTATTATAGCATCTTGCGCGCGTTCCGCGCAAGCCTTCGTTATTTTCCGCCCAGAAAGGTGTATCATATACTTAGAAAGAACAACCGAAGGAGAGGATCTATTGCATGAATATTGATATGCTAAACAGGATTCACACCGGACAGGGCTTCATCGCGGCGCTCGACCAAAGCGGCGGCAGCACGCCGAAGGCGCTTCTTTCCTATGGGATCGGGGCGGATCGGTACCGGAACGACGCCGAGATGTTCGACCTTGTGCACGCCATGCGCACGCGGATCATCAAGAGCCCGGCTTTCCACGGGGAATCGATCCTCGGCACGATCCTGTTCGAGGACACCATGAACCGGAAAATCGATTCAAAGTACACGCCGGACTACCTGTGGGAAGGAAAGGGCGTCGTCCCCTTCCTCAAGGTCGACAAGGGGCTCGAGGCCGAGAAGGACGGCGCACATCTCATGAGGCCCATCCCCGGGCTCGACGCGCTCCTCGATCAGGCGGTCAAGCGCAATGTATTCGGTACGAAGATGCGCTCGGTCATCAAGGAGGCCAACTCCGACGGGGTCAGGGCGATCGTCCGGCAGCAGTTCGAGATCGGCGCTCAGATCGCTGCGAAGGGTCTCGTCCCCATCCTCGAACCGGAAGTCGATATCAAGAGTCCGACCAAGGCGGAAGCGGAGATCCTTTTGAAGGCGGAGATCGAGAACCACCTCGCCGCGCTCCCGAGGGACGCGAAGATTATGCTCAAGCTCACCATTCCCTCAGAGACGGACTTCTACAAGGATCTTATGGACGATCCGCGCGTCGTGCGCGTTGTGGCGCTCTCGGGCGGCTATTCCCAGAGCGAGGCAAACGAAAGGCTCCGAAAGAACCGCGGACTGATCGCGAGTTTCTCCCGCGCGCTCGCGGAAGGGCTGTCGGACGGCCAGACGGACGCGGAATTCGACGCCACCCTCGAAAAATCCATCAGAGCCATCTACGCGGCGTCGATCACATAAGAATCCGCAAAATAGGCTCCTATACTTTTCCTCCCCCGTGTGCTATAATCCCATAAAAAGCACATGGGGGGGTTTTTCATGGCATCTCCATTCGCCCGCTACGAGGCAGTGAAGCGCAAGGTCGGCGGGAACCGGGAAAAGCTGGACTTCGAGTGGACATTCGGCGCGACCCTCGAGGAGCGTGCGCACGCCACGCCGCCGAACCGGTCGATCGTCCGCACGCTCTCCGAGCTCGATTTCGCGCTCAAGCTCTCGAGCGCGAACGGCGGGAAGTTCGACGCGGAGACCGACCACGCGCTCTCGATCCTCGAGGCGGCAATCGAGAAGGACGGCGTCCTCACCTTCGACGCATGCGCGGAGGCGGAGAACGCGCTTCTGCCCCTCTCTTCCGCCGCGAAGGAGTACGAGGTGACGTTTGCCTCGCACGCGCACATCGACATGAACTGGATGTGGGGCTGGCAGGAGACGGTCGCGGTCACGGTTTCAACCTTCCGCACCATCCTGAATCTCATGCGCGAGTATCCGGAATTCACATTCTCGCAGTCGCAGGCGTCCGTCTACAAGATCATCGAGGACTATGCGCCTGACATGATGGAAGAGATGAAACTGCGCATCAAAGAGGGCCGCTGGGAAGTGACGGCGTCTGCCTGGGTCGAGACGGACAAGAACATGCCCGACACCGAGTCCCTCATCCGCCACATTGAATACACCCGCAACTATCTGGAAGAGGTCTGGGGCGTCGCGCGCGAGGAGATCGAGCTCGACTTCTCGCCCGACACCTTCGGCCACAGCCGCTTCATTCCGGAGATCAACACATTCGGCGGCGTGAAGTATTACTATCATTGCCGCGGCCTTCAGGACGATTTGACGCTTTACCGCTACAAGTGCCCCTCGGGCGCGGAGCTCCTGATGTACAAGGAGCCGTACTGGTACAATTCGGGCGTCACGCCGGACTGCGGCACGGGCGTCTTCGGTCTGTCGGAGCGCTGCGCGGGCCTCAAGGCGGGTCTCATCGTCTACGGCGTGGGCAACCACGGCGGCGGCCCCTCCCGGCGGGACATCGAGCGCGTGATCGAAATGCAGAATTGGCCCGTCTTCCCGACCATGCAATTCGGCACCGTGCGCGGCTTCTTCCAGAAGGCCGAAGCGGTGCGCGAGAAGCTGCCCGTGGTCGACCACGAGCTGAACGCCATCTTCGCGGGCTGCTATACCACGCAGAGCCGCATCAAGCGCGGTAACCGCAGGACGGAGCTAACGCTCCTCGACGCCGAGAAGCTCGCGGCGCTCGATTCCATGGCAACCGGCGCTTCCTCCCCCGCGCGTTGCGTCGAAAAGTCGTGGCGGAACGTTCTGTTCACCCACTTCCACGACATCCTGACCGGCTCCTGCGTGCAGGAGAGCCGCGAGCACGCCATGGGTCTGTTCGCGGATTCCCTCGCGCACGCGCAAACCATCGAGGCGGCCGCCGCGACAAGCATCTCGGAGCAAACGGATACATCGATGTTTGAGACGGACGCCGACATCCGCTTCACCCATTCCGAAGGCGCGGGCGTGGGCTTCGGGCTTTCCAACTACGCGGGCGTGCCGAATCCGGAGCGCGGCGCGGGCAAGACGCGCATCTACACCGTGTTCAACACCGCCATGCGCGCGAAGAAGGAACTCGTCGAGCTGACCGTGTGGGACTACGCGGGCGATCTGCGCCGCATCGAGGTCGTTGACAGCAAGATGAATCCCCTGCCCTTCCAGCTTCTGGACAAGGAGCCGCAAAAGTACTGGGATCATCGATACGTGCGCGTTCTCGTCGAAGCCGAGGTCGCGGCGCTTGGGTACGCGACGGTTGCGCTGCGCGAGAAGCCCGTGGAGGATTACCCGACTTACTACCTCTCCGCTGAGCGCACCGAGCAGCCCAAGGGCGACGTGGTGCTCGAGAACGAGTCCCTCAGGGCCGTGATCGACGGGCGCACGGGCGAGCTCACGTCCCTGATCGAGAAGGCGAGCGGAACGGAGCAGCTCTCCGCGCCGGCGGGACTGTGCGTGGTTGATTCCGAGCAGAACGGCATGTCCGCATGGACCATCGGGCGGTATCTTGGCGTGAATCCCGTCACGCGCGCGACAAAGGTCACGCCCCTCAAGGGGAACCTGCGCGCGGGCGTCGAGACGGAGCACATGATGCTCAGTTCCACCGTCAAGACCACCATCACCCTCGATGCGGGCGCGAAGGCCGTCAAGTACGCGTTCACGGTCGATTGGCACGAGTCGGCGGCCAAGAGCACGACGCTCCCGGTCCTCGTCTACCGCATGCCCCTCGCGAACAAGGCGACCGAGGTCATGATGGACGTGCCCGGCGGAGCGATCACCCGCGAAGCGCGCGCCATGGATCTCCCGGCGCTCAGCTACGCCGCGGCGCTTGGAGACGGCAACGTCCCCTTCCTCGCGACGGACTGCAAGTACGGCTTCCGGCTCGACCGGGGCGAACTGATTTCTACGCTCATCAACACCGCGTCCGGCCCCGACCCGTACCCCGAGCGCGGCATTCACGCGATCGAGCTCTATGCGGGCGTCGCGAAGCCCTGCCCCATGGCGCTTCGAATGACTGTGGAGTCGCTCCTCCGGCCCATGTTCGGCATCCCGAGCGCGCGCCATGAGGGAACGCTTCCCGCCGACGGCGCGCTCATCGGCTTCGAATCGCGGCGCACTGTGCTCACCTCTCTCGCATACGGGGAGGACGGAACCTTCTCGCTCCGCGCGTTCGAGACCGTCGGAAAGGGCGACACCGTGACCGTCAAATTCCCACGCGCGGTTGAGAAGGCTTGCCTCACGGACCTCGAAGGGAAAACGATCGGTAAGGTCGCGATCAACGAAAGCGCAGTATCCTTCGAGATCGGGCCCCACCGCATCGCGGAGCTCAACTTAACATTAAAGGGTTGATCCGTTTCCCAAATCGTGCTATCCTTGTATACGCCGCGCGTATGCCTGACCCGGATGTCAAAAGTCCATTTCCTGCGCGGAAATGGACTTTTCCCACCCCTCATTGGCCTGTCCGTGCGCGCGGAGACTTCTATGAGAAGGGTTGAATGACATGGCGAATCTCACGATGGACAAGCTGGTCGCGCTGTGCAAGAACAAGGGCTTCATCTTTGCGGGCTCGGAGATCTACGGCGGCCTTGCGAATACATGGGACTACGGTCCCTTGGGCGTTGAATTCAAGAACAATATCAAAAAGGCGTGGTGGAAAAAGTTTGTGCAGGAGAGCCCCTACAACACGGGCCTCGACTGCGCCATCCTCATGAACCGCGAGGTGTGGGTCGCTTCCGGCCACGTGGGCGGGTTCAGCGATCCGCTCCTCGATTGCAAGGCATGCAAATCGCGCTTCCGGGCGGACAAGCTCGTTGAGGACTTCACGGGCGGCAAGGAGACGGGCGACGGCTGGACGAACGCCGAGCTTGAAACGTTCATCAAAGAAAACGACATCGCCTGCCCCACCTGCGGAAAGCGCGATTTCACCGGCATCCGCCAGTTTAACCTGATGTTCAAGACCCACGCGGGCGTGACCGAGGATTCCGCGAACGAGATCTACCTGCGCCCCGAGACAGCGCAGGGCATCTTCGTCAACTTCCTCTCCGCCATGCGCACCACCCGCAAGAAGCTCCCGGCGGGCATCTGCCAGATCGGAAAATCCTTCCGAAACGAGATCACGCCCGGCAACTTCATCTTCCGCGTGCGCGAGTTCGAGCAGATGGAGCTCGAATTCTTCTGCAAACCCGGCGAGGACCTCGAGTGGTTCGAATACTGGCGCTCCTTCTGCAAGAACTGGCTTCTGAGCCTCGGCATGAAGGAAGAAAACCTCCGACTGCGAGATCACGAGAAGGACAAGCTCGCCTTCTATTCCAAGGCGACCACGGACTTCGAGTACCTCTTCCCCTTCGGCTGGGGCGAGCTCTGGGGCGTCGCCGACCGCACGGATTACGACCTCAAGCAGCATTCCGAGCACTCCGGCAAGGCGCTCGAATATCTCGATCCGGTCACCAACGAGAAGTACATCCCCTACTGCGTCGAGCCGTCCGTCGGCGTCGACCGCCTGGTGCTCGCCTACCTCTGCGACGCCTACGACGAGGAGGAACTCGAGGGCGGCGACAGCCGCGTGGTCCTGCACCTCCACCCCGCGCTCGCGCCCATCAAGTGCTGCGTGATGCCGCTTCAGAAGAACAAGCTCGGCGACCAGGCGCGCGCCGTCTACGAGAAGCTTGCGAAATACATGATGTGCGATTACGACGAGACCGGCTCCATCGGCAAGCGCTACCGCCGCCAGGACGAGACCGGCACGCCCTTCTGCGTCTGCGTCGACTTCGATACCGAAGTGACCGGAAAGGTTACCGTGCGCGACCGCGACACCATGCAACAGGAGCTCGTCGCGGTGGACGACCTCGTAAGTTACCTGCAGGAGAAAGTCTTCTTTTAGTCCGCATTTCAAAACCGCCGGAGCCCTCCAACGGGTTCCGGCGGTTTCATATCCCTTGCCGCAGCCGGGACAGCATGCTATACGGTTCGCATCATGATCGGGGGTGCACGACATGCTCAGGTGCAACATCGCGGGATTGATTCCGCTCATGGCGTCAGACAAGTACAAGGATCGCACGGACGATTTCTATCAACAGCACAGGCCTGCGTTTGACGACATCGCGCGGCACAAGAGCTTCTACCTGCTCCGCAGGCTGCCGGAGCAGGTCGCCTACCGACTCCTTTCGCCCGCGCTTCCGGGGATGCTCGCAAAGCGCAAGACGGACGGTCTGTGGAATAAGTCGGAGCGGATTACATACGACATCCTGTCCGCGATCCGGCATGCCGATGCCGGGGAAATCGCCGAGGCGCCGGACGGCCCACTCGCGACGACGCTTCATGACAACCGGAGCTTCTATGCGCTTCTCATCAAGAAGGATATACTCGGGGTGCTCGCAGACACCGATCTCGCGGCGATGGACGGGATCCTCTCAAAGGAAAAGAACGCGCAAAGGGCGGATGGATCGTGGGAGGATACCGTGGTCGGCACAGTCGCCCACATGGAAGCGCTCCTCGATTTGGGCCTCCAACCCGATGACGAGGTGATTCGACGCGGCGTGGGATTCCTGTTTGCCAACCTGAACGAGGACTTGCCGGGGATCCACACCAAAGACATGTATGGGCTTGTCGGCCATTCCATATTCACGACTCCAGACAGGAACGCCGAATTCGAAGCGGCGCAAAGATTGAAGCCGGAATGGATTCCTCGAAGCGTCTGCTTTCGGACGCTGGCAATCCTGCCGAATGCCGTGTGCCTGTCGCTCCTCCTCCGGCTCGGACTGGAGGGCGACGAGCGCGTCTCCCGCGCGCTCGACAGCGTGTACGATCTGTTCGCGGCCTACGGCGGCCTATGCGCCAGCAACATCAAAAAGCCCTTCCTTTGATCCGTCAGCGGATCACGCCGCCGTGAAACAAGCAGGTATACGCAAGCTCGTCGCCCACATAGATATCCTCGCTCCCGGTGAACCAGTCCATCGCGCCCGTCACGGCACAACGATACAGGGACTGCCCCTCGCGGTATGCGCGAGGTCCGCGATACGGCATGTCCGGCGCGCAGCGCGCGAGCGCATGCTTGAGAAAATCGCCCTCAAACAGCGTGGATACAACCTTTCCTGCATAGTTCATCGCCCAGACGGGCGTGCCCCGCAACCACACCGCTTCCTCGCCCGCGAAGCGCTCGCCTCCAAGGTAGGTATCGATGTAGAGGAAGTCTCCCTCCGCATACTTGAGATCGTGTGACTTCGGGCGGCACGGCGCTTCCTCCTCCCCGCCGTGGCCCGCGTAGGTCGCCCTCTTCGCGCGCAGAAGAAACCCCTCGAGCGCGTCCTCGTCCGCCTTCTCCGGCACGAGCATGCGCATGCCGCAATCCATCTCGCTCTTCACCAGGCTATCCACCGTCACCTGAAACGCGCGCGCCAGCGCGACGATGTTTCCGATGTCCGGCACGCTGATTCCCTGCTCCCACTTTGCCACCGCCTGCCGCGAGACGCCGAGAACCTCCGCGAGCGCCTCCTGCGTCAGTCCCGCGCGCGACCGAAGCGCGTACAGCTTTTCCTGCAAAATCATTTTTCTCACCTCGGGTTTAGCATACCATCCGAGCTCAGAGTGCGCCAGATATGGCGGTAGGCGTTTTTGCAAGCCCGAGGTTACAGTTTCTTCGACATTGCGCAGGCAGTGTACGCCGCGCCGGGAACGGAGTCAATCTCGTCCGCAACGAAGCCCTGCGCCTCGTACCAGCGCTTGAGCACGGCGTTTTCATTCACAACGCCAAGGCCGATTTCGGAAAGGCCCATCTCCCGGGCGGCGTCGCACACGGCGTCCACGAGCGCCCGCCCATACCCCCTATGCTGAAACTCCGGGCGCACCGCGAGGCGCGTGATGATCCATTCATCCTCATAGGGCACAACTGCAACGAAGCCGGCTAACTTCCCAGCCTGCCGGATGCCGAAACACCGCGTCTTCGCATGGCCGAGTTGCGCGAGCAGTTTCTCGTCCGAGGCAAACGCGGTGAATCCCGGACTATTCGCCTGTGTGAAGCCCAAGCGATCCGCGACCTCCGAAAACGCCAGGCGGATGAGCTCACCAACCGCACCGATCTCGCTGGCGATGTCAATGCTCTCGATTCTCATTTCCCGTCACCCAAACCTTACAGCTTTTTCAGCATCCCGCATGCGTGAAACGCCGCGTTCGGGATGGAAAACGGTTCGCCCGGCACGAAGCCTTGCGCCTCGTACCACTTCTTGAGTACCGCGTTTTCGTCAACCACGCCCAAACCGATTTCCGAAAGGCCCATTCCCCGGGCTGCGTCGCACGCCGCATCCATCAGGAGCCGTCCATATCCTCTGTGCCTGTAGGCCGGGTCGACGGCGAGCCGGGCAACTTCATAACTGTCTCGATACGGCGCGACGGCGACGAAGCCGACCAACTTCCCGTCTTCCCGGATGCCCATGCAATGCGCATTCGGCTTGTCGAGCTGGACAAGCAGCCTTTGGTCCTCGATGAATGCCGGGTAGATCGGGCTATTCTCGCGCGTGAAGCCCATCCGGTCCGCAACCTCCGAAAACGCCAGCCGAATGAGATCGCCCACCGGGCCGACTTCTTCCCGAATGTCAATCTTCTCGATTTTCATTTTGCACCTCCGCAATCAGCCGCTCAAGCGACTCTACATACCGCCTGTCGTCCTCTGGCGTGCGCTTTTTCGGTCCCTTCATGTGGTTCCTGGAGGACGCCCGCCGCGCCTCCTTCTTCATGTGGCGCTCGGCGAGCAGGCCGTCGATGTTGTGTTCCGTATACCACATCCCGCTCTGGTGGATCGCCTGCGCGCCCTTGCCGAGGGCCATCGCCGCGACGCCGTAGTCCTGCGTGACTACGATATCGCCCTTCCGGCAGCGGTTCACGAGCGCGAAGTCCACCGCGTCCGCGCCCGCGCCGATCACCACGACTTCTGAAGTATCAGTCGTCATCACGTGGTTTGTGTCGCAGATCAGAACGACCGGGATGCCGCGCCGCCGCGCAACCTGTTCCGTCTCGGGCACGACCGGACACGCGTCCGCGTCGACGTATATCTTCATGAAACCCTCCCCTATGCAAAAAGGCGCTCCGAGGACATCCCCGGAACGCCTTTTTGGATCGCTTACTTGCCGAGCACCTTTTTGGCCGTCTCGGCGACGTTCTCCGCCGTGAAGCCGAACTCCTTGAACAGTACCTTGTAGGGAGCCGACGCGCCGAAGTGATCGATGCCGACCACGGCTCCGTCGAGGCCCACGTACTTGTGCCAGCCGAAGGTAGCCGCAGCCTCGACCGCCACGCGCGCGCGCACGGCGTTCGGAAGCACGGACTCCCTGTACTCCGCCGACTGTGCCTCGAAGAGCTCGAAGGAAGGCATGGACACCACGCGTGCGTCGACGCCCTCCGCCTTAAGGAGCACCTGCGCGGCCACGCACTGCTCCACCTCGGAGCCGGAGGCCATGAGGATCGCGTCGGGCGTCGCTTTCTCGGAATCGGAGATCACGTAGCCGCCCTTGAGCGCATCCTTGCCGGACTTCTCGTAGAGGGGCAGGTCCTGACGGGTCAAAACCAGCGCGACGGGCTGATCGGCGGTCATCGCGGCATACCAGCCCGCGGCAACCTCGCGGCTGTCGGCGGGGCGATACACGATGAGCCCGGGCACGGCGCGCAGGCCCGCGAGATGCTCGACGGGCTGATGAGTCGGGCCGTCCTCGCCCACGCCGATGGAGTCGTGCGTGAGGATGTAGGGGACGCCCAAGCCCATGATCGCCGACATGCGCATGGCATTCTTCATGTAGTCCGAGAAGACGAAGAACGTGGCGCAGTAAGGACGCAGGCCGCCATGGAGCTTGAGGCCGTTCGAGATCGCGGCCATCGCGTGCTCGCGCACGCCGAAGTGGACGTTCGCGCCTTCGGGCGTCTCGGCGGAGAAGTCGCCCTTGCCCTTCATGTTGCTCTTATTGGAAGGCGCGAGGTCGGCGGAGCCGCCGAACAGGTTCGGGACGCGCGCCGCCAGGCGGTTCAGCACCTCGCCGGAGGAGTTGCGCGTCGCGGCCTTGCCTTCGAACTTCCAGAAGTCCTCGTCGGAAAGAAGGTCCACGGGCAGCTCTTCGGAGAAATATCCCTCCCACGTCGCCTTCATCTCGGGGTACGCCTCAAAGTACTTTTTGAGCTTCTCGTTCCACTGGTCCTGCGCGCACTTTCCGCGCGCCTGAGTCTCGGCGGTCGCCTCATAGACCTCGTCCGGCACGCAGAAGGGCTCCTCACAGGGCCAGCCGAGCATTTTCTTGGTCGCCGCGACGTTCTCCTCGCCGAGGGGCTCGCCGTGGGCGGAAGCCATGCCGGCCTTAGGCGAGCCGTAGCCGATGGCGGTGTGGCACACGATGAGGGTGGGCTTATCGGACTTCTTGGCGAGAGTGATGGCGGCGTTCACCTGCACGTAGCAGTTCGCGTCCAAAACATCGATTACGTTCCAGCCGTAGGCGCGGAAGCGCGCGGGCACGTCCTCGCGGAAGGAGAGGTCGGTCGAGCCCTCGATGGAGATCTCATTGTCATCGTAGAGCGCGATGAGTTTGTTGAGCTTCAGGGTGCCCGCGAGCGAGCACGCCTCGTGGGAGATGCCCTCCATCATGCAGCCGTCGCCGAGGATGGTATAGGTGTAATGGTTGACGACGTCGAAACCCTCTTTATTGAAGACCGCCGCGAGATGCCTCTCCGCCATCGCCATGCCGACCGCGTTCGCGACGCCCTGTCCGAGCGGGCCGGTGGTCGTCTCAACGCCGCGCGTATGCTTGTACTCCGGGTGTCCGGGGGTCTTGGAGCCCCACTGCCGGAAACCCTTTAAGTCCTCGATGGTCAGGCCGTAGCCGAACAAATGAAGGAGCGAGTAAATGAGCATCGAGCCGTGGCCGGAGGAAAGCACAAAGCGGTCGCGGTCGATCCACTTGGGATCGGCGGGGTTGTGCTTCATCTGCTTGCCCCACACGGCATATGCCATCGCGGCGGAGCCCATCGGCATGCCGGGGTGCCCCGACTTCGCCTTCTGCACGGCCTCTGCCGACAAGACGCGGATGGCGTTCACGACCAACTGTTCCCTGTTCATCATAAGCATCTCCTTAAAACGATTTTAGAACGTTTTATGTACGAATATTATAGCATATCGCCCCGACAATACAAACCGATTTCCCCAATCTTATCAAAAGCCCAACGCGCGCTACGCGTGCGCGGCGGCGGCCAGCGCGGAGAGGTCGGACGCGCAGTTCCCGTCGAGCAACCGGAACAGCTCGCCCAGGATCCGCACGACGCCGCCCGGCACGTCGCTCTCGGCGTTCAGAACCATGACCTCCGTGTCGTTCACTGACATGCGCAGCTGGAACCACGCGTTTTCGACGCCGCCGTCGAGGTTGAAAAGGATCCGGACACCCTCACGGCTGTCGGTCGCGAGCCGCCAGCCCGCATTTTCCAGCGTGTGGGAGAGGATTCTCTCGATGATGTCGTTCGATTCCTCCGTCCAGTCTTCGTCGTCGAGCCGGAACCGGATCTCCGCCTGCTCCACGCTCTCCTGAAGGCATTCGAGGTAGTCGGAGACATTCTCTCCGAACCGCTTTTTATCATAGGCCTCGCACACGATGCGCGTCGCGAGGTACATGCCGTCGTCGAGAAAACCGTTCTCACGGAACGCGGCGTGGCCGCTCGTCTCGATGGCGAGCGGGCAGTCGATCCCTTCCTCGTTGAGCCGCCTCGCCTCGTCGATCACGTTTCTCCGACCGCGCTTGAAGCGGTAGTGAACGCCGCCCCACTCGTTGATGAACCGCGAAAGCCCCGACGAGGTCACGGAGTCGGTTACGATGGTCGCGCCCGACTGCTTGTTGAGAAGGATCGCGGAAGCGAGCGCGATGAGTCGATTGCCCGTGATCGCGCGCCCGTCCCCAGCGACGATCGCCGCGCGGTCGCAGTCCGCGTCAAACAGCACGCCCAGATCTGCCTCGTTCTCCGTCACAGTCTTCGCGAGCGCCGAGAGCGCCGCAGGTTCCGAAACGGACGGCGCGTGCGCCGGAAAGGCGCCGTCGGGTTCGAGGTTGTAGCTTCCCGTCGTCTCCGCGCCCAGTTCCTCGAGAAAGTCCGCAAAGAAGCCGCCCGCACCACTTCCGGCGTCGACGATCACGTGAAGCCCCAGAAGCGGCTTCGGCGCGTCGTCCTCGAGCCGCTCCCGCGCCATGGCGGCAAGGCGCTCCCAGTAGAGAGCGATCGTATCGATCTTCGCCGCGAGCCGCACGGGCACCTGCGCGTCCGCCGCGCGCTCCACGATCTCCCGGACGTCGTCCGCGTCGGGCGAGCCGTCCCGCGTCTCCATCTCAAAGCCGTTCGTGCCGGCCGGTGCGTCGCCGGCGGTGATCATAACAGCGCCGTCCGCCTTCCTCTCCCCCGCGAAGATCGTCATGTAAAGGGCCGGCGCGGTTGAAAGTCCGCACTGGAGCACGTCGCAGTCAGCGGCGGTCAGCCCCGCGATGAGTGCCCGCTCGAGCCGCGGACCGGACGCGCGCGGGTCGCGGCCCACCGCCACCGTGAGGCTGTCCGGGGTCGTTCCGAGCCGCTTCGCGAGCCAGAGCGCAAACGCATACCCGAATTTCGTCGCAAGCTCGTCCGTAAGCTCGGTCTCGTTGCCTCGTACATCGGTTCCGCTCAGGAGCTTCCGCCAGTCCGGGGTCATATGGATCCTCCTTCTTCCGGGGTCAGGGTCATGATATATCGATACATGAGGGTAATGGTCTCGTATCCTCTGATGATCTCGTCGGCGAGCGCGGGCGACTTCAGAAGCGCCGCGTCCTTGACGCCGCGTTCCACGTAGAAGCCCTTGAGGTTGTACCACTCCCGCGCCTCAGGGTTCAGCTCCTCCGGAATCGCCATGCGCTTAAAGGCCTTCGTATGAAGCGTAAAATCACCCTTCGCGGCGCGCCATGTCGCGAGAAACGGCTCCGGATTCTCCCGAAGCTGTCGTCGAAGGGCGTTCATGAGCGGACGGTTCTCGTCATAGAAGCCCATGCCGAAGGACGCGCCCTCGGCGGAGATGTCGAAGTAGACGCCGAGCGTCGTCGCGCGCTCCGCGCCGGGCCGTCTGAACGCGAGCCAGATGTAGTCGCGGTAGGGACTCTTGTCGTTCGAAAAGCGCACGTCGCGGTTGATGCGGGAGACGACCTTGTTGGGCCTACGCTCAAGGCCCGCGTCGAGCCTTTCCACCGCAGGCGCGAGCGCGGCAGCAAGCTCGATCGCGGGCGTGCGCACGGCGCGCTCGTACCATTCGCGGTTGTCCAGAAAGAATTCGCGGTTGTTGTTGAACCGGATCGCCATGAAAAACTCGAACGTCTCGTCCGTAAACCCGTTAAACATCGTCGCCTCCGCGCTTTTTCGGCTTGACCGGCCGCTTGACCGGCTCGAATTTCGTCGTCTTGCCCAGTTCCTCGCGTCGGCGCTGCTTCTCCTTGTCGAGCTTCTGCCTGCGCGCCCGCCGCTCGCGGAAGTGGCTCGCGATCAGGATCGCCGTGAGGATGATGAGGACCGCGCCCGCGATGCCGAGCATCCAGACGTAGGTGATCGAATCGTCCACGCTGCGCTTGATCCAGTCGACGAAGCCGCCCTCCTCCTCCACCGCGATTTCCGGGAGCGCGCCGCCGGAGGCGATCGTGATCTCGACGGGCTGGGAGAGGATTGTCACGCTCTGGCCGGAATCGTCCCGGTATGTGGCGGTGAAGATGAAGCGCGCGTCGTCCTTGACCTCGCAGATGACGTCGCGGTAGGTCGGATCGCCCGTCGGCACGAACGCGAAGGTACGAATCTCGCCCATCGCCGCCTCGGAGAGCGTCACATCCCGCGCGGCGGCGTTGCCCGCATTCTCGATCGCGACCGTCACGCGCACCCCGCCGGGCTTTGAGATGACGGGCGTCGCCGCGACCGCCGTGATGGAAAGCTCGCTTTCCGCAAACCCGCCCGTGAGCGCGACGTGCGCGGTGTTCGTGACGGCCTCGATCCTGTCCCCCGTGGCGGCGACGCCCGCTACGCGAATGCGGTAGTCGGACGGCTGGCGCACGGGCCAACTGCACGTGAGCGTGATCGTCTGACCCGCCTTCACTTCCAAAGCGTCCGCGAGCACGGTGCCGTAGACGTCGTCGTTCACTTCGATTCCCGAAAAGTCGACGCCTCCGGCCGCGATGGTCAAAACGCCGTTCACCATATCTCCCGATGTGGCGGCGTCCCGGTCGAGCGCGAGGCTTGCCGTGAGCCCCTCCTCCACGATCGCGATCTCCACGTCGTCGAGGGCCTTTGTCACGGCGTCCTCCGAGACCGCCTCGGCCACGTAGTTCACGCTTGCCTCCGATTGGGCGGCCTGATTCACCGTGACCCGGCTCGAGAATACCGCGGAAGCGCCGGGTTCGAGGGCATCCACGCGCCTCGTGTAATCGCCCAGCGAATCGCGTACGCGGATCTGCGTGAGCTCCACGTTTCCCGTATTGCGGATCCGGTAGGTTACGTTGACCGACGAACCTGCGACAACCGCGCGCGCTGAGATCTGACGCGTGAACTCGATGTCGGGTTTCGCCTCGCTCTTGATGATCGCGACCGGGACCGTGTAGTTGACCGGCGCGTCGTCGGAAGCGATGCCGTCGTGGCTGATGATGAAGGCGATCTCACCCGCGTCCAGCTCGGCCTGCGAGACGGCGTACGTGCGCGCCGGGAAAATCTGCGAACCGCCCGCCGGAATCTGCCCGAGGAGCTCGGTGTGGAGTCCGTCGGAGGAGGTGTACGTGATGTTGTTCGCGTCGTAGTCGGAAGGGTTCGAGATCGTGAAGGTAACGGAAACGTCCCCCGGCGCAACGAGCTCCGACGGCCTGACCGCCGCCTTGATCTCGAGGATGTGCCGGAGGGGCGGCGGCGTCTCCTCGGAAAATGCAATGCCCTGCGCGAAAAAAATCGCGCAGGTGATCGCCAGTATGAGGAGGGCAGCCGCCCCGCCTTTAAGCCTTGGTGACTTCGTAATTTTCGCCAAAGGTTTCCACCGTGACCTTCTTCATGCGCTGGTCGGCGACGGGCCTGTCCTGCGCGCCCGTCCTGCACGCCGCCACGCGGTCGACGGCCTCCATGCCCTCCGTCACCTTGCCGAACGCTGCGTAGGAACCGTCCAAATGCGGTGCGTCTGCGTGCATGACAAAGAACTGGCTGCCCGCCGAGTCGCGCATCATGCTCCGCGCCATGGACAGCACGCCGCGCGTGTGCTTGAGCTTGTTCTTTTGAAAGCCGTTATCCGCAAACTCGCCCCGGATGGCGTAGCCCGGGCCGCCCATGCCGGTCCCGGTCGGATCACCGCCCTGAATCATGAAGCCGGGGATCACCCGATGGAAGATCAGTCCGTCATAGAAGCCCGACCCCGCGAGCGACACAAAATTCGCCACGGTGTTCGGAGCGACGTCGGGGTAGAGCTCCGCCTTGAATACGTCGCCGTTTTCCATCTCGAATGTCACGATTGGATTTCTCATCTTTTTCGTCTCCTAATTCTCTATTTTTTCAACCCTGTATTCGATTCCTCTGGTATCGACGGTAATCGACTCGATGACGACGTTCTCGACCGGCTTGTCGCCTGTCCCGGTTTTCACGGACGCGATCCGGTCCACTACGTCCATGCCGCCCGTCACCTCGCCGAACGCCGCGTACTGGCCGTCGAGGTAGGAAGCGTCGCCGTGCACGAGGAAGAACTGGCTCCCCGCCGTGTCGAAGCCGAGGCTCGAGCGCGCCATGGAGATGACCCCGCGCGCGTGCGTGAGCCGGTTGTCCACGCCGTTTTGGGTAAACTCGCCCTTGATCGCGTAGCCCGGGCCGCCGGTTCCGTCGCCCTTGGGATCGCCGCCCTGGATCATGAAGCCGGAGATCACGCGGTGAAACGTCAGGCCGTCATAGTAGCCGGTGTTCGCGAGTTCGACAAAGTTCGCCACTGTGTTCGGTGCGGCGGCCGGGTATAGCTCGACCGTGATCGCGCTGCCATCCGAAAGGGTGATGGTCGCGACCGGATCGTCCGCGCGCGCATAGTCGGAGTTTTTGGTGATCGCAGCCTGCGTCGCCTCGGCGGACGCGTCACCTGTGGGGATCGCGGTCGGGGAAACCGCGGACGCCGCGGACGCGGTCGGATTCGCTGTCGCGTTCCTCTTTGGCGCGTTGTAGAGGACCGCCACGATGGTGACGAACAGAACGACGGCGAGCGTCGCGATCACGGCCGCTCGGATGATGCGCATGCGCACGATGCGTTCGGCCTGCTGCCTTCTCGTAAGGTTCGGATTGTCCTTCTTCGGGGCCATGTCAGTTCTCCTTTATCGTCTTCGGCTGATACTCGTATCCCATCGTGTCGACGCGGACGGTCTCGATGGTTGACTTCTTCACCGGCGCATAATGCGCATCCACGTGGACGGTCGCGATGGCGTCGAGCGTTTGAAAGCTTTCGTCGTCCATGAGCATTCCGAACGCGGCGTAGGACCCGTCGTACTCGGGGTAGCTTCCCTGCAGGATAAAAAACTGGCTTCCGGCGGAGTCGTAATCGGACTGCCGCGCCATGGAGATCACGCCGCGCACGTGCGAGACGGGATTCTTCACGCCGTTCTTGGAAAACTCGCCCTTGATGGAGTAGCCGGGCCCGCCGGTTCCGTCTCCCACCGGGTCGCCCGCCTGGATGAGACAGCCGGGCACGACGCGGTAGAAGTCCATTCCGTCGTAGAAGCCGGAATTGGCGAGGCTCACGAAGTTCGCGACGGTGTTGGGCGCGTCCCGCACGTACAATTCCACGCGCATGACGGAACCATCGTCCATCGCAAAGGTTGCGATGGGGTTCGGCACGTCCGCGTACCTGTCCTCCTTCTGGCATCCGGAGGCGCTCAGGCAGAGGAACGCAATCGTCAGAAGCGCCAGAAGCTTTTTCACTCGTCCGTTCCTCCCATGATGAGCGCCCGCTTGCGCGAGACCATCTCGTCCACCCGCGCGACGTACGCCTCGATGTTCTTGACGTTCGGCGCGCGCTCGATCCTCAGCCGACGGTCGAAAATCCACTTCGTGATCGCCCCCGCGCCCAGCGCCAGGACGCTCGCCGTCTCCTCCATGTTTCCGATATTGTAGAGGCAGGCAAATCCCGGCTTCGCGTAGCCGACGTTTTCGAGATTCCCCGCCATGTACTTCTGGCGGTAGATGTAGTATGGCCGGTTGCCCAGCGCGGTCAATCTTTCCCGCGCGAGATCGATCATCCTGCCCGCTTCCCTCTCGTCTGCGCGCGCGTGCCCGCCCTCGCTCACATGCAGCTCCTCGTGAAGCTTGCTCGAACGCTTGATCGCAAGCGCGTGCACCGTGACGGATTCGGGATCGAGGGCCATAACCCTGTCGAGCGTGCGCGAGAAATCATCGATCGTCTCGCCCGGAAGCCCCGCGATCACGTCCATGTTGATGTCGGAAAAGCCCGCTTCGCGCGCGAGCCGGAACGCCCGCTCCGTGTCCGCGCCCGTGTGCGCCCGCCCGATCCTTTCGAGCGTCTCGTCCGAAAACGTTTGCGGGTTGACGGAGATCCGCGTGACGCCGAGTGCCTTCATCATGGTAAGCTTGTCCCGGTCGATGGTGTCGGGACGCCCGGCCTCCACCGTCCACTCGAGCGCGCCGGGAAACGACGCCATGGCGGACTTGAGAATCCGTTCGAGGTCGCCGCACGGGATGGCGGTCGGGGTGCCGCCGCCGACGTACGCCGCACGCACGGTCATGTTATTCTCCCGCATCATGGCGCCACAGGCGTCGATCTCGCGAAGCAGCGCCTCGACGTACGGCGCGACGAGCTTCCCGTCGCCGATCTCGCCGGAGGAAAAGGAACAGTAGGCGCAACGCGTTTTGCAGAACGGGATCCCGATGTAGAGATCAAACTTCCCTTCCGGCACGTCCCGAAGTCCCGCCTGCGCGGCGGCGATTTCGCCGAGCAGCTTCGCGCGGTCCGCAGACACGTCGTACTCGGCCATCACCGCCCGAACCGCGCCCTCCGGGGAAGCGCCTCTTTCCATGGCCTCGTAGAGAAGCCGCGTGGGCCGGATGCCCGTGAGCGAGCCCCACGGCGGCTGGATGCCTGTCATCTGCTTCAGGAGCAGGTAAAGCCCCGTCTTAGCCGCGCGCTTTCGGAGCCGCTTGAACTCGACGGGGTCCACAGCGTCGATCCGCGCGTGCCAGACAGTCGTCCGCTCTCCGCACGACCAAAGATCGAAGAATTCGCCGCCGCCCTCCGCGCCCTCGTGAACGATCACCGTCTCGCCCTCGTCGGGACTGATTTTGACGTCGCCCCAGAAGACGCGGATCACGTCGCAGAGGTCATTGTAGAACGCCGTCAGCGGCGTCACGAGCCTCACCGTCACCAGCCGTACCTCCCCCGCTCCTCGCCGATGGTGGTCCCTTCCCCGTGCCCGGGCAGGACAGCCGTCTCCTCGGGCAACCTGAACAGCGCGCGAACGGACGAGATCATTTTCGACATGCTCCCGCCCGCAAGATCGGTGCGTCCGAAGCCCGCGCGAAAGAGCGTGTCGCCGCTAAAGAGGTTCCCCGCCGCCGCGTCGTAGAGGCAGACAGAGCCCGGCGTGTGGCCGGGCGTTTCGATCACCCGGAAGCCCTCGAACGCGTCGCCGTATGTACGGTATTGAAGCGCCGTCGGCATGGGGAGCGTCGCCGCTGCGGGGTCATACATCGAAAGCGCCGCGTCCGAAAGCATTGCTGCATCCGCCGCGTGGAGGTACACCTCCGCGCCGAACTCCCGTTGCAGCGCCTCCGCCGCGAGCATGTGGTCGAAGTGTCCGTGCGTCAGAAGGATCGCGCGCGGCTTTTTCACCGCCGCCCTGAGCGCCGCGAGGTCGTCGCCCGGGTCGATCACGATATCGCCGTTTACCACGTACGCGTTTTCCCGATACGCGCCGCACACGACGCGCTGGATTTCAAGCATTTCGATCTCCCATTTTCATCCATGTCCTTCGACAAGGGCGATATTTAGAATGTCCTTTTGCTGTCGAGAAGGATGGTGACCGGCCCGTCGTTTTCGAGGAGCACCTTCATGTGCGTCCGGAAGCGTCCGGTTTTGGTCGAAATTCCTTCTTCGATCAGAAGATCGCGGATTTTTTCCACCATCGGCTCCGCGATTTCAGGCACCGCCGCATGGGAGAAGCTGGGCCTTCTGCCCTTGCGCGCGTCACCCAGCAGCGTAAACTGCGAGACCAGGAGCACCTCCCCGCCCGTGTCCTTCACCGACAGATTGAGCTTGTCCTCCGCGTCCTCGAAGATGCGCATCCCGGCGATTTTCTGCGCGATGAACTTCGTGTCCTCATCCGTGTCGCCTTCCTGCGCGCCGACCAGAACCAGCAGCCCCGCGCCGATTTCACTCACGAGCTCGCCCTCCACGGTCACGGAGGCATGGTTTACCTTTTGAATCACGATTCGCATTCTTTTCCTCTTATTGCGCTACCCGGTAAACCTCGTCGATGTCCGGCTTGGATTTCAAGTCGCGGATGATCTTGTCGAGCTGCTGGGTATTTTTGATGGTAATGGTCATGTTGATGATGGACATTCCGTTGAGCGTCTTCGACGGGTGCGCGGAGATCGCCTGCACGTTCACGTCCACCGACGCGAAGTAGAGCGAGATATCCGCGAGAAGCCCCGAGCGGTTCACGGCGCTGATGCGGATGTCCGCGTCGTAGGCGGCGGACGCCTCCTTTTCCCACTCCACCTCGATCAGCCGCTCCTTCTCGACGCCCGCGTCCTGCAGACTCTTGCAGTCCGCCTTGTGGACAGACACGCCGCGCCCGCGCGTGATGTACCCGGTGATTTTGTCGCCCGGAAGCGGCGTGCAGCAATGGGCAAAGCGCACCAACATGCCGGTTTCTCCTTTGACGATCACGCCGTTCGAGCTCGAGTAGGACTGCTTTTTTCGATCCTCCGCGTGCTGCTCCACGGTCGGAAGCTTCACCTCGGGGAGCTCGGCCTTGTGGTCCTTTTTATACTCCTCAATGAAGCGGTTCGCGATCTGGGTTGCGGACATGCCGCCGAAGCCGATGGCGGAGTAGATATCCTCGATGGACGAAAAGGTGTACCGCTTGAACAGCGCGTCGCAGTACTCGTTTTTGACGAGCTGGGACGGGAGGTAGCCGAGCCTTTTCACCTCGTGCTCGAACATCTCCTTGCCCTTGAGGATGTTCTCGTCGCGGTTCTCCTTTTTGAGCCACGCGCGGATCTTCGCCTTGGCCTCGCTTGTCTTGACGATGTTCAGCCAGTCGCGGGACGGCCCGCGCGAGGACGAGGAGGTCATGACCTCGACAAAGTCGCCCGTCGAAAGCGGCGTCGCGAGCGGTACAATCCGCCCGTTTACCTTCGCGCCGATGCAGCGGTTGCCGACCGCCGAATGGATGCGGTACGCAAAGTCGAGCGGCGTCGCGCCGATGGGCAGCGAGATGACGTCGCCCTTCGGCGTAAAGACGAACACCTCGTCTGCGAAGAGGTCGAACTTCAGCATTTCGCCGAAGTCGCTGGAATCGCTCGTCTCTTTTTGCCAGTCGAGGATGCGGCGGAGCCACGAAAGCTTCTCGTCGAGCGCGTCCGCCTGCTTGCCCTCCTTATAGCGCCAATGGGCGGCGATGCCGTATTCGGCGGTCCTGTGCATCTCGGCGGTTCGAATCTGCACCTCGAAGGGCTTTCCGGCGTTGACGACGGTCGTATGGAGCGACTGGTACATGTTCGCCTTGGGAACCGAAATGTAATCCTTGAACCGGCCCGGCACCTGCGGCCAGAGCGTGTGAACCACACCCAGGGCGTAGTAGCAGTCCTGTTGGGTATTGACGATGACGCGGATGGCGATCAGGTCGTTGATCTGATCGAAGGTCTTGTTCTGCGTCTTCATCTTGCGGTAGATGGAGTAAAAGTGCTTGGGTCGACCGTCGATCTCGCACTGGATGCCCGCGAGCCGGAGCTGGGCCTTTAATTGCTGCGTCACCTGCGCGATCAGCTTTTCGCGCTCGGCGCGCTTCATGCCCACCTTCTGGACGAGGTCGTAGTAGCCCTGCGGGTCGATGTATCGAAGCGACAGGTCCTCGAGCTCCCACTTGATGGTGTACACGCCGAGCCGGTGCGCCAGAGGCGCGTAGATGTCGAGCGTCTCGCGCGCGATGGGCAGCTGGCGCTCAAGCTTCTGGCTCTTAAGCGTCCGCATGTTGTGAAGCCGATCGGCGAGCTTGATGAGAACCACGCGGATGTCCTTCGCCATCGCGAGGAACATCTTTCGAAGCGTCTCGGCCTGCGCCTCCTCGCGGGAGGTAAAGTCGAGCTGCTTCAATTTCGTCACGCCGTCCACGAGCTGCGCGACCTCCGCGCCGAACTTCTCCGCGATGACCTGCGCCGTCACACCGTCCACGTCTTCGACGCAGTCGTGGAGAAGGCCCGCCGCGACCGTCGTCCCGTCGAGCATCAGATCGGTAAGGATCACCGCAACCGCAACCGGATGGATGAAATACGGCTCTCCGGAGAGGCGCTTCTTGTCCGCGTGCGCCCGTTCGGCGTAGTCGTAGGCGCGGCGCACGGGTTCCATATCGTCTTCCGGGTGATACCTGCGGATTCGCTCGATCAGCTCATCCGCCGAAATATAGGGCAGAATGCCCGGTTCAGGATGATTCACGCGCCACACCTCCTTCTTTCCAATAATCAACAGTTCGGAACGCCGCCGAATCAGCGGGATCGAGCTTTCGGAAAACGCCGGGCGCGAGCCGCCAACCGTCCTCCCTCTCGATGAGGCCCATATCGATGAGGATGAGAATTGCCGCGATCGCGCAGGAAACGCCGAGCGCGCACTCGTCCGAGAGCGAGCGGGCCCAGCCTTCGAGAGACAGATTCGCGGACGGGCGGGAGAAAAGCCGCTTCATGCCGACGTAGGCGCGCCGGAGCTCCTCGATTCCCGGCAACTCCCGCACCCATGCGGCGCACGGGCACGCGAGCGTCCAGCCGCCGTCCGGCGCGGGCATCCCCGCGTAGACTATGCGGCGAAAGCCATTTGGGACAGTACCCGCCGGGAGCAGGCACACAGTGTTGAACGCGCGCGGGTCGTCGGGATACGCGCCGACGAACGCATCAAGCGTTTGAAATGCCTTCGCGCTTTCCGCATCCGCCGCAACGATCAGCGTGCCTTGGGGCGACCGGCCAAGAAATTCATCCAGCTCAGCGCGCGACAGCGCCCGCGCGGCGTCATGTGAATATGTTCTATTATAGATCATCTCTGTTAAGAATGCCGCCAGAAGCGCGTCCTCGGAGCCCTTCGCGCGCGCGATAATTTCCTTGCTTCCCGCAGGCATGATTGCCTTCACATCCAGCTCGACCGAGCGCTGCCCGTTAAAATCGTTGAGAAACGGCGCGTAGAGCACGTCCACTTCCCCCAAAAGCGCGTCCGCGCGCGGCCCTTCCCGAAACGCGATGGCGCGCAGCAAGTTGGTTTTGTCGTTGAGCCGAAGGCTCAAATGCGCGCCCTCCCGGCCCACGCGCCGCGCCTGTGCGACGCCCGCCTTCGTGCGCAAGACCGGCGCGGGATTGCCCATGCCGGTGGGCGCGAACTGCTCCGTCAGCGCCACAAACAAGGTTCCCAGCTCGTCAAAGCGCGCGTCCATGTCGTACTCGCTCACCGGTATGTAGAGGGTAGGATCCGCGCTCCCGCGCAGGAAATCGTCGAGCGCGTCCACGAATCCGGCGATCCTCCCGCGCTCGATGGTGAGCCCCGCGGCCTGCGCGTGCCCGCCGAATTTTACCATGTGCTCCCCGACGGCGGAAAGAGCGGCGTGAATGTCGATCCCCGGAATGCTGCGGCACGAGCCGACACCCGTCTCCCCGCTCAATGAAATCAAGATCGTTGGGAAGTGGAAGCGTTCCACCAGCCGCGCGGCCGCGAGTCCGACCACGCCGCTGTTCCAGTTTTCGCCCGCAAGCACGATCGCGCGGTGATTGATGAAATCGAAGTCCTCGAGGCTTTTGAGCGCCTCCGAAGCGATCTCCTCTTCGTACTCCTTCCGCCGCGCGTTCTCGGCGTTCAGCTCGTCCGCGAGCACGCGCGCCGCTTCTGGATCGGACGCCGTCAGAAGGTCGTATGCCCGCCGCGCGGAGCCGACCCGGCCGGATGCGTTCAGGCGCGGGCCGATCTGGAAACCCAGCATGCCCGATGTAAACGGCTTCTCATCGAGTCCCGCCGCGCGTCTCAATTCTGTGACACCCAGGCGCGGCCTCGCGTTCATGGCGTCGAGCCCCAGCTTGACGATGGCCCTGTTCTCGCCCACGAGGGGAACGACGTCCGCGACGGTCGCGAGCGCCGCCAGGTCGATCCATTCCATCGCGGCCTCCCGCCCGACGAGCGCCTCGGCGACCTTGAACGCCACCCCCGCGCCGCACAGATTCTTGTTCGGGTAATCCCCGATCTGCGGGTTGACGACAAGGCAGTCCGGCAACTCCGGCCCCGGCTTGTGGTGATCGGTCACGATCGCGCGCAGGCCCAGCTCCTTCGCCAGCTCCGCGATTGCGACGGATGTGACGCCACAATCGACCGTCAGGAGGACCCGGCATCGCTCCGCGATCTCGCGCACCGCGCGCTCATTGAGTCCGTAGCCCTCTTCGTGCCGGGAGGGCAGGTAGGTTTCCGTCCGAGCACCGGCGCGCGCGAGCGCCATGTGCATGATGGACGCTGCGCTCACTCCGTCCACGTCGTAGTCCCCGTAGATGCAGATTCGCTCTCCCCCGCGCACGGCGGCCTGGAGCGCATCGGCCGCTTCCACGGCGCCGGGCAGGAGCGCCGGATCGTGGAGCATGTCCGCGCCGGGCCTTAAAAATGCCCGCGCCGCCTCGACGGACGAGATTCCGCGCGCCAAGAGCAGCCGATACAGCGGCTCCGGCATGCCCTCCGGCCTCTCAAATCCGGCACCCGCCGCTCCGCGCTTCCGGTAAATCCGCATCTTATCCTCCGTAAGCCGTGAATAAACGAATTAGGAATCTCGCCGCGCAAGCGGTTCGATTCCTAATTCTCCGAATCCCTTTTAAGCCTTGACGGGATTTTTGCCGCCCTTGGTCGCCTTTTTCGCGATGATCTTATCCATCCACATCGCCCACACCTGCGAAGCGAGGAGCACCGAGGAGTACACGCCCGCAAGCATGCCCACGATCAGCGGGAACATGAACTCGCGGATGGCGTCCACGCCAAACGCGTACAGGAACACCAGCGCAATGAGCGTAGTAATCGATGTGTTGATCGTGCGGCTGAGGGTCGCGCCGACGGCGGTCTCGACGACATCCATCTTCGGCTTCTGCGTGAAGCCCGGCTTCTTCGCGACCTCGCGCACGCGGTCGAAGATGATGATCGTGTTGTTGATCGAGTAGCCGACGATGGTCAGAATCGCCGCGATGAACGGGCTGTTCGCCTGGAAAGCCACGCGGAAGAACACCATAAAGGCGTACATGATCAGAACGTCATGGATGAGCGCGCCCAGCGCCACGACGCCGGAGTAGAAGTCGAAGCGGATCGCGATGTACACCAGCATGCACGCGAAGGCGATCAGGAGCGCCTCCATCGCGTTCGTGATGAGGTCGCGCCCGGCGGTCGCGCTGACGTGGTCGATCTGCACGTAGATGAAGTCCGGGTACTTGGCGCGCATTTCAGTCTCGATCATGTCGCGCACCTTGGTCGTCTGGGTCTCGACGGAGACGAGCAGGCGCAAAGACGTCCCGGTCTCCTCGACCGCGGTTTCTTCGGCGGGCGTCTCGGTCGCCGCGGCGGTCGGTTCAACCGTCGGTTCCACGGTCGGCTCGGCGGTTGATCCGGCAGCTGCCTCCTCCGTCGCGGCGGGCGTTTCGGTCGCGGCTGCTGCGGCCTCGGCGGCGGGATCGAAGCGGATGGCCTTCACAGCCTGCACGGAGAAACCGGCGTCCACCAGATAAGCTGTCACCTGATCGGCGATGGCAGCGCTGTCAAACTCGGTTCCGGTCTCAAACTCGGCGATGAAGCCGCCGGAGTACACGGAATCGTAGTCGTTGTCGTTGATCATGCGGCTGGTGATGCTGCCATAGTCCGTCTGCGCCGCGTCCGGGAAGATGTTCTTGACGGCGGCATTCAGATTGTCCTCGAGTCCGCTCGTCTCGTCGACGAGCGCGAGCCGAATCTGGAGATCGGTCAGCTTGTCCTGCGTGATGCCCGACTTATCGGGGTTCAGGATGCCCACGAAGGGTGTCGCGGTCGGCTCGACGGTCGCCTCAACCGTGGCTTCGGCGGTCGGCTCCGCGGTGGTTTCCGCAGTCGCGGTCGCGTCGGCAGCATCGGTCTCCTCCGCGGAGGCCGTCTCCTTGGCGCCGGTCACTTCCGCGCGCCTTTTGAGCGAAGCCTCGGTAGGCTCGGTCTTGGTCACCTGATAGTTGGTGTAGCCCGCCTCCGCGAGAATCGCGTATACGTCGTTGACGTCGTAGCTCTCGCCCACGGAATAGGTGAGCAGCGAGCCGCCCGTAAAGTCGATGCCAAGGTTGATTCCATAGCCCACGAACTGCAGGATGAGGGCAATCACCACGACCGCGCCAGAAATGGCAAGGAAGATACGGGTCTTTCCGGTAAATCTTCTTTTCATCGTCTGTATCCTCCTTTACCGCGTATAAAGCCAGTCGGCCTTATACCCAAGTTTCAGTATGAGTTTGAGAATGCCGCGCGTGATGAAGATCGCGGTCACAAAGGAGGTCAGAACGCCGATGAGAAGCGTGGTGGCGAATCCCTTGATCGAGCCCGTGCCGAAGATCAGGAGCACGACCGCGGCGATCACGGTCGTCACGTTGGAGTCCATGATGGAGGAGAGCGCGTTTTTGTAGCCGAACTTGAGCGCGTTCATGAGCGTTCGTCCGCCTTTGAGCTCCTCACGGAAGCGCTCGAAGATGATGACGTTCGCGTCGACCGCCATGCCGATCGAAAGCAGGATGCCCGCCACGCCCTGAAGCGTGAGCTGCGCCTCGATGATCGCGAGCACATAGAACACGATGAGAACGTAAATGAGAAGCGCGATGCTCGACGCGACGCCGGGCAGCCGATAGAGAACGATCATGAACAGCATGATCGTGATCAGGCCCAGAAGGCCCGCGATGAACGCGCCGTCGATGGCCTGGAAGCCGAGCGTCGCGGAAATCGCGCGCGTCTCAGATTCCTCGATGTCAAGCGGCAGGGAGCCGGACTGGATGAGCATCGTGAGCTCCTTGGACTTTGTGAAGGATTCCTCCTGCGACACGTTCGAGTAGCTGATGACGCCGCTTCCGCCGGTGATCGGGTCGTTCACCGTTGGCGAGGAAATTTCTTCCTCGTCGAGGTAGATCGAGATCGACTGGCCGAGGAAAGTGGTCGTCGCGTCTGCAAACGCCTTGGTGCCGGCCGCGTCGAGCTTGAAGGCAACCTGATACATCTGCGACTCCTGATCCTGGGTGACGAAGCATTCCTCGATGTTCGAACCCTCGAGGATGATGTTGCCGTTCGGATCGCGGAACTCGAGATGTGCGGGCTTGCCGATGATGTTCACGACCTCCTGCGGGTCGTCCACGTCGGGAATCTCAACGCGGATGGAGTCGTTTCCCTGGCGCGCGACGGTTGCCTCGGTATAGCCGGCGCTCGTCAGGCGGTTCCTGAGAACCGTGACCGTGCTATCCATCAGCTCGTCAAAATGGTCGACGCTCGTATCCTTGGCCACGTAAACGACAGAAATGCCGCCCTTGAGGTCAAGGCCAAGGCTGATTGCCTCGCCGACCGGCTTGATCTGATACTTGCCGATCCTCGCGTTCGAAGTGAAGTCTCCGAACTTCAGGCCTTCAAACGCCAAAAGCGCCACCAGCGCGATCAGCACGACGATGACCGCAAGCTTGATCCAACTCTTTGCTCTCATCCGGTTGTCCTCCCCGCCTGTGGCGGAAGCCGCCACGGTGCATCTATCATAACAGTTTTCTATTATAACGTAAAGTTCCTGAAACGTCAATGACCAATTGCAAAATCGGCTGCAAGATGCTACCATATATGCAATCAATCCGGAGGAGGTTTCCTATGCCAATCCGATCCTCGCCCCACTGCCATACGACGTTCGTGGACGGGAAGTCCACCGCCGAAGAAATGGCGCTGTCCGCAATCGAGGCGGGCTTTCTCTCTCTCGGCTTTTCCGAGCACGGACCGCAGAAGCTCGACCCAGTCTACGGGCTGCGGGACGAGGACGTCGCCCGCTACCGGGAGACGGTCCATTCCCTGCGAGACAGGTACGAAGGCCGACTGCGCGTCCACCTCGGTATCGAGCGCGACCTCTATTCCCACGCCGCGCGCGCGGACTACGAGTACGTGATCGGTGCCTGCCATTATTTTCTGTACGGAGAGGACGGCAAATCGTTCTGCCCGGTCGACGGCAGCTTCGAGAATCTCAAAGCTTACCGGGACGAAGTCCTCGGGGGCGACGGCGCGCGCATGGCCAGAAATTACTACGACATGGCCGGACGCTACGCGCTCGATTTCCATCCGGACATCTTCGCGCACTTCGATCTCGTTAAAAAGCAGAACCAGGGCGGCCGCCTCTACGACCCGGACGATCCGAAGGTCGTAAAGGCCGCGCTCGAGGCGCTCGACCTGATCCGAGAATCCGGCGCGCTTCTCGAAGTGAACACCGGAGGCATGGCGCGCGGGTACATGGACGCTCCTTACCCCGACATGCGTTGCCTCCGGCGCTGGCGCGCACTCGGGGGGCGCGTGATCGTCGGCTCGGACTGCCACTTCGCCCCGCACATCGCATTTGCGTTCGACATGATTCCAGATTATCTCGCCGCGGCCGGGTTCAGGACCGCCTGGCGGCTCGGCGCGGCAGGCGAGGAGCTTTTCGTCGAAGCCCCTATATCGTGATTTTCAGCCCGTCGTAGGCGACACAGTATCCCCGCGCGCGCGTCCAGCGTTCGAGCACGGCGTGGGGCGGCGTGCCCTCGTGGGAAATGTGCGTCGCGTACGTCCGGCCGCAGCGGAGGCGCGCGGCGCTGACGGCGACCTCATCTGCGCACATGTGCCCCCCGCCGGGCGTTCCCGGCCCGTAGGTCTGATCGAGCGCGGCGGCAGTGAGCGGGAAATCGAGCGAATCGAGGAGCGCCCATGCCTCCCGCGTGAATGTCGGCGTGTCGCACGCATAGAAAAACGCCGAAGCGCCCTTTCTGACGACGTACATGAGCGACCCACCCGCCGCGTCGTGCGCCGACTCGACCGCGATGATCTCATACGCCCCGTAGCGCACGCGCGCGCCGTGCCGGACGGTTTCGAGCGCGACGTTGAACCGGGCGCGCCACTCTTCCGTCATGAGCGTCGCATCCGCCTCCTCGCGCGCGAGTGCTTCCGACATGCGCCGGGCGCACGCTTCCGCCGCCACGAGCGTCAGCTTTTTGGGATCGACCGTCGCGTAGTCCGCGATCCGGGTGACGAAGTGGCCGGAGTCAAAGTGATCCGAGTGCGCGTGCGTCTGAAGGAGGCATCCGATTTCACTGAGGTCCGCACCGAATGCGTGCGCAGCCGTCGCCGCGTCCGGCCCGAGGTCGATCAGAATCTCCCCGTCAATCAAGACAGACGATCTGCGCCGGAAATCCTTTCCGCCGCTTTTCCGCGCGGCGCGGCACATCTCGCACCTGCAGAACGGCAGCGGATTCGCCGTCGCCGCCCCCGTGCCCAAAAACAGTATCTCCATATCCACCGCCTATCTTGCGCCGCGCGATCGCAGGAATGCGTGCTCGTCGTCCGCGATCGGCACCTGATCGCCGGTTTCGATGTAAAAGCGCAGCATCCTTTCTCGCAATTTCGCCAGTTCTCCCGCGAGCGACGGATCGTCGATCCGGTTGACCGTCTCGCCCGGATCGGCATGTAAATCGTAGAGCTCGTCCCGCTCGTCGATGCGCGCCACGTACTTGAAGTCCTTCGTCCTGAGCATCGTGCCCTTGGAGTGGTAGAACGGCTCGCCCTCGAACGCCTGAAGGCTCAGGCGTGGCCAGTAGATCTGATCGGGCGTGGGCGAAAGGTTCTCGTGCTCCGACGCCTGATATTCCCCGCGCCGCCTGCCGCCCTCGCAGAACACCGCGTCCCGGTGTTCCGCCTCGCCCGCGAGCAGCGGAACCAGCGAACGGCTGAAGTTGTCGTAGCTCTTCGGCATGCCGAGAAGCTCCTCCATCGTCGCGACGAAGTCCGTGTTCTCGACGAGCGCTTCGCGGATGCCGGGTACAATTCCGGTTCCCTTCGCGGGTTTGATGAGGAACGGAACGTGCGTCAGGCAGTCCTCGAACGTGTTCTGCGTCTTTTCGACGAGTCCGTAGTCGCCCGCAAAGTCGCCGTGGTCGCTCATGAACACGAACACCGTGTCTTCATACTTTCCCGCTCTCTTGAGCGAATCGACCAGCATGCCCGCCCAGCGGTCCACGCGCGCGCACATGGCGAGGTAGCACTGGCGGATGTCGTCCCAATCCTCCTCCGAGAGCCGCTCAAGCCGCATCCGTTCACGGAGTCCTTCGAGGATCGCGGGAAGCTGCGAAAGGTCGGCGTCTGCGATCCGCCCGGGCAGCTTCGTCCGGTCGATCAGGTCGAGCCACTTCTTCTCGACCATGTAGGGCGGGTGCGGCGAGACGATCGCGACGTACGCGCAGAAGGGGCTGTCGCCGTAGCGCCCGCTCTCGATGTACTCGCACGCGCGTCTGACATGCCGGTAGTCGGTCGCGGAAAATCCGCCGCGCACTTCGTCCCCCTTTTCGTCGAGGTTCTCCGCCGGAAGTACGCCGCGATAGAACGAATAGTAGTGCCGATTCGTCTCGATCTCTCCCGGCGGCACGAGCCCCGCCGCCGCCCGGTCCGCGATTCTGTTCGGATCGCCGCGCAGCACGAGGTCTCGCTCGTCCGCGAATTCCTCTTCCCAGCCGGGTCTGGTGGTGTCCGCGAAGTCATTCTTGCCGCCCCAGAAGACGTGCCAGCCCGCGCGCTTGATGTTTCTCAGAAAGCAGGGCTCGTCCTCCCCGAGCTCGTAGCGCATCGTCCTGTGGCCGCGCACGTGGGTGTAGCGCCCGCTCATGAGGCTGCACCGGCTGGGCGTGCAGACGGGGTTCTGGCAGAAGGCGTTTCGGAAAGACACCGCCTCCGATTGCGCCAGGGCGTCGAGATTCGGCGTATGCGACGCGGGGTTTCCGAGGTGCGAAAGCGCGTCGGCGCGGAAATGATCGGCGATGAGGATGACAATGTTCGGCTTTTTCTCCATGGGCGCTCCTCCGTATCGCAATCTTGCTAAACAAAAGCATAACATTGCGCCTTGCCGGTGTCAATACGCGAAGGCGGGATTTTGTATCCGTTTCGGTTGAAATTTATAGCCACATCTGATAGAATATGTATTAATTTCTGGAGGCGGCGCGCGGCGGAGGGAAAGCATGAAAAAGTATGTCATTGGCATCGACGTTGGCGGCACAAAGATCCTGTATGGGGTGTTTGACAACCGAATGAACCTTCTGCGCGTCATTCAGCGTTCGACGGACCAGGAACTTCTGCCCGACCAGCTTATGGATCAGATGACGGGCCACGTGCACGAGCTCCTGCGCGGCGCGAATATCAAACCCGAGGAAATCCGCGGCATCGGCGCGGCCTTCCCTTCCCACATCGATTTCAACCGGGGCATCGTGCTCGAGACGAGCAACATTCAAGCGCTCAACAATGTTCCGGTGCGCGATCTTCTCGAGGCGCGCCTCGGCATTCCCGCCTGGCTCGACAACGACGCGAACGTCGCCGCGCTCGCGGAGCACCGGCTCGGCGCGGGGCGCGGCCACCGCGACATGATCTACGTCACCGTCTCGACCGGCATCGGCGGCGGGCTGATCCTCAACGGCGATCTCTACCGGGGCATCCACGGCGCGGCGGGCGAGATCGGCCACATGTTCGTCTCAGACTCCATCGGCTATCCCTGCGGCTGCGGCGTGACGGGCTGCGTACAGTCCATCGCATCCGGCCCGCACATGGCGGAATACGCCATGAACCGCATCAAGGAGGGCGAAGAAAGTTCCATCCTTAAGTACGCGGGCACGCTCTCCCGCATCGATATGGTCGCCGTCGGGCGCGCGTTTCAGGAGAACGATCCCCTCGCCGTCGAGGTCGTGGAACGCGGCGCGGAATACCTCGGCCGCATGTTCCAATCGCTCTATCAAATCTTCGACATCAACGTTTTCGTCTACGGCGGCGGCGTGATGAAGCTCGGGCCGCGCTTCGTGGATATGATCATCGCAGCTTATCGACGCTACTCCCAGATGGAGATCAGGTACCCCGCCCACTTCCTCGCGGCGGAGTTGGGCGATAATACGGGAATGATCGGCGCGGCGCTACTCGTGCCATAAGGAGAAAAGAATGCGGGAAATGCTTTCATGGCTCCCCCAGCAATACATGCTCGATACCCTGGACGAGAACCCGAGGCTTGCCCGGTATCACGAAGGCGATGGTTTTTGCGCCGTGCTCTTTGGTCACTACCTCTTTATCGGAGGGCGGTTCGACCCAGAGGCGGTTCGTTTTTTGGCCGAACACATGCTTTCGGAGTACGTTACGTTCGCCTATTGCCCCGACGAGGCATGGAAAGGCGGCCTCCGGGCGCTGTTTCCGGAGGGAAGGGAAGAGGGCCGCGCAATCTACGCCGTGCGCCCCTACCGCTCCCCCGCCTCGGACGAACGGATCATTCGCGTGGAAAAGCCCGATCTCGGGAAATATGAAGGCGCGGACGTGTTCGTCGACGAGGTCATGGGCACGGCGACCTACGACTCGATGGACGACTTCTTCGCGCGCGGGATCGGCACCGCGCCGCTCATCGGCGGGCGGCTTTCAGGCTTCTGCACGTCCGAATATCCGTCTGAGGGAAAGTGCGCGATCGGCATCATGGTCGACGAGCCGTACCGCGGGCAGGGAATCGCGAAGGCGATGACCCGCGCGTTTCTGACGGCTGCGTACGACAGGGGATTTGACCAAGTCTACTGGGAATGCAGGGCGGATAACGAGCCTTCCTACAGGACCGCGCTCGCGTGCGGTTTTCAGGAAATCGCGTCCTACGAGGCATTCGTTATTTGGAGGTAAGCATGGCAAACTTCAATCTCGGCTTTATGGGCCACGGCGGCGACTACAACCCCGACCAGTGGCGGCACATCCCAGACACGCTTCAGGAGGATATGCGCCTGATGAAGCTCGCCGGATGCAATCTCATGTCCGTGGGCATCTTCTCGTGGGCGGCGCTCGAACCCGAGGAGGGGAAATATGACTTCGACTGGCTGAAAAAGGTTCTGGACGCCATGCACGAAAACGGCATCTCCGCCTTCCTCGCCACGCCCTCCGGCGCGCGCCCCGCGTGGATGGACGACAAGTACCCCGAAGTCATGCGCGTCCGACAGGACGGAATGAAATTCCGCCACGGCGAGCGGCACAACCACTGCTTCACATCGCCCGCGTACCGCCACCTCGTGACGCGAATGAACGCGCGGCTCGCGGAGGAATTCGGCCGTCATCCCGCCGTCGTCGGCTGGCACATCTCAAACGAGTACGGCGGCGACTGCCACTGCGACGCCTGTCAGGCCGCGTTCCGGACGTTCCTCCGGGAAAAGTACGGCACGCTCGAGAAACTGAACCGCGAGTGGTGGACGGGCTTCTGGGCCAAGACGTACACCGACTGGAACCAGATCCACAGCCCGGGCGAACTGGGCGAGAACGCCGTCAACGGGCTTGTGGTCGACTGGAAGCGCTTCGCCACACTTCAGACGCTCGATTTCATGCGCGCGGAGATCAGGCCCGTTCGCGCGATCTGCCCGGAGCTACCCGTGACGACCAACATGCACGGACTGTTCCCGGTCGACTACTTCAAGTTCAGAAACGACGTGGATTTCGCGAGCTACGACGCGTATCCCACCTGGGACAGCGTACCGGACGCGGAAACCGCCGTTCAGACCTCGTTTCACTACGACTACATCCGCGCGATCAAGGGCGCGCCGTGGGCGCTCATGGAGTCGACGCCGTCCATGACCAACTGGCAGGAAGTCTGCCGCCCGAAGCGGCCGGGCATGCACATGCTCTCGTCCATGCAGGCGGTGGCGCACGGCGCGGACACGGTCATGTACTTCCAGTGGCGCAAGAGCCGCGGCGCGTGTGAGAAGCTGCACGGCGCGGTGGTCGGGCACGACGGCACGGAGTACACGCGCGTGTTCCGGGATGTGGCCGAAGTCGGCAAGCGGCTTAAAAAGCTCGAGAGCATCGTCGGGACGCGCACGCAGGCCAGGGCGGCGGTGATCTTCGATCAGGAGAACCGCTGGGCGGTCAACGCCGCGCAGGGCCCACGCCGGGACAAGCAGTATGAAAAGACCGTGATCGAGCACTATTCCGCGCTCAAGAACCTCGGAATCGACGTGGACGTGATCGACGAGGATTTCGACCTCTCTCCCTACGCGCTCGTCATCGCGCCCATGCTCTATATGGTGAAGCCCGGTGTGGCGGAACGGTTCGAGCGGTTCGTTTCGGGCGGGGGCACGCTCGTCGCCACCTACTGGACGGGCATCGTCAACGAAAACGACCTGTGCTTTCTGGGCGGCTTTCCCGGCCCGCTGCGGGACCTTTTCGGCGTGTGGTGTGAGGAGACGGACGCATACTACCCGCACCAGAAGAACGCGGCGGTGTTCGCAAATAAAACGACATTCGAGTGCGGCTTCCTGGCGGACGTTCTTCACGAGGAAACCGCCGACGTCGTCGCCATCTTCCGGGACGATTATTACGCGGGCGCACCCGCCGTCACAAAAAACGCCTTCGGCTGCGGTGCGGCGTGGTATCTCGCCTCCCGCTTCGGCGTTTCCGACCTCACGGACTTCTACCGCGCGCGCATCTCGGAAGCAGGCATCATTCCCCTCGTTTCCGGCCTCGGCGCGGGCATACAGGTCACAAGCCGCGCGGGCTTCCTATTCGTCCTGAACTTTTCGGAGGACGAGAGCTGGGCGGAGCTTCCCGCGTGCGAGGAAGTCACCACGGGCGAAACGTACGAAGGCAAGACCATCCTACCCAGAAACGCGTCGCTCATCCTCAGGAGGCTGTAATGGATCAAATCAAATTTGGCGGTACCGGGCTCACCGTCTCACGCACGGGCTTCGGCTGTCTTCCCATGCAGCGCGTATCGTTTGACGAGGCGAAGGCTCTTCTTCGATACGCCTACGAGCACGGCGTCAACTTCTTCGACACCGCGCGCGGTTACACGGACTCCGAGGAAAAGCTCGGATACGCGCTCGCGGACGTCCGCGAGAACATCGTCATCGCGACCAAGAGCGGCGCGAAGACGGGTACGGAGCTCGAGGCGCATCTGGAAGATTCCCTTCGCTGCCTGAAGACAGACTATATCGACATCTATCAGTTCCATAACACCCCGTTCGTTCCCATGCCGGGCGGCGCGGACGGACTGTACGACGCGGCGCTGCGGGCAAAGGCTGCGGGTAAGATCCGCCACATCGGCATCACGAGCCACTCGCTCGAGCGGGCGCGCGCGGCGGTCGAATCCGGACTCTATGAGACGCTTCAGTTCCCCTTCAACCACCTCTCGTCGGAAGGCGAACTCGCGCTCGCGGAACTTTGCGCACAGAGGAACGTGGGCTTCATCTGCATGAAGGGTATGTCGGGCGGTCTCGTCACGAACGCGCGGCTTCCCTTCGCTTTCATCCGTCAGTTCGACAACGCCGTTCCGATCTGGGGCATCCAGCGGATGAGCGAGATCGAGGAGTTCATCGCCCTCTCGGAGAATCCCCCGTCGCTCACGGAGGAGTTGCTCGATGGAATCGAACGGGACAGGCGCGAGCTCGCGGGCGCGTTCTGCCGTGGCTGCGGCTACTGTCTGCCCTGCCCCGTCGGCATTCCGATCCACATGGCGAACCGCATGCGCGAGCTGCTCGCGCGCTCCCCCTCCCAGAACTGGCTCTCCCCCGCGTGGCGGGAGGGCATGGAGAAGATTTCCGAGTGTACGACGTGCGGCGCGTGCGCGAAAAAGTGCCCGTACGGCCTCAAACCCTTCGAGACGCTGCCCGCACAGCTCGCGTCCTACCGCGCGTTCCTCGCGCAGAGCGGCGCATAATGGTCACGCGTCTCGTCACGGAACTGAGCAAGCATCCCGTCATCGCGGCCGCGCGCACCATGGATGCGGTGACGCGCGCGGCGCGCGCGCCCGTCGCGGCCGTGTTCATCCTCGGCGGCACGATCACGAACCTCAGGGAGATGGTGACGCGCGCGCACGACGGACATAAATATGCTTTTTTGCACATCGACCTCGCCGAGGGCCTCGGGCGCGACGACGCGGCAGTCGAGTGGTGCGTGCGGGAGCTGAAGGTGGACGGCGTCATTTCGACGCGTCCGTCGCTCATCCGGCGCGCTTCGGAACTCGGCGTCATTACTATCCAGCGGCTGTTTCTGATGGACTCGCCGTCCTTCGAGCACGGCAAGCGGCTTCTGCGCGCGACGCCGCCGGAGATGGCCGAAGTCCTGCCCGGCATCGCCCCCAAGGCGGTCAGGGAGCTCTGCGCCGCGCTCGACAAACCCGTGATCGCGGGCGGGATGATCTCCGAGAGGGGGGAGATTCTCGACGCGCTGAACGCGGGCGCGATTGCCGTTTCTGTCAGCGACGAAAGGCTGTGGACGCTATAGACAGGTATCTGCATGTCGGCTGGAACCCCATGCCGACCGTCGAGTGCGCCGCGCTGACCGGACCGCTCCCCCGCGGCTTCCGCATTGCCTTCGCGGCGGACTTCCACATCAGAAGCTCCACCTCCGACGCCCACCTCGATCGCCTCTGCGGCCTGTTGAGCGGCATGAAGGCGGACCTGCTGCTGCTCGGCGGCGATTACGGGGAGACGAAGGCCGCGGCGCGCAGACTCTTTGACGCGCTCTCCCGCCTGCGCTTTCCGTGCGCCGCGTATGCGGCGGTCGGCAATAACGACGCAGAATGCTTCGAGGACAGGGACGAGCTTCGCGCAGCCGCCCGCGTGCCGCTTCTCGTCAACGCGTCCGCGCGCGTGCGCGTCGCGGACAGGGTCCTCGAGATCGGCGGCGTGGACGAAATGAAGCATGGAAATCCCGACGCGCGCGGCCTGTTTTCAACGGAAGCGGACTACCGGGTCCTCCTCTCCCACTACCCCGTGATTCCGGATTTCGGAGGCGGCGCGCCCGCCGACCTCATCCTCTCCGGCCACACCCACGGCGGCCAGGTGAACCTTCTGGGCTTCACTTCCTACTCCCTCGGCTTCGAACGCGGAAAAGCCGCGCACCTCGCGGGACTTCGGGAATACGGCGGGAGAAAGCTCTTCGTCTCAACCGGAATCGGCATGAGCAAACTTCCCCTGCGCGTCGGCGCCATGCCGCGCGTCCACGTTTTTGAATTTCAATAAGCAGTTTTTTCCGCCCCCAGGCTGTTGACATCTCCGCTCCTTGCCGCTATAATAGGAGCCGGAAAACATCCTGTGGTGTGCGTAACGCCGATGCTTTTACCCACATATCACAAAAAGGTTTCCGGGTCGGTTCGCAGCTGTCAGGCCCCCGATTTTCGCCAGGGGAAGACAATAAGCGGTCGCAGGTTACCGCCCTGCCGAGAGGCGGGTGATAAAGCAAAGGCGAGCGGCATTTACGGGATTACATTTGGGGAGTCCGCATGGCGGGCTCCCGTTTTCGTGAGAAAGGCATGCGCGTGCCGGACGCCGCAGCGGCGGCCCCCGACCCCCTTCATGTGGGCTCCTTTTCCTTCCTGTACCAAACCAGCGTCATCCGCTCGTTGACGACCTCGCTTTCTCCCGTCAGCCGGTACCCCATCTTCTCGTACAGATGGCAGTTCCCAGCCTCCTCGCGGATGGTTTCGAGCTCCCACACGCGCTTTTCAGAATGCAGGCGCTCGACCTCGCGAAGCGCGGCCTGCATGATGCCCCTTCCCTGTCGCTCCGGTACGACGTACAGGGGCCCCAAGAGCACGCAATCCCTATTAAGCCGAATCCGAAGGCCGCCGACGGGCGCGCCATCCTCCCGTATGAGGAAGTACGCCGTATTCTCCTGCCGCAAGCGGGCAAACGTCTTTGTCATCGGCTCGTTGGCGGGACTCGTCGCGTAGTCCCGGTATTTCACGAGAAGCCGCCGGAACGCGCGCAGCTGCATCTCATACAAAAGCCGCGCGTCCTCCTCGGACGCGCGGGTGAGCGACACCATCAGAACTCCGCGTTCTGCGTCGTTCGCGGGAACGGCAGAACGTCGCGGATGTTGGAGATTCCGGTCAGGTACATCACCATGCGCTCGAAGCCCATGCCAAACCCGGCATGCGGCGCGGTGCCGTACTTTCTGAGCTCAAGATACCACCAGTAGTCCTCGGGGTTCATCCCCAGCTCCTCGATGCGCGCCTTCAGCACGTCGTAGCGCTCCTCGCGCTGGCTCCCGCCGCAAAGCTCCCCGATGCCGGGCACGAGAAGGTCCGCCGCCGCGACGGTCTTCCCGTCGTCGTTCATGCGCATGTAGAACGCCTTGATCTCCTTCGGATAGTCCGTCACAAACACGGGCCGCCCGAAGTGCTTCTCGGTGAGGTATCTTTCGTGCTCGGTCTGGAGATCGCACCCCCAGTATACCGGGTACTCAAACGCCTGGCCGCTGTCTTTGAGAATCCCGATCGCGTCGGTGTAGGAAACGCGCCCGAAGTCCGCGTTCACGACCGCAGTCAGCCGCTCGACGAGCCCCTTGTCGACAAAGCCGTTCAGGAAATCCATCTCTTCCGGGCATTCCTCGAGCACCGCCGAGATGACATACTTGATCATCTCCTCCTCGAGGCATAGGTCGTCCTCGAGGTCCGCAAAGGCGATCTCCGGCTCAATCATCCAGAATTCCGCCGCGTGCCGGGCGGTATAGCTGACCTCGGCGCGGAACGTCGGCCCGAATGTATAGATGTTCCGAAACGCCATCGCGAAGATTTCGCCGTTCAGCTGACCCGAGACGGTCAAGGAAACGGGCTTTCCAAAGAAGTCCTTGGAGAAGTCCACCTGTCCGTCCTCGGTCTTGGGCGGGTCGCCCGCGTCGAGGGTGGTCACGCGGAACATCTCGCCCGCGCCCTCGGCATCCGCGCCCGTGATGAGGGGCGTGTGGACATAAAGGTAGCCCTTGTCGTGGAAAAAGCGGTGAATGGCCTGGGCGGCAACGGAGCGCACGCGGTAGGCGCACTGAAACAGGTTCGCGCGCGGCCGGAGGTGCTGGATCGTGCGCAGGTACTCGAGCGTGTGGCGCTTCTTCTGAAGCGGATAGTCGCTCGGGCTTTCGCCGACGATTTTGATCTGGTCGGCCTTCATCTCAAAAGGCTGCTTCATATCGGGCGTCGGAACGATCGTCCCCGTGCACTCGAGCGCCGCGCCGACGGAGATGCCCTTGACGATCTCGCGATAATTGTTCAGCCTGCCCTCCTCGAGCACAACCTGCAGGTTGCGGAAATAGCTCCCGTCGTTCAGCTCGACGAACGCAAACGCCTTCGATTCCCGGCTCGTCCGCACCCATCCCTGCACGGTGACGTCTTTGACGTCCGCGCCCGGAACGGCGGCGAAGAGGTCCTTTATCAAGGTAACCGCCATAAGCATCCTCCTTCTTCCCGATTCTTCTTGCCTACAGTCCGCGCGGACGGCTTTCACCCGTGCGAATCATACTCGCCATTATATTCTCTCGCGTGAATCATGTAAAGCCAATGTTTGTTAATCGTTCCCCTTCACCCTGCCGCGTATGCGCCGCCGCGCAAGTTGATCGCGAAAGCGCAACCGCGCCTGCATGGCGCCTTCCCGCGCGCCGCCCAAAAACTCCCGCACGCTCGACGCTCCGGTTTCGACGATGCGCGGCACGAAGAGGAAGAGAACCGCCAGCCGGAGAATGCTCGAGAATGCGAAAAGGTAGTTGTACCTGGTAAGCGTCCAGCCCAGAAGCGTCACGTGCAGGGGTTCGAGCCTCAGAAGCACGTTGTCGAGAAGCCAGCCGCCCGCAAAGCTTCCGAACGCGGAGCCAAGAAGCTGGGTAAACATGAAGTACACCGCGAAGTACATGGATTTGTTTTCTCCGCTCGCCTGTCCCATGAACAAGTTCTGCGTGCCCAGATCGTACGCGCACCAAGTCGCGCCGGAGAGCATGTTTAGGAGGATCACCGGCAGGTAGTTCCCCTTCCCGATCACCAGCCAGAAAAGAGGCATGATCGCCACGAAGAACCCGCCCACCTTGATGGTCGGCTTCGACCCGAATCGGTCGAGCGCCCGCCCCCAGCGCGTCACGACGAGGATCAGCGCCAGATTGCCCGCGATCTGGGTATAAAGCGTGATCTGCAGGCTCGTCATTTTCATGTTTCCCTGCATGTAGACGTTGAAATACGGCGCGGCGAGGTTCACGGAAAAAAGGAACAGCGTTGTGAGCGTCACGATCCGCATGTAGCGCCCGTCCGATAGCACGGAACGCATCATGGAAAAGACGGGCTTCTTCTTCGGCGTCTCCCGCATGGGCGGCAGCTTCATGAAGACGAAGCAGCAGATGTCGAGCGTCCCCATCACGCCCGCGATCAGAAAGGCCGCCGAATAGCCCGGCATGCCCGGCATGGCGTCAAGCAGCATGCCGATCAGGATCCCCACGACCAGCGCGGTGATCGTCGCGACGCGGCTCCTCGCCGCGAAGTAGCGGCCCCGGATGCGGATCGGGATTACATCGTCGCAGATCGAGAAGAACGCGACGTTCATAAACGGCATCATCGCCGCGCTCGCGAACACCAGAACACCGGCGATCCACGCGCGCAAATGCGACGCGTCCATCGGAACGACGTAGGGTACCAGCGCGAACGGAATCCACGAGACGCGCTGAACTAGCCCCGTCACGATGAACAGCTTCTTGCGCTTGAGCGTCTTTTCCATGTAATAGGAGGCGATGAACTGGAACGCGTTCGCGAGCGACGGAAGCGCCAAAAGCACCCCGTACACCGTGTCGCTCACGCCCAGTTCCTTCCAGTAGCCGGTGAACGCGATTCCGTTCGTGACGTTTGCCCACACCATGCCGCCCATGACCGCCACGATCAGAAGGCGCATGGTAAGGATCGTATCCTTCGTAAGCCCGCGCGGGTCAATGACGCGGAATTTTTCCTTGACGCTTAACCAGTTCATACGGCCTCACGCAAGCCGCTGCGACGCGGGCAGCGGGCTTTCCTTCGAAATAAAGTAGCGATGGGTCCGAACCGCGCCCGCGATTCCGCAAAGGAGCATGATCAGATACACCGGCCAGAACGCCCAGTCGGCGATCGCCCCGGCGATGGTCGTACCAAACGTGGCCGGTGCGGTAATGATGGAGGTAAGAACGATATGGTTCGCGCGCTCATTTTCGTCCACGATGGCGATCACGTGCTGGGTAAAGGCATTGTTCGCGACGTATGTAAACTTAATGAGCACCATCGCGGCAGAGAGGCAAAGCATGACGCTCACCCCCATGCGCGCGCACGCGAATGCGGCGAAGTTGAGAAGCGCGCACAGGATGCCCGCGATCTGGCCCATCATCATCATCGTCGGGTAGTTCGTGCGCCTGCTCACCCGCGACCAGAAAAAGCCCGCCAAGATCTGCCCGGCAAAGGGCATGTACACGAGGAGGGAGAGCTGGTATTCGCTGAGTCCACTCAGTTGGCCGAACTTATAGTTGATGGGCGCGGAGATGAGCGTGAACGTGAAAAGGATGCGCGCGATAATGGCTTCGCGCACGCCGCGATTTTTTACGATCAAGGGCGCGAGCTCGCGCACGTATTGGGCGGGACTTTTCACAGGCTCGTCGGGCGCGCTGGGGTGCGGAAGGTCCCTGAACATGAGGATCATCGCCGCCGAAAGCACGAAAACCGCCCCGCTCAAAAAGAAGATGAGCGTGAAGCGATCCGTCTTGGGGAGGGCGGAGGTCAGAATTTTCTGGAGCGCGAAGCCCACGAAGACGCCGATGCCGCCGCAGATCGACTGCTGCAGGGAAAGCACCTCGCCGCGCTTCTGAAGCGGCAGCGTGCGCGCGAGGACCTGCGTCCAGCAGAGTCCGACGAACCCGTCCAGCGTAAAGATCACGGCGTAGGCCGCGATGAACAGCCACGCGGCGAGCGGCCCGCCGACGCCCGCGAGCAGCAGGCAAGCGAACACAAGGAGCAGCGCGCGACTCAAAAACGCCATCTTCGCCATGAACGGTAGCTGCCGCCTGATCCGGTGCACGAAAAGCCCGCACACAAACTCGCCCACGTAAAACGCGAGCGAGCTCATGGTGGCGGCGAGCCCCGCGAGCGCCACGGAGCCCGATGTAAAATCAATGAATTCGGCGACGACCGTCTCGTTTGGGATGAAGGAAAGCGCGGTGTAGAACAGCGCCCCCTCGAGCACCATGAAGACGGAGTTGCGCCTGACGATCCTTTGTGCGTCCATTTGTACCCCGACTGCGAATGCTTATTTCTTGGCGGCCTTGTCGATTTCGCGGAGCACGTTTTCAAGCCCGTTCGCGCAGGGTTCGCGGTCCATCGCCTCGTAGAGCGGGCCGCGTCCGGCGTAAAGCCTGATGATCGCGTCGTAGAGCGTCTTCCCGTTCAGTTCCTCCTGCATGAGCCTGTGCGCGAGGCCGCGCTCGACGAAGGACTGCGCGTTCACGATCTGGTCGCCCCGGCTCGCGCCTTTGGGGTACGGGATGAGGAGCGCGGGCTTCCGAAGCGCCACAATCTCGCAGAGCGTATTCGCGCCCGCGCGGGAAACGAGAACGTCCGCGCACGCATAGGCGTCCGCCATATCCTCGTCGAGATATTCGCATTGGGCATAGTTTTTTGTGCCCTCGACCGACGCGTTAAAGTTGCCGGGGCCGCAGAGATGCAGCACCTGAAAGGACTCGGTGAGCTTTTGCAGCGCCTCCACCACGGCATTGTTGATCGCGACCGCACCACTCGAACCCCCGGTCACCATGACCACCGGGATGCCGTCCTTGAACCCGAAACGCTTGAGTCCGCGCTTCCGGTCGCCCTTGAGGATTTCAGGGCGGATGGGCGTGCCCGTGTAAAGGCCCTTCGGCCCCGCCAGCTTCGCGGCCTCTGGGAACGTACAGCAGAGTACATTCACAAAAGGAGACGTCAACCGGTTCGCGAGCCCGGGCGTCATGTCCGATTCGTGGCTGACGACGGGAACCCCGTTCAGCCGCGCACCGTAGACCACGGGGACGGACACGAAGCCGCCTTTTGAGAACACGACGTTCGGCTTGAGCTCCCTGATCAATTTCCGCGCCTGCGCCACACCCTTGACGACGCGGAATGGATCTGTCAGATTTTTGGGATCAACATACCTCCGGAGCTTTCCGCAAGCGACGGCATGATAGGTAACGCCCTCGATGGGCGAGACGAGTCGCTCTTCGACGGAGTCGGCCGCGCCGATGTAATGCACATCCCAGCCGTCCTGGAGAAGCCTCGGAATCAGCGCCAGATTCGGCGTCACATGTCCCGCCGTTCCCCCACCGGTCAAAACGATCCTCTTCATTCGATCAATCCCTCGCCGCTTTGCGGCCAAACGATATCTTGTTTCCCGGCGTGCCGGTCCCATACGCGACCCGCCGACCCGGAACCCGCGCGCGGATTCCTAAGCCATTATATCACGGGGGCGGCAAAAAAGTTTTTCATTTGCTGTAAAACTTCTTTTGTTTTTGCAGATTTTGATTTATCATGTTATTGATACGGATACGGGAGGTGCGAGCATGGCATATCAGGCGCTCTACAGGGCGTGGCGTCCCCAGACATTCGCGGAAATCTTCGGGCAGGACGCGATTGTAAGGACGCTCGAGCGGCAGATTCTCTCCAAGAGGATCGCGCACGCCTACCTGTTCTGCGGCCCGCGCGGCACGGGCAAGACATCGGCCGCGAAGGTGTTCGCCCGCGCGATCAACTGCCTGGATGAAACAAGCCCCGAGCCCTGCGGCGCGTGCGAATCGTGCGTGGCACTCCAGCAGGAGAGTTCCATGGACGTCGTCGAGATCGACGCCGCGTCCAACAACGGCGTGGACGAGATTCGCGACCTGCGCGAAAGGGTCAAGTATCCCCCCGCGATCGCGAAATACAAGGTTTACATCATCGACGAGGTGCACATGCTCTCGACGGGCGCCTTTAACGCGCTTCTCAAGACCCTTGAGGAGCCGCCCGCCCACGCGGTGTTCATCCTCGCGACCACGGAGCCGCAGCGCCTCCCCGCCACCATCCTCTCCCGCTGTCAGCGGTTCGATTTCAGGCGGATCGGCGTGGAGACCATCGTTGAAAAGCTGATGATCGTTCTGGGCGGCATCGGCCGCGAGGCGGAGGACGGTGCGCTCTACGAGATCGCGCGCGCGGCGGAGGGCGCGCTGCGCGACGCGCTGTCGCTCCTCGACGTCTGCCTTTCCTATACGGATTCCGTCGTGACCGAGACGCTCGCGCGGGATATCCTCGGAACCTCCGGCAGGGCGTTCCTGTTTTCCTTCTTCGACGCGCTCGTCGACTGCGACGCGAAATACTGCCTCGAGGCGATCGCGGAGGCGATGGACACGGGCCGCGATCCGCAGGTATTCGCCCGCGACGTCGTGACCCACGCGCGCACGGCACTTCTCGCAGGCATCGTGGAAGACAGCCTCGAGAGGCTCACGGAAATTACGGCGGAGGACGCCGCGCGCTTCCGCGCGCTCGCGGAACGAACGCCGCGCGAGAAGCTGACCCGGGTCATGGAGCTTTTCATGAAGGCGGAACCGGACATGAAGTGGGCGACCCAACCGCGCACGATCCTGGAGCTATGCGCCGTGCGCGCCTGCCACCCGGAGGCGGAGCGGGACGCGAGCCTCGAGGAGCGGGTTGCGAGGATTGAGGCCGCGCTCAAAGACGGCGTCGCCGTCCGGTCCGCTCCACTTGAGGGAGTCGCAGGGAACCCCGCCTCCGCACCGATGTCGGAACCATTGAAAAAGCCAGTTGAAGCGCCGAAATCCATGCCCGCGAACGCCGTCGCGCCGCCGAAGGAGTATCTCGACGCCATCTCCGCCGTGACGGGCGAAAACCCGTCCGTCAAGGGGCCTGTCGCCGCAATGGTGTTCGTCGGAATCGCGGACGGCGTCGCGCAAGTGGAGTTCCCGAAAAAAAGCATGATGTTCATGAAGGTGCTGGAACGAAAGACCGAACTCTTCGACGCCGCGCTCACCAAAGCGTTCGGAGCGCCGATGAGGATCTCCATGGCGCTCGAAGGCGCGGCGCGGCCCGCGGCGAAGACGACGCCCGCCCCCGCGAAGGGAGTCATTGAGCAGTCGTACGACATCTTCGGCCGAGAAAACATCGAGCTCACGGAGTAACCATGAAATTCGCTGATATCCCATATGAGAGGCCGGATCTGGATGCGGCGCACGCTTCACTTCTTTCCATCTCGCGGCGGATGAGCGGCGCGGCATCCACACGGGAGCGGCTCACCGTCCTCGCGGAGTACGAGGCGGAGCTCTCCCACCTGACGACCGTCCTCGCGCTCACCCAGCTTCGGTACTATCTGGACACCGCCGACCCACGGCGCGCGTCGGACATGGCGTATCTGAGCGAGAACGCACCTCGCCTCGACGCGGTCGCGAACGAGATCACCTCGGCGCTGCTCGATGCACCGGAGCGGGAGGGCCTCGCGCGCGCGCTCGGCACGTTTTTCTTCGATCAGGCGGCGGCGCATCGGAAAACGACCTCCGCGCCGAACGAACCTCTCCTGATCGAGGAACAGGCGCTCGTCCAGCGCTACACCGCGCTGACCGCACAGGCGGCCGTGCGATACGAGGACAGGCAGCGCTCCCTCACGGAAATGACCCGCTTCTTCACCAACCCCTCGCGCGAAATCCGGCGTTCCGCGATGCGGGCTGCGAATGGCTGGTACGAGGAGAACGCGCCGGAGCTCGACGAAATATTCGATCGGCTCGTCAAAAACCGCGCGCGGCAGGCGAAGAACCTCGGCTTCGAAACGTATACCGACCTCCGCTACGCCACGCGCTACGGTTACGGCAGACGGGAGATCGAGTCCTTCCGCGCGCGCGTCCAAAGGACGTGGGTGCCGCTCGTCTGCGCGGTCAAGGAGAGACAAAGAAAGCGCCTCGGGGTGGAGACGTTTCGCATGTACGACTCCCCCGCGCGCTTTCCGGACGGCAATCCGAAGCTTCGGGTCAAGCGCCGCGCATTCGTCGAGAGGGCGCGGGCCATGTTCGAAGAGCTGAGCCCCGAGGCGGGCTGTTACTTCCGCACGCTCGACGAGTGCGGCATGCTGGACCTGTTCGACCGGAAAGGAAAGGCGACCTACGCTGGCTTCTGCCTCTGGCTTCCGGACTACAAGATGGACTTCATCTCCGCGCGCTTCTCGGGCGATCAGTCGGACTTTGAAATCCTGACGCACGAGTTCGGCCACGCGTACGCATCCTTCCGTGCGGAGAAGGCGGGCGTGCGGTTCTCCCAACTCGACGCGCCGCAGGAGATCATGGAGACGCACTCCAAGTCCATGGAGCTGTTCACCCTGCCCTATGCGGACATGTTCTTCGAAGGCGACGCCCGCCGCTATCGGATCAAGCAGCTCGAGTATATCGCGTTCTTCGTCACCTCGATCTGCCAGGGCGACGAATTTCAGCACGCGATCTACGATCATCCGGAGAGGACGGCTGCGGAGCGCAACGAGACCTACGCGCGCGTCTACCGAACGTACAATCCGTACCTCGACGAGAGCGACCTGCCGTTTATCTCCTGGGGCTCCCAGTGGCAGAGTGAGCTTGTTCTCTACTCCATGCCCTTCTACTACATCGACTACGCGCTCGCGCAGGTGTTCGCGCTCGCGCTCTACCGGGAGTCGCTCTCGGACGTCGACGCCGCGTGGGCGCGCTACCTCGGATTCATGGACGCGGCGGGAACGCTGCCTCTCCCCGCGCTCGCGCGGGCCTGCGGGCTTCCCGACCCATTCGATGAGGGAACGCTCGAAGACCTCGCGGCGTTTCTCATGGACGAGCTTGAAAAACTCGGAGATTAGATGGTCTTCCGGTCGAAGAGCAGAGCCGCGCCGATCAAAAACGCGGCGGATACTCCCGTCAGTGTGAAAAGCGGCGCCATATAATCAGAAGCGGCGCGCGTCCCCGCGAGGAGCTCCATTCCCCCGCCCGCGAGCACAAAGGGATTCACTTCCCTGGCGGCGGGGATAACGTTCAGAGCCATCAGCACAATGACGAAAAGCCCCACGAACAGCAGGCATCCGTAGCCGCTCTTCCAGATGACCCCGCCCAACATGAGTGCGGAAAGCAGCAGAACCCCGAACGCCCACACGCCCACAAGCGCTGTCGGAAGGTGCGAGATCGCGCCATCCGGCCAGAAATAAGCGGTATAAGCCCACGTGACCAGAACGCAGAGGAAGTACGCACCCGTCCAGAAGAGCATGGTCGCGAGGAACTTCGCCGCGATCACCGACCTGCGTGAGAGACCCTTCGTGAGCGGCTGGATGAGCGTCCCCCGGCTGAACTCGCCCGCCATCGCGCCGGAGAACAGAACGACCAGGACGATCAGCCCCATCTGCGGTACGTTTTTGAAAAACTGCGCCCACGAGTCCATGGCAGAGGGCGTGGGAACGGTCATTGTGATCCCTTCCGGCAGAAAGCGCGCGATGATTTCCGGCATCAGCTTCGCAAACAGCGGATTCATGATCCCGAAGAGTAGAAACACCAATCCCAGCACGGTGAGCTTGTGCGTACGCGTTGCTTCCATGAACTCTTTTTTCAGAAAAGCCTGAAATCCGTTCATTGTACAGCCTCCATGAACAGGCTCTCCAGCGTGGGCTCGATGAGCTCCAGCCGGACGGGCCTGACGTCTTCCCGGGCGAGGCATGCGATCAGCGCGCCCTCCGCGTCCGAGATCGCCTCCGACCGGACGACCGCCGTCAACCCTTCGATCTCGGCGTCCGCGAGCGCGGACGCGCACCTCCGCATGTCCGCCGCGCTCGAGAATTCCACCGAAAGCCCGTCGTGCCGCCGCCGCGCGCGCAACTCCGCGAGCGTGCCGTCCAGCGCGAGCTTGCCGCCCTTGAGGACCGCCACCCGGTCGCAGATGCGCTCCGCGTCCGAGAGCGTATGGGTGGAGAAAAGAACCGTGGTCTTCCCGCGCAGTTCTCCAAGGATATCCAGAATCTCCCTGCGCCCCACGGGGTCGAGCGCGGCGGTCGGCTCGTCGCAGATGAGGAGCTTCGGCTCGCCCAGAAGCGCCTGCGCGATGCCCAACCGCTGCTTCATTCCCCGGGAAAACCCGCCGATTTTCCGCTCGCAGCCAGAGAGTCCGACTCGTTCGATGAGCGCGTCCGACCGCAATTTGATCTGCGCGGCGCGCATCCCGGCGATCTCGCCGCAGAAGCGCAGATACTCGCGCGGCCGCATGTAGCCGTAGAATTCCGGAACATCCGGAAGATAGCCGATCATGCGGTTGGTCTTCGTCTCGCCGTAGCGGACGCGCGCCCCGCACACCTCGACCGTGCCAGCATCCGCGCGCAGAAGCCCGAGGATCAGCTTCATCGTGGTCGTCTTGCCAGCGCCGTTCTGCCCGAGGAAACCGAACACGCAGCCCTCCGGCACGGAAAATGACAAATCGTTGAGCACCCGGTTCGCCCCGAAGACCTTCGAAAGACCCTCAATCTTCAAAACGTCCATCATTCGTCGCTCCTGCCGAACGCGAAGTAGCAGATCGGCCCGATGATCTGGATAAAAATTACCACGATGACCCAGATGACCCGGTTCCCGACCTTGTAGTGCCTGTGCCTCAGAACGTGCGTCAGCGCGACGATCATCAGCGCAAACTCGACGACGATGTAAGGAATGAGAAACGGCAGAAACTCCTTCAACTCATTGATTCCCATGAGAACCTCCCATATTGTCCCTGAGTATGTCGACGATTTGCAAATACCGCACGTCCCCCCGCAGCGTCTGGAACATCGGATTTCCGGCAACGGCCTCCAGCATATCCTCTCGGATGACCGCTTTGCTCCGCGGCGGGCGCGCCCCGAGCGCAAGCCCGGAAAGCCAGCCTCCAAGCATATCGAAGTAGTCGTCCCCGCGCAGCTCGTACGAAAAGCGCGCGCACAGCTTAGCGTAGCGTTCGAGCATTTCGAGCGCCTCGTCGTTTTTGCCCCGTGCCACATCGGATTGCGCCGCCGCGAGGTAGAACTGCGCCATGGTGTTCGAGTGAAGCGCGTCCAGATTGTACGCCTCCGCGACGATGAGCGCCCGCCGGATCGTTTCCTCCGCCTTACGGCCGTCGTCCGCAACCATCATGAGGTAGGCAGGCGCGGCGCCGACGAGCAGAAGGAGCGCCTGGTAGATGGCGATCTGCGTGATCTCGACGGCCTCGCGCGTCTCGCCTAGCATCTGATGCGCCTGGGCGATGAGCGTACTCTCCGCCATCACCGGCTTTTTGCCGTCCCCGAGAAGCGCCAGCGCCTCCCGCGGCGCGCCGAGCAGCAGGCAGCACATGGCCTCCAGAAGCGCGGCCTCTTTCGCGAGATCCAGATCGTCCGTCCCCGCGCGCACACGCGCACACAGTTCAGCCGCCTCGCGCAGGACCTCCGGCCGGTCCTCGACCTTCGGCGCGAGCATGTGGTGGTTGACGAGTAGGGCCGCCATCCGGTAGAGGAGAGACCAGCAGGAGTAGTACTTCCTGACCGCCTCCCGCACCTGCGCGTGTACGTCCCCGAACGGCCCATTTGCGAGCGCCTCCGCAAGCCGGAGGTACAGCCGCTCGACGTCCTTTTTCTCCATCTGTGGCTCGTAGCACAAGAGCTCGTCGATCGAAATTCCGAAGTACGCCGCCAGGATGGGCAGAAGCGCGATGTCCGGATAGCTCTGGCCCGTCTCCCACTTTGAGACAGACGCCTTCGAAACCCCCGCGTGCGCCGCAAGCTCGTCCTGCGTCACGCCCTTCTCCCGGCGCATGCGGGTCAAGACCCGCGCGATTCCGATCTCCTTCATTGCCTCACCTCCCGAACCCCATTATACGCGATCCCCGGAAATCCGCAATGGATTTGAACGCTACTTTCTTTTCGTTTGTCAACTGGCGCGATCCTTTTCCAGTCCTTCCGGGTCAAATCAACTCGTCGGCGCCCGGCGGCTGGAAAAGCGCCGCCCATTCCCTCAGGTTTTCATCCGAAATATAGAACACGGGCCTGTCCCCGGCGAACCGGTTGCGCACGACCAGCCGCCTTTTCAACTCGTCCAGGGAAACGTCCATATAGTGCAATCTGAAATCTGCTCCCAGCGCGCGTGCCCGCGCGCGGAAATCCTCGCGCTCCTCGCGCGCCCAACAGCCGAAGTCGAGGATGACGTCCGTCCCCAGCGCAAGCACCCGCGCCGCGACCGTCCACATGACCTGCTCGACCTTCGTATGGCGCTCATCGTGCGCGTCTTCGTCAACGTCATGGCCAAACAAAAACAGGTGCCATTCGTCAGGTGTCAGCCGCAGGGCATTGTGCTCCCGCTCCAGTTCCTTCGCCCGCGTGGTCTTGCCGCTCCCCGGCAGTCCAACCATCAAATGGAGTATCGCCATATCATCCCTCCAAACATGCGAAAAGCGCGACCCTCTCGGGCCGCGCCCATTCTTTCGGCGTTCACGCCTCTATCAGCTCGCGTATGCTTCCCGCGGCCATGACCTCATCGCAACCTTCCGCGATAATCCTGACCCGCGTGCCCTCGCGCAATTCCAGCGACAGAATCCCGATCAGCGAGCCGAGCACGACCCGCTTACTGCCCATCTCCAGCTCCGTAACCGAATCGAATCTGGAGGCGCGCTGGATGATCTCCGCCGCCAGGTCGGGCGTTATGCCGTCGGCGGCCCGAAACGTCGCCTCCAGCTTGACCATGTCCCCACACTCCTCACATCATAGATCAATTTCCTCTCCGGAGCGGAGCCTCTCCGCGATGTCCGCGATGCGCCTGAGCCGGGCGTTCACGCCCGATTTTCCAAGCGGCGGATCCATGAGCTCCCCGAGCCCGGCGAGTGAAATTTCCGGGTTGCCCATCCGTGCCTCCGCAACGCTCCGAAGCGTCGCGGGAAGCCTGTCGAGCCCCAATTCCAAATCGATGAAGCGGATGTCCTCGATCTGTTTCTCCGCGGACATCATGGCGCGATTGATGTTCGAACTGTCGCAGTTCACCTGACGGTTGATGCTCCCGCGCAGCTCCTTCGCGATGCGGACGTTTTCGAACGCCAGCACGCTCGCGTGCGCGCCCAGGAGCGTCAGTACGTCCGCCACTCCTTCACTTCCTTTTAAGTATACCACTTCTTTTGATTTCCTGCAAGTATTTTTAGCATGAATTTCAAAATATCTCAGTGTTTCCATAACGCTTTGTGCGAACTGCTCGCTTGGCGCGGCAAATTCTATATGATATGACTTCTCAGGATTGGAAATGGTTCCACAAAACAGGAAAGCAGCCCGAAGGAATGCCGTGCGGCAGCAGGCGTACCGGAAGATTGAAGGATCGGGACTCATGCGAACGCCGAAGAGCGCGGCGGAATCGAGCAGGCGCGCTTCCGCCAGAAGCGCCTGCGCGTGCTCGTCGGGAAAGAGGAGCTGATAGCGCGTCTGGCCGCTCAATCGGTCGGTACGCGAAACGCGGATCTCGCAGGTCACGCCGAAGTATTTTTTTACGAGCGAAAAGTACCGCCTGACGATCGTCGCCTCGGACGACGAGAGCGAAAGGCGGTAGACGGCTTTCCCGTGGATCGATATCCCGCTCGAAGCGAGGAGCGCCGCGGCGAGCTCCGCACGCGCGCAGCAAACCTGATCGAGCGGCGCATGCGCAATCTCCGCGCGCGCTTCCGCGGCGAACGACATTATTCCTCCCCCACGATCCGAACTTCAGGCTCGAGCGCGACGCCGCTCTCCTCGTAGACCCGCGCGCGCACGCGGTCGATGAGCGCGAGGATGTCCCGCGCCGTCGCGCCGCCCGTGTTGACGATGAACCCCGCGTGCTTCTCGCTCACCATCGCGCCGCCGACGCGCGCGCCGCGCAGCCCTGCCCGGTCGATCAACGCGCCCGCGAACTGCCCCTCTGGCCGCTTGAAGGTAGAACCCGCGCTCGGGTACTCGAGCGGCTGCTTCTCCCGGCGCCGTCCGTTCAGGTCGTTCATCGTCGCGCGGATCTCCGCCGCGTCCCCGGGACGGAGCGCGAGCTCCACCGAAAGCACGACACCCCCCTCGCGCAGCACGCGCGTCGTGCGGTACCCCATCTGCATGTCGGACGCGCCGTAGGCCGCAATCGAGCCGCCCCTGAGGACGCGCGCGGAGAAGAACACGTCCGAGATCTGACCGCCGTACGCGCCCGCGTTCATCGCAGCGCCCCCGCCGATCGTCCCCGGAATGCCTGATGCGAATTCAAAGCCCGCCAGCGAACGCTCCAACGCGAACGCCGCGACTCGGGCGAGCGTCGCCCCGGCCTGCGCGGTCACGCGCGTGCCTTCCGCCTGGACGGCCGAAAAGTGTTCGCCGAGGATCACGACCAGTCCGCGAATGCCTCCGTCACGCACGACGAGGTTCGAGCCGTTCCCCATGACGAAGACGGGAACGGACAGCCGCTTCGCCTCGTCAAGCGCCAAGGCGACCTCCCCCTCCGTCTCCGGCAAAAAACAGATGTCCGCAGGCCCGCCCACGCGGAACGTGGTATGATTCGCCATGGGCTCGCCCCTGAGGACGCGCCCCTCGCGCCGCGCTTCCAGCAGGCACGCAAGCTGCTCCATCGAGTTCCTCCGATCAGAAGACAAGTCAGAAATTGAAATAGATGAACGGGTTGTAGTTGTTCGTCGCGACGTACGTCACCGCGACAAGCACCAGGGCGACGAGGAACGCCCCGCCCGCGATGCGGATCGCGCCGTCCGGCACCCGGAAATTATTGCGGAAGATGTCATAGAGCGGAAGGCTGCAGACGAACCCCGCGAGCAGGAACCAGCCGTATTCCTGGAAGATCACCGTCGTCGCGTCATTCCAGAAACCCGCGCCGGAGAATCCGAACATCGCCCGGTAGATGATTCCGGCGTCCCATGTGCTGGTCGCACGGACGAGCACCGTCAGAACCGCGACCACCGGGAACGCGTAGATCCAGCCGATCCTGTGGTTCGACAGCCACTTCGCCGCCCCGGTCAGCCGCTCAATGGCGAGGATGACGAAGAGTCCGAAACCCCAGAGCAAGAACTTCCAGTCCGCGCCGTGCCAAAGGCCCGTCAAGGACCACACCACGCACATGTTGAACAGGAGCCTCGCCTTGGACTTCACGCGGCTTCCGCCCAGCGGGAAGTAGAGGTAATCGCGGAACCAGGTCGAAAGCGAGATGTGCCACCTGCGCCAGAACTCCGTGACCGAGCGGCTCAGAACCGGATGGTCGAAGTTCTCGAGGAAGTGGAAGCCGAACATTCTGCCCATCCCGATCGCCATGTCGGAGTATCCCGAGAAATCGAAGTACACCTGTGTCAGAAACCCTAGCGCCGCGAGCCAGCCCATGACCACCGAAAGGTTCTCGGGAGCGAGCGCGAACGCGTAGTCGACGGCGATCGCGAGGTTGTTGGCGAGCAGCACCTTCTTGCATAGCCCGATCAGGAACCTTCGCGCGCCGACAATGAAGTCATTGAGCGTCTCCCTGCGGCCCGCGATTTCATCCGCGACGGTCTGGTAGCGCACGATGGGACCTGCGATCAGCTGCGGGAAGAAGGTGATGTAGAGCGCCACGTTGAGAAGGCTCTTCTGTACTTTGCCGTTCCCGCGCTTCACGTCGATCACGTAGCTCATCGCCTGGAAAGTGAAAAAGGAGATGCCGATCGGAAGCGCGATCTCCGGCACCGGAAGGCTCAGCCGGAACGCCCAGTTGACCGTGTTCATCGCGAGCATCGCATACTTGAAGACGCCCAGAACCCCGAGATTGAAGATCACCATGAGCGCTGTCGCCAATCTTTGCGAGCCCTTCTTCTCGCGCGTCCGGTCCATCCACAGCCCGAACCCCCAGTTCGCGAGGATGGAGCCGACCATGATGAAGACGAACTTCGGCTCGCCCCACGCGTAGAAGAGCAGGCTCGCGAGCGTCAGAAACAAATTCGCGGCGGTGCGCCAGCGCTTCACGAGGTAATAGACGAGGATCACGCAGGGAAGGAACGCAAACAAGAATATGTTGCTCGAGAAGACCATATGTCAGGCTTTCCTCCTGTTTTTCTTTTTCGGAACGGGCGGCTCCGGCATTTCCGCCTTTCCCGTCACGTCCGAAAGCACGACCTTGAACAGGAGCAGCGTAAGGGGACCCGTGATCAGCCCGATGAAGCCCATCACCCGAAAGCCCGCGTACATCGCGACCATGGTGGTGAGTTGGCGAAGCCGCATCTGGCTTCCGAGAAGCTTTGGTTCCATGATGCGCTTGATGATCAGCATGATGCAGTAGAGAACCATCACGCCCAGCGCGAGCATGTAATCGCCCACGATGAGATAGTAACCCGTCATGGGCAGCATGATGAGCCCGGCACCGATGACGGGCAGCGCGTCGAGCACGGAGATCAGGATCGCGAACATGACCGCGTACTCCACGTCGAGAATGAAAAAGCCCGCGAGCAGAACCACCATCGCGATGAACATCTGAACGACCGCCGTCACGACCTGCGCGCGCACGCCGATCAGCATCACCCTCTTGACCCGCCCGTATGCGCTCATGACCCGCTCGGGAAGCCACTTTCGGGCAAAGTTGTCGTTCTCGTCCGTGTCCGCGACGATGTAGTAACTCTCCATGATCATGAAGATCACAAACAGCAGAACCTCGGGCAGCACCGTGACCGCGCTCCAGGTGAACGACACGAGATCGCCCGCAAACGTGGAGGCCATTTCCGCGAGCTTGGAGAGCGACGCCTTCAGCATGTCCGTGACCCACAGAAGCGCGTCGTCCCCGACGGTGTCCGAAATCTGCGCGCCGAAGTACTCGGCCTGCTTCGTTATGTAGTCGAGCGCGTCGTTCTGATAGCGCGGCAGGGACACGAGAAGGTCGCGCGCCTCCCCGATGAGCGCCGTCGTCAGAAGCACGACGCCCGTAATGATGATGCCGAACACGATGACGACCGCGAGCAGCGTCCCGACGCTCCTTGGGATCTTAATCTTCACGAACAGCCGGTTGATCGGCCGCGCAAGGGGACGGACGACCCACGAGAATACCAGCGCGCATACGAATGGCGCAAAATACTTGAACGCCGCGAAGGCGACCACGAGCGCGACACAGGTCGCGAACACGATGAGCGCCCGCCTCGGCAGGTCGTTCCACTCATCGTTGATTTTTCTGGCCTTGTCCAGAAGTGAGTCCATATCATCCCCCCAGGTCGCATTATCCCCGCTTCCGGCTGCCGCGCGGCGGCGACTCGATTCCAGTCATAACCATTATACAGCGCCGCCGCCCTTTTGTCCAGAACGCGCAGGTTGCGCTTCAGCGGAACGTCTCCGCCGCGCGAAGGAGCGCACTGTAGTTTTCAAACGGAATGTACTCCGGCACACTGTTTCCCGTCCCGAGGAGGTATCCGCCGCGCGTGCGCGCGCGCTCGAGCATAGCTGTCGCACGGTCGAAGATCCTGTCCGGCGTTCCCGTCACCATGAAGTTCATGTCGATCCCGCCGAGCACCGCGATCCGACCGTTCAGCCGCTCGTAGGCCTCCTCGACGGGGCAGATGTTATCTTCGTAGGAGTGGCGGGCATCGAACTTCATATCGTCCACGACGTCGCCAATCACCTCGTCAAAATAGCCGCAGGAGTGGAGGATGCAGGGCTTGTTCGCGCGATGCGCGACCTCCACAATTTTTCGATGCCAGCCGAATATGTATTTGCGCATGTCGTCCGGCGAGAGGAATGTCTGGGTGTTGAAGCCCCAGTCGTCGTTGGAACACAAAAACCCCACGGCGTCGATGTCCGCGACCAGCTCGTAGTATTTGACGAGCGCCGCGCCGACGCGCGAGGTAATCTCCCGGACGAGCTCCGGTTCCTCGTAGAGCATCACGCACAGATTGTCATAGCCGGTGAGCGAAATGGTGTTCTCGAGAACGCCGCCCGGTCCCATCACCATCAGCTTCATGCCCTCGGGCAGGAACTCCCGCGCGCGTTCGAGCTTCGAACAGTCGAAGTCCGCCGGATCATCCCAATGGTATCGCTCGAAAGACGCCCAGTCGGTGATCATCGTTGCGTCGTTCAATGAAATGGTCTTTCTCCGCTCGTGGCTCACGACGTTGAAGCGAAACTGCGACGCGTGCGTCGTGGCGTAATCGTATCCCGCGTTCGCCATCGCCTCCGAAACGAGGCGCAAGCGCTCCGTCTCATCCCCCGGCTTTCTTTCCCAGCCCGCGAGCCGCATGTAGAAATCGTCGTTCAGAAACAGTTCGAACAGGCTTGCACGCTCCGGAACGCCGCCCCTGAGCGCACGCAGCGTGTTGCGCTCGAAATCGGGTCTCCTCATCTGAATCCCTCCCCGCGGAGATTATAGCACATAGGATGCGCAAAAAACAGGCATCTCTCGCGAGACGCCCGTTTTTTAGTCGTCACATAAGGTCCATCTTCCCCACCCCGCGCGAGACGAGCGCGAGCGACGGCTTCTCGGAGAGCACCTTACGCATAAGCTCGTTGGTCGCGCCGAAGTCCATGCCGTTCACGCGCGCGAGCGCCTCCTCCTCGGTGCGCGTCTTATTCAGGAGCAGAAGTCGCCGCCCCGCGGAATGCATGCGCGCCGACGTGGATTCCTGCCCGAGGATAAAGCCGGAGCGCAGCTGCTCCCGCGCCTTTCGGAATTCTTCCAACTTCAGGCCTCCCTCGACCAGCTTCTTCGTCTCGTCGAGGATCATGTCGAGTACCGCCCTCACGTTTTCGGGGTTCGTCGCCGCGTATACAGAGAGCATGCCGCAGTCGGTGTAGGAGTTCGGATAACTGTACACGGAGTACGCCATGCCGCTCTCCTCCCGGATTCGCTGGAAGAGTCTGGACGACATCGCCCCGCCGAACACGCTTGAGAACAGCGAAAACTCGTAGCCCATCTCGTCGCCCGTGGGAAGACCCGGGAAGCCCAGACACATGTTCGCCTGCTCGATGTCCTTTTCCTTCCGGAGGAACGTCGGCGGAACCGCGTGCGTCGAGAAATCTGGGCGGACGAACGTTCCCCGCTCCCATCCGGCGAGGAACTCGGCCGCGAATTTGACGACCTCGTCCCAGTCGTAACTGCCCGCGATGGCGAGCACCGCGTTCTCGGGTCGATACATGGCCGTCCAATACTTCATGATCTCGCCCTGCGTAAAGGATTTGACGCTCGCCCGCGAACCCAGAATCGGGCGCGCGACGGGCTGATCGCCAAACTGCGCGAGCATGAGAATGTCGTGTACAAGGTCCTCCGGCGTGTCCTCCGCCATGTCGATCTCCTCGAGCACCACGCCCTTTTCCTTCTCCATGTTCTCGGGGTCGAACACGGGGCGCACAACGAGATCCGAAATGACGTCGATGGCGAGGCGCACATGCTCGTCCACGACCTTTGCGTAAAAGCAGGTGCACTCCTTGGACGTGAAGGCGTTGAGCTGTCCGCCCACCTCGTCCATCTCCTCGGCGATGTCTCGCGCGGAGCGGCTGGTCGTGCCCTTGAAGACCATGTGCTCGATGAAATGGCTCATGCCCGCCTGCGCGTGCGTTTCGTACTGGGAGCCCGTGCCGATCCAGAGCCCAACCGAGGTCGAGCGGAAGCTCGGCATGCGCTCTCCGATGATCCGAAGTCCGTTTGGCAATGTGGCCTGATCGAAATACATTCGCTGTCCTCCAAAATCAGTCATTTGGTGGAGGTACGGGGCGTCAAACCCCAGTCCGTATCCATTATACCCTTCCGGGGGCGTTCAAACACGCCCCTCCCGTACGGGTGCCGCCGCGCGGATCGCCCCGTACGGCAAATCCTCGAAGGCGAGGAGGCTGCCGATTTCCGCCCGCGCGTCGGGCGAAACGGCCGAGGCGCGCGCCGCAACGACGAGCGGGTCTATATACCGCCTCTTCGCGTTTACATGGGCGCAGTAGCAGCCCGTGATCGGCTCCGCGCTGCCTTCGACGCGCTCTAGCTGCTCGTAGACGCGCCACATATCCCGGATTTCCGGCTCAGCCTGCGCGATCCGCCCGATAACCTGCGCCTCCGTCAGCGTATAAAGCGCACCTTCGGTCAAAACGCCGCGCCGCACGCATGCACGGAGAATTTCCGCGACATACATGAGCAGCTTGTTGTCGTTCGTCTGGAATTCCCGGGAGTACAGGCACACGCCCCGGACGAACGCCTCCGCTCGTTTGACGTCCGCAAAAGCCAGCTCGTCTCGGCCGTCCTCGCCTTTCCCGACCGTCAAGTCGCCGTAGATCTCCCCAATGTCGGCGAGCGTCCACACGCCGTGAACCACCAGAGGCGTGGACAGCGAATATTCCAGCCGATCCGCGGAAAGACGGGGGCTTTCATTGTCGGCGATCGGATACATCTGATAATCGTCCACTTCGGCAGGATCGATTCCGTCGCGGGCAAGCAGGGCAATGATTTCCCCGGATTCCCGGATGAGCCGCCCCGTCAGCGCCTCGGTGTGCGTCTGTGTCAAAGCATCCCCGGCCATAAAGTCCACGCAGTGGCTGAACGCGGGAGAGGCGATGTCATGAAAGAGCCCCGCGAGCGCCTGCTTTCGGTCGTGCGTAAAGTGCCAGACGATGAGGGCCACCCCAAGGCTATGGTCGTAGCGCGAATAAAAGAAACGGTTTCGGTAGACGCGGCTGTAATCCGTGCCGCAGAAAAGACCGACGCCCTTCAGCCGTTCCATGGTCGGGGCCGCCGCGTACTCGCGCAAAAACGACGGCATCCCTTCCGGACAGAGGATCCAATGATACGCCTCGATTTCGGGATTCATGCCGCCCCCCGCCTTCGTCTGAATAGAGCGATGCCGCCGCGAACATCGCTCACGGCGGCACTGCTGATTCCGGGTTACCGCCTCGGGCCGCGGTCGCCGCCGCGTCCGCCGCGGTCGCCGAAGTCGCGGCGCGGGGGACGGCGCACGGGCATGGCCTCGTTGTCGTACTTGATGTCGTTGCGGACGAGGTTGATGCGGCCCTGGCCGTCGATCTCCGCCACGCGGCACTCAAGGGTATCGCCGACCTTCACGACGTCCTCCACCTTCTCCACACGCTCATTGGCGAGCTTGGAGATGTGGATCATGCCATCCTTGCCCGGGGCGTACTCGACGAACGCGCCGAAGGGCATGATGCGCGCGACGGTGCCGATAAAGACTTCTCCCACCTGCATCTCCTTCGCGATCCCCTCGATGATGGCCTTGGCCTTCTTCGCCGCCGCCTCGTCGTTGGTCGCGATATACACGCTTCCATCGTCCTCGATGTCGATCTTGACGCCGGTGTCCTCGATGATCTTATTGATCATCTTGCCGCGCGGGCCGACGACCTCGCCAATCTTCTCGGGGTTGATCTTGAACTGGATGATCTTAGGCGCGTAGGGGCTGAGGTGCGCGCGCGGCTCCGTCAGCACCTCGAGCATCTTCCCGAGGATGTGCATGCGGCCGTCGAACGCCTGCGCCAGGGCCTGCCGGAGGATCGGCTCGTCGATGCCCTTGATCTTGATGTCCATCTGGATGGCCGTGATGCCCTGCGAGGTGCCCGCGACCTTGAAGTCCATGTCGCCCAGGAAGTCCTCGAGACCCTGAATGTCCGTGAGAACCGCGACCTTGCCGGTCTGGTCCACGTCCTTGATGAGGCCCATCGCCACGCCCGCGACCGGCCGCTTGATCGGCACGCCCGCGTCCATGAGCGCAAGGGTGGAGCCGCAAACGGACGCCTGCGAGGTGGAGCCGTTCGAGCTCATGACCTCGGAGACGAGGCGCAGGCAGTAAGGGAACTCCTCGATCGGGGGAATCATCGGCTCGAGCGCGCGCTCGGCGAGGGCGCCATGGCCGATCTCGCGGCGGCCGGGGCTGCGCGTGGGTTTCGCCTCGCCCGTGGAGTAGCCTGGGAAGTTGTAGTGGTGCATATAGCGCTTGGTGTCCTCGAGGCCGATTCCGTCGAGAATCTGGCGCTCGGAGACGGGCGCGATGGTCGCAACCGTCATAACCTGCGTCTGACCGCGGGTGAACACACCCGATCCGTGCGCGCGGGGCAGAACGCCCGCCTCGCACCAGATGGGGCGAACCTCGGTCAGCTTGCGACCGTCGGGACGCACGCCGTCGTCGATGATGCGGCGACGCATGATCTCCTTCTGGATGGCGTACAAGGCGTCGCCGACCTCGCCCTCGCGGCCCGCGAATTCTTCCGCGAAATGCTCGGCGACTTCCTTCTTCACCTGTTCCTCACGCGCCTGGCGCTCGGAACGCTCGAAGGTTTCGAACATCCAAGCGACCTTGTCGTACGCGTACGCGCGCACGGCGGCCTTGATGTCCTCGGCGGGCAGCTGGAGCGGGAACTCCTTCTTCTCGACGCCGATCTCGGAAACGATGTCGGCGATGAACGCGACGATCTTCTTGATCTGCTCGTGTGCGAAGAGGATGCCGTTCAGCATCACTTCCTCGGAGACCTCGTTCGCGCCCGCCTCGACCATGAGGACGGCCTCGGAGGTGCCGGCGACGGTCAGACTGAGGGAAGACACTTCGCGCTGGGCGACGGTGGGGTTGACGACGTAGTTGCCGTCGATATAGCCGACGTTCACCGCGCCGATGGGACCTGCCCACGGAATGAGCGAGATCGCAATCGCGGCGGAAGAACCGATCATCGCGGGGATGTCGGGGGTGTTGTCCTGCTCAACCGACATGACGGTCGCGACGACCGACACGTCGTGACGCATTCCCTTCGGGAACAGCGGGCGGAGCGGGCGGTCGATGAGGCGCGAGGTGAGGATCGCCTTCTCGCCCGGGCGGCCTTCGCGGCGGTTCCAGGAACCGGGGATGTGGCCGACGGAATAGAGCTTCTCCTCAAAGTCGACGCTCAGCGGGAAAAAGTCGATACCCGGGCGCGGGGTGTCCGCGACAGTGGCGGTGACGAGAACTGCAGTGTCACCGTAGCGCACGAAGGTCGCGCCAGACGCCTGCTCGGCGTACTTGCCGAACTCGAGGGTGAGCGTGCGGCCGCCCAGTTCCATGGAATAAGATTTGAACATGTTCGTCCTCCTTGATTTCGTTTCTTATTCGAAAGCGCCGCGCCCCTGTGTGCAGACGCACGATCGCGAACAGTCTTGTCCGCATTCCAGCGTCCGCACGCATGCGCGAAACGCCGCCGACTCGGGCTGCACCCGGGACGGCGGCGCGCTTTGAATCACATCATGTTACCCTTTGCCCCGCAAGCGTTCATTACCTGCGCAGACTGAGCTTCGCGAGGATCGAGCGGTAGCTCTCGATGTCGGTGCTCTTGAGATAATCGAGTAGGCCGCGGCGCTGGCCGACCATGAGCAGAAGGCCGCGACGGCTGTGGTGGTCGTTCTTGTTCACCAGAAGGTGCTCGTTCAGGTGGTTGATGCGCGCGGTCAGAAGCGCGATCTGCACCTCGGGAGAGCCGGTGTCGCCTTCGTGGCGGGCGTACTCTTTGATGATTTCCTGCTTGTCGATGGTCATGTGGTATTCCTCCTCATTCATATTCCCGCCTACCAAGCGCGCCGTCGGAGTCGTCGGACGACCGGGCATGCGGATCTCAGGCGCGCCGAACGCAATCAACGTCCGGTGCGGTCGCGGAGCGACCCGGTTTGCCGAAAGCAAACCAACCTCATGGCTCCTTTATTCTGCCACAAACTGTATTCTACCATACGCCGCCCCGTTTGTAAACGCGCACAGCGTCTCTTTTCACAAATTTCATTTGGGATTCGGCACGTTTTCCTCCCGCCCGAGAAGGCGCGCGGCTCGCGCGGACTCTCCACCGGCGATCAGCCGCCGGATGAGCGTCGAGGACACAACTTCCCCGTGCTCCCGCACGCTCTTCATGACGACCGCCTCGTACCCAAGCTCCTCCGCCAGATTCCGGATCATTTTGGAGTTTCCGAGGCCCGACCGGCCAAATGTGTAATTCTCTCCCGCCACGACGGCGCGCGCGCGGGTCGCCGCGACGAGGCCGCGCAGATATTCCTCCGGCTCGACATTCATGAGCGCCCGCGTAAAGGGTTTCACGAGCGTCCAGTCCGCGCCGAGATCCTGAAACGCGGTTAGCCTTTCCTCGACCGTCATCAGCATTTCCGGGGCCGATCCCGGGCGGATCACACTCATGGGATGCCGGTCGAAGGTGCAGACCATGGCATCCAGATTCATGGCGCGCGCCAGAGCGACCGCCCGGCGAATGAGCGCGCGGTGACCCAGATGAACCCCGTCAAACATGCCGAGGGCCAGCACCGTTCCCGCGCCCGCATATTTTTTTTCGTCCGTAATGACCTTCATTTCGTTCCCTTAACAAACGCCGCGGGATGGGCGGCGTCCTCATATCCCTTTCGGCAGAGTGCTTAATCTTCGTCTAGCACAATCCAGTCGATCCCCCGCGCCACGCGCGGATTTTCCTCGGCGAAGTGGTTTCCCGGCTCGATGGCGAACGTCACCTTCCCACCCCGGCCCTGCAGGAGGTCCGCCGCATCCCGCATTTTATCCTCGATGGCCGAAAACCATGGGTTGCGCGTTCGCTTCTCGCGGTCGCCCACCGAGAAGTAGACGCGCGGGTGAGGCGTTTTCGTCTCGTTCGCCCGCATGAACTCGATGAAATTCTTAAACCACAATGAGCCAGAGACGACCGCCGCTCCGCCGAACAGTTCCGTTTCGTAGAGAGCATACAGCGCGAAGAGCCCCGCCAGCGAGTAGCCTGCCAGCGCGCGCCACTCGATGAGAAGCCCCGCCTCCGCCTCGAACGCCGGAATCCTGTGCGCGAGCCGCGCGAGATATGCGTTCGCGCCGCCGCCGAAGTCCTCCCCGCCCTTCGCGCAACGGGGCGCCTTCCACGGACTGAGGTCGCGGCTCCAGTCCCAATCGCCGCCGACCGATACGAGCGCAACGTCCTTCTCCGCCATGGCATCGTAGACCGCGCGCGTCCGCTCCTCGCCGGCCATGAGGTAGACCGCCCGCGCGGCGTCCCGCGCGCCGATCAGAGTCAATTCCATGTCGCTAGGCATGCGTCGTCCGAACCCCGAGCACGTTTACATATTCCGAGAGGTCGTTGACAATGTCCGTATAGTTGACCTCGTGGGGAAGGTGCAGGGTGTATGTATTGGTGTAGACGTTGTGGTCGTCCTGCGCCTCGACAGTGAAGTCGAGATCGAGCGTCTTGACGCCGCGCTCATCGAAGTAGGCGTTGATAAAGTCAATCGTCTGCACCCGGTGCACGAACTTGATCTCGATCTTCTTGACCGCGTTCACGCGCACGATCTTCTGCATCATGAGAAGCACCACCAGAACCAGCGCGCCGCCGACCAGCGCGATGAAGTAGTATCCGTAGCCGACCGCGATCCCGAGGCAGGCAGCGTTCCAGAGGGAGGCCGCGGTCGTCAGACCCTCGATCTTCTTGTTCGTCATAAAGATCGTGCCGGCGCCCAGGAAGCCCACGCCGGTAATGACCTGCGCGGCGAGCCGCCCGAAGTTGTACGTCACCTGCTCGTCGCCGGACACCGGGTTCAGTGCGTTCGCGAACATGCATTCCATGAGGGAGACCGTGCATGCGCCCATCGCGACCAGCACGTGCGTGCGCATGCCCGCGGGGCGGTTCTTATACTCGCGCTCGATGCCGATTGCAAGACCCACGCCGATCGACAGGGCGATCCTCAAAAGCACCACATACCATTCCATGAAAGCACCTTCCATATCCAAATCAACCGGTCCCTTAGAAAATGAAACAGGCGCAGCCCGATTGGAACGGGCCGGCCGCTTCATGAAACCCTATCCTCAGTCAGCCTTCTGTTTGATCACGCCCATTGGAAACTGCGAAATCCGAAGACAAGTCGATCCGTACGGAACGAGCTTGATCGTGCGGATGTCCTCCTCCGAGACTCCCGGCATGATAGGCACATTCGCACAACTCGCGCCGTCCATGGGCCAGATGATCCGCGCGGCCTTCGCTAGCACGTGCGCGGCAGGCTCGGCCTTCCCGAACGCACGCGCCTTCTCCGGCTCCATGACGCCCTTTTTCGGTTCGTCCGCCATGATGGCGAAGCCCCACTCCCCGTCGGTCGTGACCTTCCAGTCCGGGAACGCGCCGCCCGTCAGCTTCTCCCAGTTTTCCTCGGGCTGAAGCGCCATGAGGAGCGGCCCGTACTCGACCGTCACCGACTGGTGGTGCCAGTGCTTCTTGACGCGCGGCTGGGTGGGCAACTCGAGCCTGAGACTGTCGCCCGTCCTCCACTTCCGGCGGATGCACGCAGTCTCGCCCGCGCGCACCTGCATGATCTCGCCGTCCGGCAAAAAGATCATAGGCTGCGATACCCAGAAGGGAATGCGCAGGTAAAGCGGGAACTCGACCGGGTGCTTGACGGTCACCTCGATCTCCACATCCTGCGAGAACGGATAGTTGCCAGAGACGCTCAGTTTCGCCGGAACGCCCGCGAGCCGCGTCTTTACCGTGCAAGGCGCGTAGCTCACCGCAGAGAGCCCGCCGTCGTTCGTCGCGTACCAAAGAGAGCTTACGAACTTCGGCCAGCCCTGATGATAGTTCGCGGTGCAGCAGCCGAAATTCGGCGAAAATCCGTATATGTTCGCGTCCTCGCCGTTGTTGTACCAATTGCGCTTGTCGCGCGAAACCTTGATCTGGTTTGCCTGCTGGTCATACTGGTGCGCGGTCATGTCCGCGTTGAACGCAGCGGGAAGCGCGTTGTAGGCGAGCTTCTCGAGGATGTCCGGCAGGTCGTCCCCGAAGTTGCCCGCGCCGATCAAAGTTTCGAGCGTATACATCAGCTCGACCACCGCGCACAGCTCCGTGCCCTGCGTGGGGCTCGATCCGTTCAGGTGCTCGTCGCCCGTAAACATGCCGTAGCCGACGCCGTGGTACTTCATGAGCTTGGGCCAGCCGAAGTTGAAGCCGCCCTGCTCCTTGAAGCCGGAGCGGAACATGTTGATGATGCCCGGCGTCTTGAGCCCCATCGCAACGTTCACCACATGCGAAAGGTGGTACTGCGTGCGGAAGTAAGGCCTGTGCTCGCCCTCGAGCTTCTCCTCCTTTTCCTCCTCGAGCGCCTCCGAAAGCCGTTCCCAGCGGAGTGACCGACTCATGGGCTGCGTGATCGGGAACGTGTGGAAGAAGTTCGGCCAGTCGAGCGTTTGGGCGCGCAGGCGCTTGCAGAGCTCGACGAGATAGCTCTGTCCCGTCAGGTTATAAAACCACAGCGCCACGTGCATGTTCTCGCCGCCGCGCGCCACCGCCCAATCCCGAAGCTGGTGCTTCTGGAGATTGAAGTACTGGTAGCGGAAGAACTTGTCCATGAGCACCAGGACGCGCTTGTCATTTGTCGCCTCGAAGTATTGCTTGAGCGCCTTGAGCGCCACCATGCGCGGCCAGTAATCGTCGTTGCCCTCCGGACCGAACCAGCCGTCCTCGCGCTGCGAGGCGAGAATCCATTCGATGAAGCGCATCGCGATTCCCTTGAGCGATTCGTCGTCCAGCGCCCACGCGAGCGGAACCAGCCCATCGAGGTAGTAAGGCGCGCGCTCCCAGGCATCGCCCGTTCCGCCCAGCCAGCCGCAGTGCTCGCCCACGTCTTCCCACATCTCATGGAGCCGCCCCGTCAGACCGTCCGCCTGCGTGCGCAGCTGCTCCAGGAGCCAGCCTTCGGGCTTGATGGACCCGAGCGGCAGCCCCGCGAGCGTGTTGGGCGTCAATGGCGTGCGGTTGAAAAGCGGCTTCATTCTTTACACCTCGTCTGCGCGGCGAACCGCGTCGAAAATGTGGTATTCGCATTCGATTCGTCCGTTATAGTACCTGCGGCGGCGGCTCGCACGGCGGCCGTATTCGCGCTCGAAGCCCATATCGGCCGAGAACGCGCAAAGCGCCCAGCCCGGATGCCGCACCTGCAGCGCGCCAAGCTGACGCGCCACCGCATGCGCCGCCCGCACGTTGTCGAGCCTTTCGCCATAGGGCGGATTCGCGACGAACACGCCCGGCTCGCCCGTGCGGTTCACGTCGCGCAGATCCTTTACCTCGAGTTCAATCCGCCCCCCGAGCCCCGCCTGGCGCACGTGCCGCCGGGCGAGCTCGATCGCCTCCGGGTCGATGTCCGAACCCGCGACGCGCAGGGGACGCTCATAGTTTTTGTCATAGCTCGACTTCGCTGCCCTGCGGATCGACTCGCATGCGTCCTTGTCGACCGATTCCCAGTTTTCCATGGAGAACTTGCGCAAAAGCCCCGGCGCGCGCCCGAGCGCGATGAACGCGGCCTCGATGAGGAGCGTCCCCGTGCCGCAGCAGGGGTCGTAAAAGGGCATCTTGGGGTGCCACCCGCTCTGGAGAACGAGCGCGGCAGCGAGCGTCTCCCGCAGGGGCGCCTCGCCGTTCCACGTGCGGTAGCCGCGCTTTGAAAGCGCCTCGCCCGAGGAATCGACGGCGACCGTCACCTCGTCCGCGCGGATCGTGATGTCGATCTGGTACGTCGCGCCCGTCTCGGAGAACCAATCCTCGCGATACGCGCCTTTCAGCCGTTCGACCATGGCGCGCTTCCCGATTTTCTGGACGTCTGAAGGGCTCATGAGCTGGCTTTTGACGCACTTGGCGCGGATCGGGAACGCCGCGTCCTTCGGGAGCAGTTTCTCCCATTCGATGGCCTTGACGCCCTGAAACAGTTCCTCGAAACTCTTCGCGGGAAACCGGCCCATCACGAGCAGAATCCGGTCCGCCGTCCTGAGCCACAGATTGGCCGTGAACGCGTCCCTGAAATCCCCCTCAAACTCCGCGCCGCCCGCGTCCATGACGCGCGCGTTCATGCCGAGGTGCTTCAGATCCCGGCTTACCATTCCCTCAAGTCCCAGCGCCGCCGACGCGATCCACTTCACGGTTTTTCCTCCGCAGTTTCCATATAGCCGCGCATCGCCTGCAAGGCCCTTCTCTCTGCGCGGGAGACCGACATCTGGGAGATCCCAAGCCGTCCCGCGATGTCGCGCTGGGAAAGCCCGTCATAGAATCGATACCGGATGATTTCCTTCTGTTGGTCAGTCAGCCTCTCCATCGCGCGCCGCAGCAAATCGCCCCTCTCGAAGTCGGTATACCCCTTCTCCTCGAAGCCCAGATACGCGGACAGCGGCGTTTCGCTCTCGTCGGATTCGGGGGTCGAATCGAGGGACGCGGGCCTGGTCGCGCCGCGCAGGTCGAGCCCTTCGAGAACCGTCTCGACCGAAACGCCCATGCGCTCGGCAAGTTCCTCCGGCGTCGGCTGGCGGAACAGTTCCTGAGAAAGTTCCGCGATAGCCTTTTCAATGGACTTGATCAGTTCGCTCGAGTTGCGCGGGAGCCGGATCACGCGCGCCCGGTCGCGGAAATAATTTTTGACCTCGCCGATCATCGTCGGAGTCACGAAGCTCGCGAATTTGACGCCTCGGTTGGGATCATAGCGGCCGACGGCCTTGAACAGCGCGAGCGACGCGACCTGATAGAGGTCGTCATAATCGACCCCCCGCCCGGAAAAGCGCGCGGCAACCATGGCGGCGATATTCAGATGCATCTCAACGATCCTGTCCCGCAGGGCCGGGTCGCCCGTGGCCGCAAATTCGGTCAATAGCGGCTCGGCATCCAAAGCGGAACGTCGCGCAGTTTCACACATGTATCCTCCATCAGCGCGGCAGTCGCGCCACGAGCCGGATCGAGTTGACGACCCCGTTCACGGCCACTACCTCGGCCTCGTCCACGAGGGACGCGAGGATGCACCTCGCCACCTCGAGCTCGGTTTCGCCAAGGGCGATTCCGGTCCGGCAACCATCCGCGCATTCGCATGTAAACACCATGCAGCATTTGCCCAGTCGGAATTTCAAGGCGATGCGCCCCGGAGGCGCAATCTGCGCCATCATCAGTCCGAGCGATTCCTCGACGGCCATCTTCAGATCGTCGAGCGCATCGACAGTCAGTCCCGCGCGCGCAAGCACGCCGGACGCGGTCAGCCGGGCGACAAGCATCATATCCCGGTCGGCCGGCAGCGACATGTCGATGTATCGATCAAGATCCCCTTCGCGCATCAAATCATCCTTCCACCCATACATCCTCCCTCTATTATAAAGGAAAAGCCGCCCCGGAGCAAGTGCATCTTGGTAAAAACAGCATATTCCAGCATGTTACCGCCCGTTTCACCCCCCGAAACGACAAAAAAACGGGGAAGCGTTTCCGCCTCCCCGCCCGCTCCCGGTCATTCCGGCTGCAAAAGTCCGTATGTTCCGTCCTTCCTGCGATAGAGCACGCACATGGTGCCCGATTCCTCGTTGAGGAACAGATAGAATTCATGATCGAGAAGCTCCATCTGCGCGATGGCGTCGTCCACGCGCATGGGCTTCACCGGGAACCTCTTGGTGCGCACGATGTTGTACTGCGCGGCCTCCTCCTCGATGGATCCACCCTCCTCGAACTCCGGCTCGATCCTGACGTGTAGCTTCTTTTCGAGCTTGGTGCGGTGCCTGCGGATCTGGCGACTCAGCTTGTCCACCGCGCCGTCGATCGAAGAGTACATATCGCCCGTGATTTCCTCGGCGCGCAGGATGAGCCCCCCCACGCTGATGGTCACTTCAACGATATTGCGACCGCCGCGCTCCTGAGAGATGCGGATATACGCCTCGGCGTCTTCCTGAAAATACTTGTCCAGTTTCGAAAGTTTTTTATCGAATCTCTCCCTGAGACCATCGGTGACTTCAAAGCCCTTGCCCGATAGGATAAGCTTCATCGATCATCGCTCCTTTTCCTTCAGTGAGGCGAAGGGAGTGCCTTCACCTTGATTGATTATATTCCATATGAATACCGGATTTCCTGCCGACCTCTGTTTTTTTCGGCGAATATTGATGGCGCAATCCTTCCACGAATATATATATCCCCGAAGGAGGTGAAACGCATGGACGCTTTTCTGGGCGCGCCGGAAAGGACGATCTCGCGGCTCCGCCTTCAGGATATTACGCCCAACCCCCATCAGCCCCGTCGGCTGTTCTCGGAGGAATCGCTCGATTCGCTCGCGAGTTCCATCAGCGAGCACGGCCTCATCTCCCCCCTCGTCGTCCGGCGCGTCGGCGCGGGTCAGTATGAGCTCGTCGCGGGCGAACGCCGGTTTCGCGCGCTCAAGAGACTCGGAAAGACCCACGCGGACGCCATCATCATCTCCGCCTACGACGCGGACAGCGCGGTTCTCGCGCTCGTCGAGAACATCCAGCGCGAGGAGCTGCACTTCCTCGACGAGGCCGAGGCATGCCGCTCGATCCTCGAAAACCACCACATCACGCAGGAGGAGCTCGCTCGAACCCTCGGAAAGAGCCCGTCCGCGCTCGCCAACCGGTTGCGCCTTATCCGGCTCCCGCCGCCCGTCAAGGACATGATCGTGAAGACCGGACTCACGGAGCGCCACGCACGCGCGCTTTTAAAGGTCGAGGACACCAGGACCCAACTGAAGCTCGTGGACGAGACGGCGGAAAAGAGGCTTACCGTCCGCCAACTCGAGGCGAAGATCGAGAAAATTGCCAAGGAGCCGCCCAAAAGGAACGTCAAGCGGTTTTTCCGGGACGACAGACTCTACATCAACGCCATCATTGACACCGTCAAAAAGATCAACGGCCTCGGTGCGCGCGCTTCCAGCCACGTTCGGGAAACCGACGACGGCACTGAGATTACGATTATTATAAACCATATGCAGTGAACGCAAACGTCGAGGATAGGGAATCTCCTGACCTCCGTCAAAGGAACGAAGCTCTATTGTAATCTGATTCTGAATGGAAAATGAAAGATCTGTGCGTCAGCCGCTCGGGAGCCAATCCCGAGCGGCTGAATGTGCGTTTTGGATGCCGCGCCAAGAAACTCGGCGGATCATAATGATCTTCTTCGCCCGGCAAGATATCCTTAAGGCAGCCCTTGCGCGGAGTCCAGGGCAAAGCCCCGTCATTCCCCACCCCCGGCGTTACCGCACCGTCTCCGTCTCGAACGCGGACCACGGAATCCGGACGGGCTCGCCGTTTGAAAGGATGTCGTCGATGTGCATGAGAAGCGGGAAGTCCTCGGCCTTCGCCTTGCCCGCCGCGATGAGCCGCCGGACGGCGCGCGCGGTGCGGGTAGAGATGACGATGGACTCGAGGGTCACGCCGCGGAGCTGCGCCATGGCCTCGTCGAAGGACAGCCCGCGTCCAAGCAGGGTCCCGATGAAGCGCGTGCGTCCGCCGAAGACGGTCACGTAAAGGTCGCCCGCGCCGAGCACGATGTTGTCGTCGAGCCCACCCACCATTTGAAGGAGCCTGCGCATCTCGCGCACGCTCTGGCCGAAGAGCGCGGCCTGGGAGTTGTAGTGCTGCGTGCCGCCCACGCCCTCGACGCGCTCGGAGAGGCCCACGGCGAGCGTCACGCCCAGCGCGTAGGCATTCTTCATCGCGACGGCGCACTCGACGCCTACGATGTCCGTCGAGAGCGAAATATGATAAAAATCCGTTTCGAAGAGCGATTTGATCCAACGCAGCGTTTCGATGTTCGGCCCGCAAAACGCGACCTCGGTCGGATCGCGATCCGCAAGCTCGTAGCTCGTACAAGGTCCTCCGACCGCGTTGATCGAGAAACCCTCGCCCTGCGGAAGCGACTTATAGTAAATGGGGTACGGCGTCAGGGAGCCGTCCTCCCCGTCGAACATGCCCTTTGTGATGCACAAAATCGGCACGGTCTTCGGAAGGATCGGCAGCATCTCGTTCGCGAACCAGTCGACGCCGAAGCTCGACACGCCGCTCACGACGAGCTCGGCCCCGACGAGCGCCTCCGTCAGTTCCTCGATCTGGTAATACTTGCAGCCCTCCGGCAGCTTCCGCTTGAGGGTGATGTGATAACCGTCCTTCCGAAGCCCATCGATGATCGCCCGGTCGAGCGGCGTGCCTACGAGGCGCACCTCGTTCCCGTTCGCACGCGCCGGAAAGCTCATCGCCGAGCCCATCATGCCGCTTCCAATGATCGCAATGACCGCCATGTTACGCCCTCCCCCTGTTCGCAGTCGCCACGAGGTCGACCCCCGTGCCCGCGATGTCCCTGATCACGACGTCTCCGATCTTGACCGGCGCGGCCGCGCGCGCGGCCCTGACCGCCTCCAACGCCACACCGATGATGGATTTGGGGATCGGAGAGCTGGTTTTCACCGGGCACAGCGGTTCCGCGCCGCCTTCAACGCGCACGAGTGAGGTAAGCGTGCGCACGGGATTCGTCGCCTCCTGCACGGCGTAGTCCGCGCCGCGCCTGCAATTGTTCCCGGTCACCACGTATTTTCCGTCGACCATCTCCACCAACAGGCGGCAGCCCACCGGACAGACGATGCATGTCATTTCCATCCAAATCACCTCACGCGTTCAGCCGGACGGTCACGTCGCCCGAGAGGTCGGCCGCGTCCAGCTGAATCTTTTCCATCTCGCCGGGCGTCATGATGCGCTTTCTCTGCAGAAAGATCCGCTCGCCGCCCGAATACACCTCGACCGTCGCGCCTCGATAGAGCGCGCCCACGCGAAAGTAAACGTCGATCATCCCGGTCGCAGCCCTGGAAATTCGCTGCGGGAGGGCGTAACGCACGCCGTCTTCCGCCTTCACGGCGTAGCTCTCCCCCGCCTTGCGTTCTCCCACGGCGAATTTTACCGCCGCCTCGCCCGCGAGCGCAGCCTCGTCTGACACGTTGTCGACCAGGTCGTGCACGTGCAGCACGTTCCCACACGCGAACACGCCCGGAACGGAGGTCTGCCGCGCCTCATCCACCACCGCGCCGCCCGTGACCGGGTCCATCTCGACGCCAGCGGCCTTGGAAAGCTCGTTTTCCGGGATCAGACCGACCGAGAGCAGCAGCGTGTCGCACTCATAGAACGCATCCGTGCCCGGAATCGGCATCCGCGTCTTCGGATCGACCTCGGAAACCGTGACGCCCGTCACGCGTTCGCGCCCATGAACCCTCGTCACCGTGTGGTTAAACTTGAGTGGAATTTCGTTATCCACGAGGCACTGCACAATGTTGCGGTTGAGTCCGCTCGAGTAGGGCATGATCTCCGCAACGAGCTCCACCTTCGCGCCTTCCCATGTCATGCGCCGCGCCATGATAAGCCCGATGTCGCCCGAGCCCAGAATCACCACGCGCCTTCCGGGAAGGTAACCCTCGATGTTGTTGAGCCGCTGCGCGGTCCCCGCCGTGTAGATGCCCGCCGGGCGCGTGCCGGGGATGGAAAGCGCCCCGCGCGTCCTTTCCCGGCAGCCCATCGCGAGCACCACCGCGCCCGCCTTCACATGCCGGAGGCCCCGCTCCGCCGATACGCAAAGGATGTCCCTCTCTCCCGTCAGTTCAAGCGCCATGGTATCCGTCCAGACCTCGATGTTCGCACCGGCGAACTTGTCGATGAACCGCTGGGCATACTCTGGTCCCGTCAGTTCCTCGCCGAAGTAGTGAAGCCCGAACCCGTTGTGGATGCACTGCTGGAGGATGCCCCCCAGCCCCTTGTCGCGTTCGATCACGAGAATCCTGGCGCCCTTTTCCGCCTCTCTGGCGGAGAGCGCCGCCGCGAGTCCCGCCGGACCGCCGCCGATGACGGCCACGTCGCATTCGTATGTCATATGTCCTCCTATGGCCGCGTCGGGCCCGCAAGCAAATACGATTCGCCGCCGAACTTCGTGAGCTCCGTCATGGGAATGCCGGCCTCGCGCGAGATGATCTCCATGACGCGCGGCCCGCAGAAGCCGCCCTGACAGCGTCCCATGCCCGCGCGCGTGCGCCGCTTTACGCCGTCGAGCGTGCGCGCCCCGCGCCGGACCGCCTCCACGACCTCCGCCTCCGTGATCGTCTCACAGCGGCAGATGACCCGCCCATAGAGCGGATTTTCCGCGATCGCCCGCTCCTTCTCCGTCTCCGGCATATGCCGGAAGGCGCGAATGTGTCTGCGGTTCGGATTATAGGTCCGCTTTTCGCGCAGTTCGAGTCCGGACGCGCGCACCAGATGCTCCACCATCTCCGCGATGGCGGGCGCGCTCGTGAACCCGGGCGAGCAGATGCCCGCCGCGTGAATCATGCGGTAATCGGCCTCGGAGGCGCGGATGATGAAATCCCCCGTCGAGGGCTGTGCGCGCACGCCGGCAAACGATGTGATGACCTGCCGGAAATCGAGCGTCGGCGCGGTCCTGCGCGCCAGGCGCTTCAGATTTTCGATGCTCTTGGCGCTGACCGAGGTGTCGGACTTGTCGTCGGTTTCGATGGCCGTCGGCCCTGCGAAGCAGTTGCCGTCCACCGTGGGAGAGACGAGCACGCCCTTGCCGAGCTTGGTGGGCGTCTGGAAAAGCACCGTCCAGGGCGACTCTGCCGTCCGGTCGATGAGCAAGTATTCTCCCTTGCGCGGACGGATGGTGAACGAATCGTCCCCGATCATGCGAGAAACGTCGTCCGCGAACACGCCGGCCGCGTTTACCACGCGCTTGGCCCGCACCCGTTCCTCGCCCAGTGCGAGCACGAACCCGTCCGCGTCGCGCGCGATGGCGGTGACGGCCGTTCCGAGAATCCACTCTGCGCCGTTGTCCCGCGCGTTCTCCGCGCACGCCATCGTCATCTCGTAGGGACATGTAATCGCGCCCGTCCCGGCATAGAGCGCGCTCACCGCCTCCTTGCTGAGCATCGGCTCGATCCCGCGCGCCTCGTCGCCGGTGATCACGCGCATATCCGGAACGCCGTTTTTGAGTCCGCGCTCATAGAGCGCCTGCACGGTCTTCGTCTCCTCGTCCGAAAACGCGACCACGAGCGAGCCCAGCCGCCCCAGCGGCACATCCAGCTCCGCGCACCACCGATCGTACATGGCGTTGCCCCTGACGTTCAAAAGCGCCTCGAGCGAACCCGGCGGACAGTCGTAGCCCGCGTGCACGATCGCCGAATTGGCGCGCGACGCGCCCATGGCGACGTCCTCCGCCGCGTCCACGAGCGCAATTTTGATCTCGTACCGCGACAGCTGTCGCGCGATGGCCGCCCCGGTAATGCCCGCGCCGATCACCGCCACGTCAAACTCACGCATGCGTCTCCCCCTCTTTCCCGATTGCCATAGAAAAAACCATGACGAAAAACCCCGCGCAAACGGGATCGTCGTCATGGCTTCTCTTTCTCTCTGCCAGTCCTTGTTATATTATATGTGCCTGATGCCGATTTGTCAAGAAGCCGTTTGACTCCGGACGGCATCTATGCTATAATCTTTCTTTGGTCGGACGACAGGAGGTTATTAATATGAAGCATTACGACGTCATCATCGTCGGCGCCGGACCGGCGGGCATCTTCACCGCGCTTGAATACACGGAAAAAATGCCCGGCGCGCAGGTGCTCTTGATAGATTCGGGGCTGCACATCGACAGGCGCAAGTGCCCCGCGCGCGACCTGCACCGCTGCGTAGGCTGCGATCCCTGCAACATCATGAGCGGCTGGTCGGGCGCAGGCGCGTTCTCGGACGGCAAACTCTCGCTCTCCGAGGACGTGGGCGGCAATATCGTCGATTACATGACGCGCCAGGAGGCGCGCGAACTGATCGCCTACGCGGATTCGATTTACCTCAGGCACGGGGCGCCGACGCTCGTCCACGGCCTCAACGATCCCAAAGTGGAGGAGATCGCCTACGAGTGCTCCCGCCACAACATCCGGCTGGTTCAGTGCCCGGTTCGTCACCTCGGCACCGAGAACGCGTTCACGGTGCTGCGCGACATGTACGTCACCCTCGCAGCGCGCACCGGCTTCGAGTTCCGGGAGCGCACGAGCGCCGAGGGGCTGCTCGTCGAGGACGGCAAGGTCGCGGGCGTCTACATGCGCACATCGGGCGGCGCGCAGATCCTTGAGCGCGCGAAGTACGTGGTCGCGGCTCCCGGGCGCGGGGGCGCTTCGTGGCTTTCCCAAATGGCGAAGGAGAACCACATTCAGACCTACAACAACGAGGTGGACATCGGGGTGCGCGTCGAGGTGCCGAACTCGGTGATGGACGGTCTCACCAAGCACCTGTACGAAGCGAAGATGATCTACTACTCCGACACCTTCGAAAACAAGGTGCGTACCTTCTGCATGAACCCCGGCGGACTGGTGAGCGAGGAGCACTACGAGGGCGGGCTCGCGGTCGTAAACGGCCACAGCTACGCGGATGAAAAGCTCAGGACCGGGAACACCAACTTTGCGCTTCTGGTCTCCACGCGCTTTACGGAGCCCTTCAACCAGCCCATCGAGTACGGCCGTTACATCGCGCAGCTTGGAAACATGCTGACCGGCGGCGGCGTCATGGTGCAAAGGCTGGGCGACCTCAAGGCCGGGCGGCGCACGGACCTCTCGCGGCTTCGCAAGTCCACCACCATCCCGACGCTCGAAACCGCGGTGCCGGGCGACCTTTCATTCGTCCTCCCGCACAGGCACCTCACGAGCATCATCGAGTCGATCCGCGCGTTCGACAAGGTCGCGCCTGGGCTCGACTCCATGAACACGCTTCTCTACGGCGTGGAGGTGAAGTTTTACTCGTCCAAGGTGAAGGTGAGCCCCAAGTTCGAGACCGCTCTGCCCGGCTTCTACGCCATCGGCGACGGCGCGGGCGTGACGCGCGGACTCATGCAGGCGTCGGTCACAGGCGTGGTCGTCGCGCGGGACATCGCTTCGAAGGTTTAGAAAGCCGTTTCAACTGTCGCGCCTCCGGGTATCATATAGATAGAAAGTCTGCCGGGAGGTGTGGTAAATGGATCAAAACCCGAAACAGAACCCCAACGATTTCAAAGGGCCGCGCCCCGAAGAGGAAATCTCCTTCGACGTCGCCGTCTGCTCCCCCGAATTCAAGGAGGGCTGCAAGGAGCCTACGGATGAGCAGATCGACAGGGAACGCGCCGAGAAGGAAAAGAAAAAGTAACGGCGAAGTTCCTTCCTCCGCCTAGATACATCAAGCCCCGTCCGCGCAGGATCAGCGCCGGGCGGGGTTTTTTGCATGCAAAAAACCTCCCCGTTTCCGGGGAGGCCGCCCTGCGTTCGATCAGAATGAACGGTTCAGGAAATTGTAGATGATCTGCGCGCCTTCCGCACGGGTGAGCTCGGCGGTGGCGTTGATGTTGTTGTCCGCGTCCGGCGCGATGAGGCCCATGCCGTAGGCGATCGCCACATGGCCGTAATCGGCTTCCGTGATGCTCGCGTCGTCGGCGAATCCGGAACTGTAGATGCCGGTAAAGCCCGCCACGTCGCCGAAGCCGTGCATGTCTACGATCAGGCCCGCGAACTGGAGCTTCGTCACAGGCGCGTCAGGCTCCGAAGCCGAGAAGTCGGGCGCGCCGATCTGCGCCGCGTTGGTACAGAGGGCCGTAAATTCCATGTCCTCGACACCTGTGTACCCGCCCGCCTGCAAGAGGAGGATGAGCATGTCGCGCACGGTGAACGCGCTATCGGGCTTGAATTCGCCGCCCGAGAACCCGACGCCGAATCTGGCGAGCGCCTCGATGGCCTCCTGCTGCTCGACGCCCTCGATGTCGGAATACCCGTACATTCCTGCCGTCGCGTTGTAGCCGTAGCGCAGGAGCTCGCCCGTTGTGGCGTCGATGCCGTAGACGTCGTAATTGTCCGCAAACCGCCAGGCCAGGGTGCGCGTATAGGTGTAGCTGTAACCATAGGTTCCGTCCGACTGCGGCACGGAGACGAGCGCCAGCTCAAAGGGGAGTGCCCCTGCAAACGTCTCGTAGGCCGCGTCCGCGGTCACGAGCTCGCCCGCATCCTTCTCCTCGAACTCCTGTTCCTCGTTCCAGTATTTGTAGAAGCTGTCGATCGTGCCGTCGTCCGCGTTCACGTTCACGCTGACGTAATTGCCGTCGAATGTGTAGCCGTTGTGGAGCCGGACGTAGTAGTAGTTCGCGGTGGGCGAATAGTAGTACGGGCTCGCGTAGTCGTTCTTCGTCGAAAGTTCGATGGAGGAGAAGATGTCCGGGAAATACTTCTGAATAAACGCGTCTGAGATCGATTGGTTGTTCTCCAAGTCCACGTTGGAATCGTAGGTCCCGTAGATGTAGGGATGCCCGGTGTAGAACGATTCGAGTTCGCCGGTCGCGGCCACTAGCGTCACGTTCTTGGTGTCGTAGTAGCCCATGCCCTTGTCGACTGCGGCGATGGCCTCCTGGCTCAGGCCGTAGCGGCTCGAAAGCTCCTCGTCCGTAATCTTGCGGGAATAGGTGAGGCTGCCCACCAGCCCGCTCTCGCCGTTGTAGTAGTTGACAGAGGTCAGAAGATAGTCGTCCGTCAGGCCGAATTCCGTAAACGCGCGCGCCTTCTGGTCCAACTCGTCGGCAGGAAGCGCGTCCTTGTAGACGCTGATGCCCTTGAGCTCCGCCTCTGTGAGCTGCTTGACCTCAACCGTCGCGCCGTCGCCGTAACCGCCGGCCATTTCGCTCATGGCGCCGTCGCCCTCGCCGCCTGCATAGATATCGTCGATGTTCACAACCTCGCCGTCCGCCGCGCGCACGATGAAGTTGCCGTTGTAGTTGCGGATGTAGCAGAGTTTAGCGACACCGCCATCAGTCATGACATAATACTTGAGGGTCAGCGCGCTTTTATCCTTGAGAAGCTCCTTCGCTTCCTCCTCGGTGATGTTCACCGCCGTGTCAAAGTCCGCGTTCACGAACTTCATGTAGCTGTCCGAACGGTAGTAGTTGGTGACCTTCATTTCCTTGAGGTCGACCGTCACGCTGAGCGTAATGTCCGTGGGATACTCGCCGATGACGAGCCTTCCGGAGACGTAAGCGCTGGTCGTGTTGTCGTTTGCGAGGCTCTCGGTCACTTCGTCGAGCGTCCAGCTCTTTCCCTCGCCGATCACGCGTCCCAGAAACTCACTGGCAGTCTCGCGCACCGAGTCCGTTCCCGCGGTCGGAAAGCGCGGCACATAGTCGTTGCTATAGGAATAACCGCCGTCGCCCTCATATCTGGAGTAGCTCAGGATCTCTCCCTCGGCGGAACATGTCACGTAGATGCTCGTGTACCCGCCGGACCATGTAAGGTTCCAGGTGCCGTCGTAGCTGTCGGATGTAAAATCGGCAAAGTCGTCCGATATGTCAAGCGCCTGCTTGACGCGCAGCGTAATGTCCTCCAGAGTCAATTGTGTTCCCTCTCCCATCGCGGGTACGGCCAACGCCGCAAGCAACGCGAGCGCGCAAATCAGCGCGAGTACCTTTTTCATGTCCTTTCCTCCCTCAGGTTTGATGTACAGATTGGACGCGCGCGCATTGCAAAAGTTCCAGTGATTGGCGAAGGCGCCGCACCGGATTGACAATGAAATTCATGTCCCTTATAATGGCAGGGAATGGAAATGCGGCGCTGCGGAGGGTGCAATGAACGAGGAAACGAGAAGGGCCATCCTTTCGAAAAATCAGAAGCTCATCGACATGGTGATCGAGCGGGCGAGCCGCGACTATCCCGACGAGGTGGCTCTCATCGGACTCACGGGCTCTTTTCTGACCGGCGACTACCACGAGAACAGCGACCTTGACCTCATCATCATAAACGACACCGACCGACCCTGGGCCATGGCGCGCACATTCATCCTGGGCGACGTGGGATACGATATCTACATGACGCCCTGGTCTCCGCGCATCGAGGCTCAGTCGAGGCTTGAGAGTCCGATGGTCGCGCACCTCCTGGAAATGAAGGTGCTCTACTGCGCCAAGCCGGAATTCATGGAAAAATTCCAGGCCTACCGGCAGCGCGCGCTCGACGAACTTTCAAAGCCCATCGGGCCCGCCTGCCTGACGCGCGCGCGAAAGTGGATCGACGACATGAAGCGCGACTACGCCAACGCCTGCGTCGAGGATGATCTCGGGCCGGTCCGCTATGCCGCCGGCGGCGTTATCTATGGTGCGATCAACGCGCTCACGCAGCTCAACAACACCTACATCCGCCAGGGTGTCCGCCGCTATCGCGAAATCGCCGCAGGCTACGCGCATCTGCCCGAAAACTTCCTTGAAGACCACGACGCGCTGATCGCGGCGAAAGACGTACCTGCGCTGCGCAAAGCCGCGCTTCGGCTCCTTAAAGGCGTGGAGGCACTGTGGCGCGGCATGGATGCGCGGTTCGGAGAACATCCGAAACCCAGCTATGAAAATCTGGCCGGCACCTACGAGGAACTGTGGTGCAACTGCCGCAACAAGGTGCTTCGGGCGGCGGGAGATAAAGATCCGGCGTACCTCTTCCAGGCCGCGCTCGGCGCGCAGAATTATCTCGACGAAATGCGCGACGCGGTGTGCGGCACCCCGAAATTCGACCTGATGGCGCACTTCGACGCGGAGGACCCGGCCACGTTCCGGGACGCGTTCCTTGCCGCGGCGGACATCTATGCCACGGAATACGAGAAGGTCGGCCGCAGGATCGAACGATATGAGACCTTCGAAGAACTGTACCAGAGCTACATCGTCGACAGCAAGGAGGAAGTATGAACGACATCGAGATGATCAAAAGGCTGGAGCGCCCGCAAGGGAAGATTCGCATGGTGCTTGATACCGACGCGTACAACGAGATCGACGACCAATTCGCGATCGCCTACGCACTCAAGTCGCCCGAGCGCATCTCGCTCGAGGCCATCTACGCCGCTCCGTTTTTGAACGACAAATCCGTCGGCCCCGAGGATGGCATGGAAAAAAGCTACGACGAGATTCTGAAGCTTCTGCGTCTCGCCGGGCGCGAAGACATGGCGGGATTGGTGTACCGGGGCTCGCGCGGCTACCTCGAGGCGGAGGACAGACCCCTCGAATCTCCCGCCGCGGACGACCTGATCGCGCGCGCGCGCCAATATGCGCCGGACGACCCGCTCTACGTGGTGGCAATCGGCGCGATCACCAACGTTGCGTCGGCGCTCATCAAGGCGCCGGACATTGCGGAGAAGATCGTCGTCGTGTGGTTGGGCGGGCACGCGCTCCACTGGCCCGACACGCGCGAGTTCAACATGTTCCAGGATGTCGCCGCCGCGCGCGTGGTGTTTGACTCCGGCGCGCCCCTCGTCCAGCTTCCCTGCGCGGGCGTGGTCGATCACTGCGCCGTCACGAAGCCCGAGCTCGAACTCTGGCTGGTCGGGAAAAACCCGCTCGCGACGTACCTCGCGGAGAACACCATCGCGGAGGCCGAGTCCTACGCGAAGGGCCGCCCTTGGAGCCGCGTGATCTGGGATGTGACGACCATCGGCTGGCTGCTGGATCAGACGGGCTCGATGATGCAAGACCGGCTCGAACGTCGTCCGATTCCGGAGTACGACGATCATTACAGCTTCGACCCAAGGCGCCCTTTCATGAAGTACGTGTGGTCAATCAGCCGCGATGCGTTGTTTGAAGATATGTTTACAAGGCTCGCAAAATAGTAATCGGCAAGGAGGATCTCCCCGCTGGGCGGAGCTCCTCTTTTTGTCTTCGATTTATCTCCCGAGAAGCGCGTCGATCCGCCATCCCCTCCGGGAACAGACCATATGCGAGGCCCTCGCGGACGGCTACGAGCCTTCGCCATTTCGCCGACATGGGAAACGTCAACCGCCTGCTCGATCCGCGCTCGACGTGTTCCGGCGGATCGGAACGGATGACAGGCGGCAAAATGAGATATGGTAGTTCGCCCAAAAGAAAGGAACGTCCGGACATTTGCCCGGACGTCCTTCCATTTCGGGAGACCTTACGAGAGGATCGTCTCGTCCGTCTCGAGGTCAAACATGTGGATGCGGTTCGTCTCCATGCCGATCATCACGCTGTCGCCCGTGCGGGTGTGCGTCCGGGGATCGACGCGCGCGATCAGCCCGGTCGGCGTGCCGGGCGCGCTGAAGTAGAGGTTCGTTTCGGAGCCCATGAGTTCGGTCATCTCGATGTTCGCCTGAAAGGACGAGCCGGGATTCGCTTCAATAAACTCCGTCTCGTCGTGCAAGTTTTCCGGACGGATGCCGAGCGAGACCTTCTTTCCGATGTAGCGGTCGGACTTGAAGCGGCGCACCACCGCGTCCGGAACGCGGACCGCGCTCTCGCCGAACTCGGCGTACATCTTGCCTTCGCGCGGCACGAGCGTCGCCTCGATGATGTTCATCTGGGGCGTTCCGATGAAGGTCGCCACGAACTTGTTGGCCGGATGGTCGAACAGATTCTGGGGCGTATCGCTTTGCTGGATGACGCCGTCCTTCATGACCACGATGCGGCTTCCCATCGTCATGGCCTCGGTCTGATCGTGAGTGACGTATATGAAAGTCGTCTGGAGACGCTGGTGGAGCTTCGTGATCTCCGCTCGCATCTGAACGCGCAGCTTCGCATCAAGATTGGAAAGGGGCTCGTCCATCAGAAAGACCTTTGGCTCGCGAACGATGGCACGACCGAGCGCCACGCGCTGGCGCTGTCCGCCGGAGAGCGCGCTGGGCTTCCTTTCGAGCAGGTCTTCAATGCCCAGGATTGCCGCCGCTTCGTGCACGCGCTTGTCAATTTCAGCCTTCGGAAGGTTCCGGAGTTTGAGGCCGAACGCCATATTCTTATAGACTGACATGTGCGGGTAAAGCGCGTAGCTCTGAAAAACCATCGCGATATCGCGGTCCTTCGGCGGCGTGTTGTTGACGAGCTTCCCATCGATGTAGAGCTCTCCGCTCGAAATATCCTCGAGTCCGGCGACCATGCGAAGCGTCGTTGATTTTCCGCAGCCGGATGGGCCGACGAGCACGATGAACTCCTTATCCTTGATTTCAAGGTTAAAATCCTTCACGGCAGTCACGTTGCCCGGATAGACCTTATATATATTCTTGAGTGATAGATTCGCCATTTCTGCACCCTCCCAATCTGCGTATAAACCTGATCTTCTTAAGTTTAGCAAAATAGTCGAAAAAAATCAACCTGTATGGGTACAATTCTCATGACAATTCTTTTTAACATGGAAAAACAAAATTAGGTATTGCCAAGGGGTCTGGAACATGATATAATCATTTTCGTTCCGCGGGCGTGACCGCAGGGCGCAGGGTTCTTCGCAGTGGGTGTGCGATGTATACTGCAACCAAAGTTGATCTTGAGGAACAGAGTCGGCAAGAGGGATTGTACGGTTGATGGTCTTGGCAACGTCCAGCCCTCCGCCCGACGCGTCCGGAATGCCGGATATATGGGGCATTAGCACAGCTGGTAGCGCGCTACGTTCGCATCGTAGAGGTCAGGAGTTCGAATCTCCTATGCTCCACCACAATCTGTCTGAAAACGCTAGTTTTCAGACAGATTTCTTTTCAAACCGATCGTCTCGAAACCTGATCTGTGCGTGATAAGACCTGCCCCTTGCCCTTAATTCCCTCATTTAGTAGGCTTTTTTTGTATGAAGAGCGCAAGAATGCCCGCATCCTTTGGCCTCCCATCTCCCGAAGGATCGTCAACCGAGCAAAGACGACCTGCACCTCACAAAGAATCAGGTCGTCTGTTCCATTTGTCACGCAGAATCGCTTGACGCAGGATTGATCAGATGGACGAGCGCCCGTGAGGACTCAGTTTCCTTTCATAACCGGTAACCAAAATTCCACGACGCCATTCTCGGGATAGACCTCAAGTTCCGGCGCGAATGCGTGATCATACCCCGACGCGGGCAGCCATTCTTTGAATGCATACATTTCCGCTTCAAACAGCGCGCTTTGAACATCTCCCGTGCTTTGAAAAATTGCCCACAACGAGCAGGGTATGGTGAACGTCTCAAATTCGCCATGACGGTCGTGTTCACCCTCTGATGCAATGTAGAAATCAAAGTCCCTTTTTTGCGGGTCCTTTTCAACACGCGATACTCCAAATACGCTGCTTTGAGTGATGCCATCGGAAGCGTCGCAAAGAGATTTCAGAGTTGCTATGGTACCGTCCATATGGCACCGATCCCAGAAATCTTGAAAATCTTCGAGTTTGGAAATCCACGTTTTCACGCCAGTTGCCGCAAACGCGGGCTTCTGCTCCATCCTGACTTTAACCATCGCGTTTTCCTCCATCTTCTCGCCATATCCTGGGTCGCATCGCTACATCTCGGCACTTTTTACATCGTCTTCAGTATCACACGCCCAACCACACCGACCAAAGTACCCAAAACGATCGACATCAAAAAAATCGGAATTGCCGACGATATGCCGTCCTTCGCAACCATTATCATTATGGGAAGAGCCAATAGCAGCGTAATCATCCCGCCCTTCAGCCACCACGGCATGCCGAATAGCTCCGTGTTATAAACGACGAACGGGACGATCAGGTAAAAAACGAATGCCGATAGAATTGAAAATCTGTCCAGTTTCATCTTCAGCATGGGCAGAATGTCGATCATCCCAAATATCGCGCCCGTTATCAGAGTCAGAAAAATCGTTCTCAAGCGTCTTGCTCCTCCCTGTATTTTGCATTGCAGGCCCTGCATACGATGTCACACTCGTAGGATGACAGGTTTTTCGTCAGAATGGTCACCAATGGAGATTGATCCGCAGGGCAGCACAACCGGTTTTTTCTTGTTACCATCTTCTGCTCGGCGCCTTTTGACAATTTCTCATCGTCAAAAGCGAGGCAGGCGCTGCCTTCATTTCCACATTTGCATTGATAGACCAGACGGAATCGGTCGTAAGTCACATAGCATAAGTAGCCGATCGTTTTGCCACAGCCTTCGCAGTAAATCCAACCGCCATATGTATTGGCAAGCCTTGTGTTCATGAGTTCCCTGACGTTCAATGTCCCAGCCATATACCTTCTCCTATACCTGACCCTGTATCGTTACTTTTTGTAGGTAATCACCAGTCGCTTTCCCGCCGTCTTGCCAATCCGGTAAAACAGCCATCCAAGCGGCTTTTTGTAAAACGGCACGGGAACGGCACGATCATACACGCCGTTTTTTCGGCATTCCTCCGTCCAATGAAATCCGTCGTACGTCTCATATTCCGCACCTTTCGCGCACGCTAAGGACATGCCACGGAAAAGATTGTATGGAATCAGGAGCAGGGCGAAGGGGCTGCGCAGCTTTTTTGAGGCGACATCCCATCGGAATCGTCGGACAATCATTTCAAGCCTCCGCGCTGTTTTCTCGCCGATTTGATAATCGTTCCAGCTGTATGCGACGACTCCAAACGGATAAGCGCGGTTAAACCCAATCCCCCTTAAAAAGTCCGCGATGCTCTTTGCGGAACGTTTCGCTCCCACGCCGCCTGTGGTGGTAAGAATCAGCGCCTTGCTTTGAAAGAAGCGTGGCCGATGCAGCAAAAAGCACAGGTGGTCAAACAGGTTTTTCAGCAGCGCGGTTTCCTGCATATTAAAAGTGGAGGATAGAAGAATCACGCCATCCGCCGCTTCGATTTTTCGGATGATTTCGCCAGTTATGCCGACATGAGGACATTTCTCATGCCCCAGTCGGAAGCAGGCGCTGCACCCAAGGCAGAAGGGCAGTCCAGCTTCCATCAGATGAACCGTGTCAAACTCCGCCGCCGCATCCTCCCTGCGTATGTTTTCCATGGCTGAAAGCGCCAGCCTCCATGTATTGCCCTTGCGCGGGCTTCCGTTGATGACCAGATACCGCATTATCGAAACCTCTCAATCAAATCGTCAATGAAGACATCCCGCTGCGCTTTGTCGGAAAAATCGACGCCGAGCGTTTGGCGCAAAACATCCTTGCGCAAGAACGCCACCTGCAGAACTGCAGTAATCAAAAAAGAGTTGATCTTGTGTGAGCTTTGCATCTCCCCGCCGGACAGACGATTGCCAAATCCATGGACGGTGCCCATCGTGTTATCCCGTTCTTGGGGCTGTCTGAGGTCCCCCAGGATGGAGATCTTCGAAATCTCAGGATTTTCCATTAAAAAATCCATAACCTGGCTGGCGACACGCTTCGTAGACTCAATCGCATCCTCACCTTCTGTCAAGGAGGGGCGGAAAGAGCGAATCACCCCGCCGATGATCCTTTGGACACATTCCTCGATCAGGTATCCTTTCGTGCCAAAGTAGTGATTGATAAGTCCCAGGCCCACGTTCGATTTCTCGGCAATTTTGCGGACGGTGATGGTTTCAGTGAGGCCATTCGATTCCTGAATTAGTCGGATGGTTTGCTGAATGATCCTTTCTTTGGTCGCTTCCGCTTTCATGAAATCACCCCTATAATTGAACAACGTTCAACTATAGGGTATCGCATTCCGTCTCCTTTGTCAAGGACCGCAGTCATTTTTTTACTTGTGCTTTCCCGGGCGGATACATGGCGGATAAGTCCCCTGACTCCGCCAACGAGAAGGACTCGGTTGAAGGTACGGAACGTTTTTGCACACTCGCCGAGAACTGCGAATTGGCATGCCCAACCGAGTATCCCTGCAGTCATTTCATACCGCCGAGTGGAACGTGAAAGAAAAACATTGTGCTATAAGCCATCACAATCGAAATCGGCCAGGCCAACAAGGGCTTTACGGAATGGACCCTTATAAGAACGAAAGCGATGCAGTAAAGAGCCATGGACCATAGGATATTCCAGTTGTTATAATGTACAAAATTTCCAAGCCTACAGGATATATATTCCAGGGCGGTATGGATGCCCGCCCATATAAGGATATATAACGCCCGTTTCCGTTTTACTGGATAATTGGTCAGAAACAGCGTGATAGCGCACGGGAAAACAATAAAGGCAATCAGCAAATCGCTGAATATATGGCTTACCAAATTCTTATATTCCCAAAGGCTCTTCTCGTAAAATAACAGATTATAACCCAAATCACCTATTATGGCATACAAAAATGTCGAATAATACTCCTTCCACCTTTTCCATGCGCCATAGCGGATGGAAATTACGACATAGGCTGCAACAAATAATATTCTTGTCATAAGTAGTCCTCTCATTGCAATTTGACACTTGCCTGTTGTCTGCAACTTATGTTTTCCTGATCTGTTATTCACTCCACTTTCTTGTGTATAGCCAATGGCCAATCATGAAGATCATGAAATAAATCGGCAAGGAATAATGATGTTCCCAGCCGCTCGGTTCGTAAACGCCCAGCCAGATAAAAATCGGTTCGACCACGTACGCTGCAATAACTCCAAAAGCCGCACCCTTCATCCATGGCTTAATTCTCGGAAAAAATTGATAAAACAGCATAGCCGTGACCGGCATCACGGTCAGATCCCAAGGAAGATATTCTGGCAGATAAGGAAGAAGCCAGGTATTGTAGTTCCACGCTCCTTGTGAAATGCCCAACATATCCAAAATGGTCGCCGCCAACATTGTAAAAATACCGGCATACAATAGATTGTGCGTTTTTCTCCTGTCCCGCACGAAGAACCAGAGTATCCACGGGAGCACCGAAAGCGAGACATCAAGCCACCAATGCCACGTGAATACCATGTTTTCCAACCAAATGCGTTCGATTTCATCATGAATTTTCTCGTATTGCAGGCTGACTCGGTCTACGGATTCAAGCAGGTCAGGCTGGAAGTTCAAAGGCTACACCTCTTTTTGTTCCTATCATGCACGAAAGCCTCCGAAATATGTATAAGAGTTGAAGAGCAAGAGCCATTTTGTATACTCACCGAATCCTTTCAAGCAAGTCGCGAAAAGGCAGCGCATGAACCAGTTCCCGAATATTCTGGGCGTCGTCATTCGGCAAAACGGCAGCCATGGATACGCCTCTCTTCGGCCTTCATATACGAGCGATGCAAACTAAAAAACCCGGAGCGCTTCGTCTCCGGGGATGAGAACATGTGTGTATACCATTCCCATTGAGTCTAATCGGCGCAATGATTTCGCACATCAGCGGGCGGTATGCCGAAACTCGCATTCATGTGGGCAATTCCCCACGTCGCCTAGCATCGCAGTAAGCTTATTGGATACGTGAAATGTCCCCTACAGCTCCACGCTGAACAGATAGGCGGTGCTGTATTTGTCGAAACCGTCGGGAAAGACTTCCGCAGTCCAATATTTATCCGGGTACGGAATGTTCACGCCCTGGCCAAGAATGATGTTTCTTGTGACGTCGTACATGGCATCGCTGTCATATCCCTCGACCTTGTGCATTGCTGCCATATCGCCAGAGAAGGTGGCATACGCAAACTGGGATAGGAACGGCGGACCCGCCTTGCCATCGCTCTGCGGCACAAAGTCAAAGGCGAGAAATCCTTCCGGCGCCGGGGCATCCGCCTTCATAAACCGTCCCCAAAAGCCGTGCCACGGACCGACATCCACACCTAACCCATAATGGTGCATAAACAAAACATCATGGTCAAAGTCCGATTTATATTCGGTCATGGCGTCCAGAGTGCGGAAAAGTTCCCTGCGAACCTCCACGTCGGACAGGTCGTCACCTTCCCGCCCGATCAAGCGCATGGCGGACATTTTTTTGTATTCGAAGCTGTCCACCTTGAAGCCATTTTGCTGCCTCTCAACCATACTTGGCATAAAAAGCGCCCATTGCACGCCGGCATCGCAGTTTTTCAAATAATTGATATACCCAAAAAGATCCACGCTGTCAGTGCCCGTAGGGCCGGTCTTGTTTCCCGCGATCAATTCCCGCAAGCTGCGCTCCCGCATGGTCGAAAAATCGGAGAACATCTTGGCGACCGTTGCGCGCAACCACTCATCATGCGGCGCACCGGACAACTCATCATCGAATCTGTCGAGAGCCTTGAAAACCGCCGCATTGACCACGCCGGACGGCTCCAGCTCTTTCAAGCAAGCGCGAAGCTGGGCGTTCTGCTCCTTGAACCGCGCAAATACGCCCTGCATCAGAATTTGCTCGTTTTCCGCGAGTTTTTCGTCAATCCATTGCGAATCGTCGAGGATCCATTCTGTCAGCGCATCAAAGACACCCGGATTTTGTCTTCTTGCCCTGCCTGCCCAATCTACAATCCGATTGTACCTCTCGGCGTTCGTCAGTCGATCGCCTTCTTCGCCGTCGATATCGTTCCAATTGACCAGATGGAAATCGTTGATGAGTTGACGCGACATATCAAATCCTCCTTGAATGTTGACGTGAATGGTCAGCGGATGGAACATCCTGACCCGTCCCCGCTGCACCTTCGACGGCGGCACGCCGTGAAACCGCGTAAACGCCTTGGAAAAGCTCTCCTGCGTATCGTACTGATAGCGCATGGCCACGTCAATGATTCTGCTCGTCGGTTGCAGCAAATCCTGCGCGGCCAAACTCAGTCGTCTGTTGCGGATATACTCGCCGACAGTCATGCCCATTACCACATGAAAAATCAGCTGAAAATGCGAGCTCGACGTATAAGCTTGGCTCGCCACCTCATCGACGCATATATCGTTGGTCAAGTTATTTTCGATGTAATGAATGGCTCTTGACAAGCTCTGAATCCAGTTCACAAGCTGCCCTCCCCCGCCGAATATCATACAACGGCATAGACTGGAAAGTCATGTCTTAAAATGCGGCGTTTTGTCCGTCCGTTAAAAGCCTCGCATGGAGAATCGAAAACAAGGCATTTCGCTGAGTCGTCACCGAAAGTACGCTCAACGAAAAGATAAATTTAGTTTCCATTGTAGCACTTTCCCATTGCCGGATCAAGAAAACCACGAATTCTCGACGCACAGATGACGCGCCATCCGGAAAGAAGGAATTTGCAGCGATATCGGCTTCGTTCATGCGCAAGGCGGCCGGGCCTTATGCTCACTCCAGGGATGCAGGCTCTGCCTCCGGGGCTTCCTTTCCCGCGCATTGTGCTTTTGATCCCCATTCCCAGGTCGCGACACGTCATCGGCCCTACCACGCGCGTGGAATGGGGATTGACAATAAACGAATGATCGTTTATTATATAAGCAAGGAGGTGGTGGCGTGAGGAGAAGGGACGACGACAAGGAGCGGCGAATCAAAGAGGCCGTCATCAGCCTCATCCTGCGGGAGGGGTTTCACGGTGCGTCCATTTCGAAAATCGCGAAGAGTGCGGGTGTTTCACCGGCCACCGTATATGTTTATTTTGAGAACAAGGAAGACATGCTGCGGGACATCTACGGCGAGTATTCCGAGGAGATTTTTGGACATCTGGTGTCGGGCGTGAACCGCGAAATGGGCGGGCGGCAGCTGATCGAAGCGCTCGTGAAAAACTACTACGGATACATCGTGGAGCACCGGGAAATCTTTAGCTTTGTCGAACAATTCTCGAACTGCCCCTCGCTGGCCGGTCGATGTTCCGGACAAAAGGGCGTCGGTCATCTCTATTGGCTGATCGAGGATATGAAACGGCGCCGCATCGTGAAGGAATATGAAGACGACAATCTGATCGCGATCCTTTTTTATCCGGTCAAGGCGATCGCCGTGAACACCCAAAAGAGCGAGGCGGAACGGACTGCCCTGCTCTACGAAATGATCCGGATCATACAGGACGCGATCCTGAAATAGCGCTGACCGATGCGAGACGGACGCGCCGGGTGTGCGGAGGGTCTCGCAATCCTTAGATTCTTTATTAAACGATCGTTCATTTATGAACGAGGAAGGATTGAGATATGAGCATTCAGAAAATCAGAAACAACGAGGGCATCGTTGTTCCGGTGTCAAACACCGTGATATTACCGGGCGCCTTTGCCACAATCCATCTGGAAGCGGTCGACGAGGCGCAATTGAGGGATTTGCGGGACGAGCAAAACACCCGCATCGCGATACCGCTTAAAAACAGCCAGAGGACACCCAAAGAGGAAGACTTTCACAGGATCGGCGCCACCTTCTCGGTGGCCAATGCGGAGGAGACGGAAAAGGGCGCACAACTGCTGATCCAAGTCCGGGAACGGGTGGAAATCCGGGAACTGCACATGGAAGGCGGCGCGTTCTACGCCCAGTATACATCCTCCCCCGAGGCCGAGGATCTGAGCAAACCGGAGCAGGGAGAAATGCTGGAGTACTTCAAGAAGGTGGTCCGCGAGATCAGCGCGCAATTCCAGGGCGGAGAACAGTACAGCAAGATGATCGACCGGATCGGCGACATCAACTCGTTTATCGCGCGCCTGTCAGACCATCTCCCTCTGTCCGGCGAGGAAAAGTACGAACTTCTTTCCATCGCCTCCGTCAAGGCGCGCAGTCTGCGCTTCCTGGATCACCTGCTCAAGCAAAAGGAAGCCATCGCGCTTCACATCCAGATCTCCGAAAAGTTCTCGGAGCGGGCCAACAAAATGTACCGGGAATCCGTGCTGCGCGAGCAATTGAAGGTCATCCAGGACGAACTGAACGAGGGAAAGAGTGAGCGTTCACGGAAGGATAAGGATTACCTGGCCAAGATCGAGGAGGCCGGAATGCCGCCCGACATCCGGGAAGCCGCATTGGAGGAATTGGACAAACTGAACGCGCAGGGTCCGGGTAGCCCCGAATCGAGCGTCCTGCGCAATTATCTGGAGTTTCTGGTTCAGCTTCCATGGAAGAAGGCGGAAGGCGAGCGGATCGATCTCGAAGAGGCGCGGCGGATTCTGGACGAGCAGCACTATGGCCTTGAAAAGGTCAAGGACCGGATCATCCAGCACCTGGCCGTGATGCAGTTGAAAAGCGACAAGAAGGGTTCCATTCTGCTCCTGATCGGCCCGCCCGGCACGGGCAAGACGAGCCTTGGCAAGAGCATCGCCGAGGCGCTTGGGCGCAAGTACATTCGGCTGAGCCTGGGCGGCATCCGGGACGAGGCCGAGATCCGGGGGCACCGCAGGACGTACGTGGGCGCGATGCCGGGAAGAATCCTCCAGAGCATCAAGAAGGCGGGAACGAGCAATCCCGTCGTGATCCTCGACGAGGTGGACAAGCTCATGGTCGGCGGCTTCAGCGGAGACCCCGCGAGCGCGCTTCTGGAAGTGCTGGACCCGGAACAGAACAGCACGTTTACCGATCATTACCTGGATCTGCCGTACGACCTGTCGGACGTGTTTTTCATCGCGACCGCCAATTTCATCGAGGGCATTCCGGGGCCGCTCCTGGACCGGATGGAAGTTATTCATATCTCCAGCTACACGACGGACGAGAAATTCCACATCGGCAAAAATTACCTGATTCCGTCGGTTTTGCAGGACCACGGCCTGACGCCGGAGCAACTGGTCATCGAGGACGACGTGCTGCGCACGATCATCGGCGACTACACGCTGGAAGCAGGCGTCCGGGGGCTCAAAAAGCAGCTAGCGGCCCTTGCCAGGGTAGCCTCCGAAAAGATCGTATCGGGACGCGTGACCCTGCCGTACCGCGTGAGGGCTGAAGATTTGGAGGAGATCCTCGGGAGGCAGGTATCGCGCCACGACATGGCGCTCGAGGACAATCCGCCCGGCGTGGTCACGGGCCTCGCATGGACGCCCGTCGGCGGCGAGATCCTGTTTATCGAGGCGACGGACATGCCGGGCAGCGGAGAAGTTACGCTCACCGGAAAGCTGGGCGACGTGATGAAGGAATCCGCCCGGATTTCGCTGAGCCTGCTGAAATCGCGGCTGCCGCTCAACTCGGTCAACTTCAAGGAACGGGATCTGCACATCCACGTCCCTTCGGGTGCGGTTCCCAAGGACGGACCATCCGCGGGCATCGCGCTGCTGACCGCGCTGGCTTCCCTGATCACGAATCGGAAGGTGGATTCCCGGCTCGCGATGACTGGGGAGATCACGCTCCGGGGCGCGGTATTGCCGATCGGCGGACTGAAGGAAAAGCTGCTCGGCGCGCAGCGGGCCGGCATCCGAAAGGTGCTGATTCCCAAAGACAACATGGGCGACCTCAGGGACGTACCCGCTGAAGTCAAGGAGCAGTTGACGGTGATCCCCGTGGAGACGGTGGAGGACGTGCTCAAGGAAACTCTGGGGATTTCTCTTCCCAGAATCGAACACATCTTTCAGCAAAGAGACAACGATGGACTGGCCTATCGGGCCTGAAAGGAAGGAACTCATGATGAAGCTGTCGGTAACGAAGGATACCTTGATCGGAGAAATTCTGCGCGCGGATCGAACCACCGCACCCTTCTTTCTTGAGATGGGGATGCACTGCCTCGGCTGCCCGGCGTCCGCCGGAGAAAGCCTGGAGGAAGCTTGCATGGTGCATGGCGTTTCCGCGGAAGAGATGGTAAAGAAACTAAACGCCCACATGTCGAAGTAACAGACTCTGAAACGCAGTCGGGCGGCGACCTTTCGAAACCCGGTCGTCGCCTTTTTGTTGCCTGTCAACCTCCTGAAAGCGCGTTCCGCCCGCCGGAGCGTCCCGGCATCGGAAAGGAACTCACAGACGCGGTTTGCCGGCAGTCCGGCCGCGCTCATTCGGTGACAGGATTCATCGCAACAAAGCGTGGCATGAAAAACCGCGCATTCCGGTCAAATGCGTTCGCGCGGGATCAGGGGCGGCGACATGCTCCGCCTCGTCTGAATCAAAAGGAAACCCCGGCCTTACCCGACCGGGGCGCTCTTTGCGCTCTTTTCAGGGTGATCGCCGCGCGAGAAGTCGGGCAGAAATCCGGCCGACGCGATCCGGCGCGAGAGGCAGGCGAGGCATTCCGCCGCCTCCTCGCCGGTGCAGATCTTATTATCGTACAGCGCGTAGTCCTTGCGATGCGAAACCGGCGACAGATTCGGCATGACGACGTTCGCGCCCGCCCGCAGCCCCTTTTCGCGCCCCAACGGATCCACGGTGCCGAGCGCGGTCGTCGCGGGGATCAGCGCCTTCGGGAGAAGCAGGCGCACGACGGATAGAAGGACGAGCGTTCGCTCCGGTGTCGGTGTCGGCTCATCACGGAAGCGGGTATCCTTCTGCGGGATGAACGGGCCGATGCCAACCATGTGCGGCTGAAGCTCCCGGAGGAAAATCAGATCCTCTGCGAGCGTATCGCAGGTCTGAAAGGGCGATTCGACCATGAACCCTGCCCCGACCTGGTAGCCGATCTCCTTGAGGACGGTAAGACATTTTTTTCGGTTTCCGAGCGAAAGCTCGGGCGGGTGGAGCTTCCCATAATGCGCCTCATCCGCCGTTTCGTGCCGCAGAAGATAGCGATCCGCGCCTGCGTCGAAGAGCCTTTGATAGGACGAGCGGCTCCGCTCGCCGAGGGAGAGCGTGACCGCGCAATCCGGATGCCGCGCCTTGATTTTCGAGACGATGGCGCACATGCGCTCGTCCGAAAAGAACGGATCCTCGCCTCCCTGCAGCACGAACGTGCGGAAGCCGAGCGCATGCCCAGTCCGGCAGCAGGCCAGTATTTCATCCTCGTCCAGGCGGTATCGGACGGCGTTTCCGTTGCTTCTGCAAAGGCCGCAGTAAAAGCAGTCGTTTCTGCAATAGCTCGAAAACTCGATGAGCCCGCGAAAGTAGACGCGCTTTTCGTAGTGCCGTTCGCACGTTTCGGCGGCCCAGGCGCGCAGCAGTTCCCGGCACCGACCGTCCTCCGCCTCAAAAAGCGCACGAAGAAAACCGGATAATTCCACCTTCCCCGCCTCGTTCAGCCATCTCGTGCATCCATCCGCGGAGCCCAGAATCATTTGATCATTCCCCATTTGTCTCAGCGCCGTCGGCGCGCCCTTTCATTCTCATTCTTCGCAAACATTTCGCACGAAGAGGCGTGCGAACGACATGTCAAGCTTACCGACGATTCTTTACAGAATCATGCGCGCACTTTGGAGCGCCCGCTCCAAATCGTTAATGATGTCCTCCGCATCTTCGATGCCGACAGAGAGGCGGATTAATCGGTCCGAGATGCCCATGGACAGCCGTTCCTCCGGCGGAATGGCTGCGTGGGTCATCGTCGCGGGATGACAGATCAGGGTCTCAAGCCCGCCGAGACTCTCGGCCAGAATCACCACTTCTAGCGCGCGAAAGAATGTGTGCAGATGGTAGTTTTCGGAAAGCTCGAACGAAAGCATCGCGCCGCCGTTTTCCGCCTGGCGCATCTGGACTGGATAGCCCGGATCCGCTTCCAGTCCGGGATAATGGAGCGCCGTGATTGCCGGATTCCCCGCGAGGGCTCTCGCGATCCGGAGCGCGCTGCCGGTTTGCCATTCCAGACGCACGCCCAGCGTCTTGATGCCGCGGGAGAGCAGGTAACAGTCAAACGGCGGCAAAACCGCTCCCTGCGTATTCTGCAAAAACCCGATCTTTTCAGCAAGCTCCTTCGTCCGCGTGACGACCAGCCCTGCGCCGAGGTCGTTGTGTCCCCCGAGATACTTCGTCGCGGAATGAATAACGATGTCAACTCCAAATTCGATGGGCCTTTGCAGATAGGGCGTCATAAATGTGTTGTCGACAATGGTCAGAACGCCGTGCGCGCGCGCCATATCCGCGACAAGCGCGATATCGGTCACGTCCATCAGCGGATTGGTCGGCGTCTCGATGTATATTGCCTTTACATCCGGCGAAAGCGAGGCTTCGAGCACTTCCCGGTTCCCCATGTCCGCAGTCGCGCATGAAATTCCGAAGCGGGAGAACACGCTTTCAAGCAGGCGATATGTGCCGCCGTAGATGTTGCCGGAAATGAGCAGGCGGTCGCCGGCCTGAAACATGCTCAGAACCGTCGTGATCGCCGCCATGCCGGACGCGAACGCGAAGCCCGCCACCCCGTTCTCCAGCTCCGCGATGTGCCTTTCCACCGACGCGCGGGAAGGGTTTCCGCTGCGCGTGTAGTCGTAGCCCGCGCGCGTCTGACCGAGCCCGTCCATCTTATATGTAGATGCGAGGTAAATGGGCGTCGTCACCGCTCCGGTATACGGATCGCATCCCCCGCCGCCGTGGACCAGTCTTGTGCGAATGCCTCTACAGCCGCTCATGAATATCCTCCGCTTCCGATATCAGGCGCCTTTCCATGACTTCGTTCTGCAAAAACGCCGTCCGCGCACAAGCCGCGGGCGTACAAGTCATGCCGCCTCCGGAACCGCATAACGCTTTTCCGGTCGTCTCCCTGTCGTTTTTATCCATGGCGCCGAGAACCTCGTGATAAGGGGTCATTGGATCAAACCCCGCGAGCGCGAGGTCGGCAAAGAGGGGGGCGGTCACCGCGGCACGGAGCGTGCGCGTGATACAGGGAAACTGCAGCCCTCCGGGGATCGGATCGCAGAAGATTCCGATGTTCGCCTGCAGCGCCATAGAGGCCGCGCGCTCCACCTGAACGCTGTCACCACCCGCGAGCCACGCCACCGCGCCGGAAGTCATCGCGCAATACACGGATTCACCCACGCAGCCCACCTCGCCGGACGCGTTTGTATGCGTGTATGCGATTACGCCAAGGCCAGCCGCAACCGCAAGAGCCTCGATCCCCTTTTCCCGACTCGCTCCGATCTTCTCCCGCACGGCATCCAGCGCGCTGAAGAGATACCCGCCGCCCATCCCCATCGGACCGGGTACAATCTTCACCCCCGGAATCTCGGCGTTAACAGAAAACGCATGCGTCAAGATATGGCGTGTCAGGCCGTCGCTCACGGCATTCGCCCGATAGCCGTTCCACGCGCCGAGCGTCGGCGTATCCGGTACGTTGTCGTAACCGAGCCGTTCCAGCGAGTGGATCTGCTTTTCCATCAAATCCGCGATTGTCCCAAGATACGCGCGGATGCGTTCGTCGTCCCAACCCGAGAACGCCTTCTCATACTCGATTGCCGCCTGCGCAAAAGATACGTTCATTTTCTGCGCGACCGCGCGCCACTCCCCCACCGTCTGGAAAAGCTGCGGCTTGCGCGCGCGCGTCGACACGACGGGAAGAAGGGCCGGGAGCACGCGGATGTCCGTCCTCTCGCCCGACACAACGCGCAGTATCTGCCGCACCGGCACGTCCGAAAGCTCCATAAACAGCGCTTCCGCACCGTCCGCGCGAACGAGCCGCTCCTGAACGAGGGCTTCCCCCTGGTACGCGTGCGCGAGCCGCGAGAGCGCCATGGCATCGCCCGTCGCGAGCACGGCATGCGTATCTCCGCGCCAGACGACGGGAAAACCCTGCATTTCGCAGGTCGTAACCATGCCGTCGTTCACTGAGCGCGCAATCAGCGTCGCCGTCGCACCGCTTTGCCCCACAAGCTTGATACGCACGCTGCCGGAATGGACATTGTGTGCGGGCGATTTTTCCACCCGATAGGATATTCTCTCGGCCCGCGCGAACTCATGAGCTGAAAAGAGCCGCTCGTCGTCCGGCGCGAAGTCGAGAATGCCGCCCAAGTATCCACGATCGTCCATCCTATTTCCAAGGGAGTGCATGCGGTCGTCAGACGGGTTCCAGTAGATCTCTGCGCGCACGGGCCTTTCGCCGAGCAGGTGGCGCGCAATGCGCCCCACCCGGCTCGTGCCCGCGAAGCTGCCGCTCAATCCGGGCTGCATGATCGGCCCGAATACGTTGTTGAAAAAGTCCGGGTATAAAAGTTTTGCCATGCCACACCTCCACGCAATTGCTTGCCGATCTTCCGCGCCCCCGTTCACCTATCCGAGATGCGCCTGCGCGCGGAATTGGCGCGTGCGCTCCTCCTGCGGATTTTGAAGGAACGCGGTTTGCGACGCAGCGCGCGAAGCGCATTTCGTGGGTGACGACGAGCATGGCACACACCGCGCGCGAGGTTCGTCATGAAGGCGCGTGCCTGATACGCCGCGCCGCATGTCACCCCGTTCCGGGAAGATTTATAGCACTACAGGTTCATGCTTCCGGTGCGATAGCCGTCGAGATCGAGCGTCACATATTGAAACCCAAGACCGCGCAGGTATGCAGTTATTTTCTCGCGCGCGTCCGCCGCCGCGATCCGGGTGATTTCGTTCGCGCCGACCTCGATGCGCGCGATCTTCCCGTGGATTCGAACGCGCACCTGATGAAAGCCCATGTCGAGAAGAAGCTGTTCCGCCCTGTCGACCATGCCGAGTTTTTCCTCTGAGATCTCCTCACCGTACACGAACCGACTGGACAGGCACGCGAAGGACTGCTTGTTCCACGTCGGGAGCTCGAGCTTTTTCGAGAGCTCCCGAATTTCGGTTTTTGTCAGCCCCGCCGCGCGCAGAGGACTTTGAATGCCCAGCTCCGAAACGGCGACGAGTCCCGGCCGGTAATCGCCGTTGTCGTCAAGGTTCGATCCTTCCGCGACCGCCGCGATACCCTGGTCCTTCGCGAGGGCCAGTATCTTTTCAAACAGCTCGCGTTTGCAGAGGTAGCAGCGATTGCGCGGGTTCCTGCGAAACCCGTCGATGTCGAGCTCCTCGCTGTCGATCACGAAATGGCGGATGCCCACGGATTCGCAATAGGCGCGCGCCTCGTTGAGCTCCCGCGCCGGAAACGAGCAGGAACGCGCGGTGACGGCGATCGCGCGATCCCCCAACACGTCGTGCGCCACGCGCAAAAGGAACGTGGAATCGACGCCGCTGGAGAAGGCGACCGCGACGCTCCCAAGCGACGAAAGATTCTCCCGCAGCAGCCCGTATTTTTGTTCTATGGTCAAATCGATCTTCCCCTTTATCCCATATGAATAGTATTTATATATGATTCTATGCACGCGTCCTCGTTTTGTCAATCCCTCGGCCGCCGCTTAACACAAACATCGCCCTTTCGACGGTGACAGTCCGCGCACGGCGTGATATAATCATACGCGCAAAATAGGAAAGAGGTCGCAGAACGGATGCTGACACAATTTTCACGCTCGGAGCTTCTTCTGGGCAGGGCGGCGATGGAACGCCTCGCGCAGAGCCGCGTCGCGCTGTTCGGCGTCGGCGGCGTCGGGAGCTACGCGGCGGAGGCGCTCGTGCGTGGCGGCGTCGGGGCGATCGAGCTGTTTGACGACGACCGCGTCTGCGTGACGAACCTGAACCGACAGTCGATCGCCGCGCACTCCACCATCGGGCAATATAAAACGGAGGCCATGCGCGCGCGGCTTCTGGACATCAACCCCAAGGCGGACGTGACCTGCCGCAACATGTTTTATCTGCCCGAAGCCGCCGATGAGGTGGATTTCTCTCCATATGATTATGTGATCGACGCCATCGATACCGTCAAGGCGAAGCTCGACATTATCGCGCGCTGCGACGCGCTCGGCGTTCCCGTCATCAGCGCCATGGGCGCGGGCAACAAGCTCGACCCCACCGCCTTCCGGGTCGCGGACATTTACGAGACGAAGGTCTGCCCCCTCGCACGCGTGATGCGCAGGGAACTCAAGCGGCGCGGCGTTCAAAAGCTCAAGGTGGTCTATTCGGAGGAGATTCCGCTGAAACCCATCGAGGACATGGAGATCAGTTGCCGCGCGAACTGCGTCTGTCCCCCCGGCACACAGCGGAAATGTGCCATCCGGCGCGAAATTCCGGGCAGCGCGTCGTTCGTCCCTCCCGTCGCGGGTCTGATTCTGGCGGGAGAAGTCATCAAAGATTTATGCCGGGGAGCGCGCCGATGATCTACCTCGATTATTCCGCGCACACATCCCCCGATCCCCGCGTGCTTGAACGCTTCCTATCCGTAGCGCGGGAGTACCCCGGCAACGCGAACGCGCCCCATGCGGAGGGAGAGAGCGCGCGTGCGCTTCTCGATTCCTCTATCAGCGCCATCGCCTCCTTTTTCGGCGCGGAACCGGAAGAGGTGATCATGACCTCCGGCGCGACCGAGGGAAACAACATGGCGATCAAAGGATCGCTTCGCCTGCTCCGGCACGTTGGCCGGCACGCTGTGACGACCCCGGTCGAGCATGCCTCCGTGACGGCGCCCCTCTCCGCCTGTCGGGAGGAGGGCTGGAGGGTGGACGTCGTTTCGATGGACGATGGCGGCCGCGTGCGCATGGACGAGCTCCGCGCCGCGTTGAGCCCGGATACCGTGCTCGTCTCCTGCTGCATGGTCGACAGCGAGCTGGGCATTGTCCAGGACGTCGACGCCATCGCCGACATCGTACATGAAAAGCCAAACCGCTTTCTCCACGTCGACGCCACGCAGGCGGTCGGAAAGATTCCCGTGCGGTTCGGAAAGGCTGATTTCATGACCCTCTCCGCGCACAAATTCTACGGCGTCGGCGGCGTGGGCGTCCTTCTGAAAAAGCGGGGCGCTCCCATGGAGCCCCTTCTGCACGGCGGCAGGGGTCAATCCGACTCCCGTTCCGGCACCGCGCCGCTCGAGTTGATCGCTTCGACGGCGGAGGCGCTCGGACTCTGCGCCGAGGAGGCGGACGCGCGGTTTCGGCAAGTGTCCGCACTCAACGCACGGCTGCGCGCGGCGCTTGCTTGCATGCAGGGTCTTCGGATCAACAGCCCGCAAGGCGCGATCCCGCACATTCTGAACCTTGGAATCGTGGGATTGCGGGCCGAGGGCGCCGTCTCTTTTTTATCCGAGTGCGGCATTTGCCTGTCCGCGAAATCGGCCTGTTCCTACCCGGGCACGCCATCGAAGCCCGTCTACGCCATGTCCCGGGACAAAAGGCGCGCGCGCGAATCGTTCCGCATTTCCCTCAGTCATCTGACGACGGACGCGGAGATCGCAATGCTTACTGAGAAAATAGCGGAGATGATTGAATGGAACGCCGGGAAGCGATAGAGAAGAGCATCATGAAGACCTACCGGAAGGCGATCTGGAGCCCCTTCCTTTCCGCCGTGCGGGAATACGCGCTTATCCGGCCCGGAGACAGGGTGGCGGTGTGCATTTCCGGTGGAAAAGACTCCATGCTCATGGCCATGTGCATGCAGGCTCTTCAAAAATATGAGATCTATCCGTTTGAGGTAAAGTTCCTCGTCATGGACCCGGGCTACAATCCGATCAACCGCAAGCGGATCGAGATGAACGCGGAGACTCTCGGCATCCCCATTGATATCTTTGAAACCGATATCTTCGAGGTCGTGGCGAACGAGGATCATTCGCCCTGCTATCTGTGCGCGAAGATGCGGCGGGGCTATCTCTATCGCCACGCACAGTCGATGGGCTGCGACAAGATTGCGCTGGGCCATCACTTCGACGACGTGATCGAAACGGTGCTCCTGAGCCTCTTCTACGGCGCGCAGATTCAGAGCATGGCGCCCAAAGTCAAAAGCGCGAACGTCCCGGGCATGGAGCTCATCCGCCCCTTGTACAAGGTGCGCGAGGACGACATCCTCCGTTGGCGCAGTCACAACGACCTCGCCTTCATCCAGTGCGCGTGCCGGTTTACGGAAAACTGCACGATGTGCGCGGGCGGAGGGGGCGCATCCAAGCGCGAAGAGGTCAAGCGCCTCATCAAAACGCTCAAGCGCGACAATCCGAATGTCGACCGTAACATATTCACCGCCGTTCACAACGTATCCCTCGATACGCTGATCCGCTGGAAGTTCAAGGGAAGCGAGCACAGCTTTCTGGACGAGTACGACGCGGGCGAGTGAGGGCACCGCGCCGCCTTAGGGCCCGCTAAATGGCATAAAAATCCGCGCTCGAAGTCGTATGCGCAAGATCCGCGATGGTGATTTCGTTCAGGTACTCGTTGATTCGTCGCTCCAATTCGGTCCACATCGGGAGAGCCTTGCAATCGGCCGAGCGATGACAGCGATTGGGTTTACAATCGAGACTTGCGGCGGGCGCGATCGTATGCGCATGCCGACGAGATGAATTTTCGTCAGATTGCGCTTGCAGAATTCGCTGGCGCAGCAGGGCTACGTCAAGAATTTTGCAGGTGTGAGATTGCGGAAATGCATCCGTCCGCGCGTGCAGGATTTATACGGAATAGCCGTAAGTCATGGATCAGAACCAAGGAGAGAGGGACGGCACAAGGTCTGCCGTCTCCCTCGTCTCAGACTCTTTCGTCTCATTTCATGAACTCTTTTCTCCTGAACGGGATCAAAGGCGCGCACCTCAGTTTGTCGCCCTTCGGATGTCATATCCGCCATTCTCATTTCAACATGGGCATACGCGCCGTCTTTCCACTGCGCCATCAGGTGCGCGATTAACTCGTGCGAAACGCAAAACTACCGTCGACGGCTCTCGCGCAAATTCTCCGGTCAAAAGATCGTTCGGGATGGTCTGCGCCTCACATCAGGCCGTGATACACCGCGACGGCGAGCCCGAGGATGCGCACGTTCAGCGCGTCCTCCTCGTGAAACGTCATCGGCGCGTACCTCGGATTCTCCGCGACGAGCGTTATGCCGTCCCGCGTGTGATAAACGCGCTTGAGGGTCGCCTCGTCGTCAATGGACACCGCTGCGATCTGGCCATCCAGCACGTTTGGCTGCGACCGGATGAACACGATATCCCCGTCGCAGATACTTGCGCCCGTCATGCTATCCCCCTTCACCCGCAGGGCAAAGTCGGAATGCAAGTCCTCCTCGGCGGTCACGTAGACGTCGCGCTGCTCGTCGGCGAAAATCGGAACGCCCGCCGCGATCTCTCCCAAAAACGGGACGCGCTTTTTCCGAACCGTCAGGATGTTTTTTATTCCATCGAGGTTTGCGTCCGAAACGCTCCCCTTTCCGGTCCCTCTGTGCACGCCGGGAATGGCCGCCAGGGGATCCGTCGGGACCGCGTCCGGATTTTCCATGGTTCCCATCAAATAGTCGAGCGAAACGCCGAAAAACACGGCGTACCGGTTCGCGATCTCGACGCTCGGCGTGCGAATCCCCTTTTCATACCGGCTGATGACCTGCTTCGACGTGCTCAATTCCTGGGCGAGCGTCTCCTGCGTCATCTGCCGCCGCTTCCTCAACCGCTTCAGTTTCTCTCCAAATGTGGACATGCGATCACCTCTCGCTTTCACCCCTTCATTTTAGCATACAATATCACCAGATGCAACATATCGCTCCGCCATATTATTAATATATCGTTAAATAATAATCATACGGTTGACAATCTTCGCATTGAGGATTACACTCCTTGTATCCAACCGGGCAATATCTGTTAATCGTTTGGAGACAACATGGATCCGGCAAGGATGTAAAATGAATGGGAGGGCAACTGCATGAACAAGGTCTATCTTTCCGGCGTCATCGTGGAGAATCCGGCGCTCGTCACGACGGAGCAAGGTGCGACGCACCTGATCCTGAACCTGTCGGTTTCGCACAGGAACAAGGCGGGCATCAAGAGCGAGCTGTATCGCGTCAATGCATGGAACAACGCGGCAATCTGGGGAAACGCGAATCTTCGGCGCGGCCAGCAGATCATGGTGCAGGGTTATCTGACGCAGCGACCCGCGCGGGGCGAGGGCGAGGGTACCTTCGACGTGGACGTGACGGCAGAGGAGTTCTTTCCCGGTTCCCGCGCGGCGGTGCAGACGGAAAAGGAAACCTTCGCACCGGCAATGAACGAGGAAAAATGCGCTTCGTGACGTCGCCGATTGAGAGGGGGTGAATCGGGACGCGGCGTTCGGACGATTTGTGATACAGATTCTTTCCTGCTTTTGCAGCATGCGTTTCATGCAGGTGACTGATTACGTCCATTGACCCATTGTGCGGCAAAATCAAGACAAAATCAGGGAGGAATCCGAATGTCAACGGAAAACACAAGGGCGGCCTATCTGGCGGAGCATTTCGAGCAGGCGGTCGGCGTCGAAGTCGAGGGAAAGCGCGACCGGTTCACGAAGCACTACGATCTGGGCGGCGGCAGGTTTCAGGCGGTGACATACGCTAGCCCGGTTCACTACGCGGGCACCGATGGGAATTGGGCGGAGATCGACGCGCGGCTCGAGCCGGACGAGAGCGGCATGCGATTCAGAACGCGCGCCGGGGAGGCGACGATTTCCGTCGCGCGCGATACGGACGCGGACGAACTGATCAGGATCGAGCACAAAGGGCGCACGCTTTCGTGGCGGTTTGAGAAGACGACGAAAGCCGTCGCGGCGGATGTCGTCGCGGACAAGAACCTCATCCTGACGGCGGCCCGGGCGGGTACAACCGAGACGGCGCAGGACGCGCGCTTGCGGGAGGGCATCAAGTCATCTCAGGTTACGTACGCGGATATCGCAGATGGAATTAGCGCGGTATACGACATCGAAGGAAACTGCGTCAAGGAGAGCGTCATCGTGGCAAGCGCAGGCGCGCTCGCGAACGCCGCGCTCCTCTTGCCGGACACATACGACTATGCGGCATTGGATGACCAGAGCGTCATGGTGCTCGACAAGGCGGACGGCGAGGCGCTGTTCCGGTTTGCGCCGCCCGTGGTCTGGGACAGCGCGGACGAAATCCGAAGAAGCGGCGCGGCCGTCAGGCTCACGCCCGGTGAGGGATGGGTCCGGCTTGAATACGTCCTCGACGAGGCATTCCTGAAGGATGCCGTCTATCCGGTCACCATCGACCCGGTGGTCGAGTACATCCTGTCCGACGCAAGCATCCAGGACACCTATATCTGGAAAAAGAACGTCAACACCAATTACGGCGGCGTCCACCTGATGCGCTGCGGCGAAGGCGAGGGCGGCGAGAGCATCGGTCTTGTGAAGTTCAACAAGCTCGTCCGCCAGCGCGCGTCGGACACGATCATCTACGCGGGATTGCGGCTGTTCGTGCAGAATTACCCAAGCGCAACGGAGTACGTGGCGGCGTATCCGCTGAACCATCCGTTCGACGAATTCAAGGCCACGTGGAACAAGCCCGCGGTCGACGCAAACGGCAACTCGATATCGATGAATGTCAACGACTTCATCAGTTCCGACATCCTGGACTTTGTGACCACGACCAACGTCGTAAGCCAGCTCTTCGACATCACGAACCTCTATCGCACCTGGTACGAGCTTGATGCAAACGGCAAGTCCCGCAATTTCGGCATCGCCATCCGGTATCCGGCGGACACGAGCACGAGCAAGTACGTCGAGTACAGCGCCTCCACCTACAGCCCGTCCATCGCACCCCAGATGGTGGTCAACTACGTCTCCCACGCGGGCCGGGCGGGCTGGTGGCAGTACGAGGATCAGGGCATCGGGCGCGGCGGCGTGGCGAGCGTCGACATCTACAACGGCAACCTTGTCTATAGCCACCAGGACACCGCCATGAACGGCAACCTAATACCCGTATCGGTCACCCACACCTACAACTCCTGCCTTTCCTCCTCCAACGAGGTCGGCTGCGGCATGGGCTGGCGCACGAGCGCGCATCATTCGGTCTATTTGAAGACCGTGAGCGGTCAGGATTTCTACGTGTGGACGGACGGCGGCGGAACCGAGCACTGGTTCAGGACCAGCGGCTCCCAGCCCTACCAGGACGACCAAGGCATGAAGCTGAAGCTCAGAACCTCCGGCACCGTATTGACCATCGAGGACAAGGGCAATAACGTGATGACCTTCGTGAAACCGACGACTACCACGAAGAATTACATTACGAATGTCACGGATGCGTGCGGCAACCTGGCGACCTATGCGTACACGGGCGGCATGTTGACGGGGGTTACGGACGGCGCGGGCCGGACGACCGTGTTCACCTACTCCGGCGGCCTCCTCTCGAGCATCGCCGCGCCCGGCTGTCCCACCGTCGGCTTCACCTACGCGGGCAATCTGCTCACGGGGATCACCTATTCAGACATCGTCGGCGGAACGACCTTCGCCTACGAATCCGGCACGAATATGCTCGCGAGCGCGACGAACTTCGACGGCGTAGCCGTGCACCTGACCTACACCGACCCCGGAGCGTTCGATGCCGCGTGCATCGACGATTACGCCGCACAACAGCGCAAGGTCACGTCGATGGAACTCAAGAACGGAACAGCGTTGGGCGCGAAGCGGCTGTTCGAGTACGGCGGCTGTGTGACGAAAGTGACGAGCGTGACCGGCACGACCTCTAATGTGGGAAAAGCGCTCACCTACCAGTTCAACGACGCGGGCAACGTGGTGTGCGTGATGGACGAGCTGGGGTTCGCCAGGTTCACGGAGTTTTCCACTGAAACCGGCAAGGAGAACACGCCGACCGCCGGTTCCGGCCTGCGCAAGGCGGTGATCAACAAGTTCCCGAACATCGGCTTTGGCAGCTCCGCCTGGACGATCTCCGGATCGAACGGCAGCGCCGCAGTCGACACGAGCGTTACCTGTCTCTCCATGCCCAGCGCGCGGATTACCCGGACGGCGGCGGGCGTCATGGACTGCTACATTCCGACGCCCCTTCAGTGGAGTGGAACTTACACCTTCTCGGCCTACGTCAAGACGACGGGCGTGACGGGCGAGGGCGCGTTCCTGCGCGTCATTTCAAACGGAACGACATACGACAGCGCAAAGATCTCAACCTCCACGGCGGAACTGAGCGGCGGCCCCGCGGCCGAAGGCTGGGACAGGCTCTCCGTCACGTTCCCGTTCACGTACGGCTCCGGCACGACCTCGGTTTCGACGCGGCTCATGCTCTCCGGTTCGGCTGGCACGGTTTACTTCGCCTGTCCGCAGGTGGAGGAGGACATGGTTCCGAATCGCCCAAACCTTTTAGTCAACGCAGACTTCACTGAAACCGTCGAGAACAACGATAATTCCTCGACGACTCGACTCTTTCCCGCATCCTGGGTGGCAGGTAGCGGCATTACGACCTCAACGCGAAACGGTTTGATGACCTCCGGTCACGACATGCCTGCCGCACTGAAGGGAAATGCCTTGCGTGAACTGAGTGCACCGACGCGCAACAGTGTTGCGTTTATACAGGATGTGCCAGTTCGTGGAAACAAAGGCGATGTCTTTGTCGTGGGTGGTTGGCTCAATTCTCGCTCGGTTGCGCATGGCGCCGACAATAACGCGCCTGGAATTGCATATCGATTCTATGTAAATGGTGCTTGGAATGGTTGGAATTTCTTGGAAGCCAATCGCGAGTGGGTTGGTTGGCAGTTCGTATGCTGGGCGATCAAGGCACCGGATCCTTACACGAAGATGCAGTATTCCCTGCATTATGCGCGAAATTCTTCCACATGTATGTTTACGAACATGTTTATGCACAGGGAGCAGTTCGGCAACACGTTTGTCTACGACGAGGACAAGAATGTCGTCTCTGCTTCGGCTCGTTCCGGTGAGAAGGCGAACATGGAGTACGACGCCTTCGACAACCTGACAAGCTACGTGCGCCCGGGCGCGGCAGCGACCGAAAAGTACACGATGACCTACGGCTCGACCGACGCGGACAAGAAGAAGCACCTTCTCAGAACCGCGGTCACGCCAGAAAGCGTCAGGACGGAGAATACGTTCGACGCTAAGGGCAACCTGACCCAGGCCCTCAACCGGAAGACGACGACGGACGCAGCGATCGGATCGAGGACCGGATACACGACAAACGGCAACTACGCAACCTCGGCCACCGACGCGCGCGGGAACACCGTCACCAAGGCGGTCAATGAAAC
>JAEZRP010000028.1 GCA_023444095.1 Bacillota bacterium
GTCGCGTCGCGCATCTGATACAGCAGCATCCCCCAGCTTACAAAGTCAATCGGATCGATGGATGTTTCCAAAAGGGAAGACTTCTCGTCGATCAGACCCAGCAAACCATCCAAGCCAAGCGAGGGAACCTCTGAAAACAGAATCCTAAGGACGTCCCGCTGGCGTCTGGTACGCTCGAAGTCGTCGCCGCAGCCCTTGCGAATGCGGCAAAAGAGGAGGGTTTGATCAGCATCCAGCTCATTTTGTCCGACTATAAAACCTGCCTGAGGAAAGGCATCATTCATCACTTTCGCCTCGGCAGAGTTCATGGTGACCTCAATTCCACCAAGTGTCTCCACAATCTTGCGCACGGCATCAAAATCCAGCACCGCATATCCATCTATGGATACACCAAAATTGGCCTTGATCGTTTCGATTGCCAGTTCTACCCCGCCATACGCATAGGCGGCATTCATACGTCCAGAACCTTTTCCGGGAATGGACACGTATGTATCACGCATAATTGAGGTGAATTTCAGCTCGTTGTTCTGCTTGTCTATGCTTATGATGATGATTGTGTCCGTCCTGCATCCATCCCAGTTGTCGGGATCCCTGGTATCGATTCCGAGAAGAAGCAGATGATAAAGCCCCTCATCAGTCGGGAGATCTGTTGCGCTTGCATTGCTGCAAAGCGACGTCAACAGAACAAAGACCAGCAAAAGCAAGGTGGTTTTTCTCATACTCCTACCCTCCAACCCATAGAATCCGCGCAGGTCCGCGTATATCGCATACTTGCGTATGTATTGCTATGGCATAGATTTGCGTGTACACTTGCAAGTTTATTGGCAAACCTTGGATTTTACCCCATGATCCTGCCGCCAACATGTCTTACGTTAGGGCCGGGCATAGGCTTCAAAGACATTGTCGTGGATGATGATCCGAAGCATGCCGTCGCCGACTCCCGCAGCCAGAAGCTTTGGAAACATCTCGTCTATCATGCGCGTGTATCCGCGCACGTCACCACCGTTCGCAAAGCGGGGATTGTACCAGCCGGAATCCATGCTCAAAAGGATCCGATGCGCAAAGCCGTCGTCCATCAGGCGCAGCAGCAGTTCCAGCGTCGTTTCCGGATTGTAGTCGATACCCAAGTATGAGCCGCGTTTCGCGACGCGCTGGAGCGTCTGATCGTCCTGTTCCGATGACGCGTGAAACCACGCGAACCGAGAAGGCTCAACGCCCTCTTCTTGGAGAATATCCAGCGCCCGATTCGCCACCATGCCATTCGTCGTATGGCTGCAAATCAAGGCACCTGTTTTTTCGGACGCCCTGCACGCCGCACGAAGCAGCTTCTCCTCGGTCTCCGTCATGCCATCGTCCGACGTGCCCAACTTGATAAACCCGGCACGCACATCGGTACTCTCGATGTGGTCGTCCAGTTCGCTGACCAGCTGCGCGGCCAATTCGTCGACATCGGCAGCGCGCACCTCATCTGTGATCCAGGACTCCCGATAAAATCCGGTGGCCAACGCGACCGGCATGCCACACCCCCGCGCGACGAACGAAACGATGTCCGCGCGCCTGCCGATGCCCAGTGGCGTTGCCTCGCAGATCAAACCGACGCCCTTTTCCTTCGCGGCAAGCAGATGCGGCTTCATCACGCGAAGTACGTCTTCAGTCTCCGCGTCGCGATATGCCCGCGCAGGCGCTTCTCCGGTTTCCGTGAAAATGTGCTCATGCGGCAGTGCAAGCTCGAAGCCTTCCGCCGCCAGCATGCCCGCCGTTGTGTAAATGTGTTTCATCTCGTGCTCCTCTGTAAGGCGAGAGCCTCAGCTGCCGCCTCGATCGCCTTCAGCTTGTACTCCTGGTTCCAACGGTTGACGCCGATATAGTCGAATACATGGCCGCGCATGTGCTGCACCGCCCGCTCCATCTGCTGAAGGCAGGTCAGAAGCCCGTTCCCGGTGCCGCCCGGCGCGGCGATCAGCAGCACCTCTTTGCCTGTCAGCGCGGTAGTCTCCTTTAGCGCCTCGCACCTGCGAAACCGGTCGAGGAAGGATTTGAGCACCTCGCTCGTTTCGCCCCAATAGACTGGCGTCTGGAAAAACCAATGCGTCCGCTTCCGCGATCTGTTTGGACACCTCGGCAAATCCGTCATCGCCATACGCGCAGACGTGCTCATTCCTGCAAATGCCCCAACCGTCTCCGCACACCTGGCAGCGTCCGATGGACGTCTTGCACAGGTCGATAACTATTACGGACGCGCCCGCTTTCTCCGCCCCCGCGACAGCGGCTGCCACACAGGAAACCGAGAGCCCCTCGGACTTGGGTGTGCCTGTTAAAACGACGATTTTCATGAAGTGATGCTCCTCCCCTTCGAATCAATCCTGCGATTCTTCGATCACGGCTACCCGCCCGACCTGCCCATCCTCCAGCATGACCTTGATGCCGTGTGGGTGGTGGCTACTCTTGGTCAAAATCTTCGCGACGACGCCCCCGGTGAGCCTGCCGGTCGGCTGATCGGCTTTCAGCACGACCTTCACCTGCGTGCCGACGTGAACATCCGCTCTGTTCTTTCCGTTCATCATTGATTCTTCCCGCAGCAATGCTTGAACTTCTTCCCACTCCCGCAAGGGCACGGGTCGTTCCGGCCGACCTTTTTGCTCGCGCGCTTCACTTCATCGTCGTCTACTTGAAGCCGCCTGGCGAACGCGCCGGCTTGGATGACTTTCTTGATTTCGAGGGGCATGTCGGTACCCTGCATGCCCGGGCCAAAGATCAGCTTGGTCGGCCCTTCATGCGGAGGCATTTGCGCCTTGATTTCCAGCGGGGTGTTCCCGTTGTTGGAGAACATGCGACTGTTGGAGTTGATTTCTCTCCAGAGCGTCAGATATTCGTTTGCCTCATTTATGCTCCTCATGATGAGGTCATATCGGGTATCCAGCGTCTTGAGGCCCATGCCGTCTTTCGTCGGGTTGCCCGTTCCGCAGACGATCTCGGTATACAGGTCGAGGACGATCTCATTGGCGGCGCGTGCAACGTTGTCCGCGCCGTCGTCCTCATACTTCTGATGGAGGACGGCGCTTGACTGATCCTCTAGTCCCTGCCGAATTAAACCGGCAATTTCTTGCCCGTGCTTCTTTTCGAGCCAGCTCGAAAGCCGCTTCAGATGCGTCGTCGCGGGGACATCGTTGTTAACTATGCCCTGGGAATATTCCATGAAGCGCTCATACGTCGCGGGAAAATAGCGCGGTTTCCCCTTCTGGCTGTCCAGCAAATCAATAACCGCATCAGAAAGAGCTTCGGCGTTTTCCGTACGCTCCATCAGATCGCCGCTGACGAGGGCCACCATCTCCTTGCCATCCAGTTCCAGCGGAATCAGCTCGTAATCCTCATATCCGCCGATCACCGTTTCGACATGGGCCATCAGTTCCTCAGCGGACATCCTGCTCAGCATGTTGGCAATGTCCTTGCGCCGATCCGTCAGATCCCGGAAACGTTCCAGCCCCTCTCGTTTCGTGTCTGAGATCAGGGAGTCCAACTCCGTGACCGCGCCGCGCGTCACGCCATCCTTTGCAATGCGCGATTCATACTTCTGGATGATTTTCGGCAATTCATCCATCACGATGACGCCGTACAGGTTCACAGCCGCGCGGGCGTAACAGTCCACAATATCCAACAGCATGCGTTCGATCAGCAGTTCGGCGCTGTGTTCGCGGATAAGCGTCCTAACCTCTTCTGGCAAGTACAGTCCGTAGAAAAGGATATTGCTGAACCGACAAAGGTGCTGCGGCACAAGAAGACCGTCGCAAATCAAATCGGAGTATTTCTCTCCCAGATCGACGCGGCCTTCCTTGCTCGCGACAGCCTCTACCGCCTCGGGAACGATGGCGATCAATGTCGCGCGATCCTCGTCGGCGATTTGCATCAAGCGTACGATGTCGGGAAAATCTAACTGCAGCAGCAGAAAAAGAAGCACCCGCTCATAGGCTGAGGCCAGGTAGGATACCAGCGCGTCTTTCTTCATCGATCGCAGCGCGGTCACGCCGGGCCATTCGCGGGGTTGGTCGTCCGCGCCCCAGATCGGCATATCCTCCGTCTCTTCGTTCAGCATGAGCCCGGTATCCACCAGCCGATCCTTCGTCATTTTCACAAAGAGTTCCCGGAACGTATACCGTTCCGCTACCGCTACGCTCATATCCGTGTGAGCATCCATCCAGCGGCCGACCGCGAAGTCCTCCAGCATTTCGTAAAAAAATGGATCCTCTTTACCCGTCTCAAACGGAACGCTGTGCTTGTCTTCCACTATGCCGACTCCTCTCAAAATGAATCGGGTCGCCTAAAGATACCTCACCGGGATCGCTCGGTCGTTTCCTCTTAGCGTCACGAGCCGATCGTACAGGCAGATCACACTGCCTGCTTCGCGCTGTCGGCTGTCATTCCTCACCATTCAATCATTTCAAAACCATACTCTCTACAGAGTCCAGCGGCACATATACCCGGACGTGATCCGGTGCTTGCTTCGCATACCAGGACGCGTTGTCTTCGTCGTAATTTTTCTCAAGTTGCCGTTCCCCGTTGGGCAAATCGATCGTACCGAGCCCGTAAAACATTCCGGTAATGTCAGGCTCATTGATATAGATACAAGGCCTGCGGAATGATAAGTATAAGTATTTTATACACATCGCACTAATTGATGCGGATTCTATAGCTCCATTTAAGGCACTTTTACTAACGTTAGATTTCACTCCAATGAACCAAACATTCAATCGGAGATCACCACAATATATAGTACCCAACCAGCATATTACATACTATATGTTGTGTTTGTCATTGTTTTAACCCCTACATCGTGAACGTTCAGTCGGGGATTTATTCGCATTATTCATCGGACTTCTTGACCGTTTTCCGGTGAGATTTAATCACCTGAAATCTCCATCTGTTATCGCATCTTTGCCCAAAACCCTGCTAAAGTGTCCGAAATTCAGTTAAGCGGGGTCTGGCGCGAAGATCGATTAACAGATCGGTTCGTCTTTTGTAACATCTTGCCCTGAAAATTACAAAAGGAAGTTAGTCAGGTCTGCCGCTTCTCCCTTTAAATCCGCTAAGAAGTCCATTTGTTTGGAGGAAGATTGGCCGCGTTTTGCCTAAAGATGTCAAAAATGTCACGCTTAGATCACTTCAATCTTTCACACTTCGTGGCCCTCAGACACCATCAAAACAACCCCTTCGCAATATGGAGGACAGGTGATAAACCCAAAAATCAAATCCGGGCTAATAGATATGGTCTTGCGCCTATTGACTTTTATGCAAGTATCGGTTACAATAAGGGCATAAAAGTCAAACGGAGATGGTGGCATGTCAGTGCCGGAAGAACTACAATCAATCTTGACAAAAAACGGTGGTACGGTCACAACCGCGCAAGCGAACGAAGTGGGAATCTCCAACGAACGACTGCGCCTGCTTGTCAGATCGGGCGATTTGGAGAAGGCGTCTTTCGGTGTGTATATTCTGCCGGATGAGTTCGTCGATAGGATGTACACCGCCCAGTTGAGACGACCGAAAATCATCTACTCGCATGAGACGGCTCTGTTCCTGCATGACCTGACTGATCGCGACCCGATCAGCTACACGGTGACCGTGCCGACGGGGTATAACACAGCCAAACTTCGCGAAGAAGGCTTCACGGTATTCACCATCAAGCGGGAACTTCACGATGTCGGAACGAATGTACTCACGACGATGTTCGGACATACCGTCGTTGCCTACGGATTAGAACGCACCATCTGTGATTGCCTGCGAAGCCGCAACCAGATGGACATCGCCGTCGTAACCGACGCAATCAAGCGCTATGCGGGGCGAAAAGACAAGAACCTGAACACGCTAATGAAGATGGCGGAGACATTCAGCGTGACAAAACCGCTAAGAGGTTACTTGGAGGTACTCCTATGAAAACATCGACGCAGCTAAAAGCTCTCATCCGCAACCTATCAAAGAAGTCGAACGTGGAAGCTGAAATCCTCCTGCGAAACTACATGCTTGAGCGGTTCTTGGAGCGCATCGCGATTTCCGAATACAAGCACAACTTCATACTCAAGGGCGGGATGCTCATCGCGGCGATGGTCGGTATCGACACCCGCACTACGATGGATATGGACGCAACCATTAAGGGACAGACCTTAACAGCGCCTGAGATAGCCACAATTGTTGAGGAAATCCTCCGGGTTCCTGTTGATGACGGCGTGGAGTTTTCTTTGCGCGGCATTGATGAAATCCGAGAGGAAGCCGACTATCCTGGGTACAGAATTGCTATTGGAGCGGTTTTCGACAAAACCCGTCAGACGCTAAAGGTTGACATTACAACAGGCGATTCCGTCACGCCGAAGGAAATTGAGTACAGCTTCAAGCTGATGTTTGAGGACAGGTCCATCAGCATTATGGCATACAACCTGGAGTCCGTGCTTGCAGAAAAGTTTGAGACCGTTGTCACTCGCGGCGTAGCCAACACCCGCATGAGGGACTTCTACGACATCTATATCTTGACAACCACCCAACCTTTTGATGGCAGCGTTTTCAAGTTGGCTCTGGATAAGACTGTTGAAAAGCGCGGCACCGCTGAGCAGATGGCAGATACCGACGAGTCTATCGCAATGACGCTCGAAAGCCCCGTAATGATTGACCTTTGGCAGAAATACGCCAAGAAATACTCCTACGCCTCCGATGTCACATGGGACATGGCAATAGGTTCTGTTAAGATGCTGGCTGGATGCGCAGGCGGCAAAGACGAGTCTCAAGAGGGGCCTGAATGACCGCCACAACCCTTCGCTTTTCGAGGCCTGGACTTTCGGCTGTGTATGTAAAAGGGGCTTCGTTTAAATCTGAAGCCCCTTCCTCATCAGGCAGGTACAAGCCTTGAGCATGAATCCCTCCGGATCGGACAGTACTGGCAACCCACCTGACCGCTCCGCGCCGCCAAACTAGCATGCCCTGAAAAAGCGCGCCCAAACGGGGGCGGCAGAGGGACGTACTCTTTTTCAGATCATTCCTCTTCAGACATTCTTCTTCGGTCTCCCCGGCTTACGCTTCGCCGGCGCAGGTTCCGGAGCGTCTTGCTTCTCCCGCTCCTTCTTTTCCATGACTGCCTCGGCGATTGGCTGGGGGGCTGCTTTGCTCTCCTGGACGGCGACCGGTTGTGGTGCAGCCGCGCTCTCCTGTTCCGTGGTGCTCTCTTGCCCCGTGGTGCCCTTCTGCTCTGCCGTACCTTTCTTCTGACGATGGCGCTTCTCGCTGCGGACAGCGGTATCCATCTCGAAGATGATCGCGTCGGCAGCTGCATAGTACACGCCGCGCGCCGTATACTCGGCGTCATCGCACCACCCCATCATCTTCCGGATGGAGTTGGACAGCGCCATGATGTTGACTGTGATGGAATACCGGGTCTCGGCACCCTTCTCCGCGAAAAGGAATGCGTTCCGAGTGCCTTCCGTGCTGCCCTGCACGGCCACCTGATGCGTCGTGGGGTTCAGGCTCATCACCACATACTCCGGATAGGTCAACTCGTGCGCGGTGGCCTTGTTGAAACGCAGCCTGGTCTGTGTGACGGTCATCGCCGCCTGCGTGCTCGCCTTTTCGATGTCCATGACCTCAAAGCCCTTCATGATGTCTGATGCCATCGGTAGTTCCTCCTTGTTATCCTTTTGAATCTTGTCCATTGCCCGGCCGCTGGCCGTAACGACCCGACCATAGGCAATCGCCTTCCATCCCTTTGAAAACGGTACGAATCCACACAGTACACCGCGCGACTGGGCATACAACCTTTTCTGATGGAACAGCACCCGTCTGCGACCGCCGCGCGTGGCCATCATCACCCGTGCCCCATCATAAACCTCACGGCTCACAATTGCGGCATGATGATCGCGGATATAGTACTTCTCGCGCTGGCCGGTATTCTTCACCGCACGGTGCGTCAGATAGTCCTGCGTAAAGGTCTTTTGATTGACGACATCGCCGCAATACTTCTCGTTGGAGAGAATCCCTTTCACAGCGCTATCCGACCAGGCGTTGTCCCGAATCGTCTTGTGCCCCAGTTGGTTCAGCATATCTGCGATGTCCTTGAACGACATACCCGCGAGGTAACGGTCAAAGATCATCCGGACAATCTCGGCTTCCTTGCGGACGATGAAGATCTCGCCCTCCTCGTCCGTATCGTATCCCAGCAGCATGCTGGTCGGGCAGAGCGGGATGCCACGCTCGAATCGCCGCTTGATCGCCCAGTTGATATTGGTGGAAATGCTTCGCGATTCTTCCTGCGCGATGGAGCTGAGCACAGAGAGCGTAAACTCGCTCTTATCGTCCAGCGTGTCCATACGCTCCTTTTCGAAGTACACGCCCACTCGCTGCGGCAGGTTCTTTAGCTTCCGAACGTAGGTCAGGCAGTCCAGAACGTTCCGCGCGAAGCGGCTGATCGACTTGGTGACGATGTAGTCGATCTTCCCCGCCTCGCAGTCCCGGATCATTTGCTTGAAGCTCTCGCGCTTTTTCGTACTGGTGCCACTGACACCCTCGTCGGCAAAAATGGCAATCAGCGTCCAATCCGGATGCGAATTGATGTATTCCTGATAGTACTGCACCTGCAGCTCATAGCTGCTGAGCTGTGCGTCGTCATCCGTACTGACTCGGCAGTACGCGCACACCTTCTTTTTTTGCGGCTCCTCGTCCGGAAGCACTACCGCCAGCGTCGCCTCAATCACCGTCACGTCGTACTGCTTATTTCGGTACTTATTCCTGATGCGTCTTCGGCGTTCGTCGCCATACAGGACAGTCTTGCGCTGCCGGGCTCGCCGCTGCCCGTCGTCGTATTCCATGAATCATCCTCCCCGTAGTCGTGATAACCAATCGCCCTGTTCAAAGAATAGACATGACAACCACCTCCCTTCCAGCCTCTATTTTACTGTGTAACCCGATCTTCGTACACCATTGGCAGATACAGAAAAAGCCCCTGTAAGCTGATTTCGCTTCTGGCGCCGAGGGTTTCCTCGAACCGAGAAGGTCAATCCACTTACAGGGGCTTGCCGCAAAGCGTCTTAACTGTAACGATGTCAACTACAATCTGGATATGAACGATTCGCATGACGGATTGTCGCATCTTGTCGCATTTTTTCGTCATCCATCACTTGACAAATCCGTCTCATTCTGCTATGCTTGAAATACGAGAAACCGCATCATGTAGCAGATTCCCGTCGGAGGAGGAACGATCATGGAGATTAAGCGCGATTTTTACTTGAACAAGCTCATATCCAAACAGCATAACCAGCTGATTAAAGTCATCACCGGCATCCGTCGGTGTGGCAAATCGTATCTGGTTTTTACGCTGTACAAGAATTACCTGTTCTCGCAGGGCGTTGACGCATCACACATTATCGAAATGGCCTTTGATTCTTTTGAGAACAAAAAGTATCGTGACCCGAACGTCTTTTATCCATATATTAAGGACTTGATTCGTGATGACAAGGCGTATTACGTTCTTCTTGATGAGGTGCAGATGCTGGACGAGTTCGAGTCCGTGCTCAACGGGCTCATGCGAATCTCGAACATCGACCTATATGTTACGGGAAGTAATGCCAAATTTCTGTCCAAGGATGTACTGACAGAGTTTCGCGGACGGGGCGACGAGGTTCACATCGCGCCTCTCACCTTTGCGGAGTTTATGTCCGCATATAACGGCCATAAGTATGACGGATGGAACGAGTACATCCTCTATGGCGGCCTGCCTCCGGTTGTGACGCTTAAAACTCCCGAAGAGAAGATAGCTTTTCTGAAAAGCCTGTTCGAGGAAACCTATATTCGGGATGTCATGGGCAGAAACAGACTTCGTAACCAGGCAGAGCTAGAGGATCTCCTGAACTTTCTGGCTTCCTCCATCGGTTCGCTGACAAACCCGACAAAGCTGTCTGCCACGTTCAAAAGCGTTAAGCACGTGACCATCAGCGACAAGACCATAAAACGGTATATTGACGCCCTCTGCGACGCGTTCCTCATCACCATGGCACAGAGATACGACGTGAAAGGAAAGGCGTACTTCGATACCCCACTCAAATACTACTATACGGATATAGGTCTTAGAAACGCGCGTATCAACTTCAGACAGTTGGAAGAGACGCATACCATGGAGAACGTTATATTCAACGAGCTGCGTGCTCGCGAGTTCAACGTGGATGTCGGCGTAGTGGAATTTACTGAAAGAAATGATCGTGGGAAGGCGATAAGAAAGCAGTTGGAGATTGACTTTATCTGTAACAAAGCATCCAAACGGTATTATGTACAATCCGCTTTTTCCGTCCCAGACAGTCAAAAAATGGTACAGGAGCAGCGACCGCTTAAGAACACGGGAGACTCCTTCAAGAAGATCATCATTGTAAAAGACGCCCCCGCCCCGTGGTATACGGAGGATGGCATCCTGGTGATGAGTATCTTTGATTTCCTGCTGAATCCCAACAGTCTCGACTTATAAGTCAATCAGCTCCTAGAATTTTGCAGCTATCGAGCAGATTAAGCCAACAAAACTCAAGTTAAGCCAACTGTTTACGTAGACAGTTGAGTTATTTAAGTCCAGACCGATGCCCCTTAAAGGCGAAGCTCCCCGCAAACGGATTTGTCTTCACGCCACGGATACACTCCGAGCCTTGAAGGAAAATCGGCTTGCGGGGTTTCTGTCGTGTTACGCCGCTCCCACCAGCTCAACCGCCACGCCCTCGGCGCCAATCTCCACGCGCCGTACCATCGTCATGAAGCGATCCACGTCAAAGCGCTCTGCATCAACCCACGCCCAGCCCAGCTTTTCGGAGATTGCTTTGAGCAGTTCATCCTCTCGGATGATGCTGTTCTTACAGCCGTTCCCCAGCTTGCCTTTTTGGCGTTCGGCGCAGTTCCAAGCCTTGACGGCTTCCTTACCGCGCGTCATCGTTCTGCGCCTGTAGGGAGCGCCACAATCCGCGCAGAACACTTTCCCATACAGAAAATGCGTCTTCTCCCTGATGTGGACTCCCTCTTCCCTTTCGCCCTTCCGCTGTTCAAGCAGCGTTTTCGCGCGATCCCATGTTTCCCGGTCGACAATCGGCTCATGATCGTTTGATATGTAATAACTGGCATATGAAGCGGTCGGGTCCGGGCGCTTGGTCAGGTAATGATGCGGCGCTTCCTTTTGCAGCAACCGGTCGCCAACATAGAGTTCGTTTCGCAGAATCTTCATGATGACGGGAATTTCGAAGGGCTTGTCGCAGCGCATCCGCTTTGCGCCCGTCTCCTCCAGATGCCTTATGATCTGCGCGGGCATCAGGCCACTCACATAGTCGGCAAACACCTGCCGAATAATCCACGCGTCCCCGTTCGGCACGAGCTTCCCGCTCTTGTCCGTATCGTACCCCAGCACCCGGTTGCTGCCGATGTTCCGGACGCCCTTCTCCGCGTGTTTCCGGTAGCTCCATTTCACGTTCTCGGAGATGGAGCGGCTCTCCTCCTGCGCGACCGCCGCCAAGACGCTGAAGACCATATCGGAGGTCGGGTCGAAGGAGGAAATCGCCTCGCGCTCAAAGCGTACCTCCACCTCACAGGCCTTCAGCTCGTGAACGTATCGCTGCGCGTCGGCGACGTTGCGGGCGAATCGGGAAATAGACTTGACGAGCAGGATGTCCAGCTTGCCAGCCTTCGCGTCCGCGATCATATTCTGGAACTGCGGGCGATGCTCTGCGCTGGTGCCGCTCCTGCCAGGGTCGGCGTAAACCTGAACGTACTCCCACATGGGGTTCTGGCGGATAAAGGTCTCGTAATACTCCACCTGCGTCCGCAGGCTCTCCTGCTGCTCCTCCGCCTCCGTGCTCACGCGAGCATAGGCGGCCACGCGTTTTTTGCGCAGAGCGGTCTTGCTTTCTATCTTGCGTATGATCATGCGATCAACCTCCTGTTAGAATTTTGCTGCCATGGTTCCCCCATCACGATTCCGCTGCCTTTTTAATATCGCTTGGCCGACCATGCTTGTTCCAAACGCGTGCTTTTTCGCAGCTGGACTTGGTACGGTTGATGCGGCGCATCACCTGATGGCCGCAGAAAACCCGCTCACCGCCCAGTATATAACCGTTCTGTGTACAGGTCAGCTCGACGTTCGGAATCTCGGATGCTTTGTCGTAACGCACCGGCACCCGGCTTTTCTTTCCGAACTTCCATGAGACGACCGCCACGCTCCATTGGGTGAAGGCAATCTGCTCTACCAGCGCGTCCAAAAAAACGTACTCGACGTGTTTGAGCCGCGGCTGCTTTTTGAGCCATTCCAGCGCAACCCCTGCCGCCTCGCCCTTCACGCCCCGTCTGGCGGCGAGCTGCATCAGCTCATCCCGATCCAGGCGCTCGTAGGCATCCCGCACGATGCGGTCGATGTATTTCTCATGCACCACGTAGGGCGGACAGGCCGCCCCTTCCTTTGCGCCGCCGCATGTCCACACGCCGGGATGACCGTTCACGGGCAGATGAAAGCGCACCATCCTTTCCCCGCAGAAGGGGCAGATCAGAAAGCCGTGGTACGGATACTGGGCGCAGCCCTTGTGCCGGTCTTTCAGGGATAGAATCATCTGTGCCAGCTCGAAGGTCTTTCTGTCCACAATGGCCTCGTGATGATCACGGACATAATAGCTCGGCACGATGGTCTGGTCGTTCTTCACCTTTTTGTGGGACAGGTGGTCGACCGTGTAGCACTTCTGCATCATCACGTCGCCGACGTACTTCTCATTGTGAAGAACCGTCGCCAGCGACTTCGGCCACCACCTCCCACCGTTCATCGCGGGGATGTTTTCCTTCTCCAGTATCCGTACGATCTCCGGCAGTGAGTGCCCTGAAACATAAAGCTCGAAGATACGCCGCACACCCTTAGCTTGCTCTTCATTGATGTGGTACTCGCCATCCTTACCCTTGATGAAGCCGTAGGTATTTACCCACTTGGGTTTCCCCGCTTGAAAGCGTTTTCGTATCCCCCATTTCATATTTTCAGAGATATTGTGGCTCTCTTCCTGGGCGACAGCTGCTAAAATCGAAAGCAGCATCTCCGAAGAGCTGCTGCCCGTATCTAGGTGGTTTTCGTCAAAGTAGACGTAAATGCCCATGTCCTTGAGCCTCCGCACATATTGAAGGCAGTCCATGGTGTTGCGGGCGAAGCGACTGATGGATTTGGTGATGATGTAATCGATCTTGCCCGCCTCGCAGTCCGCAATCATCCGCTGGAACTCCACGCGGCGGGAGGCGTTGGTCCCGGTCAAACCCTGGTCGGCATATATATCGATAAGCTCCCATCCGGGGCGCGCGGCGATCAATTCCCGGAAGGACTGCATCTGCGTCTCTAAACTGGACGCTTGCTGTTCCAGATCCGTACTGACGCGGCAGTAGGCCGCCACGCGCTTGCGCTGGATGATCTCAACGTGGACGGGCGGTTCGCGCCGCAATACCTGTACGCCCGGCGTGATCGCGCTCAACGTCGTAGACCCCAAAGCCGTAACACCTGTCGTCATGTTGTTTTCCCCTTCCCCGTTTTGCCTGTTTTCTTTGTCCGCAGCGCGTTCTGACTGATCAGCTTGCCCACCCCCTCAAAGGTCTCGCGGTCAATGATCGGCTCGTGATGCCCCTCGATGTAATACTGGGTGCGTTGGCCGGTGTTCCTCACAACGCGTTTGGAGAGGAAGTCGGGCTTGAAGCTCTTGTTCGTGATGATGTCGCCGATATAGGCCTCGCTTTTCAGCATCCCGCACAGCCTCGCCTGTGTCCAGCGTTCACCGGAGCCTTGTTTGGCTTCCATGTTGTTAAGCGCGTTTAGGATCATCTGGTAACTCTGTCCCTGCGCAGCCATACGGAAGGCAAGACGAACACGCTTCGCTTCCGGCTCGTGGATCTGCCAAACCTTTTCACCCTTCTCGTTCAGCCGCTTCCGATAGCCGTATCGCGCTACGCGGGTTGGATTGCCACTTGCGTTTCGATGCTCCAGCGACCAGCGGATGTTTTGGCTGAGGTTGTTCACTTCTTCCTGAGCCATGGTCGCCAGCACAGAGAGGATGAACTCGGAGCCACCGTCCATGCTGTTGAATCCTTCCTTCTCAAAAAGGACGGGGATCCCCTTCTCCTTGAGCTGGCGAACGCAATTAACACAGTCTGCTAGATTTCTCGCAAAGCGGGATACGGACTTGGTCATGATCATGTCCACCTTACCGTCCATACAGTCCTTCATCATCCGCTGAAACTCCGGACGCTTGGTCGTGCTCAAGCCCGAGGCACCATGATCGCCGTACACATCCACCAAGACCAGATTCGGGTCGGCACCGATCAGCCGTCGATAGTATGCACATTGCGTTTCATAGGATTCTGCCTGCTCCTCTTGCAGTGTACTCACACGACAGTACGCCGCCACACGCTTTCTATTGTCATCGGTCACGTTATCTCCTCCGATCCTTCTCTGTTTGAAGCACGATATTGCCGGGCACACGAAGGGTATCAATAGTTGTGACCCTATGCCTGCCGTCACTGTCCACCAGAATCAGCTCCGGATATATGGATAAATCCAGAAAGCGTCGTAAAGAGTATTCACCCGCCTCGCTTCGCTCCGCGATGGCCGAGGCAATGATCTCCTCCGCATCACGTTCACGCACGATCACATCCACAAAAATCTCCACGCTCCACACCTCCATCAACCCGCCATGCGCTTGGATTTGCGCTTCATGGCGGCCTTTTCTTTCCCATCGTCCGAGAAGAACGCGCAGTTGCCGGCAAGCCCGTCCAACAACGTCCGGCGCGGGCGCGCGAACTGGTCGCCGATGAACCCCAGCCGCAGCAGCCATGTCCGCATCTGGTACTTGGGATTGCTCCCGTCGCATGGCTTCATGCGCGACTTGCCGGTGTTCGCAGCCACCAGGCTGGCCTGCCGAAGCAGGTAAACGCAAGCCTCGATTTTCTCAAATGAAAAGGCGCTCAGCGGTATGCCGAACGCCAAATCTTCATCGACGACGATTCGTATCTCATCATTCAATCCCAGTGCCTGACGGATCAATGTGTTTCTTACCTCCATGATGTTGCAGAGGTTCAGAACAAGCTTCGAGTCGTACACATCCGGCGTGAAGCAGATTATGATCTCCTCGTCGGGAACATAGCCTGCGCTCTGGAGTGCGTCCAGCATGCGCAAATATTTCGCCAATTCATTAATGCCGAACAACCCACTGCCCATGGATAGGCTAGTATCAAAGGTATGGGCACGGATGAACCAGCCGCCCACGCTGTAGCAGTCTCCCCTCCGCTCATAGGCAGGCTTCACGAACATCGCGGTACCAATCACCTCGGCCAGTTCCCGCTGACGTTGCGCCGCACTGGCCGAACACCTGCTCCCTGCTTTATGCAGGTCAAACCGCAAGCGGAACTTGCCGACAGACGATTCTTCCCCCCACGCATCCTCATCCATGTACTCCTCGTGTACGTACTTTGAAGGATATGCCGTGACCCTTACAAGACCCATTTTCTTGCTTCCTCCAAATCTTTTTCTTCCTTTATAAAAGGCATCACATTCATCACTTATATCGGCCTCAAAGTCAAGCGAGCCGTACATAAACCTTTGATAAATTCAATCAACGAAGAGATAGGACATGCGATTTTTGGCTTCTATCGTTCTGTTTTTGAACACCGCTGTCCACTTCGTCTGTATTCATTACAGAATACCACTTCGCGTGTCCAGTTTTTGCCCCCTCCGTGTCCAGTTTTAGTTTGCCACTTCACTTCATTGCTTTTCGGCTCCTAACCCCCCCCTTGAATATCTCGGGCATTCGTGCGTGAGGGGCGGGCGGTCTCCAGCGAGCGAGCGGTAGAGATCCGCCCCCCCCTACCCATAACCCACCGGGAGGTGAGACTTCCGCGAAGCAAAGCGTGAAACCCACCGGGCCGGAGGACTTTTTCGTGGC
>JAEZRP010000040.1 GCA_023444095.1 Bacillota bacterium
TCGCCCAGCTGCTTTCGAAATGCCGACTGTTCCGGTGTGATCTTCTGTTTTCCCATGCTTGTTATCCTCCACGCTGTTTTATTCTACCACAGCCTCGAGGTTTACACATAATTCGGGACGGTCTCATAATTCCTGCCCAGGCAATCTCCAATCATTAATTGTCATGCATTACCGGCCACTCCTGCAGCCCCATACGGGCGCGCAAAGCCTTGTTCGCGTATTCGTTGATAGATTCTCCTGCAGCATCGGCGGCGGCCTGTATTGCGGATTTTTGTATCTCGGGGACCATAAACGATATCTCGGCAAATCCACATGATCTCCGCCTCATTGTCTCGTTTACGGTATAGATATCGTCAACAAAAGAGTAAAATACCAAATCGTATTCTTCTGAACCAATAATACTGAATAATCGTTCTTTTTTTACGCGAATAGTAACATCAAACGGCACATAATCGGTCAAACATTTTTCGTTATGCATTTTAACACATTTCTCTGTGATCATGCGGCATGTTTCTGCTGACGGTTGCTCGGGTATTTCTCCTTGAAAGTAGATCACGGTTCCGAATCTCGTTTCAAGTTTGTTTCTCTCGATAACCCCAATCTGAACATTCCAATTTGTTGAACTGTTCGAAAAAAAGAACTTCATTTCATTACCCTCCATTTCATCACCTAAGTACCTTGAATATGAAGCTAGATTTCATTTGTTCTATCTGGCCACTCTGTAAGCCCCATATCGACCAATTTGGCGCGGTTCACCATCGCATTGATAGATTCGCCCTTACTCTCGGCTTGGGCCTGTACGCCCTCAATATATCAGATATTTTTCGGAGGCATAGTCCGGTTCACTTTCGTAATAGGCGGCAAAGGCACCGCTTGCGATGATTATTACTGTCCCCATATAGAGACCATCCGATAGAGCATCCCAGAGCGGCATGGAGTTTTCTTGACTTCTCGAAATAGACACGATATGAGCGCCAGAGGTTGAGCACCCGAGAGCCAGCATATCTTTGTAAAGTTGTTCTATTGACTCCAGATTGTATGGATGCATGCAGCCAGCAATCAGGTGTTCGTCCGCTCTGTGGGCGAATCGACCGATGCAGTTATCCCGCCGATTCGAGGACAATTCAAACAACAGGCGTTGCCGGCGGTTTTTCACTACAAAACGATTGATGAACTGGGCCTCTATCTCCGGGACCAATTCGCCCACCTCCGACTACTACTCCTTGTCTTCTGCCTCCGGCTACTCCTCAAGCCCCATGCGCGCCAGCACAGCCTTATTCACGAATCCATTGAGGATTCCTTCCTTGTCCGCTGCCGCCTGTACGGTGGCCTTGTGGCCCTTGGGGACGATGATTTGAATGCGATCATATGCCTTTGCTGCATACCTGTTTTTAACTGCCGCAGACGTGCGTGATTTTGCCATAGAATCTTCCTCCTCGTACCTTAGCAATAATGATGCTCACATTCTATGATACCATTATATCACGCGCCATATCATGGCATCCTCTTCCAGATGCAAGCGACAAGGCACTCAACGCCGAGTTGCTCAGATCTGCAAAGGTATAGCACAAACGTAAGGGCGCTCCACCGCGGCCGCCTTATCGATGCCCTGAGCCGCCGGCTGTAGGCGTGGTCAAGGGCTTGAGAGACACGACGCCTACGCCCCCGGTCATGAAAAATACACTTTCTAAGGGCTGTGGAGGACCGGAAGAGGTCCTAGACAAAACAGTCCGTCTCGCGCACGTGAGAATCAAGTTGGATATCATGAGGAATGCCCGGCGACCTGGCCGAGGGGTGCCCGAAAAAGTACAGCTGGGAGTTTCTTTGGCTTAAAGGACTTATAGCCTCCTTGATTCAAAAATAATCCCGCGCCCTATTTGAATTCATTTTTTCACATCCTTAGTATACATTACTTTCATTGGCATTATTCTATCGCCAATCAATTTTAATTTCAAGCTGATTTTTTAATTATTTGTCCTCTTATCCCGTTTAATGAAAGAAAAGCGATATAGCACGATTCACTTTTCAATTGTGGTCAAAACTGTGGTCAAACGCCTATTTGAAAGTATAGAAAATGCCCGAGAATCCAATGATTCCGGGCATTCATGTTTGGTGCGGGAAACAGGACTTGAACCTGCATGAACAAGCGTTCACTAGAACCTGAATCTAGCGCGTCTGCCAATTCCGCCATTCCCGCGGAATGCCTCCCTCAGGATGTCCTGAGGGAGGACTTGGTGGGCAGGGGTGGATTCGAACCACCGAAGCTTGCAGCGGCAGATTTACAGTCTGCTCCCTTTGGCCACTCGGGAACCTACCCATATGCGAAAAACCGGGTGGAGCTGGCGAAGGGACTTGAACCCGCAACCTGCTGATTACAAATCAGCTGCTCTGCCAATTGAGCTACGCCAGCATCCGGGCGACTGCCCAACGGACCCGTTTCGTCGGCAACGAATTACATTATACACGATTCCGCGCGGATGTCAAGGGTTTTTTGCCGCTTTTGTGCGAATTTGCGGCCCGAAAACCCGAGTGCGCATCGGTCGCTCTGCAGTGGAAAGGCGGGGAAATCCCCGCCCGTCCCTATTTCTTATACAGCGCGTCCAGGAACGCGGCGTCCGCGACGCCCGTCTCCTCGAAGCCCAGGGTCTTCTGCGCGGCCTTGACAGCCTCGGCGGTCCAGTTGCCGAACTTGCCGTCGGGCTTGCCGGAAAGGTAACCCAGGTCGATCAGCTTCTGCTGGAGCTGCCTCACGCCGTCGCCCGTCGAGCCGACGGTGTAGCTCTCGTCGCCCGTCGCGCCCTGTGTGGGCTGCGTGGACTGCGTGGGCTGGAGGCTTGCCTCCGGCTCCGCGGTCTCCTTGGGCAGCGCCGATTCCGTCAGGGAGAAGTACACGGTCGTCGGTTGCGCGTCGTAGAAGTACGTGAGCGTCAGATACTTGAGATCGACCGCCGGATCGAACTGGAAGCGCTTGTAGACCGTGCCGCTTGCGCCGATATTCAGGATGGACTGCGACTCACCGCCGATCTCGGCGTCGGTAAACTTGTAGCCCTGAACGACCTGGCCGATCGCGTCCTCGTATACAACCACGACGGCGTCCTGCATCGAGACGCTCGAGAGGCCCTCGACCGCGCCCAGCGCGATGTCGAGCTGTGCGCCCGCCTCGTCGCCCTTGATCTGGAACTGCGTCGAGTACGTCTGCGCATAGTATTCGGGCAGGAGATAGCGCGAGAGCGTCACCGTGACCGGCAGATCGTAGAACGCGTCGCCCGTCGCCTCGGTCCGCTTCGTGCCGTCGGCGTTCACCTGCGCGGTGAACGAGAAGGGCTCTCCGATCAGGACCGGGTTGTCAATCGACCCCTTGGGCGAGGCGGTCGGTTCGGCAGTGGGCTCCGCCGTGGGTTCGGCGGTCGGTTCCATCGTCGGCTCCACGGTCGCCTCGGCAGTCGGCTCAGCCGTCGATTCGGCAGTTGCATCCACGGTCGGCTCAACCGTCGGTTCGGACGTCGGCTCCTCGGTGGGCGCCTCGGTCGCGTCGCTCATGAAGCCGCTCATGCTCGCCCCGTCCGTGGACTCGGCGGTCGCTTCCGCGGTCGGTTCGGCAGTGGGCTCCGCCGTGGGTTCGGCGGTCGGCTCCCCCGTGGGCTCCGCCGTCTCGTCGGCTTCGTCAAACCACGTCGGCCCAGCCGTCCCCGTGGGCTCGGCGGTCGGGGTCGCGAGATTCTGACTCGAATCCTCGGACTGCCGATCCATTACCCAGCCAAAGATGATCCAGCCGAGCAGAAAACCAAGCACCAGCGCCATGATGAACACGAGCGCAACGCGCCTGCGGTACTTGGCGCGCATTTTGGACAGCTTTCGCTGATAACGATCCCTATAATCGGAGTCTCTCACGGCCGTGCCTCCTCAAATCTTTCGCGTTTCATATATTATAACAATTACGAATCTGTTTCGTCAAGGGCTTTGAAATTATAACATATTTATGATACAGTCAGTCCGCGCCCGTTGGTCTTCAGATATTCGCGCCAAACACGAAAGTCCGGCTGGCAGCTTTCCACCAATTTCCAAAATCGCTGCGAATGATTAAATTCGGTCAGATGGCAAAGCTCATGCACCACCACATAGTCGAGGCAACCGGGCGGCGCGAGAATCAGCTTCCAGTTGAAGCTCAGGTTTCGCTTGGAGGAGCAACTCCCCCAGCGCGATTTCTGCGCGCGCACGGTGATTCGGCCCGGCCGGCCGCCCGTGAATGGCAAATAATGGACGATCCGCTCGCGGATCCGTCGGAGCGCCCGCGCGGAGAGCGCGGAGATGAGCACCGCGCGTGCGGCCTCCCAGTCGGCGGGGTCGGGAACGAAGATCGCGACCTCCGTCTCGGTGATCTCCGCCCGCGCCCGGCCCCTTTCGATCCTGACCGCACGCTCCGCGCCCTCGATCATGACCCTGTCTCCATTCGAGAGAACCCGGGGCCTGAGCGCCTCGCGCATGGAGAGAATCTGCCCCGCGTGGCCGCGCACCAGCTCGTCCACATCGGAAAGGCGCGCGAACTTGGGCGCGTACACGCGCGTCGCGCCGCCCTCGAGCGCCTGAATGAGAACGTCGCGCCTGTGCGCCTGGATGAGCGTGTACTCAATCCTTTGCCCGCCCGCGACGACCGCGCGCTTCACGCCTACCTCCGCGCGGCGAGCGCCATCCGCTGCCAGATGAGCGCGCCGTAGCGGTCCGGCTCGAGCAGCATCGCGTTGAGACCCCGGATGCCGCACAGCGCGGGGGACTCCGCGATGGTGCACGGAATGCCGAGGCGGTCGCCGATCAGCTTGTCCAGCCCCGGCAGCTGCGCGCCGCCGCCCGCGAGCGTCGCCCCCACGTCGTTGAGGTCGGCGGACAATTCCTCCGGCGCGTTGGCGATCACCGCCTGACACATGCCCATGAGCTCCTTGAGCGGGTCGACGCAGAGATTCAGGATCATTTCGGGGGAAATTTCAACAAGGCGCGGCGCGCGCGCAAACACGTCTAGGCCCGCGGCGCGGGCCTTCATCTCGGAAAGATCGACGGGGTGCGCGGAGGCGAGCGCGAGCTTGATGTCCTCCGCCGTGCGGAAGCCGACCGCGAACCCGTAGTCCGCGCGCAGCGCCGCCATGATGCGCTCGTTGATCCGGTTCATGCCGTAGGGAAGGTAGCCGAACGCCGCCTCGCGGCCCATGGAAAAGAGCGTCGCCGTCATCTTGCCCGCGCCGACGTCGACAAGGAGCGTCGCCTGAGGGCCCATGAGGTCGACGCCGCTGCCCAGCGCGCTCATGGCGTCCGAGCGCACGAGCGCCACGTCCGTCGCGCCCGCGTCGAGCGCGGACTGCATCAGCGCCTCGCGGTAGGCCGGGCGCGCGAACGGCGCGCAGGAAACGAGCACCGCATGCCTGCGACGCCTCTCCATCTCGCCCCTTTTGAACAACCACTGAAAGATGCGCTGGGTGTAGAGCGACGATTCCGGCACGCCGTCGCGCAGCGGAGATTCGACACTCAGTCCTTTCGGCGCGCGCCCCAAGAGCCGCCAGGCGTTCTCGCCCGCATACGCCGCCGATCCATCCTCCCGCACAGCAACGAGCGACGCCTCGTCCAGCTTGAGTCCCTCGCCCACGTCCGCCATCCGCACGTTCGCCGTGCCGAGGTCTATGCCGGTATCCCAACGCATATGTATTACCCCCAAAGAAAAGCTCCCTCTCATTATACCACACACGGGTACGGAAGAAAAGCGCGCCTACGCCTCGGCGCTCCTCCCGCGCCGCGCACGATATTTCATCCGCGTCGCCTGCCCGCCGCGCAGGTGCCGTTCCGCGCGGTTGAAGCCCAGCACCCGGTCCACCTCCCGCGCGAGCGTCTTGTCGACCAGCGGCAGCCGCACGCGCATGTCCTTGTGCACCGTCGATTTGCTTACGCCAAACTTCCGGGCGCAGGCGCGGACCGTCGCTCCCGTCTTGGCGATATACTCCGCCGCGTCGACCACGCGAATCTGTATCTCCCGCCTCATGGAACCCCCTCCCCCCTGCAAGACTATGCCGGGTCGGGAGGCGGGAGAACGCGGATTCAATGGCACCGCTCCCCGGACTCCAGGGGGAAAATGATGCATTGTCCTTCGGCGGTCGGGGGTCAAGCCCCGGCCGCCTCGTTTTCTATCGGGGAATCGGAAACTTAAGTCGGCTTTGCTTGTTTCGCGCATGTGAATTCTTTATAATGGAAGGACAAAAGACATGGGAGTGATTGAAATGCCGAAACCTTATCTCCTTGTGGTCACGGGCAGGCCGGGGGCCGGAAAGACGACGTTCGCGCGGAAGCTGGGAGACGAAATTTTCATGCCGGTGGTCAGCCGCGACCAGATCAAGGAGGGTTATGTGCACACCTTCGGGAAGCGGCACGACGCGCTCCCCCCCGAGACAAACGGAACCGCGACGAATATCTTCTTCGGAATCCTCGATAATCTCATCCAAAATAACGTCTCTGTCATTGCGGAAGCTGCCTTTCAACATCAAATCTGGGCGCCCATGCTCCAGCCGTTCCTCGACAGGGCGAACGTATCCCTTCTGATCTGCGCGCCGGGGGACGAGGCGGCGTTCGCGCGGTTCGTTCGGCGCGGCTTGGACAATCCGCTTAGGGAATACTTCCACGGCGACAAGGGCGTCGACATGGCGCGCAAGGGCATGGACGTGAAGCCCGGTCCCTACGACGAGCCCCGGCTCGACGTGCCAACCTATCACGTCGACACCACGGAGGGATATCGCCCCTCGATTCGGGAACTTGCGGACCTGATTTTGCATCGCGCGGAACGAGGATAACGAAATGAACGAATTGTACGGAAAAACGATCGCGGAAATGAACTGGGTGGAATTGAAGGAAGCGGCCGATCGGGGTGCTCGCGTCCTTTTGCCCCTCGGCGTCATCGAGGAGCACGGGCCGCACCTGCCGCTTTCGACGGACGCGCTCGTCGCGCGCGTCGAGTGCATGCGCATCCGAGCGGAATTCGAGCGACGGGGACTCCCCTGCGTCGTCGCGCCGTCCTTTCATTGGGGCATCTGTCAGGCGAACCGGGGCTTCATCGGCTCGTTCGCGCCGCGCCGGGAGACGGTCGCAGCGATGCTTGGGGACATCCTTTCCTCCCTCGCGGAGTTCGGCTTCCGGGAGGCTCTGGGCGTCTGCGCGCACGGAGACATCGAAAACGCGCTCGCCGTCATGGACGCCTTCCGGGCGGCGAACGAGCGCGGAGACATCCGGGCTCGCTTCTGCTTCGATGCCGCGCGACTCGCGCCCTTCGGCCTGACGGGAGGGGAGGACTTCCTTCTCGTCGTTCCGCCGTCCGCCTCGGCCTTCGGCGCGTCCGAAATTCCCGACGTCCACGCGGGCGACGTCGAGACCGCCATCGTATCCAGATACCACCCGGAGCTTATCAAAACAGAGCTCGCGAAATCCCTTCCGCCCGTCCGGCTTCCGGACGAGCGCGCCATGGACTGGCTGTTTGGCGGGCACATCCACGAACTCTCCCCGCAGGGCTACCTCGGCGATCCCGCGAACTTCGAGAACGTCGACGTCGAAGCCTACCTCGACGACTTCGCCCGCAGGATTGCGGGGGACGAGGGAAACGCCGCGGACTAACGCCCAAACCCATGCCGGGAAGGAAATCCCATCGTCCGTCGGTCGCCCAGGGATCCAGCCCCGGACGACCGAACGAGGGCGATCGGCCAAAATACAGACTCGTCGCCCTGGAGTTTGGACCTCCGGGGCGACGATGAACAATGATCTATTACAACTCAGTATGGGTTTCCAAAGGGCCGGTGGCCCTGTGGCGGAGGTGCAGGGGGCTGAGCCCGCTGCCGCCATCCCGTCACATCCTCTCCGGCGCCTCGATGCTGATGAGGAAGAGTGCCTCGCGGATGACGGACTTGACGGCCCGGGTAAGCAGGAGCCGGGCGTCGCGCGCGCCGGGATCGTCGTCCAGGATCTTATGCTCGTAATAGAACTTGTTGAATGCCTGGGCGAGGTCGACTGAGAAGCGCGTGATCATGGAGGGCTCCGATTTCTCGATCACGGCGCGCAGGACCGCCGGGAACCGCTCGATCAGGCGGACGACGTCCTGCGCCTCGGGATCAGAGAGCGCGGAATAGTCGGGCGCTCCCCCGCCCATGCCCTCGGCCTTGCGGAGCACCGACGCGCAGCGCGCGTGGGTGTACATGACGTAGGGGCCGGTCTCGCCCTCGAAGTTGAGCGCCCGATCCCAGTAAAAGTCGATGTCCTTGATGCGATTGTTGTAGAGCGCGAAGAAGATCACCGCGCCTACGCCGATCTGGCGCGCCACCTCATCCTTGTTGTCGAGTTCGGGGCTCTTTTCTTCGATGATCGCGCGCGCCTTCTCGACGGAGATATTGAGAAGGTCCTCGAGGTACACGATCCGTCCCTCGCGGGTGGAGAGCGTCTGCCCCTCGTAGGAGACCATGCCGAAATTCACGTGCTCGCAACCCGCCGCCCAATCCCAGCCCAGAAGCTCCATCACCTTGAAAAGCTGGCGGAAGTGCAGGTCCTGCTGGTAGGCGACCACATAGAGCGCCTTCGTGAAGTCGTACGTCTCGTGCCGGTACTTCGCGGCGGCGAGGTCTCGGGTGACGTAGATGGTCGCGCCGTCCGATTTAATGATGATCGCGGGCGGCATGCCCCAGTCCTTGAGATCCACGATCTGCGCGCCCTGATCGAGCTTCAGAAGCCCCTTCTCGCGCAGCTCCTCGACGACGGGACCCATCTTGTCGTTGTAGAAGCTCTCGCCCGCGTAGGAATCGAATGTCACGCCGAGGATGTCGTACACCCGCTCGGCGTCCTTGAGCGTCACGTCCTTGAACCAATTAAAAATTTCCAACGCTTCGGGATTCCCGTCCTCGATGGCCTTGAACCACGCGCGGCCCTCATCGTTGAGCGCCGGGTCGGTTTTCGCCTCGTCGTTGAAGCGCACGTAGAGCTTCACCATCTCGTCCACGCCGCCTTCTTCGACGGTCGCGCGGTCGCCCCAGCGCTTGTAGGCGGCGATCATCTTGCCGAACTGGGTGCCCCAGTCGCCCAGATGATTGACGCCCACGGCGCGCCAGCCGAAGCGTTTGTAAAGCCGGTAGAGCGACGCCCCGATCATGGTGGTCGAGAGGTGGCCGATGTGGAACCGCTTCGCGATGTTGATGGACGAATAATCGATCACGACGGTCTTCCCGCTTCCGGAGTCGTCCGCGCCGTAATTCTCGCCCGCTTCGATGACGGCGGTCAGGATCTCCCGCGCGTAGGTCGCCCGGTCGATGAAGAAGTTGAGATAGCCCTTCACGGACTCAATCTTCCCAATGAAATCGGCGGAAATCGAGGAAGCGAGCTGGTCGGCAATCTGGACGGGAGATTTGTGAAGCGCCTTCGAAAGCTTGAAGCAGGGGAACGCGTAGTCCCCCAGCTTCGTGTCCGGCGGCACCTCGAGCCACGCCGCGATTTCCGTCTCCGCGACGGGGGAATCGGGCAGCGCCTTCAATATCTCCCGCGCGATGGCGGCCTTAAAATCCATATGTCAACACTCCTCAGTTAAAATAAACCACTTCATCCTTCGGCTTATCGGCGGCCTTGATACTCTTCTGGATGAGGATGATCGCCTCGCGCCCGTGGATGGGACTCATGGCCTTCTCGGCCCTGGCGACCACCTCGTAGTATTTTCCGCGCGTGGGCAGCGTGTTCTCGGTCTTGCAAACGAAGCCGATGCCGCCGATGTCGTCCGCGCAGCAGGTCATCGCCTGGCGGGACGCGATGTAGGTCTTGTTTGGCATGCCCTTCATGTACGCGGCCTGAACCCGGAACTTCAGGTTCTTCCCGTCGTAGCGCGCCGGATGCTCCATGGCGTCGAGGTACCAGATGCCGAACATCTCGTCCGGGATGGCGATCGGATCGGTCGCCATGTCGTAGGGCAGGTCCTCGTTTTCCACGCCGTCGTCGGTTGTGCCGTCGGGATTCTCGAAATACACGCGCGCGCTGTTATTTAATGCCCTCGCCGTGCGTCGGTACTTGCCCTTCGGCGTCTTTTCCGTCGTGCGGTTAAACAGGATGAGGTCGGCTTCCTTGATTCCGTCGGTCATGAAATCGCGCATGTTCTGAAGGTACATCTCAAACGTCGTGGCGTCGATGACGGTCACGATCTGCGCAAGCTCCCACTGGTCGGGCTTGGGCGAACCGTACAGTCGCTCCATCGTCCACGTGGAATTATATTCGAATATGATCCGCTCGGGAAGCAGCTCCCTGTCAAGCTCCATCAGCTTTTCATCCATCTCGTCGGGGGATTCGAGATCGCGCACCATGGCGTTCGCCGTTTTGAGAAGCGCGGGATCGTACTCCTCCTCGCCCTCTTCGCAGCGCAGAATCAGCGTGCGCTCACCCTCGGAAAAGCCCTTGTCCCCGAGCATTTCGCCGATGAACTTGGTCTTCCCCGCATCCAGAAATCCGGTGATGATGTAGACCGGAACGCCTTCTTTCCTCGTCACAGCCCAAACAGCCCCTTCAGCGCCGCGCCGTCGAGCCCCACGCCGATCACGCACAGCCGGCCCGTATAGTCGGGCTCGCCGCGCCGGATCTCGCCCGCGCCCGGCACATAGTCAAAGTGCGCCCATGCGCCGTCTTCGAGCTTCACGACACCCTTCGCGCGAAGAACCGAGCCGAAGCGGTCCACGTCGTGCAGCGCGTCGAGCGCGGACTTGATTTCTGCCTCAGAAAACGCCTTCGCGGTCTCGACGCCGATCGACTCGAACACTTCATCCGCGTCGTGGCCATGGTGGTGATGATCGTGGTCGTGGTGGTCGTGGCCGTGATGCTCGCGTTCATGTTCGTGCTCGTGCTCATGTTCGTGCTCGTGGTGATGGTGCTCATGACCGCAGTGACAGCCCTCTCCGTGCTCGTGGCCACAATCGCAGTGATCATCGTCGAAGTCATCCACAAGGGGTTTTTCGGCGGTGACGGCATTGAGGAGCGTCTTCGCGTCCAGTTCCTCCCAGGGCGTCGTGACGATGCGCGCCTCCGGATGGATGGAGCGGACGAGCTCGATCGTCTTTTCAAGCTTGTCGGGGGTCGTCATCTGGGTGCGCGAGAGCACGACACACTCGGCGGATTCGATCTGATCCGTGAAGAACTCGCCGAAATTGCGCGCGTAGACGCGGGCGCGGTTGACGTCGCACACGGTGGCACACGCTTCGAGCGAGATACCCTCTACCTCATGCGCCAGCGCGGCGATGGCGTTTCTGACCTCGGAAAGCTTTCCGACGCCGGAGGGCTCGATGATGACGCGATCGGGATGATATTTGTCGATGAGGTCCAGGAGCGCGTCGTGGAAGTCGCCCGCGAGCGTGCAGCAGATGCAGCCGGAGTTGAGTTCCGTAATCTCAATGCCGGTGTTTTTCATGAACGCGCCGTCCACGCCGACCTCGCCGTATTCGTTCTCAAGCAGCACCAGCTTTTCGCCTTCAAACGCGCCGCCTGCCAGAAGCTTCTTGATGAGCGTGGTCTTTCCCGCGCCCAGAAAGCCCGATATGATATTTACTTTTGTCATGTTCACATCTCCCGGAATCAGTTTTCCATTTATTATAACACCATGTTGTTATTTATAAGCGTTGCGTAAGTGTTAAACATGCCGGGAAAGGCAAAGCGCCCGCAGACGGGCGCTTTCGAAGGGATTTCGGGGGTCAGGGGACAAGCGACCGCACGTAGGCGTGCATTTCCTCCCTGGACTTGATGTTGTGCGCCTTCGCGACCACCGCCTGCTGGTCGGGCCTTGACATGGCAGAAAAGCGGTTCATGGCGTCGACGTTCTCCGCGAAGGCCATGCCGAGGCCGATGGGCATCTCGGAAGGATCGAATAAATCCGGCATAGAATCACCTCGGCTCTAGTTTTCTGCAGGCGCGCGCCGCTTATGCCGTTGCGGGCGCGCGCCCGGCATGGTAAAATAGCGTAGATCGAAAAAAACCGGAGGGCCGTATGGCGGAAATCATCAAAAAAGTTTCGAATTCGAGAACCGAGCAGGTTCACATTCTGATGTACGAGCACATCAACAGCGAGGGGCGGCTGTTCGGCGGACGGCTAATGGAATGGATCGACGTCGTCGCGGGCGTCGTGGCGCGCAGGCACGCGGGCATGAACGTCACCACCGCCACCATCGACCGGCTCGAGTTCCTCGCCCCGGCGTACCTGGGCGACACCATCGTGCTCGACGGGCGCATCACCCACGTCGGAACCACCTCCATGGAGGTGCGCGTCGACACCTACGTCGAAAAGCTCTCCGGCGAAAAGGTGCGCATCAACCGCGCCTACCTCGTCATGGTCGGCCTCGGCAAGGACGACCGCCCCGCGCCCGTGCCCCGGCTCGCCCTCGAAACCGACGAGGAACGCGCCGAATGGGATGCCGCCGTGTGTCGCAAGCGGAACAGAAGCGCACAGGAGGGGCGCGGGGGAGACGCCGGGTCCTAGTCCCGGACTCCGCTCAAGGGCTGACGCCCTTAGGAAACGCATGCCGGACGCGTATTCCTCTGTTGGGTCCGTCGGCGGCTCGGAGCCCAAAGCCGAGCCGCCGCGTTCGCTTTTGGCCCTCGCTCCTTCACTTGAGATTCTCGCACCTTTCCCGGATGAACCCCTCAAATTGACCCGGATCGCCCACGGTGAAGCCTGCGGGGTCGAGCAGAATGGAGATATTCTTTCCAAACTTCAAAGCGATTGAGTGCTTCAACCTGATCATTCGGATGATTTGCGAATACTCCAGCACCATCGAGGAGGTACCTTTTGAAATCGCGATGTTGTCGCCGAACCGGACGATCTCCTCATAGGTCTTCCCGTCAAAAAGGGCGCGATTGTTTTTCTTTACCCGGCGAAGCGTCAGGTATGGCGCCGCCACAGCGCATCCCAGCCAATAAAGCGTAAGGAACGCCGCGTAGACTGCCAGATCGGTGCTCCTGATCCTCAGAAAATACGCAAGCGCAAGCAGAGAGACAAACGCCAGAATCATACGGAAAAGAATGGCTTTGCTGCAACCGACCTTCGCGGAATACTCCAGCACCATCTTGTCGGTTTCCATGTACTTGTTTTCAAACCAGACGTCCATCTGTCACCTCCGAAAGACGATCTTCCCGCCGACCATGGTCAGATCCACCTTCGTCCCAGGAATTTCCTCCACCGGGACGGTGAAGATGTCGCGGTCGAGCACGATGAGGTCGGCGAGGTAGCCGGGCGCGATGCGGCCCTTTGTATTTTCCTGGAACTCTGCATAGGCGCTCCCGATCGTGTAGCGGTCGACGGCGTCGCAAATATCCACGCACTCCTCGGGGTGGAAACCGTCCGCCGGGTCGCCGGAAAGGTCCTTGCGCGCGACGGCGCAGTAGAGGCCCCGGAAAGGGTTCGGGTCCTCGACCGGCGCGTCCGAGCCGTAGGAGACGGGCACGCCCAGCCTGTCGAGCGTACGAAACGCGTACGAGGTCGCGGCGAGCGCCTTTCCGACGCGATCCTCCACGATGTGCAAATCATAGTGGAGGAAGATCGGCTGGACGAATGCCAGAATGCCCGCCTTCGCCATGCGCGCGTGCGTCTCATGGTCCGTGATCTGGTAGTGGACGACGCCGTGGCGCAACTCGTTGTTCCCGCCGCCGTTTACATCCTTGTAGTGGGAAATCGTCTCCTCGATGGCAGCGTCCCCGATGGCGTGAGTCACGACCTGCATGCCGCCCCGCGCCGCGATTTGGCACAATGCGGAAAAGCGCGTGGGTGAGAGCACCTCCACGCCGCGCGTCCCCGGCGCGTCCGCGTAGTCCTTCCGCATGAGCGCGGTGCGCGCCCCGAGCGAGCCATCCTTGAAGAGCTTCAGAGGCCCGAGCGCCACGGGCTTGCCCGCGTACCACGGGTCGCCTTTCTCCGTCGCGAGGTAGTTTTCAAGGAGTTTCTCGTCAGTAAACGTCGTCTGGTGCCGGTAACGCAAAAGCAGATTGCCCTCGTCGCACAGCTTTTTCATCAAACGGAAGTGCTCACCCGCGTCGGCCTCGTACGCGTCGTTCGACTGAACGGACGTGAGCCCGACCGAGACGGCGTACGCCATGGCGCGTCGCATCATCTCCTCCCGACGCGCGAAGGAGGGTTCCGGAAAGATCGACATGATCTGGTCGATGGCGCTCTCGCTGAAGATCCCGTTTGGTTCCCCGTCCGGGCCGATGCCGATCTCGCCGCCCTCGGCGGGCAACGTCGCGGATGTGATCCCGGCCTTTATGAGCGCGGCGGAATTCGCCGAGACGGTGTGGCCGCATACGCGCTTCACAACCACGGGAACGCCTTCCGAAATGCGGTCGAGGTCGCTTCGCGTCAGAAGCCGCCTCTCGTCCCCGAAGTAGTCCTGATTGTAGCCGCAGCACAGAAACCCCTCGCGCGCGGACGGGTTCTCCGCGAGGAATTTCCGGCCCCTCTCGACAACCTCCGGGATCGAACGCGCGCCGTTCATATCGCACAGGGAGAGCGAGAACCCGACGTTCATGAGGTGCATGTGCGAATCGTTGATGCCCGGAATGACCGTGCGCCCACCCGCGTCGATCATTTCGCACCCGGCGGGCGCGGCGGCCCGCACTTCCGCGTCCGTCCCGACGAGCCTGATCGCGCCGTCCACGATCAAAACCGCCTTGCAGAACCTGTCCCGGCCGAGGTAGATTTTCCCGTTGTAGATTGCGGTCGCCATGCCGAACCCTCCTTATGAAAAAGCCCGGGCGGAGGCCCCGCGCCGGACATTCCTTGTCGCGTCTATCATAGCACAAAGCTGCCCGCTGCGCCAGAGTTGCCGGTACAAAGAACAGATTTCCACAAAAAAGGATTGCCCCAACGGTTTCTGAAGATAGAACCCGCCGTCGCCTTCTGACGCGCAACGTGCGCCTTCTGTACCCCGACCGCTCATCGGCGAGATTCTGGCATCGCGCGTGTTTCACGGGGAAAGGCATAGCGTCATCTTCGGAGCTGAAATCGCGGGTACACTGCGCCGAGCGAACTTCGCCCAAATCCGGAAGAAAGGACCTGCACATATCAGCCGAGCGGGCGGCTCGAAGCCGCCCGCTTTTCGCATGCCCTTCGCGCCGAACGGCGGCGCAGCGGCGTCACTCCGCCGCCCGCGCGAGTCTGCGCACCAGATACGCGAACTCGTCCTGATAAGGATCATCCCGCGTGCCCGCGACGCTCTCAAGAAGCGCCAGCGCGCTTTCGTAACTCGCCGTGCCCGCGTATTCCGAACCGCGCAGCAGCATGCCTACCTCGGCGACCGCCGCCGCGAATTTCATGCCGTCCGGCATCTCGTCATGCGCGCTCTCCTCGCCCACAGGGTACTCGTAGAGCTCGCTTTCGTCGCCGTCCGGCGCCTTCGCGCGCACGGACACGGTCAGGTATTCGTCGCTTCCGGTCGTCCCGCCCGTTTGGTACTTGAGCCCGCTCTCCCCTTCGCCCGTCGCCTCGACGATCTCGTAGAGCACCGTCACGCGGTGGCCCGCGCCGATCTCCCCTCCGTCCACCGCATCGTCGGCGAAGTCCTCGTCTGCGAGCGCGCGGTTCTCGTAGCCGATCTGGCGATAGCTCGCGACGCGTTCGGGGTTGAACTCGATCTGGAGCTTCACGTCCTTTGCGACGGTGAAAAACGTAGCGCCCAGCTCCTCCACGAGCACTTTTTTTGCTTCTAGCAGGCTGTCGATGTAGGCGTAGTTGCCGTTTCCATTGTCGGCCAACGCCTCGAGCTTGTTGTCCTTGAGGTTCCCGGTTCCAAAGCCCATGACAGAGAGATACACGCCCGTCTCCCGCTTTTCCTCGATGAGCCGGGTGAGCTCCCCCTCGCTAGTGATACCAACGTTGAGGTCGCCGTCCGTCGCAAGAATGACGCGATTGTTGCCGCCCTCGATGAAGTACTTCTCGGCGATCTCGTACGCGGTCACGATGCCCGCGCCGCCCGCCGTGGACCCGCCCGCGAACAGCCCCTCGATGGCGGACATGATCTCCGCCTTGTCCTCGACGTCCGCGCCCTCGAGAACCACGCTCTCCGTACCCGCGTAGGTCACGATGGAGACCCGGTCGCCAGCCCGGAGTTCGTCAGTCAAAAGCAGGAACGCGCACTGCGCGAGCCGCAGTTTGTCCGGGCTGTCCATGGAGCCCGATACGTCGATCAGAAACACCAGGTTCGAATTCGGGCGCTCGGATTCGTCGATCCCCTTCGCCTGAAGCCCCACGAGCAGGAGCTTCGCGTCCGCGTTCCACGGGCACGGCGCGATCTGCGTCGTGACGGAGAACGGCGCGCCACCCTCCGGCTCCGGGTAGTCGTAGTTGAAGTAGTTGATCATCTCCTCGATGCGCACGGCGTCCTTCGGAACCGTCTCGCCCGCGAGCAGCATCCGACGGACGTTCGCGTAGGAGGCGGTGTCCACGTCCGCCGCGAAGGTCGAAAGAGGGCTCGTCAGAACGGACCGGAACCCATTCTCCCGGATGTACGCGTATTCCTCGGCATTGGAATCCTGCACAGGAACCGGCGCGAAGGCGGCGAAGCCCTCGGAATCCGGAAGGGGTTCGGAAGTGCTCTCGGCCGCATCCAATACGAGGGCATTGGACGCGTCGGATTTCGAGGCCGCAGGCACGACGCGATTCAGAATCGCCGGCACGCCGATGGCGAGCGCCACACAGGCGGCGAGCCCGGCGGTCGCAAGGCGCGCCCTCCTTGGAAAGCGCGGCCTTTTCGCGCCCTTTTGCTTCAGAAGCGCCGCGGTCTCCGCTTCGAAGTCCGCGCGCATCGGGATTTTGTCCATGGCTTTTTTGTAGGCGTTATTCCTCATCCGGCATTCCTCCGATCTTCTGCCTCAATCTCTCGCGCCCTCGCGCGAGGCGCGTACCGATGGTCGCGGGCTTCTCGCCGAGCATCGCGGCGATCTCCGCGATCCCGTAGCCCTCGTAGTAGTGAAGGTGAATGGGCAACCGATACTTTTCGTCCAGTTCCAGCACGGCCTCGACGAGGGCGCTTTCCTTCGGTTCGAGCCTAAAAAGACCGTCCGTCAGCGGGTGCCGCCCGCGAAACCAGCGGCTCCGGACGAGATTCCTGCAGCGGTTGATCGTCGCGCGGATCAGCCACGCCTTCTCGTGCTCCGCCCCGGAAAACGATTTCGCCGCGCGCAGCCACGCGAGAAACACCTCCTGCACCACGTCCTCCGCGTCCTGTTCGTTCTTGACGTAGGTAAACGCCAGCCGGACGAGGCTCTTCGCATAGCTCGTCACGACATCCTGCGCGCGTCCCTCCTCGCGCTCTATCTCCACGCCTCTCCCCCCTTTCGCCTCATACACACCTCAGAACCCCGAAATTTTTCGGAAACGAAAAAATTAACATGATGTACCTTCTTTGGACGCAAAAAGGCGGGTCCGCGTTCGCGAACCCGCCGGGGGGAGGAAGGAAAACTACTTTTTGACGAGGTACTTGCGCATGTCGATGGCGCAGGCGACCAGGATCACGGTACCTTTGATGATATAGGTGGTGTTTCCGCTGATTCCCAGGAACGTCATGCCGCTGAGGATGAGCTGCATGAGCACCACGCCCACGATGACGCCGGAGATCTTGCCGATGCCGCCCACAAAGGACACGCCGCCGATGACGCACGCCGCGATGGCGTCCAGCTCGTAGTTGAGGCCCAGAGAGCCGGTGGATGCGCCCAGACGCGCGGCCTCAATAAAGCCGGTGTAGCCGTAGGTCACGCCAGCCAGAGCAAATACGCCGATGATGGTGAGCGTGACGTTCACGCCGGACACGCGCGCAGCTTCCTCATTGGAGCCCACCGCGAACATGTTCTTGCCGAAGGTAGTCTTATTCCATATGAACCACATGATGACGGTCGCGACGGCTGCGAAGGCCACGTAGGTCATAACCGGAGTGGTGCCGATGCGGAACATGGAGTGGGTCACAAAGTTGGTAGTGTAGCTGGTATCAAGGCTCGAAATCTGCTGCGCGCCCGAGAGCGTCAAGTAGGTGCCGTAGATGATGAGCTGGGTGGACAACGTCACAATAAACGGGTGGAGCTTGAACCTGGCGACGCAGAAGCCGTTCACAAGCCCAATCAGGCCGCCGATCGCCATGGCCAGAAGGATCACCAGCACCAGCGGCTGCGGGCCGATTCCCTCGAAAAACTTGCCGATCACGCCCGACTTCTGCAGCAGGATCGCCGATACGAACGCGGTAAGTCCTACGATGCGCCCGGCGGACAGGTCGGTACCCGTCAAGATGATCGCGCCCGCGATGCCCAACGCCATGGGAAGGCGCGCCGCCGTCAGAGAGACAATATTGAGGACAGAGGCCCAACCGAGAAACGAGGGCTTCTGCTGATAGATGTAGAAGACCATCAAAATGATGATGAGGATCATGGCGTGATCCAGCACCCAGTTGGCGATAAACTTCCACTTATCCTTCGTCGAGAGCGCTTTGAACTCGTTGACCTTTCTCACTATGGCGTTCTTCCTCGCGGCGATTTTGGCTCCTAACATGGTATCCCGCTCCCCCCTTACGCGTATTTGGCAGCCAGAGTCATGATCTCTTCCTGCGTCGTGTGATTCGCGTCCACCTCGCCCGCGAGCCTGCCGCCCGACATCACCAGGATGCGGCTGCATACGCCCAGGAGCTCCGGCATTTCGGAAGACACCATGATGATGGACTTGCCTTCCCGCGCCATGTTCATGATCAGCTGATAGATTTCGTACTTCGCGCCCACGTCGATGCCGCGCGTGGGCTCGTCCAGAAGGAAGATGTCCGGGTCGTTGAGGATCCATCGCCCGAAGATGACCTTCTGCTGGTTGCCGCCCGAGAGCGAGCGGATCTTGGTGGACTGGCTGGGCGTCTTGATGCGCATGGCATCGATCGACCAGGCGGTCTTTTCCGCCATCGCCTTGTTGCTCAGGTACAGGTGGTACTTCACATATTTTTTGAGACTGGAGATCACGGTGTTCTCGCGGATCGACAGGATGTTGAAGATGCCCGACGCGCGCCGCTCCTCCGTCACCATCGCAAAGCCGTTTGCGATTGCGTCCTTGGGCGAGCGGTTTGATATCTTCCTGCCATCCTTATAAAGCGCGCCCGACTTTCGAGTGGAGATGCCGAAGATGTTTTCCAGAAGCTCCGTGCGCCCCGATCCATCCAAGCCCGCGACGCCCAGAATCTCGCCCTTTTTGAGCTCGAAGGAGACGTCCCGCAAGTCGGAATATTCGGAGGAAATTCCTTCGACTTTTAGCACGCTTTCGTCCTGAACCACGTATTCCTTGGGCGGGAAGCGGTTCGTGAGCTCGCGCCCTACCATCAGCCGGATGATCTCGTTCATGGTGAGTTCCATCGCCGGGCGGGTCGAAACCCATTGGCCGTCGCGCATGATGGTCACCTCGTCCGAGATGCGCAGGATCTCCTCCATCTTGTGGGAGATATAGACGATGCCGCAGCCGCGGGAACGCAGCATGTGGATGATCTTGAACAGGTGCTCGACCTCGGTCTCGGTGAGCGAGCTGGTGGGCTCGTCGAACACGATGACCTTGGCGTTAAAGGACACGGCCTTGGCGATCTCCACCATCTGCCGCTGGGAGACGGGCATGGTGGACATGATGGTCTTGGGATTCACGTCGATGTCCAGCTCCGCAAACACCTTGCGGGTGTCCTCGAGCATCTTCTTCTCCGAGACGAAGGGCATGCCCTTTCCCATCTTGGGATAACGCCCGAGCCAAATGTTGTCCATGACGCTGCGCTTGAGCGCCTGGTTGAGCTCCTGATGCACCATGGCGACGCCGTTGTCCAGCGCCTCCCGGGAGGAGCGGAAGTTGATCTCGCGATCCTCGAGGTAGATGTGCCCCTCGTCCTTGTTGTAGATTCCAAACAGGCACTTCATGAGCGTGGACTTGCCCGCGCCGTTTTCCCCCATGAGGGCATGCACGGTGCCCGCCTTGACGGTCAAGCTCACGTTGTCCAGTGCCTTTACGCCCGGAAAGCTCTTGGTGATGCCTTCCATCCGCAAGAGCGTCGGCCTGCCTTCCATATTGGGTCCCCCTTTTCAACAAAACTTGTGTCGCAGCGGTGCGACCGCCCCAAGCAACGGTTTCCCGTTGCCTCGGGCCGTCGCCCGTTGGAGAAGGGGAGGAGTTTGCACCCCTCCCCCGGTTATCCGCGTGTATTATTGGGCTTCGCCAGTGTACACGGCGTAGGGGATGTTGACCTTCCAGCCATCCACCACTTCATAAGCGGCGTTCAGGTTGGTGAAGGGATCGGTGCCCGCGAGCAGGTTGGTCGCGATGGTGGCGATGGCGTCCGCCATGCCTTCTGCGTCCTGCTTGATTGTGCCGGTCATGCGGCCGGTGGCGATGAGTTCCTTGGCGGTATCGGTCGCGTCCACGCCGAACACCGGGATCACCTTGTCGCCTTCGACGCCGGTGTTGTAGCCGGCATTGGTGAGGGCGTTCACGGCGCCCAGCGCCATGTCGTCGTTGTTGCAGATGACCAGCTCAACCATGTTGCCGTTGGCTTCGTTGTACTGCGCCAGGATGGTCTGCATGTACTCGAAGGAGGCCTGGTTGGACCAGGTGCCGTTCTGATCGACGAGGTACTTGTTGGTGTTGGACTCGTCATAGAAGGACAGCGCGGGCTTGCCGGCCGCGGTCAGAACCTTGTCCGCATCTTCAACGCCGTACTTGGTGCGCGCGATGGCTTCCTGGTTGGACTCGTCGCCCTTGAACATGACGTAGGAGATGACGCCGTCGCCGTTGAGATCCAGCGCATCGTAGTTGGCAAGCACGTACTCGCCGATCATCTGGCCCTGCATGATGCCGGCCTGCTCGTAGTTGGTGCCAACGAACACGGCCTTGTCATAGCTCTGAACCACGTCCTGGGAAACGGAGCGGTTGAAGAAGATCAGCGGGATGCCCGCGTTCTTCGCGTTGTCGACGACGTTCTGCGCGATCCCGTCCGCGCCGGTTTCACAGATATTCACGACCAGAAGGTTCGCGCCGCTTGCGATGGCGGTCGAAATCTGATCGGTCTGGGTCTGCTGGGTCGCGTTGGCGTCCTGATCGACGTAGGCAATGCCCGCGCCCTCAAGCGCGGTGTCGAGCGCAGCGCGCACGGAGGAAAGATAGACATCGCTGAAGGTGTACCAGAAGACGTACGTGTCGCCCTCCGCGAACGCGGTGGCGCCTACGCCGACCATCATGGCCAAAACCAGGAAGACCGAGATCAGCTTTTTCATGGGATCGACTCCTTTTTACATACAATTTGCGATATGCATACCGCACTTTCTATATTATAGCCTTCGGCAACGTAACATGAAATTGATTTTCCGATTGAAAACGATCGAAAACCTTTGAATTTAATCTCCCTTTGTTGCAAAACAGTGTGCGTTCTGGGATAATATATTCGACATTGGGGGAGAAAATGGATGTACAAATTGATGCTTGTTGACGATGAATCGGATATCCGGGAAGGGCTTCAGGAAATCATCCGCTTCGAGGATCTGGGCTTCGCCGTGGTCGGCGAGGCGAAGAACGGGATCGAGGCGCTGCAGCTGGTCGAGAGCCTGTCGCCGGACGTGATCATCACGGACATCCGCATGCCCATGATGGACGGGCTCACCATGTGCCGGGAAATCAAAAAGCGGCTGCCCACCGCGCGCTTCATCATCCTCTCGGGCTACGACGACTTCGAGTATGCGCGGCAGGCCATCGAACTGAACAGCATGCGCTATCTTCTGAAGCCCATCTCGTCGGTCGAGTTTACGAAGATTCTCTTAAACGTGCGAACGACCCTCGACGAGGAGTTCAACGCGCGGCGCGACCTCACATCGCTCAAACAGAACTTTCAGGCGAGCCTCCCGCTCCTGCGGGAGATGCTCCTATCCTCCCTTGTCTCCGGGGGCATGGGCGTCGAAACCGCCCTCCAGTCCGCGCGTCGCTATTCCATCGAGCTCGAGGCCCCCCGGTACGTACTCGCGCTCATGCGCGTCGCGGGAGACGGAAAGGGCGCGATCGACGACCCGGAGCTCTTGCGCGTCGCGATCCGAAACATCGTGCAGGACGTGCTCTTGAAGACCCACAGGGCCCACATTTTCCATTATAACGATGCGCTCGCGATCCTTTTCCTCCTGCCGGACGGCACGGACGAAGCATTTTCGGGCGCGCTCTCCGCGCTCGAGCGCGCGCAGCGGAACATCGAGCACTATCTTTCCGCCAAGGCGCTCGTCGGCGTGGGCGCGCCGTGCGAGAGACTCTCGCAGCTGGGCCTCTGCGCGCGGCAGGCATTCTCCGCGCTCGACCAGTCGTCGATCCTTTCGAGCGATCAGGTCCTTTGCGCCACCGACCTCGACGACCGCGGTCGGGGCGAGGTCGTCCCCGACCAGCAGTCGTTGCGCGCGCTCTCGAACGCGCTCAAGACCTGCGACGCGCGGGAGGCGGGCCGCATCATCGATCATCTGGTGGACGATCTCGCGGGCGCACGCCCCACGCCGCGCATCTACCGGACGTATATGATGGACGTGTGCGTGACCATCATGCACATGGCGCGCGGCCTCGCGACCGTCGAGGACGAGCCCTACGACTTCGAAAAGACGCTCGACGCGCTCATGAAGTGCCCGCCGCCTGCCCGGGCCAAGGCGCTCCTCGCCGACTATTGCGCCTCGATCATCGCGGAGATCGGCGAGAGCCGCGTCTCGAGCAGCCAACGGCTGGTCAATCAGGCGATCGAGATCCTTTTGAGCGACTTTGGGCGCGCAGACATGTCCATCGAGACCGTCTGCCAGAGGCTCCACATCTCGACCAGCTACTTCAGCGTACTCTTCAAAAAGGAGACGAAAAAGACGTTCCACCAGTACCTGACGGACCTTCGGATGGATCGGGCGATGACCATGCTTGCCGTCGAGCTGGTGAGGACGGCGGAAGTCGCCGAGGCCGTGGGCATCCCCGATCCGAGTTACTTCAGCTACGCGTTCAAAAAGCATTTCGGCTTATCGCCCTCGCAGGCGCGAAAGCGGAGGGATGCCTGAATGCGCTGGTTCGCGAAGGGGAGCTACAGCCTGAGCACGGTTCTTTTTCTGTCTTTCACGCTGTGCATCGTGATGCTTCTGGGGTTCATGCTGCTCGCGCTTCTGCCCCGCACGTCCCAGATCCTCACCGAGAACGCCATCGACCGCACGGAGGAGACGGTGCTCCAGTCGGCGGGCAGCGTCGACATCTTCGTAAACGGGCTCCTTTCGACGCTTAACTTTACCGCCGCGTCCATCTCAGACGCGCTCGGGGCGGGCGACGATCAATGGAAGCGCGACCTCGATTACCTGAAAAAGAGCAACTCGGACATCACCGCAGTGGCGGTGCTCCGCTCGGACGGCTCTTCCATCTATGTGACGGGCGGCACGCTGAACGAGGCGCCCGCGACCATCGCGCGGGAGGAGTGGTTCGAAAAGGCGCTCTCCTGGCAGGGCGCGTCGACCTACTTCTCGACCCCGCATGTGCAGCACCTCTTCGGCGCGCAGCGCAATTTCGTAATCTCGCTCGCGCGGGCCATCTACTATTATGGTGTGGACGGCGCGCAGAGGACGGGCGTGCTTCTCATGGACGTGCGCTATGGCGCGTTCGCGGAGCTCATCGAGGGCACGCGCCTCGCCGCGAGCGGATACCTCTACATACTCGACGAAAACGACGAGATCATCTTCCACCCGCGCATCAAGATGCTCGACAACGGCCTCGCGGAAGAGGACGTGGCGGCGGCGGTCGACAAGGTGATCGGCGTAACGAGCGACAGATTCGGCGGGCGGGCGCGCACGCTCATCATCGAATCGCTCTCCGGCACGCGCTGGCGCATGGTGGGCGTGGCGTACCTCGACGAGATCACGTACCTCCTTTCGGACATCCGGGAAATCATCACGGTCGTCATCCTGTGCGCGGCGCTGATCTCGCTCATTCCCGCGTCCGTCATCGCCTACTCGGTCACGCGGCCGATCCTGAACCTCGAGCACAACATGCAAAAGGTGGAGGCGGGCGATCTCTCGGTCACCATCGGCGCGCGGGGCTTTACGGAGATCCGCGCGGTATCGGTCGCGTTCAACCACATGCTCGCGCGCATCCGCGCGCTGATGGATCAGGTGGTCGAGGAGCAGGAGAAGAAGCGGCTTTACGAACTCAACGCACTGCAGGCGCAGATCAACCCGCACTTTCTCTACAACACCCTCGATTCCATCATCTGGATGGAGGAGCGCGGCAAGAGCCGGGAGGCGATCACCATGGTCTCCGCGCTCGCGCGGCTTTTCCGCATCTCGATCAGCAAGGGGAAAAACGTCATCACCGTGCGCGAGGAGCTCGAGCATGTGCGCAACTACCTCATCATCCAGAAGATGCGCTTTAAGGAGAAATTCACCTACGAGATCGAAATGGAAGAGGCCGTGCGGGAAGCGCGCACGATCAAGCTCATCATACAGCCGCTCGTCGAAAACGCCATCAACCACGGCTTCGACCAGACCTCGGACGACGCGCTCGTCATCCGCGTGCGCGCCTACGGGGAAGGCGACGCGCTCATGTTCTCTGTGGAGGACGACGGGGTCGGGATGTCGGCCGAACAGGTGGAACGCCTCTTCACCATGCCCCCGGGCAGGAGCGGCATCGGGCTCCGAAACGTCCACGAGCGCATCCAGCTCACCTGCGGGAGCGAGTACGGGCTGACCGTCCGCTCGGTGGAGGAGGAGGGAACGACGGTGCTCATCCGGCTGCCGCGCGAAATGGAGGTGGCGGAGCAATGAAGAAGTTTCTCTGCCTCTCCCTCGTCTGCCTCGCGGGCGCGGCCGCCCTCATGTTCACGACGCTCCACCGGCCGCCCGACGGCGGAGACGCGGGCGCGCCCGCGCGCGTCGCGCTGCTCGCCGCGAACGAGACGGGCACTTTCTACATGCAGCTCAAGCAGGGCGCGCAGGACGCCGCCGAGAACCTGAGCGCCGCGCTCGCGATCGAGATCATCGGCGTGGACGGGCTCGAGGATCGGATCGCCGAGCTCGCGGAGGACGGCATGGAAGCAGCCATCGTGTACTGCGAAGACGGGAAGTTGACCAAAGACGCGCTTTCCGCGCTGCGCGCGGCGGACATCGGCTCCGTCACGCTGCTTGGGAGCGAGGGCGACCGCGCGGTCCTGTCGGATTTGGAAACAGACGCGCGCGCGCTGGCCGACGCCGCCCGCGCCGCCGGGTGCGACCGCGCGCTTCTCGCCGGAGAAAACGCCGCGCTCGCCGCCGCGTTTGCGAATGTATGGAACGGCGAAACGCTTGCAGAGGACGGCGTCAGCACGGAGAACGCGCGCCCCGGCGACTGCATCATTGCACTCACAGCCGAGGCGACGCGCGCCGCCATGGCGCGCACGGCTGACATCCCGCTCTTCGGGGTGGACACGGGCGAAACGCGCGCGGAGGACCTCGAGACGGGAATGATCGACGGCATGCTTCTCCCCCGCCCCTACGCCATGGGATACCGCGCGCTGGAGGCCGCGCTCGCGAGCGGGAAGGGCACGATCTACGTGCCCGCGAAGCTCGTGACGCCCGGGACGATGTACCTCCCGGAGAACGTCGGCATCGTCTATCCGCTGATTCAGTGAAGGAGGCGACGGAATGAAAAGGATTGCTTTCCTGGCATGCCTGATTCTGGCGCTCATGCCCGCCGCGCGCGCCGAGCAGCCAAGGATCGCCTTCCTCGCGTACAACACGCAGGATACATTCATCGCATCCGTCATCTCGCAGGTGGAGGACCGGGCGGACGGCGAGGCGGCGCTCACGGTCCTGAACGCCGCGAACAACCAGAACACCCAGAACGCGCAGCTCGAAGCCCAGCTCGAGGCGGGCGTCGACGCCGTGATCGTGAACGCTGTGGATCGTACGAGCGCGGTATACCTCATCGGGCTCGCCATGAAGTACGAAAAGCCCATCGTGTTCATCAACCGCGAGCCGCTCTACGAGGATCTTTGCCTCTACGACGGGGCTTACTACGTCGGCACCGACCCCAAGGAACTCGGAACGCTGTGCGGGCAGATCGTGGCCGATTCTTTCCTTGCCAATCCCGCCGCGGACAGGAACGGAGACGGGGTGATCCAGTACGTTCTTCTCAAGGGCCAGCTGGGCCATCAGGACGCGGAGATCCGCACGCTTTACTCGATCAAGGCGCTCGAGGACGCCGGGCTCGCGCTCGAGAAGCTCGCGGAGGAGGATGCGCGCTGGGAGCGCGTGCAGGGACAGGAGGCCATGGCAACCTTCCTCAACGAATACGGAGACAAGATCGAATGCGTGATCTCGAACAACGACGACATGGCGCTCGGCGCCATCGATGCGCTGAAGGCGGCGGGCTTTTTCTCCAACGGACAGTCCATGCCGATCGTGGGCGTGGACGCGACGCGCCAGGCGCTCGAGGCGCTCGCGCAGGGTACGCTTCTGGGTACCGTGCTCAATAATGCCGCCGACCAGGGAAACGCGGCCTTCGAACTGGCGATGCTCCTCGGGGAAGGGAAGCCCCTCGACGGTTATCCCTACGACATCACGGGCGAAAAGTACATCTGGATTCCGGGTCGCGCGATCCTCGCGGAATGAGACCTCACTTTGTGATTTCGCTTGACCGGAAACATTTACCCATATATAATGTGTCGCAAGCGGATCACGATTTAAGGTGAGAAAGGAATGATCTCTATGATGGATCTTTCAAGCCTCTACCGCGTCGGCAACGTCCGGACGCGCTCTATCAGCCCGGAGAATTATACGGGCGCCAAGGGTGAGGGCGGCAAGTGCTCGCTCGAGGAGGGCATCTCGAAGAGCGCGGCGCGCGATCTCGGCGCCGGCTGGAAGGTCAACCCCTGCGTCAGGATCGAGGCGAAGTCCACATTCGAAATGGCGAACATCGAGGGCCCGGGCGTCATCAACCACATCTGGATGACCCCGACCAAGAGGTGGCGCAACACCATCCTGCGCGTCTACTGGGACGGACAGGAAACCCCCTCCGTCGAATGCCCGGTGGGCGATTTTTTCTGCATGGGCTGGAACGAGTACATGCAGATCAACTCGCTCGCGGTGTGCGTCAACCCCGGCAGCGCCTTTAACTGCTATTGGCAGATGCCCTTCCAAAAGAGCTGCCGCATGACCCTCGAGAACATCGCCGACGAGGACATGATCATGTTCTATCAGGTGACCTACGCCCTCACGGAACTGCCGGAGGAGGTCGCGTACTTCCACGCGCAGTTCAGGCGCGTGAACCCCCTCCCCTACAAGGAGGTCTACACCATCGTCGACGGCATCCGGGGCAAGGGCCAGTACGTCGGCACCTACATGGCGTGGGGCGTCAACAGCAACAACTGGTGGGGCGAAGGCGAGATCAAATTCTTCATGGACGGCGACGGGGAATATCCCACCATCTGCGGCACAGGCACCGAGGACTACTTCTGCGGCTCCTACGACTTCGAGGACCCGGTGACGCACGACCGCTACGTTCCGTTCTGCACACCGTACACGGGCATTCAGGTCATCGAGCCGAATCGGCTCTACAAAAGCCAGTTCCGCTTCGGCATGTATCGCTGGCACATCGCCGATCCCATCCACTTCGATTCCGACCTGCGCGTGACGATCCAGGCGCTCGGCTGGCGCGAGGGCGGGCGCTACCTGCCGCTTCAGGACGACATCGCGTCCGTGGCCTACTGGTATCAGACGCTGCCGACCTCTCCCTTCCCGAAGCTCCCGGACAAGGATTCGCTCGAGGTCGTCTGACAGAAAAATCCCCCGGAACGCATGCCGGGGGATTTTTGTAATTTGTCCTAGAATCCTGCGAGCACATCCCCGTCGAGGGATTTGATAACGGCGGCCGCGAGCTTCACGGCGTTTTCAAAGTCGGCGAAGGACGCGATGCCGTAATGCGTGTGAATGTAACGCGTGGGAAGCCCGATTACGATGCAGGGGACGCCCATGTTCGAAAGGTGGATGGGCGCGCCGTTGGTCGAGCCGCCGCTGCGCACGCTCGACTGCACCGGTATGCCAAGTTTCTCGCCCATATCGAGCGCGTACCTTTGGAACCGGGGATGGGTGATCATGCGCGCATCGATGTAACGGAGCATCGGGCCCTTCTTGATCGCGGTCTGGACCATGTACGGCTCCGCGACGGTGTCGTCCGCCGGACAGCCCTCGAACACGATGGCGATGTCGGGCTTGACGCGCCGGGAAGTCACCGCCGCGCCGCGCGTGCCGACCTCTTCCTGCGTGGCCCACGCGCCGACGAGGTTCACATGGAGGTTCTCGCCGTCCAGCACGCGGAGCGTCTCCGTGATGGCCGCGCAGCCGAGCCGGCAGTCGAACGCCTTGCCGATCATCAGATCGTGCGCCTCGTCATACTCGAATTTGACGTCCGGAACGACGGGCTCGCCGATGCGGATGCCGAAATCGTCGATCGCCTCCTCGCGGGAGGACGCGCCGACGTCGATCGTCATTTCCTCCACGTTCGGCGCGGCGTCTTTTTCAGCCGCACTCGCGTGGTGCGGCGGCGTGGTGGCGATGACCCCGGGGATGTACGCCCCCCGCGCGTTCCGCACGAGCACGCGGTGCGCCGCGACGCCCGCGGGCACCCAGCGCCCCAGCTGCAAGAACCGCAGCGTGCCGTTGGGCTTTACGGCCTGCACGATGAAGGACACCTCGTCCGTGTGCGCGTCGAGCTGCACCACGGGCCTGTTCGCCGCGTTTCCCCGCCGCTCCAGATAGAAATTCCGCATTTTGTCCTCGGACGCGTCGCCGAGGCCCGCGACGGACGCGCGCAATACATTTACGACCTCGTCCTCGAACCCCGAAGCGCCCGGCGCGTCCGAAAGCGCCCGGATGAGCGACAATGCCACTTGCTTCTCCATTTTGTTCCCTCCCGCTGATTTCGTCTCAGTATAGCACAGGATCGGGCAATTTGCTATGGCGTTTTCGCCGCGCGGATGGCCCCGAAGGCAGGTCACAGCCCGTCAACCCCGCGCCAGCGTCGACTTCCGCGCCGCAGGACAGCGTTCTTTGTACAACGCATGGTGACCTTCGCTCATTCCGAGCGACAGATGCTCATGCGGATCGGATGCCTCGACGATGTCCGCCAGATCGACATCATGGTTATTTTCGATGGGAAGCGACCACGTTCCCACCAAGTATTCATATGGCGCAGCAAAACGGGCGCCCGTCCGGCGCCCGTTCCTCCCTGTCTTGCCTCAGCCGAGCAGCTTCCCGATTGCCTCGACCGCCTTCCGGTCGAGCTCCATCGACCGGCGACCCTCGTCGGCGAGGATCTTTCGGATCGCGGGATCGGCGAACTTGCGGTAGCCCGCATCGTCCATGGTAAGGTGGTTCCACAGAAACCCGCCGTACGCCGCGCACGCGCGCCACGCGTCGATCGCCTCTCCGATCGGTCCGGCCCAGTCCGGGTTGTCCGCCCGCACCTTCTCCCAGTAGGGGATCGCCACGCCGCGCTCGTGGATCTGGCAAAGCGCGTCGCAGTAGGTGTAGAACCTGCCCTGAACCGTCTTTTCCCATACGTCGTCGTCCCACTCCCCGCCCGGCTCCACGAGCGGCACGCGGATGCAGTCGTCAAACGACGCGTGCTCGAGCGTGTCGAGCATCGCCTCCCATGCCGCAAGTCCGATCTTCCCGCCGCGCACATCCGCGCGGACGGCGTTCTCGACGATGGCGCGGGCGGCAACGAGCGCGTTCTCCCGCTCGGACGGCGCGGGTCCGGCCTCGGAAAGCAGTATATAGCCGATCATTCCCCCGAACCATCCGGCCTTTTCAAAGGGCTTGTCCTCCGCGAAGCCCTCGCTCGTCTGAAAGTAGTTCCAGCCGAGGAGTTTCTCGCCGTCGCCTTCGTAGCCGAACACCACGCAGCACTCCGGCGGTCCGATGATGCCCATGGCGATCACCGGTGCGCCCGCGTCCAGGGACTTCACAATCTCCGTGCGCGCCTCGTCCTCCGAGACGAACGGCCCTTCCATGCCCGCAATGGGCTTCGCGAGCCGGAACGCCCCCGAAAGCCCCAGCGCCCCGAGCGCGCGCCTGTGCGGCGCGAACGCATCCTCCTCGCAGGAGAGGATGTCCACGCTGCCGCCGTCCCACCTGCCCGGCCGCCACACGAGCCGGTTGCCCGCGCCGCACATCGCCAGGATGTCCGCGTACGGGCGCGGCCGTCCCATTCCGTGAAGCGCCGCCCACAGGGAACCGATATACGGGGTGAGCAACGAACCGACGTCCAGGAACTGCGCGACGCGCGGCACGTTTTCAATGATCCTGTTCACGCTTTCCCCTCCTTGACCTTGATCGGCACGAATATGTCGAGCTGATTGAAGCCCATGGCCTTTTTTGCCTCCGGCGGCGTCGGAATGTGGAACATCGTCCTGTGACCGGGCCGCTCGTCCGACTCAAAGCCGTGATCCGCAATCCATTCCTTGATTTCCATGTACACGCGCGTCCCGTCGGTCTCGTGCTCGTCCACGGAAATCGCGGCGGCGTACAGCCCGCCCGCATAGTCGATCACGTCGTATCCCGCCACGTCCATCCCCTCGGAATGGACGTACCACCACTCCATGCCCGGCTTGTCCTCGTCGTACCACAGAAAGTCACCCGGCATGAATCTGTCCGAACTGTCGATCTTTGAGAACCACTCGCTGAACTGCATGAGCTTGCTCCCCGGCTCAAACGGCGCGCCCGTCTCCATGCCTGATGTGACCATCCGGCACTTCGGCAGCGATAGAATCCGCACTCCAAGCGTGTTTTCCATCCCATTCCCCTCCCTTTCCCACATTATACCACACGTCGCGCAGGCGAAATGAACCAAAATTGCGGCTGATTCGTCCACCGGATTCATGGGTATATTAGGGGCAAGGGAACGTTAGTAAAACCAAACGCCCGAAAGGAGCGATATCATGTTTGAGCAGATCAAATTGAATTACGCGTTTCACGCGCTTGAGCCGCACATCGACGCGGCGACCATGGAGACCCACTATACGAAGCACCACGCAGCCTACACAAAGAACCTGAACGAAGCGGTGGAGAAGGCGGGGCTCGCCGGAAAGACGATCGAGGAACTTCTGGCCGGGCTGAAGTCTGTTCCGGAGGAGGTCCGTACCGTCGTGCGCAATAACGGCGGCGGCTTTTTCAACCACAACCTCTACTTCGGCCACATCGCCCCTGGCGCGGGCGGAGAGCCGACGGGCGCGCTCGCGGAGAAGATCCGGGAAGCCTTCGGGTCCTTCGCGGAATTCAGGGAGAAGATTTCGAAGGCGGCTGCGGGGCAGTTCGGCTCCGGTTGGGCGTGGCTCGCGACCGACCGGAAGGGCGATCTGAAGATCATGGCGACGCCCAATCAGGACAACCCGATCACCGAAACGGAGGGCGCGTGGCGGCCGATTTTCGGCATCGACGTATGGGAGCATGCGTACTACCTCAAGTACAGGAACCTGCGCGCCGACTATGTGAAGGCGTTTTTCGAGGTGGTCGACTGGAACAGGGTGGCCGAGAATTACGAGAAGATCCGCGGATAGGGGCAAGGGAATCGCCGGACGGGAAGCCGTCCGGCGGTTTTTTATGCCCTCAGCTTCGTAGAACACCCTTTTTCCCGCCGAGACGGACGCGTCGTCGTGATGGATGCATGTTTTGGGGAGATCGAGGGGGACGAGTGTCCGCTGGTCGACGCGCTACTTATAAGCGATACAAAAAAAGCGCATTCCGTCCCCCGCGCGGCAAACTTCGGGGACGCGGGAAATCCGACTGGACAACCGGGCCGGGGATCGCGTATAATGGCCACGTTAACCGATGATGAAAGGGGCGGTGCCGCCATGCCGGAATGCAGGTTTACTCCGATTCATGCGGACATTGCGCGAAGCGCCACCTTCGCGCGCGGAGCCGGTCGAGCGGTTTTGAAAGGAGCTGATGCCATCCAATCATAAAAGGAGAATACGATGAAAGCAATATTCGCGCTGTGGCGCTCGCTGCGCTCCCTCCGGGGCAATCAGAGGGCGTGCGTGTTGACTGAACCCCTGTGGGCGATTCCGTATCAACTTTTCCTTCCCTTCGCATCCCTTTACATGTCCGCCGTCGGCCTCACGGATGCCGAGATCGGCGCGGTCGCCGCGCTGAGCCTCGCCGCCCAATTCGCGTGGGCGCTTTTGTCCGGAGCGATCGTCGATAAAATCGGCCGCCGAAAATCGATGCTGATCTACGGGCTTTTGAGCTGGACAATCCCCTGCGCCCTCTGGGCGACGGCGCGGAGCTTCCCCCTCTTCGCCTTGGCCGCCGCGCTCAACGGCATGTGGCGCGTGACGGGGAACAGCTTCAGCTGCATGATCGTCGAGGACGGGGATGACGACAAGCTTGTCAGCATATTCACGATTCTGAGCATCACGGGGCTGGCGGCGGGGCTCCTCTCGCCGGTTGCGGGCATCTTCATCGCCCGCTTTACGCTCCCGCCCACCATGCGCGCGCTGTATGCGCTGGCGCTTCTTCTGATGACGGTCAAATTCGTCGTCCAATACCGTGCGTCAGGCGAAAGCACTATTGGCAGGGCGCGAATCGCGGAGTGCCGGGGACGCCCCCTGTTCGCACTCGCGTTCGGGGGCTTCGGCGCCCTCGTTTCGGCGCTCGGAACGAAGCGGCTGCTCTTATGCGCGGCGCTTGCCCTTCTGCTGAACTGCGACGACGCGGTGCGCGCCAGCTTCTGGCCGCTGTTTGTGACTGAGAAGTACGGACTCAGCGCCGCCGCGTTCTCCGCGCTCCCGCCCGTCAAATCGGTCGCCACGCTGGCGGTATACCTTTTGATCTCGCCACGCGTCAATCTATCGCGCGTCCGCGCGCCGCTCCTGTCGGGTATCGCGGCGAAGGGTCTCGCGCTCGCGCTTCCGCTTGCCTTACTGGCGCTCACGCGCGGGGCCGCATGGGTCGTGTTCCTGTCGGCCGCCTGCGACGCGTTCGCGCTCGCGATGCTCGGGCCGTACGTCGAATCCCTGATCTCGGTCTACATCCCGCAAGAGGAGCGGGCGCGAATCAACAGCATGATGACCGCCGGAATCCTGTTCGTCAGCGCGCCGGTCACGTGGCTCGCCGGACTGCTTTCGGGAATGAACCGGTCCCTGCCGCTCTTACTGGGACTCGGCTTCGTGGCGGCGGAGGCCGTCGCAGCCGTGTGGCTCGCCCGGGTCGCGCGCGGGGATCGATCCCTCAAATAGCGCGCGGACTCTCTAGGGCAGGATTGTTCGATAGGGCCGCGCGTCCGGAATCTCGGCCACATCCCGCTCGGAAAGGTAGTTGAGGATGAGTTCGCTCACCTCGGTCTGGATCTCCCGGAGGCGCGGGAGGCCCTTGTAAAAATCGAAGTCCCCCGCGCCCGTCGCGCGGTAGTTATTCATGACGAGGGTGAGGCGGTCGCCGTCCGAAAGGGCGCAACCGTCCTTTTCGAGCCTCGTCACGCGGCTGCCGTCGGGATTCCGCAAATCGAACTCGTAGGCGATGCCGTAGAAGTAGTCGTAATTGTAGTGCGCCTCCTTGGGCCGGAGGAAGGATTCGGCGATCCGGACCGCGCCTCCCGAGGCGTCGAAATACCGTGCGCATTGTTCGAGCGCCTGCCGAATGACCGCGCCCGTGACCTCCAGAACCACCAGCGTATTGGAGTATGTATAGCTTGCCACTACGTCGCGCACGGTCACGTCTTTTTGAGAAAACCCGCGCAGCTCGTTGCCGAGCGACGTGCAGGAAACGTCCGCGCCGCTGGCCGCAATCTGCACCATGTTGTAAAAGTCTGCGATGGGCGTGCCGAAAAGCGCCATCTCAAGCTTCTCCCCGGGCCTGAGCGCGCGGGAAAGATGCCCGATGGGCCGGTCGAGCCACGCGTTCAAATCCGAAAACAGTCTCCGCTGCCACGGCTTCCGCGTCGCGGGTACGGCGGGCGTCACGAGCGCGGACGAGAATTTGCCGTCCTCCCCCAACGTCACTTTCACATACCGCGTCGCGTTGCACGGCGTCTGGACGATATGCGTCGGGTTGGCTTGCCGCGGACAAGCCGAGGGAATATTCACTTGCTCGGCGCGACTGCCGGGATAATTGATGTTCGCCATGGGCACGTGCTGGTGGCCCGTGAGGAGCAGATCGAAATCCAGCTCCTCGCACAACCGGCAGGCGATGTTCTCGTCGGTGTCGCTCAGGCGCTTCCCCGTCGCGACGTCCTTTTCAAGCCCGCCGTGGTAGATGCCGATCAGCACGTCGACCTTCTCGCGCAGCTTTTCGCACGCCTTGTTCGCCGCCGTGAACGGATCGCCCACGCGCAGCTTTGCCATGTTCTCCGGCTTTTCCCACACGCCGACCCAGCCTGTCACAATGCCCACCAGCCCTACGCGCAGCCCGTTTTCCATCACGCGCACGGCGGTATCCGCATACTCCAGTTCGCCGCCCAGATCCGTCAGATTCGCGCACAGGCAGCGGGCGGAAAGCGCCCGGAGGTGATCGCGCATGACGGCGTATCCGTAGTTGAAGTCGTGGTTCCCGAGCGTCACATAATCATATGAAAGCTCGTTCATTGCGCGCGCGGCGGGCATGGGGCGGCCCGTCTGCCGGCAAAAGTAGGTGAGCGGCGATCCCTGTAGGCTGTCGCCGCCGTCGATCACCAGCGTGTTCCCGTCCTTGGGGAAGTCCATCGAGAAAAGCCCCATCGGGCGCGGAACTTCGTCCGCGAAGTTCGTCGGAAACAGGTAGCCGTGCGTGTCCGAAGTGAAGTAAATCGTCAGCCTGTCCATTAGCCCCTCGCAAGTTTTTTCCGGATGCGGGTGGAGAAGAGCTCGATCACGAGCATCAATACGATCATGCCCGCGAGGAACGCGCCCACCATGCTCCAGCGCCGGGAGTTGATGCACTGGATGAGCGCCGCGCCCACGCCGCCCGCGCCCACGATGCCGAGGGTCGTCGCGTCCTTGATGTTGATGTCGAAGCGGTAGACGATGGTCGAAATAAAGTTGGCGTAAAGCTGCGGCAGGATTCCATAGCGGATCTTCTGAAACGTCGTGCAGCCCGCCGCGTCGAGGCTCTCCAAAATCCGGGTGTCGAGATCCTCGATGGCGTTGATGTACATCTTTGAGATCATGCCGATGGAGCAGATCGACTGCGTCACAACGCCGCAGAACGCGCCCGGGCCCGTCACGCGAATCCACACGAGCGCCCACACGAGGCTCGGAATGGTGCGGATGAGCAGAATGAACGCGCGCGACACGAACGCCACGTACTTCGGCACGATGTTCTCGCTCGCGAGGAAGCTGAACGGGACGGCGAGGACGCCGCCGATGAGCGTGCCCAGAAGCGCGATGGCGACCGTCTCAAACAGCATGAAGGGCACGCCGCTTTCCGTCCAGTTAAACAGGAGCGAAACGTCCGGGTGCGAGATGCCGTAGACGATGCCATAAGCAACTTCGCTGCCCTTCGCGGCGAAGCCCTTGAACTCGATGGCGGTTCCCGACCAGCCGAGAAGCACCGCGACGACCAGCAGGATGAGGGTGTAGACCCACCACCTGCGGGGGCGGCTCTCGTACATCTCCTCGATGGGATTTGTATATCTCTGCATATATGCCCCCTAACTCAGCTTCCTGCGCAGGTACTGGCTTGTGTTCTCGATGATCAGGACCACCACGAACAGCGAAATGAGCACCGTGCCCAACCCCTCGTAGTCGCGCCAGCCGATGCGCTCATTGATGAGGATCCCCAGGCCGCCCGCGCCCACGTAACCGAGGATGGACGCCGCGCGGATGTTGATCTCAAAGGAGTACAGGCAGTGAGAGAGGTAGGTGGGCAATATCTGGGGAAAGCACGCCGACCAGAACGCCTGGAACTTCGTCGCGCCCAACGCCTCCATGGCCTCGAACGCGCCCATGTCGATGGTCTCGATGGACTCATAGAGCATCTTTGTCACGATGCCGAATGTAAAGAGGGTGATGGCGATCATGCCCGCGAAGGTGCCGAGCCCAAAGATCAGCGCGCAGATGGAGGCGATGATGAGCGTCGGGAGCGTCCTTACGATGTTCAGAAGGACGCGCATCACCGCGACGACCCAGCCGGTCCTGTTGATGTTTGTGGACGCCACGACCGCGAACGGGAGCGCGAGAAACGAGCCCACGGCGCTTCCGATGACCGACATCTTGATGGTGTCCAGAAGCGGGTTCCAAACCTTATTGAAGTAGCTCCACTTGGGGCTGAATATCTTTTCGAGGATGACCGTAAACTGATGCCCGCGCCGGATGATGATCGAGATGTCAAAGCCCGTGATCTCAACCGAGCCCCACACCGCGAGGATCAGAATGAGCAGGATAAGCGGCGTCCGGGAGCGCGGCTTTTTGACGCTCCGCTTCCCAACCGTCATGGTTCTGGGGCGAAAAATCCGGTCGAACAGGAGCGTCCTCTGCGCCCCCTGCCGTTTCGTCATTTGGCCGCCCCCTTCTGGTCGGCCTCGGACGTGGGCACCTCCGCGCCGTTGTAGATCTCGTCGAGCACGGCCTTTGTAACGTTCCAGGTCGGACCGTCGTACACGATCTCGCCCGCGCGGATGCCGATCACGCGGTCGGCAAAGTCGAGCGCCAGGTCGACGTGGTGGATGTTGATGAGGATGGTGATGTTCATCTCGCGGTTGATGCGCTTAAAGTCGCTCATGACCTGATTGGCGGTCACGGGGTCGAGCGCTGCGACGGGCTCATCTGCGAGAATGATGGAGGGGTTCTGGTTGAGGGTGCGCGCAAGCGCCACGCGCTGCTGCTGACCGCCGGAGAGCTGGTCGCAACGGGTGTAGGCCTTGTCGAGGATGCCGACCTTGTCGAGCGCCTCGAGCGCAGCCATTTCCTGCTTTTTGGAAAACAGGCCCAAAAGCACGCGGAAGAAGTTCATGTCCGGCACCATGGAGGTGAGGACGTTTCGGATCGCGGTCGTGCGCGTCACGAGGTTGAAGGACTGGAAGATCATGCCGATGTGGCGGCGGAAGCGCCGGAGCGCCTTGCCCTTGAGCGTCATCACGTCCACGCCGTCCACGACGACCCTTCCCTCCGTCGCGTCGATCATCCGGTTGATCGTCCGAATGAGCGTGGACTTGCCCGCGCCCGAGAGCCCGATGATCGCCACAAACTCCCCCTGTTCGATTTTGAGGTTCACGTCCTTGAGGCCCCGGACGCCGTTCGGGTAGGTTTTCCCCGCGTGCGCAAATTCGATCATATGTATCCCCTCATATATAAAACCGCCGAAACCGGGTGCAAATCGTTCGGCGGCTCTTCATTCAAAGTAAAAGGGAGCGGGAGACGCGGCGAAGCGTCCCCGCTCGATGGATGGATTATTCCTGAACGGCCTCGAGCGCCTTGCGCGCGCCGTCGTAGTCCGCGTCTGTCGCGACCGCGTAGCCCGCGTGGCTGTAAACGGAGAAGATCTCAAGACCCTCGGGCGTTCCGATCACGTTGATGAGGGCGTTCTGCATCGCGGCGATGAACTCAGGATTGTAAACCGCGGGATTCGCCTTGGTGATGGAAACGGTGTCATTGTAGATGCCATCGGTGACGCCGATGACGTTCATCTCGCTCCAGATGGACTCCGTGCGGCCCATGCCGGCCTTGCCCGACTCGTCGGCCTGATCTGTGGGCAGTATCCAGGCGGCCTCGTAGTCGCGGCGGCCGTCGGCGTAGCACACGATGATGTCAACCGCCTCGGCGGCGGCCTGCGCGAACGACTCGCCGTAGCCGGAGAGCGTCACGACGTTCGAAAGGTCGGACAGCTTCTTGCCGTCATAGTTGTCCATCAGCCACATGGTGGGGTAGATGTAACCGGCGGAGGAAGAGGTCTTGAGGATCGCCCAGTTGGCCTTGTCGAGGTCCTCCCAGGTGAGCGCTTCGCCCGCGTTCACTTTCGCGGCCAGCTCCTTGCCGTAGGCGGAGGGGGTGGCGTAGATGAGGGAGCGGTAGAACGTGACCTGCTCGTCGACAGCCGTGGTCATGTTCGCGTCGCCGTTCCAGGTGGTGGGATCGGTGGAATCGTTGGAGAGGCCGTTGCGCGTAGCGGTAAGGATCACGTCCACCTCGTCGGAATAGAGCGCGTAGGTGCCGCCGGGGAGCCAGCCGATGTCGATGGTGCCGGCTGCCATGGCCTCGCCGGTCGCCTCGTAGGACGTGCCGACGGTGATGTCGATCTCGTCCACCTCATAGCCCTGCTCGAGGAGCGCCGCCTTGAGAAGGTCCGGCAGATTCGCAGTTCCGGTGATGATGACGTCCGCGTCCTTCGAAGGCACGAACTCGAGGGTCAGCTTGTCCATGTGGATGGCCTCGGCCATCGCGGACGAAGCTCCCAGAACCAGCATGACCGCAAGCACCAGGGCAAACAACTTCTTCATGTCTTTTCCTCCCATATAAAGCTGCTTTAGGGGTACGCATATACTATAATCCCATATTCTCCAAAAAACAAGCGCATATACGAAAAGGTAACGATCGGACGAAAATCCATTGACGCGCCATTCGCGCCGTGATACCATGTGAGAATCAATCGCGGGCGGCAAGCCGTCCGAGGGGGATCCAAAACGTGTACGAAAGAACCGCCTCCCCCGCCGCGGACGCCCGCAGGGTGCTCGCCCTCTGCTGGACGGCATACGCGGCATCCTATCTGAGCAGGTCCAATATGGCCGTCTCCCTCGCGCGCATCGTGGGGGAAAACGGGTACCCGGTCTCCGCCGTCTCGGTGCTCGGCACTCTCTTCTTCGTCTTTTACGCCGTCGGCCAGCTCGTGAACGGCCGGGTCGGCGACTTCGCGCCGCCGCGCGCCATGATCTTTTTCGGCATGTTCCTCTCGGGACTGTGCAACATGCTGTTCGGCTGGACGCGCGCGTACTGGGCGCTCGCGGTCGCGTGGGCGGTCAATGGCTACGCGCTGTCCGCGCTCTGGGGCCCCATGATGCGGCTCATGGCGCACTACTACGACGAGGCAAGGCGCAACGCGGTCTCGACGATCATGATGACCTCGTCGGCGGTCGGGTGCGTCGCCTCGTGGGGACTCGCGGGGCCCGTGCTGGCGCGCTTCGGCTATCAGCCGCTGTTTTACGGAACGGGCGCCCTGACGCTCCTTTACTGCCTCGCCTTCCTCTTGCTCCTGCCGCGCGCGGATATCCGGCCCGCCGCGCGCGCGCCGCGCAAAGGCGGCATCCATGCGGGGCTTGCGTCGCTCGTCGCCATCCTCCTCGTCTGCGCCGCGATGGGCTTTATTAAGGAAGGCATCAACTTTTACGCCCCGTACATGATGGAAAGGACCGGGGCAATTTCCGTCAGCCTCGCGGTCGTCCTGCCCCTGTTCAGCTTCGCGGGCTCGCTGCTCTCGGGCCTTCTCAACCGGCGCGCGGGGATCTCGATCGCGGGCCTCGTTTCGGTGCTTTTCGGCGCGTGCCTCGCCGCGCTTGCGCTTCTCTACGCGCTCGGGAGGACAGGTACATTCGCCGCGCCCCTGATCCTCGGCATGCTGGGCATCGCCTCCGCGACCATGTACGCCGTAACGACCTACCTGATCGGATTTTATCCGATGCGCTTTTACGGGGTCAACGCGGTTTCTTACGTCGCGGGGCTACTTGACTTTTTCACCTACATCGGCGCGGGTGCGTCGTCTGTCTTGTCCGGCGCACTATTTGACCGATCCGGACTCCATAGCGTGATCCTCGTCTGGGCGGTGCTTGCCGCGCTCGTCACGGCTGCGGCCTTCGCGGCGCGTGCGGTGAGCGGACGAAGCGCTTCTTCCAAGGCCGAAAAATAAAAATTGGTAAATCTCAAACAAAACGGCCCTCAGGGCCGTCTAATTTTCGTCTTCAGAAAGATAATCCGAGGATGGGAGTGAAAAAGATGAAAAGGTTTCTCAGCATACTGACTGCGGCGATTTTGCTGATCGCCGCGATGGGCGTCGCGGAGGGGATGAATCAGCCGACCCCCGCGCCGGAAGAAATGACCATTGAACAAAAGCTCTATGGAATGATCCCGGTTCTCGACAGCTTTGCGCGCAACGCGGGCGTCGAGGGCGAGTTCCCCTACGACGCGGCCAATCCGGAATTCGTCTGGGTGCAGCTGTATCTCACGTTCGTCAACTGGGGCGAGCCGAATCCGGACGTCGTGATCGATGGCGACGAGATGACCGTTCCCCGGGCCGCGATGCTCGAATACGCGAAGGCGTCCTTCCGGGGCATGGAAGCGCTGCCGGACATTCCCGCGGACTTCCCATTCGCCATGCGCTACGACGCGCAGGCGGACGCCTATAAAATCGGCCTGTCCGATATGGGCGAGACCTATATCGTGATCGAACGATACGCGACCGACGCGGAAGGCGCGCTGATCGTCGGCTACGGGCTTTACAATCCCCAAACCGGACGGTTGGGCGGCTTCACGGCGAAGCTTGTCGATCCTATGGACCTGCTGCTCCTCGACGAGGGCGCGTTCCCCTACGCCATGGAATTCGCGGCGAACGAAACGGACGCGGACTTCGCGGGCCTCGAACCCACCGCATGCGAAATCCGGTACGAACCGGAGATCCCGGCCCCGGAGGAGAGCCCCGTCCCGGAGAAAACCCCTGCTCCCGAGGAGACGTCAGCGCTCGCCTATCCCACGCTCTCCACGGGCGCGAAGGGCGACGCGGTGAAGGCGCTCCAGGCGCGGCTCAACGAGCTGGGCTATGACAGCGGAAGCGCCGACGGCATCTTCGGAAAGGCCACCAAGGAGGCCGTGCGCTACTTCCAGGACGCGATCGGTGCCCCCCAGGACGGAATCGCCACGGACGCCGTCCAGCGGAAGCTCTTCGCGGCGGGCGCGCCGAAGTTCGTCCAGTACGTGCAGCTCAAGAAGGACTCTGCGGGCATTCGCGTCGAGAAACTCCAGGACCGGCTGCGCGCGCTCGGCTACCTCGCGCAACCCACGGACGGCGATTTCGGAAGCCGCACCGAGGAGGCCGTAAAAATTTTCCAGAAGAAGGCCGGACTGAAGGCGGACGGCATCGCGGGCGAAAAGACGCTCAAGGCGCTGTTCAGCTCCAAGGCGAAGAAGTGCGACACGTATATCACCCTCAAAAAGGGCGACACGGGCGAGCGCGTCAAGGAAATGCAGGCGCAGCTCAGAACGCTTGGCTTTTTGAGCAAGAAGCCGAGCGCCGTCTATGACAATGACACCGTGAAGGCCGTCAAGGCGTTCCTCCAGGCGGTCGGCGAGAGCAAAGACGGCAGGACCGCCGACAAGGCGCTCCTGACAAAACTCTTTGACTACGTGCCGGAGCCGACCGCCGAACCGACTGCGGAGCCGACCGCTGAACCGACTGCGGAGCCGACTGCGGAGCCGACCGCCGAACCGACACCCGTTCCGGTGTTGACGTCCGAGCAGCAGATCGCGTTCACGCAGGCTGTCAACGACGCGCTTCTGCCGCCCGTCCCGCTCACCGACGCGGAGGCCGCGACCTGGCTGCAGACCCAGCTTCTGATCGATCCGCCGACCGGCGTTTATGATCAGGCGACCTACGATGCGGTGTCCGCACTCCAGTTGGCGAACTCGATGCTCCAAACGGGTATCGCTGACGCCGCCGTCATCGCGCTTTTGATCCCTTAACCCACATCGCGCCCCGTCCGACTTCCCGGACGGGGTGCTTTATATGATTGACGTTTGGAAGTTCATACTATCTTCATCATTGCGGCAAAATCTCAGAACACAGGAGATCATCCAGAAAAGCCGACGACGGAGGACGCGCACATGGACACGGACGAAATATATCAGATGACCGCCGTTCAACTAAGGCTCGCCATACAGGAAAAGCGCATCCGTGTGGAAGAGCTGGTTCGTTCCTATCTTGCGCGGATTCATCAATTTGACGGCGTCAACGGACTGAACGCGATCGCGGAGCTTGATCCATCCGCGATATCTCAGGCAAAAGCGATGGATTCTCAGCGAGAAAAGTCTCTCGGAAACCAGCCGCTGTTCGGACTGCCCATTCTCGTGAAGGACAATATTGACGTCGCCGGTCTTCACACGACAGCGGGAAGCCTTTCCCTTTCCGACAATATCGCAACGAAGGATGCGCCGATCATCGCAAATCTGAAGCGAAACGGCGCGCTGATTCTCGGCAAGACGAACATGACCGAATTTGCCAACTACACCACGCAAGGCATGCCTAACGGTTATAGTTCAAGAGGCGGCCAGGTCAGGAATGCATATGACCACGCCAAAGACCCCGGCGGTTCAAGTTCCGGGTCGGCTGTCGCCATGTCTGCCGGGTTCTGCGCCGCCGCCGTTGGAACGGATACTTCCTTTTCCGTGATCGGCTGCGCGACTGAAACCGGAGTGACGGGACTCAAGCCGCCGCACGGTTCCCTGTCTTCACAAGGAATCATTCCGATTTCCCACACGCTGGACAGTGCGGGTACCCTGACACATGATTTCGCCGATGCGCTTTTGCTTTATTCCGGGATGCGGGATGCGCCATTCAATGCCATCACGCCGACAGAACCGGCGGAGCTTCACATCGCCATCAATGGATTTGGCCGCAAGCAGGTATCGGAGGCGCAGCTTGCAAGATATGAAGTGCTTTTTGACGCCCTTCGCAAGTCGGGCTGCTCTTTCTCCCAGGTTTCCCATGCGGCTTCCCCCTGCATAAGTGATGTGATGCGCTGCGAGTTCAAGCATGACCTTGAGTACTACCTTCTGTCTTCGTCCGCAAAACGAAAAAAGCTCGATGAAATCGTCAAATATTACGAATCGCATCCCGAGCAGATGATGAAATATGGGATTTCCTGTCTTCGCGGCGCGTTGAATGAGGCATCCGGAAGACTCGACGATTCGCCTTATCTTCAGGCATTGTCGGAGCGCGATAAGCAGCGCTCACAGCTGATTGAAACAATGCGTGAATATGACGCGTGCGTCATGACCGGGTCGACAAATATTACGCATTTTGTCGGTCTGCCTTCGGTTGCGCTGAAGCTTTGCATGGCTGAAGATCGCACGCCACGCGGCATTATTCTATATGGAACGGATGAAGTCCGACTTTATGCGGCCGCGCTGACGATTGAAAAGCATTGCTCGAAAGTGGCTCTTCCCACATTATGAACGGAGCCTTCGGTGAAAAATGCATCGGGAAACGATCCTCCCCCGGCTGAGCCGGGGGAGGATCGTCCGGTTTATTTCACGTCGTCCTCGTCGAAGATGTCTCCGCACTCGGGGCAGAACTTCGGAGGATGCGCCGGGTCCTTGGGCTCCCATCCGCACTTGTCGCAGCGATAGAGCTTCGCGCCCGCGGGCTTCTTCGCGCCGCACTCGGCGCAGAACTTGCCCTTGTTGGTCGCGCCGCAGGCGGTGCACGTCCACCCGGTCTCCGGGTCGGGCTTTTTCTGCCCGCACTCCATGCAGAACCTCCCGGTGTTCACATGTCCGCACGCGCACTTCCACGAATCGGCAGGCGCGGCGGGGGCGGGCTGCTGCTGCGCACCCAGATGGAAGAGCTGCTGCGCGCTCGCGCCGCCGGTATTCTGCGCCATGTTCATGCCCATGAAGCCCGCGAATGCGCCGCCCTGATTGTTGGCCGCGTCCTGCATGGCCTGCGCCTGCGCGCCGACGAGGTGGGCCGCCGCCATGTTGGGGTTCCGGAAGGCGGCGTTCCTCTGAAGCTCCTTGATCATCTTCTCGTCCTCCGGGGAGGCGGTGACGGAACTCACGCCCACGGAGATGACCACGATGCCGCGCAGATCCGACCACTTGTCAGACAGCGCCTCGTTGAGCGCCGCTGCGAGCTCGGTCGTATGTCCCGGCAGCGCGCTGTACCGGACGCCCATCTCGGAGATTTTGGCGAACGCGGGCTGGAGCGCGGTCAGAAGCTCGGTCTTGAGCTGGCCGTCGATCCGCTCGCGGGTGAACGCGCCCTCGACGTTTCCGCACACGTTCGAAAAGAACAGCACCGGGTTCGTGATCCGGTAGGAGTATTCGCCGAAGCAGCGGATGGAGATGTCCACGTCCAGACCGACGTTCTGGTCGACCACCCGGAAGGGCACGGGGTTGGGCGTGCCGTACTTGTTTCCGACGATTTCCTTGGTGTTGATGTAATAGACCCTCTGGTCCTTGGGCGCCTGCCCGCCGAAGGCGAGCCGCTCGACGACCTTGCCGAACACCGCCTTCACGGCTTCCATGTCGAGGTCGCCGTAAAAAATGCTCGGTTCCGACGAGGTATCATAAACGAATTCGCCCGGCTCGGCGGATACCTCGACGACCTTGCCTTGATCGACGATGATCATGCACTGGCCCTCGCTGACCGCCACGATGGAGCCGTTCGAGATGACGTTATCCGCCACGTATTTGCTGCCGCCGAAGCGCTTGTTCATGCGTTTGACCGCCTTGATGGCCAGAACGTCCGCCTCCAGCGCGTCCGCGCAGAAATAGTCCCGCCACTGATCCGAAAGCACGCCCGACAGCGCGCCGATTCCCGCCCTCAAAAGACCCATATTCTCATCTCCCTATCAGAATTTGCCGCCCCTGCCGCCGTGCGACGTGCCGGAGGAGCCTTTGAACGTCGAACTTCCGCCGCTCGACTGGTTTTTCGGGATCTTGACGCGCGTCTGCGTGTGGTAAAGGAAATAGTCGCCCATACGCGTGATGGCCATGGAGCCCTCGCGCACGTACCGGTTGGCGCTGTGCTGGGGCCGCGCGGTATTCATGCCCCGCGCGAGGATAAAAAGCCCGGCGGCCGCCACCAGAACCGACGCGCCCAGCATCCAGGGAAGCACACCGAGCGCCCGCTCGCTCCAGGTCTTGAGCTGCACATGGCGATCCACATCGTAGGGCTCACCCGCCGCGTCCTGCTTGATAAAGATCTCCGCGTCGCGCAGGAACCGCGCGAAGCCCTCGGCGTACTTGCCGTCCGAGACGTAGCGGATGACGTCCTCATCGATCTTCTCGAGCCCGTAGTCGGTGAAGGTCCCAATCGCCGCGCCGGTCGTGAGGATGTACCAGTCTCGGTACTGCATCGACAGGAGCAGCATCACGCCGCTCTTGTCCGGGCCCTGGCCGTAACCCTCGTAATCATAGTAATCCGCCGCGTAGTTTTGCGCCGACTTTCCGTCCATGCCGTGGACGGTCACAATCACGACGTCCATTTCGTATTCCGCAGAAATTCGCTCGGCCTCTTCGGTCAGGTCCGAAAGCTCGGCCTCCGTCAGAAGCCCCGCGCCGTCGACGACGAGCGGCAATTCCGCCGCGCGCACCGCGGGCGCGAGCAGGAGAAGGACAAACAGAATGATCAGTATCTTCTTCACGTCAAATCACCCCCGTCGCGAACAGGGCAACCGCCCCGCCGAACAGCACCGCGAACGCGCCCGCGAACAACCCCAGTCCCCAGAAGAGCGCGCGCTTTTTATCGATGGGAAGCTTTCCGACGATCTTGCCCGTGCGTCCGTTCATGGCGAAGGTGTACGTCTTATCCTGCCAGCGCGTGTTGAGCATCCAGACGGGGATGAGCACGTTTCTGACGTTCCCCTTTTCGAGCCGGATGCTCGCGGACTGGGTCAGGACGGAGGTATAGCCGTTGACCGTGGCGGCAAACGCCTCGCGCACCGATTCCCGGACGCGCTCGTCCGCCCGGGGCTTGGCCGTTTCCGCGTCCACGTCGTAGCGCTCCGCCTGATAGCCGGGCAAATACGCGGTCGAAAAACGCTCCTCGCTCTCGTGGTCGAAGGGCTCGATCGCCTCCATGAGATTGTCCTGAAACTTGGTCGAGCCGTCGACCGGCACGTTCGTAAACCCGATCTTCCCCCCGCGCAGCACGAGGAAGTGATCGGTGTCCGTCACGCGGTAGTCGCCCCGCGTATGCACTGTCTTGCGCTCGGCGCGGAAGGTCATGTCCGCCTCCGCGTCGCACGCGAACAGCCAGAAAGGCACGTACACGCCCGCGATCTTCTCGATGCGGTTCTCCTGAGCGAACAGCGGCGGCAGAAGGCGCTTGCCGGAAATCATCTTCCTGTAAGCGTCCTGCGCGTCCTTTCTGGTCATCTTGAACGGCAGAACCGCGTCGGGGCGGTAGTCGCCGGCCATCTGTCCGGGCATGATCGATGGGTTCCCGCAGTAGACGCACTCTGTCGCCGCGGTCGTCTCGTCCACCACAATTTCTGCGCCGCACGACGGGCAGGAATAAGCGTGCAGCTTCTTCCTTTCCTCGTCCTGCCATTGTCCCGCGCCTGCCTTCTTCCAGTCCATCTCGTCCGCCTGGGATGACTGGCCCATCGCCTCGTCCACCTGCCGCATGAGCTCCTGTTCATACTCGTTGCCGCAGGAATCACACTTGAGCTTGCCGATCTGCCCGTCGAATCTGAGCGGCGCGGAGCAGCAGGGGCATTTTGCGCCCATTACATCCTTCGCCATCCGTACACCCCCTCGTAGGAACAGTATAATGGAAGAAGCCGGAAAATACAAGCGGGTTCGAACAATGCGCGCGTTCGCGGTTGATTCCTCGCGCGCGCCGCGCTATAATAAACGTATTACCCGTGAAAGGAAACAACATGACGATTCAATCAAATTACACCGTGACGGCGATGGGCGCGCACGTCCCCGCACGTAAGCTCTCGAATTTCGATCTCGAGAAAATGGTCGAGACAAACGACGAATGGATCGTGAAACGCACGGGCATCCGGGAGCGGTTTTTGGCAGCCGAAAACGAATTCGCGAGCGATTTGGGAGTCAGGGCCGTCGAGAACCTGGTTTCGGAGGGCGGTTCGCTCGAGGGCGTCGACCTCGTGATCGCCACCTGCATCGCGCCCGACCACCTGACCCCCTCCGTCGCGGCGCTCGTCGCCGGAAAGTTTGGGCTCCGGACGGCAGGTACGTGGGACCTCCACGCGGCGTGCTCGGGTTTTGCCTACGCGCTGACCACGGCAGCGTCCCTTCTCGCGACGGGGCAAGCGAAAAAGATCCTGCTCGTCTCGGCGGAGACGCTCAGCAAGATCGTCGATTATCAGGACCGCAGCACATGCATCCTCTTTGGCGACGCGGCGGTCGCGATGACCGTCGAGCGCGGCGAGCGGGAAAAGCCGCTCTTCACCATCAGCGGCACCGACGGCGACATGTCAGACAAGGTGTATGCGAACCTCCTCTCCCCCGCCGTCAACGGCGTTCCTGCCGAGCGGTCGCGCGTCATCGTCCAGAACGGACAGGCGCTCTACACCTACGTCATGAAGACCATCTCCGAGCACGCCGCGCGGCTGTTGGGCGAGGCGAGAATGACGCCGGAGGACGTCGACTGGTTCGTGCCGCACAGCGCGAACCTCCGCATGATCGACGCGCTGCGGGAGCGGATCGGCTTCCCGCGCGAGAAGGTACTGACGAGCGTCGAATCGTACGGAAACACATCTTCCGCGTCCATCCCCCTTGCCCTCTGGATCGCACAGAAGGAAGGAAAGCTGAGGCGCGGCGACAGGATCCTCATCTACGGCTTCGGCGGCGGGCTGACCCACGCGGGGGCGATTCTGGAGTGGTGATGGAAGCCTGGGACGTCTACGACCGGAATGGAGACCTCACCGGAAGGGTTAAGATGCGCGGCGACGCATTTCCCGAGGGGGAATACCACCTTGGGGCGTCCCTGTGGATCGTGAACCACGACGGCGCGCTTCTCATCCAGAAGCGCGCACCGCAGAAGCGGTTCGGACCGGGCAAATGGTCGATTACCGGCGGCGCGGTGCGGGCCGGGGAGACGAGCGTCGAGGGCTGTCTGCGCGAGGTGGAAGAGGAACTCGGGTTGAAGGTGCACGCGGAGGAGATCGAGCTTCTCGCCCGCAGCTTCGGAAAGCACATCATATTCGACGACTACGTCGCCGTGCGCGATTTTCCGCTTTCGGCCCTGACGCTTCAGACGGAAGAGGTCAGCGCAGCGAAGTGGGCGCGGATTCCCGAGATCCGCTCGCTCCATGGAGCGGGCGAGTTCCTGTTCGACGACATGTCGGAAATGGACAAGCTGATCGCGTATATGGAGAGGCGGCTCGGGAAGGGTACGTGGGCATGACGGCGCGCGAGCTGCGGATGGCTGAGCCCCGTCAGGCCTGCAAATCTGTCTTGATCTGCGTGGTGGAAATTTCGGGCGTCCGGGGAAGGTATACGACCTCGACGCCCTCCTCTTTCAGGAAATCAAACTTTCCGGCCCAGTCGTCGCCCATCACAAACACGTCAATGTGAAACTCGCGCGCGTCCGCGCGCTTCTGCGCCCAGTTTTCCTCCGGGATCACCAGGTCGACGTACCGGATGGCCTCGAGCATCCGCTTTCTCTGCTCGTAGGAAAAATACGTCCTCTTGTTCTTCTCATTTTGATTGAACTCGTCCGTCGAAAGCCCGACGACGAGATAATCCCCCAGTTCCTTCGCCCGGCGCAAAAGGTTGATGTGGCCGTAGTGGAGAAGGTCGAAGGTTCCATATGTGATGACGCGGCGCATGTACACACCTCCCGTATACATCCATTATAGCAACAAATGATCTGGCTGTAAACGAAAAGGCGGAGCTCCGTCGCCCCGCCCTTCGCATTCCCTTATCCTTTGATGTATTTGGCGCTGAACGCCGCCGAAATTTCCGCGAGCTCCTTTTCGCCCTCGATGTACGGGCGGTACATCTCGAACGCGTCGCCCGCGCCGAACACCCCGCAGCCGGAGCAGTTTTCACAGCCGCCGCCCGAGCAGGAGGTCAGGGCGTCGATCACCAACGCCTCGCGCTCCTCTCGCGTGGTGTCCCTGATGAGATAGCTTTTCATGGGGCAGCCTCCCGGTATTTGATAAGGCTAATATAACGCGGGCGGCGCGCGCTCAAACCCGGGAGGCAGATTTTTATTTTCTCACAGTCCGAATAATCCCCGCGCGTTCTCGGAAAAGACGCGGCGCGCGAGCGCCTCCGCGTAGCCGACCGGGAACGCTCCGTCGTCCACCATCTCCGAAAGCGCAATCGAGAGGACGTGCTCCATGGCCCGAAGCGCGCCGAGCGAATCCTCGCTCATCCACGCGTCGCAGCCCCAGGTGAGCTTTGTCGCGCCGCCCACCTCGAGCGCGGAGACGAGATAGTCCACGGCCTTTCGCGTGGAAAGGTACGGAATCCACACCGTATCCGACCACACGTTTTGGAAGTTGTGAAGGAGGGCGAGCGTATCGTCGAGCCACGGGAAGCCGCCGTGGAGGAGATGAAATTTCGTGCCCGGGAACTCCGCGATCAGAGGAACGAGCCGGATGGGGTTCGTGCCGACGAGCTGGCCCATGCCCGTGTGAATCTGAACCGGGATGCCGAGATCGCCCGCTGTCCGGCAGATTTCGCGCATGACGAGGTTCCCGAACGCCGTCACCTCGCGCTCCGTCGCCGCGGGGTTGTCGAGCGCGCGCCCCGCCGCATTTTCATCTGAGAGGGTGAAGTCGAGGGGGCGCTCGTAGGCGATCGCAACCTTCACGGCCACGCAGCCCGCGTCCCTTTTTCGCGCGACGGCGCGGCGCATTTCGGAAAGATAGGCGGCAATGGAGTCGACGTTCGGGTTCTCGAACGTCGAGCGCGCGAGAAAGCCGTTCGGGTCGGGCTTGCCGGAAAGATAACCGGAAAAGTAGCTGTCGCAGCGAAAGCTCGGGAAGAAGAGCTCCGGATGGCCGAGATCGCTGCCGGGCTCGGGCTGGCGCTCGTTCACGATCTTCTCGAAGCGGCACATGTCCGTCAATACGCCCAGATGATGCGCCGGGTTTTCGTAGGCCGCGCGCACGCGCCGGTCGAGCTCCGGGAAGTTCGCGGGCGTCGCCGGAATCCCGTACAGCTCCTCGAGCGCAAAAAACAGCCAGCGGAAGTAGGTGTTGCACAGGTTTTCGTCCACGTATTGCGCGACGGCCGCCCCGTCCGCGGGGTTCGGCGCGGGACTCGCCCACGCCGCGTAGGAGTTGTCGAGCAGCTTTTGAAGGCCGACGCCCTCGCACATCCCGTCCGGCAGGTGGTGACAGTGCGTGTCGACGATGGGCATGCGCCGCATCTTGTTCAAGAGAAACTCGCGCGCGTTCACGTTACCTCCCCCTTCCCATCCCTTCCCGCGCCAAGAGCGCCCGCGCGATGGCCGAGAGCCGAGGAAGCGCGTGCGCGAAAAACATTTTGTAGGACTCGCAGAAGTACGTCCGCCGGAGCCCTTCCCCCGTTTCCCGGTGCCGGCGGCAGCCGCCCCGGCAAATGCTGAGGAATTCGCACGCATCGCACGCGGGGTCGAGGGGCTCCGACGCCTCGATGAAACCGATCTGCATCCTCCTCTGGTCGATCTCCGAAAATCCCACCTCGTTGAGGTTTCCGAGCCTCATAAAGTCAAGCACGTAGAAGTCACAGGGATATACCGCGCCGTCCGCCTCGACGACGTACTGCATGCCGCACACGCCGCGCAGGTTGCAGGATTCGGGCGGGTAACCCATGAGCATCTGGACGTAATTGTCGAAATCGCGGATGGAAGGGGCGCTTCCGGCCTCCATATCCGCGTACCACAGGTCGAAAAGGTCGCACAGAAAGCGCCCGTATGCCTCCGGCGTCAGCGAATAGCCGTGCCTGCCGAAGGGCTCGCCTAGGGGGTCGAGGCACGGGATAAACTGCAGGTATCCGAAGCCGCGCTTCCGGAAGAACCGGTACGCCGCCCGGATGCGCCGCGCGAGGGACATGGTGACGACCGTCAGGATGTTGTAGTCGACCCCATGCCTGTCGAAAAGGTCAGCGGTCTCCATGACGGCGGAGAAGGTTCCCGCGCCCTTCGCGTCCATGCGGTTTTGGTCGTGCACGTCCATGATGCCGTCGACGGAGAGCCCGACCAGAAACCGGTTTTCGCGGAAGAATTCTGCCCATTCTGCCGTGAGATGAACTCCGTTGGTCTGAATGGCGTTGTGGATTGTCAGCCGCTTTTTGTTGTGGAGATTCTGAAGCTCCACGGATTTGCGGAAAAAATCCAGCCCCGCGAGCGTCGGTTCCCCGCCCTGATAGGCGATCGTAATCTCGTATTCGGAGGCCGCAAGCGCCTTTTTCAAAACGTTTTCAAGGGTGTCCTCCGACATGATCCCATAGGAGGAGACCTCCCGGTTTTCCGCTACGTCGTGATAGAAGCAGTAGCGGCACCTGAGGTTGCAAAGCCCGGACGCGGGCTTGATGAGAAGGCTGAGAGGGGGCATCGATTCGCGGAACCTCCGTCACATGTTCTTTTCGGGCGGATAGCGCCGAAGCATCTCTTCCGCACCCTCGGCGTGCCCGGTCTCGCGCAGCCGCTCGGCGTAGTGGAGCACGTGGCCCCGACTATGGAGCGGACCGCCCTCGCGCAGGACCGTCTCCATGGGATCAATGCCGTCCGCGACGTCCGCCATCATGTCGCGGTGCCAGTCGAGCAGAATGCGCGCGCACATGCCCGCGATCTCCGGGAAATCCGAAGCGACATTGTATTTTTCGTGCGGGTCGTCCTTCAAATTGAAGAGCATCTCGTCGTCAAAGAGGTGAAGCCCGCCGTGATAGGTGCGCATATAGAGCCAGTCGCCCATGCGGACGGAACGCTGGCAGACATGCGCCATCTGGGAGAGGACAAGGGAGTCCCTGCCGCAGTCCTTCCCCTCGAGGAGCGCGGGCGCGTAACTCACGCCGTCCCAGTGCGGACCGGGCCTGACGTTCAGAAGCGCCGCGAGCGTGGGGAGGAGGTCCAAATTGTAGTGAAGGCCCGAAATCTCGCGCGGCTCGACGCCCGGCCATTTCACGATCATCGGGATGCGCGTCGTCTGCTCGTCCGCGAGCGCGTGTTCGGCGTACAATCCCAATTCGCCCAGATCCTCGCCGTGATCGGAGGTAATGATGATCGCGGTGTCGTCGTAGACGCCCTTTTCCTTGAGGGTCGTCAGGATCTCGCCGATCGCCTCGTCGAGGTAGGCGATGCCGCAGTCGTAGCCGTCAAAGAGCCTTCGAAGCTCCTCCCTTTTTTTGAGTTCGCCCGGGTGGCGCGGGTATGCGGGATTCTGCCTGCTGTCGTACATGCCGATCTCGCGCACGCAGTGCGGGCCGACGTGCCGAAGGTGCTCTTCGAAGGTCGCGTCGTCGATCCAGTTTGGGTACGGCTCGTTCTCGAAGGGATTGCCGAATTCGGCGGGCGCGCGGTAGGGGGTGTGCGCGTCCCACAGATTCAGATGCAGCATCCAGTTGTCCCTTTCCGCGTTGCGGGCGAGCCAGTCGCGCGCGACGGGCATGACCTCCTCGGCGGACTCCATGCCGCCCTTTCCGGTGTTGTGCATCTCGTTGAGTCCCGAGAGGAACCAGAGGGAGGTATGCCGCTCTGCAAACGGGGTGATCGAGGCGGTATGGTACCCGGCCTTGCGGAAGATGCTGAAAAGGCTGTCGGAGAGGATGGGATCGCGAAAATCGCGCGGACGCCCAGTAAGCTTCAGATCGCCCGCCGTGCCGCCGTGGCCGACCGCGCCGTTCTTGATGCCGAACATGCCAGTCGTAAGCGCGGCGCGCGAGGGAAGGCATGGCGCATCCGAACAATGATAGTGCGTGAAGCGCACGCCCTCCCGGACGACGGAATCAATGTTGGGCGAGGTATTCCGCATGTATCCGTAGCAGCCGAGATGGTCGGGGCGTAGGGTATCAAGGTCGAGAATCAAAATGCGCATGGAAGTGCCTCCTTGGCTCTGTTCACTTCATTATAACATACAAAGTCGGGCATGCGCACGGATCCGGCAAAAAATCGGCGCAGAAGAATCATATTGACCCATGGCAGCCGATCCTGTATGATTGCACGAGGGAGGGGATCGGATGGATCTCGCGCGCGCCGATCGGTATGTGAAGGGCCTCTTTGAGGCGTCCCCCAGGCACGCCCGGGAGTTCGGGTTCCGGGAAAAGTACGCGCACACGCAAAGGGTCGTGCTTTGGGCGAAGCGGCTTCTGAAAACGGAGCCCGCCGACGCGTACCTCCTCCTCACGGCGGCGATCTTCCACGACGCCGGGTATGCCGTCTCACCCGAGAACCATCCCGCGCGCGGTGCGGAAATCTGCGAAAGCTACCTCGTCAAAGGCGGATATGACCAGGATTTCACCGCCCGCGCGGCCTTTTGCGTCCTTCATCACGGCGACAAGTCGCGTCTGCGCGATCCGGAAACGCCGGGGGAACTCGTCTTGCTCATCGAGGCGGACTGCCTCGAAGAGACGGGCGCAATGTCCGTCCTGCGCGACGCGCTTGCGGAGGGCTCGGGTGGACGCGGGGACTACCGGCGGACGTACGAGCGGCTGCTTCAAAGGAGCATCCTTCAAAGGCCGGACGCATTCCCCTGCGCCACCGAGACCGCGCGAAAGATCTGGGAAGAGAAGAAAAGACTGTACATCGATTTTGTGAAAAGCCTCGCCGGGGATCTCGGCGAGACGTGGGAGGAACCATGAAATTTGCGGACATCTGCTTTCTGACGCCGGACGTCAACCGACTTCGAGCGTTTTACGAGGCGGTCTTTCAGACGAGCTCCGAGGGAGACGAGTACCACGCATGGCTTTCCGCGGGCGGACTGGCGTTCGTCTTTGATTCCGCGTCCCACCTCGCCGCCACGGATGCGTTTTCCTACGCGGGCGGCCTCCGCCCCGGCGCGGCAATCGTCTCCTTCGACGTCGGGGATGTCGACGCGCAGTACGCGCGCCTTGCCGCGCTCTCCGTCCGCTTCCTGAGCGCGCCGACCACCCACCCCTGGGGTGCGCGCTCGTTCCAGTTTGCGGACCCGGACGGGAATGTGATCAACTTCCGAAAGCCCGGCGCATGAAAAAGGCCGCTCGCGCGGCCTTCCGTCCTTCTATCCTTTGACAAAGATTTGGATCGCGTCCCGGAGCATTTCCGCCGCGCCGGGGACGATCCTGTCGTAATGCGCGCGGAAGCGGTCGTCCGACACATACATCTCGCCCAGCGCCGCATGATACTCGGGGGAGTACATGCCCGCGAAGAGGGAGAGCCACTCCTTGTGAAGCGCGCACGCCCTTTGCGCCGCAGCGCCCGCCGGGTCGCCGCCCGAGACCGCCTCGCGCAGCGCCTCCTCGATGCCGCGGTTCAATTCCTCCGCGCGTGCGAACTGCTCCGGCGTCATGCCGCGAACCTTCGCGTTCGACTTCTCCACGGCCTCCTCGCCGTACTTCTCGCGGACCTCCCGCCCGTACTTCTCCTCGTTCTCTTGGACGAGCCTCTCCCCGAGGCCCTCAAACTTCTCCGAATCCTTCATCTCGATCTCTCCCTTCAGCGCGCCGAGCGTCTTTTCGACGTTCCCAATGAGGTCGTCGATCCGCGCGCGCCTTTCTCGAAGCTCGATCAGATGGTCTCGCAGCGCCGCCTCCCGGTCGAAGTCAGGCGCGCCCAATACCCGCGCGACTTCCGAAAGCTTCATGCCCAGCGCACGCAGGATCAGGATCTCCTGAAGCCTGTCTACCTCCGCCGTTCCGTACGCGCGGTAGCCGTTTTCACCCACGCGCGCGGGCGAAAGAAGCCCTGCCTCGTCGTAGAACCGGATCGTCCGGGGGCTCACGCCCGCGAGCTTCGCGAGCGCACCAACCGTGTATTCCATCTGATCGCCTCCCGAAGACGATGATAGACCATGACGCTACGTAAATGTCAAGCGTTTCCCGAAGAGAAAATTTTGCAACGCGAGATCGCGGTTCAGCGCCCGTCGCGCAGAAGGATCGCCTGTATCTTCCTGGCGTCCAGCCTCGCGTCCGCCCGGCTGAACTCCGCCATGTTGATTTCAAGATCGTAGCTCGCCGGGTCCCCGCAATATGCGAGCGGATGAAAGCTGTCCCGCGGTTTCAGCTCCTTCGCGACTTCCGAGCGGACCTTCTCCGGGAAAAAGGCGGCCATCTGGGCCGTTTCGATCGCGCCCGCGTGATAATCCGGCTCGTACCGGTTTTCCCGCATCGGCGGGAAGGCGATATCCTCCTCCACCTCGATCCCCAGCTCCCACATGAAGTAGGTTCGGAAATCGGGCGCGTCTTGGGCCTCGGCGATGGCCGCCTTGATCATTTCGATGTGCAGAGGGTCGCCGTGGGCGTTCTGCACGAAGACCCTCCGAAAGCCCCAGCCTTTCAGCGAACTGAAAATGTCCGCGAGCAACCCCTTCATCGTTTCGGGCCGCACGGAAAAGGTGCCCGCGTACGGGGCAACGTCATTGCTGATCCCCCAGTAAAAGGGCGGCGCGATGAGCGCCTCGATTCCCCTTTCCCGCAGCTCCTGTTTCAAAAACCGGCATCCCAATGTGCTCAGGTAGAAATCGGCCGACAGGTCCAGATGCGGCCCGTGGCCTTCGACGATCCCGACCGGCAAAAAAACGATCGCACCCCGGTCGGCCCCCGCCTGCACTTCCTGCCAGGTCATCTCGACCATGGTATCCTCAAAAACAGAGAAGCGCGTCTGCGCGCCGTAAGGGATGGTTTTGTCTTCAAGCATTGTATTTCCCCTCCGTTCGCCGTGTGCGGTGTGATTCGCGCTCAACCCTCCGCGATCATCCGGGCGATGATCGCGAGCGCGCGGGCGATGTCTGAAAGCTCCATCGACGGCCTGTCGCCGCCCGAAACCTGCGCCGGGAGGAAGGGCACGTGGACGAAAAGCCCGCGCCCCGTCGATTCCAGGATTCGGTAGTAGACGTGGTTGCAGACGTACGTCCCGGCGGAGAACGACGGCGCACAGCGAAGGTTCTCCGCGCATACGGCGTCGACGATCCTTTGGACGGGCGCGCTTGTAAAATACGCCGCCGCGCCGGAAGGCGCGATCGGCAAATAGCGCCGCGTTTCCCCGGCGTTGTCGGGGACGTCGGCATGATCCATGTTGATCGCGCAGCACTCGACCGAGATGGCGCTTCTGCCGCCCGCCTGCCCCGTCGCGATCGCGAAGTCGGGCCGCAGTTCGTCCATCAGCCGCCAAAGCGCCGCCTCGCTCCCCGCGTACGTCACGGGTAGGCGGCGCTTCGAGACTTGCGCGCCGCCGATCTCGTCCGGTAGGAGAGAAACCGCCTCCCAGGAAGGGTTGATCCTCTCTCCGCCGAAGGGCTCGAATCCGGTCATGAGTATGCGCATTTCACAGTTCCATCGCCATGGGAAGGTTCTTCACGTCCGCGTGAAAGCCCAGCTTCTCGTAGAGCCCCCGGCCCATGGGCGTGGCCTTGAGGTCGAGGCGCGAGACGCCCATTTCGCGCGCGTCCGCGATGGCCATTTCAAGTAATCCCTGCGCGAGGCCGCGCCGCCGGTGATCGGGTGCGGTGTACACGTTTAAGATCAGGCCCGTGCGCGCCGTCATGAACGCTGGCCCGGCGGGCCGCTCCGAAATGAGGAGAAACGCGCTCGCGACCGCCTCGCTATCCTCCTCCGCCAGATAGGCGAAGAGGTCGCGCCCCACGTGCGCGGCAAAGTAAGCGGGCAGGCTCGCAAGGAGCGCGCACCTCTGCTGTTCGGAGGGAACGTTCACGCCGCCTTCGAAAAACGCGAGCCTGAGCCGGGTCAGCGTCTCCGCGTCCCCCGGCTCGGCGCGCCGGAATGCCTTCATGGGAATCACCACGTTCAGAATTTAATGAGCCGTTCGATCGGCTTGAATACCGCGAAGCACATGCCCGCCGAGATAAGGCCCTTGACGAAGGTAAAGGGCAGGTTGAACCACAATAGCGCGTCCCAGAGGGTCTTGACATTCGGATTAAACACGCGGTACATGCCGAGGATGGCGTCCATCGGCATGAAAGCGGTGTACACAGGGTAGACGATGTAGTAGTTCGTAAAAACACTTAAAACTGTCATGGCCATCGCTCCGATCACTCCGCCGGCGAGAGCGCCCCCCCGCGTGGGCAGCTTTTGAAACACGAACCCCGCCGGAACAACGAACAGGGAGCCGATGATGAAATTGGCGAGCTCACCCACCCCGCCCGTATGGGTAAAGAAAAGGTTCATACAATTTTTGACGAGGCAGACCGCAAGCCCACCCACTGGTCCTAGCGCGTAAGCGGCGATGAGCGCGGGCAGCTCCGAAAAGTCGAGCTTGATGAAGCTTGGCATGAGCGGAACATTGAAAGAGAGGAACATCAGAATCGTTGCGAGCGCGGAAAGCATACCCCCCAGCGCCAGCCTGCGGGCCAGAGCGCGTCGGGGGTTCTTGGTGGTGACCGTCATATTACTCCTTGGGATATGGGCTTGGATTGAAGCGAAAGGCTTCGGCTCATATCTTCTCTCATCCGGACTGTACCGTCGGTCCCGGAATTGCACCGGATCTGCCTCGCGGCTTGCGGACTGTCACCGCCGGTCGGGAAATTCTCCCCGCCTTGAAGATTGGATCCGCCTCATTATACCGTGGCGATTGGCGATTGTCAATCGCGCGACTTGCATCAAAATTCCGTGCCTGCGGCTTTCTGTTTTTGTTGCTTTACAGCTAAAAAGTTGGTATAATTTCAGGCAAGAAAAAACCCGCATCGACAGTTTTCTACAAGAACTTGCAACGTATGATGTAATACAGAGACTTGCATGACCGTATGCAACAATGCATTTCTTTTTAGCGTGGCGAAAGAAACCCGAAGGATATTTTCTGCCAAAGGATGATTCTATGGAACGGGATATCATGATTGCCTTGTTAAATAATGCCACACTATTGTTATTTTTATCCGTGATCTACGAAGTCACATATATTGTTCCATCCAGATTTCGCCGAATACAACCGATATTCAGTGGAATCTTTATCGCGCTGATCTGCAGCGCTGTGATGAGAATGCCCCTTACACTTCAATCCGGAATCGTATTCGACACCAGGTCTATCCTAATTAGTGTGGCCGCCCTCATATTTGGTGCTATTCCAGCTTTCATCACAGTGGCTGTGGCTGCAATCGTCAGATTGAGCATGGGCGGTGTAGGCCTGCTGCCTGGAATCGCGGTCATCATAACCAGTGCACTGATTGGTTTGGCCTGGCGACGCTGGTTGTATCCGAAATCGACGAAATGGCGCTGTCTGATTGTCTTTGCGATGAGCATCGTTGTTCACGCAGTAATGCTCGCCTGCATGCTTCTGCTTCCTTATCCAGACAATCAGAATGTCATTCGTGCCATAACGATGCCTGTAATGCTGATTTATCCGGTGGCCTCCGTTCTATTAAGTCTGCTTCTGATGCACCAGCAGGAGCTTAGGCGCATGCAAAAGCAGTTAAAACAATCGGAGGAGAGATTCAAGCTTTTATTTGACAAAGCGCCACTCGGGTATCAGTCGTTGGATCTTGACGGATGCTTTATCGATGTGAACCAGCAATGGTGCGATTTACTCGGCTATTCTAGGGATGAAGTTATCGGGAAATGGTTTGGCGACTTTCTTTCTCCTGAAAATAAAGAAATATTCCTCAAGCGGTTTCCTGTATTCAAAGAGCAAGGCTATGTTCATAGTGAATTTGAAGTGCTGCATAAACGTGGTAATCCGTTATTTCTTTCGTTTGAAGGGAAAATTGGATATGGTTTTGACGGAGCGTTCAAGCAAACGCATTGTATTTTGCAGGATATCACCCAACAAAAGGCTGCCGAGGCTGCGCTGATTGAGAGTGAAACCAAATACCGCAATATAGCCGAGAATATGTCGGATGTCGTCTGGCAAGCAGACCTGAATTTGAATACCACGTATGTCAGCCCGTCGGTGAAAAAACTTCTGGGCGACTCCCCTGAGGAGCATTTGAAGAGGAAGCTGGAAGACAAATTTTCCGAGCAAACAATACAAAAAATTCAAACAATATTACGCGAGGAGCTCGAAAAAGAAAACAGCCCCCAGGTTGATCAAGGCCGATCGCGCACGGTCGAAGTGGAACATCTTAGAGCGGATGGGACGGTTATCTGGGTAGAGATGAACGTCTCTATCCTGCACGATCCTCATGGCAATCCGGTCGGATTTCTTGGCGTTACCCGTGACATTATGCAGCGTAAGCTGGCAGAACTGGCATTGAGGGAAAGTGAACGCAGTAAATCCGTCTTTCTTTCGAATCTTCCCGGGCTGGCATATAGATGCAATTATGATCGGGAGTGGACAATGCAGTACGTTTCTGCCGGCTGCTTTGAGCTAACCGGATATCATCCGGATCGCCTACTGAACAAATCCTTTGCGGACTTAATCACTTATGAGTATCGTGAACGATTGTGGAAAGCCTGGGAAGGTACGCTTGCAAAACGAACACAGTTCAGATATGAATATGAAATCATCACGGCTCATGGAGTGCGAAAATGGGTTATGGAGCTCGGCCAAGGGGTTTACAACGATCAAGGTGAAGTAGAGGCACTGGAAGGAATCATTCTTGACATTTCTGATCGAAAAGAAATGGAAAATCGTCTGATCTATTTCAATGAACATGATAGATGGACCGGGTTGTACAATCGTGCTTATTTGGAGTCACTGCTTGAACAGGATGCCAAGCTTCAGATAAATACGAAACGTGCACTCATCAGCATTAACCTAAGTACCGTCCAGTTACTGACAGCAAATTATGGGTTCCATTACGCTCAGAATTTGGTAAAAAAAGCCGCTGAAGCCTTAAGTCAGTATTGCACTGAGAAGCGCATCTTATTCAGCACATACGATAATAATTTTGTATTTTATTTCGTCGATTATAAGGATAAAAACGAGCTGATGGAATTTATCCAAACAATTACCGATGTGCTGGAATCTTTATTCAGGACCGAAAAAGTCGGCGGCGGAATTGGAGTTCTGGAAATAGATCAGGATCACCAACTGACTGTAGACCTTCTTCTAAGACGGCTTTTGGCTGCATCGGAAAAAGCGACGAATACACTGGAGAAAGACTTTGGTGTTTATTTTTACGACGAAGCATTAGACGCTCTTATCAATCGCGAATGGGAAATCAGCCGGGAGCTTTCCAGAATCGCTGCGGACGATGATAGCGACGAACTGTTTTTGCTGTATCAGCCCATTCTGGATTTAAAGTCGGATTCGGTCTGCGGATTTGAAGCGCTGGCAAGATTCCGGACAGAGAAACTGGGGCTGGTTTCGCCCGTCGAATTTATTCCCATCGCCGAGAAAACCAAACTGATTCTTCCCCTGGGCAAGCGAATTCTATGTCAAGCATTGCGCTTTCTAAACAAATTGAATGACTTCGGATATAAAACGATCAATGTATCCATCAACGTCTCCGCGGTTGAGCTATTAAGACCCGATTTTCCGAGTAACTTAATCGATATGATCAGCGAGATGAAAGCGAACCCGGAGAATATCGGCATTGAGATTACAGAGACCATTTTTACTGCCGACTATGATTATATGAACAATGTTATCAAAAGACTGAGGGACGCCGGTCTTCATATCGCAATCGATGACTTTGGCACAGGCTATTCATCTCTTGCCCGGGAGAAGGGGCTAAATGTAGACTGTTTGAAAATCGACAGGTATTTTATTGACAAGCTATTAGAGATTGACCCGGACAAAGCGATATCGGGTGATATCATTTCCATGGCTCACAGGTTGGGACACTGTGTTATCGCCGAAGGCGTAGAACGGGAAGATCAAAAACATTATTTGCAGACGCATGGGTGTGATAAGATACAAGGATACCTGGTCGGCAAACCGCTTGATGAAAAAGCGGCCTTTTCGTTGCTCGCCAAACAAGCAATGTCTGATCGTTAGGTTCCTGATTTGTCAGGCGCGCGTGCGCACATGCGCATGAGAATACCCGATATGGCATTCGGGCAACAACGCCGAACAAGAACGAATTTTGACTGAAACAAGCATGTAACATGACTTCATCGATCGCTTACAGTCCCTCTATCAGTAATCGAATGTGTTCCACTGCCCGCTCTTTTAAGTCAAAATTAGGGTATCGGATACACCAATCATAGCTGATGCCACGGATCGCCGTGACAAAGTGTCGGGCAAGCACATTCGCCGGCACAACGTTTTTGAGTTCCCCGCGCTGGATTCCCCTCTCCAATACATCCTGAAACAACGTGTAAAGCTCCCGATCGTAGCCGTGGACAGCTTCTGTGTCCACCGTTCCTGCCAGTAGTATTTGGTAGGTCTTCTTCATATTTTCGCAGCCGATTGTGTCCATCAACACATCGCATATTTTCCCAGTCAATGCCAGAAGAACCCCGGAAGTGGGCAGATCTGTGGGCAGATTTTCCAGCAAGGATTTATAGTCCGCATCGGCTCGGGCGGCGTAATCCGCAATGAGCATGGCGATCAGCGCGTCCTTCGACTCATAATGTACATAGAAAGCACCCTTGGTGATTCCGACCGCATCGGTGATATCTTTCACACCGACGGCGGCAAAATCACGCTCCGCAAACAGCTTTTCAGCAATTTGATATATCTTTTTCCTGGTTTCGGCACCCTGTGCTTTTCTTTTTTTCATACGGCCTCGCCTCTTGAATTTCGCAGGAAAATATAATATAATGAACCGGGTTAGTAACCTCGTTCACTTATATGTCAATTAGAATTTTAGTATAGCACTTGTTGATCATGAATTCAAGCAACTAGCCCGAAACAGCCATGTTTTTTGAATCTCGCCGAAAGGGCGGGCGGGATCATTATTAACATTACGTAAATCAAAGAATCGGAAATGGAGGAACGCATGCTCTCTCGTACGCCGACCGAAACACAGGCGCAGTCTGCCGCTGGCGGAACCCGGTGTGATTCCCTTGCCGAGATGTACAACACTTACTTCCTCCGCATACACAACTACGTACGTTATCGGGTGGGAAACAGACACGACGCCGAAGATATTACGAGCCAGATTTTCATTAAGCTCTTTTCCAAGCTGGAGTCTTACCAGGAGAAGAAAGCGCCTCTTTCAGCATGGATATTTTGCATCGCCCGAAATGCCGTAACGGATTACTACCGCAGCCGCGGACGGCACTCATATACCTCCCTGGACGACATTTGGGAGCTGGCAGATTGCTGCGACGGGCCTGACTGCTTAGTGGCCGCAGCAGAGATGCGGCAGTCCTTGCACAGCGCACTGCAGTATCTCAGTGAACGCGAACGGAAGATCATAGAGCTTAAGTTCTGGTATGAGTTTTCCAATCGAAGCATCGCGAAATTTCTCGGAATCAGCGACAGCAACGTGGGAGTAATCCTGTACCGGGCGATTCAGCGGCTGCGTCGTATCCTAGACGGCTGAAAGATTAGCCGGAACGGCGGAATCAAGCTGTTCCCGTTTATGAGTATGTGTATCGCCGCTTGGTCAGCCGCACGAATGCAAATAGGAAGGCTTTTCCGCATACATTTTCTCACATGCCGGGGCAGATTTGGCCATTCATACGATAACATGAATCATGACCAGCGCCACAGAAAATGAAGGCAGGCATGTAATGGGGCGCCGATATAGACGTACTTACGAATGGATAAAACCAATGTACAAAAGGAGGACGGGACATATGAGCTTGGTATCGGCAAATGCATTTCTGGAACGGGTCAAAACCGACGAGGATTTTAGGAACAAGCTTGCAGGCCTTCAGGACGGTCAGGCACGCATGGGTTTTGCTCAGGAGGCGGGGTTCACCTTTACGGTAGAGGAACTTACCGAAGCAAAAGCCGAGCAGGGTCTTTCGGATGATGAGTTGGACGCGGTTGCCGGCGGCTGCGGCGGCGGAAAACTCTGCCTCACGGGAGTAGGCGACGCGAACATCAGCCTCTGGTAACATTACGGCAACCCGGATCGACCGCCTTGCACGCCGAGCGGCAGAGCAAGGCGGTTTTTCGATATCAAAAGTCCAGCGGGCAAGGTTTCCGCGGAAAAATTCCGTTTTCAATCAGAAAGGCTTTCTCCTCTTCGTCCAGCATTCCGATCAGTCCCACCGCCAATTCCAGCTCACGCCGCTTCAAGGCACATATCTCCGGAGACGGCTCCCACACAGATCCGGTGGCGCCCACGTTGTCGTGCTTGCACCACCCGGCACAGTAGTAACGAGCGAAGCAATTGGCACACAATGGTGACCGCGCAAGGGGGGATTGATCATATCCTTTGCGGTCGAGCGTCCCTGTAAACACAGTTCCGAGCTTAAATTCCTCCATTCCCACGAAGCGATGACATAAAAAGAGATCGCCCGCACAGGAAACGGCAACGTAATTGACGCCTGCGCCGCAGGCATGGCGCTGTTTTTTATTGTGAAGAAGCGCCAGTAAGGGGATCGCAAGCTGGGCACGCGATCTGAGCGCCTTGAGCTCTTTCGTCGCTCGAGCCGAAATGAGCGCCGCCCACTCTTCTGCCTCGCGCTCCAGCGCCAAGACGAGTCCATCCAATTTCCGTGCGCTCTTCTTCTCCTCGAAAAGGGAATCGGACGCAGGCAACAAAGTGATATCCAGAAAACCCAGATCGATAAGGGCGCTTTTGATCCGCTCCGTTTGGCTGTGATCCACGACGACAGCATGAACCCGCGCATCCGGTTTTTTCTCAACAAGGGACTTTGCCCGAGGGTAGACGATGTCAAATGAGCCGCGGTTACCCGGAAAGGGGCGCTGCGCGTCGTGAATTTCCCTGGGCCCGTCCATGCTGACGATCACGTCCACATCATAGTCCACCACGAAGGAGATCGCTTCTTCATCCAGCAGCGTGGCGTTTGTCGTCGTGAGGAAGGTGACTCGTTTGCCGACGGCGGCAGCTTTCTCGCGCGCGTAGGCGGCTGTTTTCTTCATCAGTGGAAAATTGAGGAATGGTTCTCCGCCGAAGAACGAAACATAGAGGTTTTTCACATTGCCCGACTGTCCGATGAGCCAGTCGATCGCCTGAAGCGCTGTGGCTTCCTCCATGCGGGCCTCCGTTTTGTTCTCGTAGCAGTAAACGCAGCGCAGATTGCACGCCTGCGTGACGAAAAGGGCAATGCTGTTTATCGGCTCTCTCGTATCATTCCCAGCGAATTTCGTTTTTTGGGGGCGAAGCAATCCAAATTCCGCCAGAGCAACCTGCGTCTCTTGCGGCACAAAATCCGTAGATACGCCATTCAGTATACTCAGCGCCTGCGCGGTAGCTTCGTCAATGGCCGCCGCCTTCATATTCTCGATATCCAGCAAATAGCGCTTCCCTTCGCGCACAAACAGCTGAAAGGGCCTGATTTCATTTCCGTTTCTTTCCATCGGTCTTGTACCTCTACGCCCTGATTTCCTGATCCCCGGGCCAACGACTTCTCTTCAGTAATACGCTTCATGCCTGGGGACATTACACGGCGCCATAAGAGCGTATATGCGTAATAGTAATTGCCTTCCGACGTATTAACATGATATCGCGCATTTATGCGTATGGGAAAGGTGTCGAAATTCGTGAAGCGAAGGCGCAGGGCGCTGGCAGTGCTCATCTATTGCGTGATTCTGTCGTTATTTCTGGCTGCCTGTTCTCGGAGCGAGTCGCCCGATGAAATCGTCATTGGAGCCGCATGGCCATTTGCGGCCGATGACACTGGCCAGTTTGAGAAGGGCATCGATCTTGCCCTCTCGGAGATCAACGACGCCGGCGGAATCCGTGGCCGAGAAATTACACTTCTAAAGGCGGACGATGGATCGGAGATCGTGGGTGGACTGGCGGTTGCCAAGCAGCTTTCCGAAAACAGCGCTGTTCTTGCCGTAATCGGACATCGCAGCTCGTTTGTTTCCATTCCTGCCTCAGCCGTTTACGAGCAGGCAGGCGTTGTCATGCTCTCGCCCGCATCCACGGCGTCAAAGCTCACCCAAAACGGCTACGCGTTCACATTCCGCAATCTCCCCAGTGACGCTGCAATTGCGAGAAGCCTTGTGGAGCATGCTTCCGAGAGCGGACTTCGCAAAATGGTCATTTTCTACTCAGACGATACATACGGCATTGGGTTGGCAGAATCCCTGGAGGATCAGGCCAAACAAAAGGAGATTGCAATCGTCGACCGATTCAGCTTCTACTCTGGGGAATCGGAACTCGAGCGCCTGCTTGACAGGTGGCAAGCGTTCGACTTCGACGGCGTCTTTATCGCCTCTTCCATGGCCGAAGGCATTTCGTTCATCATCGATGCCCGGAGAATCGGAATTGATTGCCCGTTTCTGTCAGGAAATGCGCTGGATTCGTCCGCGCTGGCGCATGAGGGTGGGAAGTTCGCCGAAGGAACGATCGTCTGTTCCGTGTTTGACCCGGCAAGCTCTCAAACAAAAGTGCGGGAGTTCGTCGAAGCCTTCCAGAAGGCATATGGGGAGGCGCCGGACGCCAAGGCAGCGTTGGCGTATGATGCCGTTTGGATGCTGGCAGATGCCGCGATGAGAGCCGAAGATCCGAGTCGGGCGTCCATCGCAGAGGAACTGCGCGGGCTGGGAGAATGGACGGGCGTTTGCGGCACCCACGCGTTCAGCGATACGGGAGACGATTTGGGTGATCTGGTCGTCATCAAAGAGTTACGGGGCGGGGATTTTGTCGTCCCGAACAAATAGCCAATTTGCAAGGGAGTCCTCGGAAATGAAACAGAACGTCTTTCGCGACGTCGCCTTGCAGCGGCTGTCGTCTCCAGACCAGCTCGATCAGCTCATCCGGGTAACGTCTCCGCGCGCCTGGCTTGCGCTGCTCGCCGCAGCCGCCCTTCTCGCAGGCGCCATCACCTGGAGTTTTATGGGCAGTCTCTCAACAAAGGCGCAGGGGTACGGTATTTTGCTGAATAACGGCGGCGTCTATCAGCTGGTTGCGCACAGTGAGGGACAGGTGACCGATATGCGCTTTGAGCCCGGGGACATTGTTCGGAAGGGGGACGTCGTCGCGCGGATCGATCAGCCTGCGTTGGTCGAGGAGATTAACGATCTTCTAGGCGCGCTCGACGGCATGGATCAAGCCGGGCAATCCTCCTCCGCCGAATACCGCGAAACGGAAGCCGCGCTTGAAAAGCTCCGCGCGAGGCTTTCCTATGCATCCCAAATCGTTTCGCCGGTGGATGGGCGGGTTCTTGAACAGGAAGCGCGCAAGGGAAGCTTCGTGTCGCCGGGAACTTCCGTCCTGGTATTGGAGCAATACGGCGCGACGGTGCGTCTGGAAGCCATCCTCTACGTCTCTGCTGCGCTGGCGGGGAAAATCCATCCGGGCATGGACGTGCAGATTGCGCCGACCATCGTCAGCAAAGAGGAGTACGGCTTCTTGTTGGGAAAGGTCATCTCGATTGCGGAGTACCCTGAGACGACGGAAAGCATGATGCAGACGTTGGGGAACGAAAACCTTGTCACCCTGCTGACCGGGAATGACGCCTCGGTGCGGGTTCTGGTCGAGCTTCTTCCGAGCAACGACACCGTGAGCGGATACGAATGGTCCTCCCCGGAAGGACCTCCTTTGACCATTCCGAGCGGCGCTTTGGTGCAGGGAGAGATCATCATCAACCGAGAAAAACCGATCGCCAAAGTCATTCCATACCTTTCAGATCCGTCGTACCGAAACGGGGAGAAATAACGTGAGAAAGGCACATCAGAAAAAGCAACCCGCAGTCGTCAAGGTCCCAACTGTGCTCCAAATGGAAGCGGTTGAGTGTGGCGCGGCGAGCCTGACAATGATCCTGGGATTCTTCGGAAAATACGTTCCGCTCGAGCAAGTTCGGGCCGCCTGCGGCGTCTCCCGGGACGGCAGCAGAGCCAGCAATCTCCTCAAGGCGGCGAGACAATATGGGCTTGACGCAAAGGGGTTTCGCAAGGAGCCGGAGCAGCTCAAGGATATGCCTTTTCCGGTGATCGTCCATTGGGACTTCAGCCACTTCATGGTGCTTGAGGGGTTTCGAAGGGGAGGCGTCGTCTTGAACGACCCGGCGGCGGGCCGCAGGGTCGTGACGGAGGAGGATTTTGGCAAGTCCTTTACCGGTGTTGTTCTTACATTCCAGCCAACGCCGCAATTTCGCAAAGACGGCAGAAAACCCAGCCTGTTCTTATCCCTGTATCGCAGGTTGCATGGATTGAAGTCCGCCTTGCTGTTTGTCGTTCTCGTGGGTTTGGCGCTTGTCGTGCCGGGCCTCGTAATCCCTGTTTTTTCCAGGGTCTTTGTCGACGATATTCTGATCGGCGGTAAAGATGATTGGCTTGCCCCGCTTCTCTTGGGAATGTCAATGACCGCCGTTTTCAGAGGGGCGCTCATATGGTTGCAGCGTCGGTATCTGCTGAAAATGGAATCTAAAATTTCGACATCCGCTTCCTCGAAATTCTGGTGGCATGTCCTCCGGCTCCCTGTCGGCTTTTTTTCGCAACGCTCCGCAGGAGACATTACATCCCGCATGCAGAGCAATGACAGAGTGGCGCGGCTTCTATCCGGACGCCTGGCGGCGGCGTCAGTCAATCTTGTCATGATCCTCTTCTATTTCGCGCTGATGCTTCGATACAATGCGATTCTGGCTCTCACGGGTTTTGCGATCGCACTCATGAATATCGGCTATTTGCGATTCGTTTCCGCCAGCCGGAAAGACCAGAACAAAAGTCTGCTCAAGGATCGGGGCCTGCTGATCGGCATCGGGATGAACGGACTGCAAATCATCGAGACGATCAAAGCCACCGGCATGGAAACGGATTTTTTCTCCAAGTGGGCGGGGTATCAGGCGAAGGCGCTCAACGCGGAGCAGGCGATGGGCGTCTCCACCCAGTACCTGACGGTGCTCCCGGTTTTTCTGACCGGCATCAACAACGCCGCCGTGCTTGTTCTGGGGGCGAAAATGATCCTTGACGGACAGATGACGATTGGCATGCTCGTCGCTTTCCAGAGTCTGATGACCAGCTTCATGACGCCCGTCACGGAACTTGTGGGACTGGGCGCGGAGCTGCAGGAAGTGGAGGGCGAAATGAATCGACTCGACGATGTGCTCAACTGTCCCCGCGAGGCGGATTATGAGAAAGAGAATCGGGAACCCCCATCGACGGGAGAAAAGCTGGACGGTTTTGTCGAGTTGCGCGAAGTGGCATTCGGTTACAGCACAATTGATCCTCCTTTAATTGAACATTTCAATTTGAAGCTCCGTCCCGGCGCGCGCGTGGCGCTGGTGGGAGGTTCCGGCAGCGGGAAATCCACCGTAGCAAAGCTCCTGGCGGGAATTTACACTCCATGGTCCGGCGAGATCCTTTTTGACGGGCTTCCCCGTGCGGCGTGGCCGCGCGCGGTTGTCACGAGCTCACTTGCAATGGTCGAACAGGAAGTTGCACTATTTCAAGGCAGCCTGCGCGACAACATCTCGCTCTGGGACAACACGCTGACGGAAGCTGAAATGATTCAGTCGGCAAAGGATGCGTGCATTCACGAGGACATCGTTTCGCGCGCGAGGGGGTACGATCTGGAGATCGAGGAAGGCGGAAAGAACTTCAGCGGAGGCCAAAGGCAGAGAATGGAGATCGCTCGGGCGCTTGCAAAGAGCCCCTCCATCCTGATTCTGGACGAGGCCACGAGCGCACTGGATCCCCTTACGGAAAAAAAGGTGGACGAAAACATCCGACGCAGAGGTTGCACATGCGTGATCGTCGCCCACCGCCTCAGCACGATTCGGGACTGCGACGAGATTATCGTTTTGGAGAAGGGGAAAATCGTCGAACGAGGCTCCCATGAGGAGTTGTTTGCGCGGGGCGGCGTTTATGCCGGACTGATCAAGACGGAGTAACGCCCTTCATTGGCTTGTGAAAATGTATGTTGCGGGGTGACTGCATGAACCTGCAGGAGTTTTTTGACGAAAAAGGTTACCGCATCGCGATCGACGGCAGCAAACCGAAGCTGCTCGACGAACCTGATACCGTCTGGATGATCTCAGGGGACAATGCCTCCGTTTTCCTGTCGGATGTGGCGCCGGATGGCGCGCTGGGGAATCGTTCCTTTCTATTTCAGGCGGCCTCCGGCGAACTGCTCTTTGGGCTTCCGGAGAAGGAAACAACGAAGGGAAAATGCCTGTTTGCGGTTGGTTCGACAGATGCGTATCTGGTCGGCCTTGCGACGCGTCATCTCAACGAGTTGGCCGCTGACGAGATGGACGATGTGCTCCGGCGCGTGCGTCATTGGCTTCATTGCCTGGAAACGTCAGGAACGGAAGGAGGATTTTCACCGACAGCGTTTTTGTCCGACGCGCATTATCGCAACAACTGCCATTTGACGCTCTTTTCCTCGATTGTAGCGCACAGGCAGGAAAACAGACAGGCGGAGGCGAGGCGACGAAAGGCAAGGGTGGACAGCGGCAACCGGATGACGGACGCGGCACTATACAAACTGGCTGCGTTGCACGCGAAAGAAAGCGACGCGCCCCTTCGCGATTCTGGCGATCCATTAATTGCAGCCTGCCGATTGATCGGACAACATATGGATATCGCAATCAAAGAGCCGAACTCGGAGGATGGCGGCGGGCTGAGGCTTGAGACGATTGCGCACGCTTCCCGCATCCGGTACCGTGAAGTCGCGCTGGGCGCAGATTGGTTTGCGCAAGACGGCGGCCCAATCCTTGGTTTCATGGAGGAGGACGAAAGGCCGGTCGCACTGATTCCGGATTCCCCATCCTCCTACATTTTGAACGACCCCACGAAGGCCATCCGAAGGAAGGTGAATCGCGAAACCGCCGCGCAAATTCGCGCAAGGGGCGTCGTCTTCTTCCGCCCGTTTGAGGAAAGGACGATCCGCCTGCGCGATATTCTGACATTCGGCCTCAAAAGCAGTTGGAAGCGTGACCTTGCGACCGTTTTGCTCATCGGGGTACTCGGTGGGTTATTGGCTACCGCAATCCCCATGGCGACCTCTGTTGTGTTTGACAGCATTATACCGGCGGGTGAGAAGAGCGCGCTCCTTCCAATTGCCGTCATTTTGGGGGTCAGCGCTCTGGCAGCCATGCTTTTTGAACTGACCCGATCCTTTGCCACGTTGAGGCTCGAAGCGAAAATGGACGGGGCGGTGCAGGCGGCGGTTTGGGATCGCTTGCTCAGCTTGCCGGTCGCGTTCTTCAAGAGGTATTCCGCGGGCGAACTTGCCATGCGCGCGATCGGCATCAGCGGGATCCGCAGAATCCTGAGCGGAACGACGCTCAACACCATACTATCGGGCGTTTTTTCTGTCTTTACGCTTGCCCTGCTCTTCTATTACGACGTTCGGTTGGCGACGATCGCGGTGCTGATAGCGATCCTTGCCGGGCTCGTCCTTGCCTGTCTTGGGTATCGCAAGGTTGCTTATGAGCGCAAAGTGCTGGATGTGACCAACCATATATCGGGGCTCATGCTCCAACTGCTTGGCGGCGTGACGAAATTTCGGGTGGCGGGCGCAGAAAACAGAGCCTTTGCCCGCTGGGCAAAGGTATTCGCTACGCAGAGGGAATTGACATTTCGCCGGGAAAATGTAGCAAACGCACTGACTGTTTTGAACGGCGTGCTTCCGGTTGCCGCAGGCATCGCGATTTTCTCCGCCATGACTTATCCGAATTCATCCATGTCAACGGGGCAGTTCATCGGCTTTTACGCGGCGTTCACGTCCTTCCTGTTGTCCATGGTTTCGCTGTCCGATGCCCTGATCGGAGCAAATCTGGTGATCCCCCTGTACCAGAGGGCGAAACCAATCTTCGAGGCGCTGCCCGAGGACGACGAGACCAAGGCAAATCCGCGGACGCTGACCGGAGCGATTGAAGTCAGTCATGTTTCCTTTCGCTATCAGGAGAACGCCCCATTCGTATTGCGCGATGTCTCCTTTCAGATTAACGCTGGAGATTATGTCGCAATCGTGGGGCCTTCCGGCTGCGGAAAATCGACTCTTCTTCGGATTCTCCTGGGCTTCGAACAGCCCGAAACCGGCAGCGTCTATTATGACGGGCAGGACCTTTCCAAGGTTGACATCCGGGCTGTGCGCAGGCAGATGGGCGTGGTGTTGCAAAACAGCCAACTGGTGACCGGGAACCTGTTCAGCAATATCGTCGGAGCAAACCCTCGCCTTACGATCGACGACGCATGGCAGGCAGCCGCGATGGCGGGCATCGACGAGGACATCCGCGAGATGCCGATGGGAATGCATACCGTGATCAGCGAAGGCTCCGGCACCATCTCCGGCGGACAGAAGCAGCGCCTGATGATCGCCCGCGCCGTCGTCAACAAGCCGAAAATCCTCTTCTTTGATGAAGCCACGAGTGCTCTTGACAATCGCACGCAGACGATCGTCAGCGATAGTTTGGACGCGCTGAAGAGCACGCGCCTTGTCATCGCTCACCGCCTAAGCACGATCATCAACTGCGACAGGATTCTGGTTATGGATCAAGGAAAAATCGTAGAAAGCGGCACATATGAGGAATTAATGGAAAAAGAAGGGATCTTTTCTGACTTGGTCAAAAGGCAACTGACATAAGCGACGAAGCGCCGGATTCCAAAATCCACACAACCCCAAGGATTCATTATTCTGTTGAAAACGGTGTTTTGAACGGCGGACGCCAGACGGGCAAATTGCTATCAAATGCTCAAGCAGTAGAATGCCCTGTCGATTAACCGACGGGGTTCCTTTTTACCGTTCGAACGCGACTTCTCCCGCGCAAACGGTCATGTCCACTTCAATGCAGCCCTCCCCTTCGCACAGATCCCCGATATCCCCCGACAAAAGCGCGAGGTCGGCCGCCTTGCCCGGCGTGATGGAGCCGGTTTCGTCCTCCTCGCACATCGAGTACGCGCCGCCGAGCGTCAGGATCCCCACCGCCTCCCGCGCGCTCACCCGTTCGGCGTCGGGCGGGAGCGATTGCTTCGCCTCGGGCATGCCGGACGGGAAAAAGCGTCGGTACGCGCAGAGGGAAAGCTTGCGCCGCATAAGTCCGTAAAACGCGCAGCAGAACGAGGGCTCGGAGACCGTGTAATCCGAATGCGCGCCCACGCGGACGCCCGCGTCCAGAAGCGATCTCACCGGGTACTGGCGTGCGGCGCGGGCCTCTCCGAGAAGCGGCAGGGCGACGGACGACCAGACCGAAGCATTCATCCAGTAGGGCGCGACGAGCGCCGAGACGCCCAAACCCGCCATGCGCGCCTTGTCGGCGTCCAAAATGAGCTGGCAATGCGCGAACGTGTGCCGCGCGCGCAGGTTCCCCGCGCGCTCGAGCGCGTCGAGGGCATAGGCCGCAGCGCCGTCGCCCATCTGGTGGAGGTGGATCTGATACCCCATGCGGTCGATCCGCCGGAACAGCCGAGCGAGCATGTCCCCGTCCTCCCACACGCGCACGCCGCAAAAACCGGCGCGGCTCCTGTACGGCTCCAGAAGGTGCGCCGTGCCCGCCTCGACGGTCATGTCCAGAAGAAACTTGAACCCGTTCACGCGGAAGCGGTCGGTTCTGAATTGATCCACATACCCGGCGCAGCGGTCGACGAGCGCGTTGATTGCCTGTTCGCCGCCCGTCTCCCGCGCGACGAACCACGCGCCGCGCACGCGGAGCGCGAGTCTCCGTTCCCGCGCCAGCTCCTCGTAGGCCATGAAGTAATCCGGGTCGGCTTCGACGTGCGCGTCGTAAACGGTCGTGACGCCGCGCGCGAGCATCTCCGCCTGCGCGCGCAGGATCGCGTCCCTGTTTTGCGCCCTCGTATACGCGGGCATGAACCGGCTCAGCAGCCCGCCCGCGCACGCGCCCGCCGCGCCAAGAAGCCAGCCGGTAGGCCGTCCATCCGCGTCGCGGCAAAGAAAACCCCTCGCCGGGTCTGGGGTGTTTTCATCGATCCCCGCCACCGCGAGCGCGCGGGAGTTCGCCCACGTGACGTGGCCGTCGTAGGAGAGCGCGACTACGGGCTTCGAGGCGCAAGTCGCGTCCAGCGCCTCGCGCCTGGGAGGCGCAGAAAAACGCTCCGGCGCGAAGCCGACGCAGCAGTACGCCCCCCTGCCTGGGTTCCGCGCGGCGTATTCCCGGACGGTTGCGACACACGCCGCCTCGTCCATCTCGGGCGAGAGGCAAAGATTGTAATACCCGACGCGAGAGCAGTAAAGAAGGTGTTGGTGGGCATCCACCATGCCGGGCAGGAGCGCGCGGCCCCGCGCCTCGACGACGCGCGTGCCTTTCCCGATGAAACTTCGCGCCTCCTCGTCCGCGCCAACGAAGGCGATCCTCCCGCCAGCGATCGCGACCGCCGTCGCGCCGTCATATCGCTCGTCGGCGGGCCAGACCCGCGCGCCCGTTATGACGAGATCCGCCGCCATCAGAACCACTTCTTTCTGCGAAAGAACAGGAAGAGGAGGGCGCATACGGCGACGCTCAGGATCACAACGTATGGGTAACCGTACTTCCAGCCGTACTCGGGCATCTGAAGGTTCATCCCGTACCAGCCGACGATGAGCGTAAGCGGCAGGAAGATCGCGGTGATGACCGTGAAGATTTTCATGATCTGGTTCTGCTCGATGTCGATCTGCGCCTGGTACGCCTCGCGCGCCTGCGTCACGCCCTCGCGCAGATGGCCCACCGCGTCCACGAGCCGGGATACGCGCCGCTCCAAGATTTCGAGCTTCTTCGTCTCCGCCTTCGTGAACGCCTCCGCCTCGTTCTCGGCCAGACGCCCGAGCACGGTTTCGAGCTGCTCGTAGTACCTTTTATAGCTGAGCAGCGCGCGCCGAAGCGAAACGATGCGCGCGATGGCGTCTCTGCGCGGCTTCATTGACGAAACGAGCGCGTCGTCGAGCGCGTTGATGTCGTTTTCGATCGCCTCCAGCGCGTCCACGTCGCCCTCCGTCAGCGCGCTCATGAACTCGGTCAGCGCCTGCGCGGGCTTCGTATCATCCTTGATCTCACGGAAAATCGCGTTGACCTTCTCGCTCGCGCTTGCCGCGATCAGCTCCGACGCGCCCACGTACATCGTCACGCGCCTGTCCGCCCCGCCCGCACCTCGCACATCCGTTACGAAAAACGACACGAAGTACGCGCCGCCCTCGATCGGCGCGCACATGTGCCGCGACGTTCGCAGCCGCACGAACAGCTCCTCCCCGACCTTCTCCCTCAGCCGGGCGTCGGCGCCCTCACCCACGATGATCGCCATTTTCATCCCTCCGTGCATATTGTAGCACACGCAAAGGGGGCGGGCAAGGGAAACGCCGAGGCGCTGGCCCGAACCCCGCTCAAGGGCCGTTGGCCCTTGAGAATCCCTTCCTGTCAAGAGCGATCGATCATTGATTCCGTCGGATCTCCCGAGGACCCGGCCCCGGCCATAAACGCAAATTTGACCGTCCAGGGCTTGGGCCCCTAGGCGGTCAACGGACGATATGATGCTGTTCCACAAAAAAGCATGAGATTCTCAAGGGCACCAGCCCTTGAGCGGGGTCTGGGGCAGAGCCCCAGCATCCCCTCGGTCTCCCGGCCGCTTTGTCCCGCGGTCGCCCGCGTGTTTGTCGGCCGGGTCACGGCGTCCCTTCGCCGGGGGAGCATCCGCCGAAGATTCGATCACTCCCCACCTCGTCAGCCGCCGGAGCGGCTCAGGCGCTTGTCGTCAGCTGAGGTTCCCCAGCTGGTTTTTGATGACGTCCGCAACGTTTCGGCACACGGCGCGAATTTTTTCGTCGTCCGCGCCCTCCGTCATCACGCGGATGAGCGGCTCGGTGCCAGAGGTTCGCACGACGATGCGTCCGTCGGAGCCGAGTTCGTGCTTCGCCTGATCGATGGCTGCCTTTACGTCGGGATCGGTGTAGAAGGCGAGCTTGCCCTCGGGGCTGACGCGCACGTTGATCATCGACTGGGGGTAGCGGGTCATCACCGAAGAGAGCTCGGAGAGGGGCCTGCCCTCGCGCCGCATGAGCGAGAGAAGCTGGATGGCGGTCAGCTGGCCGTCGCCGGTCGTGGCGAAATCGCGGAAGATCACGTGGCCGGACTGCTCGCCCCCAAAGTAGTAATCCTCCAGCAGCATCTCCTCGAGCACGTACCGGTCGCCGACCTTGGTGGCGACGAAGTTGATGCCCTCGCGCTCGCAGAACTTGACGAAGCCGAGATTCGTCATGATGGTGCCCACGACGCTGTTTTTCGCGAGCCGGCCGCGCTTTTTCATGTCGAGCGCGCAGATGGCCATGATCCTGTCGCCGTCGATCTGGTTTCCCTTCTCGTCGACCATGAGGCAGCGGTCGGCGTCGCCATCGAAGGCCACGCCCGCGTCGAGACCGTTCTCGACCACATACTTCGTCAGGGCCTCCATGTGCGTCGAGCCGCAGCCATCGTTGATGTTCATGCCGTCGGGCTCGCAGGAAAGGATGGCGCAGTTCGCGCCGAGGGATTCAAAGAGCAGCTTCGCCGTGCCGCTCGCCGCGCCGTTCGCGCAGTCGATGGCGATATTGAGCCCGTCCAGCGAGAACGCCACGGTCGAGCGCAGGTGATCCACGTAGTCGCGCGCCGCGCGGTCGTTCATGTAGGTGACCTTTCCGATGCCCGCGCCAAGCGGACGGCTCATCTTCACGACCTTGTCGAGCGTAATCGCCTCGATGCGCTCCTCGAGTTCGTCCGGAAGCTTCGTGCCGTCGCCCGAGAAGATCTTGATGCCGTTGAAGTCCGCCGGGTTGTGCGACGCCGAGATCATGACGCCCGCGTCCGCCTTGTACTTGCCCACCAGGTACGCGACCGCCGGGGTCGGCACCACGCCGAGCATGATTACGTCCGCGCCCACGGAGCACAGGCCCGCCGCCACGGACAGCGCCAGCATGTCGGACGAGATGCGGCTGTCCATGCCGATCGCGATCACGGGCCGCCTGCGCGCGTTCGATCCGGCCAAAACCATCGCCGCCGCCGCGCCCAGCTCCATGGCGAGCTCACAGGTCAGCCCCTCGTTGGCGATGCCGCGCACGCCGTCGGTTCCAAATAGTCTTCCCATTCTACGCCTCCCTTGTCTTTTTTGGGACGATGTCGTCGGGCGCTTTAAAGATCGACTCCGCGTCCACAAAGCCGCGCACGCGCGACAGGGGGTATACGGTCGCGCCTTTCCCGACCACGCTCCCCGGACAGAGTACGCTGTTGCAGCCGACTTCGACATGATCCCCGAGCATCGCGCCAAACTTTCGGAGCCCTGTCTCGACGCGCGCCGCGCCGAACCGGATGGTCACGTTCGTCTTGTCGGACTTGATATTGCTGGTGACAGCGCCCGCGCCCATGTGCGAATGATACCCCAGAACGCTGTCGCCCACGTAGTTGAAGTGGGGGGCTTGCGCGCCGTCGAAGATCACCGCGTTTTTCACCTCCGTGGAATTCCCCACGACCGCGTTTTTCCCGATGATCGCGCTTCCCCGGATGTACGCGCAGTGCCGGATCTCCGCGTTTTCGTCGACGATGCAGGGCCCGCCGATGTACGCAGTCGGCGCGACCTTCGCGCTTTTCGCGACCCAGACGTCCGCGCCTCGCCTCTCGAATCCGTCCCCGAGCGTATCGCCCAGCTTCAGGATAAACTCCTTGATCCTCGCGAGCGCCTCCCATGGATACTCGATCCCGTCAAACAGCTCGGCCGCGATGGTATGCTCGAGCGAAAACAGGCTTCTGACCGACATTTTTTCCATTGCTTTCATTTTTTCACCTCCTCCTTATGAACTGAGAAAAATCTAGGCCTATCCCGCGCAGCGCATGCGCGTGCCGACGAGAGGATTTTCGTCAGATTGCGCTTGCGGAATTCGCCGGCATAGCAGCGCTGCGTCAAGAATTCCATGGGTGTGAGATGGCGGAATGCTTCCGTCCGCGCGTGCAGGATTTGTGCGGGATAGCTTTAGATTTCGTTCCCGTCCCGGTCAAAGAGCGGCAGCGGCGCGAGATAGGCGATGTCCTTGCGGCCGATGGCATCGCCCTCCGCGAGGATGGCCATGCGGCCCACGACCAATCCGCCCGCGTCCTTGACGAGCTCCTCCATGGCGTGGAGGGATTCGCCGGTCGAGATGACGTCGTCCACGATCAGCACCCGCTTCCCGCGCAGATATTCGATGTCCCCTCCCGAGAGGTACAAAGTCTGCGTGCCGGTCGTGGTAATCGACTTAACCTCGGTCCTGTGGACATCTGTCATGTAGAGCTTGACGGACTTGCGCGCGAGCACGTACCGCTTCATGCCCTCGAGCCGCGCCATCTCGTGGATGAGCGGAATGCCCTTTGATTCCGCGGTAATCATCACGTCGTGCTCCGGCGCGTGCTTGAGAAGCTCCACCGCGCACGCGCAGGTGAGCTCCGTATCCCCGAAGATCACGAACGCCGCGATCATGAGCTTGTCGTTCAGGGGACAGAGGGGCAGGTCGCGCTCGAACCCGGCGACCTTGAGTCGGTAGTATTTCCTGACCATTTGAAGCACCTCGGTTTCTATACTGCGCGCTAATCCCTGAGCGCTGATTGCATGTCGATTCCCCACGAAAAAACGTCCTCATACGCGGAGAGGGGTGTGATCACCACCCTGCCCGCCGCGGAGGACGCGTGTATGAAGTAACCGCCGCCCAGACAAATCCCCACGTGGTCGGAAAGGTCGTTGTCCGTAACCGTATCGAAGCAGGCGATGTCCCCACGCTGAAGCCTTCCCAGATTGTACACGCGGTCGAACATTTCCGTGTAGCCGATCGCGACCGCGAGTGGCCGGAACTCTACGCCGATTCTGTTGTAGCAGTAGCTGACCAGCGCGGAGCAGTCGAACGCATGCCCCGGCTCGCACGCGGCGAGCACGTATTTGTCGCCCAGTTCTGCCAGCGCCGCCGCGACCACGACGTCCGCCTTCGTGCGCGCGGGCCGCGCGAGCGCGCAAAAGAGCAGCCCCGCCACGATGAGCGCGGATGCCAGATACGCCGCAATTCTTCGTTTCATATGACTTACGACCAAAAACGGGGGATGCATTCGCATCCCTTCGCATCCCTCTCTCCCGCCTACCGGAACAGCCGCCGCTTTTTCTCGACCGCTGCGCGCGCGACCAGCTCTGCCGAGGCATATTTTGCCGAATCCGGCTTCTGGTGCGCCGCCACGCTGAGGTAAATGAGCGCCTTGTTGTAGTCGTTCAGCTTCATGAGAAGGTTCCCGAACAGGTAGTTCCATTCCGCGCAGCGGGTGGGCATACCCATCAAAAGCTCCCGCGCGCCGGTCAATCGCCCGTCGTCGATCATCTGCCGCACCCGCCTGAGCTTTTCCGCTTCGTTCTGGTCCTTCGCGCGCGCGGAATTCAGAAGCGCCCGGTAGGCGGCATTGATCTCCGCCATTCTGTCGCCCGCCCACGCCCGTTCCGGGCCGGCCGCGAAGCGATCGGGGTGCCATCTCTTCGCGAGCGCGCGGTACGCCGTGCGCACTTCGCCGACTCCGGGATTTTCACTTGTCCCCAATATCTCATAGGGCGCGCGCATTGCGTTCACTCCCCGATGTTTCGCATGCACCATATTATAACAGCCGCCTGGACAAATTGCAAGCACACAGGATTTCCGCCGCATTCCCGTCGCATTGTTGTTGCGAATGTATTTCAATTTTAGATAATTTCCAACGATTCCGGTAATTCTCACGTCCTCCCATTTACAGGCGTCGAACATGGCATTAAAATAAGTGATGGTATTTGTCGGATTCTGTCAATTCTTCATTTTTTTGTCATGGGAGGAAGATCCGTGAAGAGAGCCGTCCGCAAGGCGCCTCGCCAGACGCTCAAATGGCTCCTCCTGTGCTTTCCGTACGGGCTGTTTCTTATGTGGCGCAGAAACTGCCGCTGGAATGTCGTCCTGAAATCGGGCGTGACCGCGCTTTTCGCCGCCGCCGCGCTTTTGATCGTCTTCTTCCCCTCGCCCGAGCGCGCGGAGGCAACGAAGATTGTGCTCGTCGGCCCGAAGCCGGAGGCGGAGGTGTTCGGTCCCGCGCTCCCCGAGAACTACGATCCCGCGAGCTACTACGTCGAGACGAGCGACGAAACCCACGCCGCGGACGACGCGGAGGATAACACGATATATGTCTATGCGAGCGCGAGCGATGGAAGCACCTATTATCACACATCCACGTGCAAATACGCGTACGCCAGCGCACAGCGCATGACGCTTTACGAGGCGTATATGCTGGGCTACCAGACGCCCTGCCGACTCTGCAATCCCCCCGTTTACACACCGAGCGGAAATTGAGCCTGACCCTTCCCGGCGGAGAACGCCGGGTTGTTTTTTATGATTGAAATGCTTTATAATAACATTGAGGTGGTATGATGTTCGTAGCAGACAGCTGGCGCGATTACGAGGTTCTGGACACGGGGGACGGCGAGAAGCTCGAGCGCTGGAAGGACATCGTGCTTCGGCGGCCCGACCCGCAGGCGATCTGGCCGAAGCAGGATGAGAAAATCTGGGCGTCGGCGGACGCGGTTTACCACCGCTCGCAGAGGGGCGGCGGCGAGTGGGAGTTCAAAAAAAAGCTTCCAGACCGCTGGACGGTCACCTACCGCGCGCTGAAGTTCTACGTTCGACCAACGGGCTTTAAGCATACGGGACTCTTTCCGGAGCAGGCCGTCAACTGGGACTGGATGGCGTCCCTCGTCGAAGGGGCCGGGCGACCGGTGAAAATCCTGAATCTCTTCGGCTACACGGGCGGCGCGACCATTGCCTGTGCGCGGGCCGGCGCGCATGTCACGCATGTGGACGCCGCGAAGGGCATGGTTCAGTGGGCGGGCGAGAACCGGAAGCTCTCCGGCATCGACGAGGCGCGCGTCAGATGGATCGTCGAAGACGCGGGCAAGTTTGTGGCGCGCGAGGCAAGGCGCGGAAATTTCTACGACGGCATCCTCATGGACCCGCCCAGCTACGGGCGCGGCCCGGGCGGCGAGGTGTGGAAGCTCGAGGACGAGCTCTATCCGCTCGTCGCGGCGTGTGCGGAAATCCTGTCCGAGCGCGCGCGCTTCATGCTCGTCAACTCCTACACGACCGGCCTTCAGCCCGCGGTTCTCTCGAACATGCTCGGGATGGCGGTCAAAAAGGCGCGGGGCGGGTTCGTCTCGGCCGATGAAATCGTTTTGCCTGTGACGGCGGGCGGGGTTTTGCCCTGCGGCGCATCCGGGCGCTGGCAAGGGGAAACATAAGCTATGGTTTTACTGTCGGTCAACGCCGTCTCCAAGGCGTTTGTCATGAAGACGGTTCTGGATAACGTAACCTTGACGCTCCAGCTGGGCAACCGCATGGGGCTCGTGGGCGTGAACGGCTCGGGAAAATCGACGCTTCTCAAGATCATCGCGGGCGAGATGGCGCCCGACTCCGGCTCCGTCACGCTCATGAAGGGCGCGCGCGTGGGCGTCCTCACCCAGCACGCGGACATCGAGGGCGAGCTGACCGTAAAAGAGGAGCTCGAGCGCGTATTCGAGCCCGTGCGCCAGATGGAAAAGCGGCTGCGGGAGATGGAGCACGAGATGGCCGTGGCGCACGCCGACGAGGCGGAGTTCAGGCGCATTTCGGACGAGTATGCGCGGCTCACCGACCGCTTTGAGGAGGCGGGCGGCTACGAGTGGCCGAGCCGGATCCAGGGCGTGCTCGCGGGCCTCGGCTTCGCGGACGACAAGCGCGATCAGGTGGCGAGCCACCTTTCGGGCGGGGAGAAGACGCGGCTGTGCCTCGCGCGGCTTTTGCTCACCCAGCCCGACCTATTGATGCTCGACGAGCCGACGAACCACCTCGACCTCAACGCCGCCCAGTGGCTCGAGGACACGCTCAAAAGGTACCGGGGCACGGTGATCGTCATCTCGCACGACCGCTACTTCATGAACGCGGTATGCGACCAGATGGCGGAAATCTCCATGCACCATCTCACGCAGTACGAGGGCAACTACGACGTGTTCGCCGAAAAGCGGCAGGCCGACCTCGAGCGGCAGGTGAAGGAGTACCGGCTCCAGCAGGCCGAGATCGCGCGCCAGGAGGCGATCATCCAGCGCTACCGGATGTACAACACCGAGCGCTCGGTGCGCGCCGCCGAAAGCCGGGAAAAGCGGCTCGACAAGCTCGAGCGCGTGGAGCGGCCCGTGGAGGAAAAAAAAGTGCGCTTCTCCTTCGGCGCGCGCAGGCGATCGGGGGAGGACGTGCTGATCCTCAGGGGCATGACAAAGGGCTACGCCGGGCGGACGCTCTTCGAGGATTTTGACCTCCACCTGCGCGCGGGCGACCGCGTGGCGCTCATCGGGCCGAACGGGGTCGGCAAGACGACGCTTCTCAAGTGCATCGTGGGCGGAGAGCGGCCGGACGCGGGTCGGACCATCTACGGCTCGAACGTGGACGTGGGCTACTACGATCAGCAGCAGTGGGGGCTGCACCCGGAGAAGGACATCATGTCCGAGGTCTGGGACGACTTCCCGCGCCTCGAGCCGGGCGAGGTGCGAAGCGTACTGGCGCTGTTCCTCTTTACCGGCGAGGAGGTCTTTAAGAAGGTCTCGACGCTCTCGGGCGGCGAGATGGGCCGGATCGCGCTCGCGAAGCTGATGCTGAAAAGGGATAATCTGTTGATCCTCGACGAACCGACGAACCACCTCGACATGGACTCCCGCGAGGTGCTCGAGGGCGCGCTTCAGGACTTTGAGGGAACCATATTGACCGTCTCGCACGACCGCTATTTCATCAACCGCGTGGCGACGCGCGTGGTCGATATGACCCCGGACGGCGCGGTGGAATATCTCGGCAACTACGACGACTACCTCGAAAAAAAGCGGCTCGACGAAGAGCGCGCGCTGAACCCCCTCGCGGGCGGCGTCACGCGCACCCAACTCGAACGGGAGAAGCGCAAAAAGCGGCTGATCGCGGAGGGCGCGCGCCGGCTTCAGGACATGGTTTCGCAGGCGGAAAAGGCCATATCGGACGCAGAGGAGCGGCTTTCCCACCTGGAAGCGCTCATGGCCGATCCGGAGACATACAAGGACAGCGAAAAAGCCGCGCGCGTGACGCGCGAGCACAAAGCGCTCCAGACGAGGATCGAGGAGCTTTACGCGGAATGGGAGGAGCTTTCGGATGCGGCAGCGGGTGGCAAATCTTAAACTCAAGTGGTGGCAGGGGATTCTGGTCATCCTTGGAATCATACTGATCCTGTTCGCCGGGCAGTTCGCCGCCGCGGCGTACACCTACCTCTCCGGCAGCACGAACGCCCCCGTGCAGGCCTCCGTCGCCTTCTGGATCTTCGGGATTATCATCGCGCTTCTTGTGATCCGGCACTTCGTGATGGAGTACGAGTATACCCTCGAGGGGCTGACCTTCCGGATCGACCGGATTTACGGCGGGATGCGCCCACGCATGGCGATCCAGATCGTGACGCGCAAGATCAGGTTTGTCGGAACGCCCGAGGGCGCGCAGACGAAGTACCCGGGCGCGCATCCCTCGAACTACACCCGCGCGAAGGCGGGCATCGAGATCGTCGTCGTGGCCTTCGAGGATAAGAACGGCGTGCGGCTCCTGAACGTCCAGCCCGACGAAAAGCTGCGCGCCCGGCTTCTCGAGATCGCGGAGGAAAACGAGGCATGACTCTTTTTGATATCGTGGGGCCGATCATGATCGGTCCGTCGAGCTCGCACACCGCGGGAGCGGCGAGGATCGGGCTTGTCGCGCGCAAGCTTCTGGGCGAGGACGTCGCGCGCGCGGAGATCCTCCTTCACGGCTCCTTTGCCGACACCTACGCGGGCCACGGCACCGACCGCGCGCTCGTCGCGGGACTGATGGGCATGGCGGTCGACGACCCGCGCATCAAAAGCAGCCTTGAAATCGCACGGTCGCGCGGGCTCGATTTCTCCATCGGGACCGTCGAGATCGAGGGCGCGCACCCGAACACCGCCCTTCTCGACCTCGTGGGCGTTTTCGGCGCGCGCGTTTCCATGCGCGCGAGCTCCGTCGGCGGCGGCGCGATCCGCGTCGACATGATCGACGGCCTCGCCGTCTCCTTCCGCGTGGCGCAGGATACCATCGTCGTCCGGCACGTCGACCTTCCCGGCGTCATCGCGCACGTCTCCGGCGTCATCGCCGCCCACCGCGTCAACATCGCCACCATGCAGGTCTTTCGCGCCTGCGAGGGCGGGCAGGCCGTCATGGCCATTGAGGTCGACGGCGACGTGCCCCTCGCCCTGCGCGACCAGCTCCGCGCCGTCGAGCACATCTCCGGCGTGGCGTACGTGCAGCGGTTCTGACGGGGAGAGACGAGGAGGAACGCCGGGGACGCTGCCCCCGGACGCCGTCTCGGGGACGGTCCCTCAGAAATTCCATGTCGGATGGGATCAATGTTTTTTCCGTCGGATCGCGCGAGTCCCGCGCGATCCGAATTGAGGTCATGAACCTGGACAAAGCTGAAAAGCTCCTCCGCCCCGTGGGGGCTGAGTCATGAGGTATTGAATGGACATCACTTCTTTGCGGGAGCTCGTGGAGCGGGCCGAGGGAGACGGGATGACACTGGGGCGCGCGGCGCTTCTTTTTCAGGCCGAGCAGGACAGGCTCAACGAGGCAGACGTCGTTTCGCGGATGCGCGAGGCGCTCCATGTGATGTTCGAGTCCGTCGCGCAGGGACTGGACCCAGCGCTCAAGTCCGTGTCGGGCATGACGGGCGGACAGGCGGCGAAGCTCCTTTCCGAGAAGGACGCCGCGCCGGGCGGAGAAACGCTCGTCCGCGCGGAGGCGTACGCCCTGGCCGTCGCGGAACTGAACGCGTCCATGGGCCGGATCGTCGCCGCGCCGACCGCCGGGGCGTGCGGGATTCTGCCCGCGGCCCTTCTGTCCGCGAAGGAGCGGTTCCATTTTTCCGACGATTTGCTCCTCGACGCGCTCTTCTGCGCGGCGGGCGTGGGCGCGGTGATCGCGCGGCGCGCGACCATTTCCGGCGCGGAGGGCGGCTGTCAGGCCGAGGTCGGCTCCGCCGCCGCCATGGCTGCCGCCGCCCTTGCCCAGCTCTCCGGCGCTCCTCCCCGCGCGTGCGCGAACGCCGCCGCATTCGCCCTTATGAACCTGATGGGTCTCGCCTGCGATCCCGTTCAGGGCCTCGTCGAGATTCCCTGCGTTTACCGCAACGTCATCGGCGTCGCCGCCGCCTTCACCTCCGCGGACCTCGCCGTCGCCGGCGCGCGCCTCCCCCTCGATCCCGACGACATCGTCGACGCCATGGGCCGCGTCGGGCGCTCCCTCCCCCGCGACCTGCGCGAAACCGGACGCGGCGGCTGCGCGAGCTGCCGGGTGTGCGGGTAGAGAGGCGAGGGAAACGCCGAGGGTGCTGCCCTCGGGCTCCCAGATCGTACTTTAATTCGATCTGAGCGGTCGCAAGCGGCTTGGTTTGCCTCAGGCTACCAACCTCCAAGGGCCATTGCCCCTTTGGAAACCCAAACGAATAGAAATCCGATATAAACGTCGGTGCCCCGCGGGCTCAAACCCCGGGGGCGCCAAATTTACGCATTCGCCCGCCCGGGGCTGGGCCCATGGGCGGACGACGACGTTTGTATAAATTCATTTTCGCATGGGATTCTCAAGGGCGTCAGCCCTTGAGCGGGGTTCGGGGTAGGACCCCGGCATCTCCCTCGTACTCCCCAATGTCCTTCTGCATCCAGATGACGTCGCGCCATTGACCGGCCTTGTAGCCGATCTTTTCCATGACGCCGACGCGGCGGTAGCCGGATTTTTCATGGAAGCAGACGCTTTCGGGGTTGGGATAGGTAATGCCGGCGACGAGGGTAACGATCCCCATTTTGCGGAGCGCGTCCTCGAGCGCGCGATAGAGCGCGGAGCCGACACCCGCGCGGTGAAGACCCGCCTTCACGTAGACGGACGTCTCCGCAGACCAGGCGTACGCGGCGCGCGTGCGGAACTGGGAGGCATAGGCGTAGCCGACGATCTCCCCGTCCAGCTCCGCCACGAAGTACGGATATCTGGCGAGCGTGTTCCGGATTCGCCCGGCAAACTCCGCGACCGTCGGTACCTCAAATTCGAACGTAACCGCCGTATTCATTACGTACGGCTCATAGATCTGAAGAAGCGCCGCCGCGTCCTCTTCCCGCGCTGCGCGGATCACAAGCTCCCCCGCCATCTTTTCTTTTCCTCCGGCATTTTTCATCCATGATACCACCATACCGGCGGATTTTCATCATGGCACCTGTCATTTAACGTCACTTCGCCCGGAGGTAATCGGAGGGCGCGTCGCCGGTGATACGCTTGAAAATCTTGAGGAAGCTCTTGTAGTCGGCGTAGCCGACGCTGCGGGCAATGCCCGAGAGATTGGTCGCGCCCTCCTCGAGCATTTCGCACGCTCGCTTGACGCGCAGTCCCTGCACGTACTCGGTAAGCGTCATGCCGGTGTGCTCCTTGAACACGCGGCTGAAATACTTGGGCGAGAGGAAGGCCATCATGGCGAGCCGGTCGAGGGTGACGGGCTCGGCGTAGTTCTTCCTGAGGTACTCGAAGATCGCGTCAAACATGTAATTGCGTATGACGCGCTTCTCGGGCGACATGTCCTCGCCCGCGCGGAGCTTTCGGAAGAGGTAGATGAGCACCTCGACCGCCCAGGAGCGCAAAAGCTCCTCGAAGCCGGGTTCGTGGCTGTCGTACTCGAAGAACATGTCTTGAAACAGCGCAAGCACCTTGTCGTACGCCGCGCCCTCGAAGTGACAGGAGAGCGAGTGATCAAACCCGTCGTCGCGGAAGGTACGAAGAAGGAAATGATCCACCACGTCGGCGAAGCTCTGCGAGCCGATGAGCGCCATGTCGAAAAAACCCGGGCGGAAGATGAGATTGTAGATAAAAAGCTTCGAGTCGTACTCCGCCATGTAGTAGTGCACATCCCCGTGGTTGATGACAAACAGGTCGCCCGGCCTGGCAAGCATGGGGGTGCCGTTGAGCACGTGCCAGCCGTGGCCAGCCTCGACAAAGGCCACCTCGATAAAGTCGTGACGGTGCAGCGCCACCTCGTCGAGATCGTGATGATAGTTGACGATGACCTGCGTATCCTTCACGATGCGGTAGGTGTCGAACTGATATAGATCGCCCTGCCGATTCACGAAATCACCCCCACTTCATGTTACCCTAACCCATTGTGCGCATCGCCGCCTTGCGTATATTATATATGTGTGCGCCGCATATGTCAAAACACAAATTTCTCCGCCCCGTAAGGCGGTGATAATAAATAGGAGGGATCACGATGAAGAAACTTTCGCTCCTGATCGTTCTGGCGATGCTCCTTACGCTGACCGCGCAGGCGTCAGCGGAAACCGCCCAGTATGCGGAGGCGCCGATGCTGGCGGAGCAGGTGGCTGCAGGAACGCTCCCGGCGCTGGCTGACCGACTCCCGGAGACGCCAAAGCTCACGAACGAGATTCTGGACGAGTACCTCACGATGGAGATCGGCAGCTACGGCGGCACGCTCCGCCTCATCACCCCCGACGTCAACTGGGATCCGGACGCCTTCATCGGCCAGAACGAGGCGTTCCTCACCATGCGTTCGGCGAACTCCGGCGAAATCACGCCGAACATCGTCGAATCGTATGAGATGAACGAGGACAACACCGTCTTCACCTTCCAGCTCAGAAACGGCATGAAGTGGTCGGATGGCGAGCCGGTGACGACCGACGACATCGCCTTCACCATCAACGACTTCATCTTTAACGAGGAACTGAACCCCGTTATCGCGGCCTGGATGCGCGACGGCGGCACCTCTGCGGGCGATCCGTTCACCTTCGAGCAGATCGACGAGTACACCTTCACCCTCACGTTCAAAGAGAGCTACGGCGGCTTTGCCGTCCACCTCTCGGTCGGCGGCTGGAAGGGGTACACCGAGCTTCTCAAGCCCGCGCACTACCTCAAGAAGTACCACATTGCCTATGCCGAGGAGGAGCACGGCTCGCTCGATGCATACTACGAGTTCATCAAGCCCTTCGCAGAGATCCTGGGCTACGACGACCCGGCCGCCGAGGGCGTGTGGATGTACGTCTTTAACGGCATCGACATGACCAACTGGGAACTCACGGACCCGAACGACGCGCTCACCACCATCAAGTTCCCGGGCCTGGTCGAGAAGAACTTCCCCGTTCTCTACGGCTGGATGATGGAATCGAACGAGAGCAACGTGACCACCTGGGTCCGGAACCCCTACTACTTCAAGGTCGACGCGGCGGGCAACCAGCTTCCCTACCTCGACCGCATCACCTCCAGCTACGTCGAGTCCATCGACATCCAGCAGCTCGACTACGTCTCCGGCAAGGCGGACTTCGGGCGCGAGAACGCGACGCTCGACAACATCTCCCTCTACCGCGAAGCGAAGGATACCGCAAACATCACGGCGTATGTCACGCCTATGCACGTCATCCCGACCGATGTGCTTCTGAACATGACCTACGGCATCAACTCCGACGGCACCTTGAAGGATGATCCCGACTCCCAGGCATGGCAGGAGGTCGTGAATGACGTCCGCTTCCGGCAGGCGCTCATGTACGCGATCGACGCGGGAGAGATCCTCGACGCCGTCTACTCCGACCTCGGCGAGGTGAACCCCACCTACGAATGCACGGGCGACATCGAGAAGGCGAACGCGCTCCTCGACGAGATGGGCATGGTCGACATCGACAACGACGGATACCGCGAGACGCCCTCCGGAAAGCCGCTGCAGTGGCAGATCTGGAACGCGAACGAGGCGACGGACATCATCCCCGTCGTGGAACTGGTCGTCGACTTCTGGGCGCAGGTCGGACTGCACGCGGTCGGCTACACCACGGATTCCTCGCTCCTTTCCACCTCGCAGGGCGCGAACGAAATTCCGATGCGCGTCATGTGGACAACGACCGTCGCGCTGTGGTATTATGATGCTTACTGGTCGATGGGCACCTGGGCGCCTCTCTGGAACGCGTGGCGCAGCGGCGCCGAGGGCGGCATCGAGCCTCCGCAGGAAGTGAAGGACTTCATCGATATGGGCGAGAGCCTGTTCACGGTCGATCCTTCGACGGCGGTCGCCGAGGTCGTGCCCGCGATGGACCAGTGGATGGGCGAGCACCTCTACATCATCGAGCCGCTCGTGAACGTCGAGCAGTGCCTCATCATCAACTCCGACATCGGCAACGTCCCCACCGGCGGCGCCGGCATCGGCTGGAACTTCGCCTTCGAGCAGTTCTACTACAAGGCCAAGTAACCGGATTCCTACCACATTCAGAACTCAATCAAATCCCCCGGGCGGGCTCGCCTGCCCGGGGATTCTCTGCAAAGAGGGTGCCGACATGAAAAATGCAGAACGCTTCGTCCGGTTCCTGTCGGGCGAGGAGACGGACCGCGCGCCGATCATCGAGTGGGCCACGTGGTGGGACAAGACCAAGGAGAACTGGTTTCAGGAAGGCCTGCCCCGCATGGACAACGAACAGCTCTGTGCCCACTGGCAACACGATCCGCTCAAGCAGTTCTGGTTCCCCACGCTCGACGAGGGCTGCCCTCAGCCAGCGCACCACGGCGCGGGGCTCATTGAGGACGAGGCGGATTACGAGGCGATTCTGCCTTACATCCTCACGGATCGCCTGCTCGATCGGATCGAGGGCTGGGTCTCCGACTATGCGCGCGCGCATGAGGGCGAGGACATCGCCTACTGGTTCAGCCTCGACGGCTTTTTCTGGTACCCGCGCAAGCTCTTCGGCATCGAGAACCACCTCTACGCGTTCTACGACGAACCGGAGCTCATGGAGCGCATGAACGCCGATCTCTGCGCCTTCCATAAAAAGTGCCTCGATATCCTGTACAAGTACGTAAAGCCCGCCTTCATGACCTTCGGCGAGGACATGAGCTACAACCTCGGCCCCATGCTCTCCAAGGACATGTACGACAAGTTCATGCTGCCCTTCTACAAGGAGCTCGTGCCCTTCATCCAGGCGCGCGGCACGCGCGTGCTCATCGACACCGACGGCCAGGTCGAGCCGCTCATCCCCTGGTTCCTCGAGGGCGGCATCGAGGGCATCCTGCCCCTCGAGCGCATGGCGGGCGTCGACGTGAACCGCATCCGACAGAATTATCCGGAACTCGTCATGATCGGCGGCTTCGACAAAATGGTCATGAAGAACGGCGAAAAGGCCATGCGCGCCGAGTTTGAGCGCATCCTTCCCGCCATTCGCTCCGGCCGCTATATCCCGAGCGTCGACCATCAGACCCCGCCCGACGTCAGTCTCGAGAACTACGCAGCCTTCAGAAGACTGCTCGGGGAGTACGTGGAGAAGGCGGGAAAGCGATAGAACGCCGGGAAACGATCGGACGCCGGGGGCAGCGCCCCCGGCGTTCTTCGTTGTGCCCGGCATCCTCCATCCCCCTAGACCTGCGCCAGAATCTGTGATAAAATATTCGTATTCTTGACGTCGGAGGTATCTCCATGCCGCTCGAACGCGTATCCGTTTCGCGCGAACTCGTCCAGGGCGCGGGTCCGGCAGGCGAATTTTATCTGGGCAACACGCTCGGGCTTTTGGGCGCGCTCGCGGAGAAATACGCCGGACAGACGCAGTTGATCTACCTCGACCCGCCCTTCCTCACGGGCCAGTCGTTCGAGATGAGCGTGCGCGTGGGCGAATCCGACTGGCGGCGCATGGCGGGCTCGAAGCGGGCGCACGCGTTTGACGATGTCCAATCGCCCGAGGCGTACTACTCGATGCTCAAGACCGTGTTCGAGGCGGCGCGCACGCTTCTGTCGGAAGAGGGCGCGCTTTTCGTGCATGTGGACTGGCGCGCGCACGCGCGGCTGCGGCTCATCCTCGATTCCATCTTCGGAGAAAACAACTTCGTCAACGAGATCATCTGGGCTTACAAATCCGGGGGCCGCTCCAAAAAGAGCTTCCCGAAAAAGCACGACGTCATCCTTTTTTACCGCAAATCAAAAGCGTTGTTTTTCGATATCGAGGCGGTGCTCGAGCGGCGCGAGGAGCCGCCCTCCAACCACATGCGAAAGCACGTAGATCCGGATGGCCGCGTCTACCGGTCCATCCGTTCGAACGGCAGGACGTACACCTACTACGACGACGCCCCCGCCGCGCCGACCGATGTGTGGGACGACATCAGCCATCTCCAGCAGCGCGACTACGAGCGCACGGGCTACGACACCCAGAAACCCGTGAAGCTTCTTCGGCGGATCGTGCGCGCATGCACGCGAAAGAACGACCTCGTGATGGATCTGTTCGCGGGCGCGTGCACGTCCCTCGAGGCCGCGGCCTCCGATGGCCGGCGGTTCGTGGGCGTCGATCTGTGCCCCTTGACGGTGAACATCGCGCGCAGGCGGCTCTCGGACGCGGACGCGACGTACCATCTCGGTCAGAGCGCCTTCTGCGGCTTCTGCGAAGCGACCGCAGCGCCGGGGATCGGACTTTACCACGTGTACCTCGACGACTTCACGCTCTGCGAGGACATCCTCGAGACGAACGGCCTTGACGCGGTGGACAACTGGGCGGCGGGCTATGTGGACGGGGACGCGTTCACCGCCTGCGCCCACTTCGAACGCTCGCAGGCGCGCCCGGCGCTCCAGACGGAGCTGCGCGTGCCCGTCTACGACCGGCGGCTCGCCATCCGCGTGGGCGATATCGCGGGCAGAAGTCACTATTTTTTGGTGAAAGCGCCGAAACTTAACAACGCGGCGTTAGAATGATTGAATCAATACTCAAAGGGGGACTCCGACATGGCGAAGGTCACGATTGAGACCGAACGGTGCAAGGGCTGCGGCCTGTGCGTCGACGCCTGCCCGAAGGCGATCCTCGTGATCTCGGGCGAAATCAATTCAAAGGGCTATCACAGCGTGACGTGCGTGGACATGTCAAAGTGCATCGGCTGCGCGTCGTGCTACAATATGTGCCCCGACTGCGTCCTCACGGTGGAAAGGTAGGTTCGATCCATGAAGCGTCAGATGATGAAGGGCAACGAGGCGATCGCCGAGGCTGCGGTGCAGGCGGGCTGCAGATACTTCTTCGGCTACCCCATCACCCCCCAGAATGAGATTCCTGAATACATGTCCGCCCGGCTCCCGGAGGTCGGCGGCGCGTTCGTGCAGGCGGAATCCGAAGTCGCTGCGATCAACATGGTCTACGGCGCGGCGGGCACGGGCGCGCGCTCGATGACGTCCTCTTCGAGCCCGGGCATTTCCCTCAAACAGGAAGGCATCAGTTACATCGTGGGCGCGGAACTCCCGTGCGTGATCGTGAACATCGTGCGCGGCGGTCCTGGCCTCGGCTCCATCCAGCCCGCGCAGTCTGACTACTATCAGGCCACGCGGGGCGGCGGCCACGGCGACTACCGCATGCCGGTGTTCGCGCCCGCGAGCGTGCAGGAGGCGGTGGAACTGACCCAGAAGGCCTTCGACGTGGCGGACAAGTACCGCACGCCTGCGATGATACTGGGCGACGGCATCATCGGCCAGATGATGGAGCCGGTCGCCATGCCGGAGTACCGGATGCCGGAGCTTCCCCCGAAGGACTGGGCGGCCACCGGCTGGCAGGAGGGCAAGCGCCCCCGCGCGGTCATCAACTCTCTCTACATCAAGGCGGACGCGCTGGAAAAGCACAACATCAGGCTTCAGGAGAAATACGATCAAATCGCCGCGCAGGAGACGCTTGTCGAGACGCAGATGATGGACGACGCGGAGTACGCCGTCGTCGCCTACGGAACGACCGCGCGCATCGCGCTGACGGCCATCCGCAGGGCGCGCGCCGAGGGGATCAGGGTCGGGCTCATCCGCCCGATCACCGTGTGGCCGTTCCCGACCAGGACCATCGCGGAACTCGCGCCGAATCTCAGGGACATCCTCACGGTCGAGATGTCGATGGGCCAGATGGTGGACGACGTGCGCCTCGCGGTCGAGGGCGCGTGCCCCGTCCGGTTCCACGGACGCGCGGGCGGCGCGGTGCCGGGCGTGCGCGAGGTTTACGAGGAAATCAGGTCCATGAAGGAGGGGAAGTCGCATGGCAGTTTTTAAGAGGCCCGAGCTTCTGACCGACGCGCCGATGCACTATTGCCCCGGCTGCACCCACGGCATCATCCACCGGCTCGTCGCAGAGGCGCTGGGCGAGCTGACGACCAAGGACAACGTGATCGGCGTCGCGCCTGTCGGCTGCGCGGTGTTCGCCTACGACTACTTCAATTGCGACATGTACGAGGCAGCGCATGGGCGCGCCCCGGCAGTCGCCACGGGCGTCAAGCGCGTACTTCCCGACAAGATCGTCTTTACCTATCAGGGCGACGGCGATCTGGCGTCAATCGGCGCCGCCGAAATCGTGCACGCGGCGACGCGCGGCGAGAACATCACCGTCATCTTCGTCAATAACGCCATCTACGGCATGACCGGCGGCCAGATGGCCCCGACGACGCTGTTGGGCCAGAAGACCACCACCTCCCCGGCGGGGCGGTCCGAGAAGGTCAACGGAAACCCCATCCGCGTGTCGGAGATGCTTTCGACCCTCGACGGCCCGAGCTACATCGCGCGCGTCTCGACCCACGACGTGAAGCACGTTTTGCAGGCCAAAAAGGCCATCAAGAAGGCATTCCAGAACCAGATCGAGGGAAAGGGCTTTACGATGGTCGAGGTTCTCTCCACCTGCCCCACCAACTGGGGCGTGACGCCGAAGGAGGCGCTTCAGTGGCTCGAAACGAACATGATCCCGCGCTATCCGCTGGGCGTCATGAAGGAGGTCTGACGAATGGACATGCAGATGATCATCGCGGGCTTCGGCGGACAGGGCGTGCTTCTGATGGGACAGCTCATGGCCTACGCGGGCATGCTTGACGGGCGCGAGGTTTCGTGGATGCCCGCCTACGGCCCGGAGATGCGCGGCGGCAGCGCGAACTGCTCGGTCGTCATCTCGGATTCCCCGGTCGGCAGCCCGAAAGTCGAGGACGCGGACGTGGTGATCGCCATGAACCGCCCGTCGATGGACCTTTTTGAGAAAAGCGTCGTCCCCGGCGGCGTGATGCTCTACAATTCTTCGCTCATCGACGCGAAGCCCAGGCGGGACGACATTTTCTGCGTGCCCGTTCCCTGCAACGAGATCGCGGATGAACTGGGCAATTCCCGCGTGGCGAACATGGTGATGCTGGGCGCGCTCCTCGAACGGACGAAGGCGCTGGACGTGGAACTTCTCGTCGAGGCGCTGCGTCATAAGCTGGGCGCGTCGAAGGAGAAGCTCATCCCTCTGAACCGCGCGGCCATGCAAAAGGGCATGGAAGCCGCGAAGGCGTAACATGCTCCTGCACAACGGCGACATTGTTAAGATGCGCAAGGCGCATCCTTGCGGAAACGACCTGTGGAAGGTCGTGTATGTCGGCGCGGACATCAAGATCAAGTGCGAAAAGTGCGCGCGGATCGTGATGCTGGACCGCCCGACGTTTGAAAAGCGCGTCAAAAAGATCGTAGCCCCGGCGGAGGACATGCCGTGAAGCGGCTCCTCGGCTGGCTTCTCGCGCTCGCAGTCGCCGTGGGGCTCGGGCTTCTCGTGCGGGAATACGTCTTTACGCTGACGCGCGTCGCGGGCGACTCCATGGAGGGGACACTCGAGACGGGCGATCTCGCGCTCGTGACGAGGTTCGACTACCTGGTGGGCCCGCCGGCGCGGCTCGACGTGGTGCAAGTGGCGTTCGCGGGGCGCGGCGGAAAATACCTCAAGCGCGTGATCGGCCTTCCGGGCGAAACAGTGGACATAATATCGGGCGTCGTGCATATAAACGGTACTGCGCTCGACGAGCCCTATGCGCGCCTTTCGGACGACGATTATCACATTTCGCTGGGCGAGGACGAGTACTTCGTGCTGGGGGATAACCGGCCCGAGAGCTACGACAGCCGGGAGGAGGACATTGGCGCGGTGCGCGCCGACGCCTTTCTCGGTCGCGTGCGCGCGGTCGTCTGGCCGCTCAGCCGCGTTCGGTTTGGCATGGAATAATCAAAGAACAGAAGAGAGGGAAATCATGGACGAGGAAAAAAGGGACGTGGAGCCGGAGATACAGGCAGATGCGAAGAAGCCTGCCGGGAAGCGCGCGCTGAAGGAGATCCGCGAGTGGGTCGTCTCTCTGGCGGTCGCGCTCCTCGTGGTGTTCGTGCTCCGCTCGTTCGTCTTCACGATCATCCGCGTGGACGGCGCTTCGATGCAGACCACGCTCTACAACAACGAGCGACTGTTTGTGACGGTCTTCGATACCAAGATCTGGGGCCCCGACCGGGATGACATCGTGATCTGCAACTATCCGGGCCGCTACACGACGCACATCCTCGGCATCCGGACGAAGACCTACTTCGTCAAGCGCGTGGTGGCCATCCCGGGCGACACCGTGACGCGCGAGAACGGGATTACGTCCGTTACCTACGGAGACACCGGCGAGACCATGGCGCTCGACGCGGAGTTCCAGGGCCGCTACCGCGGGAACGACTACTCCTACACCCTCACAGACGACGAGTACTTCGTCGTGGGCGACAACCGCGGCAACTCCCACGACTCGCGCGACTGGAACGATTCCGATCCCTCCGAGGACGTCGGCCCCATCACGTCCGACATGATCGTCGGCCACGTGCGGTTCGTCATCTGGCCGCTCTCCGAGTTGCGGAACGTCGAGTGAGCCGATGAAAAGGCAGGTTCAGCGCGCGCTCGCGATCGTGATCGTGGTCGCGATGCTCGTCACGTTCGTCATTTCGATCGTCGTCTCGTCCGCCCATTCCGAAGAAATGGCGCGCGACCAGTACTCCATGGATATCACTTTCGACTTGGAAGGACAGGCGCTGCTCGTCACGCAGCGTCTTTCCTATCTCAACCGCACGGGCGCGACGCTCGACCGCGTGCGCTTCGCCGTTTACGCGAATCAGTTTCGGCGTGAAACGACCGTGATGTATGAGTCGGCCGCCGCGCTTCCCTATGGCTACGCACCCGGCGGAGTGGAGTTCAGCTCCGTGACCGTAAACGGCGCGGAAGCCGACTGGGGTATGGAAGGCGACGGCGAGTATTTCATGCGCGTGGCGTGCGATCTCGCGCCCGGCGAGTCTGCCGAGTTTGGCTTCGCCTACGCCGTGCTCCTGACAGAAAACGCGGCCTTTTTGGGTGCGGGCGGCACGGACTGGCGATTCAGCGGGTTTTACCCCGTCGTCTGCCTCTTTGAAAACGGCGCGTGGCAGGCGAATGCGCCGGTTCAGCACGCGCGCTACACGCTCACGAGCGCGGCGGACTACGAGGTCACGGTCACGCTCCCGGACGAATACCTTTTGACCGCCACGGGAACCGCAGCGCACGAAAAAAATGGCGACGGCACGTCCACCTGGACGGTCGAGGCCGAAGAGATCCGCGAATTTTCCATGTCCGTCGGGCGCGTGTGGCGCGTCTATTCGGGGACGACGGAGTCCGGGGTATCGGTCAACGTCTACACGAACGCCCGGTTCGGTGGGAACCGGGCGCTCGCGATCGCGCGGGACACGATCGCGCTCTACGAGTCGTGGTTCGGCGCGTTCCCGGCGCGGACGGTCAACATCGAGGAATCCGACTACGCGCTCTCGCGCCTGACGTTCGCGGGCGAGATCTGGCTTTCGTCCCCGCTCTTTGACCTTTCAAGCCGCGACGAGCTGGCCTATCAGCTTCGCTACGCGCTCGCGGAGCAATACTTCGGGCTCTCCGTGTACGCGGATCCGCTTGCCGACGCGTGGATGTCCGCGAGCGTCTGCGAGTACGTCGCCTATCTCGCCCTCGAGGAGGCGGAAGGACACGAGGCGTTCCTTAAGCGCCTGAACGGGCGCGTGTTGGACGCTTTGCAGGTCACGGTGCCGGGCGACCTCACCGTCACCACCGACGGCGTCCTCTTCACGCAGTCCGAGTTCGACATCGTGGTGCGCGATCGGGGCGCGACCGTGATGCACGAGCTGCGCGACCGGGTCGGGCGCGACGCGTTCCTCGCCTCCCTCGCGCGCTATGTTGCCGACAACCGGGGCAGGGAGCTTGTCGTTGAAACCGACCTCGTCCGGGCCATCGACGAAGCCACCGGCGGCGACTGGGAGGCCTTCCTTACAGACATCCTCTTCAACATCGGCGACTACGCGGACAACGATATGGACTGGTACGAGTAGGCAAAGAGGGGAACGCCGGGGCGCTGCCCCGGACCCTGCTCAAGGGCTGCCGCCCTTGAGAAGTCCTTGCCGGGAGGCTTATTCTGATCCGTTGGCGGCTCGGGCCCAAAGCCCGAGCCGTCGGTCTGTTTTATGGGATATCCGGCGAAGAGGCCTTTGCAGATGGATCCTATCCTCTTTTTTCGTTCAGCCGTTTTTATTGATTGGGCCGATTGTCATCCGTCAAAAAGCTTGCCCACTCGAGATCGAGCTTGAAGGCGTTTTCCTGCCAATGAACGAGGCGCCGAGAATAGTAGTCGATTTTGGCGCGAACCCGTTCCTGATAGCCGCTTTCTGCATGCTCGAGGGCGAGCGCCGTTAGCTCATAGAAGGGAAGCCCCAAGGCATGGGTTTCGACATGCACCGTCGCGCCCGCGTGTCCAATCGCATGGCACAATGCGCCGTATATCTTGTCATCGATTTCTTTCGCGACGGCGTGCGCGTCCAGAATGGCTCGTTTGGCGATCGGCATCTTGATCTCGCCCCTTGCCCAGGCTTCGCTTTTTTCAAGCGCTGTCCTTGGCCTGAATTCGTTTGGATATTTTTCTTCGAATCGGGCAAGCGGAGCCCTGGCGCAGTCCAGCGCCCACAGAACGAGCACGCGATGCGTTTACCGTTCGATCAGCCTCTTTAGCTCCCGCAGGCATTCGCTGTCGCGGGAAAACAGCACGGCATTCCTCTTCTTTCGTTTTCGCTCGACGTCGGCGAACATGGCGTCCTCCCCGCAAACAAAGGAAACGCTCCTCATGCGTTCGATTTCTTGTCCGGCTCTCCCTTCATCCATGGGAGGATCCCCCCAATTGCGCGAGCTGCCAGATCAAATTCTCCCGGACGCGGGTCCCGCTCTCGCCCCGGATGCCATTGTATTCAAGCGTCACGATTTCCGGCGCGGAGCGCGCGAGCGTCCATTCGAGGAGCGCGAAGTCCTCCCCTTCCATCGCCTGATGGGTGTCGGCGGGGAAGCCATTTTCGTCATGACCGGAACCGTTCACATGGATTTCACGCACCCGCTCCAATGGGAGCGCGGAGAGGAAATCATGGACATCCCAGCCGCGATAGCGCGCGGTAATCTTCGCGTGCGTGAGATCGAGAAGCAGCCCGGTTCCCGTGGCTTCGAGGATATCCGCGAGCCTTTCCGCCTCGGCGTAGGGATGATGGTCGAACACCGTCCTGTCCTGCGGAGAGTCCGGGGTGTTCTCCACGAGGAGCGGCACGGCGATGTTCCCCTTGAATGTCCGGACGCCGGAGAGCAGCCTTTCGCGCACACCCGCTTCTGTCATGCCCGCGTCCATGTCGACGTTCTGGATCGCCATGTGGAGCCCGTAGTGGGGCGAACCGCACGCCGATATCCGCGCGTTGGCCAGATGAAAATCCACTTTTTGCGGTTCCCGCATCCCCGCGTGATCAAAGCAGCCCAACCCGTGAAGCAATATGGGCTTCAACGGTCTGATTTGCGCGAATCGTTCCTCGTAGTCGGGGTAGACTCCGTACTTGACGTAATCGACGTCGACACGCCCCTCCGCCAGAAGCGCGCCCAGCGCCTCCGACCAATTGCATCCAAGTTTGTACATGCGCCCCTCCACAAAATACGCGCCCCCGGCGCTGAGCCGAAGGCGCTCCCCTCTCCCACCCCGGAGAAGCGCGACGGCTTCCCCGATCTCAATGCCTCGCGGCACTGCTGTTTGACATGGCCAGTGATCCGTGTTTCCAAGCGCAATATACCACAGAATTAACCTTCTGTCAACAATTATTTCCCGAGGAACAGCGACGAGCATGAACTGCGGGTTCCTTGGTAGATCTTACCTGTCGACAGGGGCAACTTATTCCGCCAAAACAAGGTCTTAATGCCAGAATTCAGCAAGGGAGATGAAACCATGGGAAAGAAATTAACCGCTCTGATGCTCGCGCTGGCCTTGTGCCTGACATTCGCTGTGCCTGCCGCGACGGCCGGCACTGCGACCTCGAAAGTCAAGCTGCCCGCATCCTGGACCGCCCTCAACGTGCGCGCGGGCGCCGGCACCAATTACCCGGTCGTCACCTGGGTCGCCGACGGGGACAAGATCGACATCGTCCAGGAGGGCGCGAGCTGGTCAAAAATTAAGGTTGTAAAAAACGGCAAAACCGGCTACATCAAGAACGCTTACATCGAGAACCTTTCCGGCGGCACTCCCACCGACCCGGGGACCATCGGCACCGCGACCGCGGGCAGCGTGTCGGGCAACGGCGTCAACCTGCGCACGGGCCCCGGCACCTCCTACGATAAGATTGTCTCGCTTTCCAAGGGCGCGAAGGTCAAGATCTGGAGTGAGAGCGGGAACTGGTACTACGTGACCACTTCGGGCAATGCGAAGGGCTGGATGTCCAAAAACTACATCTCAGAAGGCTTTGCCATGACGACTACCGCCAACGTAAACTTCCGAAAGAGCGCCAATGGCACGGTCATCGAGACGCTTTCGAAGGGCACCAACGTCACGGTCCTCTCCATTACCGGAAGCTGGAGCAAGGTCAAGGTCGGCTCCACCACCGGCTACGTGTACAATCAATACCTCAAGTAGGAACCATAAAAGATCGCCCCGCCTGCCGTCCGGCAGGCGGGGTTTTGCTTCAGTCGTCCATTTCCCACTTGAGAAGCTGCCCCGTGGCGTAGTCGGCCTCGAAGTCGTACTTGAAATCGTCCACCGTTGCCTCGCCCTCGTAGATTGCCTTTCCGTCCTCAAAGCCGAGGTTGAGCTTTGTAATTTCCGCCCCCGGATAACTCAGGTAGATCTGCACGGTGGGATCGGTGTCGCGGGAATAACCGAAAATGCGATCGTACGCGAGCACTTCGCCCGTCCCGGCGTCCAGCTCGTATGCGTTGAGCGCCCCGGCATCCTCGAAGAGCACCACCCAGACCGCCCTCCCATTCTTGGTGTCGAGCGCAGCGGCGATCTGCCGCGCGTCGGGATAGGTCTTCGTCAGGATGCCGAACGCCTCTTCGGCGGTGAGCGTCGCTACGGATTCCGCCTTCGTCTTCCTGTCGACCTCGAGCGCCAGAACGGTTCCGTCCGGACCCACCAGAAGCTCGTACCTCTCGCCGTCCGCGCCCCGATATTCGATCTCGGTCGCGCCGTCGTCCGTCTCCTGCCTGACAAAGCGCGCGCCCTCGGGCAGATAGCCCGCGTAGTCCGCCGTCTCCGCCGCGCCGGTCAGCGCGGCGAGAGCCAGGATGGCGGTCATTGTCCACGCATATTTCTTCATTCTCATCGCCTCCTTTGCCGCAAATCGCGTCGAGTCTATTTTACCCGCCCGAGGCACGCCTCAATCGCGCGGTTCACCTTCTCGCGCGCGTCCAAAATGTAGTCCGCAGAGCGGGGATATTGGTCAAACGTGATCGGCTCCACGCCGTCCTCGAGGATCGCCATGACGAAATCCTTTCCCTTGAATGATTCCAATAGTTGGAACGCGCGCAGATCGTCCATCGCCTCGGCGATCACCATCATGCGCAGAGATTCGAGCGGTTTCCCGTCCTTTCCCGGGTATACCTGGAACGTATCGCCCGCGGGCGCGAAACCGTCCCCGTCCGTCACGCGGAAGGGATCGACGGAATAATCCGAGAACTGCGCGCCGTAGAAGTTGTACGCCCATTGGAGGAAGCCCTCGATGCCGTACTTGTAGAGCTGGAACCCCAGAATTCGGGTGCGGTACGAGGGCATCGCGAGGAAAGTGTTGGAGACGAGCTTATATTGCCCGAGGCAGTAGTACGTCCATAGACCCTTCACGCCCGCTTCGAGGAAGGGCTCGATGTGGTTGGTGGCGGGGATGGGCTTCGCGACCGCGCCCGTCTCGTAAAACGCGAAATTGGAAAGCGCGTCCATCACCGGGAAGCCCTCGAGATACTCCGACACCATGTCGCGTGCCGCGCGGTAATCATCGAGCATCGCAAGCGACGGCTCGTCGGAGATGTGGAAGTAGCACCTTTCGGCGATCCCGAGCTTCCTGAGCTCGGCAGTCAACGCGGGCAGGTACGCGCGCAGGAAGTCGCGGTACAATGTGCCCGTCGCCTCCGTGTCCCAGCCGAAGAGGCGCTTCTCCTCGCCGCACACGTCGGCCACGATCTTCGGCGCATGCTTCGCCCCCCACTGGGTGAACAGGTGCGCCATCTCGAAATACTCGATCCCGCACCGCTTCGCCATCTCCACCCAGCGCTCGAGCTTCCCGAAGCCGAACGAGTAGCCGGAATTGCCGGCGGAAACGTCCACGAGCTGGCAGGTCATGCGCTCTCCGCCCTCGCGCGTGTCGAGCGGCGGCGTGTGGATGGGCGTTAAGAGCATGTTGATGCCCCGCCGCGGCATCGCCGCGACGAAGTTCTCACAGATTTCCCAGAATTTTTCCGACCACATTTCGACGCCATAGAAGTGGCAGAGGGCGTCGCAGTGGAACCATTTCGTGTGGATGAGCGCCTGCTTCGGGAGCGTCGCCGCGATCACGTCGAGCCGGAAATCGGCGCGCGCGAGGACTTCCCCGTCCCCTGCTTTCAGGACGACGGCGATTTCGTGCGTCCCCGCCGGAGCGCCTTCGACGTCGATCCACGCGCACGTCCAGAGGCCCGCGTACGCGCGCCATCTTTCTTCCCCGGCCTCCTCGAGGAGGTCAGGGTACAGTCCGGGCGCCTTGCGCAGGTAATCCGCATCCGCGTCCGGGAATGCCGCGAGCCGCACGGGCACGGACTTCACCATGCGCACGCGCGCGGGTACGCCGGAGGCGATCTCCAGCGACACATAGTCGCGCGAGGCCCCTTCGAGAATCGTCCACGCGGCCTGAAACGACGCCGTCTCGCCCAGAAGCGCGCTGGACCGCCGGTAGCCGCCGCGCGGGGCCTCGTCCAAAAACACCTTCTCCAAGGGGGATGTGAGCCTCAAATCAATCCTCATCTGTCATACCTCTCAAACCCTGACGAATTTTCTCGTGAATTCCTGATCCGCGCGCCGCTCCACCGGCTCTATCCGCGCAAGCGCCCACAGATCCGTGACCCGGCATTCGAGCGAAAAGCACGCGTCGCCCGCGAGCTCCGTCGCGCGCGCGATGGGGAGCGTCGCCCGCCGCGCGATTTCCGAAAGCAGCGCGCCCGCGTCCGCCCGCGCGCCGATCAGCCGGACGTACCTTGGCGCGGGATAGGCGGCCGCCAGTTCCGCCGGAAGGGAGATAAGCGCGTGCGCCGCGAGCCGCGATATGCGCGCGTAGGTGTACCTTTTGCACTTGACGCGGGCGATGAAGTCGGCGACGCTCGAAGCTTCCCGCGCCGCCCGTGCCGCGCGGTTTTCGAGGCCCTCTACCACGTCCGGGAGCCGCGCGATCCCCGACGCGCCGAGCGTCCGCAGCGCGTTCAAAATGAGCTCGTCCGCGCCGCGATGCGCGGCCATTTCCGCAAGCTGAAACCGCGCGGTTTCCGGAATCCCCCGCGCGGCATCCTCAAAATCCCCCCGCTGCCCCGCCGCGCGGATGGCCGTCGCGGACGCCACCTCGCCGGTCTCGACGGAGTGGTAGCCGTTCGTGCGGGGAATGGTAAATGCGGCGGGCGCGTCCCCGAGCCGCCGCAGCGCGCGCAGGTACTCGACCGCGAGGATGTCGTTCGGCCGCGCCTCCGCCCCGCCGAGGCCCAGCGCCGCCTCCGCGCGGCCCCGCGCCCGCGCGAGCGTCTCCCCGCGCGCGAGCGAATCCGCGATGTGCGCGCGCATCTCTTCCGGCTCGTTCTCCCGCGCGTCGGCCAGCCGATTGAGCGCGCCGAGGTTGCCCGACTCGCTCCCGAACGAGATCGCGTCCGCGCCGAAGGCGGCGGCGAGCCGCACGCCCGCGTCCGCAAATCTGTCCGCCGTGCGGCAGCCAAACAGCGCCGGGAGTTCGACCACTGCGTCCGCGCCGTTCAGAAGCGCCGCGCGCGCGCGCGTCCACTTGGAAAGCGGCGTCAGCTCCCCGCGCTGGGAGAGGTGTCCGTTCATCACGCACACGATTTTGTCATATCCCGCCGCGCGCGTTTTTTCAATGTGCAGCTTGTGGCCGTTGTGAAACGGATTGTACTCCGAGACGATGCCAGCAATTTTCATGCCCCTATTGTACCGGATCGCGGGGCGATTGACAAGCGGCGGAACGGGCGATACTACAGAAAAGGGAGGGATTCCGACATGAAAAGACCCATCCTGACGGCGCTTCTCGCGGTTCTCGCGCTCACGGTCGGCTGCGCCAAGACGGGGGAAACGATTACCCTGGACGAAATCGCGACGGCGAACACCGAGGATCAGCTGCTCTCGCGCCACGCCGCGTTTTCGATCAACACCATTTACTACGACCAGGACGGCAACGAGACCTTCTCGACCTATCAGGCGATCGGCAAGTCCGGCGACGCCTACGCCGCCGCCTACGAGGATTCGGACGGCTACGCGGAGTATCTGGACGACGGCACGGTCTATTTCTTCGACCCCGCGACGAACGAATTCACGGTGCTGGCATTTTATCCGGGCATGCTCGACGAGTACGTCGCCTCCTACGACGACTACCTCTTCCTCTCGAATGAGGGCGCGGTGATCGGCGCGGCGAAGTCGGCAAACGGCGAGACGAAGGTCGACGTCAGCCTCTCGCGCTCCGATCTGAACGCGCCGTTTCTCGACTCCCTCGGCTTCGGGAGCCCGGACGGCATCCGCGTGGACTACACGCTCGACGCGTCGACCCGGGAGGTGCGCGCCTACGAACTCCACGCCGTGAAGGGAGACACGGAATCGCTTGTCCTCAAGACGAGCGTTTCAGCGCTCGACGCGCCGCCCGTACCGCCCGACTACGTGGCCCAGTTAAAGAACCCCGCCGAGACGCGGGCGATCACGGTCGTGTTCCCGGACGGGACGAAGACACAGTACGCGATTGCGAAGGACGCCATGTTCACCATGTCCTTCCCGGACGAATACGGCGCGTTCCTCGACCCCGAGGGCACGATCGCGGTGGCCGAGGAGGATCTGCGCGGCAAGGACGCGACGATCTACCTCATCGCAAACGAGGCGTAGCCCCGGACAGATCAAAGCGTCCGATCGATCCTCTCGAGAATGCCGCGGCAGTCCTCGTCCTTGTTGTAGAGAACCGTCTCGACAAATTCCGCGAACGGCACGAGCTTCACGTCCGCCACCTCCCGCGCCGAGAGCGCGATCGTTTCAGGGTCCACGTCGATCCGCGCGCCGAAGATGTCGGTAATGAGTCCGCTCTTATGGCCGTCCCAATCCTCCACCTGCCGCCCGGCGAAGAAGCAGTCTCCGGGGTCGACCTCGACGCCCAGCTCCTCCTTCGCCTCGCGCGCGGCGGCCTGGGCGCCCGTCTCGCCGTGCTGCACGCCGCCGCCCGTCACGGCCCACTGTCCGGGATAGTTGCGCGCCTTCAGGGACCGCTGCTGGAGAAGATAGCGCCCGTCCGCGTTTTTCAGGATGATGTGGGCGTGGTAGAGGTACTCGTTTTCGCCACTTTTCGATCCCTTTTCGATCGCTTTGCCGGTCAAGACGCCGTCTCGCGTGAACACATCCCGAAGCTCCATCAAACCACCTCCAGACTATATTCGCACACATGTCAGAAGGCGAAAAGCCGTTCTTTCAAAGGAATACCCCGTCGGGGTTCGCCGCCGACGCATGTCGCGCCGGATTGGCCAAAAAAAACGATCCGGGCGAGGTCGGTTTGCTCCAATCGACCTCGCCCGGATCGCATCTGTGCGTTTCCTCTATGCCTCTATCAGCTCGATGCGCGCGCCGAGCGCGATGAGCTTCTGGTCCATGTTCTCGTAGCCCCTCTGTATGTAGTCCACGCCGCCGATGTCGGTGACGCCGCTGGACATGAGGCCCGCGACGACCATGGCCGCGCCTGCGCGCAGATCGGTCGCGTTGATGCGCGCGCCGACGAGCTGGTCGACGCCGGTAATGATCGCGGTGGTTTCGATGACGCGCACGTTCGCGCCCATGCGCCGAAGCTCGTCGAGAAAGCGGAAGCGGTTCTCAAACACGGTCTCGGTGACGATGGAGGTGCCGCGCGCGATGGTGAGAAGCGCGGAGAGCGGTTGCTGAAGGTCGGTCGGGAAGCCGGGATAACCCAGCGTCTTCACGTTCACGGAGCGGTAGACGCCGTTTCCGCGCACGCGGATGAGGTCGTCCTCGGTATAGATCGAGACGCCCATTTCGAGCAGCTTCGCCGACAGCGATTCCATGTGGGTGGGGATCGCGCCGGTGATCGTCACATCGCCGCCCGTCGCGGCGACCGCGATCATGAGGGTGCCCGTCTGGATCTGGTCGGGAATGATGGCGTAATTCGCGCCGTGCAGGTGGCGGCCGCCGCGGATGCGGATGACGTCCGTGCCCGCGCCCTTGACGTTTGCGCCCATGGAGGAAAGAAAGTTCGCGAGATCGACGACATGCGGCTCCTTGGCCGCGTTGTGGATCTGCGTGAGCCCGTCGGCCGAAACGGCGGCCAGCATGGAGTTGACCGTCGCGCCCACGGAGGGCATGTCGAGGAAAATGTCCCCGCCCCTCAAATACTCGGCGGAGGCGTTGATGACGCCGCCGAGCGTGTCAACCGTGGCACCCAGCGTGATGAGGCCCTTGATCGTCTGATCGATGGGCCGCGCGCCGATGTCGCAGCCGCCGGGCATGGGTACGTGCGACTTCCCGAAGATGCCCAGGAGCACGGGCGACAGGTAATAGCTCGCGCGCATCTTGCAGGCGAGCTCATAGGGCGGATCGTAGCGGTTCACCCCGCGCGGATCGATGCGCATGGACGAACCGTGAAACTCCACCTTCGCACCGAGCCACTCGAGCATCCGGACGAGCACATGTACGTCCTCGATGTCGGGCAAATTTTCGATGACCGACGGCGAATCCGCCAAAAGCGCGGCGGGGATGACCGCCACGGCCGCGTTTTTCCCGCCGCCGATGGAGACCTCCCCCTCGAGCCTCATGCCGCCATGGATGCGCAATATCCGGCCCATACTAGTGATTGCACCCGGAGCAACCCGCGCAGCTCCCGCCGCTGCAGCCGCTTCCGCCTGCGGCGCTCGCGCCGAAGGCGCACTTTCCGTTGTACACCCGCGCGACCTTCGCGCCGCACTTTTCACACACCGCCTCGTCGCGCTTGTCGATGGTCGTCAATATTTCAAACTTGTGCCCGCAGGCGGGACACTTGAACTCATAGATCGGCATAGTCGGCCTCCGATGATCCCAGTCGATTCAATATTTCGTATTATACATGAGAATCCGGATTCAATCAAGTGCGCGCACGTAAAGAACGGGAAGACGAAGGCGGCGAGGGCGGACTCTCTGCGTTCCCTCTTCTTGTATCTTCATGCAAAATGTGGTAAAATCATTCGCGCGGGGAGGGATTTTGTTGGCGGCGGACGACCTGTTCATGATCTTCCATGGCCTGAAGGTGCATGTGAAGGTGGTTGAGCCGGAATCGGAACTCAAGCACCGCGTGCTTCTCCTTTCGTCGCCGATCACAAGCACGTTCAACTGGCGCAAAATCACCCCGGAGCTTTCCCAGCTCGGCTGTCTGACGGTGATGCTCGATCTGCCGGGCTTCGGAGAGAGCGCGTGCGGCGAGGGCGTGCCGCAGGATGCGGGGGTGCGCGCGAACGTGGCGTGGGGCGTCGCCGACGAGATCGACGGCGCGCTGGGCGACGCGTCCACCTGGCACCTGATCGGCCACGGAAGCGCCTGCCCGGCGATCCTGGAGATGGGCAACCTGCATCCCGATTCCGTGCGCTCGCAGGTGCTGGTCGCGCCGACGCTCGCGCAGGGCGATCTTTTTCGCGTCGGACGCATGCCGCACGAGAAGTGGTACGAAAATTACATCGAGAACCCGTCCGGCTTCCGGCGGTTCATGGACGCGCTGTTCGCGCGCCGGGCGGACGATTACATACTGGACAACATGCGCAGGCCGTTTCTGCGCGAGGGCGCGAAGGCGAGCTTTCTGAACATGCTCGGCGCGCGCGGCGCGCCCCGGCCCGCGAAGGGTTTCGCGCCGGTGATGGCGCTGTGGGGCGAGAAGGACATCCTCATGGACGAGCGTTCGAAGGCCGCGCTCAGAGCGCTCGCGCCCGAGGCCGAGACGCACCTATTCAAGACCGCCGGACACATCCCCATGGAGACCCACAGCCACGCGCTCAGGGACTATCTCCGGGGCTGGCTCCGATACGTGGGGTGATTTTTTGGGCAAGCTGGAACCGTACGGCAAGAAGCTTTCGTACAGTTACTGTCTGGGTCTGTTCCCCTCCTTCGCGCTGATGGAGGCGCGGCCAGACGCCGTCACGCGGCTCCTCGTCCATCCCGCGGGCGCGGGGAACGAGGGCGTCGAAAAGTTGCGCGTGCTGTGCGAGGCGCGGGGCATCCGGGCCGAGGAGGCCGAGCGCGTGCTCCGGCGCGAGTCGAAGAAGGACAATACCTTCGCCGCGCTTGTGTTCGAAAAGTACGATTGCACTCTTAACCCAAATGCAAACCACGCGGTTCTCTGCCAGATCTCAGACGGCGGAAACCTGGGGACTGCGCTCCGCTCGCTCCTCGGCTTCGGCATCCGGGACGTCGCGGTGATCCGCCCGTGCGTCGACCTCTTTGATCCGCATGTGCTGCGCGCGTCGATGGGCGCGTTTTACAGGATGCGTGTCGCGGCGTTCGACGATTTCGGCGCGTACCGCGCGGTCGCGGGGCGGCGGGAGCTCTATCCCTTTCTGCTGGACGGTGCGGTCCCACTATCGGAGGCCGTGAAGGGGCGCTCGGAGCCGTACTCCATGATATTCGGGAACGAGGCGTCGGGGCTGCCGACGGAATTCGCGCGGATCGGGAAAAGCGTGTTCATTCCCCAGTCGGAGGACATCGATTCCCTGAATCTCGCGGTCGCGGTGTCGATCGGCGCTTACGCGTTCACAAACGGAGGAAATTGAAAATGCGACAGTTCAGGGTGGGCCTCGTCGGCTGCGGGGGCATCAGCTCCGCGCACATCCCCGCGCTCATGAGGATGGAGAACGTGACGATCGCGGCGGTGTGCGATCCAAAGGAAGACCGGGCGCGCGCTGCGGCGGAGAAAACGGGCGCCGGGATCGCGCGGGATTTTGACGAGATGATCGCGCGGCCGGACATCGACGCGGTTCATATCCTCACGCCCCACTACCTGCACGCGCCCATGGCGATCGCGGCGCTTGGAGCCGGGAAACACGTCCTCACCGAGAAGCCCATGGCGACGACCCTCCCCGACGCGCGGGCGATGATCGCCGCTTCGCGCGCGTCGACGGCTCGGCTCGGGGTCATCTTCCAGAACCGCTACAACCCCGCCACGCTTGAGCTGAAAAGGCTCGTGGCCTCCAAAGAGGGCGGCGCGCTGATCGGCGCGCGCGCGACGGTCGCGTGGAAGCGCGAGGCGCCCTACTACCTCGAATCCGGCTGGCGCGGCCAAATGGCGACCGAGGGCGGCGGGAGCCTCATTAACCAGTCCATCCACACGCTGGACCTTCTCTCCTACATCGCGGGGCGGCCCATCGCGCGCGTGCGCGGGCATATCTCGACCGATCTTTTGAGCGGCGCGGTCGAGGTGGAGACGAGTTGCCACGCCGTCGCGGAATATGAAGGCGGCGGGCGGGTCGTCATCTTCACGACGAACGACTACGCGCTCGACGCGCCTGTCGAGATCGAGTTCGCGTGCGAGAAGAGGCGCTGGATGATCGTGGGCGACGAGCTCTACGACGCGACCGACGGGATGCATTTGCTCCTCGGCGGGAAGGACCCGGCCGTCGCCGAAAAGGCGTACTGGGGCGCGGGCCATTTGGCCGAGTTGCGGGACTTCTACGACTGCCTCGAGACCGGACGTCCCTTCCTGCTCGAGGGTGCGGCGGGCTATCCCGCGCTCAACCTCGTGAAGGCGATTCAGGCGTCCTCCGCCGCGGGCGAATGGGTTTCCCTCGACGATCCGAAGGAGATATGATATGGATTATTTCAAAGAGGCGCACGACGCGGCGGCGGAGCTCTTTCATGCCGACGCGAAGCACTTCAACCCCGTAAAACTCATGGTAGTCGGCGCGTCGTCCAGCGAGGTCGGCGGCGGAATGATCGGCCACGCCTCGTCATATGAAATAGGCGAGCGCATCGCGGAGGGCATCCTCGCGGCAGCAGCCGAGCTCCACTTCGACTGCGCTTTCCAGTGCTGCGAACACCTCAACCGCGCGCTCGTCCTGGAGCGCCGCGTCGCCGAGGCGCGCGGTTACGAGATCGTGTGCGTCGTGCCCCAGCCCAAGGCCGGCGGCTCCGTCGCCACCGCCGCCTTCAAGCGCATGGCCGATCCCGCCGTCGTCGAGCTCGTCTCGGCAGACGCCGGCCTCGACATCGGTCGAACCATGATCGGCATGCACCTGCGCCGCGTCGCCGTGCCCGTCCGCCTCAAGACCGACCGCGTCGGCGAGGCCATCGTCATCGCCGCTCGCACCCGGCCGAGACTCGTGGGGGGAGAACGGGCAAGGTACGAGGAATAACGATAACGCCTGGGGCGCTGTCCCCGGACCTCCGCTCAAGGGACATCCCCTTGAGAACCCCATATAAGGAAAACATGATCTTTGGCCGTCGCGCTTTGCGGCCCGGCCCCGCCCACGCGAACCGGGAGATAATCGTTCGTGCGCCACAGGCCCCCGAACGACCGACAAATGCATATTACCAATTAAGCATGGGATTTCAGGTCCTGTGCCCTTTTGCGGAGTTCGGGGCGGCACCCGTTCCCTCGTTCCCCCAGTCCCCCGGAGGTGATGGCATGTACTTTCAGGCGCTGGAGGCGTCGGCTGAAATTCGGACGGAGCTTGCGGAGATTGCGCGCGCGGCGGGCGCTTCGCAGGTTGGCCTTCGCGCGGACTACGGGCGGGCGCTGAAGCGGGCGCACGCGGACATGCCGCTCTCCGAGCGGGGAAGCGCTTCGTATCTGGAGGTCAGGCGCGCGCGGCGCGCGGATCTGGAGGCGATCGCGCGGACGGGCATGCCCGCGGAAAGCCTTGACAAGGCGCGAGACCTGATCTGCGCGATCGCGGAGGAATCCGCGTGGGCGGAGAACCCGGAGACGCCGTTCGAGGACGACATGCGCCCGACGATCGACCTCATGGCGGCGCGCACGGCATGCCTGTTCGCGTGGGGAAAGCGCGCCGGGCACCTGGACGCGCGCACGGAGGGGCGGATGCTGTTCGAGACGCGCAGGCGCGTGTTCACGCCGCTGATCGCGCACGAGGACTACCCCTGTCTGCGCGGTGACGCCCCGAACGCGCTCGCAACGCTCGCGGAGGCGCTGGTTGCGGCGCTGCTTCTCGAGACGGACAACGCGCGGCTGTACGCGCTGATCCGGCGCGTCGCGCGCGCGATGGACGAGCAGATCGACCGCGCATCGCGCCCCCCTCTCGCGGACGCGCTGACGGACCGCGCGGCTTTGGCGGCGGCGTGGCGGCTCGTTCGCAAGATCGCCGGGCCGTCGGCGCTCGGGCGCGCGCTTCCGAAAGCGGAGTGGCTGGACGAGTTCCTGATGGCGCATCTGGGCGGCACGGCGTTCGTCGATCCCATGGGCGAGGGCGTGCGCGCGGGATTGAACGGCGCGGACCTCGCGCTTCTGGGCGAGGCGGGCGGTGATGAAGCGGTGCGCGCGCTCGGCGCACAGCTCTTCCGGGCAAATCCCGAGCCGCTGTCCTCGCTCACCGCGCGCATGCTGATCGACATTGAGGCAAACATGGCGCAGGGCGTGGTGCCCCGGCTCCGGCACGCCGCGTTGCCGGACGCCTCGCTTATGTCCGTGCGCGGCGGGGGCATGCTCCTTGTCATGCACGCGGGCGGGCGCGGCAACGCAGGCGGCGTGTGCGCCTATGTGGAGTCGACGCCGGTGCTCGTGACCTTCCCCGGAGACGCGCCGGTTCTGAACGGCGTCCGGCAGTCCGAAAAGGCCGGCCTCGGCGACTGCGCGTTTGGCGACGCGCGGGCCGACCTTTCCATGGACATGACGGCGCTCTATCCTGGCAGCGGCATCCGGTTTTTCCAGCGCACGCTGATGTTCGACCGCGCGGAGGGCATATCGCGGCTCATCGACATCGTGGAGTCCGGTGCGGAGGGGACGATCCGCTACGCGTTCGTGACACCCTATGCTCCCGCACGGCTGGAGAACGGCGCGCGCATGGGCATCGGCATGCTCTCGTGGGAAGGCGCGCCCGCCGCCTCCATCCGTCGCGTGCCCGGCAGAGGCGCGTTCCCGGACGGGCTCTACCTCGTGGAATTGGAGTACCCCCTCGCACCGGGCAGCAACTATCTGAATTTTGTCATTGAAAGGGCGTGAAACGGATGGAAATCAAATTGCGTGCGATCGACAGGAGCCTGTGGGAGGCCTGCTGCATGCTGAAGGTCTCGGAAGGGCAGCGCAAATTCGTCGCGCCAAACGCGTTTTCACTCGCGCAGGCGGCTTACGAGCCGGATACCTACCCGCTCGGCATCCTCGCGGACGGCGCGCTGGTGGGCTTTGCCATGTACGGGTTTGACAGCGACATGAACCAGTGGAACATGTGCAGGCTGATGGTGGACGAGAATCACCAGAAGAAGGGCATCGGCGAAAGGGCGATCCGGCTCCTGCTGGATTATGTGACCGCCCGGCACGGCCATGTGTCGTTTCATACCAGCGCCGAGCCGGAAAACGCCGTCGCCATTGCCCTGTATGAGAAGATGGGTTTTGAAAAAACGGGCGCGATGATCGAAGGCGAAGTGGACATGAGGATTCAACTATAGCAGGTCCACAAAAAGACTTGTACCCAGTCATTCTCCAAAACGATGCGTCGTCGCCCCGCGGGCCCTGGCCCCGGGACAACGACGCATCAATGCTTCAGCTTTCAACCCAGCAAGGGAAATCATCGGGCGTCAAATCTTTGGCGGGAGCGCGAGGACAGAACACCCACCGTCCTTCTCCCCCTACAGCTCCGCCGCGGCCTCACGGTCGAGCAGGATCTGGCAGTTGGGATGGACGCGGAGGATGGAGGCGGGCATGCGGGGGACGATTGGCCCCTCGATGGCGGCCTTGACGGTCTGGGCCTTGTTTTTGCCGGTGGCGACGAGAATGATGCGCCGCGCGGAGAGAATGGTGCCGATGCCCATTGAAATGGCGGAGCGGGGCACCTCGTCGACGGAGGAGAAGAACCGCGCGTTGTCGCGGATGGTGTTCTCGGTCAACGGGACGATATTGGTGGGATAGACGAACTGGTCGCCCGGTTCGTTGAAGCCGATGTGGCCGTTGGAGCCGATGCCCAAAAGTTGCAGATCGATCCCGCCTGCCGCGGCAATCATCCTGTCGTACCCGTCCGGGTCGGGATTTACGCCGTTTGGCACGTGTGTGTTGGCCTTTTCGATGTTGATGTGGTCGAAGAGCCGCTCGTTCATGAACCGCCGATAGCTGCATGGGTGATCGGGTGCGAGTCCGATATACTCGTCGAGATTGAAGCTCACGACTTTGGAAAAATCGATCAGCCCATCCTTGCAGAGCTTGATGAGCTCGTCGTAACAGGGCACAGGCGTCGAGCCCGTGGCGAGGCCGATGACCGCGCCGTCGCGCTTCATGATCTCGGAAGCAAACACCATGGCAGCCGCGCGCGCCACGTCGCGCGCGGTTTCATAAACGCAAACTTTCATCTGAGACGCTCCTTATTTCCCGTTCAATTCCATGGACAGATACTGCATGTCGATGAGCTGCACGCCGTCCACGATGATGGGATCTTCATAATTGTCGACGAAGAAATTGGGTTCCACATAGTCGGGCAGAAAACCGAACTTCTCGTAGTAGGGGATCATGGACCGGTCGGTACCGACGTACATCCTCCGGTACCTCGGCGCGCAAAGCCGGATCGCGTGCCGGATCAGCTCGCCCGCGTACCCTTTGCCGCGTGCGTCGGCGTCGGTCGCGAGAGACTTGATCTCGATGTGCCCGTCCGCGCGCTGATAGAGCACGATCTCGCTCACCGCGCGTCCGCTCTCGAGGAGCACGTACATCTCGCCCTTGTCGAGGTATCGCTCGACTGCCCGGATCTCGGGATCCGCCTCGAGGAGCAGCGGCATGAACTCGCGCTTTCCGGAGGTAATGCGCCGAATCTCCCGGGGTGCGAGCTCGCCCTTTTGCCAGTGCTTGCGGCAGAGCGCGACGTAGCTCTCGCTGCCGCCGAGCATGATCTGCTCGCCTTCCTTGGTCACGCGCCCGCCCACCACGCGCGTGTTGCAGATGGCCTTGCGACCGCACCAGCACACGGTCTTGAGTTCCTCGATGGAATCCGCCCACGCGAGAAGCCACTGGCTCCCCTCGAAGAGGTTCCCCTGAAAATCCGCGCGCAAGCCGTAGCAGATGACGGGGATGTCGAGATCGTCCGCGATCCGAACGAGCGACGCGACCTGCGATTTCGTCATGAACTGCGCCTCGTCCACGATTACGCAGTCGTACCGACTTACGTCGATCTCCGATAGCTCCTCGACGAACCTGCAAGGCGCCGACAGACCCGAGCGCGAGCCCACCACGCGCGCGCCGTCGCGGTCATCCAAGCGCGGCTTGAGCATCAGCGCCGATTGCCCCCGCTCCTGGTAGTTATATTGCACCATGATGGCGTTCGCGGTCTTGCTCGAACCCATCGCGCCATACCGGAAATATAGCTTGGCCATTGGATACCCCCCGTCCTCGTCTTTCGCACATATACAATTATAGCCATTCGCCCGTCGTTTTCAAGTATTGACACAGGTCCAAAAAAGTGGTATTGGCCGTCGATATTTTACCCCGCGTTCGAAGCGCGAAAAAGCCCCGCAGAATTTCCGCGGGGCGAGAAAGGCGGGCGAGCACGCGCGGGATTTCTGAGGATTGCTCCAGGCTATCCCGCACAGGGCATGCGCGTGCGGTATTTGTGCGGATAGACCTAGTAAGGATTCTCGTAGGCGATGGCGTCGGCGCTCGCGGGAACCAACCCGTTCGCGTCGAAGTACGCAAGCGTGTCGTCGGGCAGGGTAACGCGCATGAGAACCGTGCCGCCCGCCGGGATACCGATGGAGTAGGTGGAGGAGTAGTTGGTGTAGAGAAGCTGACCCTCCGCGTCCTTGAGCGCGTAGACGCAATAGAAATCGTACGTGGGGGCATCCGTCTCGTTGGTGATCTCGGCCGTCATGTAGTTGTACGTCCAGTAGCCGTCCTGAACGCCCGGCTCGTAGGTCCCCATGGCCTTCAAAAGCTTCGTCTCGCCCGAGGAACCCTTTCCGGTCACGGTCAGCACGTAGTCCGCAACCTCGGCGGCGGTGGCCGCGTTTTCGGGATACATGGAGACGTAGATGTAGCCCTTCTCGCCCGGGGCGAGCACGGCGGGGTAGCAATAGACGTAATCGGTCGAATCGATGGTGTTGCCGTCCGCGTCGAAGAGCTCGACCAGGCCCGCGCTGAACTCGACGGGCTTGTCGCCCGTGTTCTCCACCTCGGCGTAGACCTCGACGTCGACGGATCCGTACGAATCAAGGGCGATCATGCGCTCCTGATTGACGGTGAGCTTGCCTGCCGCGAATGCGGGCGCACAGGCGAGGGAAAGTGCCAATGCGATGACGATAATCCGCTTGAGCATGTGAATACCCCTCCTTTGGAATAATATAGCATTTCCTATGCGCGCGGTCAATCTTTTGCCCAAAATATTGCGTTTGATGATTGATTGAAATGATTGGGCGGGCGATGATGGCAATCCGCGCGGAAACCCTTATAATGGAGCAAGGGGGGATGTTCATGAACCGCCGGACGGGCGTGCTTGCCTTTCTTGCGCTGATTCTGATCGCGGGCGCGTTTTTCTATCTGGTCTACGCGGGCGTGATCCGCCTGAACAAACCGTCCGAGACGGACTACCCCGTGCGCGGCGTGGACGTGTCGGAATATCAGGGGGAGATCGACTGGGCGAAAATCGCCGCGCAGGGGATCGACTTTACCTATATCAAGGCAACGGAGGGCAGCTCGTATGCCGATCCGTACTTTGCGCAAAATCTACCGGGCGCGGAAGCGGCCGGGCTGCGCGCGGGCGCGTATCACTTCTTCAGTTTCGACAGTCCGGGACTTTCGCAGGCCGAGAGCTTCATCCGGACCGTACCCGCTCGGGATTCCATGCTCCCGCCCGCGGTCGACCTTGAGCTCTACGGCGCGTATCAGGAGGACCCCAAACCCGCGGACGACGTCTGGCTGGAGCTTCAGGCCACACTCGACGCGCTCAAGGCGGCGTACGGAAAAAGGCCTGTCCTCTATGTGACCGACCGCGCCTACGACCTTTACGTTTCCGGGCGTGATCTTCCGTATGACATCTGGATCCGCAGCGTTTACCTCTCTCCGCGCGTCGAGAACTGGACCTTCTGGCAGTATTCCGACAAGGGTACGCTCGACGGGTACGCGGGAGAGGAGAAATATATCGACCTGAACGTATTTGATGGAAGCGAGGCGGAATTCGCGGCGTATTGAGGCATCATTCCCGCTCAATCTGCGAGACGTAGCGCGCGGTATTCGCGAGGAAATCGCGCAGGAAACGCACGCCCGCGAGCTCATCAAACCGGGTTTCCGCGAGCGCGCCGTTCTCGAAGGCGAGAATGCGCGCGCTGGGGCAGGCGAGGAGAACCGGCGCGTGCGTCGAGATAACGAACTGGCAGCCGCGCTTCACCGCGTCCGCAATCATGGCCAAAAGCACGTATTGATTGAAGGGGGAAAGCGCCGCCTCGGGTTCGTCCAGGAGGTAAAGCCCCCGGTCGATCAGCCGCGCCCCGAAGAAATCCAGAAACCCCTCTCCGTGCGAGCGCGCGGAGAGGTCGTTTTCGTAAAGGCCGCTGAGCGCGTCGAGGCTTCCGGCGTAGGCCATGCGCGCCTGGTTGCGCGCGAAGGCGCTGCGGCCCTCGCTCTCCCGGTCCGCCCGCTCGAGGTCGCGCCGCGCATCGTCCTTCATCCGGTTGACGGAATCGATGTAGCGGATGAAGCCCTCCGCGTGAAAGAAAAACGCGCGGGCGGGCTTCTGTCCCATGGCGACGCGAAAGCTGTTCGCCGCCGCTTCAACGGGCGCTCTTCGCATGTCCTCCGTCAGCTCCGCGCGGTCGATCCGGACCGCAGCGACTTTGTTGGCGAGAAGCTCGACGAGGGTGGTCTTTCCGCAGCCGTTATCGCCCGCAAGCAGCGTGACGGGCGTCGTAAACTCGACCCGCTCGATTCGATCGAACAGCCGCATGGGATAGCCTTCCCCGGGCAGCAGCCGCGTGAGCGCCTTCAAATAAACGCTCACAGCGGCTTCACCAGGATAAGACACGGGTTCTCCGGACCCCAGACGTCGAGCGTCATGAGGGGGAGAAAGCCCATCGCACGGTAAAACGCGCGCGTCTCCGCGTAGAAGGGGTCGGGATGACTGTCAGAAAGCGTCATAACGCTCAGAAGCCTCTTGCCCCGTTCCCGCGCGTGCGCCTCGGCGCATGCACAGAAGCGCCGCCCGATGCCCGCGCGCTGGTGGGAATGGAGGATTCCGAGAACGTGCATGTCTTCGGCCACATCGCTCGTTTCCTTGAGCGCGAAAAAACCTACGGGCGTGCCGCCGTCGAACGCGACCCAAGTCTCGAGTTCGCGGCAGTCGCGGGCATAGTCCTCGATGGCCTCCGGGATGCCGAACCAGTCCGGCAGGGCCTTGAGAATCGTCCGGCTGATATGCTCCCGCGCATCCGGCAAGGTCACGCACACGACATCAATTCCCAAATTCTCACCTCCATTTATGGTTTTCAAAACAGACTTTAGTGATAATATTACTAAAGTCTGTTTTGAAGTGGGGCGCTTTAACCGAAAACGCGCTTCACCGCCTCGAGGTAGCCGTAGCCGTACAGGTCGTCCGGCTCGAGGTAGCTGGTCTCGGTCCATTCGTTCCAGCTGTTGACGGTCACGAGGGGTGCAAGCGCAGGCCGGGCATCGAGGTACTCCTTCGCGGCCCGGAGCGCCATTTCGATGTTCCCGGGCGTGCAATCCCGCATGACGCCGGGGCGAAATTCATTGAAGCGCGGGTTGTTGTCCCAGCCGAGGGACACATGCGGGAAGTACGGGAAGGGGAAGTCCCTTTCGAGCCTGTCCCACTCCGCGCGGGCGTCCCGGAACACGTCCGGGTAGGCGCGGTCGACGTTTGTAAAGTGAACGTACTGGTAGTGCGTGGCGGAGTCAAAGCCGAGTGCGCCGAACTCGCGCGCGGAGACGGATTTCCCACCGTCCACGCCCGAGACGTTCGTGGCCCGCTCGTTCCACATGGTGAACTGGAGGTGCACGCCCGGGAGACCCGCGCGCACGCACTCGTTGCGGAACCACTCGATCGCCGCGCGCGCCGCGTCAGGGCCGCCGAGGCCGTTTACCAGGTTGGGCACATCGTAGATCATGAACACGGGCTTCCCGCCGATGGTGTAGTAATTGGGAAGCGCGAAGTACTGATCGATCACGCGCCGCATGGCGCGGCGGAACTGTGTTTGATCCTGCGCGCCTTCCCACACCACGGTCGAAAGGTCGTGGCTGTTGCGCTTGTCCCAGAGTTGGACCGCGTCGTGGTTCGCCCACATGAGGTAGAACTTCATTTTGCCGCTGTTTTTTGCCTTCAGGAAACCGTCGTTCAGACAGTTTTCCAGAAAGGGGCGGCGGTCGTACCAGTACCAGTCGTAGATGAACACGTTGACGCTGTGGTCGAGCGCCGCCTCGATCTCCATCTCCATGACGTAGGGATCCGCCTCGTTGACGTAGCCCCAGAGCGGTCGGCGCGGCCACAAATGGCCCTCAAACTTCGCCTTTGCCGCCTTCACCGTCTGCCACTCGCCCATGCCCTCCGGCCAGAAGATGCGGCTCCTCGGCTCGTTCCCCGTGTACGCGGGCCAGATGTAGGCCGCAACATCGTACTTCCTCTTTTCCATCTTATCCCTCCGAATGTGTTTTAGCATAAAAGAGCAGGCCGGCGATTGAGAACGCCGCGCCCAGAAGCATCGCGCCGGAAAGGCTCCGCTTTGCGGCGCCCCCGAACGCGAGGTTCGTGGAGATGGCGACCGCGTCGATCACGACCGCGTTGGCGCTGAGCGCCGTCGCGCGATCCGCCCCCTTCACGCGCGCAGACTGGACGAAGGTCGAAAGCGGCTGGAACAGGCTCGCGCTCGCGCGCAAAAGCACGATCGCACCGACGGACACAAGAGCGAGCCGCGTCCACGAAAGCGCGAGGCACACAAGCGCCGCGAGCGCGTACAGAAGGATACCGAACCAGCGCGCCGACAATCGCCGCGTGAGCCGCGCCGAGAATCCGCCCAAAAATCCCGCAAGCGTCGTGGCGACGTATGCGGCGCCCATGGCCGCGCTCCCCATGCCGCACGCGGCGTACTGGAGCTGACTCAAGAAAACCGTGATCGTCTGGTTCGTCTCGGCAAGGAGCGCCGCCCCGACGAGGAACAATAGATACCGCCCGTCCCCGAAAAGCGCGCGAAGGGCTTCGCGGAACGCCGCGCGCCCCGCGCGGGGCGTCTCGGGCCGCACCTCCCAGATGCCAAGGCTGAGAAGCGCCGCGAGCGCGTAGCTCAGGACGGTCAGAAGGCCCGCAAGCCGATAATCATCGCCGACGAAGATCGCGTACACACCGGCCGCGACGAGAAGACCAGCCGTTGCCAGATTGTTGTAGGTCCCGAATACGCCCTGTGCCTCCTCCTTTTGGCAGGAGAGAAAGAGGACGCTCGCGTCAACGCCCGAGATGCCAGCAAGAACCACCGCGAGCAGGACGCGCTCCAGCAGGAAAGCGCCGAAGCCGTCCGCCCGCCAGAACACGACTTTTGAGAGGAAGAAGAGCGCGTTGCAGAAAACCAGCGTGCGCCGATATCCGATCCGGTCGGCAAGGATGCCCCACGGAAGTTCCAGAAGCACCGCGAGCGCGACGGAGATCGCCTCGATGACCGTTATCTCAAGGATGCCGACGCCCGCCGCGCGCCGGTAAAGCGTCGCGATGGGACCGTAGAAAACCATGCCCTGCAAGAGCGCGACGGAATAAAGGATGAGGATGTTTCTCCTGATCCGCATGCAGATCGTCCCTTTCATTTTTCATAAGCGCGGCAAAGAAGGGCAGGCAAATGCCTGACCCCTCACCGATTGCCGTTCTTATGCGGGACGATGCATGCGACGACCTCACAATCGCTTTGTTTCCAGTTCAGCATACCACGCGCGCGCCGCGTGGTCAAGAGAAGCCGAACATCACCCGGCACATGGCGCGCCCGGCGTCGGTCCGAAAGATCCCATCGTACGCGCTCCGGATCGCCTCGGCGCGCAGTTCCCCCTCAAACAGGTTGACGAGGAAGTCCGCCTCGACGAGAATCTGATAGTCCGCGCCGTCGATCGCGTCGTAGCTGTGGTGATGGCCGATGAGATAGCACACCCGATCGATCAACGGCCGTTCAAACCCCAGCCGCGAAAGCATCTCGGCGGCGGCGGGCGGCCCCTCCGTCTCCTGCTGCGGCCCGGTACAGCTGCCGTACTTGGCCTCGGCGACGCGGATGCCGATGTCGTGGGCAAGCGCCGCGACTTCGAGGATCTCCAGCGTCCGCGCGTCCAACCCTTCGCGCCGCCCGATTTGCCGGGCAAAGGAGTGCACCTTGACGAAGTGCTGGATGCGCCGCGCGTCGCCCGCGTCGAAGCGCATCATCTCATCGAAAACCGCGCCGATCCTGTCTTCCATGCCACGCCTCCGATTGTCATGCTTTTGTCGGTATTCTAGCATAGATGCATCCCGTTGTCGAGCCAAAGGCGCTCATTGCATATCAGCAGATTCGGTTTCTCGCGACAAGGCTGGCTTTCCGTCGACCTGCCAGGTCGCTTCCAGACCGCACCCTCGAGCGATCCAGCTTTCGTTTTTCGCGGGATATTCCCAAACGCAGACTTGCCGTCTCGGGGAGGTGCCCCAAGACGGCGACGACCAGAACAATCCTTCCTTCCCAGCTTGGGATTCCCAAGGGCCATTGAGCCTTGGGCGGGTCCGGACTCCGCTCCGGCGTCCCTCTCCTCCCCGCCCTCAGACGTCGTACTTTTTGAGAAGCGCGTCGAGGGCCTCGCGCAGGAGCACGGCCTCGCCGATGCCCTCGCGCTTGGAAACCTTGGTGAGCCTTTTGAGCTGCTCGACGGTGTAATGGCTGGTCTTGGTGACCATCTTTTCCTCGCGGGCGAGGCAGACGCGGTTGTGACCGGCGGCCTTGCCGCGGAACATCGCGCCCTCGGCCTTGCGGGTCAACTCGAGGTAGGTCGCCCCGTCGTCGGGCGCGGCGGCGATGCCGATGGTGACGGTCTGGTCGGTCCCATCCGGGAGCGCCACCGCGTAACCCGCGCGCAGGGCCTCCAGGCGGAGGAAGACGTCCTCCTTCTCCATGCCCTCCGGGAACACCGACGCGAACTGATCGCCGCCGAAGCGATAGAGCCGCGTGCCCTCGGGGAGCGCGGCGCGCAGATACTCCCCCGTCTCGATCAAAACCCGGTCGCCCACGTCCGATCCGAACGCCTCGTTCACGCGCAGGAAGGAGTCGAGATCCGTCATCGCCACGACGACCTCCATGCCGTTCTCGATCATCAGCGTCAGATCCTTCTCCAGCTCCCGCGCCTTCGGAAGCCGCAGCACCTCATCCACCCTGTTCTTTTCCATCCCAAAGCCACCTCCTATGCAGGAAGTGTAATACGTTATATACTATTTGTCAAGTATTATTTTATAAGTTCCATTTGTTCGGCAAGATCCATCCGGTATACGCCGCGAAAGCCCTCATGGACGCTGTCGAACGAGATGGTCCTGGAATCCGGTCCCCACACGGGATGGAGATCGCAGCGAATGTCCCCGGCGCAGACCTCCGGCACGCGATATACGCCGAGCAGCCCGCCTTTTTTTGCGCGCGGGTTATAGAGGTAGAGCTGGCGGGTAAAGTCCGGGAAGATGTAGCTGTCGTAGAGGATCCAGTTCCCGTCGGGCGAGTTGCTCATGTGGCCGTCGCGGACGAAGAAGTCCGGGTCGAGCGCGCGCCCCGCATGGGAGAGGTCGGTCAGCTCGTAATACTGCGCGCCGAGATCCGAGACCTCGCGCCCGTCGGAATAGAACGCGAGCACCCGGTCGTTTTTCCAGTAATAGTGGCTCGCCATGGCGAAGTCCGAGAGAAGATATAGCTCCCGCCCCTCCCGGTCGCAGGTGAGGATGGCCGTCTCCCATATGCCGCCCGGCGCGTAGAAGTTCCGCACCAGGAACACCAGCCGCTCACCGGAGGGGTTGAACGTGATGTGGTTGATCATGATTTTTTGATCGGTCTTGAAGTGGGACTTGCAGCAGAAATCCCAGACGCGCGCGAGCGAGACGACGAGCCTGCTCCTGCCCGTCGAAAGGTCGGTGACGAATATGCCGTCGTCGTCGGGATGGTTGACGCCAAAGAACGGGTCGCGCCGCCCCGCATAGCCGTAGCCGGGCCGGAAGTCAAACATCCGGTCGAAGTTGACGGACACGGCGTGCCGCCCCGTCCGCGCGACGTTCGCCACCGGACGGTCGAGCGCGCGCGTTTCACCGGTCCTGAGGTTCCGGATCACCGCGCCGTAGCCGCATTCCGTGTCCGCGCGCACGTTGTAGATGATCTCGTCCGGGTTCGCGGGGTGCCATTGGAGCATGCACGCCTGTTGAAAATTCCAGGCGGTCGTCTCCGCGACCCTCTCGTCCGCGCCCTCCTCAAAATCGTGAACCCAGATTTCAGCAATGTCGTCCTTCTCCTGCATCCGGTCCATGAACCTGACCTTCAGGTACAGATGCCTCTTTCCATCCGCCGAGAACGCCGGGATGTCGTAGTAACCGAAAAAGCAGTGTTCGCCCACGGGCGTGAAAAGCTCCGCCCGGCCGCGCAAGTCGATCATATCGCGCCTCCTTTATGACTTCTTCCAGAATTATACCACCTGCGGTTGCGGTGGCACAGCCTTTCGTTGCCCTCCGCTCTATTTTTTGATATACTGATGGCGAATTCGATTCCCAGGAGGCGTTCGATGAAAAGAAATATGCGGCGCATCCTTCTTGCGCTTGCATTCCTCGTTGCGCTGATCGCGTGCGCAATCGCGCTGTTTTTCGTCTCCAGGGCGCGCGGCTTCCAGTTCCTCGGTGCGCTCGTCACCTCCGTCCCGAATGACGGAAGGATGATCGTCCTGACGTTTGACGACGGACCGACGGAGCACACCGCAGCGATCCTCGAAAAGCTGGATCAACTGGGCGTCAAGGCCACGTTCTTTCTGTGCGGCGCGGGCATCGAGAAGAGGGCCGACGACGCGCGCGCGATCGCGGATGCCGGGCACGCGATCGGCAATCACTCCTACTCGCACGAGCGGATGGTCCTCAAATCCTACAGCTTTGTGAAGAGCGAGGTCGAACGCACGAGCGCGCTGATCCGCGAAAGCGGATACGCCGGAGAAATCTTCTTCCGCCCGCCATATGGGAAGAAACTCCTCGTTTTGCCCTTCTATCTCGAGAGGATCGCCATGGTCACGGCCATGTGGAGCGTGGAGCCGGAAACGGCCTTGGGCTTCGACGCCCCGGCGGAGGAGATCGCGGAATACGTGATGGAACATGTCGAAAGCGGCTCGATCATCCTTCTTCACCCGATGTATCACCCCGAAAACGCGCTCGCCGCGCTCGACATCATCGTCCCGGCGCTCACGGATCAGGGATATACGTTCGCGACGGTGCCGGAACTTTTCGCGGCGCGAAAATGACGGAGGCAGCATGTACCGAATTTTCATCGTGGAGGACGACGCGGCCATCGCGGGTGCGATGAAAGCGCGGATCGAGGCGTGGGGGCTCTTCGCGCGCGTCGCCGAGGACTTCCGGGCAATTGACCGGGAATTCGCGGCCTTCGCGCCGCATCTGGTGCTCATGGATCTCTCGCTGCCCTTCTTCGACGGCTATCACTGGTGCCGGACGATTCGGGGTGTCTCGAAAGTTCCCGTGGTGTTCGTATCCTCGGCGCTCGACAACATGAACATCATCATGGCGATGAGTATGGGCGGAGACGACTATATCGTCAAGCCCTTCGACCTCGACGTCCTGATGGCGAAGATCCAGGCGATCCTGCGGCGAACCTACGACTTCGGCGATTGGGCGCCTCGGATCACCCACCGGGGCGCGGCGCTCGACACCGCGGACGCGAGCCTTTCCTACGAGGGCAAAAAAATTGAGCTGACCAAAAATGAGTACCGGATTCTGCTTGCGCTCATGGAGGCGAAGGGGCGGATCGTCAGCCGGGATCGCCTCATGGAGCGGCTGTGGGACACGGACAGCTTCATCGACGAGAACACGCTCAGCGTCAACGTCGCGCGGCTGCGGAAAAAGCTTGACGCCGCCGGGTTGAGCTCATTCATCGCGACCAAAAAGGGCATGGGGTACATCGTTGAGTAATATGAGGATCGTTCTTTCGTATCTCCGGTCGAGGCTGTGGGTGCTTCTTGCGGCGTGCGGATTCGGCGCGGTTTTCGCAGTCGTTTTCTACCTGTACCGGCTGCCCGTCGCGGCGGTGAGGTACGCGCTTCTCCTGTGCCTGTTCCCCGCCGCGCCCATCGCCGCGATCGACTTTTTCGCCTTCCGGAAGCGGCACAATCTGCTCCGGGCGCTGATCGAGGACGTCGGGCTGACTTTGGACGGGCTCCCGGAGCCGTGCAGCCAGACGGAGGCTGATTATCAGGCGCTCCTGCGCGCGCTGTTTTCCGACCGGGCGCACCTGCGCGACGACATGGAGCGAGGCTACCGCGACCTCGCGGACTATTACACCCTGTGGGCGCATCAGATCAAGACACCCATCGCGGCCATGCGGCTCATCCTTCAGACGGAGGGCGAATCTTCGCCGGAACTCGCCGAACAGTTGCAGCGGATCGAGCAGTACGTGGAGATGGCGCTGTGCTATCTCAGGCTCGGCTCGGAATCCACGGACTATGTGATCCGCAAAACCGACCTCGAGGCGCTCGTCAAATCCTGCGCGCGCAAGTACGCCGGACAGTTCATCCGCAAGAAGCTGCGCTTCGAGTTCCAACCTTTCCGTGCGGAGGTACTGACGGACGAAAAGTGGCTCTCGTTCGTCGTAGAGCAGCTTTTGTCGAACGCGGTCAAATACACCAAGTCCGGAGGTGTCTTCGTGTCCTTCGAGGCCCCCGCGACGCTGGTCATCCGCGACACGGGCATCGGCATCGCGCCGGAGGACCTGCCGCGCGTTTTTGAGAAGGGCTACACGGGCCTCAATGGGCGCGCGGATAAGCGCGCGACGGGCATCGGGCTGCACCTAGTGAGGCGCATCCTTGGAAAGCTTGGCCACGGGGTTAAAATTGAGTCCGAGCCGGGGTTCGGAACGACCGTGCGGCTCTCTCTGGACGCGCGCAGGCTGGACTTTGAATAGGGAGGCGGTATCATGACGAACTTCGATATCCTGCTGTTCGACGGCTTTGAGACGCTGGACGCGTTCGGACCCGCCGAGATCATCGGCCACTTCGGGGACATCTACGCGCTCTCCTGCCGCGCGCCGGGCGGCGGGACCGTCACAAGCGCGCAGGGCGTGCGGGTCGAGACGCTGCCCATGGAGGAAATCTCCCCCGGCGGCGTTCTGCTCGTGCCGGGCGGCATCGGAACGCGCGCGCGCTCCAGGGACGCGGAATTTTTGCGGGCACTCAGAAGGATCGCCGAGAGCGCAGCCTGGGTGCTCACGGTCTGCACCGGTTCAGGGCTTCTGGCCGCGACGGGTTTTCTGGACGGAAAACGCGCGACGACCAACAAGAAGGTGTTCGAGTGGCCCGTTTCGGTCGGGCCAAACGTCGAGTGGGCGCGAAGGGCGCGTTGGGTGGTTGACGGGAACGTCTACACCTCCTCCGGCGTCACGGCTGGCATGGACATGACGCTGGGCTTTATGTGCGACCGGCTCGGGGAGGGCGCCGCGCGCGCCGCGGCGGAGGACATCGAGTACGTCTGGCAGCGCGACCCGGAGAACGACCCGTTTGCGATATGAGCCTTTCAAAAATGTAAGGCGGGGGCGGCGAAACGTAAGCCAATGAAATGGCTCGGCGCGCGCCCCTTGCTGTATCCTATGCCCATACGATCAAAGGAGGGCATTATGGCACTTTTATATGCAAACAGGGTTCGAAAGGTCTATACGACGCGCTTCGGCGGAAACCGCGTGGAGGCGCTTCGGGACATCACGTTCTCGGTGGAGGAGGGTGAGTACGTCGCCGTGATGGGCGAATCCGGCTCGGGAAAGACGACACTTCTCAACATCATCGCGGCGCTCGACAAGCCGACCTCGGGCGAGGTGGTTCTGGACGGGCGCGCGCTCTCTGCCATTCATGAGAAGGACGTTGCCGCGTTCCGGCGCGACCATCTGGGCTTCGTGTTTCAGGAGTTCAACCTTTTGGACACTTTCACCGTCGAGGACAACATCTTTCTGCCCCTCGTGCTCGCGGGCAAGCGGTACCCGGAAATGAAGGCGCGGATTGATCCCGTCGCCAAAAAGCTGGGCATCCTAGACATCCTGCCGAAGTTCCCCTACGAGGTCTCCGGTGGGCAGAAGCAGCGCGCTGCGGTCGCGCGCGCGCTCATCACGAATCCCCGGCTTATCCTCGCGGACGAGCCCACGGGCGCGCTCGATTCCCGCGCGTCGGACGAGCTGTTGTCGCTGTTCGGGGAGATCAACCGGGACGGCCAGACCGTCGTCATGGTGACGCACTCAGTCCGGGCCGCGAGCCGCGCCGGACGGGTCCTGTTCATCAAGGACGGCGAGGTGTTCCACCAGATCTACCGGGGCAAATCCACCAGCGAGGAGCTGTACGGCAAGATTTCGGACACCCTGACCATGCTCGCGACGGGCGGTGAAAGGCATGCGTAGGTCGCTTTTCATCCGGCTCGCGCGCGGGGGCCTGCGCAAAAACGGGCGGCTGTTCCTCCCGTACCTGCTCGCGTGCGTCCTGTGCGTCATGATGTTCTACGTCATGGTGGTGCTCGTCCGGGACGGCGCGATCGCCGGTTTGCCCGGCAGCGGCGAAATCAGGACCGTTCTGCTCTTCGGGGCAATCGTCATCGGCATCTTCTCGGCGATCATCCTGTTTTACACAAATTCCGTGCTGGCCAAGGGCAGGCGGCGCGAGTTCGGGCTCTACAACGTGCTCGGTATGGAGAAGCGGCACATCGGGCGCGTGCTCTTCTGGGAGACCGCGTACACGGCGCTGATCGCCGTTCCGGGCGGACTTCTCTCCGGCATCGTGTTCTCGAAGCTCACGCAGCTCATCCTCATTCGGATGTTGAACGGCCAGGCGGGGTTCCGCCTGCGGTTTGATCCCGTCGCGGCGGGGCTGACGGTGCCGCTCTTTCTTGGGATCTTCCTTCTCATCTTCCTGAACGATCTTCGCATCATCTACGCGGCGAAGCCCGTGGAACTTCTGCGCGCATCGAGCGAAGGCGAGCGCGAGCCGAAGTCCAAGTGGGTCCTCGCGGTTCTGGGCGTACTGTTCCTCCTTTCCGGCTACGCACTCTCCCTCATGACGCGCGAGGCCGTGCAGGCAATCCTGCTGTTCTTCGTGGCGGCGCTTCTGGTGATCGCGGGCACATACCTTCTGTTCATCGCATTCGCGATCGTTTTCCTGAAGGGGCTCCGGCGAAACAAGAACTATTATTACAAGACGCGCCACTTCGCGACGGTGTCCGGCATGCTCTATCGCATGAAGCGGAACGCTGCGGGACTCGCGAGCATCTGCATCCTTTCGACGATGGTGCTCGTAACCGTCTCGACGACCGTCAGCCTCTATCTGGGCTCCGGGGCGATCGTCGACGAGCGCTACCCCTACGACATTTCGGTGAACTATCCGGCGGACACGGAACTTGGAACGCTTGCGGAGGTGAACGAGGAGGCGCGCACGATCGTCGAGGCGCACGGGCTTGAAATGTCGGACTTCGCGGCGTACCCGTATCTCTCCTTCGCCGCGCGCATCGACAAAGACGCGCTCGCCATCGATGAGGGCTGGGTAAACGGCGTGAACCTCGCCGGACTCGCGATGATCGAGGTGACGACCGCAGAGGGATACGAGAGCATCACGGGCGAGACGGCAAAGCTCGCGCCCGGCGAGGCGCTCTACTACCAGAAGGGCGAAAGACGGGAAGCGCTCTCGGTTCTGGGCATCGCGCTTCGTCTGCGGCGCATGGACGCCGCGCCGTTCGCAAGCGGGTATGAGAAGATGGGAACAGATGTTCTCTATCTCGTCGTGGACTCGGACGAAACGCTCTCCGAGATCGCGCGCGCCCAGGCAGACGTTTACAAAGAAGATACGAGCGCGGTTCGGCGCGAGGTACGATTCAACCTCTCCGGCACGAAGTCCGACCGGCTCGGCTGCGCCTTCGATCTCGAGGAAGCGTTCAAGACGCCGTCCGCCGACGGGAACTTCTACTACGGTTACGTCAGCTCGAAAGACCGGGCTGTCGAGGAAGACTACTTCTCCTTCTACGGGGCGTTCTTCTTCCTGGGAATGTTCCTCGGGCTCATGTTCCTGTCAGCGACGGTGCTCATCATCTACTACAAGCAGGTCTCCGAGGGTTGGGACGACCGGGAGCGCTTTGCCATCATGCGCAAGGTGGGCATGACGGGCACGGAGATCCGCTCGACCATCCGCCAGCAGGTTCTGATCGTGTTCTTCCTGCCGCTTCTGACCGCCGCAACGCACATCGCCTTCGCCTTCCCCATGATCCGGCGCATCCTCTCGGCGTTCGACATGACGGACATTCCCCTGTTCGTGAACTGCACGCTCGGCACATTCGGCGCGTTCGCCGCGCTCTACGTCCTCGTCTACCTCATGACCGCGCGCACGTACTACGGCATCGTTGGAAGCCGCCGGGCGCGGGGATGACGCCAAAATGAAAGGGGCTGTTGCAGGAAGGAAACAGCAGCGGCCCCTCATCCCCATTCCTCTTATCACACCCCAAACGTGTCCTCTGATCTCTGAAGCTCGCGCGCCATTGCCCGCATGGGTTCGCGCCCGATATCGATATTTTCGGCGACGGTCAGAACATTCCTGCGCGTGGATTTCCCCGCGCCGTTTTCGCCCACCGACGAGTGCACCTCGCGAACAGGCATTCGTCCAGCGCGTGGACGCCGGGGAAAGACTTCTGAATGCCCCGCATTGCAAGCAGTTTGCCGGCCATATACTCCCTCCTCAGTTCCCCCGCTCCAACACAAAGTTTGACACATATTCTTTATCCGTCAACAATACGGTCTCATTCCTTGAACATATCACACATTTATCGGGAAAAATCAACGACGTACCACCCTGGATATAACCTCGCCGTGCGCGACGCCGCCGCCGCAAGTATGTATAATAAGAAAGCGAAATACACAGGAAAGCGTGATGCGACCATGGCGGAAATACTGGAAACGGCGATGCTCATCTGCTTCGGCTTTTCGTGGCCAATGAACGTATACAAAAATTACCGTGCGCGCACGGCCAGATCCATGAGCCTGGGCTTTATCCTGCTCATCCTCTGCGGCTACGCGGCGGGCATCTCCGCGAAGATTTCTGCGGGACGCGTGAACTACGTTCTCGCGGTCTACGTCGTCAACTTCGTGATCGTCTCTGTCAACCTCGCGGTCTACTTCCGAAACCGCGCCCTCGACCGGGCAGTTGTGGGAACGGTCGACATCGATCATCCGATTTCCTGACAAAAAACCGCGCCCTGATTGGCGCGGCTGTACATTCGAGTTCGCGGCCTATCTTTCGCAGGAAGGAAGGCCGCTTTTCGCGCAGTGACGCGCCATGCAGACATCGCAGGCTTATGTGTTCGCAAGACGCATTCCTGCAGGAACAGGATTCCGGATTTCATCGATGCTCCTGACTCTTTAACCCTAAGGCTATACCGCGCAGAGCATGCGCGTGCCGACGAGATGAATTTCCGTCAGATTGCGCTTGCAGAATTCGCCGGCGTAGCAGCGCTACGTCAAGAATTCTGCGGGGGTGAGATGGCGAAATACATCCGTCTGCGCGTGCGGGATTTGTGCAGGATAGCCCTAACTCTAAATCCGCTCCGCCTTGAGCATATTGGTCATGCCGTCGACGTTAATGGGTCCGGCGGTGATGACGACGGTATCGCCGGGATTGGCGAGGCCGCTGGACCTTGCGCAGGCAACGGCGTGACGGAACAGGTCGTCGACGGAAGTCTGGACGAGCGCGATCATCGGATAGACGCCCCAGCTGAGCGCGAGTTGGTGGTAGACCTTTTGGTTGGGCGTCGCGCCGATGATGATCTGGCGAGGACGGTGCGCGGAGAGCCTGCGGGCCGACAGACCGGAGGTAGTGTCTGAGATGATGAGCTTGGCGTCGAGCTGCTCGGCGGTGGTACACGCGGCGGCTGCGATGGCATCCGTGATGTCGGTGGTGTCAATGTCGCAGACCTCGGGCGCGGGGTTCTTGCCGGAACGGATGTCGGCCTCCGCCTGGCTGATGATGCGCGCCATGGTGCGCACAACGAGCGCCGGGTGCGCGCCCGCGGCGGTCTCGCCGGAGAGCATGACCGCGCTCGCGCCGTCAAAGACGGCGTTTGCGACGTCCGTGATCTCGGCACGGGTGGGGGTCGACGACTTGATCATGGATTCGAGCATCTGGGTCGCGACGATGGCGGGCTTGCCCGCGCGGTAGCAGGAGCGGATGAACCGCTTCTGGATGCCGGGGATTCGCTCGAAGGCGACCTCGACGCCCATGTCGCCGCGCGCGACCATGATGCCGTCTGAGACCCGGATGATCTCGTCGATGTTCTCGATGCCCTCCTCGTTCTCGATCTTTGAGATGATGCGGATCCTCTGCCCGCCGTGGTAGTCGAGGTGGCGGCGAACCTGCAAAACGTCCTCCGCGCGGCGAACGAACGAGGCCGCGACGTAGTCGACGTCCATCTGAACGCCGAAGGCGAGGTCCTCCCTGTCGCGCTGGGAGAGATAGGGCATCTCCAGGCGGGCGTCCGGCACGTTCACGCCCTTTCTGGTGCCGATGCGACCGCCGTACTCGACCTCGCACCTGATGTCGTCCGAGCGGATCTCCTTGACGATGAGGCGCACGCTGCCGTCGTCGATGAGGATGTGCTGGCCGGGCTTCATCTTGCGCGGCAGATCCGCGTAGTTCATGGACGCGATGGTGTCGTCCCCGACCACCTCGCGGGAGGTGACGGTGAACGCCGCGCCCTCGCGCAGCTCCGCGGAACCGTCCTTCACGATGCCGAGCCGGATCTCCGGCCCGCGCGTGTCGAGCAGCACCGCCGCGGGTACGCCGAGCCGGTCGCGCGCGGCGCGAAAAGTGTCGATGCGCGCCTTGTGCTCCTCGTGCGTCCCGTGGGACATGTTGATGCGAGCGACGTTCATGCCGCTCCTGAGCATATCGTCCATGACCAATTCCGTTCCGCTGGCGGGGCCGAGCGTGCAGATGATCTTTGTTTTGAGCATATGGAACCTCCTTGAAATTGCCCGTCTCTGTGCTATAATTATACCACTCGAAAGGGGGATCGTAATGAAAGAATCGTTATATCTCTCCGCATACTCGTATCTCGACGGCACGTCCGGCGTCGTGCGCGCGAACTTCGATGAGGAGAAGGGAGAGCTCACCGTCACGGGCCGCGTGGCGCTCGACATGCCTGACTGGATCTCGGAGGACGGCCTGAACCTCTACGTCGCACACGCGGCGCGCGCCCTGTCCGCCGCGCCCGCGAACATTCAGGAGACGATCGACAAAGCGGCGTTCTCGGTCGCCGTGATTTCAAAGCGCGATTTCGCCCTCGCGGGGGAAATTCCGCTCGCCGTCCACAACACCTGCCACATCCTCGCAAGCGGGGACTGGCTCTTCGCGGCGGACTACGCGGCGGGCGAATTCTCCGCGCAGACGGGCGAGACGAGGCGCGTGATCCGCCACGCGGGCAAGGGTCCGAACGCCGAACGACAGGAGGCGCCGCATCCGCACAGCGTGTCCCTCACGCCGAGCGGAAAACACCTCGCGGTGTGCGACCTCGGCATCGACGCGGTGATGATGTACCCCTTCGACAGAGGGGCTGGCCTCGGCGAGCCCGTCCGGCTCGACTGCCCGCCCGGGAGCGGTCCGCGGCACATCGCCTTCACCGATCGGCACATGTACGTCGTCTGCGAGCTTTCGAACCAAATCCTGCGCTTTTCGCTTGCGGAGGGCTTCCCCTTCGTGGACTATAAGTCCACGCTCCCCAGGGGCTACGCGGGCAGGAGCTTCGCGGCGGCGATCCACCTTTCCCCGGACGGCCGCAGGCTCGGCGTCTCGAACCGCGGGCACGACTCGGTGGCGCTGTTCGACATGCTCCCCGGCGGCGGCCTCGCGGAGCCGATCTTCGTGGAAACCGTGCGCACGCCGCGCGAGTTCGCGTTCTCGCCCTCGGGCCGCTGGATCATCGGCGGCAGCCAGACGGAAGGCGTCGTCACCGCCACGCCCGCGCGCGCCGGGGGTCGGGCCAAGCCCATACTGCCCGTGCGAAGCGCGTGCATGATCTTCCGCTGAAAGGATAAAAGAGATGCTTCTTGATACCCTCGTCCGCCACCGCCGCGCGCTCCACAGAATTCCGGAGCTCATGTACGATTTGCCAGAGACGCAGAAATACGTGCTGGGCGCGCTCGCGGACCTCTCCTGCGAAATTGCGACCGTCGCCGAATCGGGCGTGCTCGCGTACTTCGACGCCGGGAGGCCGGAGACTGTTCTCTTCCGCAGCGACATGGACGCGCTGCCCGTGACCGAAAACACCCGCCACGACTTCCCGTCCGGACACCCCGGACGCATGCACGCCTGCGGCCACGACGGGCACATGGCGATGCTGCTCGCCTTCGCGGAGTGGGTAAACGAAAATGCGAAAGCCCTCCCCCGCAACGTTCTTTTCGTCTTCCAGCCCGCCGAGGAATCCGGCGGCGGCGGAGAGAGGATCGCGAACAGCGGCTGCTTTCAGAAGTACAACGTCGTGCGCGCGTTCGCCATCCATGTGGAGCCGAACCTGCCGGTAGGCGCGGTCGCCTCGCGCCCCGGCCCGCTCATGGCGCGCGCGAGCGAGATCCATCTGGATGTCGAGGGCAGGGCCGGGCACGCCGCGGTCCCCGGTGCGGGGAACGACGCGCTCGCCGCCGCCGTCGACTTCATGTACGGCGCGTACCGCGCGGAGGAGGCGATGGAAGCCGAAAAGCCGCACCGCATGAAGTTCTGCCAGCTGAATGCGGGAAACTCCACGAACGTCGTCGCGGATGCCGCGCACGTCAAGGGAACGCTGCGGACCTATGCGGACGCGGACTTCGAGCACATGAAGGCGCGGATGACCGCGCTCGCGGCGGAATCGGAGGCGCGGTACGGCGTCAAGTGCAGCCTCACCGTCAAGGACGGCTACCCGGCGGTCATCAACGACCGGTACCTGTTCGACGAGGTATCCGCGCGGACGAAAATCGAACGGATCCCCGAGGCAAGCTTTCTGGGCGAGGACTTCTCCTACTATGGAAGGAAGGTTCCCGCCGTGCTGTTCCGCGTGGGACTCGGGACAAACATCCCTCTTCACGCCGCGAATTTCGACTTCGACGAGCGCGCGCTGGTCACGGGCGTGGAGCTCTACCAGACGCTCGCGGAGATGGACGCGTAATGCGCTGCGCCTGTCACGACTGCGGTGCGTACATGGCCCATTCCGAGAGCCTGACGCTCGGCTGCGTGTGCCCGGCGTGCGGTCGCCGCTGCACGGACTGCCTGGGCACGGGAACGCTGCTCTCGCGGGAGGACCTCAAAAGGCTCGCCGCCGATCCGGCGTTCGAGCGCGACTACGGCGCGGAAGCGTTCTTCCTCCCGCCGCCGGGCAGGGAGGATGAATATGGCGACTGAGGGCGCGCGGACGTACCGCCCGCGTTTTCATTACACCCCTGAGAAGGGCTGGATCAACGACCCGAACGGGCTGGTGTTCGACGGGGAGAAGTATCACGTGTTCGCCCAGCACTACCCCCACGCGACGAAGTGGGGACCCATGCACTGGTCGCACGCGACCAGCCGCGACCTTCTGCACTTTGATCATCTGCCCATCGCGCTCTTTCCCGACGGGAACGGCATGTGCTTCTCCGGGAGCGCCGCGACCGTCGGCGGAAAAATCGCGCTCATGTACACCTCCCACGGCGACGTCGAGGCGCAGTCCGTGGCGTTCTCGGACGACGGCGTCCGCTTCGCCCCGCATCCCGGGAATCCGGTCATTCAAAACCCGGGGCTTCGGGATTACCGCGACCCGAAGCTTTTCTGGAACGAGGCGCGCGGCATGTACGGCGTTGCCGTGGCGGCGGGCGACCACGTGGAATTTTTCGCCTCGAGGGACCTGATTGACTGGCAAAAAACGGGCGAATTTTCGGATCAGGCGCGCGTGACGGGCATCCACGAGTGCCCGGACGTGTTTCCGCTCATCGCGCCGGACGGAACGACGATTTCCGTCATGATCGCGAGCATGATATTGCCCGCGGGCGGCAACCGCACCCAGTATGTGCTCGGCGCCTTCGACGGCGACGCCTTCCGGCTGACCCACCCCTTCCCCCAGCCGGAGTGGATCGACGCGGGACACGACGACTATGCGCCCGTGACGTTCTACGGTGCGCCCGCGCCCATGATGATGGGCTGGGCGTCCAACTGGAAATACGCCTACCGCCTTCCGACGGGCGACTATGCGGGAGCGCTCACATTCCCGCGCGCGATCTCCCTTGCCGAAACGAAAGGCGGCCTCCGCCTCGCGCAGAAGCCGCTGGTCGATTCGATCACCGGGCCGTCCGCCGAAACAACGGCGCTCCCCGGCGAGAGCTTCCGGTTGACGATCCGCGCGGCGGGCGATTTCCGCGCGGCGCTCACGAACGAGAGGGGCGAAAGGCTCGCCGTCACCTGCGAAGGCGGGGCATTTTCCGTCGACCGCACGAAATCGGGCGAGTGCGGCGCGGCGCCGGAGATTTTGGGCCCGGAATTCGGCGTCGCCCGGCGCGCGCGGTACGTGGACGGCGCAATCGAGATGGACGTGCTCTTCGATGTCAGCATCCTAGAGGTCTTCGCCGACCGGGGCACGTACGCCGCCACGATGACCGCCTTTCCCACCGCCCCTTACGCGCGCGTCGAGGCGGAAAACTGCCGGGTGGAGGTCGCGCCGCTCGGCTAACAGACGCGGATCAGAATCATATACATCGCGGTGCCGGCGAATATGCTGAGCATCGCGTTTTTCTTGAAGATTTGAAGGAGGACGACGAGCGCGACCGAAGCAAGCTGCGGGAGCCAGCCCGTCGCCGCAGCGAACGAAGCGCCGCGCAGACAGTACACGACCAGCACCGCCATGATCGCCTCCGGGAGCGCGACGGCGAGGTGCCTGACGACGGCCGGCACGCCCCGCTTCCCGCCGAACAGCAGGTAGGGGACCGCCCGCGTAAGCCAGGTGCATATGGCGATCGTGAGGATCGCGAAGGCGATGTACATCGTTCCGCTCATGCGCGCCTCCTGAAAATCTCGACATCCCTGGCGGCCGCGAGCGCGACCGTCGAAACCGCGAGCGCGGGCAGTATGAACTTGTCCGGGCCGAGCGCGAACAGGAAGACGAGCGCGCTCAAGCCGCCGACGAGCGCGGGCAAGTGGCTCTTCGCCTTGCGCCACTGGTCGATGACCACCGTCGCGAAGAATGCCGTGGCCGCGAAATCGATGCCCGAGAGGTCCACGGGCAGAACCTTGCCCGAAACCGCGCCGAACGCGCAGGAGATCGTCCAGACGACGTGGCAGGCAGCGAGGATCAGGAAGGTCGCCTTCCCCTCGTCCACGTCCGGCGGGCATTCGAGCGCGCACAACGCGGAATACGCCTCGTCGGTGAGGGTGAGGACCATGTAGGGGTACCTGAGCCCGCCCGCGCGCCGGAACTTCTCCACAAAGCCCAGGCCGTAGAACATGTGCCTGGCGTTGATGAAAAGCGCCATCAGCGCCAGCGCGTAAATGGGCGCGCCCGCCGCGACGAGGGGAACCATCACGATCTGCATGGAGCCCGCGTAGATGAAAATTGCGGAAAGAACCGACCAGACGGGGGCGTAGCCCGCCTCGGTCATCATGATCCCGAAGGCGATTCCGATGAACAGGTAGGAAAGCAAAAAAGGGGCAGTCTTTGACAGCGCGAACCGCATCTCTCTCACGTATGAAACACCTCTTTTTCATGATATCATGCTGCCGCGCCGACGAAAAGGGGGCGCGCCGTTGAAAATTTCGGTTAAATATGGTAGGATGAAGGCGGAGAAAAAGGCTCCGGAACGGAGGGATCGTCATGGGAAACAGGATCATCGCCATCAACCGCCAGTTCGGCAGCGGGGGCCACGAAATCGGCAAGCTGCTTGCGGAGAAATTGGACATCCCCTTTTACGACAAGGCTCTGATCCGTCTCGCCTCCGAGCGCAGCGGGCTGAACCCCGAACTGATCGAGCGCGAGGAGGAGCGCAAGACCAACCAGTGGCTGTACGCGGGACTCACCGATACGAGCCAGTCCATCATCAACAATCTTCCCCCCACCGACATTACATTCGCCATCCAGCGCGACATCATCCTCGACGCAGCGCGCCAGGGCGACTGCGTGATCGTGGGACGGTGCTCGGACGCCATCCTCAGGGAGACGGACGCGCGCGTTCTCTCCGTCTTTATCGCCGCGCCCTTCGAGGATCGTGTGAAGCGAAAGATGGAAATCATGGGCATGGACGAGCGCGAAACCGCCTCGACCGTCAGAAAGACCGACAAGCGCAGGAAGGCGTACTACAACTTCAACACCGGCCTCGAGTGGGGCAAGCCCGAGAATTACGACCTCTGCGTAAACAGTTCGGCGCTCGGCATCGAAGGCGTGGTCGATATCCTCGCGCGCCTGTATGAAAGGCTTTAGGGAATGGACAGACCCCGGCGCCGTCTCGGCGCCGGGGATGTATGCAAGGAGGAAACCGCGATGGACAGCCGACGCGCGTTCGCGCCCGACTACGAAAACCTGGTCAACGCCGCAAGAAACCGATGGGTGGAGCGCGTGCCGCTCTACGATCACCTCGTGGACATTTCGAAGATCGAGGAACTGACGGGCGAGACGGTCGGCCATCTGATCCATTCGCCGGACGCCGCCGACAGGCGCGAGGGCTTCCGTCGCTACTGGGCCTTCTTCCGCGAGATGGGCTACGACGCCGCGCCGTTCGAGTGCTGCATCACCTCCGCGCTCGTGGACGGCGGCGCGCTCGGCGCGCACAAGGAGGGCTGCATCAAGACGCGCGCCGACTTCGAGCGCTATCCCTGGGACGAGATCGGGGAACGGTTCTTCTCGGCGTTCGCGCCCCTGTACGGATCGCTCTGCGAAACCTGCCCGCCGGGGATGAAGGCCGTAGGCGGCGTCGGAAACGGCGTGTTCGAGATCGTTCAGGACCTCGTCGGCTACATCAATCTGTGCTTTTTACGCGCGGACGACGAGGACCTGTACGCGGACCTGTTTTTGCGCGTCTCCGATCTCATGTGCGACATCTGGTCGCGGTTTTTGCCCGCGCACGGCGACGCTTTCTGCGTGCTGCGCGTCGGGGACGATTTGGGCTTTCGCTCCTCCACGCTTCTCTCGCGGGAAGACCTCAGAGAGCACGTGTACCCCTGCTACCGGCGGATCGTCGACCTCGCGCACGCCGACGGGAAACCGTTCCTTTTGCACTCCTGCGGGAACCTCCTGTCCTCGTTCGACGAGCTCATCGACTTAACGGGCATCGACGCGAAGCACTCGAACGAGGATGCCATCGCCGCGTTCCCCGTCTGGGTCGAGCGCTTCGGTCGGCGGATCGGCAACTTCGGCGGGTTGGACGTGAACGACCTGTGCCTGAAGAGCGAGGCGGAGATCGAGGCGCGCGTGTTCGACTGCCTCGACCGCATTCGCGCGATCCCGGAGCACGGCGGCATCGCGTTCGGTTCGGGCAACTCGATCCCGCAGTACGTGCCCGCCTCCGGCTACCGCGCGATGAACGAGGCCGTGCGCAAGTGGCGGCGCGACAAATCGACCGACTGAAGAAATCCCGGCGTGAAAGCGCCGGGATCATTTATCGCGATACCTGGGAGATCGCGTCCGCGATCGTCTTTTCGAGCGCCTGCGCGCCGTAGCGATCGACCTCGCCCGCGTCCTTCGGGCCGTGGGTCAGGCATCCAGCGCCGCCGATGCAGCCACCCTCGCACGCCATGCCCTCGATGAAGTTCCCCGCGAGCGCGCCTTTCCCGGCCTTGAGAAGCGCCGCCCGGCACTCCTCGATGCCGCTCGCGACCACGGGCTTGAGATCGAAGTCGATCCCCCGCTCCCTGAGCGCCTCGCGCACCGCGTCCGTGAGCCCGCCCGCGCGCGCGAAGATGCGTCCGAAGTGGGACGCGTTGTCGAGAACGTCCTCCGGCAGCTTCGAGACCTCGAAGTCGCGGCAATCGATGAGCGCCTGGAGTTCCTCGAAGGTGAGCACGCAGTCGACCCACGCGCGCACGCCGTCCAAACGCGCCTCGGCTTTCTTTGCCGTGCACGGGCCGATGAACACAACCTTTGCGGTCGGGTCACCCATCTTGATGACCTTCGCGACGGCCGCCATGGGCGACGGGTTGTGGGAGACCTTTTCGAGCAGATGCGGAAAGTTTTTTTCGATGTAGGAGACGAACGCCGGACAGCAGGAACTCGTCAGAAATCCCTTCTCCGAAAGCTCCTTCGCTTCCGCCCACGCAACCATGTCCGCGCCGAGCGCCGCCTCCACGACGGAATAAAATCCCAGCCGCTTGAGCGCGGAGACGATCTGTCCGAGTTTCGCATAGCGGAACTGGCTCGAGATGGACGGCGCGACCACGCAGTACACCCTGTAATTCCGGTTTTCGCCGCTCTCCCGGATGAGCCGGATGGCGTCTACAAGGAAGGACTTGTCGCTCACCGCACCGAAGGGACACTGGTACACGCACGCGCCGCAGGAGACGCACTTTTTTTCGTCGATCACCGCCACGTCGCGCGCGCCGCGCGAGATCGCCTTCACCTTGCAGGCAGATTCGCAGGGCCGCTTGCGGTTCTGGATGGCGTGATAGGGGCAGACGGCGGCGCAGCGGCCGCACTCGACGCACTTCGAGGAATCGATGACCGCTCGCTGGTTCTCGCCCACAGAGATCGCCCCGCGCGGACAGGCCGCCTGACAGCGATGGGCGATGCAGCCGCGGCAGTCCCCGCCGACCGCGTAGGTGGAGATGGGGCATTCGTCGCAGGCGATGTCGATCACCGAGATGATGTGATCGCCGTCGCCGCCGAGGGCGAGCCGCACGCGCTCCTGCACAATGGCGCGCTCCTTGTAGACGCAGCAGCGCATGGTCGCATCCGGCCCGGGCGCGATGAGCTTGGGGATTTCGAGATAGGAATCCTGAAGCCGCCCCTCGTAGGCGCGCCGCGCGACCTCGCGCAGGACCATGTATTTGAGCTTCTGAACGTCGGTATCAAAGATTCTCATGCGCACCTCCAACGCCCTCGGGCGACTTGATGAAAAAGTTGATCTCCCGATCCCCCAACGAACAATGTCTTTTGAGCGGACCCGTGGGCAGAGGCCCCTGCGTTCCCTCCCGTCAGAAGTAGCTCACTTTGATGCGCTTGCCCATCCTCTCGAGGCACTTCGCCAGCGCCTCAACGAGCTGGATTTTGATGCCGAAGGTAATGGGGAGGTCGGGGTTCTGGTGGGCGGGATTGATGGCGCGGCCGACGAAAAAGTTGATGTCGGTGGCGGTTTCGAAAAGCTCGCGCGCGACCAGGGACGCGCCGTCCTTCTTGACGGTCCAGTCGGTGTTCGCGTCCGTGCCGCCGAGGATGCCTTCGCCGATCTTGAGAACCTTTGAGATGGTGACGACGCCCTCGGTGACGAGATCGACGCCCTTGATCCTGCTGACGGGCGGGATCTCCGGATCGGGATAGTCGAGCGTGGGAAGAAGCGCGCGGCCTAAATACTTCGCGGCGATTGCGGCCGTTGTCCCCCCGCACACGATCTTCGCGCCCTCCTTGGCGAAAAACAGGTTCATCATTTTGACGTCCTGCTCGCGCTGGGCGGGCGGGCCGATCACGAGGTTCACCGGCTCGCGCTTCCGGATCCTGAGCGCCGCGACGGTCGTGTCGTCGCCGGGCTTCCCCTCGTAGAGCCGGTTGCACTCGTCGGCGATGATGGAGGAAACGTACTTCGCGGAATTTGAGGCGAGGTAGTTGGCCTCCGCAAAATCGATGATATTCCCGCGCGTCCAACCGAAGTTGAGGTGTACTCCCACGCCCGCGAAGGGCGCGCCGTCGGACATGGCGATGAACAGGTCGTCCTCCTGCACCGGGAAGCGGCTTTCGCGGATGGTCTTTCCCGCGACCACGCGGGTCGAGACGGGATAATCCCACCTCTCGCCCCCGCGCAGCATGACGACGTCCGGATTGTCGAACTGGATGAGCTCGGCGCTCCTGTTCTCGCGGATCAGAATGACGGTAAACGTGGAATACGCGATCTCGCGCAGCTTGCACACCGGGAGCGTCGCGGCGATGGTGTCGACGCACTCGTCAATCGCCATGCCGCCCGCGATCATCGTCACGAGGATTTTGGATGTGAGCGTCGAGAGGATGTTCGCCTTGACCCCGCTCCCGAGGCCGTCCGCCAGGACCAGGAGCGTCGTCCCGTCGTCCTGATACACCTCGACCCTGTCGCCGCAGAGCTCCTCGCCCGCCTTGTTGAAGGAGACGTAGCCCGTCTCCGCGCACAGATTATTTGCCATCCATCATCGCTTCCTTGAGCTTGGTGAGCGCCACCTTGGTCTCGGCGGTGGTCTCGCCGAGGAGCGACGTGATCTCCTGCACCACGCGCATCTGCTTTTCAATCACGCGGTTTGTGACCTCGATGGTGTTTTTCTTCATGTCGTCCTCCGCCGCGCGCCGCGTCTCGCGCTCGGTCACGTCGCGCATGATGGATATGAGAATGCGGTACTTCTTGTCCGGGATGATGGTCTCCTCGACGTAGATGCCGTACTCCGCGACGTAGTGGCAGAGGTTCGCGACCGTCCGCCCGGTGCGCATCACCCGCATGTAGTCGGATGGGTTCAGGATGCGCACCACAGGCGCGCGCAGGATGTCGTCCGGAGAAGTGAGCTTCAAAAGCCGCACCGCAGCCATGTTGATCTGCTGAACGACCAGATCCTCATCCATCACGAGGATGGCGTTCGGCGTATTTTCGATGATCTTGTCGGAAAACGATTCCGCCTTCTCCTTCAAAAACGGCAGACACATGGTGACGTCTGCCTTGCCCTGACAGACGGCAATCGCCTTGTCGCGGCAGGTGGGGTATCCGCACGAGCCGCAGTTGAGCTCCTTCTCGGGCGAGGTCTTGCCCATGCGATTGAGGACCTCCTGGATCGCCTCGTTCCCCGGCAGAACGCGCCGGATGCCCGAGGCCGCGTGCGCGATCCCAAGCGGGGCAAGCGGGGCGACTTTGAAGTCGTCGTTTCCCGCGTAGCGCCGGACGTTCAGATTCCCCGCCACGCGCCGCTTGGCGTGCTCGCGCATGATAGGCCCGTTGATGCAGCTGCCCGCGCACGCGCTCATCTCGATAAACGCGCCGCGCAGAGCGCCCGCGCGCAGCTCCTCGAGCGCGGAGACGCAGTTGTCGACGCCGTCGATGGCGACGCGCGTATAGCCGGGGATCTTGTCCATGGACTTGAGGATGCCGCCCGCCGTGGGGTAGAAGCGCGCGCGCTTTCCCTCCCCCGCCTCGGGCGCGCCGGACGCTACCGCGATGCCCGCGCCGTCGAGCCATTCGCGCAGCTCGTCAAACGTGATGCAGGCGTCGACCGCGTCCGCTTCGTCCGCCTCGCGCTTCTTGGCGACGCAGGGACCGATAAACACCGTGTACGCGTTAGGGTCCGCCCGCTTGATCTCCCGGCAGTGGGCGTGCATGGGCGTCACCACCGCCGCGAGGTGGGAGAGCATGTCCGGATAGTACTTGCGGATGAGGAAGTTGATGGCAGGACACGCGCTTGATATGATCGTCACGCCGCCGCCGTCTCTGGAGATCTTTTCGTACTCGCGCGAAACCATCTCCGCGCCGACGGCAGTTTCCTCCGCGTCCGCGAAGCCGAGCTTTTGGAGCGCCGCGCGCATGTCCGAAATGGTCCTCATCTCGAACGCGGCGACGAAGGAGGGCGCGACCGAGGCGACCACGCGCCGCCCCTCCGTGATCGCCGCCTTCACCTCGTCCGCCGTCTCCAGGACGTCCTTCGCGTTCTGCGGACAGATGACAAAGCAGTTGCCGCAGAGGATGCACTCCTGATCGATGATCTGCGCCTGCCCCATCTCGAACGTGATCGCCTTCACGGGGCAGTTGCGGATGCACTTGTAGCAGTCCTTGCAGTCGGACTTCCGGGAAAGGATGTACGCCTTTTCAGCCACTCAAACCGCCTCCAGGCGGGGGAGCACTTCGCCCTCGAAGAACGCCGGAACGGTGTCGGGCGAAACGGAGAACTTCTCGCCGTCGAGGGTCACGTTCACGCCGTGCATGCAGTCCCCCATGCAGAACTGTCCAGCCATTTCCACCTTTTCCGTCAGTTTCCTCTCTTCGATCAACCTCTGGAGCTTGTCGACGATCAGCCGCGACCCCTTGAGGTGGCACGAACTTCCGATGCAGACCGTGATTTTCATATCAATTCTCCTTTAAAATAGCAGTACGATGAACTGCGAGGCCAGCACCACGCATACCAGCGCGATGGGATAGGTCGCCGCGTATGCGGAGGCGACGTCGTCGGTTCCCGCGACGGAGATGAGCGTCCCGAGCGCCGGGGTCGAGGTCATGCCGCCCGTGATGGAGCCGAGGTTGTTGAAGATCGAGAGCCTGAGAACCTTCGCCGCGATGAGGTAGCCGACGATCATGGGAAACAGCGTGATGAGCGCGCCGTAGACAAAGAGCATCGCGCCCTCTTCCCTCAAGGTCTGCGCGAACCCCGCGCCGCCCGACACGCCCGCGCCGATCAGGAAAAGCATGAGCCCGAACTCGCGGAATGTTTTGAGGACCGGCATCGGCACCGTGAGGTCGATCGGTCCCACGTGCGCGAAGTGGCCGAACAGGAGCCCCGCGATGAGCGGCCCGCCGGTCGTGCCCAGCGAGAACGTCGCGCCGCCGAGGAGAGGGATTTTCACAGAACCGATCAACATGCCCACGGCGACCGCCACGCAGAAGGCGAAGAAGCCCTCGGCTTCGGAGAGCCGGACGCGCGCGGCGTGCGCCTTCACGGGTGCGGCGTTCGCCGCCTCGTAGCGCGCCCTCTCCCGCGCGACGTCGATCTTGAGGATGCGGGGCATGAGCTGCACGAACAGCACCACGCCCACCACGCCGAAGGGATAGGCGATGGCGTAGCCCGTGGTCGCGAGGTGCGAAAGCGCGCCCGCCGCGTCCTGCGCCGCCGCGAGGCCGGGGGTGGAGGTGAGCGCGCCCGTCATGAGGCCCACGGAGAGCTCCGCGTTCACGCCGAAGAACTTTATCACGCAGACGGTCGCGAGCGCGCCCGCGAGTATGATGACGACGCCCAGCAGCACGTAGCTCGTCGCGTTCTCCCGGAAGTTCCGGAAAAATTTGGGCCCGGCGATGAAGCCGACCGAGGTCACGAAGCACACCAGCCCGATGTTCCGGACGGACGAATCGATCGTCGCGCCGAAGTGCCCGAATGCCAGCGCCACCAGCAGTACGCCCGCCGAGCCGAGGGAAATGCCCTTGATCTTGACGGAGCCCACCACATAGCCCAGAGCGCCGATCAGAAAGACCGTCATCATGGGCGACAGGAGCGAGGAAAGAAATTCTTTCATGCTATGCCCTCCGCGCGTAATCGGGAAGAAGCTTGGGAGAAACGATCTCGGATTCGATGCCCGCGTCCGCGAGCTTTTCTTCGTATTCGTCCACGTGCGAGAGGGTAAGTTTTCCCACCGAAACGCCCCGTACGGCCTCCGCCGTGACTTTTCCGGCGCTTCTGCCGAACACGATGATGTCAAGAAGCGAGTTGCCCATCAGCCGGTTCCGGCCGTGGATGCCGCCGACGGCCTCCCCCGCCACGAACAGCCCGGGAACCGCCGTCTCGCCCCGCGCGTCGATCTCAAGTCCGCCGTTCTGATAGTGAAGGGTCGGGTAGACGAGGATGGGGGTTCTTCTCATGTCGATCGCGTACTTCATGTACATCCGGAGCATCGCCGGAAGCCGCCTTTCGAGCGTGCCCGCGCCGTGAATCTTGTCGATCATCGGCGTATCGAGCCACACGGCCTTCCCGTTCGGCGCATCGACACCCATGTCGCGGCCCTCCGCGCACTCGCGGATGATGGAGGCGGCCGCCACGTCGCGCGTCTCGAGCGGGTGGACGAACGCCACGCCGTCGCGGTTGATGAGCTTCGCGCCCAAAGAGCGCACCTTCTCGGTCACGAGCGCGCCGAAGATCTGGTTCGGGAACGCTACGCCCGTGGGATGGTACTGGAGGGTGTCCTGGTAAAGCAGCCTCGCACCCGCGCGGTAGCCGAGGATCAGCCCGTCCGCCGTCGCGCCGTAGTGGTTCGAGGTCGGGAAGCCCTGATAATGCATGCGCCCCGCGCCGCCGGTGGCGAGAACCACCGCCTTCGCGCGCGCGACGAGTACCTGGTTGGTCTCCATGTTGAGAAGCACCGCGCCCGCGCAGCGTCCGCCCTCGTCCTTGAGAAGCTCGATGGCGGCCGTAAAGTCCACCACCGGAATTCCAAGGTTCAAGACTTCGTCGCGCAGCGTGCGCATGATCTCCGCGCCGGAATAGTCCTTCGCCGCGTGCATGCGCATGCGGGAGGTGCCGCCGCCGTGGGTGGTGAGCATGGTGCCGTCCGGCGCCTTGTCGAACTCGACGCCCAGCTCGTTGAGCCACTTGATGGCCGACGGGCCTTCGGTCACGAGCTTTTTGACCAGCTCAGGCCGGTTCGCGTAGTGTCCGCCGCCCATGACGTCGAGGTAGTGCTGCGCCGGGGAGTCGTTCTCCTTATCCGCAGCCTGAATGCCGCCCTCGGCCATCATGGTGTTGGCGTCGCCGATCCGAAGCTTGGTGACGATCATGACGTCCGCGCCCGCGTTCTTCGCCTCGATGGCCGCGGATGAGCCCGCGCCGCCGCCGCCGATCACAAGCACGTCCACGTCGTAATCGATCTTCGACAGGTCGACCTTCAACTCCGAGAGCCGGGGCTTGGCTTCGAGAAGCTCCAAAAGCTCCTTCGGGCACTTCTCGCCCGCGTTGGGGCCGACTCGGATGACGGAGAAGCCGTCGTCCCGGTAGTCGGGGTGATATTTCCGCAAAACATCGTCCTTTTCGTCCGCCGTCATGCGGTGCGGCTCGAGGGCGATGTTGAAATCGCGCGCCTCTTCGACCCTCGCCATGGAGGAAAGCATTTCGGGTGTGAAGTCCATCTATTTACGCCTCCTTCTCGATCGCGCGCGCGTTGTAGAGCTCCCTGAGCTCGGAGAGGGGCTTTTGCATGATGGCCTCGAGCGCGTCCGCGCACAGCCCGTCCTCGATCTCCCTGACCCGCTTTGCGAGGTGCTTCGCCTCGGGCATGAGGTATTTGCCGTTGAGCCTGCGGGCCAAGAGCGCCACCTGCGGGTGGGAGATGCCAGCCGGGCAGCGGGACGAACAGATGCCGCACATCACGCAGTCGAAGGAGAGCTCCGCGCAGGTCGCCATGTCGCCCCGCTGCGCCGCCGCGATATACTGCATCACGTCCAATTCCTGTGAGCAGGACTTCGTGCAGGCGTTGCAGCCGATGCAGGAGTAGATTTCAGGATAAAGCTGCATCATGATCTGAGCGTCCGGCTTTATTTTGCCGATGTCGTAGACCTGCTTTTCGAGCGGGAAGAAGGGCAGCGTCGCGACGTACATGTCGTTTTCGACCGTCGTCTGGCAAGCCAGCGCGACCTTTAATTCCCGCTCGCCCTTGATCCGGTAGACCGTGGCGCACGCGCCGCAGAAGCCGTTTCGGCAGCCGCAGCCGCGCACGAGCCGGTAGCCCGCATACTCCATGGCGCCCATGATGGTGAGTCCCTCGGGCACCTCGTACTTTTTGCCCATGAGATAGACGTTGACCATGCTCATATCCTCCGTCAATATTCGTCGGGCAGCTCGGTGAGCTCGTCGAAGCGGAACACAGGCCCGTCCTTGCAGACGTATTTGCTGCCGATGTTGCAGCGCCCGCACTTGCCGACGCCGCACTTCATGCGAAGCTCCATGGTGGTGAACACCTGCGTCTTTTGAAAGCCCAGCTTCTCGAGCGCCTGCAGGGTGAACTTGATCATGATCGGCGGGCCGCACACCAGCACCTTGCGATCGGGATCGAAGCCCAGCTCGGTCACATAGTTCGGCACGAATCCGACGTGGCCGTACCAGTCGTCCTGCGCCCGGTCGATGGTCAGGTGAACGCCGATGCCCTTCTCCCGGCACCACTCCTCGACGATCTCGGGGTAGTCCACAAGATCCTCCCTGGAGCGCGAACCGTACACGATATCGACCGTTCCGTAATCCGCGCGGTTGTCGCGCACGAAGTTGATGACGCTCCGAAGCGGCGCGAGTCCGATGCCGCCCGCGATGAACAGGAGGTTCTGGCCCTTTAGTTCCGTATCCACCGGGAACGGCCGTCCGTACGGGCCGCGCACGGTGATCATCTGACCCTCGTCCATCTGGTGCAGCCAGTCGGTGAGGCAGCCGCACTTCTTGATGGAGAACTCCATGAACTCCCGGTTCGTCGGGGACGAGGTGATGGAAAACATCGCCTCGCCGACGCCCGGAATGGAGAGCATGGCGCACTGGCCGGGCATGTGCTCGAAGAGCTTCCCGCTGCCGGGGGCGTTGACCCGGAATGTCTTCACATCCGGGGTATCGACGCGCACGCCAGTCACGACGCCGATCATGGGCACGAGCGCTTCCCTCGTCATTTTGCGTCCCCCTCCCCCAAAGCCCTGATCACCTTCACGATGGAGAGGTTCATCGGGCACTTTTTCACGCACCGGCCGCAGCCGACGCAGGAGTACATGCCGGTATTCGCGACCGAGTAGACCAGTTTGTGCATGAAGCGCTGGCGGTACTTCTCGGTCTGCGTGGGACGCGGCGTTCCGTGCGCCATCATGGTGAAGTCCGAGAACATGCAGCTGTCCCAGCAGCGGTAGCGTTCGATGCCGTGGCCGGAATCGTAGTCGCGGATGTCGTAGCACTGGCAGGTCGGACAGGAGAATGTGCAGCTTCCGCAGCCGAGGCAGGAGAGCGCGAGCTTCTTCCACTTGGGGGACTCGAACTTTTCCTTGAGGTGCGCGCCGTCGAAACCAGCGAGGTTCAAGCGGGCGAAGGGCCTGGAATCCAGCTTTTTCTTGATCTCGCCCTTGATCCAATGAACGGGCGTCTCGTCGGCGTCCAGGGTATTCCAGCTTTCGACGAGCCTCGCGCCTTTATCCGTGCGGGAATCGGCGTAGTAGTCGTCGCCCACCTTCCAGAGGATCACATCCGCCTCGGGCTCTCCGGGATCGACCCCGAACACGCCGCAGAAGCAGGTGTCCGCGGGCTCCGCGCAGGCGAGGGCGACGGTGGTTCCGCGTTCGCGCCGCGCGGCGTAGTAGCTGTCGACGGGATCGGAGAGGAATACATTGTCGAGCACCCGGAACGCCCGCAAATCGCACGCGCGCGCGCCGAAGATCACATAGTCCTCGTTGCACCGCTCTTCCTCGGTCAGCGAGATGGTCTTTCCCTCCATGCGGAAGTGCATGAGGTTTTCCCACTGGGGAAAGAGCAGGTCCTTGGGCGACTTGTCGGTCGGGACGGCATCGAGATGCAGCGCCATGCCGGACTCGTACCGGTCGAAGGTCACCACGCCGCCCGCTTCTACGGGCGCGTAGACCGGCGACTGGATGGACCTGACGATCGACTCAATCTCGGAAACGGGAAACCGCCTCATTGCCTTTCCCCCCTTCCCACAAACGCGCCGGGCTCGGCGTCGGTCACTTCATACATGGTCAAGGGCGTGCGCTCGCCGTCCTCCGCACCCGCCTGGAAGTCGCCGTAGATGGCGTTGATGTCCTTGATGAACTTGCGATTGAGCAAATGGAGCGGGATCTTCTGCGGGCACACGCGGGAGCACTCGCCGCAGTCGGTACAGCGGCCCGCGACGTGGTACGCGCGGATGATGTGGAACATGTTCTCCTCGAAGTCCGTGGTGTTCGCCTTGGCGGCGACGCCGGAATTCGGGTTGTCGAACACGCACTTCACGCAGGTACACGCCGGGCACACGTTGCGGCAGGCGTTGCAGCGCACGCAGCGGGAAAGCTCGCTTCTCCAGAATTCAAACCGCTCCTCCGGGTCCATCTCCTCGATCATCTGAACGCCGCCGAAGCGGTCGACGGGCTGAACCTTGCGGCTCCCCTCGTCGTCGATCACCTCGTCGGAGACGGCGAAATCCTTGCTCTTGCAGGCATTGCATTTGAGCAGCGCGCCGTTTTCGTCCCGCATACCCTTGCAGCCCGCGCCGATGACGTGGAATTTTTCGCGCTCGAGCCGGTGCTCCTTGAGGAGCTGACTGAACGAGAGCGCGTCGCAGGGCTTCAGGACCACCAGCGTCTTCCCCTCCGCCCTGTTGAACTTCATGCAGAGCTTCGAGAGGTTTGCGCCGGCATATTCGCCGTAGCGGAAGTGCTCCATCTCCTCCGGCGATTCGAACACGGCCAGGTTCCACGCGCCGGGCACGTCCGATTCCTCCCAGCCGAGCACGCGCCGAACCGTTCCGTGCGCGAGCAGCTGAAGCGCGCGATCCTTGATCTTCATTCCGATTTCCTGCATCTGAGGTCCCCCAGCTTTCTGTTCTCGCCGAGTTTGATCACCGTCCCGACGAAATCGTTCATGGTCTGGGCGAACTTCGCGCCCTCGGCGGCGGAGACCCACTCCACGCGCGTGCGGCCCTGTTCGATTCCGAGGTAGTCGAGCATGGAAAAGAGTATGGTCATGCGCCGCCGAGCGTAAAAGTTGCCGCTGGTGTAGTGGCAGTCGCCCGGGTGGCAGCCGCAAATGATGACCCCGTCCGCCCCGCGCTCAAACGCGCGCAGGATGAACAGCGGGTTCACCCGGCAGGAGCAGGGCACGCGCACGACCTTGACATCCGCCGGATAGGAGAGCCTGCCCGAACCCGCGAGGTCGGCCCCCGCGTAGGAGCACCAGTTGCAGCAGAAGGCGACGATCTTCGGCTTCCACGCCTCGTTTACAGACATATCGCGTCCACCTCCGCCATGATCTGCCGGTTGGTAAAGCCCATGAGGTCCATCGCACCCGAGGGGCAGGTGACCGTGCACGCGCCGCAGCCCTGGCACACCGCCGGGTTGACCTGCGCGATCCGTCTGACCTCCCGCACGCCCGGCCCGCGCACTTCCTTCTCGATGTAGGTGATCGCGCCGTAGGGGCAGACCTTTTCGCACTGGGAGCAGCCGTTGCAGAAAAGCTCGTCTGGCCGCGCCACGCATGGGTTGGTGACGAGGAAATCCTTGGCCAGAAGACCGATAACCTTGGAAGCCGCCGCGCCCGCCTGGGCCACCGTCTCGGGGATGTCCTTCGGCCCCTGGCACGCGCCCGAGAGATATATCCCCGCCGTGGGGGACTCGACCGGGCGGAGCTTGGGATGGGCCTCGGTGAAGAAGTCGTTGGTGTCCATGGAGGCGGTCAGCATGGTGCCGATGGCGCGCGCGGTCGGGTCGGGTTCGATGGCGGCTGCGAGCACCACCAGATCTGCTGCGATCTCAACCTGTTTGTCGCCGATGAGGTCGCTTCCGCGTACGATCAATTTGCCGTTCTCCGGGGAGACCTTGCCGACCATTCCCTTGATGTAGTCGACACCGTACTGCTCGACCGCGCGGCGGTAGAACTCGTCGAAGTTCTTGCCGGGGGTGCGCACGTCGATGTAGAACACGTGGACGTCGGTGTCCGGGTACTTTTCGCGCACGAGCATGGCGTGCTTGGCGGTATACATGCAGCAGATCTTGCTGCAATAGGGCTTGCCGCGCCTGTCGTTTTCGTCGCAGCGGGAGCCCACGCACTGGATGAACACCAGCGTCTTGGGATGCGCGCCGTCGGAGGGCCGAAGAAGCGTGCCCTTCGAGGGTCCCGCCGCGTTCATGAGCCGCTCAAATTCGAGGCTGGTCACGACGTCCGGGCTGTCGAGGTAGCCGTATTCGTTGAGGGCCGAAATGTCCATGGGCTGAAAGCCCGTGGCGACCACGATCGCGCCGTATTTGCGCTCGATGATCTCGTCCTGCTGCTTGTAGTCGATCGCCCCCGCCGCGCACACCCTTTCGCACAGGCCGCACTTTCCGGTCCTGAGCTTGATGCACTGCTCTTGATCGATGACCGCGACGTTTGGAATCGCCTGCGCGAAGGGGATGTAGACCGCGCCGCGGTTGTCGAGTCCCATATTGAACTCGTTCTTGCCCTTCTTCGAGGGGCACTTCTGGGTGCAGAGGCCACAGCCGGTGCACTTTTTTTCGTCCACGAAGCGCGCCTTCTTGCGGATGGTGGCGGTGAAGTTTCCGACGAAGCCGGAAACCTTTGTAACCTCCGCGTAGGAGAGGATGTCGATCCGCTCGTTTTGCAGCGCATCCACCATTTTTGGCGTCAGGATGCACGCCGCGCAGTCGAGCGTGGGGAATGTCTTGTCGAGCTGGGCCATGCGTCCACCGATGGTCGGACGCTTTTCGACGATGTCCACCTCGTAGCCCGCGTCCGCGACGTCGAGCGCCGTCTGGATGCCCGCGATGCCGCCGCCGATCACGAGGCAGCGCTTCTCGACGCCGGAGGTTCCAGGGGTAAGCGGGCTGTCGTTCAGGACCTTGGCGACTGCTGCGCGCCCGAGGGTGATGGCCTTTTCGGTGGCCTCCGCCATATCCTTGTGAATCCAGGAGCACTGCTCGCGGATATTGGCGATCTCGACCATGTAAGGGTTGACGCCCGCGGCCTCGGCGGCCTTCCGGAACGTCGCCTCGTGCATGCGGGGCGAACAGGCGCAGACCACGACGCCGTCGAGCTTTTTTTCATGGATGGCATCCTGAATCATTTTCTGGCCCGCCGCCGAGCACATGTAGGGATAGTCGGCGGAATAGACGACGCCGCGCTCTTTCCCGAGCGCCGCCGCGACCGCTTTGACGTCCACCGTGCCGGCGATATTTGTGCCGCAGTGGCAGACGAACGCGCCGATTCTGCGCATCGATCTCCCTCCTTATTTCCTGTACTTTCGCATCGCGGCCATGAGGAGCATCTGCGGAACCCTTTCGTCCGCCGCGTCCGGGATGTCCGTGGGTCCCCTTCGGTCCATGCCCTGCCGCCTGATTCTCATGAGCCGCACCGCCTCGACGAGCCGTCCGGGCTTTACGCCGCGCGGACAGCGTTCCACGCACGCCATGCACGAGAGACACATGTAGATCGAATCGGACGCCATGAGCTTTTCGATCTCGCCCTTTTCGACCATGGAGACAAACTGGTGCGGGTGGTACTCCATCCTCTCATAGTTCGGACACGCGCCGGAGCACTTGCCGCACTTCATGCACTTTCGGGGGTCGACGCCGCTGATCCGAAGCGCCGTCTCCGTCATGATTTTTGCGTTCTCCACGATCAGCCCTCCTTGACGCCCAGCGCCTCTGCGAGAAGCGCCGTGAAATATTTCACCGGGAGTCTGTGCGACGTCGCGTTCTCGACGAGGTTGTACATGCAAAGCGGACACGCCGTCACAAGCTCCGCGCAGCCCGCGTCCGTCGCGGAGAAAAGCGCCCGGTCGACCTGCGCCTCGGCGGATTTTTTGTCGTCGAGCGCGACGTACGCGCCGCAGCACTCGTTGCGATAGGCGTATTTGACCGGCTCTGCGCCCAACGCCCTGACGAAATCCTCGAAAATTTGCGGGTTCTCCGGATCGTCGAATGCGAGCTCCCTGCTGGGCCGAAGCACCATGCAGCCGTAGAACGCGCCGATCTTCCGGCCCCGGAGAGGATTTTTGACTCTCTTTTTGAGTTCGTCAAACCCCAGCTCGTCGCGCAGATACTCGAGGAAGTGGACGACCTTGGTCGATCCGTCATAGGGAACCGCCGGCTTCATGTAGTTGGTGGCCTTGGTCCGGAAGTTTTCATCCTCCAGCCAGTCGCGGTTGGTGCGCTTCAAGACGTGGTGGCAGGCGGAGCACACGGTCATGAGCCGACGATCCTCCGCCGCCATCAGCGCGCGCACCGCCGCGAGCCGGGTTGCGATCTCGTCCGACGCCTGCGGATACACCGCGCCGCAGCACTGCCACTCCGCGAGCTCGACGAGCTCAATCCCGAGCGCTCGCGCGGAGGCGCGCGCATAGGCGTCCATGTCCTTCGCGCGGTCCTTCAGCGTGCAGCCCGGATAGTAGCTGTAAGTCATATTCGCTCCTTTGGCCTCAAAAAGGCCGCGCCGGCGGAAGCGGAGGGCCCGCGCGGGGCGCGGACACACCGAAACCGGCAGATTCGACTCGTTGGGGAGGAAAGTTAAATCATCTGTTCGGGATGGAACACCTCGTCAAATTTCTCGGGCGTCAGAAACCCGAGCTTCACGCAGGCTTCCTTCAGGGAGATGTTCTCCTTGTAGGCCGTCTTCGCGGTCCTGGCGGCGTTGTCGTACCCGATGTAGGGGTTGAGCGCCGTCACGAGCATCAGCGAGTTGTGGAGGTTGTGTTCCATCTTCTCGCGGTTCGCGGTGATGCCGGACGCGCAGTGCGCATTGAACGAGCGGATGGCATCGGTCAGTAGCCGCGCGGACTGCAGAAAGTTGTAAATGAGGACCGGCATGAACACGTTCAGCTCGAAGTTGCCCTGCGAGGCCGCGATGCCCACCGCCGCGTCGTTGCCCATCACCTGCACGGCGACCATCGTGACCGCCTCGCACTGCGTGGGATTGACCTTGCCCGGCATGATGGAACTGCCCGGCTCGTTCTCGGGAATGAATATTTCGCCCAGTCCGTCGCGCGGACCGCTCGCGAGCCAGCGCACGTCGTTCGCGATCTTCATCATGTCCGCCGCGAGCGCCTTGAGCCCCCCGTGCGCGAACACCAGATCGTCCTTGGCCGTGAGCGCGTGGAACTTGTTCGCGGCGGTCACGAACGCCTTGCCCGTGAGCTCCGAAACGACATTCGCAACCTCTTCGGCGAAGCCCTTCGGGCAATTGAGCCCGGTGCCGACCGCCGTGCCGCCCAGTGCCAGTTCGTGAAGGCCCTCGAGCGCGAGCGTCAGCTGCCTCTTCGTCTTTTCGAGCATGCTGCGCCAGCCGGAAATCTCCTGCGAGAACGCGATGGGCGTCGCGTCCTGGAGGTGGGTGCGGCCGGTCTTGACGACCCCCTCGTTCTCCCTTTCCAGCCGCAGGAACGTGGCGGTCAGCTCGTCCATCGCCGGGAAGAGCTGATCTTCGATGGCGATCGCCGCAGCGATGTGCATGGCGGTCGGGAACGTGTCGTTCGAGGACTGGGACATGTTCACATGATCGTTCGGGTGGCATATTTTTTCGCCCAGGATCTCGTTCGCGCGGTTGGCGACCACCTCGTTCGCGTTCATGTTGGACTGCGTGCCGCTGCCCGTCTGCCACACGACGAGCGGGAAGTGATCGTTGAGTTCCCCCGAGATCACCTCGTCGCACGCCCTTTCGATGGCGGAAAGCCGCTTCTCGTCCATCTTCGCGGGCAGGAGCCGGTGGTTTGCTTTGGCCGCCGCCTTTTTGAGAATGCCGAAGGCGTGCGTGATCTCCCGGGGCATGATCTCGCCCCCGATCCGGAAGTTCTCCCTGCTGCGCTGGGTCTGCGCGCCCCAATATTTATCTGCGGGCACGCGCACCTCGCCCATCGAGTCGCGCTCTATACGATCATCCATGTCCGTCCGCCTCCGTTTCTAGAAATCGACCTGCCCGATGACCTTCTTGAGCGCGTCCGCGCTGATTTGCAGCTTCGCGAGCTCCTCGTCCGTAAGCTTGGGGAGGATGCGTCCCTGCACGCGCCCGTTTCCGATGAGCACCGGCAGCGAGAGGCAGACCTCGTCTAGACCGTACTCGCCGCGCAGGAGCGTCGAGACCGAGCACACCGTGTTCACGCTTCCGTAGAGCGCCTCGCAGATGCCGCACACCGAGACTGCGATGGCGTAATTGGTCGCACCCTTGCGCTGGATGATCTTCGCGCCCGAGGAGCGCATATACCTGTCGATCTCCTCATAGTCGAGGTCGACCATGACGCCCTTCTTGAGCCGGATGTGCTCCTTGTAGTCGGAAAGCTTGATGGTCGAGACTTCCGCGATGGACCACGGCACGAAGCTCGTCTCGCCGTGCTCGCCAAACACGTAGGCGTGAACGTTCTTCTGGGAGACAGAGAGGTACTCCGCGATGCGGGCGCGGAGCCGCGCGGTATCAAGAAGCGTCCCCGAACCGATGATCCGCTCCTCCGGGATGTTCGTGATCTTGTGAAACTCGTAGGTCAGGATATCGACGGGGTTTGCGACGATCACGTACGTCGCGTTCGGGCAGGAGGCCGTGATGCGCGGGGCGATGCCCTTTAAGATATCGACGTTCGCCTGCGCGAGGTCAATGCGCGTCTGGCCGGGCTTTCTGGGAAGGCCGGAGGTGATGACCACGATGTCCGAGCCCTCCGCCGACGCGTAGTTTCCCGCGTACACGCTCACCGGCTCTGCCAGAAGGGGCGTTCCCTGATGGATATCCATCGCCTCGCCCAGCGCCTTATCCTCGTTGATGTCGATCAAAACGACTTCGTTCGCCACGCCGCGCAGCGTGAGCGCGAAGGCGGTCGCGCTTCCGACGGCACCCGCGCCGATGACGGTGATCTTCCTGTTCGCCATTTTAACACCTCATTCTGAATCGGTCGTCCGTTCTTCCAAAATTTTTTCCGACAGCCGCCTTGAGAGCACCGTCAGCGAGGCAACCAGGTTCTCGTTCTGAATCACGACACCCTCCGGCGCGCGCAATCGCGCGGGCGCGAAGTTCCAGATCGCGCGGATGCCGCTCTCCACGAGGCGGTTAAGCGCCTCCTGCGCGGCGGCGTCCGGGACGGTGATGATTCCCAGCTTCGCTTCCTCCGCATGGCAAATCCCGGCAAGCGCCGCCATCGGGTAGACGGCCCGCCCCGCAATCGTCCGGCCGAAGAGGGCCGCGTCGGCGTCGAACGCCGCGATGATCCGAAGCCCGCACTTCCGGAAGCCCTCGTACCCCAGAAGCGCGCGCCCCAGGTTGCCCGCGCCCACCAGAACCGCCTTCAGCTCGCCGTCGTAGCCAAGGTATCGCTCGATGTCCCGGATGAGCGCCTCGGTCTCGTATCCGACGCCGGGCCGCCCCCCGTCCGAGATCGCGGCGAGATCCTTTCTGACCTGGACCTCGCTGAGCCTGAGCGCCCCCGCGACGGTCGTGGCAGACACGCGCGGGTCCCGCCTGTCCCTCAGATAGCCTAAATAGATGGGCAGCCGCCTGAGCGTGTGTGTGGAAATTGGATTCTTATCCATTCCCGGCGTCCTCCCTTCGTTCGATAATATTATATCGAACTTTGGCTGGACCGGGTAATATCAAATTCGCATGCGCGCATGCCGAATTCGATAAACAAATATCGATCTATGTTATGACTGCACACATGGATTTGTTAACTCAAACCGCTTTCACAATCCGCGGGCAGGCGAATCGGCACGAAACCGCATGGCGGAGCGGGAATCGCGGCATGTCCCCGCTCGTTTCTTAACAATCGAGCGTACACCGACGTGATATCATCGTCAAAGGAATGGAGGGATTCGGATGGTCAGGGAAATTTTGCTTCTGGGGGACCATCGGCTATACGAGGCGAGCGAACCCGTCCGGCGGGAGGAACTCCCCGCGCTCGCGGAAGTCGTACGCGACCTGCACGACACCATGGTGGATTTTCGCGCGCGCTACGGCGCGGGCCGGGCGATCGCCGCGCCACAGATCGGCGTCCGAAAGCGCCTCATCTATATGAACGTCGACGGGCCAGCCGTCTTCATCAACCCCGTCCTTTCGTTCCCGGACGACGAAACGATGGAGGTCCTCGACGACTGCATGTCCTTTCCCGGGCTGTACGTCCGGCTGACGCGCCAAAGAAGATGCGTCGTCCGGTATCGCGACATGGACTGGGCCGCGCGCGAGAGCGTCTTTGAGGACGATCTGTCGGAGCTTTTTCAGCACGAGTACGACCACCTCGACGGCATCCTTGCCACCATGCGCGCGATCGACGACCGATCCTTCGTCATGAAGCGCTGAGGACGGGAAGCGCGGATCAAGGGATAGCGGGCATGGGAAGGGACGCTCGAGAAGGGCGGATCCTTTGCGCCGCAGGTTTTGATGACCGCACTCGGGCGACCTGTCGGCCGCACCAAAAACCCCGCGCCGTCGCGCGGGGTTTGATGTTTCATACGAATGGAGAATCGCAAATCGCCCAAAGCAGCGAGAGTATTTTCGACCCGCAAGGAGCTGGAGCGAGTCGCAGCAGCGCTATGATGAGCGGAGGGCGACGCAGCAGGGCGGAAAAAGATCCGATGCGACGACGAATTCCTGTTTGGAATTCGGATCAGTTGACCTGCGTGAATGCGACCTTATTCTTCGCCTCGAAGAGCTTGTCGATGAACCGCCGGTCGAGGTCCGTGAGCTTGTAATCCGCGTGGTAGACGAGTGCGTCCCTGTGGCGGGGCATCACGCCGTCGCACCGTCTCTGCATGAGCGAGTACCGGAGGAGCGGCTCGGGCGGCACGGGCGAGACCCACATGTAGGTGTTCGGGAGGTTGGCGAGCAGTTCAAACTGGATCGACCGCTCGTAGACGTAGATCGCCTGCCGCTCGCGGGGCACCTCGCGCTCCGGCGCCGGCGAGGCGAGGTAGGGCGTGCGCACGTCGCCCTGAAAGATCTCCACGACGCGCTGAAGGTCCGCATGCTCCACGCTCTTGAGATACGCGAGCGGGGACTGGCTGGACGCGAGCACCACGTATTCGAACTCCCAGATGGGCTCGACCTTCATGTTCTTGCGCTTCACATAATCAAGGAAGAACGGCTCCTCCGCGATGGGATAGCGGATGATGCCGATGTTGAACCGGCCCTCGGCGAGGAGGTCGATGGTCTGGACGGAATTCGTCTCCCGGATCTTGATGGACAGCGGCTTGTCGAAGTCCAGGGTCGAGGAAAACCGCGCAACGCCCTCGGCGATGTAGCTCCCGCGCGGGATGGAGATGGAGAAGGCCTGCTTGTCCGGCTCGTCGTCCCGCGCCAGCGACTCGATCTCCGAAACCTGCTTGAGGATCGCGCGCGCGTGCTCGAGGAGGCTGCGCCCCTTGGGCGTGGGGATCACGCCGCGCGGCGTGCGCTCGAAGATGGTGACGCCGCAACTCGACTCAAATTCGCGGATCGCCTTGCTGAGACTGGGCTGGGTGATGTAGAGATTCTCCGCCGCCTCGGTGATGGAGCCGGTGCGCTCCACCTCTACGGCGTATCTGAGGTGCTGTATATTCACAAACCGCCCTCCGCTTCCTTTTCGGGATCGATCATTTCTGAACGTGTGCGCGTCATTTCCCGTAGTCTCACCGACAACACCGCGAGCGACGAGGTCATCGACTCGTTTTGAATGAGGATTCCGTCGCTTTCCGTGAGGTGGACGGGCGCGAAGTTCCAAACGGCGAGGATGCCGCTCTGGACGAGCGCATGGTACGCCGCCTCCGCGGCCACCGCCGGCACCGTGATAATTCCGATCAGAATGTGGAGCCGCCGACAGATCGCGTCCATCTCACCCATGGCGTAGACGCGCTTTCCGTGAATGAGCTTTCCGACTTTTTCGGGATCGGAATCGAACGCCGCCACAATGTTCATTCCGTACTCCGCGAAGCCCGAATAGCCCATGAGCGCGCTGCCGAGTCCGCCCACGCCCACGATCACGGCGTCCCGGACGTTCTCGAGCGCCAGGAACGCGCCCATGTCCCGAATAAGCTCCCGGACAGAAAACCCGACCATGGGCTTTCCGGGCCTCGTCGAAACGGCGGCGACGTCTTTTCGCACCTGAATCTCGTTGAGCCCCATCTCGCTCGCGATGGCGGTGGCGGTCACGGACTCGACGCCATCCGCGCGCAACTGTTTGAGATATTTCAGGTAATTTGGCATGCGCATGAGGGCCTGCCGGGATATCGTAACGGACATGACCACCCCTCCCCCTCGCTGAGCGCCCATTCGATATTATAGTATCGTTCTTCATCCGTGTCAACCGCGCCGCGCACCGGCCCGCAAACTCCGGCCACCCGCCCGGAAAACGTTCCACGCCCAAGTTTAACGTACTTCTTTCATTTCCATTATATCCGCGCGCACCCTCCGTGTAAAGCCCCGGGTTATGCGGGTTGACGGTGGAGAAAACGCGTGTTATAATGATTGCATCGGAACAAGTCGGAAGGGAATGCGGTATGTCCGAAGACGGCGATAGTACGGCGGAGATGCCTCCGTCAGGTACCTACAGATACATACGACATGCACAGTTCGCACCCCGCGCGTCGGGAGGGCGGGCTGCGCTTTGTTTGTGTCGGGCTTCGGAGCGCGCGCGCCCGGGAACAAAGCAAGGGCTACGATAAAGGCGGAGGAATCAAATGGACGGCCATATAGGTTGGCAACTCTTTTTGCAGCTGATCCTCATCTCCCTGAACGCGGTATTCGCGTGCGCGGAGATCGCGGTCATCACGATCAACGACGCACGGCTCGAGAGGCTCGCGACAGGGGGCGACCCGCGCGCGGCGCGCCTGAAGCGGCTCACCGACCAGCCTGCGCGCTTTCTGGCGACCATTCAGGTCGCGATCACGCTGTCCGGCTTCCTGGGCAGCGCCTTCGCGGCGGACAACTTCGCCGAGCGGATCACCGCGTGGATTTCGGGCATGAACGTCAATATCAGCGCGAGCCTGGTGCATACGCTGTCCCTGGTCGCGGTCACGCTGATTCTTTCGTACCTTACGCTGGTACTGGGCGAGCTCGTGCCCAAGCGCGTGGCGATGCGGCACGCGGAGAAGGTAGCGCTCGCGCTTTCCGGCGTCGTGAGCTTCATCGCGAGGGTTTTCAAGCCCATCGTATGGCTGTTGACCGCCTCCACCAACGGCATCCTCCGGCTGTTCGGCATCGACCCGAACGAGGAGGACGATGCCGTGACCGAGGAAGAGATCCGCATGATGGTGGACGTCGGCAGCGAAAAGGGTACCATCGACCCGGAGGAAAAGACGTTCATCCAGAACGTGTTTGAGTTTGACGACACCACCGCGGGCGAGATCGCGACCCATAGAACCGAGGTGGCCATGCTTTACCTCGACGACACGCCCGAAGAGTGGGACGCCGAGATCCGCGAGACGCGCCACACCATCTTCCCCGTTTGCGGCGAGACGGCCGACGACATCGTGGGCGTGCTCGACTCGCGGGACTACTTCCGGCTGACGGATTTCTCCCGCGAGAGCGTGATGAAGATCGTGCGCGAGCCGTACTTCGTGCCCTCCTCCGTGAAGGCGGACGTCCTGTTCCGCAACATGAAGGCCGGAAACCGCAGATTTGCGATCGTGCTCGACGAGTTCGGCGGCATGGAGGGCGTCATCACAATCAACGACCTCGTGGAGGAACTCGTGGGCGAGCTCGAGAGCGAGGCCGGGGACGTAGAAAAGCTTGCGGACGGCAAATGGCGCGTCGTGGGCTCCGCCTCGCTCGACGAAATCACCGCCGCGACGGGCGTCGAGTTCCCGGACGAGGAGTACGACACGCTCGGCGGGCTCATCTTCTCGCGGCTCGATTCCATCCCCGAGGACGGAACGCAGTTCGAAATGGAAATCTGCGACCTGATCATTCAGGTGACGGACGTGCGCGACCACCGCGTCATGTCAGCCGATATCGAAAGAAGGCTTTCCCGGGCGGAGGAACTGGAGAGGGTCGAGGTTTGAAGAACAGGACGTCCCGCGTGGGGACGTCCTGTTTCTTGCTCCTCGTCCTCCGCGTCGACTTTTCAGACATGGAAATCCCATGAAAGCAGACCGGCATGCCTCAATCGTCTTCCGGCGCGGTTCGGACGAATTCGACCGTTTCCCCCTTCAGGGAGATCTTTCCGACCCGCCAGCCGAAGGGAAGCAGCTCTTTCTTATAGTTCAAAAAGGAGTGGTCGATCTCGAAGCCCAGAACCGCCTGAATCTCCTCAAAGGACAGCTTCACCGACTGCCCCTCGATCCTCTTGACATGCTCCCAAAGCGCGTTATACTTGCTCATGGGTCCTCCTGCAAAAGTACGGCCCGTAGGCATCCTCGTGCGTCCGCACGTATGTCCAGCTGAAATCGAGAGCGACGGCGTAGAGGTCGGCCTCCCTGTCCATTTGCGTGGCCGTGGGCTTGGGCCGCACCTTCACGAAGGCCGGTGTACCCCCATGCCCTTCGTCAAACAGATAGCATTCGTCCCGCGCGATGGCATCAAACGTCTCCCGCGCGTCGTCGTCTTCCTCGCAATCGACCATCTCGTACGAAAAGACGTGCCAGAGAAGGTTGCGATCGGAGGTGACGTGCGCCTCCAGTTCCTCCGCGGGTACCCCCGCCGCGAACGCCTCCAGCCACTTCTCCCTCATTTCGGGAAAGCCCATTGTCATTTGCCGCCCGAAGGGGACATCCGGCGTCCCGGCAGGAAATTCCGGCAACCCCGCCAGCACCTCGTCCGGCGTCTTCGCGCAGGAGAGCAGCGCCATAGTGGGCGCGTCCGGGTCGGCGTAGATTCCCTCGAAGAAATATTCGTCGTACTCCGGCCTGTTGGGGAAGGCCAGCGCAGGCTCGTCCACCGAGAACCGCGCGTTCACGCCCTGCTTGTTTCCACGGGCGTCGAGCTCGATCCACTTCCCCTCGAGATATACGGCGTTGAAGCAGTGAAGACAATAACCCCTCGCGTCGTCGTCCATGAGCGTCAGGTGCTGGTAGCGGAAGCCCGCCGGGATGCCCATGGCGCGCAGGAGCGCCGCAAGTAAATTCGCCTTGGCGTGGCAGATGCCCAAGCCGCGCCTGAGAATGTCCGAAGCAAAGGGGAGGCCCGCCATCGCCTTGACGTCGAACGGGTGCCGAATCCTGTCGCGCACGAAGCGGTAGGCCGCCAACGCCTTCTCAAGCGAGGTCGAAAGCCCGCGCGAGAGCTCCGCCGCCTTCGCCGCCACTGCCGAATCGTCATAATCGATGTACGCGCTCGCCTCGAGAAATTTCTCCACGCGATTCCCTCCCTATAGCTCCCGAAAATCCCTCACCCGGTGAAACGTAATGAAATTCGCATCGTGGAAGTTGCGCGCGCCGTGATCGGCCGTGCGCGAGAGGCAGATGAGATCGTCTCCGTCGAAGTCGAAGTCCGGGTACTGGAAGCCGACCCGGGACGGGTCTGATTCCCTGCGGTCCACGAGGTGCGCGCACACCCGCCAGCATTCGAGATCGGGCGTCGAAATCAGCGAGAGCACGTTGCGCGCCGCGGGCCTTTGCGGATCAACGATCTCGCTCACAAGCCCGAAGAAAGCCCCCGAAACCGGATCGCGCCGGAGCTGGAATTTGGAGTTGCTGCCGCCGGGCATGTCCAAAAACCGCTCGAACGTCAGCTGCGCCTCGGGATCGCGAACGTCGCCGCGCAAGACGAGCGCACGGTCGTGCGAGGGAACCGCGCCGCCGCAGTTGTAGCGCAAAACGTTCAGAATTCCCCCGTCCGGCGCGGGGACCGCGTTTCCCTCGATGGCGCCCATCGCCTTCCCGACCGATGCGCCGTGCCACGCGGGATCGTATTTCAGAAACGGCGTCAGCAGCCAGCTCTCAGGCCGCAGGAGGTTCGCGTTCTCGTCCGCCGACAAAAGCGCGTTCGAATGTCCGCCGCGCTTCCACGAGCCGTAGTCGATCCCCGACCAAAGCCGCCCCGTATGCCGGATCACGGGCATGGGCGCCTTATGAAGCCCCGCGTCCGCCATGCCTCCGCCGGGGAACAGACGAACGGGCGGCTCCCATGTCGCCCCTTCGTCGCGCGAGCGCCCGATCAGAAGATCGCCGTACTCCGAGGACGTGGCGAGCATGTAGAGAGCGCCGCTATGCCAAAACAGCGAGCCCCAGTAGCAGGGCATCAGCTCGCAGAGGTACTTCCACGTCTCCCCGCCGTCGTCCGAGGCGAAGAGAATCGTGAGGTTCTGTGGACCGCCCGGCGCGTAAACGTCCATGGACGCGAGGATGCGCCCGGAGGGCAGCTTCAGGATCGAGGGCGAGCACAGCGCGCGCCCGGAAGAGGCGTATATTTCGTCCTCCGGGTGGAGATAGTTGACGACCACGCCCGGCACGGCCCCTGTGCGGGCGAGCCGGACGTCGCTTTTCGCCGACCCGTCCGCGCGGGCGACGACGAGCTCGAAGTCGGTGTCGTCCGCGAGGCCCTGCATTTTCCGGGTGCCGGGGAGCCAATCGTCCGCGCCACGCGGTCTGTAGAACACGTCGTGCGCGCCCGCGTATCCGTCGTCGATCCAGTCGATCTCGATCTTCCCCGCGCCCGGGACCACCCGGCAGATGAACGGCGCGCTTTTCCGCGCCTCGTCGTCCAGTCGCGCGTATGGCCGCGCGTCCCATCGCACAATCCCTCGCACGCAATCACCTCACGTTTTCTCAGGCGCGCCCGCAGACTCCGCAGGCCGGCCTCTGCCCGCGAGGTCGGCACAGGTCCACCCAGAGCGCGGGGATACTTAACCGTTGGCGCAAATCAACGTGCAAAGTTTGCCCGGCATTTCCAGCACGACTTATTCGCTTCCGGCTGCTCCGTACCGCACAGGGGGCAGATGACGAAGCCTTCCGTCTCCGCCCTGGTCGCGGCGACAACTTGGTCCGAGTGGTCGATCACAGGCGGCGCCGTCCAGGCGGGCTGCTGTTCGGTGGTCTCCGATTTCTCTCGCAACGGGTCGTTTGCCGGGTCGGCCGGGCTTGGCGCCGCGTTGCTGAGCGGCGTCGTGTACGAACCCTGCATCGCCGCCTGAATCGCATCCGCCATGAGGGTCACGCTCTTATCGTCGTTGACCGGAAGCCCCGCGACATAGATGAGGCCGACGATCTGCAGCAAAAAACCCGTCCAGTAGTATTCCGTATACCCCTTGCGGCTCGCGAGCTTTTTCGTCATGGCCCCAAAGACCAGCGCCGAGGGTAGCCAAACCAAAATGATGTAGGGTAGAAAATAGAGAAAGACACTATATTGGTAATATATATCCTATTCCCCCTCATTGCGAAACGGTAATCTTTCGTGCGGGCGCGAACTTCCGTTTCGCTCATTCCCGACATATCTTAACACAAAAGGCACCGTATGGAAAGTGGTTTCCAGGATTCTTCGAAATGTAAGGGGCGCAGCGAAACATCCGGGCGGACGTCATTTACAGCGTCTCTCGCAAGGCGCAAATTTTGCGCCGTGCGCGCCGTTGCAAAAAGGCCTTCCGCGTGGTATATTGATGGAAAGATCATAAAGAATGGAGGCAAAGCGCATGAACGTATCCGAGGCGATGGAAAATTACCTCGAGACCATCTTTATCCTCTCGCGCAAGCAACCGGAGGTGCACGCCGCGGACATCTGCGCCTACCTCGACTACTCGCGACCGACGGTTTCCGTGGTCGTGCGCCAGCTGCGCGATCAGGGCTACCTCGACATCAACGAGGAGAACCACATTACGCTCACGGCGCAGGGGCGCGAGATCGCCGAGCGCATGTACGAGCGGCACAACCTGCTGGCGGAGATGCTCATGGCCATCGGGGTGCCCGAGAAGATCGCCTTTCGGGACGCCTGCAAGATTGAGCACGACTTGAGCCGGGAGACGTTCGACGCCATCCGCGCGCATTATCGCGCGCACGAACCCGAATAGGATCTACCCAACCGCGGGCTCATTCGAGCGCGCGGCCTTTTTTATTTCCGTCATTCAGACCGATTCATCGCCAAAGGGACCGTGTCGCGTGCGGACTTTCGAAGGACCTTAAGTAAAATTCGGACAAAGATGCCGATTTGCGTTGACATAACCGTTAGCGGATGCTAACCTATGGAGCGGAAGAGCTGGCGGAGGACGACGAAATGACGCTGAATCAGTTGAAGCCTGGCGAACGGGCGGTCATTGTGGAGGTGGGCGGCGAGGGCGCGCTGCGGCTGCGCTTTCTGGACATGGGCCTTATCCCGCGCACGGAGGTCGCGCTTCAGAAGGTTGCGCCCATGGGCGACCCGATTGAGATTCGCATCCGGGGCTACGAGCTGACGCTGCGGGTGGACGAGGCCCGGTGGATCGAGGTGGCACCCGTATGATCTTCGCGCTCGCGGGCAACCAGAACTGCGGAAAGACGACGCTGTTCAACGCGCTCACCGGCTCCAACCAGCACGTGGGCAACTTTCCGGGCGTGACGGTCGACCAGAAGGTGGGCGAGATCCGCACAGCGAAGGAGCACCGGGTGGTGGACCTCCCCGGCATCTACTCCATCCGTCCCTACACCACCGAAGAGATCGTCGCGCGCGACTTCATCGTGGGCGGCAGGCCCGACGGCATCATCAACATCGTGGACGCGACCAACATCGAGCGAAACCTCTACCTGAGTCTGCAGCTTCTCGAGCTGCGCGTGCCGATGGTGATCGCGCTCAACATGATGGACGAGGTCGTAAAAAACGGCGGCGCCGCGGACGTCATGAAGCTCTCGAGGCTTCTGGGCGTTCCCGTCGTTCCGATCTCCGCCGCAAAGGGGGACGGCATCTCGGAGCTGGTCGCCCGCGCGCTCGACGTCGCGCGCAAGAAAATTTACCCGCAGGTTCTGGATTTCTGCCCCGATGGGCCTGTGCACCGCTGCATCCACGCGGTCGCCCACCTCATCGAGGATCACGCCGCGGAGGTGGGCATCTCGGCCCGGTTCTGCGCCACGAAGCTCATCGAGGGCGACCCAAGACTGGCGAATCAGTTGGGACTCGACCAGAACGAGCGGGAGACGCTCGAGCATACCGTGGTCGAGATGGAGCGCGAGACCGGCCTCGACCGCAACGCCGCGCTCGCCGACATGCGCTATTCCTTCATCGAGGGCGTGGTGGCCGAGGGGATCGTCAAGGCGCGAGAGAGCCGCGAGCACACGCGCAGCCTCAACATGGACAGGATCCTTACCGGGAAGTACACCGCGATTCCGGTGTTTCTTCTCGTCATGTTTCTGGTCTTTTACCTGACATTCAACGTGATCGGTTCCTTCCTTTCGGACCTTCTGTCCCTCGGGATCGACGGCCTCGCGGGGCTTGCGGACGGGGCGCTTTCGGCTTACGGGTTGAACCCGGTCGTTCACTCGCTCCTGATCGACGGCGTGTTCGCTGGCGTGGGAAGCGTGCTTTCCTTCCTGCCGATCATCGTGGTGCTGTTCTTCTTCCTTTCGATCCTCGAGGACACGGGCTACATGGCGCGCGTGGCGTTCATTATGGACAAGCCGCTTCGCAAGATCGGGCTTTCGGGCCGAAGCTTCGTGCCGATGCTGATCGGGTTCGGCTGCACCGTGCCGGCGATCATGGCGACGCGCACGCTCTCCTCCGACCGCGACCGCAAGATGACGATCCTTCTCACGCCCTTCATGAGCTGCTCCGCCAAGATTCCGATCTACGCGGTGTTCGCCGCCGCGTTCTTCCCGAAGACGGCGGGCTTTGTGATGACCGCGCTCTACGCGGCGGGCATCCTGGTGGGCATCCTCGCGGCGGTGGCGCTTCGGGGCACGGCTTTCCGTGGTCAGCCGGTGCCGTTCATAATGGAACTTCCGAACTACCGCTTCCCCTCGCCGAGGAACGTGCTCCTGCTTCTCTGGGACAAGGCGCGAGACTTCCTCGCCCGCGCGTTCACCATCATATTCGTCGCGACCGTCGTCATCTGGTTTCTTCAGACATTCGACGCGCGGCTGAACGTGGTTGCCGATTCTGCGGACAGCCTGCTTGCCGCCGTGGGCCGGACCATCTCCTGGGTCTTTTATCCCCTCGGCTTCGCCGACTGGCGGGTGACGACCGCGCTCATATCGGGCTTCACCGCCAAGGAGGCGGTCGTGAGCACGCTCTCGGTGCTCCTTTCGACCACCGCGTCGGAACTCAAAACAACGCTTCCCGCGCTCTTCACCCCGCTGTCCGCCGTGAGCTTTCTGCTCTTCACCCTTCTCTACACGCCCTGCGTCGCAGCCGTCGCGACGGTGAGGCGCGAGCTGAATTCCACGCTCAGGACGCTTGCGGTGGTCCTCTTCCAGTGCGCCGTCGCGTGGGCCGTGGCGTTCGCCGTCTATCAAATCGGCGCGCTCCTGTGGTAAAGTCGCACCCCCGCCGGGTATGATAATGGCGGGGGTGTTCTTATGAATTGGATCGATTGGATCCTCATCGCACTGATCGCAGCAGCCGTCGTCGCGGCGCTCGTCTATTCCGTCCGGCGCGCCCGAAAGGGCGGCGGGTGCGGCGGAAACTGTTCTTCCTGCGCGGGTTGCGCGTACGGCAAGCGGAACGAGCAGGACGAGGATGAATAACGAAGGGCGCTGGCTCCCGCCAAAGGGATGAATCCCATATCGGGTGAGGTTTCTTTGCACGTCGGTGCCGCGTGGGTCCAGCCCCGCGGCATCGCGTTTCCATGCGGGGCATGTCGCAAGTGCGGACGGAAAGAATGCCGCACCCACGCAACGCGGCCTTCCGAAATTTTGGGCGGCGCATTGACATCTCCCGCCATCGCATGTACCATATATGCATATATGCAAAGGAGTATGCAATATGTTCGACATGCCATGCTACCGACCGCCCGACTTTTCCGCACCCGACCTGCAAAGCGCGCCCGACGCGCGCCTTGCGCCTGCGCCCATGGACTTCGTCGCGCCCGAGGGCTACCACGCCACGAGCATCTACCCCGAGTATTTCAAGCTGGGCGGCCGCTGGCTGCTCGCCGAGGAAAGCCGCATGGATTGCCTCGCGATCGTCGAGGGGGATCAAATATCCGTACGCGAGTTCCGCACCCTCAGGGCGGGCGAGATGGTGGTTCTCGGCCGCACCGAACGCGGCGAGGAGGGCGTGTACGTTCACATGGACGGCTTCGCGCGCGCATCCGGCGGACCGGACGGCTTTGCCTTCCGCACGGGCCGCTCGCGCGAGACGGCGTATTCGCGCGACTACGACGCGCTTTACGAGCTTCTCCGATACGAGCGCGAACACGGCAACATCCTGTGGGTGCTCGGCCCCGCCTGCTCCTTCGATTCCGACGCGCGCGACGCCATGGCGGGCCTGATCGAGCGCGGCTACGCGCATGCGCTTCAGGCGGGCAACGCGCTCGCGACCCACGACCTCGAGGGCGCGCTTTTCAAGACCGCGCTGGGGCAGGACATCTACACGCAGGAACTGGTCCCGGGCGGTCATTACCACCACATCGACGTCATCAACAGAGTGCGCGCCTGCGGCTCCATCCCTGCGTTCGTGGAAAAGTACGGCGTCGACGACGGCATCATGGCGGCGTGCGTGCGAAAAGGCGTGCCCTTTGTGCTGACCGGCTCGATCCGGGACGACGGGCCGTTGCCGGAAGTCCATGCGGACGTGTACCGGGGGCAGGACGCGATGCGCGCGCTCATCCGCCGCGCGACGACCATCGTGTGCGTCGCGACGCAGCTTCACACCATCGCCACCGGGAATATGGCGCCTTCCTTCCGCGTGGGAAACGGCGGGGTGCGCCCGCTCTTCATCTATACGGTCGACATCTCCGAGTTTGCGGTCAACAAGCTGCGCGACCGGGGAAGCCTGTCTGTGACGAGCTTCATCGCGAACGCGCAGGACTTTCTGGTGAACGTGTCGCGCGGACTTGAGCGGCTCGGCGGATAGGAAGACGGCGATAAAGAGATCAGGGTGTGCGAAAGGGTCAGGCCCGCGCCCTCCGGACAGGCGAAAACCCCCGGTTGGGGGTTTTTCGTCAGATCCGGATGCCGACGCCGTTGACCTCGACGCCCTCGTCCGCGCGGATGAGGATGTACTTGATCCCGTCGATGACGCGCGTCTCGACGAGGTCTGCGCGGTCGGGAGAAACGCGGATCACGACGTCGGGTGTGGTGAGCTCTAGCTTCTTCGTGTCGGCAACCGATCGGACGTTCAGATCGACGCCCCTTCCGAACGTCTCGTCGTACTTCTCCTCGAACGCCTGCACGCGCTGCTCGGGAACGCCCTGCTTGCGCAGAAGGTTCTTCACCTCCTGTTTCGAGACGGTCGGCGCCTCGGCCTCCTTATCGGCCTTTTTTTCCTCGATCCGCTCGCGCAGCTCGGCGTGCACGGCCGTCACAACGTCGTAGCGCAGATCCTCCGCGAGCGAATCCTCGAGCACGGCTTCGAACGCTTCCTTCTGCGCGGCGGCGGGCATGGGCATTTCCGCGCCGAACAGCGCCTCGGTCAGCTCCTCGTGGGGTTCGGCGGCGTCGCGGGCATAGTAGAGGGCGCCATAGATGTTGGCCGCGCGGTCATCGAACGCGGGGAACAGGAAGCCCACCTCCGGCGCAGCGACGATCCAGTCAGGCACGCGGTTGTGGAACTCGTTCTCCACAGCGAAGTAGCTGAGCGCGGGCTTTGACTGCCTGACGGGGCAGACGGCGCAGAGGATGTAGTGAAAGACCTCCTCCGACTCCGCGTCCGCAAACTTGGCGGGCAGATCGAAGGCATCGTGCGCGAGCAAGATGAGGTAGTTCCCCTCGATGGCCAGGGAATCGATCACGCGCTCGTAGAACGCCCCGATGGTTGCCTCGTCTCGAAGCTGCGTGTCCCGCAGCGCCATGAGAAGCTTGTGCGTCTCCCCCTCCATGACCTGATCGGGGCGGAACACTACGTCCGTGAGCGTGCGACCGGGGTCGCCCGAGAGCGCACGCCGGAAGATGGTCATGTACTTTTCAAGCTCCTCTATCGGGATGGAGAGCGCGGGTTCGCACAGCTCGGACACGATCTGGCGCTTCTCGTCGACGTAGCAGCCGCGAATGACGGTGATGTTGTTTTTGTCCGGGTTGAACCGGCGGCGGATCTCCGAAATTTCCTTTTTGTTCATGCTTGTCCTCATCTTTGCAGAAATTGGTAGGCCCTGCCCATTATACCAGCAATGTGGGAATCCCGCAAACGCCGTTTCGCGCAGTCCGAATATTGGTATAGGTACACATTGGCTTTTCAGAGGCTCCATCAAGCATAAAGGCAGGGTTTCACATGCTCATCGTCAAGCGCAACGGCGCACAGGAGATATATAACCCCGGAAAAATCACCTCCGCGATGGCGCGCGCGTTCGCGAGCGTCGGCGAGGCATGCGGCGCGGAGGCGCTCGGCGCGCTGCTTTTGCGCGTGGAGGAAACCGTGTTCGCTGCGGAAGGACCCGTCACGGTGGAGATGATCCAGGACAATGTGGAGCGCGCTCTCATGGCGGCGGGCCTTTATCCGGTCGCGAAGAGCTACATCCTCTACCGCGAGACCCGCGCGAAGCGGCGCGAGGCCGTGCAGGAGATCGCTTCCGCGGTTGGGATCGAGGGACTTTCCGAATGCCTCGCCCGCGCCGCGAAGGACTACCCGGACGAGGCATACGCCATTTCCCGGCTCGCCGCGAAGTACCTCTCGTTCGAGAAGCGCGACATGGACGCAGAGGAACGACTCTCGGCGCTCGTCCGGGCGGCTGCGGAGCTCACCACGCAGGAGGCCCCGAAGTGGGAGTTCATCGCCGCACGGCTCCTGTTATTTCGATTCCGGCACGCGCTCGCGGCGGAGGCCGCCCGGCGCAACATCGGGAGCTTTTACGAGAAGCTCCGGTACCTCACCGACGAGGGCCTCTACGGAGCGTACATCCTCGACCATTATTCGCGGGCCGAGATCGACGCGTGCGCCGGGTTCATGGACGAAAGGCGCAACGACCTCTTCACCTACGCGGGACTCGACCTCATGCTCGCGCGCTATGTGATCCGAACGCGCGGCCACATCCCGCTCGAGACGCCGCAGGAGATGTTTCTGGGGATCGCGCTCCACCTCGCCATGCCGGAGAAGTCGGACCGGCTCGGCTGGGTGAAAAGGTTTTACGACGCGATGAGCCTTTTTCACATGACCATGGCAACGCCCACCATGTCGAACGCGAGGAAGCCCTTCCATCAGCTTTCGAGCTGCTTTGTGGACACCGTGCCCGACAGCCTCGAGGGCATCTACCACTCGGTGGACAGCTTCGCGAAGGTCTCGAAGTTCGGCGGCGGCATGGGCATGTACTTCGGGAAGGTGCGCGCCACCGGCTCCACCATCCGGGGCTTCGAGGGCGCGGCGGGCGGCGTGGTCCGCTGGATCAAGCTCGTCAACGATACCTCCGTCGCCGTCGACCAGCTCGGCATGCGCCAGGGCGCGGTGGCGGTCTACCTCGACGCGTGGCACAAGGACCTGCCGGAGTTTCTCCAGCTGCGCACCAACAACGGCGACGACCGGCTGAAGGCGCACGACGTGTTCCCGGCGGTGTGCTATCCGGATCTTTTCTGGAAAATGGCGAAGGAAGACCTGAACCGAAGCTGGTACCTCATGTGCCCGCACGAGATATTGACCGTGAAGGGCTATGCGCTCGAGGATTTTTACGGGGACGATTGGGAGAGGCGGTACCTTGAGTGCGTCGCCGACGCGCGCATCCGGAAGCGCGAGATTTCGATGAAGGAGCTTGTGCGGCTGATCCTGAAATCCGCCGTCGAGACGGGAACGCCCTTCGCCTTCTTCCGCGACACCGTGAACCGCATGAACCCGAACCCGCAGGCGGGCATGATTTACTGCTCGAACCTGTGCACCGAGATCGCGCAGAACATGAGCGGCGTGGAGCTCGTCTCCCGCGAGGTGAAGACGGTGAACGGCGAGACGGTGGTCGTGACGACCACGAAGCCCGGCGACTTCGTCGTCTGCAATCTTGCGTCGCTTTCGCTCGGCACGCTGCCTGTGGAGGACGAGGACGCGATGCGCGAGGCCGTGAAGACTGCCGTGCGCGCGCTCGACAACGTGATCGACCTGAACTTCTATCCCGTGGCCTACGCGGGCATCACCAACGCGCGCTATCGCGCCATCGGTCTGGGCGTGCACGGCTACCACCATATGCTCGCGAAGCGGGGAATTTCTTGGGAGAAGGAGGAGCACATTGCCTTCGCAGACGGGGTATTCGAGCGGATCAATTATCTGGCCGTCGAGGCGTCAAGCGAAATCGCGCGAGAGAAGGGGGCTTACCCCCTCTTCCCGGGCAGCGACTGGCAGACGGGCGCGTACTTTGAGAAGCGCGGGTATCGATCCGACAAGTGGCGGGCGCTTTCGGAAGAGGTGCGCGAAAACGGGATGCGGAACGCCTACCTCATCGCCGTCGCCCCGACGAGTTCCACGAGCATTCTCGCGGGCACCACGGCGGGCGTCGATCCGGTGATGCATCGCTTCTTCCTCGAAGAAAAGAAGGGCGCGATCCTTCCGCGCGTCGCGCCGGAGCTTTCCATGAAGACCCACTGGTACTACAAGAGCGCGCACATCATCGACCAGACCTGGTCGATCCGCGCGGCGGGCGCGCGGCAGCGGCACATCGACCAGTCGCAGAGCCTGAATCTGTACATCACGGATGAGTACACCATGCGGCAGGTGCTGGATCTGTACCTCCTCGCCCACGAGGTGGGCGTTAAGACGATCTACTATGTCCGCAGCAGGGCGCTCGAGGTGGAAGCCTGCGAGAGCTGCGCGAATTAATGCAATCCACGACTGCGGTCGCCGATTGCGCGGGAAGAACCGAATTTGTCAATTTCGGACGAGATCCGGAGGAATGAATTGTGCTGGCGGGCCTCGGCCCGCCAAACCTCCGGGAAAGATCCGTTTGGAACGGGAGGAACGACATGGCGATCCTTACGCGTAAGCCCCTTTTCAACCCAGACGGGGAGAGCGACGTCCGGCTGCGCCGGATGATCGGCGGGAACACCACGAACCTCAACGACTTCAACAACATGAAGTACGGCTGGGTGAAGGACTGGTACCGGCAGGCGATGAACAACTTCTGGATTCCGGAAGAAATCAACCTGAATCCGGACATCAAGGATTATCCCCGGCTGGACGGGGCCGAACGAGCCGCCTACGACAAGATATTGAGCTTCCTGGTGTTCCTCGACTCCATCCAGACGGCGAACCTGCCGAGCGTGGGCGAATACGTCACCGCGAACGAGGTGAATCTGTGTCTGACCATACAGGCGTTTCAGGAGGCCGTGCACAGCCAGAGCTACTCCTACATGCTCGACACCATCTGCTCCCCCGAGGAGCGCGACGCCATCCTCTACCAGTGGAGGACGGACGAGCATCTGCTGCGCCGCAACACGTTCATCGGCGAGCAGTACAACGCGTTTCAGATGGACAGGGACGAATTCACTTTCCTGCGCGTACTGGTGGCGAACTACATCCTCGAGGGCGTGTACTTCTACAGCGGCTTCATGTTCTTCTATAACCTCGGCAGGAACGGCAAGATGCCCGGAAGTGTGCAGGAGATCCGCTACATCAACCGCGACGAAAATACGCACCTCTGGCTCTTCCGCAATATCATCATCGAACTGCGCAAGGAGAAGCCGGAGCTGTTTGAAGGGGAGAACGCCGCGATTTTGCGCGGCATGATCCTGGAGGGTGTGCGGCAGGAAATCGCGTGGGGGCAGTACGTGATCGGCGAGGACATACAGGGCCTCAACGGGCGGATGGTGACCGACTACATCAAGTACCTCGGGAACCTGCGCTGTCAGGGCCTCGGCTTCGAGCCGCTGTTCGAAGGGTACGACAGGGAGCCGGAGTCCATGGCGTGGGTCAGTCAATACGCGAACGCGAACCTCGTCAAGACGGACTTCTTCGAGGCCCGGAACACCGCCTATGCCAAGAGCACCGCGCTGGTGGACGACCTGTAAGGGCGTCCCCGAGAACGTCGCTCCATGAATCGGGGAATTTCACGGAGGCGTCAAGGCAATTGGCGGAGATTTCCGGATGCCCGGATGCGCGCCATTCATAGAACGGACGGGGGTTCCAATGGGAATGGAACTCCTTTTATTTGTCGACGGCGCCGGGCAAGAAAAATTCAAACGCCGTCCCCTCCCCCGGCACGCTCGTCACACGGATCTCGATGCCGTGGCGCTCGGCGATTCGCTTCGCGATGGCGAGGCCCAACCCGGAGCCGGGACTTCCCGCCGCGTTCGAGGCGCGAAAGAAGCGGTCGAAGATGTGCGGAAGTTCGGCGGACGGGATGCCCGGACCATGGTCGGCGATGGAGATCCTGTCCCGGAGAAGTGTCGCCTCGACGGCGCTCCTCTGCGGCGCGTACTTCACCGCGTTATCGAGAACGATGAGAAGCATCTGCCGAATCCGCCCATAGTCGCCCGTAATCTCGACTGGGACCTCCCTATGAACGCGCACCTCGATCCCCTTTTGGGCGGCGAGCCCGCGGGCGGCGCGCGCCGCGTCGTCCAATGCGTTCCCAAGGTCGACTGTCTGCATCTCGATGGGAAAATCAGCGTTTTCGAGCCGGGTAAGGTCCATGAGGTCGTTGACCAGCCGCTGAAGGGCGATCGTCTCCGCAAGCATCTGGCGGTGGTACTCCTTCACCTGTTCGGGCTCCGCGATCACGCCGTCGCACAGCGCCTCGAGCGAGCCGCGCAAAACCGTAACCGGCGTGCGCAGTTCGTGCGAGATATTCGCGATGAAGTCCCGCCGCGCCTGCTCGAGCCGTGCGCGCGCGCCCTCCGCCTCCTTGAGGCGCTCACTCAACGCGTCGATCACGCCGGCAAGCCTGCCAATCTCGTCCGGCTGGTCAATCCCTGTCCTGACGCCGTACGCGCCGCCCGCGAGCCGCGCCGACACCTCCTCCATGCGTTTCAGCGGCCGCGTGAACCGGACGGCGAGCGCGGCGGAGAGGACGACGGACAGGACGAGCGCTGCCGACAAGCTCACGCCCATGATCGCGAGCCCCTGCCACATCGCCCGGTCGGTGCCGCTGACCGACTCGTGCAAGAGCAGCGCGCCCGCGATCGCGCCACCGAACGAAACGGGCGTGCCCACCGTGATCGTCGGTGCGCCGAACAGTCCGCTGAAGCTCTCGCTCACCGTCGTCTCCCCCTCGAACACCCGGGCGACGACGGTCTCCGCGTCCCGCGGCAAGTCGGAGTACGTAATCTGGCTCGCCATGTGCCCGGCGGAAATGAGGTCGAGGTTCCGGTCGACGATCCACACGTCCGTCATGGCGATCTGGTCGAGAAACCGGATATAAGCGCCCATACCGTTCATACCGCCCATGCCCATCATGCCGGAACCGCCCGCCGAAAAGTCCGAGAGCGCGGAGGCCATCGCCTCGGCCCGCGCGACGAGCGCTTCGCGGCTCACGCGCATGGTATTTTCGCGAAACAGAAACGTGAAGACGCCCCCGATGACGAATGCGAACAGCACGAGCGAGATTCCGAAATAGCGGATGAGCCGCCGTGCGATTTTACTTTTCATGCGCCGTCCCCTCGAATTTGTAGCCGACACCCCATACGGTCCTGACCTCCCAGCCCGGGTGGTCGACCCGATCCAGCTTGGCGCGGAGCCTTCTGATGTGCGAATCCACGGTGCGGCTGTCGCCGAAAAAATCGTAGCCCCAGACGGAATTGAGCAGGTTGTCCCGCGTAAATACCTTCTGACGGTTGGAAGCGAGCGCCCAGAGTATCTCGATCTCCCTCTTCGTGAGCGGCACGAGGACGCCGCCGACGGTCACGGAATAATCCTCCATATCGATCGCGAGATCTTCGTAGACAATTCTCTTTTTGCCGTCCGCGCTCTCCACGCGACGCATGATCGCGCGCACCCGCGCCATGACCTCGCCGGGCGAGAAGGGCTTCACGATGTAGTCGTCCGCGCCGATATCCAGACCCATGATGCGTTCGAAGTCCTCGCTCCGCGCGGTGATCATGATGACGGGCACGGCGGAGGTCTTGCGGATTTCACGGCAGACCTCGAAGCCGTCGATGGCGGGCATCATCACGTCCAAAAGCACGATATCGGGCTGGTTCGCGTAAAAAAGGTCGAGCGCCGCCCGGCCGTCGCCCGCGACGAGCGTGCGATAACCCTCCTTGGCGGCGTATTGTTCGAGCACCGACGTGATCTGCCTGTGGTCGTCGGCAATCAGCATGAGAGCCATGCCCGTTCCCCCTCCCGTTTTCCATTATTATAACACGCTGCGGGAAAAGTGTACCCGAAATGGATGACAAAAGCGTGACGAGGCGGCGGATCGCTTCGCGGCGCGTCACCAATATAGAAGATTCATTGCACGGATTCGTCACATCTTTTTCCTATCATACGGCCAAGGCAATCAGCCGAATCAAAAAAGGGAGGATCAGAAAATGAAGTTCCATAAAAAGACGCTGGTCGCCGTGCTCGTGCTCGCGGTCGCGACAGCGCTGGCCTTGACGGCGCTGGCCGAGTACGGCTCCGGTGCGGTCAACGAGGGACAGACCTACACGACCGAGGAGATGCTCACCTACGCGATTGAGGACGAGTACATGGCGCTGGCAGGGTACCGGGCGATCGTCGCCGCATACGGGGAATACACGCCCTTCACGAACCTGATCGAGGCGGAGGAGTACCACATCTCGCTGCTCGCGGACCTCTTTGAAACCTACGGCTACGCGGTTCCCATTGACGACGCCGCAAATCAGGTTGCGCTTCCCGATTCCCTCTCCGCCGCCTTCGATGTCGGCGCGGAAGCGGAGAGAAACAACATCGCCATGTACGAAACCTTCCTCGCGCAGGGTGCGCCGGAAGACGTGGAGGCCGTGTTCTCGGTTTTGAAGGACGCATCGAACAACCACCTGGCTGCGTTTGAACAGGCCGGCGGCCGCGCGGGCGTCGGCGGGCAGAATGGCGGGCGCGGCAACGCCTGCGGAAATGCGCGTGGCTACCGCGACGGATCCTGCATGTACGACAATGGCGACGCCAGGAACGGCTGCGGCCGGAACGGTTCCCGCTCACGCGGCACCGGCTGGAACCGCGAAAACTGTCCCTTCTATGCAGAGGACGCGAATCCGTAAAATCGGAAACCCTTGCCCCCGAAAAATCGGGGGCGTTCTTGCGTTCGCGCGGGCGATGTGCTATCATCTCATTCATCAATCGACCGGAGGGATCGAAATGAGCGATATACTGGGCCGAATCCTCTATGAAATCGACTGCCCGGACCTCGTCGACCGCCTGCTGCACCTGTCCGGTTCCGACCTCAATTCCCTCCTTCTGGAGCTCTACCGGAGGCGGGCGGAAGGGCTGGACGCACGCGCGGTGCTCAAGAATTACGCCCGGAACCGCTTCGCGGAGCCGAGCGCGCTCGACCCGGTTCAATACCGCGAACTGGAGGCAATGCTCCTGTCGCTCGCGCGCGGCAGCGGGATGGAGCCGGTTCTCCTGTCCCCCGTGGCGCCGCTCGGAAGCTGCGCGGCGTTCGGCTGCGTGAACCAGAACAAAATCGTGAGCGCATCCCGGGGACTCGAGGCGCTGGCCGACCCGACGAATATGCTCGCGCTCGTCCTTGCCGAACGGCGCGGGACGGGCCAGTGGCCCGCGGACGCGCGCGCCCACCTTTGCGCGACGGCGCGGGTCACCCGCGCACAGCCCTTTGCAGGCAAAAACTCCTTCGCGCATTTTGGCGTCTTCTGCGCCGTATCGGGCGGCAGGGATGCGGGCTCCTATGGCTGCGAAACGGCGCTTCTCATGGACCAGCTCGCCTTCTATCGCGAGATGCTGGCAAAAAAATACGGAGCCGGGCTGAGCGTGGCTCTGCGCAGGCGGGCGGGATACAAGGACGCGGACGGCTTTTTCGACCGGATGTGCGCGCTCTTCGAGGTTCGGATGCCAGACGTACCCATCGTCCGCGACGAGGCGCCGAGCGACAACGGCTACTATAAGGGCCTCAACTTTAAGCTCTACCTGCGCGCGGGGGATGAAAGGGTCGAGATCGGCGACGGCGGCTTTGTCGACTGGCTGGCCCAGGCGACCGGGAACAGGCGGGAACGCTGCCTGATCAGTGGGATTGGGCTCGACCGGCTGATGGCGATCGAGCCGGTCGGGCGGGACGCGTGACGGATGCGCTCAGACCGCGCGGCGAACGGCGTACCGCCACGTCACCTCGATGTCCGGGTTGAGCGCGATCCATACGGGTGAGATGCTCCGGGCCCTGTGGATGACGCCCTCCAGCTCCTCGTCCGTAACGTCGGCGGATTCGAGCTCGACCTCGAATTCGATCCGCTCGAGCGCCAGCGGGGCCTCCCGGCGGAAGCCGGCCGCGCGCATCCCGTAGCCGCCGACCGCCTTGCCCATCCGCCTGAGGATGCCGACGATCGCGGTGCTGACGCAGCCCGCGAAGCTCGCGACCAGAAGCTCCAGTCCCAAAAAGCCTTCGCCGTCCCCGAGCGGCGGCACATAGTCCATCATGACCGACAGGTTGGGATTCAGTTCCGACGTACAGCAAAATTTGACCTTGTCGTTGACCAGCCGCATATCTACCCTGAGCGGTTCCATCGAGAATTCCCCCTCGCTTTCCCTGCGCGCGCCCGTCGCGCCGCATGCGTTCATGATAAGGCCGCCTCCGCCCGAAGTCAATGGGCGCGGCGGCTTTTTTGACGCATTCGCCAAATGGGCGAATCGCAGTCTTTCCGGAATCAGGCCATCCCCAAAAGCCGCGGCAGCCACATCGAAATGGTCGGGACGAATGTGACCAGCATGAGGCCGGTTACCATGACCAGATACATGGGCAGCATGTGGAGGCTCGTGCGTTCGATGGGCGTCTTTCCGATCGCGCAGCCGACGAACAGCGCCGAACCCACCGGCGGCGTGCACAGCCCGATGGCGAGATTGAAGATCATGACGATGCCGAAGTGGATCGGGCTCAATCCGATCGCCGGGCCTGTGACCACGGGGAGGAGGATGGGCGTCATGATCATGATGAGCGGCGCCATGTCCATGAAGCAGCCCAGCACCAGCAGGAGCGCGTTGATGATGAGGAGCAGGAGGTACTTGTTGGTGGTTAGCGTCGTGAGAAACGAGGTGAGCATGTCCGGGATGCGCAGAACCACCATCATGAACGCGAACGCTTTCGCGACCGAGATGAGCGTCAGCACGATGGCCAGCGTCTTGAGCGCGTTTCTGAACACCCTGCCGATGTCGCGCAGCCGCGCCGTCCGGAACACGAAATAGGTTAAAAGGAACGTATAGAGGCAGGCGATGGCGGCGGCCTCGGTGGCGGTAAACATGCCCGCAGCCATGCCGCCCATGATGATAACCAGCGTAAACATCGGAAGCACCGCGTTCAGAACTACCTTGAGCCGCCTGCCCTTGGGCGTGCCCATTCCCTTCGGGAAGTTCAGGCGCCTGCGCATCAGGACGCAATAGAGGAGCAGCAGCCCGCCCATCAGAACGCCCGGAATCGCGCCCGCCATGAACAGCGAACCGATCGTAACGCCGCCGCCCGCGGCCAGCGCGTAGATGACCATATTGTGACTCGGCGGGATCAAGAGGCCCTGGCACGCGGTCGTGACCGTCAGGCCGACGGCGAAGTCGTCGTCGTACCCGGCCTTCTTCATCATCGGGATGACGACGGAACCCAGGGAACTCACGTCCGCCACCGCCGAGCCGGACACGCCGCCAAAGAACATGGAGTCGATGCAGTTGACGTAAGCGAGGCCGCCGCGGAATCTGCCCACGAGGAGGTTCGCGAAATCTACGATCTTGTCGGAAATGCCCCCCGCGCTCATGAACTCGCCCATCAATATGAAAAACGGAATGGCGAGCAGGCTGAAGGATTTGATGCCCGCGACCATCTGATTGACGATGTCTGAAAAACGGATGTCGCAGACGAGCGCGCTCGCGAGCGTCGCGAGCAGCATCGCGAAGGAGACGGGCACTTTTAAAAACAGGAGCAGAAAAAAACCGCCGATCAGGACGATGGCCGCGAGCGTCGTGGTGTCCATGTGGTCGCCCCCTCGCATTCAGGAATGAAAGCAAAAACCTCGAGAGAGCCCTGCCACGCTTTTCCCTCTCGATCTTTTTGAATCTTGCACAGGCTTCGCGAACTACTCGTTTTCCGGCGCCGCCCGGCCGTTGGAGGGATCGGCGCCGACCGGCTCGTCCGTTCGGAGAACCCGCACGGAATCATCCTCCGGCTCGACAAAAAGCGTATCGCCGCTTTTCAATACGCCGGTCAGAAAAAGGATGGAATCAAATGTCATCAGAAATCCGCCCAGCGGAATGGGCACGAACTGCCACCAGGTCCTCAGCCCCGTCATGGGCAATCTGCCAGGGAGGTCCATCATCTTGAGGCACCTCTGACCGCCGTACCACAGCATGAAAAGCCCGCAGAGCAGCACGCACACGTCGGTCAACACGTCGAGCGATTTTCGCGGCAGGCTGCCCTTTTTGAAGCGGGCGTAGAGAACCGTCACGGCGATGTGGGCGTGGTCGCGCACACCCATGGCGCAGGCGAGAAAGGCGAACAGGGAGACCAGAAGGAGCGGAACCTCCTCGGCCCAGCTGATGCCGGTATTAAAAAAGTACCGGAGGATCACGGTCATCGTGACGATGATAACCATCGCTACGAGCGCGATTTCAGAAATCAGAAGGAATGCTCTGTGGGCGATCGAATTCAGTGCTCTGAGAAAGCTGCTCATCGCGCAACGCCTCCTTCATGTCGGCTTGAAACCGGGAGGGGCGTCTCGGCGCCCCTCCCGTCGGTCGTCAGTACTTCTCGCCGATCGCCTTGATGGCGGCAATGACGTCCACGTAGTCTGCCGCGTACTCGTCGTAGAGCGGCGCCATGAGCGCCTCAAACTCGGCGCGGGCCTCGGGCGTCAGTTCGATGACGGTCGTTCCCGCGTCGCGCACGATCTGCTCCGCGGAGGCTTCCTTCTCGGCCCAGGCGCTGATCTCGAATTCCTGCGTGGCCTTGGCGCATTCCACGATGATGGCCCAATCCTCCTCGGAGACGGCGGCCTTCACGGCGGCGGAGGCGAGCAGGATCTCCGGAACGCGGGTGTGCTGGTCGAGGATGTAATAGCGCGCGGCCTCGTAGTCGCCCATGTTCTGGTAAGTGGGCCAGTTATTCTCCGCGCCGTCGATCACCTTGGTGGTGATGGAGGAGTAAACGTCGTTGGGGCCGATGCCGGTCACGGCGGTCGCGCCAAGCAGTTCGACCATCCGGACCATCATGGCGTTATTCTGGACGCGAATCTTGAGGCCCGCCATGTCGGCGACCGCGTGCACCTCCTTTGTCAGATAGAACGAGCGGGAGCCGGCGTCATAGTAGCAAAGGCCAACAAGGCCAGAGCCGCTTTCCTCGATGTCGGCGAGGAACTTCTGGCCGATCTCGCCGTTGAGTACCTCCCACATGTGCGCGCCGCTCTTGTAGAGGTAGGGCATCTGGATGGCGTTGAGTGCGGGCACGTAGCTCGCGACGGGCGAAGCGGAAACGCGGGCGAAGCCCAGATCGCCCAGCTGCAGGGCCTCGATCGCCTCGGTCTCCTGGCCGTACAGCGTGCCGCCGGTGTAAACTTCGATCTTGACGCGGCCCTCCGTCTTCTCCTCCACAAGCCGTGCGAACTCGTAATCGGCGAGCGCGGTGGGGTAGCCCTCGGCGTGAACCTCGCTCAGCTTCAGAACGGTCTGCGCGCTCGCGGCGGAAAAGACCATTGTCAAGACCAGGCACAGGACGACTGACAGAACCTTCTTCATGATGGGTGCCTCCTTCATTCCTATTCAAGCCGCCTGCGCGGCGAGAGAACGCGCGCGTTCCGGACGCGATCGAATGACCGTAAAGGACCATAACGTTTCTTTTACTATAACATATCCCTTCTTTTTTGTAAATATCTGGCAAACATTTTTGTACGATCCTCGGCTCTCGCGCCGGGGAAGCGTTCGCCCGGCGATCCTTTCTTTGGTAATCAACCGGATCCCGAAGGAGGATGGTCAGGCCGCACTTTCTTACTTTTTGAATTGACGTTGCGTAAATAAATGATATAATTCTGTTATCATGCAGGAATCGCGGACACGCGTTCCAGGTCGGCAAGGTCTGTCGCGCGCTCTACAATTTCACTGCGCTCCGTCCAACGGCTACTATCGGAATCTCGGCCTGCGCGCCGTTCGGACCGTGACGCAAATGAAGGAGCGGCTGCCGGCGGATCTTTTCGCGTGCGATTTTGGGCTTCTGCGGGAAACCCTGCGCGCAAGACTTCAAAAGCATATGGGCGCTTCATGCCGGACCATTGAAGACACTGGGCTGATGCGCGGGAGGTGAGGGACATGTCGCTTGATTTTGGCGGGGCCTTCCTGTTTGGGGCGGCCACAGCCGCCTACCAGATCGAGGGCGGTTGGAACGAGGACGGAAAGGGACCATCCATCTGGGATGTCTTTTCCCACACGAGGGGAAAGATCCGCGACGGTACCACGGGCGACGTCGCGTGCGGCACGTACCGTGACTTTCAAACCGACGTCGATCTGATGAGCGCGCTTGGACTCAACGCCTACCGTTTTTCCATCAGCTGGTCGCGGGTTTTGCCGGAGGGCCGCGGCGCGGTGAACCAGAGGGGGCTCGACTATTATGGCCGCCTCGTCGACGCGCTCCTGGAAAAGGGGATTAGGCCCTTCGTCACGCTGTTTCACTGGGACACGCCCTACGCCCTGTTCCGGGACGGCGGAGGCTTTGCGGGCAGGGAGACCGCGCGGTACTTCGCGGATTATGCCGCGCTCGCGGTCCGCGCGCTGGGCGACCGCGTCAAGGACTGGATCACGCTGAACGAACCGTGGGAACACGCCATGTTCGGGCACTTTCTGGGGGAGCACGCCCCCGGGATCAAGAATCCGCGGACCTATTTCAAGGTGGCGCACCACGAGCTCCTGGGACACGGACTGGCGGTTCAAGCCATGCGCGGCGCGCGCGGCGACCTCAACATCGGCGTCACACTGAGCCAGTTCCCGGTCTATCCCGCGCGCTACGAGCCCACGGCGGCGGACCTCGACTCGGTGGAGCTGGCGGATGAGTTTATTAACCGCTTCTATCTGGACGGTATCTTCCGGGGCCGCTATCCCGAAAAGCTGATGAAAAGGCTCTGGCCCATCACCCCCAAGGTGCGGCCGGGAGACATGCAGACCATCGCGCAGCCGATCGACTTTCTGGGCGTCAATTACTATGGCAGGATCTTCGCTGCGCACAAGTGGTACATCCCGTTTTTGAAGACATGGGTGGACCGCGCATCCTCCGACCCGCGCTATGATCACCCCGTTTTGGGACCGCACGGATATCCGGAGGGGTTTCGCGAGCTTGCGAATCGGTATCGCACAGAATACGGCAACCCGCCGGTATATATCACGGAGAACGGCACCGTCGGCGGCGATCTCCACGATGCGGCGCGCATCGAATACCTGCGGCTGTATCTCGAGTCGCTCCGCACGGCCATCGGGGAAGGCGCCGACATCCGCGGTTACTTCCACTGGACGCTCATCGACAATTTCGAATGGAACTCCGGCCTGTCCTGCCCCATGGGGCTGATCCGGGTGGATCACAAGACGCAGACCCGGACGATCCGCGACAGCGGCTACTGGTACCGCGACCTGATCGCCCGACAGGGCGGAGAATATGAATAATGGAAAGGGGGGATGCGGCATGCAAAGGCACGGACTGACGCGTTGGCAGAAGTTTTGGCTTTCCCTTCCCACCATGCCCGGGAACCTCAGCGGGGTTCTGATTCACAACGCCTTTTTGAAGTATTACACGGACATCATCGGCATGGACCCCAAGCTGGTGGGCGTGATCTACGCGGTATTCGGCGTCTGGAACGCCATCAATGATCCCGCCATCGGCGTTTTGCTGGACAGAGCCAAATACCGCGAGGGGAAGGGCAAATACGTATACGTCATGCGCCGCGCCGCGCCGGTCGCGCTGTTTGCCTCCCTGGCGATGATCTTCGCGCAGCCCGGGTGGCAGGAATGGGTCACATTCGCGTTCCTGCTCGCGCTCCTGTTCGTCTATGATACCGCGATGACCGCCTTTGGCATCGCCTACTCGAATTACCGGCTGATCGCCGCGCCCTCGAACGAGGACCGGGTCGACATCTCGGTCTATATAACCTACATTGCGAACATCGGCGGCTTTTTCGGAACGCTGATCCCGACGCTCTTGCTTGTGGGCGACGCGGACAAGTCACTCACGACGCTCCTGTTCGGCGGCGTGCTCCTCCTGAACGCCGCGCTCTACTATGTCGCTCTCCGGCCCCTGAAGGACGCGCCGGAGATGTATCTTCAGGAAAACGCCCAGATTTCGGAAAGGAAGGGCATCTTCGGGGACGTGTTCGACAATGTGCGGGAGGCCGCGCGGTCTAAATCGTTCGTCGCGTTCATGCTGGCACAGATTCTGGCCGCAGGTCCGCGCGCGTTCTACTTCACGCCGCTTCTGTACATGTCGGATTATGTTTTGAAGCTCAAGGGCATTGAGGCGACGGTGATCGACGTGACAATGGGACTGGTGTTGTTTGCCGCTGTTCCCTTCCTGGGGAAGCTCACCAAGCGCCTGGGGCTCAAGGGCATGATGCTCGCATGCACCGTCCCCTGCGCCCTGTCCTACCTTGCGCTCTCGTTCGTGCGCGGCTTTCCCACCGCGATCGCCGCGTATGTCGCCATGTACCTGTTTTCAAGCGCGGTCCTCATTCCGCAGGGACCCATGCTGGGCGCGATCATCGACGAGGACGAGCTGCGCACCGGTCGGCGCAAGGCCGGGATGTTCAACGGGCTCAACGCGCTTCTGACCGTGCCCGTCTCGGGCATTCAGGCGTCCCTGTTCATGGGCATCATCAGCGCCTACGGATACCGCGCGGGCGCCGATGTGCAAAGCGCGCGGGCGCTTCTGGGCATCCGGATCGGAACCGGCGTCCTGCCGTTCGCCTTCATGCTCGCGAGCTTCGTGCCGCTGCTCCTCTTGCCCATCGACCGGAAGCGGGAGAACGAGCTCTCCGCGTTCGCCCAGAGCAGGCAGACGGACCCGCGGAACTGATGCGCCGCCATTCGCGCAAGGCTGCGCGCATCCGGAAATGCACCCATGCAACCGCCCCGCGCCAGAACGGCGCGGGGCGGTTCTCGCCGCGGGGGAAGCAACCGTCACCGGGCCTTGTGGCGCGCGGAGTAGGTGACGACGCCGCGCTGGATGACGATGAAGATGAGCAGCAGCGCGCCCGTCGCAATCTTGCCCCACCAGGAGGAGAGGTTTCCCGCAAACGTGATGAGCGAGGGAATGGTAGCCTTGAGAAGCACGCCGAACATGGTACCCACCATGTAGCCGACGCCGCCAGTCAGCATGACGCCGCCAATGACCGCTGCCGAGATCACGTCCAGCTCGCCGCCCGCGAGCGCAAGGTTCCAGCCGGACTTGACGTAGAGGACGTACGCGATGCCCGCGAGCGCGGAGCAGAAGCCGTTGATGCCGTAGACGAGCACCTTCGTGCGCCCGACGGGCAGGCCCATGAGCTTCGCCGACTGCTCGTTGCCCCCGATGGCGTAGACGTTTCTCCCGAACCTCGTGCGCTGGAGAAGAAAGGTTCCGAGGACGATCATCGCGAGGAAGACGATGACGCTGATCGTGATGTAGGAGACGGGTTTGATCTTCACCCACTCCCCATCCTCAAGGCGGAAGATGTACTGCTTCCAGCCCGCGAGGGAATCGATCATGGGATGGTCGATGGAGATCGACTCACGGCTGATGAGCGAACAAACGCCGCGCGCGAGGAACATGCCGGTGAGGGTCGTGATGAAGGGCGGCACGTTCAGATAGTGGATCGTCGCGCCCATCAAAAGCCCGAGACCCGTTCCGACGACGATGGCGAACGCCATGCAGATCGCCGGATGGATGCCCATCACGGTCGTCCCGTAGGCGATGAACATGCCCGTCAAGGACGCCACCGCCGCGACCGACAGGTCGATGCCGCCTGTGATCAGTACCATCGTCATGCCCACCGCCGAGATGCCGATGTAGGCGTTCTCGGAGAACATGAGCGTGAACGTCCGGAGCGTCGTGAAGCCCTTGTTCCCGAACATGATCGCGCCGAAGAGATAGATCAGGATGAACACGCCGATGGTGGCGTAAACGACAATGTACTTGGGGTTGAAAAGCCGCGTCCAAAGGCTCTGGTGGCCGATCTCCCTTTTAAGCATGGATCTCACCCTCCTTTGCCCTGCCGCGCCTTGCCGCGAGCCTCGTATAGAAGCCGACGATGGCCTTTCTGACGGGCTCCGACTGCACCACGATGACCACCGCGATGACCATGGCTTCGAAGGCCAGGATCGCCTCGGAGACGATGCCGAGGAAGAGCACCAGAGAAATGATCGTCTGGAGGATCAGGGAACCGAGAACCGTCCCCGCGAGACTGAACTTGCCGCCCGACATGGAGGTCCCGCCGATAACCACCGCGAGGATGGCGCTCAGCTCGTAGTTGACGCCCGCGTTGTTGGAGTCGCAGGAAGAGATGCGGCTTGCATAGATGAGTCCCGATATGCCGGAGAGGAAGCCCGTCAGGATGAACGCGATCATCACGATTCGCCCGGAGCGCAGCCCGGACACCCGGCTGGCGTTCGGGTTCACGCCCACGGACTCCACGAACATGCCGAATGACGTCTTGCGGGCGAAAATCGCCATCGCGGCGACCACCACCGCAGCAATGATGATGGGCATCGGCAGCTTCAGAAAATATCCCTGGCCGATCTGCTGGAAGGGCTTATACATGGTGGTAAACTGCTTGCCGTTGGTGGCGATCTGGGCGATGCCGCGGCCCGCGACCATGAGGATGAGGGTCGCGATGATGGGCTGCATGCCCAGCTTCGAGATGAGGAAGCCGTTGAACGCCCCCATGAGGGTGCAGACCACGAGGGGCACCAGAATCACCAGAACGAAGGGCATCACCGAGTAGTTGCCGGGCGTGGGGTATTGGGTCACGTCCCATCTCAGGAACTTCAGTGCCATCGCGCCTGAAACCGCAACGAGCGCGCCGACCGAGAGATCCGTCCCGCCCAGCGCGATGACCAGAGTCATGCCCATGGAGATGATCATGATCTCCGCCGCGCGATTCAGGATGTCGATGGGCACGCCGTAGAACATGCCGGTCGCCGCATTGATCTCGATTTTGAGAAAATCCGGCCGAATAAAGAGGCTTACGATCAGTATGAGCGCCTCCGCGACCGCCGCCCAGAACACCTTCGAGCGGGCGATTCGGTCAAAGTCGAACCTTTTTTTCATGCGCCCACCTCCGCTTTTTCATTTGCGATGATCGCGAGGATGTCCGCCTGCCTGCAGTCCTCGCCGTCGAGCTCCGCCGCCTTCCTGCCGTCGCGCATCACGATGATGCGGTTCGAGCAGCGGATGATCTCGTCGAGCTCGGAGCTGATGAAGACGACCGCGATATCCCTTTCGCACATCTCGAGCATGAGCCGGAGGATCTCCGCCTTCGCGCCCACGTCGATGCCGCGCGTCGGCTCGTCGAGGATCAGAACGTCCGGCTCGGTCGCAAGCCATCGGGCGAGAATCACCTTCTGCTGGTTGCCGCCGGAAAGCTCGCCCACCTTCTTCTCCGCGTCGGGCGTGGCGATGGAAAGAAGCTTGATGAACTTCTCTGCCAGCTCCTGCTGCTCCGCCTTCGGCACAGGCTTCAGAAAGCCGCGCTTGGCCTGTACCGCGAGGTAGATGTTCTCGCGCACGGACAGATCGCCGATGACGCCGTCGCGCTTTCTGTCCTCGGGGCAGAAGGCCATCTTGTGGTTGATGGCGTCGAGCGGGGTTTTGAGGTGCAGCGTCTGCCCCGCAAGCTTCACGGTGCCGTGCGCCGGGCGGGTCACGCCGAAGAGCATCTCCGCGGTCTCCGTGCGGCCCGAACCCAGAAGGCCCGCGAACCCGACCAGTTCGCCCGCGTTGACCGAGAGCGAAATCTCCTCCACCTTGCCCGGCACGCCGATCCTCTCTGCCTCGAGCATGGGCTTGGCGCCCGGCTTCTGGTGCGCGCGGGTAAAGTTGAACATCTCGTTCATGTCCTTGCCGATCATGTGGGTAACGAGCTCGAGCTTTGTGATCAGGGCGGTCCTGTAGCTCCCCACCAGCTTTCCGTTGCGCAAAACCGTGATCCGATCCGAAATCTCAAACACCTGGTCGAGGAAATGGGTGATGAATACGATCCCCAGTCCCTCGGCCTTCAGGTCCCGCATGACCTTGAAAAGCCTCTGCACCTCGTGCTCGTCGAGCGACGAGGTCGGCTCGTCGAGGATCAGCACCTTTGCTTTGACGTCGACCGCGCGGGCGATCGACACCATCTGCTGGATGGCGATGGAATAATAGGAGAGCGGGCGCGTGACGTCGATCTCCATGCCCATGGAGCGCATCAGCTCCGCGGCGCGCGCGTTCATTGCCTTCCAGCTGATCCCGCCGAGCTTCATGGGCTGCCGCCCGATGAATATGTTTTCGGCCACGGTGAGATTGGGGCACAGGTTGACCTCCTGGAATACCGTGGAGATGCCCATCCCGATGGCGGCCTGCGGGCTCGAGGGCCTGATCATCGCGCCGTCCAGCGCGACCGCGCCCGCGTCCATCCGGTGAACCCCCGTCAGGCATTTGATGAGCGTGGATTTTCCCGCGCCGTTTTCGCCCAAAAGCGCGTGTACCTCGCCCCGCATGAGCGTAAAATCCACGTCGTCGAGCGCCTTCACGCCCGGAAACTGGATGGAAATGCCCTTCATCGTGAGAATTTCATCCTGCAAACGATCATCCCCTCAATCACAATGTCCGGTATCCTTACGCGAAGGACGGATGAGGGGGATGCCCCCATCCGTCGTGGGTCATGTCCGATTGCTCCAGGGCTATACCGCGCAGAGCATGCGCGTGCCGACGAGATGAATTTCCGTCAGATTGCGCTTGCGGAACTCGCCGGCGTAGCAGCGCTACGTCAAGAATTCTGCGGGGGTGAGATGGCGGAAATGCATCCGTCTGCGCGTGCAGGATTTGTGCGGGATAGCCCTAGTACTTGCGGCTGTCGATGACGTCCGCAGCCTTGATGGAAACGGCCGAGCCGTCCGCGGTGTAGGGGATGCCGCCCGTCGCGTCGTACACGAACTCCTCGGGGTGAATGATGGTCTTGTCGTAAACCTCGCCCGCCTCGATGTTGTTGATCGCCTCGATCACGAACTGGGAGTAGAGGGGCGTACACTCGATGGTGGCGTTCATTTCGCCGGCGACGATCGCCTCAAACGCGGTCTTGACGGAGTCGCAGCCCACGATGATGATGTCCTTGCCCGGAACCTTGCCGGCCGCCTTGATGGCCTCGATGGCGCCCATCGCCATGTCGTCGTTCTCCGCAAGCACCAGATCGATGTCCGGATACTGCTTCAAAAAGCTCTCCATGACGGGCTGGCCTTCGGCGCGGGTGAAGTTGCCGGTCTGGGACGCGATGACCTTGATGTTCGGGAAGTTCGCGAGCGCCTCGTGGATGCCCGCGGTGCGGTCGGTGGCGGGGCCGGAGCCGGTGGTTCCCTCGAGGATGACGCAGTTGATCTCCACGTCGCCGCGGCCCACGGAGGCAAAGTAGTTGCCCGCCCAGTAGCCCATCCTGCGGCCTTCCTCGATGAAGTCGCCGCCGAACGCGGCCACGTAGTCGATCTCATCCGCGCAGTCCGGAATGCGGTCGATCAGGATCAGCGGGATCTCCGCTTCGTTGACTTCCTTGAGGACCTCTTCCCAGCCGGTCGTCACGACGCCGGTGAAGAGGATGTAGTCGACGTCCTGCGAGATGAAGTTCCGGAGCGCCTTGATCTGATTCTCCTGCTTCTGCTGTCCGTCGTCGTAGACCAGCGTCCAGCCTTCGGCCTCGATGCCCGCGCACAGGTCGTCGGTGTTGGCGGTGCGCCAGTCGGACTCCTGCCCGATCTGGGAGAACGCGACGGTCAGCGCCGACGCGGTCGAGGCGACGCCCAGCACCAGCAGCATGGCTAGCATAAGAGCAACCAGTTTCTTCATAGAACAGTCCCCTCCGTTTCGTTGTGGACGGATTGTCCGCCCCTTATCACGATCATAACATATTCACCCAAAACCGAAAACAGGCAGGTTTCCGCACATTCGGCGAAAATCTTCCTGCGTTTTCGAATCACTATGAAAAATAGGCGTTATCTTCCGGTAAAAGGATGATATTTACGGCGGCCTATCTCCGGCAGGAGTTGCGGTAATCGCGCGGGTTCATCCCGACGGTCTTCTTGAACAGGTAGCTGAAGTAATGGGGATCCGAGTAGCCGATGGCCGCCGCCACCTCGCTTGAGCGCATGTCCGTGAGCTTCATGAGCTCCTTTGCCTTCTTCATCCGAAGGGAGGTGAGGTATTCTATGAAGGTCACGCCCATCTCCTGCGAGAACACGGTGCAGAAGTGGTTGTTGGAGAGCGCGACGTGTCTGGCGACGTCCGAAAGCGTCATGTCCGGGTTCGCGTACTTCTGGTCGATGTAGGCGCAGGCCGCGCGGATCACGGACGCGGAGTGAGACATGTTTTGGCTGTCGCGGAACCGGATGGCCTTAAAGAGGATCTGGCGCGCGGAATCGACCATGCTCTCCTGTCCGGAGAAGGCGCGAGCGCCCTCCTTCTGGCGCGCGACGGCCTCGGGGATGATTTTTTCCGGGTCGCCGCCGTTTTCGCGGATCACGCGCATCGCGGCGAGCAGGAGATCGACGTACAGATAGTTCGCCATGATGACCGACTGGCGCGCGACGGTGCCGATGGAATCGAAGTGCTCGCGCAGAATCTCCTCCGTCTCCTGGCTGGTCGCATAGCGGAGCTTTTCAAAGATGGGCACGACGTCGATGCCCATCAGCCTTGCACCGACCTGCATGCCCCGGTCGACGGTGTCCATGATGCGCGTTCCGGCGGCGTTGAACGCCATGCCCTTCAGCACGTTCTGGGCGGAAAGGTAGGAGTCCTTGACGCTGCCGATGTCCTCCGTCGGCGCGCCGATGGCGACCCGGAGCGTGCCGCCCACGGTCCTTTCCACCTCGTACTTCACCGCCTGCGCGAACGCGAACGCGCGCTCCTCGAGGTCCTCGTCCGTGTCGCCCATCACCACGGCCGCGAGCCGCCCGCCCGCCTCGCAGAGCCGCACCGCGCCGCCCGAACCTTCCGCGAGCCGTTGAACGTGCGCGCGTACGAGGAGGATGTCGTCCTCCTCGCCGGAGGCGATCAGCATCACGCGATACCAGCGCGCGAGCAGGTTCACGCGCAGCTTGCGCGCCTGCTCGAGAACATCCTCACCCGGCGCGCCGGAGAGAAGCTCGAGTACGAGCTTCTCCTGCATGAACCTGCTCGACGAGTCGAACTGGCGCTTCATCGCCTGATAGTCCGCCTGCTGGCGGCGCTCCTCGCCGATCTCCCGCGCGATGCGCCGCAGCACCTCCTGAAGCTCGTGCGCGGAGACGGGCTTGAGAAGATACTCCTTCACGCCCAGAGAGATCGCCTCCTTGGCGTAGGAGAAGTCGTCGTAGCCGGAGAGGATCACCACGTGGATCCACGGCATGGTGTTGACGATCCTTCGGCAGAGCGTCAATCCGTCCATGAACGGCATTCGGATGTCGGTGATGAGAACATCCGGCTTGATGTCCTGGAGCATCGATAGCGCGATCTCGCCGTCGGGCGCCTCGCCCGCGAACTGAAAATCGCTCTCGTCCCACGGGAAGTTGTTGCGGATGCCCTCCCGGATGACGATCTCGTCGTCGACCACAAACGCCTTATACATCGGTATCCCCCCCGCTCGCGCGGATCGGCACGGTGAATTCGATGGTCGTGCCCTCGCCTTGCGCGCTCTTGAGATTGAGTCCCACCGGCTGGTTGTAATAGAGCTTGATCCGCCTGTCTACGCTGGAGAGCCCGTAGCCCGACTCGGCGTCCGGCGGCGCCCCTCCCTCGAACGCCCGCCTCACGATTTCGAGCCGTTCCGGATTCATGCCCGCGCCGTCGTCCGACACTCGGACGGCGAGCATGTCGCCCCGACGCTCTACGCGGATCGTGAGCTTTCCCCCGCCCCGCCGGTTCTTGATGCCGTGATAGATGGCGTTCTCGGCCAAAGGCTGGATCACGAGCTTCAATATGGAAAGGTCGTAGAGCGACTCGTCCACCTCGAGCACGTAGTCGAGGATGTCCCGATATCGCACCTTCATGATGGTGAGGTAGCCCTGCAGGTGATCGACCTCCTGGCGGATGGTGATCCAGTCCTTGCCGTCCGAGAGGGAAATGCGAAAAAAGTTCGAGAGCGCGCGGGTGACTGCGATGACGTCCGGCGTCTTTCGCGCCTCGGCGAGCCAGATGATGGCGTCAAGCGTGTTATAGAGAAAGTGCGGCGCGATCTGTGCCTGGAGCGTGCGCATCTCGCTCTTTTTGAGGTTCTCCTGCTCGCGCCGATTCTCCTCGATGAGTTCCTTGAGCTTGCCCGCCATGGTGTTGAGGCTGTTTGTCAGATCGGAAAGCTCCGACACGTCCGGCGCGGGCGCGCGCACGTCGAGGTGTCCGCTCGCGATCATTCCGGCGAAGTCCTTGAGCTGCTCAATCGGCCGCGCGATTGCCCGACTCAAGGACCTTTGCGCGATGCCCGCGAACGCGAGGGCCGTCAGGAGGATGAACATCTCGATCAGGAGCGTCGCGCGCACCACCCGTTGCAGTTCGTTCGAGGTGGCCATCGCGGCGTTGATCTCCGCCGTAATCGCGTCCCCCAGCATGTCGACGACGAGCGAGCCGACGTTCCTGATCTCCTCGAGCATCGTCTCGTCCTCGTCGACGGTCGAACCGGCAAGCATCTGCGCGCCCAGATCTTCGATGTAACGGTTGAGCGTATTCATGGTGTTGCGGGCCACGGTCATCTGGAGCCGGCTCGCGGAGTCCGTCACGATCAGCGCGTCCATCTCGGCGCACACCCTGTCGAGCGTCCGGAACTGGCTGCCCGCGTCGAACGTCTCGCGTCCTGCGACGATCGACCACATCTCGCCCAGAAGCGCCTCGTCGATGAGGGGCGAGAGCGAGGAGATGCGGTCCATCCGCGTGATGACGTCGTGGTACTGCCGGGCGTAGCTCGTCATCATGCCGATGGCCGCGATGGCCGGAATCGCCATCAGAACGAGTACGACGATGATCGAAAGCGCAATCCGCCTTCTCAGAGAATCGGCGACCCGGATGATGAAGCCGCGCCGCATCTCAATATCCCCGCGCCGGGATCGACTGAAGGTCCTCGTCGAACTCGGAGAATACGGTCTCCTCCGAGTAGGTGTAGCGCTCGATTGCCTCGCCCGCGGCCAGCTTTTGGGCGAGCGCCATGATCGTATCCCCGATGAGCGGGGTACACTCCACGACGCAGTTGATCTTCCCTTCCTTGAGAAGGTCGATGGCCCCCTGCTCGCCGTCGACGGTGATGATGATGACGTCCTTGCCCGGTTCGAGCCCCTCCGACTCGATGGCCTCGATCGCACCCATGGTCATCGCGTCGTTGTGAGAGTAGACGACGTCAAAACCGTGGCCGAACCGCTCGAAGATGAGGTTCATGCACTCCTTGCCCTTGGACTTGAGAAAGTCGCCGGAGATCGACTCCAAGATCTCGAAGCGCGCGTCTTTGCCAATGACCTCTCGAAAGCCGATGGCCCGCTGGCGCATGGGCGTCGAGTCCTCGGTTCCCGTTATTTCAACGATCCTCAGCCTCTCAGCGCCCGTCCTGTCGGCCTTCTCGACGAGGTATTCGCCCGCCCGGCGGCCTTCCTCATAGAAGTCCGAGCCCACAAAGCCCGTGATGAGGCCCGCGTCCTCCTCGCTGATGAACCGATCGGTGCAAAGAACCGGGATCCCCGCCTCGCGCGCCTCGGTCAGAACGTTCGTCCAGCCGTCCTCGACGATGGGCGCGAACGCGATCACGTCCACCTGATAGGCGATGAATGAACGGATAGCCTTGATCTGGTTCTCCTGCTTCTGCTCCGCATTCTCGAACATCAGCTCGATGCCCGCGCGCTTTGCCGCGGCGTCGATGTCGCGCGAATTGCCGATCCGCCAACCGCTTTCGCTTCCAAGCTGTGAAAATCCCAGAATGACCGCTCTGCCGGGCACCTGCTCGTCCGCCTTCCTGCAGCCGGGCATCATCAAAACGGGCAGGAGCGCCAGCGCCAGCGCGGCCCGCTTCAGAATGCCCCGCGCCCTTCCCAAGCGGGACCGTTTCATGCTTCCTCGCCTCCACAATCGGAATTTCAGTAAAGAATGGATCACATGTATGTTCAGATTATTGCACAAATCCAGTTCAATTGCAACCGCGTCGAAACCGCCCGATCCGAAGCGTTCGAAATGTGCCCCGAACATCGGATTCACGATCACGCTTCGCCCCGCAAGGAGGCTTTCCGATTTCCGCTGCGCATCGGGAAGTTTCCGCTCAGATTATGAAGGAAAAGCATCATCGATCAAGAATATTCTGTATAGGATTGGGATGGGTGCGCGCAAATCTCCCGCTCTCGAATCAAAATCGGAATCGCGGGGAGGCGCGAATCAAGAATACGGGGGGAAGTGGGTTGGGGTATGGGAATTTATTTCCTTTGGATCGTCCCGTGCTTCGCGGGCTTCATTCTCTTCGCCAGGATCAGGCTCAGGGCGCAGGAGGGGGTGCCGCGGGAACATTGCAGGGTTTCGGTGATCATCCCCGCGCGAAACGAGGAGGGCAACCTCCCGCATCTGCTCGAATCGCTCCAGGCACAGACATTCGCGCCGCAGGAGATCATCGTCGTCGACGACTGCTCGTCCGACCGGACGGGGGAACTCGCCGCCGCATGCGGCGCGAGGGTCATCAGGAACACCGAACCCCCCGCGCGCTGGACGGGGAAGAACTGGGCGGTGTGGAACGGATTCCTGCAGTCTACGGGGGACATCCTGGTGTTCATAGACGCGGATGTCAGGCTCGCGCCCGAGGCGCTGGAACGGCTCCTCAAGGTACGGGAAAAATGCGGCGGGGCCGTCTCCGTCGTACCCTACCACCACATGGAGAAGGCCTACGAAAAGCTGTCGCTCGTCGTGTACCTGCTGGGCGTGTTCGCGTTCACCTCGCCCTTTGAAAGGAGGAACGCGCGGAAGGGCCTTTACGGCTCCTGCATCGTTGCCTCCCGGCGGGATTATGAGAGGGTGAGCGGCCATCAGAGCGTGAGCGGGGAGGTGCTGGACGATTTGAACCTCGGCAGGAGGTTCACCGAGGCGAACGTCCCAATCGAAAACTACATCGGCGGGGACCTCGTTTCCTTCCGGATGTATCCGGAAGGAATCGCAAGCCAACTGCAGGGGTTCGGGAAAGGCGCGATCAACAGCACATCGTGCCTGATGCCCTCGACGGTCGTCATGATCTCCGTTTGGCTCGCGGGACTCTTCGCCGTCGGCTTTGGCGCGCCGATCCTGCTTCTGGCGGGACATCCATGGACGCTGCCGTTCGGGGTCGGCTACCTGATGTACGCGCTGCAGATCCTGTATTTCACGAAGAGCACGGGCCGGTACGGGCTGATCGCACCGCTTCTCCACTTCATTCCCTCTCTGTTTTTCATCGTCATCCTGTTGTACTCGATCTACCAGGTAGGCTTCGTGGGTTCTGTCACCTGGAAGGGAAGGCAGATCAAAGTGAAGGGCGGGCGAGAGCTGTGATTGCGCTGTACGCACTGATCGGGTTTCTGAGCGGTTCGCTGATGTTTGCCTACTGGCTCGGTCTGGCCGCCCATGTGGACATCCGCGCCGTGGGGGACGGGAATCCCGGCGCGTTCAATCTGTGGCACGCGGCGGGATACAAGCTCGGCCTTTTCGCGATTTTTCTGGAATTCATGAAGGGCTACCTGCCGCTCCTGATTCTGATCCATGGAGACTACATAAGCGACTGGAACGTCGCCCCGGTCGCCATCGCGCCGGTGTTGGGCCACGCCTTTTCGCCGTTTCTCGGATTCAAGGGCGGGAAGACCATCGCGGTCTCCTTCGGCGTGTGGAGCGCGGTCACGCAGTTCGAGGCCTCCGTAGCCTACGCGGTGATCCTTGCGCTCACTTCGCTTGCCGCCCGGCTGGCCCTGCGGGGAAAGCCTACGTCCTCCGACACGGACGGATGCATGGCGGTGGCGGGCATGTGCATGCTGGGGGGCTATCTTGCGTTTCGCGCGTTTCCCGGATCCGTAATCGCGCTTTGGCTCTGCAACCTGACGGTCCTCACCTATACGAACAGGTGGAAGCTGTATCGTTCGCTGAAGAGTTTTTACGAGGGCTACAAGCGGCGATACATTTAAAGCCCCGCCGTTTTGGGGCTGCCGCTTCCGCGCAAGCATCGGGAGCGGATTGAATCGTGCCCGGCGATGTGCGCGATACAGGAAAGGCCCCGACCGACCGGTCGAGGCCTTTGACATGCCAAATATTCGCGCCGTTCGTCCCGTCGGCACGAGGCGCCCGCGTCAGCGCCCGGCGTATGCCGACATCTGAGGGTACCTTTCATAGAACAGGTCCGCGATGCGGCGCGCTTCGTCCACCGTCGCCGCCTGCGGACGCGCGTCCGCGATGTGGCAGGTAAGGCTCTCCGGCGCGGCGTCAAAATCGACGTGCTCGCTGGGCATCGGCATCAAAGCGCAGGTCCGTCCGAACGCGGCGAAGGACGCGAGCGTCTGCGCGGCGTTGCGATGGAGGTTAATGAGCCGAAGCCCAGGCGTGCGCTTGAGATTCTCCCACTGGTGCCTCGAATCCGCGCAGGAGTGGATGCCGATTCCGCCGTACCGCTGGGAAAGGAGTCTGAGGTCGTCCTCAAAAAAATCCCGGTACATGGAGGCGCTTACCACGCCGATTTCGTCCTCGGAGACGGAGACCCCGCCGTCGAGATAGTAGTCCGGGTAATGCGCCATGGTCGCAGGTCCGAATTCGCCGAGCCACAGGTCCAAAAAGGCGAACAGGAATATCCGAATCTTGCCAATGAACTCCCGCACGGCCTCCGGCTCCTCGATCATGCTCGCGTAAAAATCGCTCTTCTCCCAGATCAGGGCAGCCACGTCCGCGGGCGTCTGGATGTCCGGGAACGAGAGGAGCGCGTCTTTGCCCGCGCGTTCGCGCAGCCGCCGCGCCATGTCGAACAGGATCATGAATTTCGTGTCCTCGACGCGGGGGATTTTCAGGCGCGCGGCTTCATCCGGCCCGAAGACGCACGGGCGCGCGTAGGGGTTGTTGTCCGCGGGCCTGTGCACCGGGCAGCCGAATGCCTCCGCGAACACCTCCGTGCCGGTCAAAAGGTTGAGGCTCGGAACGGTGTGATCGTCCACGAGTTCCATGAGCTCGAGCTGCCTTTGATAGCGCGCCAACGCCCAGTCCACGCGCGCGTCGGCGCGCTCCCACCAAAGCATGGGACGCTCGGGCATGCCATCCCGCACGTTCACGAGAATCAGCCGGTTGACGGGCGTCGCCAGATCGTAAAACGAATTCCAGATCGCCTTGCGCTTCTTGATATCGATCATACGCCCTCGCGTCAGTCGTGCGTCAGTCGCGCCACATCTTTCAGGATGGCGTCCGCCTCGTCCGCCGTCCTGACCGCCGTCACAAGATACAGCCCCCGCGAGGAGAGGTTCTCCATGAGCGGGCGAATCTGCGCGGGCGCTACGAGGATGAGGACGCCCTTCCCCGCCGCCTGGATGCGCCGAAGCTCGGGGATGTAGTCGGTGCACGGTCTCTGGCCCGCGACCTGCGTCCACTGGATGGCGCGCAGCTTCTCGAGGGACAGAAGACTGTCCAGGTGCCGGATCTGCTCCACGCCGTCGAAATGATAGAGGGGGTAATCGAGGAAGTCGCACTGGGCGCGAAGCTCGGGCATGACGAATTTTTCGAACATGTCGTTGGAGATCATGACGGACATGTCGGACTGCATCTGCGCGTGGAGCCCCGGCGCCCACGTGGACATCCAGCCGATGGAACTGCCCCCGCCGTTGACGCCCTTCACAATCTCATAGACGCCGCGCATGGCGGCTTCGTAGGCCTTTTCGATCCTTTGGAGCGCACGCCGGACCGCCTCCGGTTCTTCGATCATGAGGGGCAAAAGCGCCTCAGGCCCGAGAAGATGGGAGAGCGCGTCGGCGTTTCCCGTGCAGTCCGGCATGGAGACGATGTAGTCGCCCTTGCTATCCTGGGCGTAGGCGCGCGCGAGGGACATGGTCCGCTCGAACAAGTCGCTGTACGGATCAAATTCGATGTCGTCCGGCGCCTCGTGGGAGGGAAAGAACCACACGGAATCCTCAAACCGGTATTTGGCGCCCTTGAAAAAGCCCGCGTGGCCCGCCGCGCCCAGATCCACAAAGATCTGCGGAAACGCCTCGCCGCCGTAGGTCGTCCGCTCCATTTGCCGCCGGTAGCGCGCGATGACGCGCTCCGGGTCCGTCCAATAGGCAAAGCGTTCCGCAGGGTCCGCCGGCGGGTTGTGGCTCACCGCCTCGTTGCCCCCCTCGCGCGCGAACACCGCGCAGCAGCAGCGGTCGACGACCTCGTGATTGAGAAAGGCAGTCAGTCTTTCTCTGGCTTTGTCCCAATCGGGTTTGTACCGCATGTCATTCCTCCTTTTGCCCGACCTCTCAGTCGGTATTCGCTCGGCGTGACGCCCTCCTCCCGCGTAAACACGCGGGTGAAGTACGCTGAATTGGGGAAGCCCGCGCTCAGCGCGACCTCCGTGATCGATTGGGTCCCGGTCTTGAGCATCTCCTTGGCGGCGGCAAGCCGGATCTTCATCAGGTAGGACCTGAAATTCATCCGATTCACCTTCTTGAACACCGCGGAGAAGTGGTTCGGACTCATGCACGCGAGCGCCGCCATATCCTTGACGACGATGTCCTGGGCGAAGTTTTCCCGCATGTAGGAAAGCGCGGGCCGTATGTCGTCGATCTCGCGCTGGAGCTTCATGTCCTTTCCGATCTGGTCCGCCTCCCAGTAATAGCGGTAGAGGCAGGCGAGGATCTCGTATACGAACGCCTGCATGAAAAGCAGGTGCCCCGTGTGCGCCGCGCGCTTCTCGTCGCGGATGAGCCGCATGAGCGCGCCGATCTCGAGCGCGCACGGATCGGTGGCGACGATCTGGTTGCGATACTGCATGCTCCGTTCCTTGAACGGCATCATAAACGCGCGGTTGTCGAACACCCCGTCCCCAACGAGAGAGGGGCGGAACACGAGGATAATCATCTTGAGCGTTCCATCGGGGGACGCGTACGCGTAATGCGGCTCGCGGTCGTTGATGACAAACACCTGGCCGGGGCACGCGCGGTACTGCTTGTCGCCGAAGTAGTAGGTCCCCGCACCCTCCAGCACGAAGTTAATCTCGTAATAATCGTGATAATGGACGACGAGGGGCGTCGGCTCGGGCTTGCAAACTTCGTCCCAGACATCGATCACGTTATCCCATTCGACCGATAGATCCTCCCACAGAACGACGATGGGACTCGCCCCCTTCCCAAAGAGTCACGCGGGCAGCCATCGCTCGTTGAGCTTCGGCACGTCCGCGACCAGCTGGCGCGTATACCGGTTCGCCGGGTTCAGAATCACGTTGTCCGCCGGGCCCTCCTCCACGACCGATCCGTGCTCCATGATGCAGATGCGGTCGCTCACATAGTAGGCGAGCCCGAGATCGTGGGTAATGAACAGAATCGTCATCCCCCGCTCCTCCCGCAGCTTCAGAAGCATGTCGAGGATTGTCGAGCGGGAACAGGCGTCGATCATGCTCGTGGGTTCGTCCGCGATGAGCACGCTGGGCTTCAACAGGAACACCCGCGCGATCATGAGCCGCTGCATTTGCCCGCCGGAGAGCTCGAACGGATACTTGTTGTAGAGCTCCTCATACTTGAGGTTCACGAAGCGGCACGCGTCCCGCATGCGCTCCTCGCGCTCCGCGCGCGGAATCCGGGCCATATCGCCGATCCGGAAGCAGTCGCGCAGGATGCTGTCCACGCGGAAGAACTGATTGAAGGTGGAAAACGGGTCCTGAAAGATCGCCTGTATGTTGCGCCAATACGCATGGCGCTGGGCTGCCCTTCGCATCTCGCGCGGCTTCCCCTCATAGTATATCGCGCCCGACGTGGGCGACGCAAGGCCCAGCAGCAGCTTCGCGAGGGTGGTCTTCCCAGACCCCGACTCGCCCACGATGGAAATGATCTCGCCCTTGTCCATGTGAAAATCGACGTCCCGAACGGCGCGCACGGCCTTCCTTCCCGCGCCGAACGTCTTCCCAAGGCCCCTCGCCTCCAAAAGGTGGCTCATGAAACATCTCCTCTCAGCCGCTCGGCGGAAAGTACGCAGCGGTGGTACCGCCCGTCGCCAAAATGCGTGAGCTTTACCTTCGCCGCGCGGCACTTTTCCTCGGCAAGCGGGCAGCGGTCCGCAAACCGGCAACCCGCGGGCACGTTTTTGAGGTTCGGCGGCGCGCCGGGAATGGCGCACAGGCATTTGTCCTTCATGCCGTTCTCCGGAACGATGATGGAACCCATGAGCGCGCGGGTGTAGGGGTGGACGGGATCGAATATGATCTCCTCCGCCTTGCCCCTCTCGACGAATTCGCCCGCGTACATGACGACGATATCGTCCGCCACGTGCCTGAGGAGCGCCAGCTCGTGTGTAATGAAGATCATGCTTTTCACAAAGCCCATCTTCATCATGTCCTTGAGCATCGTGATGACCACCTTCTGGCTCGAGACGTCGAGCGCGGAGGAGGGCTCGTCGGCGATCAGCACCCGGGGATTGAGAAGCGCCGACAGCGCGATCACCGTCCTCTGCTTCATTCCGCCGGAGAGCTCGCCCGGGTACGAAGAGAGAACGCGCGTAGGCAGATTCAGCGCCTCGAACTTCTCCGCCGCGAGCCCGAGCGCCGCCTCCTTCGAGAGATCCGGCCTGTGCGCCCGCAGGATATCCAGCACAAACTTCGACACCCGCCGCGTGGGGTTCATGGCGTTCATCGCCGCCTGCGGGATATAGGCGATCTTCGTGCCGAGGTACGCGCGCCTCAACTCCTCGTAGGGGAGCTTCATCAGGTCGCGCCCGTCCACCTCGATCTCGCCGCTTCCGTAAAAGAGCGGCGGAAAGTAAAACCCCATGAGGGACAGCGCGAGCGTGGACTTCCCGCAGCCCGATTCGCCCGCGATCCCCAGAACCCTGTTTTCCGAGAGCGCGAAATCGACGCCGTCCACGGCGTACACGTTCTCCTTGAGCCGCGTCCGGTAATACGTCTTGAGGCCCTTGACCGCCATCACATGCTCCATCTCATCAGCTCCTGATCTTCGGGTTGAACACCTCATCCATGCCGCTGTTCATCATGTATAGGGAAAACGTCGTCAGCGAAATCGTGAACGCCGTGGGGATAAACGCCCACCAGTAACCGCGCGCCGGGGCCTCGAACTGCATGGCCCAGTTCATGAGCGTGCCGAGCGAAATGGTGTTGCGGTCTCCCAGGCCCAGCATCGAGATCGACGCCTCGGCGAGGATGCCGCTCGCGACCTGCAGGATGAAGGCCATGACGACGTAGCTCGCGATATAAGGGAGGATGTCCCGCAGGATGATCTGGCTGAGGTTCTTGCAGGAGATGCGCGCCATGTTCACGTGGTCGCGCGTCCGAAGCGAGATCGTCTGCGCGCGCACGGCGCGCGCCGTCCACGGCCAGGAGGTGATGCCGATGATGAGGGCGGTCGTCGACGTGGTGAGGCTCGAAATCGACACGGAAATGAGGATGAGCACCACAAAGGACGGCACGACGATAAACATATTTGTGACCATCGTGAGCGAGTTATCCACCGCGCGGCCCACGAACCCCGCCAAAAGTCCGAATGTGAGCCCGATGAACGTGGCGGTGAGCCCGCTCAGGACGCCGACCTTGAGGGAAGTGCGCGTGCCGTGGGCGAGCTCGAGAAACATGTCCCGCCCGAAGTTGTCCGAGCCGAGGACCAGCTCGGACGACGGGGGCTGATATTTCTTCGCCACCATGCGCGTGGGCTTCTGGGTGTTTTGAATCGGCACGTATACGGCGAAGAAAACGACCAGAAGGATCGCAAAAAACCCGAACAGAAAGCGGGGCGAGCGCAGGAGCACCTTGATGCTGTTCATTTCAGCCCTCCTCCATCTGTGACGCGCGCACCCGCGGGTCGATAAAGCCGTACAGGATTTCAATGAGGAAGTTCATCGCCAGGACCATCACGGTGATGACGAGCGTACAGCCGCTGATGAGCGTGTAATCGGAATTTCGGATCGCCTTGAACATCATCTGGCCGACGCCGGGATAGCTGAATATGATCTCCGCGATGAGCGCGCCGCCGGTCATGGTGCCGATGGTCATCGCGAGGCCCGTGATCTGCGGGAGCACCGCGTTTTTGAACACGTAGCGCACGATTTTCCCGTCCCGGATGCCCAGAAGCTTCGCGTACAGCACGTAATCGGAATTGAGCTCGTAGAGCACCATCGAGCGCATGCCGATGGCCTGCCCGCCGATCATGACGAGCACCAGAGACAGAAAGGGCGTGACGTAGTGCCGGAGCACGGAGGAGAGATACGTCCAGTTCCACGCGGGCAATAGCATCATGTCGTAGCCGCCGCTGGTGGGCAGAACGTCCAGCCACACGCCGAAAAAGTACAGGAGAAGCAATCCGAACGCGAACGCCGGAACGGCGTTCATCATGAGGCTGAAGGGGAACATGATCTTGTCGAAGATGCCGCCCCGATAGGCGGCCAGCGCGCCCAGGAGGTTCCCCAGCACCCAGCCGATGAGGATTGCGGGAAGCTGTAGCCCGACCGTCCACGGAAGCGCGCCCGCGAGGAGGGCCGTGACCTTCTGAGGATAGAACATGAACGAGGTGCCCAGATCTCCGTGCAGCACGTTCCCAACATACAAAAAGAACTGGACGTACAGCGGCTTGTCGAGTCCGAATTCCATGTAGAACGAGTCGTAGATGCGCTTGTAGGCGTTGGTGTCCGTCATGCCCTGCATCATCTGGGAGACGATGACGGTTACGGGATTGCCGGGGATGAGGCGCGGCAGGAGGAAGTTCAAAATCAGCGCGACAAAGAGCGTCAATAGATACCAGAGGAACTTTCTCCCAAAGTATTTCACGTATCTTTTCACATGGCACCGCCCTTCTCGCATGGATGCTCCGCGGCGGACGCCGATCCGCCGCGGAGCCGTTCGATCATGGCCGTACCGTTATTTGGCAACCGGCTCGATCATGTAGAGGCCGCGCACCGACGCGCCGTAAATCAGGCAGTTCGGCGGGACGTTGCTGCCGTCTCCCTCGACCGGGTAGCCCGTCCAGTGGGTGGAGTTCACGGTGTAGAAATGGAGCGGGCGGTACATGAGCGGCACGGTGGGCAGGTCGGTGAGGAAGATGGTGTCAAGTTCCGTGTAGTACGCGGCGAGCTTTTCCATGTCGTCCGTCGCGGCGATGAGATTGATGAGCTCGTCCGCGCGAGCGTTGGAGTAGCGGCCGTAGTCGGAGTAGGTCACTTCGCCGATGGGCGCGCAGTTGCCCGAGTACATGATGGTGTAGGCCCTGGACCAGGGCTGCGCCGCCGCGGATCCGGAAGGCGTATTCATCACGATGTCGAAGTCGCCCGTCTGCATGTCGTTGTTCCACACGGGGGACTCCGGGAAGTAGGTGGTGAGCTTGAGGCCGATTTCCTCAGCGGATTGGGCGGTGATCTCGAGGGAGGCGTTCCAGTCGGTCCAGCCGTAGGGGCACTCAACCTTCCACTCGATGGGACTGCCGTCTGGCATTTCGCGCCAGCCGTCGCTGTTCACGTCCATGTATCCGGCTTCGTCGAGCATGGCGTTGGCCTTTTCGACGTTGCCCTCAACGTCGGTGGTGTCCCACCGAAGGGCCAGAAGCGCCTCGTTGGTCTGGTCCTCATACTGAGCCTCGACCGTGTTCAGAAGAAGCAGCGAGGGCACGATGTCGTCCGTATAGCCGCACATGGCCATGTCGGCGACCATGCCGTAATCGATGCAAAGCGCGATGGCCTTGCGCACCACGGGGTCGGAAAGCCCGGGCCGGATGACGTTGAAGATGAGCGACGGCATGGAGCCGGGCAGGTAGTAGGGCAACTCATCCAGATAGCAGCGGATGGGCTGGCCGTCGGCCCAGAGCTCCCACACGTCAGCGATGAAGGACTGGGAAACGTCCACGTCGCCGTTTGCGAGGTCGAGGTTTCCGACGTCGTTGGAGTTATAGATCGGAATCACGAAGTACTTGACTGGGGTGAGCTTCCCGAACATGGAGGCGTCCTGGCCCCAGTAGTTGTCGTCCCGGACGACAACCACCTTAGTCTCGTCGTTGAAGTAGTAGAGGAAGGGGCCGGTAGAGACGAAGCTCTCGTTGAAGATCTCGCGCAGCGCGGTGATATCGCCGCCCGCCTCGTCCTCGCGCGCCTGCCACACGTGCTCAGGCAGCATCATGGTCGTCGCGAGCGCGCCGATGATGTCCTTGGTGTTGAAGGGGTCCGCCTTGAGCGCAAAGACCACCGTGTAATCGTCCACCGCCTCGACGGATTCGAGGTACGTCCAGTGGGAGCTCCACGAGAGGTCGTAGCGGTTCGCGAGATTGAATGTGTAGGCGACGTCCGCGGCGGTGAAGGGCTCACCATCGTTCCAGTGCGCGGCGGAGTTAAGCTTGACGGTGATCTGGTTGTCCGCCGTCCACTCATAGCCCGTCGCGAGCAGAGGCTCGATCTCATTGGTGAGCATGTTGTACATGAAAAGCGACTCGTAGGTCAGTTCATTGCCGCCGCCGATCACGGAGCAGTTGGCGGACGACGAGAGCGGGTTGTAGCTCGACACAACGCCCCACTGGCCCCAGAACACGACCAGCGATTCCTCGCGCACGATGGATTTGTCGCCCTCGGCGAGGGCGGAGAAGCAGGTCGAGATCAGCAAGATTGCGACGACAACCGAGACGAGCCTCTTCATGAACATACCTCCTTCGGTTATTCCGTTACGCAAACTATACCACTCATTTACACCTGCTTCTTGTCTTTTCCCACCCACTATTTGCCTGTATTCCAACGTTTATTTTACATAGGTCTTCCATTTTTTCCCGACGATTTCACTTTGTTCCACCGGTCGCGCGCGCTGCCGACACGCTTCTTCGCGGCGTTATAGGCCCCCGGACCGCGACACAAATGAAAGGGATGTTCTTTTTCCCTACTTTTGTTCCCCTTGGGTTCGCAATCGGAGAGATACAAATCCGTCGCCCGCGTTCTCGCGCGGGCGACGGATTTTCCCATGTTTATGCGGCGATTCCTTGACCTAAATGTTCTCCTTCGCGGCGGCGTCCGCCTGCGCCCTGTACTTCGCGTGCTCCTTCTCCATCTCCGCCACGGTCTTCTGCGCCAGCTTGAAGCCCTTTACGGGGCGATAGTCGGGCGCGCAGGCCGCCATGCGCGCTTTTGCGCGCTCGATCTCCTGGGCGTACTGGGGGAGCCATTCTGCCTGCGCGACGAGCATTTCGTCCACCATCTGGCGAATCTGCGTCGTCGTGCACGCGGCGCCCGTGAGCGGATCCATCATGGCCGCCTGATAGAGAAGCGCGATGTCGCCCTTCACGGCGGCCTCGACGGCCAGCTTCTGCACCCATACACTCTGGGAACAGATGGCGGCGCATCCCAGCGGCAAATCGCCCACCCGCGGCACGGAAATACCGTTTCCATCCACGTAGCAGGGCACCTCGACCACGCACTCGTCGGGCAGGTTGGTGATCGTGCCGTCGTTCATGACGTTAAAGTGCCCGCGATAGACGCGCCCGGTCTCGAGCGCCTCGATGATGCGCCCCCCGTGCTCCTCGCTGCGCTCCTGCGCCCCATATTTCTTCGGCGGCTCCTTGAGCCAGTTGGGGAAGTCCGTCTCAAACCAGTTCCGACTCTCGTTGCAGACGCGCAGGTAGCCGCACGTCTCTCCCTGGATCCAGCTCGAGTAGTCGATCCACTTCTCCATCTCCTCCAGATGGGTGCGATACCAGGGGAGGTATTCCGAAAGGTGCCCATTGGACTCCGTGGAATAGTAGCCGAAGTTTTTCAGCACGTCAAGCCGGATGTTCTCGTGCGCCATGGCGTCCGACTTCGGCATGAGCGCGGGCAGCTCGTGCACGCGCTCGACGCCATCCACCTTGGCGCTGATGTACCAGGTCTGGTGATTGAGCCCGGCGCAAATGATGTCGACGTCCTTCTTTTCGCGCCCGAGCACCTGTGCGATCTGGCTGTGTCCGTGCTGGACCCCGTGGCACAGTCCATAGGTCGGCACGCCCCCGTACTTGTTGCACGCCCAGGTGAGCATGGCGTTTGGGTTCGAATAGTTGAGCATGATGCATCCCGGAAGCGCCGCCTCGCGGATATCCTTGCAGAAGCCCAGAAGCGCCGCGACGCCGCGCTGGCCGTACATCACGCCGCCGATCGCGAGCGTGTCGCCCACGCACTGGTCGACGCCATACTTGAGGGGGATCTCCACGTCCGTCGCGAACGCCTCCAGCATGCCGATGCGCACGCAGTTGATCACATACTTCGCGCCCGCGAACGCCGCGCGGCGGTCCAGGGTCGCGCTGATTTGAATGTCGAGGCCGTTCTCGTCGATGTCCCGCTGGCACAACTGGGTCACCATGCGCAGATTGTCCGGGTTGATGTCGGTAAACGAGATTTCGATGTCACGCAGCTCCGGTACGCTGAGGATGTCGGTGAGCAACCGTCTGGTAAATCCGATGCTTCCGGCGCCAATGAACGCCACCTTGAAACGCATTGTTTTTTTCTCCTTCTCCTGCTATAATGTGCCTGCACTTGATGCCATTATACGTTCGCCAATGCCTGCCTACAAGAAGAAATTCATGATAAAAGGGTGATTCCTTGATGAACGAATCGATTCATTCCTACGGCTTCGGCTTCCTCGACTCCACCCAATCGTCCATCATCCGGCTCCACGGCGTCGGGCATGAGCACCGCAGGTCGGATTACTGCTGGGACAACGCGGCGCGCGGCGCGGACGCGTGGCTCTTCCAATACACGCTTTCGGGCCGCGGCAGCGCGACGGTCAACGGCGCGACCGGCGATCTGCCCGCCGGAAGCGCGTTTCTGCTGCGCCTGCCCGGTCCGTCGCGCTATTTCCTGCCCGCACACGCGAAGGAGGGCTGGCAGTTCATCTGGATCATGTTCGGCGGCGCGGCGGCGGACGGCTACGCGCGCGAGGTCGTGCAGCACGCGGGGCCGATCCTGCGGCTTCCGGGCGACGCGCCCTCGATCTCGTTTTTGCGGCTCATGATCCAGCGGGCGCAGGCGGGTGAAATCGAGTCCGGCTTCGTGGCCGAGGAGATGACCTTCCGCTTTGCCTGCAAGCTCTGCGCCGACACGCTGCGCCCGCGGCAGGACACCGGGTCCCTGGTCTCGCGCGCGACGGAGCTGATGGAGCGCGATTTTGCGGATCTCGGCGGCGTCACCGAGCTGGCGAATCGGCTCCGGGTGTCCCCCGAGCATCTGTCGCGGCTCTATCGCGATCAGACGGGCAGCACGCTGAAGGAGGCGTTCCTGCGCGTCAGGATCCGGCACGCGGCGCAGCTTCTGATCGGCAGCCAGATGTCCATCGATGAGGTCGCCCGGAAGAGCGGCTTCTCCGGCGGCAATTATTTCGCCAAGGCATTCGGCCGCGCGGTCGGGGTCCCGCCCGGGCGCTTCCGACGCGAGGCGCGCGAGCTTCAATATTCGGACGTGATGCTGTAGGCGGTGCGGATCAGGCCCCCGGCGCGCGCTCATGCGGAATGACCGACTCGATGCGGGTCTGCGGAATGAGGATGACGACGCGCGTCCCCTGCATGGGTTGGCTGGTCATGCTCACGCCGTATCCTTCCCCAAACTGCAGCTTGATTCGCTCGTCCACGTTTGTGACGCCGTAGTGCTTGCGGTCGAGGGAGGGCTTGAATATGCTGTGGAGCGTCTCGGCGTCCATGCCGACACCGTCGTCCTGCACCTCCAGCTGGACATTTTTGCCGCTGAGCTCGGCGCGGATGACCAGCGTCAGCCGGGACATCTGCCAGGAATGGTTAACGGCGTTCTCCACGAACGGCTGCAGGATGAACCGGGGCGTGCCGAAGGGATAGACATGCTCGTCGACCTCCATGACGAAGTCCAGCCGGTGCTGGTACTGGATTTTCAGTATATCAAGATATTTCGACACCTGGGAAATTTCCTGGCGCACGGAGATGAGTCCGGAGCCGCTCGAAAACGTCATCCGGTAGAAAAGGGCGAGCTCGCGGGTGATGGTGTTGACGCGCTTTCCGTCGCCCAAGAGCGCCAGATGGCCGATCGAGCCGAGAATGTTGTACAGGAAATGGGGGTTGATCTGCGCCTGAAGCATCTGAAGCTCGGTCTGCTTCTGGCGGAGCTTGACGTAGTATTCCCGCTGAAGAAGCTCCTCTACGGTGTTCATCAGTTCGTTCAGCGACCGCACCAGGGAACTCAGTTCGTTGCGCTCGGGCATCAGGATGCGCTGGCCGTAGTTGCCCTGGGAGAACTGATCCACCATCCGCGCGATGCGCTCGACGCGCCTCGACATGGCGATGGAATAACCGATCGCCAGCGCCAGCATGAGCGCGGTATACGCCGCGCAGAAGCGGGCCAGCGCGCGCGTCATGCGCCGCGTTTCCTGATAAAACCGCGCCTCGGGAAAGTGCGCCGACACCACGAAGGCGTCCTCGGCCGAGCGCCCCACCAGCAAAACGGCAGCTTCGCCATCGCCCGGCTGGGCGCCGATCTCCAGGATCGTGCGGCCGTTTTTGAGCATCACATCGACAAAGCCGCCCTCCGGAAACGCCGCCTCAAGGCCCGAAAGCATCTCGTCCGCGCGCAGGCGGATCCGCACCAGGCCTACCATCCGGTCGCCAGCGGGGTTCCAGATGCCGCAGAGAAAGGAAAGGTCGAACGAATCCTCGGTCTCTGTCCGTATCCAGGCGTTCAGGGCGGGATAGTCGGCGTACCGGACGAACCAACCCTCGGACCGCGCCTGTTCCATGGGCAATATTCGAGCGGGCCGCTCCCCCGCGCCGGCTGGCATTTCCGGCAGATCGTCCAGATACAGCTCGACGGCGATCGGGACGCCCGCCGACTGCGCGAGCGCGTCGATCTGAGCCGGCAGATGTTCCTCTAGCAGCGCCCGGCGGGCCGCCACGCCCACCTGTCCGAATTCGCGCAGCCGCGCGTCGCCGGCCAGCGCCCGGGCGCCGCTCTGGACGGTCGATTGAATGAGGGTGATGCGGGAGGTCGACTCGCCGAGCGCGGCACTGAGCGCCTGCCACGCGTTCGCGCGATAGGCCTCGTTCAACCTGGGGTAAACGAACAGGAGTGCGAACAGCATGGGTGCGGCATAGAGCGCCAGCAGCGCGGAAATCATCAGGGGATTGACGCGGGAAGTGCGGCTTCGCATGGACGTGCCTAGCCGCACAGAGCCGCGCGGCGGTAGTCGCCCGGCGTCATGCGGTACTTGGTGCGAAACACCTGTATGAAATAAGAGGTGCTGGCGTAGCCCAGGCGGGTGGCCAGCTCCGCCACGCCGACGTCCGTGTTTCTCAGCGCGGACGCGGCGTGCTCCAGCCGGGCATTGAGGATGTACGCCATCATGCTGACACCCGTCTGCTGCTTGAACGTCGTGCCCAGATAGCCCGACGAGTAATGCAGATGGGAGGCCACCGTCTGAAGCGTCACCCCCTGCCCGATGTTGGCCTGAATGAATTCGATCGCCCGGGCCGAAATGTCGTCCTCTCCGCGCCGGGGCGGCTGTTCCTCCAGCATGGCGGCGCGGTTTTGGAGCACGTTTCCGCACACCCGGGCCAGCACCTCCTCGAGCTCCGACTCGTCGACGGGCTTGAGCACGTAGCCGCTGGCCTGCAGCCGGATGGCGCGCTGCGCGTAGTGGAACTCGTCGTGGCCGCTGATGAAGATCGCCTTCAGGTGGGGAATGAACGTCAGCGCCTCCTCGTACAGCGCGATGCCGTCGACGATGGGCATCTGGATATCCGACACCAAAAGCTCCAGATCCAGATGGTCGTTGATCAACGCCATGGCCTCGTGGGCGTTGCAGGCGGTACCCGCGATGGAGATGCCGTGATCCTTCCACCGGATCAGGTGCGTCATCACCTCCAGATCCAGCGGCTCGTCGTCCACCATCAGCATTCGAATGGGCTTATGCGTCATCGCCGCCTCCTCATCGATTGACCGGGCAACCTCAGCGCCAGCGGGCGATCCGGTCGACCACGGCCCGCGCCTCGTCTTCGTCGGAGATACCCGCAACATGTGAAAACCACACGCCCTCGGGCCGGAGCGTCTCAAAAATCAGCGGCAGCTCGTTGGCATGGCAAATCATCTGGATCCCCTTACCCGCCGACTGTATCTTTTGATAGACATTTACCCAGCGGTGGTAGCCCTCCCTGCCCGCGCCGCACACCCACTGCACCGCATCCAGCTCCTCGATGGCCAACAGCGAGTCCAGGTGCCTGAGCGCCCCGGGGCCGTCCAGATGGTAGATGCTGCGCTCGTAGAACTTGCATTCCTGCCTGATGCCCTCGAGAAACACCGCGTCGAACATCGCCTTGCTGATCATACAGCTGAAATCGTTGGAGGGGATGTAATAGGTGCCGTCGTGGATCAGCGGCGTCCAGGAGGTGATCGGCATGCCCGCTTCGCGCAGCATGTGATAGAAGATACCGTAGGCGGCGTAATATTCCGGCATCGACTGGTCGAGCAAGCGCCGCACCCACTCGGGGTTGTCGATCATGTCGATCGCGAGCTCCGCCGGGTCGCGCAGCGCCGCCAGATGGTCGCCGCCCGGATGCAGGTCGGTTAGCCCCACGATGAAGTGGCCCTTCCCGTACGCGAGCAGCAGCTTTGTAAACTCCACCATCTTCACGAAAAGCGGGTGATTGACGTTCAGCCGCGCCTTCGGGAAGTCAGTCTCCCAGTCGCGGATGACGGGCTGCGACCACGTGGTGTCCGGGCCGTACTCGTACCCGCAGCCGCACCACGCCGAGAAGATCTCCGGCCCCAGATTCGGGAACGCGATGGGCAGCGCGTCGTACAAAAAGCGCGTGCCGCGCATCTGCCGGTCGATCGCCTCCGCGCGGTACTCGACATCAAGCCACTTTTCCTCCATCGTCGCGTAGCTGCGCCGCGCCATCGGGGGCAGATGCTCGCCCGGGAGCGCGATGGAAACCGGCGGACGGTCGATGATCTGGCGATCCCAAAACGCGTCGTAACGCGCCTTCACCTGCTGGTAATCGGGCTTCAGGCTAAAACTCATCGCTGTCTTCCTCCTTTGACGGGCGATCGGCACAGGGGAAAGCCTCCCCCGGACCCGTTCCGCTCCGTCAATCACTGTATCACGGACTTAACCCTTCCACAAGGATTCGACAATATCATTTTTGCACGAAAATGTCGTTAAGTCAATATATTGGTTTCCGGCTATTGTAAATTCTCTATGGCGTCCATATACTGAAACAGGAGGCACGCTGTTTGCGTGCCCGTGGAGTGACGTGAGGCGCTGTTCGGAAGGAGGGAGCTTCGGGGGGAAACGGCTATCAGAACGGCATATCGTACCATCAATCGACAATGCGATCAAAGGAGGAAGCATCGTGAAAAGAGCATTGGGCCTGCTGCTGACTGTTTTGCTTATCATGACGATGGCGCCCGAACTGGGCGTACTGGCGGAGGGAACCGTACCCACCGGCTATTCACAGTCCCCCATTCTTGACGCGCTGGTCGCCGACGGAACGCTTCCACCCGTCGAGGAGCGCCTGCCCGCAAACCCGCTGGTATACTCCAAGGAATTTAACGCCATTCCCGCCGAGGACATGGACTTCGTATCGGGCGAGTACGGAGGCGTGATGCGCCTGGCCGACCCGTCTGCCGAAGGCGGTCAGGCGCCCGAGATGTGGTGCTTTTCCAACGAGCCGCCGCTCATGACCCCCTCGATCGACGTCCTGGGCCAGCAGAAGCTCGGAAACCTCCGGGGCAACTGGCTGGAGAGCTACGAGGCGAACGAGGATAACACGGTTTTCACATTCATGATCCGCGAAGGTCTCAAGTGGTCAGACGGCGTGCCCGTCACCACCGAGGATGTGATGTTCCTGTACGAGGACTACTACCTCTACACCGGCCTCGGCTCGGTCCCGCTGTGGCTGCGCGCCAACATGAAGATGAGCAACAACCCCGGCGTCATCGCGGCGGTCGACGAGTACACCTTCACGATCACATTCGATGTCTCCTACCCGCTTTTGCCGCTGTATCTGGCCGATCCGTGGAACAGCTACAGCATGCTCATGCTGCCGAAGCATTACATGAAACAGTTCCACATCAAATATACCACGCTCGAGGAAATGGCCCCGGCGCTCGAGGAGATGCAGCTGGAGTCCGACAACTGGGTCCGGCTGTTCCAGAACCGCAACACGGGCGCGACGACCATGAGCAAATATGCGATCGGGTATCCCAGCATTTGCCCGTGGCTGTACGACGGCAGCCCCGCGCAGGGCGTCTACACTTACAGGCGCAATCCCTATTACTTCAAGGTCGACTACGAAGGAAAGCAGCTTCCCTACATCGACGCCGTCGAGCAGGTGTGGGTAACAGATCTCTCGGGTCAGGTCATGAAGGCCGTCGCCGGCGAGGTGGACTATGCGGTCAACCGCACCAACGTCACCGACTATCCGCTGTTCGTGGAGAACTCGGTGCAGGAGAAGCCCGACTCCATCTACGACGTCGCGCTCCTCGAGCAGCACGTCACGCCCACGGACATCTTCCTGAACCTCACCTACGAAGATCCGGTCTGGCGCCAGGTGGTAAATACGCTGGAGTTCCGGCAGGCGCTCAACTACGCCATCAACCGCGAGAGCATCATTGAGACGGTGCAGCTGGGCTACGGCGAGTTCCCCGACATCCCGCGCGTGCCGTACGAGTACGACGTGGAAAAGGCGAACGCGATCCTCGACAGCCTGACCGAGCTCGGGCTCGACAAGCGCGACTCCGAGGGCTGGCGCCTCGGCCCCGACGGCGAGCGCTTCGTCATCAACTTCGAGGTAGCGGTCTGGACGCAGGGCAGCGACATCGTGACCGAGATGGTTGCGCAGGACTGGCGCGACGTGGGCGTCTACACCACCATGAAGGTGATCGACACCTCCCTCAACTCGAGCCGCCGCTACAACAACACGCTGCAGGGCGACTGCTTCTGGCTGGACATGCACGTCTGGCCCTGCAACCCCACCGCCTATCACCGCGGCATGAACGTGATCATGGACAACTGGGGCGTCCTGTGGCGCAACTGGTACTTCAACAAGGACCGCACCGATCTGGCGCTGGACGCGGACGGCAATCCCGTGAAGTTCGAGGAGCCGCCGGCCGTCATTCAGGAGTTCATCTCGCTGATGGAGGCCTGCATCGAGGGTACGACCCAGGAGGAGCGCGACGCCGCGCTGGAACAGGCGCAGCAGATGATCTCCGACAACGTGTTCTTCTTCCCCATCGCAACCAGCGGATACCCGATGATCTTTAACAAGAACATGGGCAATATGCCGGTCAACACCCGGTACGGCATCTCCGCCGCGTATTCCGGCGAGCAATTCTTCTATAAGCCCGAGTAAGCGGGCGCAGTCCGGGGGGAGGTCGGTTCGGCCATCCCCCGGCTTGGCGGCGGGACGGGAATCCCCGTCCCGCCACGTTACCAAGCGGGACGAGGGAGGGAATCCTGAGTGATCAAGTATATCGTGAAGCGGCTTTTGACGCTGATCCCGCTCTTGCTGGTTCTGTCATTTTTCACTTTTTTTCTGATCCAGCTTCCGGAAGGCGATTATCTGAGCATGTATATCCAGCAGCTTCGCACGTCGGGCACGGCGGTGGATGAAGCGGAGGTACAGCGACTGACCGCGATGTACGGCGTGGATAAGCCGTTTTTGGAGCAGTATTTTCTGTGGATCAAGAACATCGTCACAAAATTCGATTTCGGGCGCTCGTTCCAGTGGAACAAGCCGGTTCTGGAGGTGATCGCCGACCGTATCGTGCTGACTACCCTCATCTCCCTGCTGAGCACGGCGTTCGTATGGGCGGTGGCGGTCCCCATCGGCATCTACTCGGCGGTGCGCCAATACTCGCTTTTCGATTACTTCTTCACATTCGTCGGCTACATCGGCCTCGCGACGCCGGGCTTCGTTCTGGCCATCGTGGTCGTGTGGCTGGCGTATTCGCAGCTGGGTCTGAGCGTCACGGGCCTGTTCTCATCGGACTATCTCGCCGCGGGATGGAGCTTCGGCAAGGTGCTGGATCTTTTTAAACACATCTGGGTGCCGGTCATCATCCTCGGGGTTTCGGGCACGGCGGGCATCATCCGCGTGATGCGCGGCACGCTCCTGGACGAGCTCAAAAAGCAGTACGTCGTAACCGCCAAGGCCAAGGGCATGAAAAACGTGAGACTGCTTCTGAAATATCCCGTGCGCGTGGCGATCAACCCGATGATCTCCACCATCGGCTGGATGCTGCCCTCGCTGATCTCGGGCGAGGTGATCGTGTCGATCGTTCTGAACCTGCCCACCTGCGGCCCGATCCTGCAGCGCGCCATCATGCTTCAGGACATGTATCTGGCGGGTGGCTTCATGGTGATCCTAAGCTCCCTGACGGTCATCGGCACGCTCGTATCGGACATCCTGCTTTCGTGGGCCGATCCGCGCATCCGCTTCAGCGGAAAGGGGGGACAGATATGACGGCGCCCCGGGTGACGTTGTTCAGGCGCAAAGCCCCAAAGCAATCGGACGACCGGTTCTACTACGCGTCGCAGTGGAAGCTGATGCTCATCAAGTTCAGAAGGCACCGCCTGGCCATGATCGCGGTATTCGGGCTGGCGCTTTTATACCTGATCGCGCTGTTCGCCAATTTCGTTGCGCCCTATTCGCCGGTCACGCGGTTTGAACAGTATAAATCCTCCCCGCCCATGCTGGTGCGCATCTACGACCGGGCGACCGGCTTTCAGGCGCCGTTCGTCTACGGAGTGAAGCTCGAGCGCAACAAGAAGACACTGCGCATGGAGTCCATCACCGACTACGAGACCCGGATCCCGCTCTCCTTCTTCGGAAGGGGCGAGCCCTACAAGCTGTTTGGCCTAATTGAGTCGGACGTTCATCTGGTGCAGCTTTCGACCGGCGAACCGCTGCTTCTGGCCGGATCGGACGACATGGGGCGCGACCTCTTTTCCCGCGTGATCTTCGGCTCCCGAATTTCGCTGACGATCGGGCTGGTGGGCGTGTTCATGTCGTTCCTCATGGGCGTCGTGATCGGCTCGGTATCGGGGTATTTCGGCGGCGTGATCGACAACGTGATCCAGCGGGTGATCGACTTTCTGATCTCCATCCCCTCGCTGCCCTTATGGATGGTGCTGTCGGGCTCGCTGCCGCGCACCTGGTCGACGGAACAGACGTATCTCGCGATCACGATCCTGCTGTCAGGACTGGGCTGGTGCTCGCTCGCCCGCGTGGTGCGCGGCAAGATCCTGGCGCTGCGCGAGGAGGAATTCGTCAACGCCGCGCGGGTTGCGGGCGCGCGGGAGACGCGCATCGTGTTCCGGCATCTCCTGCCCTCCTTCGCGAGCTATCTGATCGTCAGCATATCGCTGTCGATCCCCGGCATGATCCTCGGCGAGACGTCGCTGAGCTTCCTCGGGCTGGGCCTGCAGGCGCCCGCGGTAAGCTGGGGTGTTCTTCTGCAGGACGCCCAGAACGTGACCGCCATCGCCCACCAGCCGTGGAAGCTGATCCCGGTGTTCTTCGTGATCCTGGTGGTACTTTTGTTTAACTTCCTGGGCGACGGCCTGCGCGACGCGGCCGATCCCTATTCCACTTGAGGTGAGGCAGATGGGTGAAAACAAGCGTATACTCGAGGTAAAAAACCTGCGCACGTACTTCCGGCTGTACGAGGGCGTCGTGCATGCGGTAGACGGCGTGGACATGTCGATCGACGAGGGCACCACGCTTGGCATCATTGGCGAGAGCGGCAGCGGAAAGTCCGTGACGGCGCAGTCGATCATGCGCATCGTGCCCACGCCGCCCGGGCGAATCGAATCGGGCGAGATCCTTCTGTACAGAAAGGACGGCTCGGTGGTGGACGTAACCAAAATAAGCGACGACAGCGCCGAGATGCGCGCGATCCGCGGGCGCGAGATCGCCATGATCTTTCAGGAGCCCATGCGCTCGTTCGGCCCGGTGCACAGCATCGGTGCCCAGATCGCGGAGGCGGTGCGCATTCACAATCCGGGCGTGTCAAAGCGGGAAGCGCGCAATCGCGCCATCGAAATGCTGGGCCGGGTGGGCATTCCGCATCCCGAAAAGCGCATCGACGGCTACCCCCACCAGTTCAGCGGCGGCATGCTCCAGCGTGCGATGATCGCCATGGCGCTGAGTTGCTCGCCGCGCATGCTGATCGCCGACGAGCCCACGACCGCCGTCGACGTTACGATTCAGGCGCAGCTTCTGGAACTGCTGGCGCGGCTGCGCGACGAGACCAAAATGGCGATGATCCTGATCACCCACAATCTGGCCGTGGTTTCGGAAATGGCAGACCGCATCATGGTCATGTACATGGGCCGGTCGGTAGAGGAGGCCTCGGCGCGCGAGCTGTTCGAGAATCCGATGCACCCGTACACCCGCGCGCTGTGGCGGTCGATCCCCAGCATCGACGGCGAGCTCCGAAAGCTCAACCCCATCGAGGGCTCCATCCCCAGCCCCTACGACATCCCCTGCACCTGTTACTTCTATAACCGGTGCACCGAGCGCACTGACGGCCTGTGCGAGTGCCATTCGAACCCGCCCATGGTCGAGGTCTCGCTTGGCCACAAGGTGGCGTGCTGGCGGTACGCCGATCCGTCGGTCGAATGGGAGGAGGCGTCCACGAATGTCTGAAGCCGTCCACCAGGAAAAGCTGCTGGAAGTCAAGGGCCTCAAGCAGTACTTCGCGATCAACCGGGGCCTTTTGCGCAAGAACGTGGGCTACATCAAGGCGGTCGACAATCTCGATCTGACCGTTCACAAGGGCGAGACCATCGGCCTCGTGGGCGAGAGCGGATGCGGAAAGACCACGCTGGGCAGGTCGATCCTGCGGCTCCACGAGCCCTTCGAGGGGAAGGTGATCTTTTACAGGGACGGCAAGGCCGTGTCGATCCTGGATCTGGAGCGCGAGGAGCTGCGCAAATTCCGCAGGCACATGCAGTTGATCTTCCAGGACCCGTATTCCTCGCTCAACTCCCGCATGACGATCCTCGAAACGGTGTCCGAGCCGCTCCTGGTGCACAAGGTGTGCAAGGGCCGGGCGCTCGAGGACCGGGTGGCGGAGATGCTGGATCTGGTGGGACTCAAGCCCGAATACATGCGCCGCTACCCCCACAGCTTCAGCGGCGGACAGCGCCAACGCATCTGCATCGCCCGTGCGCTGATTTTGAACCCGGAGCTGGTCATTGCCGACGAGGCGGTGTCGGCGCTGGACGTTTCCATCCAGGCGCAGATCCTGAACCTGCTCAAGAAGATGCAGCAGAAGCTGGGCCTGACGTACATATTCATCAGCCACGACCTGGGCGTGGTCCGCTACGTCAGCGACCGCATCGCCATGATGTACGTCGGCAAGATGGTCGAGATGGCCAGCACGGACGAACTCCTCTCCCACCCCATGCACCCCTATACGGAATCGCTGCTTTCCGCGGTGCCTAAGGTGGATTTCGACAAGCAGCGCAAGCGGATTCTGCTCTCCGGCGAGGCGCCCGACCCGTCGAATCTGCCCGGCGGATGCGTGTTTCACGAGCGCTGCCACTATACGGTCGAAGAATGCGCGCATGTGGAGCCCCGCACCATCGAAGCCTCTCCCGGGCACTTCGTGAAATGCCACCGCGCCCAGGAACTCCAGCTGCAGGGCATCCGCTAGCCGCTTCATGGAGGGATCGGATTGAAAGAAATACTGTTCAGCTTCGCGCTGATGATCGTGGGGATCGCAGCCATCGTGATGGGCGGCGCGAAGTACAGCCAGTGGCTGTTATCGCGCATGGTCGGAAGCCGGCTCGTCGAGGCCCAGTCGATCCTCGAAACCGGAAGGCCGCCCGAAAACTGGCGGCGCGCGTGGCGGCGCGCTCATTGGTGGGTGCGCAATCCGGCGAAGCGCGCGCTGCACATCGCGGCCAACGACATCAACCACCTGACGCGGCTGATGCGCCTGTTGGAGTCGTCCCCCGCCTTCGACGACGCGGACGTGCGGGAAGCCATGCTGGACGGACTGGAAGCCATCCAACAGGAATGGCACCGGACCTACCAAAAGATGCTCGGTGCCGGATAGCGCCCGAAAGGAGGGACTCCCATGGATTCTCCGGCTTCGGGCGAGCGGGAATATCTGCGCGCACTCGCGCGGCAGGTACTGGAATATGCGCAAAGCCCTCAGATGCGCGCGCGCGAGGCGCTGTGGTACCGCCACAACGCACGCAAAGGCGAGCGGCCGATGGTGGTGATGGAGCTGAACACCTTCGCGCCCGATATTATGCCCCCGCTCCAATGCGAGAGCGAGCTCGGCAAGCTCATTGAGTACCATCTCCAGGAAAAGCTTGTAAACGAGCGCCTGATCAAAGACGACAAGGTGATTTCTCCCTTCTTCGACGTGCCGTGGCAGATCCATCTGAACCATCACGGCCTCACGATCCGCCGCGTGCATGCCAAGGACAGCCAGGGGCGGTCGTTGGGCTTTGCCGACGAGCACGTCCTCCGCGAACTGCCGCGTGACCTTGAAAAACTGCGGCCGTCGGAATACTGGGTGGACCGCGCGGCCACGGCAAGGATCGACGAACAGGTGATGGACCTGATCGGCGACATCCTGCCGGTGCGCCGGGTCAACAGGAGCCTCGATTGGCACCCGGCTCCCTCGATGCACGCCGTGCACATGATGGGGCTCGAGGCGCTGATGGTTGCGATGATCGACGAGCCCGAGGCGGTGACCGAACTCTACCGGCTGATCACCGACGACATCCTGCGCTATGTCGACTGGCAGGCGTCCGAGGGGCTTCTGGTGCTGAACAACAGAAACGACTATGCGGGCGCGGGCAGCTACGGCTTTACAGACGAGCTCCCTACGGGATGCCGCGAGACGGGGCGCGTCCTCCCCCGCGATCTGTGGGGCAACATGAACTCGCAGGAGACCGTTTGCATTTCCCCCGCCATGTATGAGGAGCTGGTCGCTCCCCATTACAGGCGCATCGCCGACCATTTTGGGCTGATGTACTACGGCTGCTGCGAGCCGGTACACGCCATCTATGCCCGGTCGCTTGCTTCGATTCCCAACCTTCGCAAGGTTTCGGTCTCGCCCTGGTGCGATCAGGCGGTGATGGGCGAAATGCTGGCGGGCAGCCGGGTAATCTTCTCCCGCAAGCCCAGCCCCAACTACGTCGGAGTCGGCGCCCGGCTGGACGAGGACGCGTTCCGCGCGCACGTCAAGGAGACGCTGCGTGCCGCGCGGCGATGCAAGCTGGAGTTCATATGCCGCGACATCTACGCGCTGAACGGCGACCCGACCAAGCCCGGGCAAGCGGTCGGGATCATTCGCGCGTGCATTGATTCCATCTGGTAAGTTCATGGATGGAGTTTTTCTCCAAAGGGGATTGACCATCCGAAACACCGATGATATTGACAATCTCCATCCATACCAAGGGCGGGAGCAAGACTTCCCGCCCTCTTTTTTTAGTTTCCTCTTGACAAGCGCGCTACTGCGCGATACAATGTACCGGTAGTAAGTATTACTTCATATCAGTGATGCGAATGAGGGGTGACGTTTGTCTTGGATAACCTGACCGAAATGCTCAAGGGCGTGCTGGAAGGCTGCGTCCTTGAGATCATCAGCCGGGGAGATACCTACGGCTATGAGATCACCCGGAGGCTCAATGATTTGGGCTTTACCGACGTAGTGGAAGGAACGGTGTACACAATTCTCATCCGGCTCGAGAGGAACAAACTGGTGGAAATCACCAGGAAATCCTCCGACATGGGACCGCCGCGTAAATTCTTCGCGCTCAACGACGCGGGGCGTGCGGAACTGCGGGCGTTCTGGGAGAAATGGGATTTTGTCGCGTCGAAAATCAACCAGTTGAAGGAGAGAAGCGAATGAACTTCTGGGAAAAAATAACAGGCAGCGACATGAACAAGGAATGGAAGGCATTCGAGTCTCGAGCCGGAAAGCTGCCGACCGATTATCAGGCGGCATGGGAGACAATCAAAGCCAATCTTTGGTCGCACTCCGACTTAACCGGCCGAAACCTCATGCCAATTTTCGACGGCGTGCTTGGTCTGCTCGAAGAAACGGCGGCGGACGGTCAGAGCGTTCAGGACGTCTTGGGCGACGATATCAAGGGCTTCTGTTCAGCGCTGGCCGGCGAAGAAGGGGCAAAGTCCTTTCGCGACAAGTGGCGCGCGCAGCTCAACAGTCGTATCGCGAAAAAACTGGGCAAATAGGAGGACAAAATGAGGATACGAGATATCATCGAAGGCAAAAAGGAGTGGCGGGCGCACGTGGCGCGCGTCAAGGCGCTCCCGCACGATTATCAGATCGTCTACCGTGAGATTCAAAAATATCTCTTTCAGGTCGGACCGGTTGCGTTAACCGAAGGGACCAATTTGCTCTCTGGGATTGTCGATCTTTTTGAAGAGGGCGCAGCCTCTGGAAAGGACGTTCTCAAAGTGACGGGCAGCGACGTGGCGACTTTCTGCGACGATCTCATCAAAGATTCGAAAACGTACGCGGATCTCTGTCAGGAGTCCGTCAACCGAGAGGTCAACAAGGCCATGAAGAAGGTTACAGATCGAGAAAAGGGAAAGGGATAACGCGATGGAAAAGGCGATCGAAGTAAAAGGGCTACAAAAGTCCTACAAGAAACTTCACGTTCTGAAGGGCGTGGACATCGAGGTGGAAAAAGGCAGCGTCTTCGCCCTCCTCGGCTCCAACGGCGCGGGCAAGACGACGGTCGTCAAGATCCTCACCACGCTTTTGAAGCAGGACGGCGGGACTGCCACGGTAAACGGGTTCGACGTCGCGTCGAATCCCGACGGCGTGCGGCAGTCCATCAGCCTGACCGGGCAGTTCGCCGCCGTGGACGAGATTTTAACCGGGCGGGAGAACCTCGTGATGATCGCCAGATTGCGGCACATCACAAATCCGCGCGGAATCGCGGACGATCTGCTGAAGCGCTTCGGCCTGTTGAACGCCGCCGACCGCCGGGTGTCCGCCTACTCGGGCGGCATGCGCCGAAGACTCGATCTCGCCATGAGCCTGGTGGGCAAGCCGCGGCTCATTTTCCTCGACGAGCCGACCACCGGCCTCGATCCCGAGGCGCGCATCGAGGTCTGGAGGATCATCCAGGAACTTGCGGGCGGCGGCACGACGATCTTTCTGACCACGCAATATCTGGAGGAGGCAGAACAGCTCGCCGACCGGATCGCCATCCTTCATGAAGGCAGGATTATCGCGGGCGGCACGCTCGCGGAGCTGAAAAAGCGGATCCCGCCCGCGAAAGTGGAGTATGTGGAAAAACAGCCGACGTTGGAGGAGGTCTTCCTTGCGATCATCGGCACCGGGACGCACGCGCGGCCCGCCGCGCGAGGCGGAAAGGAGTATGAATAAATGAAAGCGGCGAAGAGGCACTTTTTTGGCGACATGGGCGTTATGCTTGGGCGCTCCATGCGCCATATCGCGCGAAGCATGGACACCATCATCACGGTCACCATCATTCCGATCGCGATGATGCTGCTGTTCGTCTATGTGCTCGGCGGCGCCATTCAAACCGGCGCGGACAACTATGTGAACTACCTGCTGCCCGGCATCCTGCTGATGGCGATTGCGAGCGGCATCTCCTATACGGCCTTTCGCCTGTTTACGGATCTGCAGAGGGGCATCTTCGAACGGTTCCGCTCGATGCCGATTGCGCGTTCGGCAGCGCTGTGGGGCCATGTGCTGACGTCGCTTCTGTCAAACGCAATTTCGGTCGTCGTCATCCTCCTCGTGGCGCTCATCATGGGCTTCCGCTCGTCGGCCGGGGTGCTCTCCTGGCTTGCCGCGGCCGGCATCCTCGCGCTCGTTACACTGGCTTTGACCTGGGTCGCGGTGATTCCCGGGTTAACTGCAAAATCGGTGGACGGCGCAAGCGCCTTCTCCTATCCGCTGATCTTCCTGCCGTTCATCAGCTCGGCCTTCGTCCCGACCGGATCGATGCCGAGGCCCGTCCGCGCCTTTGCCGAAAACCAGCCGATGACATCCATCATCGACGCGATCCGCTCCCTGCTGGCAAATCAGCCAGCCAACAATGACATCTGGATTGCGCTCGCATGGTGTCTGGGCATTCTTGTCGTCGCGTATGCGATTGCGGTGAGGATATACCGGCGCAAGGCAGCATAATGCATGCCACCGGCACAGTCAAGGCGCGAATGGTCCGATCACAAGAAAGTGAATGGTTGACGATGTTCACGTCGCACCCCGCAAGAAGGCAGCGGAATTTCCGACTGTGATGTTCATCAATCGCTTGCGGCTCTCGCGCGGCGCCCAGCTGATGTGCGGGAAAATGAGGCTGTTTTCGCTCTGAAGAGTGGGTGATCGCCGTGGACCGGCGTCTTGATTTCCAAAAACGACTCCGCTATAATGATGAATGACCCTCAGATACAAAACGGGCGGTGCGTTTATGAAAATCGGAATCGGAATCGATACGGGCGGCACATATACCGACGCGGTGGTTTACGACTTTGAAAACAACGAGATCCTCGGGACCTCGAAGGCGCTCACGACGAGGCATGACTTATCCGTCGGCATTCTGGAAGCGCTCGACGCGCTCCCGGCGGAGCCGGTCAGAGCGGCGGAGGTCGTCGCCCTTTCGACGACGCTCGCCACGAACGCCTGCGTCGAGGACCGGGGCGGAAGCGCGAAGCTGATCTTCTTCGGGGGCGACAGCGGAACCATCGACCGATACGGGAAGGCGTATGGACTCCCTCCGGCAAGCGAAATGTACATCCAGGAGAGCTACACCAAATTCTCCGGCGAGGTGGAGCGGGAGCCGAATTGGGATTTGTTTTGCGCGAACATCGAAAATGCGTTTCATGGTCTGGAGGGCGTGGGCATTGTCGAAATGAACGCCCTAAGAAACGGCGCGGTCGTGGAGAAAAAGGCAAAGGAGCTGTTTCTGGAGAGGCATGACGTCCCCGTCGTCTGCGGGCATGAGTTGTTCAACGAATTGAATTGTCTGCAGCGCGCTTCAAGCACCCTCCTGAACGCCCGGCTTTTCCCGGTCATCCGAGAATTCATGAGCGCCATCCAGGCGGCCATGAAAGAGCGGGGGATCGGCGCCTCCGTCGTGATCGTCCGAAGCGACGGCAGCCTGATGTCCGAGGCGTTCGCGCGGATGCGGCCCATAGAAACATTGCTCTGCGGCCCCGCCGCCAGCGTCATGGGGAGCGCGTGCCTCGTGAAGGAGGAGAACAGCATTGTCGTCGATATGGGCGGGACGACGACCGACATCGCGCTGATCAATCGCGGCGCGCCCCTCAAAACGGTCGACGGAATCCGGATCGGCAGGTGGAAAACCTTTGCGAGCGGCCTCTACATCAGAACCGTCGGCCTCGGCGGCGACAGTGCCATCCATTACGATGGGAGAAAGCTGTTTCTGGAGGATTACAGGGTCGTTCCCCTTTGCGTCGCCGCAGAAAAATACCCGCATATCGTCGATCATCTGAAGAGGCTTCTTGAAAGCGCAAGAAAACATACGAGATACCTCCATGAACATTACATACTGGTCAAGGACATCTCCGAAAACCCGCGGTATACCGGGGAGGAAAAGGCGCTCTGCGCCGCGCTGAAGCGCGGGGCACTGTCGCTCACGGAGGCGGCGGACAGCGTGCCCGGAAGGGACATTTACAGTCTGAACGTTTCACGGCTTCTCAGGGAGGGCGTCGTTCAAGTTTGCGGGCTTACGCCGACCGACATCATGCACATCAGGGGAGACTTCAGCAGATTTTCCGCAGAAGCCTCTCTCCTCGGCGCGCAGTACGTCGCCTCAAATCTGGATCTGTCGGTTGACGAGCTGTGCGACTTCGTTTATGATGAGATCAAAAGAAAGCTCTATGTGAACATCGTCAAGGTCATGCTCGAAAACAAGGATAGGCATTATCGGAACAACGGCGTGAGCAAGGACGTCGAGCGCTTCATCAACGAAAGCTACGAGATCGCCAAGACCGGCTTTCGGCAAGAATTCCTTTCCATGAAGTTCGCCACCGACTTTGTGCTGACGGGCGTCGGCGCGCCCATTCCTATTTTCCTGAATGACGTGGCGAACATGCTGGGCACAAAAGCCGTCCTCCCCAAACATTACGAGGTCGCGAACGCGCTGGGCGCCGTCGTCGGCAATGTGTGCGCCACGTGCGCGGTGGAAATCAGGCCGAACGCCAGTGCCGACGGGATTACCGGGTACACGGTGTTTGGGAAAACGGAGACAAGGGTTTTTGAGGAGCTCGGGCACGCGCAAGAATTCGCGATCGCGGATGCGGAGAGCGGCGCACGCGCGGAAGCGGTCAAGCGCGGCGCCAGGGGAGAGATCACCGTCTCCTGCAGGCTGGATCGGCGCGAAGGCATCGCCCGGGGTCTCGTGGTGGATCTGGGGACGAAGGCGATCGCCCAGGCCATCGGATCCATTGGGATTTGACGGGCGGGAAGGGAGGGTCCGAATGAACATCAAAAATGAACTCGGCAGGATCATCGCGAATCGCGAAAAGCGCCCCGCGCCCCTGGCGTTTTATCCCGCCAGAAAGCAGATTGGCGCTACAATGAAGGAGCTTTTGGAAGACAGCGGCGTTCAGGCGTCCTGCATGCTCGAAATGCAGGAATGCCTTGACCCGGCCATGGTGATCCGCATGACCGAACTGTGGATCGAGGCGGAAGCCTTCGGCGCGGAGATCGAGATCACGGACGATTGGTTTCCCGTCATAAAGTCAAGGGTCGTTTCGGACATTGAGGACATATCGGACCTGAAGATTCCCGATCTGAACGCGGGACATCTGCCGGTTTTCCTCGACGCGATGTCAAAAGCCCGCGCACAGAAGCCCGCGCGGCCCCTGATCGCCGGCGTCACCGGGCCCTTTTCTCTTTGCGGTTGCCTCATGGACGCGCAGGAATTCATGATCAGCTGTCATTCGGAGCCGGAAGCAGCGCATGAACTCGTCGGAAGAGTCTCTGACTTCATAATCGCCTACTGCAAGGCGTATCAAAGGGTCGGCGCGGACGGCGTCATGCTCGCGGAACCGTCCATCGGCATGATTTCCCCCAAGATGGCCGAGGTATTCTCGCATGCGTATGTAAAAAAACTGATCGCCGAAGTCCAGCGCGAGGATTTCGCCGTCATATACCACAACTGCGGCGAGGTGTCGCGTCATATGCGGGGCATCGGCGATCTGGGCGCCATGGCGTATCACTTCGGAGACGCCTTCCCGCTGGAGCTTGCCCTCGACACCTTCCCGAAGGATGTCCTGATCATGGGCAATGTCCATCCGGCCAAGTTCATGGCGGAAAACGAATCCCAACTGAGGGCATCCGCAAGGGCCCTTTCAGGCGCCTTCAAGGGGTATGACAATTTCCTTCCGTCGTCCGGCTGCGATATTTCGCCCGGCGCTTCCATGGAGCTGATCGGGAAATTCTGCTCTGAATGGTCCCGTTTCGACTGATTGCATTTGAACTACAGATTCGTTTCCAGGAGCGAAACGATGCGCTCACTGGCGTGACCGTCGCCATACGGGTTATATGCGCAACGCATGCGGTCATCGGCAGGAGTATCCAGAAGCGCACGCAACGTTTGTTCATAAATTGCCTCCTCGTCTACCCCGACCAGCTTGAGCGATCCCGCCTCGACGCCTTCCGGACGCTCGGTGGTGTCGCGCAACACCAGTACGGGCTTGCCCAAAGCCGTCGCCTCCTCCTGTATCCCCCCGCTGTCGGTCAGGATCAGGTGCGCGCGGGCCAGATGATTGTGAAAATCAAATACGCCGAGGGGTTCAATCAGGCGAATGCGCGGATGGTTCGCGAGGCACGCCGCCGCTTCGCGCACCAGCGGACTTGGATGCATGGGAAAGATGAGCTTGACGTCAGGCACTTCGTCAATGACCCGCCGGATCGCCGCAAACATTCGGCACAATTTGCCGACGTTTTCTCGCCTGTGTGCGGTCAGGAGCAAAAGACGGCTATCGGCCGCCCACGAGAGGCGGTCGTCCCGATAATCCTCGCGCACGGTATAGGCGATGGCGTCGACCACCGTGTTTCCCGTCACATAGATCCGGTTTCGGTCCTTCCCTTCGCGAACCAGGGCGTCCCTTGCATGCTCCGTCGGCGCAAAGAGGTAGCTGGCCGCCGCGTCCACCGCCTGCCGGAAAAATTCCTCCGGAAAGGGCGAACAAACGTCGTATGTGCGCAGTCCCGCCTCGACATGACCGACGGGAATACCCATATAAAACGCGGCGAGGGCGACTGAGAAGGATGTCGCGGTATCCCCGTGCACCAGAACGACGTTCGGCTTCTCCACCTCCAGGATCGAACGGATGCCGTTGAGCGTGCCCGTCGTCACATGAAACAACGTCTGGCTGTCCCGCATAATCGCCAGATCGTAATCGGGCACGACATTGAAGTATGTCAAAACCTGATCGAGCAGCGCGCGGTGTTGCCCCGTCACGCACACTGTCGTCTGGAACGCGTCACATTTCTTCAGAAGCAATATGAGCGGGCACATCTTGACGGCCTCCGGACGCGTGCCGAAGGCCACCAGTACCTTTTTGCGAACCATGTCTCGTCCTTTCCCCCGTAAAAAGCGCGCCCATCTTTCAGGTACGCGCAATTCGCTCTCCGTCCGGCGCGGCGTGAATCCGGTCACTCCTGTCGCGCCGGGCGTGTCCGCCGATCAGGATGCCCATTTCAGTCGCCGGAGATGAATTCGATCCTCTGTTCATAGGAATAATTTCCAATGCCGATCGCAGCGTATCCGGTGTAGTATCCGCCGCCGTTGCAGGTCATGGTAAGGACGTCGCCGTCCCGCCGCTGCTCCCAGTCGCTCCAGTTGCCGTCCCCCGTCCGGAAATCCTTCCAGACGATCGCGCCTTCCGGCACGGTTCCCTCGCTGAAGCCGAAGGCCGCGAGGTTCAGGACGATCGAGTTTTCCTCGTCCAGGTAATAGATCGTCTGCGGGACGGAAATCCCGGTCGGGAAATCGGCGGGCGTTTGCGCCTCAACCGTCACCGTGATGTCGGCCGACCCGGAGTAGAACCCGTTCGCCGCCGTATACGTCACGCGGTAAGTGACCGTGCCCGTGCCGCCCGAAAGCCGGTAATTGACGTTGGCGTGATCTCCCCACGAATCATGGATCGCGAGAGCGACCGAGGCGTCCGGAGTCCCGTCGACGCACTCGATGCTCCACGTCGCCTCCTCGCCCTCCATGAGCACCACATCGGGCGCATAGATGGCTCCAAGGTAACCATCCCATGCGGCGTCTGCGTACAGGGTGTCGCAGCGCAGGCTGGGGATCAGCTCCAGCGTCTCCGCCTCGCCCACCTCGATGACGATGTCGCATGTCTGGCGGTAGTTGTTGATGCCGATGGCCGCCCGGAGGATGTACCGCCCGGGCTCTCGGAAGACAAGCGTGTACCGGTTTCCGTCGTCGTCCATGTCGCAGGCCCCAAAGTTGCCCGCATGGTGCCAGTAATCGCGCCAGACCGCGGCGTCCGCAGGCGTCTCTCCCACCGCGAAGGAAATGTCTGACCGGTAGAACGTCAACGCCTCGCCCACCGAAATGTGATACTCCGTCTCGGGCAGCTGCGCGCCGGTGGGATAATCGCTCGGCGCGGCATTCAGCACCGTCACGGTGAGATCGACGTGCCCTGCGTAGTATCCGCCTGCGGCCGTATAGCTCACGCGATAAGTGGCCGTGCCCTCGCCGTCCTTCAGGTGGAAATGAATGGAAGCGAAATCGAACGCAGAGTGCTCAATCGTCAGATCGAGCGGATCTCCCCCGTTTTCATCGACGCGCTCGATACTCCACGACCAGTCTTCATCCGTCAGCAGGCTGACGCCGCGCACGCGGACGTCGCCGAGATAGTCGTCCCTGACCGCGTCGGCGTACAGCGTTTCAAAACGCATGTAACTGTTCATCTCGAAGTCCGGTTCCCCGCGCACGACGATGAGGATTTCACGCTCAAACTGATAATTGCCGATGCCGACCGCGGCCTTGAGCACGTACCGGCCCGGCGCACGGAACGAATAGCGGTAGGCGTCGCCGTCGATGCCCGAGTCGCAGAGGCTCCAATCCCCCGCATGCCGCCAGTAGTCGCGCCAAACTGTCGCGCCGTCGGGCGCGCTGCCCTCCGCGAAGGAAATGTCGGTCCGGTTCAGCGTCAGCGTCTCGTTTACGTCGATTTCGTATTCCGTCGCGGATACGGAGATACCCGTCGGGAAGTCGTCCGGCACAGATGGATCTACCGTCAGTGTGAAGTCCGCGTACGCGGTGTACAGCCCGCCGTCCGCCGTAAACGTCGCCCGGTACGTGACCGTACCCGTGCCGTCCAGAAGGTTGAAATTCACATTCGCGTTATCGCTGATATCGCTGAGCCAGATCGTCGCGGGCTCGCCCCCATTTTCGTCGACCCGCTCTACGGTCCAGGAGCACTCGTCCGCGCCCTGCCATGCGAAATTCTTCGGTCGGATATTGCCCAGATAGCCGCTTCTCGCATCGCTGTCGGCATAAACCGTTTCTACCCGCTGGCTCCGCTCGAGCTCGAACGCCGCGCCGCCCTCGTTCTGAACGATGATCACGATGGGTTTGATGAACCGAAGGTTCGAAACGCCCGCCGCCGCGCTGACGACGTAGCGCCCGGGCTCGCGGAACATGATCTCGAAATAACGGTCGTCGTTCCAAACGTCGCAGAGGTTCCACACGTTCTCGGACAGATAGAAGTCGCGCCAGACCGTCTGCCCCTCCGGCGCCTCGCCGCCGAGCAGGGCGATTTCGTCCTTGTCGAATGTGATTCTGTCACCCGCCTGGATCAGATAGGAGTCGGTCGGGAAGGAAATGTCCGTTGGTGCGCCGTCCGGCACCTCCGCCGCCACCGTCGCCGTGATATCGACCGATCCGGAATAATACCCGCCGAGCGCCGCGTACGTCACGCGGTATGTGACCGTGCCAGTCTCACCTGTCAGGTGGAAGTCGATGTCGGCGTGCCGATTCCAGGAATCGCGAATCGTCAGCTCGACCGGGTTGCCCTGGTTCTGGTCGATGCGCTCGATGCTCCACGACCAGTCGTCGTCCTCCAACACCGTCACGTCGGACGCGGAGACATAGCCGAAGTAGCCGTCCAGGTCGGCGTCGGCGTACAGCGTGTCGCCGCGCAGATGCGGAACCAGCTCGCACGTGACGTCGCCGCCCACCAGAATGTTGATGTGCTGCCCCATTATGTAGCTGCCGATGCCGATCATGGCGTTGAGCACATACCGCCCGGGCCTGCTGAAGGTGTAGTTGGTGTATCCTTCGCCTTCCCATGCGTCGCAGGTGCCCCAGTCACCTTCCTGCATCCAGTATTCGCGCCAGACCGCGACGCCGTCCGGGGCTTCGCCCTCCGCAAAGGAGATGTCGGCGCGGCTGAGCGTCAGCGTATCGCCAACGGCAATCCTGTACTCCGTTTCGGGGACACGCACTCCGGTCGGGAAGGTGTCCGGCACGCCAGGATACGCCGTGAAGGCAAAGTCGCAATAGCCGGCGTAGTAGCCATCCGCCGCCGCATACGTGACGCGGTACGTGTAGGAGATGGGCTCCTCAAAGTCCTCACCCGTGAAGCTGTAGTTGATCGAAACGTGGTAAGGGCCCTCATCGCTAAGTGAGATTTCAATCAGGCCGTCGTCCCCCTCGATGCGTTCGACGCTCCAGTTCCAGTCCTCCTCTTCCAGAAGCAATACGTTTTCCGCATCCACGGCACCCAGGTTGAAGGTATCGGTCGCGCCTCGATACAGCGCGTCGAACCGCATATACTGGTTGAGCCGATACTCCGCCTCGCCGCGCACCGTGATCAGGATCCGCTGCGTGAACTGGTAATTGCCGATGCCGATCACGGCCTCGAGCGCATACCGCCCGGGTTCGCGGAAGCTCAGCGCGTATTCCTGCCCGTTGTCATCGACGTCGGCATATTCCCACCTGCCCTCGTTCCACCATAGATCGCGCCAGACTTCACAGCCCTCCGGCACGGAGCCTTCGGAAAAGTTGATGTCCGCCCAGTTGAGGACAAGCTTTTCGTTCGGGTCGATCTCGTACTCCGTATGGGGAATCGAGATTCCCGTGGGAAAATCCACCGGTTCGGACGGGAGCACCGTCACCGTAAAGTCGCGATACCCGGCGTAGTAGCCGTCCGCCGCCGCGTACGACACGCGGTACGTGACCGTGCCGGTTTCGCCCGTCAGCTGGTAGTTAACCGAGACGTGGCGCGGCTCCTGATCCGTGAGCGTCAGCTCAACCGGATTGCCCTCGCTTTCGATGCACTCGATATTCCACGACCAGTCGTCATCCTCCATCAGGACCACGTCCCAGGCGTCCACCGCGCCCAGATTGTGGGATTCCCAGCCGCCCACGTACATCGTATCGAAGCGTTGGAATTGTCCCAGCTGGAAGTCCGCCTCGCCGCGTACCGTGATCAGGATCCGTTGCGCGAACTGGTAATTGCCGATGCCGATCACGGCCTCGAGCACATACCGCCCGGGTTCGCGGAAGCTCAGCGTATATTCCTGCCCATTGTCCTCGACGTCGGCGTGTTCCCACCTGCCCTCGTTCCACCAGAGGTCGCGCCAGACTTCGCAGCCCTCCAGCACCTCGCCCTCCGCGAAGTGGATGTCCGCCCAGTTGAGGACAAGCTTTTCGTTCGGGTCGATCTCGTACTCCGTATGGGGAATGGAAATTCCTGTGGGAAAATCCACCGGAACGGACGGGAGCACCGTCACCGTAAAGTCGCGATACCCGGCGTAGTAGCCGTCCGCCGCCGCATACGACACGCGGTACGTGACCGTGCCGGTTTCACCCGTCAGCTGGTAGTTAACCGAGACGTGGCGCGGCTCCTGATCCGTGAGCGTCAGCTCGACCGGATTGCCCTCGCTTTCGATGCACTCGATATTCCACGACCAATCCTCGTCCTCCATCAGGACCATGTCCCAGGCATCCACCGCACCCAGATTGTGAGAATCACAGCCGCCCACGTACATCGTGTCGAAGCGTTGGAATTGTCCCAGCTGGAAGTCCGCCTCGCCGCGTACCGTGATCAGGATCCGCTGCGTGAAGAAGTAGTTGCCGATGCCAACCGCAGCCTCAATCATAAACCGGCCAGGCTTGCTGAATACGAAGCTGCGACTCTCCTCGTCGCCGTACTCTTCGCAATATTGATGATCGCCCTCGTTCCACCAGAGTTCGCGCCAGACTTCGCATCCCGCCGGCGCGGAGCCTTCCACAAAGCCGATATCCGCGAAGTCGAGCGTCAGCGTCTCGCCCACGTCGAGCTCGTATTCCGTCGCGGGCACGGAGATTCCGGTCGGGAAATCCACCGGAACGGACGGGAGCACCGTTACCGTAAAGTCGCGATACCCGGCGTAGTAGCCGTCCGCCGCCGTGTACGACACGCGGTACGTGACCGTGCCGGTTCCGCCCGTCAGTTGGTAGTGGATCGAGGTGTGTCGAGAATCCTGATCCGCCAGCGTCAGCTCGACCGGATTGCCCTCACTTTCGATGCACTCGATATTCCACGCCCAGTCTTCGCCCTCCATCAGGGCCACATCCGCATCCACCGAGCCGAGATAGTCGTAGTCCCTGGCATCGGCATACAGCGTATCGACGCGCTGGAACTGATTCAGTTGGAAGTCCGGCTCGCCGCTCACGACGATCAGGACGCGGCATTCGAAGATGTGGTTATTGATGCCCACCTCGGCCAGCAGCCAGTACCGCCCCGGCCGATAGAAGGTGTAGACGTCGCATTCCTCGGTGCTGCGACAGTCGACCGACCGCCAGTCGCCGTCTCGCTCGTGATAATCGCGCCAGACCTGCATGCCCGCGGGAACTTCGCCCTCCGCGAAATGGATGTCCGCGAGGGGAAGTACGAGCGTGTCGCCCGGATCGACCTGATACAGCGTCTCAGGCACGGAAATCCCGCTGGGCATGTTCTCCGGCGTATTCGGAACCACCGTGACGGTGAACAGCACGCTGGCGGAAAACAGTCCGTCGTCGGACGCAAGCGTCGCGCGGTACGTGACCGGACCTTCTCCGTCCTCGATCTGATACTCGACGGTGGCACATCCGCCCTCGTCGTTGAGGGTCAGGCTCACGGGCGTACCCGGGTTCTCATCCACGCGCGTCAGCGTCCAGGTGCGATCCTCCGCGCCCTCCCAATCGAAGCGGAACGGATAGATCCAGGCGATGCGGTTGTTCTGTACGCCGTCCCTATAAACCGTCTCAATCGGCTGATACAGGCACAGATCCGGCTGATCCCCCTCCTCGTTCGTCACGACAATCGCGATGGGGATGGCGAACTGCCAGTTCGAGATGCCGGCCCCCGCGGTAACGATGTAGCGTCCGGGCTCATGGAAGGTGACGGAAATGCCGTCGTCACTCCGATCCACGTCGCACGCGCCCCAGACGTTGTCAGACGGCCAGAAGTCGTACCACGTCTTCGTCCCCTCCGGCACTTCGCCGCCGGTCAGCGCGATGTCCGCGAAATCAAACGTCAGGGTATCGCCTGCCTGAACGAGCCGGGTATCGTCGGGGAAGGAAACCCCGGTCGGCAGAGTCTGGGGCGGGTTGACCACGGTCGCCGTGATCTCGGTCTCCGCGGTGTAGAATCCGTCCGCCGCCGAATACGAGAGCACGTAGGTCACGGAGCCGAGGTCCGCAAGCTCGTAGAAATCGATTACTGCATAGGACACGTCCTTGTCGGTCAGGCGCATTTTGACGGGCAGATTTCCGGACTGACCGTCCTTCAGGCGGAGGGTCCAGCTCGCGGTCTCATCCTCTAGAAGCGCGACGCCGTCCACCCACGCGAAGGCGAAGTATCCCTCCGTCTGATCGCACAGGAACAGCTCCTCAGAGCGAACATCCTTCCCAATTGTGAGCTCCCCGTTCAGGCCGTCGCCCACGATGATAAGGATCTCGCAGTTCAACGTGAAATTCGCGACCCCGACCGCCGCCCATACGATATAGCGGCCCTCCTGGTCATAGCGCAGCCTTATGCCCGACTTGGTCCATTCCAGCAGGCCGGCGTTGTCTCCTGCGTTTTCATCGAACCAGAAGTCCTTCCAATCCATTTGGAAGTCGCCTTCGCCACCAACCAAGGAGATATCGTCATACCGGAGCGTGAACACTTCGCCGGGCGCGACGTGATAGGTCTGCGGTTGGTAGGTGATCCCTGCGGGCAGTCCCTCGGGCGCGCCCTCCACAATCGTGATCGTGAATTCGGTCGATCCGTCGTACAGTCCCCCCAGCGCCGTATACGACAGGCGGTAGGTTGCCGTGCCCGCGCAGTTCAGATCTTCGTAATCCAGGTAGCAGTGCCTCTCGTCGGAATCGCTGATGAGCAGGTTCACGGGCTGCTCATCACCGGTGAAGCCGACCAGATCGAGGCTCCACGACCATGCGTCGTCCGGATAGACAAACGCGTTTTCGGCGACAAAGCTGCCGAAGTAGTTCGACCGTTGCCCCTCCAGGTACAGCGTATCTTTGCTGTCGTCCGCGGACTCGATCCGGAAGCCCTCGGTCGGGTCGCCGACCACAACTTCGATGTAGGTGCTGTATTTGAGGTTGACGAACTGCGCGACAACCTCGAGCCGATAGCGCCCGGGGGCGTAGAACCGGACCTGGATGTCGTCCTCATACCGATACCAGATTTCGACGTCGTCCCTGCCAACCTCGTAGGGGTAATTGATGTACTTGTTGACATAGACGCCCTCCGGCGGCGTTCCACCGACGAACGCGATGTCGTCTTCCCGGATGATGATGGTATCGCCAAATTCGATGGACTCCGGAACATCGCACAGCAGCTCGATGCCGTCGGGCAGATCGTCCGTCTGCGCCTGGACGGTGAGGGCGACCGGGACGCTCTGCTCGAACAGGATGTCGCCCGCGGCGTTCACCAGACGATAGCTCAGCGTGTAATCGGCCGTGCCTTCCCGAGCGGTTTCCCCATCGCACCAAATTTGCGCCGTATTGTTGTAGACCTCCATGTACAGAGTCGCGGCCTGTTCCCCGTCGCCGGGCGTGAGCGACCAGGTTCCCCTGTCGCCCTCGAACTCGGTGATTCCGACCAGCTCTGCGCTCGCAACGTCCACGTATCCGTCCGCATCGCCGTACAGCACGGAGACGGACTGATCAAAGCTGATGCTGGCGTAGGGGTGCGCCCCGTCGCCGACCGTCACCTCGACGACATACCGCCATTCGTAGCTCAGATACCGCGCGACCGCGGTCACGGCGTATCGGCCCGCCGTGCGGTGCGTGACGGTGCATCCCCCGTCGTCATCCCAATCGGTATTGCCGTAACGCCAGATTTGCTCGTCGAATTCGAGGGAAACCTCGGTGCCTTCCGGCAGCGGAGCACCGACGCCCACGACGTCCTCGACGCTGTATGTGACTATGTCGTCGACCGCATAGTTGCGCACGCGCGCGCCCATCTCGATCCCGGTGGGCATGCCTTCCAGATCCTCGGCGGCGACGGTCAGCCAGATGCTATATTCTCCATAGTAGAACTCGTTGACGAAACAGATCACCTTGAACCCGACCACCTGATCGGTGTCGACCGGCTTAAGCTCGCTGAATGCCAGAACACCGCCGTAAGGGCTGTCGGGGTAGATCTCGACGGAAACGGCATCATTGTCGTCGAGCTTTTCTACGCTCCATACGGCCCTTTCATTGTCCAGCAATATCGTATCTGCACTGATCCATCCCAGAGCGCCTTCCGTGTTTCCCGAGGGATACAGCGTATCGATGAAGTAACCGAACATGTCGTAGTTGATCCTCATTGGGATCCGCTTGAAATCCGTCTCACCGCCGACGATGATGGTGACATACGTATTGTTCCAGTAATTCTCCTCCTCGATCGTGATCTCCACTTCATAGCGGCCGGCCTCGCTGAACGTCGCCTGTATGCCGTCCTGTGTCTCGACAGTCGTGACGCCGGTTTCGGGGAAGCGGAACGTATACGGGAGTTCCCGGGACAGCGGAACGCCGTCCTGATCCAGGATGTCGTCGTAGGCAAACAGGAACGTCTCTCCGACGTCAAGCTCGACGACCGGCGTCGCGTACGTAAAGGATTCCGGCCAATTCGGCGCACTTGCTTGTACCGTAATCGAGAGCGGAAGGGTGGCGGTGCATAGTTCGACGCCGCTCGCATAGGCGAACATCGTCAGCGTATACGTTGCTGTTCCCGCGTGATTCAGCGAATATTCCAGTGTGCAGCCATTCTCGGCTCCCGTATGATCTGCATATGCAAGCGTCGCCGCATCTCCCGCGACGGAATCAAGATGGTAGTGGCTTATGATGACACCGACGGGTAATGCGTGCAAGGGTGCAAACGTTCCGTATACGCCCGTCCTCTCGCCCTCCAGAGAAAAAGTCGTTGCTGAAACATCGGAAGAGATGGCTAGCAGGAAGTCATAGATCTCGACAACCCCTCCGGTCAGTGAGGTTGTGCGCCCGGCCTCGTCGGTTACAGTCGCGCGCGCCTCATAGGTTCCAACTGCAACGGGAGTAAACGAGCATGTGTTGTCCGATTGGCTGACCGCGTCTGGGACCGGCTCGCCTTCCAACAGGACGGCGAATTCGTACGACAGTTCCCCATGGCCCACTGCGTCGGCAGTCCAGGTGATCGTTCTGCCGACCATTGCTGCGGGAACGCTCACCGCAACGTCCCTTACCGCGAGCGGTGGCAGCGTAACCGTCACCCCACCCGTCGCGTCCTTACTCACCGAGGCACCGAACGCACGGCTGCGCGCGTACGCCTTTACCGTGTACACACCCGGCGCGGTCGGCGTATGCGAGT
>JAEZRP010000003.1 GCA_023444095.1 Bacillota bacterium
CCGCCCCCCCGCTCAAGGGCTGGCGCCCTTGAGAATCCCATACTTCGTTAAAAATCTGAATATGATCCGTCGGCGGTTCGGGGGCCTGAGGCACGCCGACCGAATTTCACTTCGGTCGGCGTGGTCGCACGGAAACTTCGCCCATGGGTGAAGTTTGTCCTTACGGGACTGAATTTGGCGCAGTTTATGCGGCAAATTCACCGACGCGACTTGGCTTGCTTTCAGCAAGCCAACCTTGCCCCGAGCCGCCGAGTTCGCGTTACAGGTAGTTTTTATAGAGACATGTCCCCATTTCGGGAAGGGGTGCGCAATCAGGCGAGTGCGCTGACCTCATCTACCAATTGTTTAAGTAAGTGGCTTGCCTCGGTCAAATCCGTTCCGCATAGCGCGAATACCTTTTCCACGCGGTCTTTATAGTTCTCGGGCCGGATTGGAAACGCGTCGATCATGCCGACCGCTCGCTTTTCGTTCAGGCAGTACTCATCATTGAGGGCGAACAGCACCTGATTCATGCACGAGACGCTGCGCACCACGTGGGCCGTGACGTAGTAGGCGTCTCCTTTCTTCGCGTTTTCCTGCGCGAACATGCATGAAAAGCCCGCTTCGAATTGAAAGAAGGAGATGATCGCCGCCTTCATCGCGGGCGGGTACGATTCCGCCGTGCGCTTCAGCGCCGCCACGCCGCCCGGCCCGTCCCAGATCAGCTTGCTGATCGCCAGCTCGCCCATGTACATAGCGTTTATATACGCGTGAGGGTGACCGGGCTGATAGTGGGTGGTCACGACGCCTTTTTGGCAGTCCTCGACCGCCTTCCCGACGCGCCGGACGTCGCGCAGGATCAGGTCCACATGGATGCCGTCGACAATCAGCCAACCGCCGCCATTCACCCAATTGCCCCACCCGCCGGGCGGCGTGATCAATTTTCCCCTGTGTTCGTCGTCGAGCAAGCGGGCCGCCTCATCCAGCGCCTCCAGGTTCAACTCGACCGCTCCGCCGTAGTAGATCCCGATGTCGATGTCCGAGTTTGGGCCGTGCGTGGCCCGCGCGCGGGAGCCGCCCAGGACGATCGCTTCGATGCCGGGCACTTTCCGCAGCCGTTCCGCGACCTTATCGATAATCGCTTCGATGGGATTCACCTTTTTCACCTCGTATATTCTTGTCCATTTCGTGTCTTCGCCTCGACGATCTGCCGCGCGAGGTCCTCGTACTCGGCGTTGAGCTTTTCGGGGGAATCGCCCTTCCTGGGCGCGCTCATGCGCGCGGCGACGGCGGCCATGCGCATCTGAAGGGTGGTGATGAGCAGCGCGAAGTCCTCGGCGGGTCGGTTCCCGGCGAGAGACTTTTCGTACATTTCCATATCGCCCTCGAAGGTCCTGAGGGAGCGGTTCTCGAAGAACACGAGCCGCTGGGCGAGGGCCCGGACGAAGGAGCGGTCGTGGCTCACGAACAGCACGGTGCCCGCGTAATCGAGGAGCACGCTCTGGAGCGCCTCGAGGGTGAAGACATCGATGTGGTTGGTGGGCTCATCGAGGATCAGGAGGTTGATGTCCGCGGCGAACAGCCGCGCAAGGGCGACTTTCGCCCGCTCGCCGCCTGAGAGCACCGAAACGCGCTTGAACACGTCGTCGCCCCGGATCATGAGCCGTGCCATGATCGTGCGCACGACGGATTCGGGAAAAATGCTGAGCGCCATTGCGTTTTCGAGCGCGGAGGCGGCAAAGTCGAGGGTCGAGGCGTGATCCTGGTCGAACCAGCCCATCTTGACGCCGGGATTCGCGCGCACGCGCGGGTCCTTGCCGGAGACGATCCGGGAGATGAGCGTCGACTTTCCGCAACCGTTGTCGCCCAATAGCGCCGTGCGCATGCCCGCAACCAGCTTCATGGACGCGTCCTCAAGAAGAACCTTGTTTCCTGCGCGCAGGTTCATCGCGCGGATCTCGACCGAGATTTTGCTTGTAATGGGGGTTGCCGCGCCGAGCCGCATGGCGATATTCGGGTCTTCGCGCGGGCGCTCGACCTCGTCTAGCCGGTCGAGCCGCGATTCGAAGGCCTTGCGCACCTGATGAATCTTTCTCTGCACGTTGGTGACGGCGCGCTTGTGGAGCCGCGCCTCGCTGTTTCCCATGCGCTTTGGAAGGTGCTGCTTCTGCGAAGCCAGCTCGACCTCGTGCTGGATCATCTTCTTGATCCGGCTCTGCTCCGCGCGGTAGCCCTCGTACTGCTCGCGCTGGAACGAGCGCCGGTTCTCCATCTCCATGCGCCACGCGGAGTAGTTGCCGGGGAAGAAGGTCAGCTTTCCATCCTCGAGTTGCGCGATTTTGGTGCAGATGGCGTCGAGCAGCGCACGGTCGTGCGAGATCAGTACGATCGCGCCCTCGTATTCCCGCAGCCGCTTCTCGAGCCGCTCCACGCCGCGCGCATCGAGGTCGGTGGTCGGCTCGTCGGCGAGCAAAACGTGCCCGCGCGCGGTCAGCGCGCCCGCGATCCGCCGCCGCGTCCGCTCGCCGCCTGAGAGTCCCTCGCGCAACTCCAGCGCGCCAAATTCACTCCTGAGTGCCGGGTCGAACGCGCGCTCCTCGTCCGCGCCCGTCTGCGCGATGACGGAGACGGGCGCGAGCCTTGCGATGATCCCCGCGTCCGGCTCGAGCTCGCCCGAGAGAATCTTGATCAACGTCGATTTGCCCGCGCCGTTCTCGCCGACGAGGCCGACGCGGTCGCCGTCATAGAGTTCGAATGTGTCGATGTCCAAAACCTTGCGCAGGCCGTAGGATTTCTCGATCCCCCGCGCATCCAACAATAGCTTCGCCATAAAAAGAACGCCCCCATTTGCATACGTCGCATGGGAGCGCAAAAAAAGCCGCGTATTCGGAACGCAACCTCCCATGCGACACAGAATACACCGCGCGTCGCGCGGCTCTTTCGGTGTCAGATGGTTAGATGCGCTTCATTCTCCTTTATACCGCCTTTCGTAGACTGTGGCCATTATACAGGAGCTTTCGCCGCTTGTCAAGGCGAGAAACCAAAAGGAACGCCGCCCCCGGATTCGCTCCGAAGGGGGAATGAATTCTATTCGGCATCTCGGTAGCACGGGGCTTGCGCCCGCGCGCCGCCGAAGAACAGAGATCGAAATGATTCCGGCATGGGATTTCAATGGCCTGTCAGCCCTTTGGCGGGTTTTGGGACGGACTACCGACGTTCTCGGCGTTTCCCTCGTGCAACTTTGCGTACACCGCCTCGGCGGCGTTTACCGGCAGGCCGGGCACCTGGGCGATCTCCTCAACGGCTGCGGCTTTGAGGGCCTCGATGGTCTTGAAGTGTTTGAGGATGGCCTTGCGGCGGGCCGCGCCGATGCCGGGGATGTTCTCGAGCTTGGAGCCGACGGACTGCTTGCCGCGCAGCGCGCGGTGGTGGGTGATGGCGAAGCGGTGCGCCTCGTCGCGCAGCCTCTGGATGGCGTGGAGCGCGTTGGAGTGCCGGTCGAGCAGCAGTGATTCGTCGGAATAGGGGAGCACGATCTCCTCGATGCGCTTGGCGAGGCCGAACATCGGGATGTCGTAGGGGGATTCTGCCATGGCCTCCATGGCGGCCGTGAGCTGGCCGCGCCCGCCATCGATGAGAATGAGGTCGGGGAGGTCGGTAAACTTCCCGCCTTTCGGGTCGAGCCCCTTCTCCGCGCGCTCGGCGAGTTCCTTCCCGGCGTGCGCGAGGCGGCGGGTGAGGACCTCCTTCATGGAAGCGAAGTCGTTGGGCCCCTCGACGGTCTTGATGCGGAAGTGGCGGTACTCCTTGTTGGCGCAAGCGCCGTCGATCATGACCACCATGGAACCGACGGACAGGACGCCTTGCGTGTTCGAGATGTCGTAGCCCTCGATCCTGCGGGGCGGCTTGTCGAGCCCGAGCGCGTTCGCGAGTTCCTCCATGGCGCCCACCGTGCGCTCCCTGGTGCGCGAGAGCCGCGTGTCGCGCTTCGCAGCCTCGTCCCGGAGGTTCTTGAGCGCCATGTTCACGAGCTTCACCTTGTCGCCCCTGCGCGGGGCGATGACGTAGACGCGCCGCCCGTGCAGCTCCGTCAAAAGCTGTTCGAGCACGTCCTTTTCCGGCGGATCGACGTTTACGATCAGCTCCTGCGGCGGCATGTTGTCCTTGCCGTAGTATTGCAGGATGAACTGGGTGAGCACTTCGGCGGGTTCGTCCTCCGCCGCGCCGTCGAACACGAAGTGCTCCGCGCCGATCAGCCGCCCGGAGCGAACGATCATGAGCTGCACAATGGCGTCCGCGCCATAGGGGGCCGTTGCGATCACATCCTGATCGCCCTGCGCGGTCGAAATGGCCTTCTGCTTCTGCATCACGGCCTCGACGGCGCGGATGCGGTCTCGGTAGAGCGCCGCGCGCTCGTAGTTCATCGTCTGCGCGGCCTCCGTCATGCGCTCCGTGAGCTCCTTGAGGACTGGCGCGTACTTGCCGCTCAGGAAGTCCGCCACCCGTTCGATCAGCGCGCGGTACTCCTCCTTCGACACCTTGTTCGCGCACGGCGCGAGGCACTGCCCGATGTCATACTGGATGCACGGGCGCGTTGGCTTGTCCTCGCGGATGATGCGGTTGCAGATGCGGATCGGGAAGATCATCCGCGCCACGTCCAGCACCTCGCGCACAACCGTCGCGCCCTGGAACGGCCCGAAGTAACGGGCGCCGTCCTTGGCGATCCGGCGCACCAGATCGGCCTTTGGGAAGTCCTGCCGCGCGTCGATCCGGATGTACGGGTAGTGCTTGTCGTCCTTCAGCCGGATGTTATACTGCGGCTTATGGAGCTTGATGAGGTTGCACTCCAAAGTCAGCGCCTCGAGCTCGCCGTCCACCAGCATGATGTCGAAGTCGTCCACCTTCTCGACCATCGCCATCACCTTCGCGGTATGGTTCTTCGAGGGATGAAAATACTGGCGAACCCGGTTTTTCAGGTTCACCGCCTTGCCGACATAGATCACCTTGCCGCCCGACTTCATCAGGTAGCACCCCGGCGAATCCGGCAGCATCTTTAGCTTCAGCTCAAGCTCCTGTGTCAAGAAACCACCTCCGACCAAGGGGCTCTGCCCCTTGGACACTGTCCCTTTGGACTACCGTACCGCGGGAACAATCCCGATTGTCTGCCGTCGCCACGGGGTCCCAGCCCTATGAGTTTGCAGGTTCGGTCGCGCGGGGTTTGGGACCACGGGACGGACTGATAAATGATTTTTTTCGGGATTCTCAAGGGACGTTGTCCCTTGGGCGGGGATCTCCGGGGCGATATCCCCAAGCGTCGTCTACCGCAGCATCTCTTCGATTGCCTGCCCATCCGCGTCCGGAAGTTCGAGGCCGAGCATGCGGGCCATAGTGCAGGGCATGTCGACGATGGGACGGCGCTCGATTTCGACGCCGGGGCGGACGGCGGGACCGGCCGCGATGAACACGGGCTGGGGGCCCTTGTCGGGCAGATAACCGTGGGTGGCGCGGCCGTAGCGGTAGTCGGTGGAATCGAAGGTCGAGACGAGGGGGCGGACGACGCGCTGGCCGAAGGCGGTGTAGCCGTCCGTCTCGAGCACGAAGTCGAAGGGCCCGTCGAGGCGCTCGCGCGCCGCGATCTCTTCCCGGGTGAACACCTCGGAGACGCCGTAGATGCCCTCGTCGCGCAGTTGGAGGAGCAGATCGTACACCTTCTTGCGGAGCGCCCCGTCCGCGTCGGGCTTCAGGAACACATAGTCGCTCATTCCGGCGGAATGGGTGAATGCGTCCCAGCTTTCAACGTTCCCGGCACCGTCCACGCGGATCAGTCCGTGATCGGCCAATACGACGTTCAGATGGATGATCCGCTGGATGTTCATCTGGCCGTGGTCGCTCATCAGCACAAAATTGGTTTGGTCGTAGACGCCGACATCCTTCGTGGCCTGAACGAGCTCGCCCAGCCAGCGGTCGGTGTCGTCGAGCGCTGCGGTTACGTGCTCGTTGAAGAGACCGTACTTGTGGCGCATGCCGTCGATGTTCGCGGGATGGAACATCAGAAGGTCGGGCTGGTACGCCCGGATCATCGAAGCCGCGAACCGGAAGCCCATCTCGTCGGCGTCGGGATGAATCTGCATGCGCCCCTCGCAGACGTTGGGTTTGACGATTTTCTCGATCACATCCTCGGATGAGCCCGCGCGCCGGAACGCTTCGATCAGGCTGTCGCCCTCGAACTGCGGCCAGTACTCGTCGACCAGGTAATCGATGGCGGGATGGCAGCCCGTCACAGGCCAGAACACCCCGGCGGTGGTGTAGCCCGCCGCCTTCGCGGTGTGGAAGATGTCTTTGACCTTCGAGGCGCGGTTGAACCAGCACCACGGCTGCTTGGGCGCGCCCACGGTCAGCTCTTCGTTGGAGGTGACCCCGTGCTTTTCGGGGTACGCGCCCGTCATCATGGACGTGTGCGCGGGATAGGTGACGGTCGGATAGATGGTGCGCACGTGCTTCACGACGGAGGCGCGCTTCATGAGCTCAGAAAAGTTCGGCTTTGTCGCCATGTACGCGAGGTCCGCGTCTACCATGGCGTCTGCCGAGATGACGACCAGTTTGTTCTTCATTTGTACCTTCCTCTTGCATGTCCGCGCGGCGGCGCGTTTGTTCATCTCATTATACGTTCGCGCGCCCGCCGTGTCAATTTTTCCGCATCCATTCCTCGATCTTCTCCGCCACGTCGCGCCAGACGCCTTCCCTGCCGCGCTCGTTCAGTATCTCGTGGCGCAGTCCCGGGTAGAGCTTCACATCCACGCTTTGATAGCCCGCGTCCGTAAGAAGCCGCGCCGCGCGCCGGAGCCCCTTCTCTCCGTTCATCACCGGGTCCCTCTCACCGGAGAAGAAGGCGACGGGCAAGTCCCTGTTCGGCGCGGGAGCCTTGGGATCGTACGCGCGCTCCATCAGCGTCAGGAGCGTTTCGTAGCCGTTGGCCGTGAATTCGAAGCCGCAAAGCGGATCCTCGTCATAGGCGCGCACGACGGCACGGTCGCCGCACACCCAGCCGTTTCTGGTCGAAAAAACGCGTGACTTCAGCATAAACGGGATGAACATGCCCCATGTGATCGGCCTGCACATCGCCCGCGCGCCAATTACGCGCTGAACGATTCCGGTGATCCATACGCCCGCGGGGGCGGCGAAATTATAGCCCGGGTTTCCAGAAACGATGAGCCCCGTGAGCAGCTCGCTGTGCTCCTGTAAAAATACTCGCCCGGCGAGCGCGCCCATCGAGTGCGCGAGCATAAAAACGGGCGCGCCGGGATATTCCGCCCGGATCGCGCGCGCGAGCTGTGCCATGTCGGAAACGACGCCGTCCGCGCCGCGTTCGCCGAAGTAGCCGAGATCCTTTTGATCCGCAACGCTCCCGCCGTGGCCCCTGTGATCCATGACGAACGAGGCGACGCCCCGACCGGCGAGGTAGTCCATGAAGTCCTCGTACCGCTCCTTGTGTTCCGCCATGCCGTGCGCGATCTGCACCACGGCGCGGGGGTTTTCCGTTCGCCGCGCGGCGACTGAGAGCCGCGTTCCGTCAAATTCTGATGGGATGAAGAATGTATCCAAATGGGCGTCCTTTCCGCGCGTGCGCGAGAGAGAATCAAAGCTTTGGCCGGATTGACAGCGCCGTGCGGCTGTGCTATCATGAGCTGAACCGCGGCGCCGCGGCGCGACTGACACGAGGCGGAACCGAGTGAAAGACGCGCGGCCGGGAAATCGCTGCGGGAAACTTACGGGGAAGACGCGTCTGACCCAGAAGAGAGGGCATGCCCATGTACAATCCACGTTCTTTGAAGGCCGAGGAGTTTATTTCGCACGATGAAGTGCTTGAAACGCTCCGGTTCGCGGAGGAAAACCGCCACAACGAACGGTTGATCGACGAGATCATTAAGAAGGCGAAGGCGCGCAAGGGGCTTTCCCACAGGGAGGCGGCGGTGCTCCTCGATTGCGACATCGAGGAGAAGAACCGCGAGATCAGAGCCCTGGCCGAGCAGATCAAGAAGGACTTTTACGGCAACCGCATCGTGATGTTCGCGCCCCTTTACCTCTCCAATTACTGCGTGAACGGCTGCGCCTACTGCCCATATCATCTGAAAAACAAGCGCATCACCCGCAAGAAGCTCACCCAGGCCGAGGTCGCGCGCGAGGTCGCCGCGCTTCAGGACATGGGTCACAAGCGGCTTGCCATCGAGGCGGGGGAGGACCCTGTCAACAACCCCATCGAGTATATCCTCGAGTGCATCGACACCATCTATTCGGTCAGGCACAAAAACGGCGCGATCCGGCGCGTGAACGTCAATATCGCCGCGACCACCGTCGAAAACTACAAAAAGCTCGCGGACGCCGGGATTGGCACGTACATCCTTTTTCAGGAGACGTACCACAAGGATAGCTACGAACAGCTCCATCCGACCGGACCCAAGCACGACTACGCCTACCACACCGAGGCGATGGACCGCGCCATGGCGGGCGGCATCGACGACGTGGGACTGGGGGTGCTGTTCGGGTTGGAACTGTACCGCTACGAGTTCGCGGCGCTTCTCATGCACGCGGAGCACCTCGAAGCCGCGCACGGCGTCGGGCCCCACACCATCTCGGTGCCCCGCATCAAGCGCGCGGACGACATCGACCCCGCGATGTTTGATAATGGCATCGACGACGACACATTCGCGAAGATCGTAGCCTTAATCCGCGTAGCGGTCCCCTACACGGGCATGATCATCTCCACGCGCGAGAGCCAGGCCTGCCGGGAGAGGGTTCTCCGGCTGGGCGTTTCGCAGATCAGCGGCGCTTCCCGCACGAGCGTGGGCGGCTATTGCGAGCCGGAGCCGGAGGGCGAGAACTCCGAGCAGTTTGACGTGAGCGACCGGCGCACGCTCGACGAGGTGGTCAAATGGCTCATGAAGCTCGGGTACATCCCCAGCTTTTGCACGGCCTGCTACCGCGAGGGCCGCACGGGCGATCGGTTCATGAGCCTCGTCAAGACCGGACAGATTCAGAACTGCTGCCATCCGAATGCGCTCATGACGCTCAAGGAATACCTCATGGATTACGCGTCCCCCGACACGCGCCGCGTGGGCGAGCGGCTGATTGCGCAGAACATCCCCGGAATCCCGAGCGCGAAGGTGCGCGCGCTGGTCGAGAAAAATCTCGACGAGATCGCGGCCGGACGGCGGGACTTCCGGCTGTAAACGAAACCGATCAAACATGACAAAGCGCGGGATTGCTCCCGCGCCTTTTCTATTGGTTATTCCTCGGGGATCTCCTGATCCAGCATGTCGTCCGCGGCGATCGCGTACTCGTCCGGGGCTGGCATGTTGGTCAGCGCCTCGTCCTCCAGCACCTCGCGGATGGAGAGGGAGATGCGCTTCGCCTCGGTGTTCACATCCAGCACCTTCACGCGCACGATGTCGCCGACGTTTACGGCGTCCTCGACCTTCGCGATGCGGGTGAGCGCGCACTGGGAGATGTGCACCAGGCCGTCCAGCCCGGGCTCAAGCTCCACAAACGCGCCGAAGGTGGTGATCCGAACGACCTTGCCCTCGACGACCGAGCCGACCAGATACTTATCGGCGGCGACGGTCCACGGACGCGGGCGGGTCTGCTTGTAGGAGAGGGAGACGCGCTCGCGCTCCGGTTCCACTTTGAGGACCTTGACCTGGATCACGTCGCCGATTGCCACGACCTCGGAGGGATGATGCACGCGGCCCCAGCTGAGATCGGTGACGTGCACGAGCCCGTCCACGCCGCCGATGTCGACGAACGCGCCGAAGTCCGCGAGCCTGCGGACCGTGCCCTCGACGACCTGGCCTTCCTTTTCCTTAAGCGTGTCCCACACGGCCTGCTTCTTCTCCGCCTCGTCGGCGATGAGAACGGCCTTGCGGGAGGCGACGATGCGCTTCTTCGCCTTGTCGACCTCGATGATCTTGAGCTTCATCCCCTGGCCGACGAACTCGGTGATCTTCTCGACGTAGCGCATGGAGAGCTGGGAGGCGGGGATGAAGGTGCGAATGCCCATCACGTCCGCGAGCAGGCCGCCCTTGACGGCTTCCTTGCCGACGCCCTCTACGAACTCGCCCGCTTCATGCTTCGCGACGATCTCGTCCCAGTTCTTCTTGTTGACGATATTCCGCTGGGAGAGCACCACGTTGCCCTCACCGTCGTTGACCTTGACTACTTCGACTTCTATCTCGTCGCCAATCTTGACATCGGTTGAGGAGAGGTCAGATTTCTTAACCAATCCGTCTGCCTTGTAACCGACGTTGACGCAGACTTCGTCATCCG
>JAEZRP010000018.1 GCA_023444095.1 Bacillota bacterium
ATTGAGAAGGGACTTCCCGTGTTCGCGATACTCACCCGCGAAGTAGCACCCGGCATTGCCTTTATCCACGATAGGATGCCGGTCGTTTTGCCGCAATCAGCCCGGAAGCATTGGCTGGATATTCATATCCCGGCGAACGAAATGATCCGGCAGGCGCTTTTGGACATGTCATTTGCGGTGGCATGAGAGCAGCACGGCATAAGACGCTTCTGCAGGTAACAGCCACCTCCAGCGCGATGATAGCGACGAGTCGCCCGCCACTACCACCATCCGGGGAGGGCGCAAGACCAGCAAGAACCGGAGCATCAAGTGCGTCGGTCCGGTATGCGGCGCGATCATCCGGGCGACGAAGCAGGTTAACGTGGTATGCGGCGACTGCAACGTACCATTTGAAAAGACATAAGCAAACTTCATAAGCTGGACTTCGGGCTATCCAACTTCGGGCTATCCATCATGTTGACAATGATATCTCTTTTCAGTTATGCAATGCACCTTTCACAGAGCGAATACTCCCGACCGATCAGACTTCCCCAGTTTCCGGTATAGTACTCCATGCTGCAGCAGGAGGAGTAATTAAATCTTTCCTTGTACGTAAAATATACATCTAATGCCGTTATTTACGCACTGCGTACCGGAAATAGTTTGGATAAAGATTGAAATATGGCGATAAGTCCGTTATAATAGTTAATATGGTATGCTCGTGAGCAGTGTACCTTTCACAGGATGTCGAATGGCACCCCATGAGCACTTGGCATCGGGTGCCTTTTTAGCGCAGGTATAAGATTGATCGAGATGCGGCGTTACCGTGACAAGCAAACCAAATCAAAGACTTGAAAGCAGGTGAACTCAATGACCCCGGAAGCAAAAGCGCGAATCGAAATAGATAAGAAGCTGACCGCCGCTGACTGGGATGTGCAGGATATGAGTGCGTTTAACCCTGCCGCCAAGTTGGGTGTTGCTGTGCGCGAATTCCACACGGATTCGGGTCCGGTGGACTATATGCTATTCGTGGACAGAAAGCCTGTCGGGGTCGTTGAAGCTAAACGAGCCGAGGAAGGTCAGAACATTACCGTCCATGAAGCGCAATCACAGCGGTACGCCACAAGCGGCGTTCGATGGGCAGTCGGCGGTGTCAATATTCGCTTTGCTTACGAGTCCACAGGGATCATAACCCGCTTTACCGACTATAACGACATTAACGCCCGCTCCCGCGAGATGTTCTCTTTCCACCGCCCGGAAACCCTGCGCGACTGGTTGACCGACACCGATACTCTCCGTAATCGAATGCGGTCATTTCCCGCGTTTGATAACACTGGCTTCCGCGACTGCCAGACCACGGCTATTCTGAACCTGGAGCGGTCGTTTGGTGAAAACAAACCCCGTGCGCTGATTCAGATGGCTACCGGTGCCGGAAAGACCTACACGGCGATAACGACCGTCTACCGCTTACTGAAATTCGCCCGTGCCAAACGGGTGCTATTCCTTGTGGATACAAAGAACCTCGGCGTTCAGGCAGAGTCTGAATTCCGTGGCTATACACCGACAGATGACCAACGGCTGTTCACGGAACTTTACGATGTCCGCCGACTGAACTCGCCGTCTATCCCGTCATCGGCGCAGGTTTGCATCAGCACGATACAGCGGATGTACTCCATCCTGCGCAGCGAGGAACTGGATGAGTCCCTTGAAGAAGAAAACCCCAATGAACGCAAGACGACCGGCAGACCCCGCGAGGTGCAGTACAACGCCAAGTACCCGCCGGAGTTCTTTGACTTCATTATCATAGACGAATGCCACCGATCCATTTATAACATCTGGCAGCAGGTGCTCGATTACTTTGACGCTTTCCAAATCGGCTTGACCGCCACGCCCGACAAGCGAACGTTCGGCTACTTCAACGAGAATGTGGTCAGTGAATACACCCACGAGCAAGCCGTTCTTGACAATGTCAATGTCGGCTTCGATACCTTCATCATCGAAACGGCGATAACCAAAGGCGGCGCAACCATCCTCAAGCAAGTGGTTGAGAAGCGCGATCGCTTGACCCGCAGAAAGCGGTGGGAGATGCTCGATGAGGATGAAGCCTATGCCGGGACACAGCTTGACCGCGATGTGGTGAACAAGAGCCAAATCCGCACCGTCATTCGCACGTTCAAAGATAAGCTGCTGACCGAGATATTCCCCGGCAGAACGGAAGTACCGAAGACGATTGTCTTTGCCAAGACTGACAGCCATGCCGACGACATCATTCAGATCCTGCGCGACGAGTTCGGTGTCGGCAATGAGTTCTGCCGCAAAATCACCTATGGAGCAGACAAGCCGGAAACCATTCTGTCCGAGTTCCGCAATGGTCATAACCCGCGCATAGCTGTCACAGTTGATATGATTGCCACCGGCACGGACGTGAAGCCTGTTGAGTGCTTGCTCTTTATGCGCGATGTCCGCAGTCGCAACTATTTTGAGCAGATGAAAGGGCGCGGCACGCGCACCCTCTCTGAGAACGACCTGAAGAATGTTTCGCCGTCGGCTGTCGGCAACAAAGAGCGGTTTGTCATCATTGACGCGGTCGGTGTCACGCAATCGCTGAAAACCGATTCCCGTCCGCTCGAACGCCAACCGAGCGTGAGCCTGAAAGACCTGATGCTGAATGTCGTAATGGGTGACAACAGCGAGGACACATTGACCACGCTTGCAGGACGTTTGACGCGGCTCGATAAGCAGCTAACTCCCGCAGAGAAAACAAAATTCACGAGCACTTCCGGCGGCATTACCCTTGCCGATGTAGCCAAGTCGCTCCTGAACGCCTTTGACGAGGACTTCATAGCAAGCAGCGGCAAGACAAGTGAGGAACTCGCTAAAGCGGCAACCGAGCCTTTCAACAACCCGAAACTGCGCGAGTTTGTGGAAACCGCCCGCAAAGCCCATGACCAAATCATTGACAACATAAACCTGGACACGGTGAACATCGCGGCTTGGAGCGGCGACTACGAAACCAAGGCGAATGAATATATCGCCTCGTTCCGCAAGTTCATCGAGGACAACAAAGACGAAATCACCGCACTGTCGATCTTCTACACAGGCGCGTGGCGCACCCGCCCGGTGACCTATCAAATGATCGAGGAAGTCTATGACGGTATGCAAAAGGCGGGCGTTTCTCCGGAGCGGCTGTGGAGCGCGTACACCATCGTCCGCAAGAATGATGTTAAGGCCAAGTCGCTGATAAACAAGCTAATTGACATCGTGTCGCTGATACGCTTTGAACTGGGGCAGACCGCCGAACTGAAGCCCTACAGCGTAATCGTGGACTTCAACTTCAAGAAATGGGTGTTCGACAAGAACGCCGGACACGGGCAGTTCACCGAGGAGCAGATGACATGGCTTCGGTGGGTGAAGGACTTCATCTCCGAATCGCTCGTGATAACCAAAGAGGACTTCGATCTCACGCCGTTCGTTGACCATGGCGGCCTTGGCAAGTTCTATCAACTGTTCGGTGATAAATACGAAACTCTGCTTGACGAGATGAACCTCGCTCTTGCGGCATAAGGAGAAGAGAGAATGGCTTTGCCACAAGGGTGGACACATTGCCCGCTTGTTGAAGCTAATATTGTGATTGCAGGGCAATCGCCAGAGTCCAAATACTATAACGAGGATGGCAACGGTCTGCCGTTTTTCCAAGGCAAAGCAGACTTTGGACAACTTTATCCTACGAATCGTGTTTACTGTACTGAACCTAAGAAAGTAGCCAAAAGTGGAGATATATTGCTTTCGGTTCGTGCGCCTGTTGGCCCGACAAATCTTGCCAGAGAAACTGTATCTATAGGTCGTGGCTTGAATGCCATTCGACCGCTCGGAGGAATATTAGCTCGTTATGTCCTTTACTTTTTCAAACAGATAGAACCCGTGTTTTCTGGCCAAGGTACTGGAACTACCTTTAGTGCGGTAACAGTCGATGCAGTCAAGAATTTAGATTTTCCGCTCCCACCCCTTGCCGAGCAACACCGCATCGTCGCCAAAATCGACGCGCTGTTCTCCGAACTGGACAAGGGTGTGGAGGTCTTGCAGACCGTGCGTCAGCAACTGCGAACGTATCGCCAAGCGGTGCTGAAGTGGGCGTTTGAGGGGAAGTTGACAGAAGAATGGCGCAAAACTCACATATATAGCAAAGAGTTCATTAACGGGGCTTTTATGTCTTCCGCCCGGAAGGAATGTAGTAGAATAAACGCTTGCGGTATAGATACGGAATTCCCAATCTATGATATACCTAATGATTGGGCTTGGATAAGTGTTGGCAGTCTTTCAAAGGGTATTGAATACGGAACTTCTGCCAAGTCTGAAAAATCCGGCAAGGTAGTAGTTCTTCGAATGGGAAATATTCAGAATTGCTCACTTGTATACGATGATTTGGCTTATTCTAATGATGATGCAGAAATTGAAAAATATCTGCTAATAAAGAACGATGTTCTGTTCAATAGGACAAACAGCTCAGAATTAGTTGGAAAGACTGCGATTTACAACTCAAGTATTCCATCGATTTTCGCTGGTTACCTTATGCGTGTCAATCAAATTAGTTATATTAACGCAAGCTACCTGAACTATTACTTAAACAGTCCAAATGCCCGCAAGTGTGGAAAAATCGCGAAAACGGACGGCGTTAATCAAGCCAATATTAATGGGAAAAAGCTGGCTCGGTATCCATTTCCGCTCTGTTCTGATGCAGAGCAAGCTGAAATTGTATCTGCTATCGAATCCCGCTTGTCGGTCTGCGACAAACTGGAGCAGATTGTTGACGAGAACCTTGCCAAGGCACAGGCTTTGCGGCAGAGCATATTGAAAAGGGCATTTGCCGGGGAACTTGTTCCGCAAGACCCGAACGACGAACCCGCCGAGAAACTGCTCGAACGAATAAAGGCAGAAAAAGCGACCGCCGCGACACAGACCACAAGCGCAAGGAGGAAACGGAAATGAGCGAAATTAACGCTTCGGCGATTGTCGATAAAGTATGGGGGTTGTGCGGCGTACTGCGCGACGACGGCGTGAGCTACGGCGACTACCTCGAACAGCTGACCTATATGATTTTCCTGAAGATGGCTGATGAATACGCCAAGCCGCCGTACAACCGCAGCCTCGGAATCCCTGCGGATTATGCTTGGGGCAAACTCGCGCCGCTTGCCGGAGCGGAGCTTGAAACGCAGTATGTCAAGACGCTCGAGGAACTCGGCAAGCTGCCCGGAACGCTCGGTCGCATCTTCACCAAGGCACAGAATAAGATCAGCAATGCTGCTTACCTGAAGCGCATCGTCACGATGATTGGCGCGGAAAGTTGGGTGTCGATGTCCGCCGACGTCAAGGGCGACATCTACGAGGGGCTGCTTGAAAAGAACGCCGCAGACGTGAAGAGCGGCGCGGGACAATACTTTACGCCTCGTGCGCTCATCCGTGCAATCGTCGAGTGTATGCGTCCTGAGCCGATGAAAACCGTGGTCGATCCAGCCTGCGGCACGGGAGGGTTTATCCTCGCGGCGTACGATTATTTGACCGATTCGAAGCATTATCAGCTTAACCGTGAGCAGCGTGCTTTCCTGAAAAGCGGAGCGTTTCGCGGCTGGGAACTCGTTCAGAGCACCTACCGCCTGTGTCTGATGAACCTATTCCTTCACAACATCGGCGAGATTGAGGGCGAACCGCCGATTACCAGAAACGACTCTCTGCTTGCCGACCCCGGCGAGAGGTTCGACTATGTCCTCACAAACCCGCCGTTCGGCAAGAAGTCCTCGATGACATTCACCAATGATGAGGGCGAACAGGAAACCGAGGATTTGGTTTATAACCGTCAGGACTTCTGGGCGACCGGCTCCAATAAGCAGCTGAACTTTGTGCAGCATATCCACACGATACTCAAAGGCAACGGCAGGGCGGCGGTTGTCGTGCCGGACAACGTGCTGTTTGAAGGCGGTGCGGGTGAAACCGTGCGGCAGAAGCTACTGGAGGTCACCGATTTCCACACCATTCTCCGCTTGCCGACGGGCATCTTCTACAAGCCGGGCGTTAAGGCGAATGTTATCTTTTTCGACCGCCGACCGCCAAGCCCCAACCCGCAGACCAAAGAGGTGTGGGTATACGATTTCCGCACGAACGTGCATTTCACGCTGAAGCAGAACCCGATGACCTTTGCCGACTTGCAGGATTTCATCGACTGCTATAATCCCGCCAACCGTCATGAGCGGCACGAAACATGGAGCGAGGAGAATCCGGACGGGCGTTTCCGCAAGTTCACCTATAAGCAAATTACGGAACGCGACAAGACGAGCCTCGACATCTTCTGGATCAAGGACAAGTCCCTTGCCGACCTGGATAGCCTGCCAGACCCCGATGTTCTTGCAGGTGATATCATCGACAACCTCGAAACCGCCATGGAAAGCTTCAAAGCGATTATGGCGGAGTTGGGGTAATGTGGACACGGAAGTGATCGCAATAACAACGAGCAAACAAGCCTGCCTGCGACGTACCATTGAAAAGGCACAGACAACAATGCCCGGCAACAGCGCCGGGCTTTTGTGTCCCCTTGATTATTCGTCGATAGGCGTAAACATCTGTCGTCGTCGAGGAATGCGGCCAGCATGAATTGCATGCCCAGCCGATAGCCAGAGATGAAACCCTCCAGGCATGATGCCGCGGCCAGATCGGCTTGGGTGCTTACGAATTGCCGCAGCAATTCCTCATGCATTTTGGGTATCACGGCTCTGATTCTCCCTTCGATTTCTACGATTTGGTTCATAGTTCGGGCGTAGTCCGTGCCTCGTTTATAAGGCGCTCGGAAAGCGATAGGTTCCCTTTATACAAATCCACCGGTATATTTCTCATGCAGCTGCCTCCTTTTGGCAGACAGCAGACAGCTCCCTGAAAAAGAAGGGGCACGGTTATTACGAAAGCATACCCTGCCATATCGCGCCACCAACGCCAGTGTGGTGCGTTTTTGACGTAAGCATGACCAAGATGCCCGCCCTCGACGTCGAAAAACGGCGTTGGTGGGCGTGTAGAGTGCGGAATCTTCATTTGCTTTTCTTCGCGAAAAGCCTTGCTTTCCACCCGTGAATGTGTAAGCTGACAGAGCTTCAAGGCACGGAATACAACAATGAACGGGAGGAACGAATCATGGAAATGGGCAAGCTCACGGCGAAACTGAGGGACGCGGTTCCGGTATGCCTGTTGGTGGAGGGCAAGGAAATCAAGCGGTACAGGAATATCGAAATCCCGGACGACCTCAAGAAGCTGGAGTATCAGGACTTCAAATTTGACGTACCGCTGAATGGCGCAATCACCTTCAAGATCATGTTCGAGCCGGGCGTGCTGCCCGAGGAATTCCCGCAGACGCGGGAGCGGAAAACCCGGAAGCCCTTGACCCAAGAAGCACAGCCACAAGAAGCGGCACCGGCGACGGTGGTGGAGGGGGAAATGGAGACGGAGCCACAGCCGCTGGACGAGCTGGCGACCGAGGAACATCCCACATCGGTGGCGGAGGCATTCGCTCAAGCGCTAGAGGACGCACAAGCCGCTGGCGAGCCGGTGGCCGACATCGCGGCGGCCATGGCGAACGGAGAGATCATCAAGGCCGAGATCACCGAGGTCGAAGGCGAGCGACGGCTGGTTGTAATCACGGTAGAGCAGGAGCAATCGGCAACTATGCCAGAGACCACGGCGGAAGCTGTGGCGCAGCTCGAGAATAATGAACCGGCCAAGATGCCCACGCGCAAGGGTAAGGGCAAGAAGGGTGCGGCATCCATAGAGGACGCAGACAAGTAAGCAAGAATAGTAAAAAATCCGGCTACTGCGCCGGATTTTTTGCCTATAAAAGGGAAGGACGGTTCTATTCGATGCTCCACAGCTCCTTGAGCCGACGGATTGTGAAATCCCATTTGTCGGTCTTAGGGCGGCAGACGGTGTTTTGATTAGCGAAGAAGCCATATTCAGAAACCGCTTTGTTCTTCGGAATCACCTTATCCCATTTGACCTTGACAAGGAACTCCTCCTTCTCTTGCGGAGCATCTTTATGGTATTTTGCCGTCAAGGGCAAATCAAAGAAGCTCGTTTCCTCACCGTTTTGCTCAAATTGAACCTCACGAGCTGGCTTTGCTGGCTCTGTGACGGTTCCTACTCCCACATAGCCCCCCTGGGGAATATAGACCCACACGCGATTGCCTGGCTCAAGGTTTAGCATTGTATTCGTATACCATGAACCGCCGCCCGCAGAGACAAAGCCATACTTCATAGCATCATCCCATGAACGCATGGCATCAACGCCATAAGCAAAATAGTATTCACCGTTCCAGGTACGCGATGAGGTTTCATGAGGCTTCACGATGGTATCTTCTTCAAACATCCACGCACGACTTAAAAAGCGCTGCCCTTGATGGGCGAACACATTGAAGAAAAGCACGTTTATGCCAATGCCATACCCTTGCAAATAACGTATGATCCGTTCTGTGCTGCCGTCCATATTTGTGGCCACGATGACAATCTGAACATCACGGTCATCATTTTCTTCCGTAAGCTCTTTGCCGAATCGCTTTTTATAGGCGGCACTCAAGTCTTCGCCTTTTGAAAATTTCAGGTAGATTTCGGCAAGTTGGTCGGCATCGACGGATTTAACCCACGAAGCATAGTCTAGTGCTTGTGCAGTAACCTCGCGCGGCGTCATGTTTTTCTTGAGCTCCACGACTATGAGATTCCCGCCCATATCAATACAAAGCAGATCAATCCTGCCGCCAAACAACGTGATCACTTGCCGCCCGACGATCATCCAATTCTCGCTCAGTAAACTGATATGCTCGGAGATCAAGCCCTCAAGTTCATTTTCGCTAAGTAGCTCAGCCGTCAGAAGTTCTTTCTTCTCATCCAAGGACCAAATGGTTTGCTTAATTGCCATTTGAGTACCCTCATATCCACATATTGCCTATGCAGTATTATATCTTCGAATGTCAAAGAATGCAAGAAATAATGGCGGGGCAGCGACCTATTTGCGTGGTGATACATATTGAGAGCAACGAAAAGCACATGCTATGGCCCATTACTTCATCCCGAAAGTAGGTGGGTGCATCATTGCACGATTACACGGGAGCCTTTGGAGATCGTGTATTTTTGAGTGCCCGCGAGGCGCATGATTCTGTCGCACGCGAACGTCAAAATGCCGCCTGTGAGCCCGTCCGTGTATTCCTGCAAAAAGAGCGCCGAAAGGCCAGTATTTCAGGGCGATTTGCAGGCATACAAAAAAGCCCGCCGCAACCGGCGAGCTTATTTGCACCAACTAATGTCGGTATTGATGGCGTCCCCGTCGGGATTCGAACCCAAGGCCTTTCGCTTAGGAGGCGAACGCTCTATCCTGCTGAGCTACGGGGACAGAAAAGCGGCTGCCCGTCGGAGCAGACTGATATATTATGGCACAGCGGACCCGGATTGTCAAGACCGATATTGACATCCCTTTCGACCCATGGTATACTGGGCAAAATTTGATACGCGACAGGCTGCGAGAGGGATCAGTAGCCGCGCGCCCGATTTTCAGAGAGAAGATGGACGGTGCAAATCTTCATGAGGGCGGCGGGGAAGGCGCCCTTGAGCCGCGGCTCGAACGGGCAACCGAGTAGACGCCGCCGGGAGCTTCCCGTTACCGTGGAGCGGGGTATCGAGACTTTCCGTACCCATCAAGAGCAGTTCATCTGAATGCGGGTGGCACCGCGGATTTTATCAAAAAATTCGTCCCAAGCGAGCGCTTGGGATGTTTTTTTATCTTCAGAAGGAGGAAACGGGCATGACAATGGATCAGATCGTCGGATACGCAAATCACTATGGCTATGTCTTTCAGGGGAGCGAGATCTACGGCGGGCTCGCGAACACGTGGGACTACGGCCCGCTCGGCGCGCGCCTTAAAAATAACGTCAAGGACGAATGGCGACGCGCGTTCATCCAGGCGCGGGACCAGAGCTTCGAGCTCGATTCCGCCATCCTCATGAACCCCATGGTCTGGAAGGCGAGCGGACACCTCGACGGCTTCACCGACCCGCTTCTCGACTGCAAAAGCTGTAAATCGCGGCACCGGGCGGACAATCTCATTGCGGACTTCGACCCCGCCGCGCACCCGGACGCAATGACGCTCCCCGCGATGCTTGCCTTCATCCGCGAGAACCGCGTGCCCTGCCCTCGCTGCGGGCGGAGCGACTTTACCGACATCCGCACATTCAACCTCATGTTCGCCACGCGGCGCGGCGTCACCGAGGAAGGCGCGGACACCATCTACCTGCGCCCGGAGAACGCGCAGGGCGAGTACGTCAATTACCTCAACCTCGCGCGCGTCGGGCGCTGCGCCCCGCCCTTCGGCGTCGGGCAGATCGGAAAGGCGTTCCGAAACGAGATCACCCCCGGCAACTTTACCTTCCGCACCATCGAGTTCGAGCAGATGGAATACCAGATGTTCGTAAAGCCCGGCACAGACGAAGCGTACTACGAGGAGTTCAAGCGTTTCGCCATGGACTTTCTCGTTTCCCTCGGCCTGTCGCGCGAGAAACTGCGCTTCCGCGACCACGAGAAGCTCGCGCACTACGCCAAGGCGGCGTGCGACATCGAGTACCTCTTCCCCTTCGGCTGGGGTGAAGTGAACGGCACCCACAATCGGGGGGACTTCGACCTTTCACGCCATCAGGAGTTGTCCGGGCGGAGCATGGAGGCGCGCGACGAAGCGACGGGCGAAAGATACCTCCCCCGCGTCGTGGAATCCACCTGCGGCGCGGACCGCGTCGCGCTCGCGCTTCTCTGCGAGGGGCTGGTGGAGGAGGGCGAGCGGCTGGTGATGAAGCTCGCGCCCCGGCTCGCGCCGATCAAGATAAACATTCTGCCGCTCATCAAAAAGAAGCACGGGGAAAGGGCGCGCGCCCTCTACGAGGAGCTGCGGCGAAAATTCCCGGCCACGTACGACGAAGCGGGCAACATTGGGCGGCGCTATCGGCGCGGGGACGCCGTGGGCACGCCCTTCGCCGTCACCGTCGACGACGACACGCTCGAGAAAAATACCGTGACCCTGCGCCACCGGGACAGCATGGAGCAGGAGACAATCCCGGCGGAGGCGCTCGGCGCGCGCCTCGGGGCCGCGCTCGAACCATGATGCCGCACTCCCCGTCCTCGCGGAAGATCAGATCAAAGAGGGGCGGCGCGCAGCCGCCCCGGTCAACATGACAGACTACACGAGTCCGTTTTTCCGGGCAAAGATGAAGGTACCGATCCCCATCGCCACCGCCACGTTCATCGAATCCACGTGCGCGGTCTGCGGGATCGTAATCACCTCGCCGACGTCAGAGAACGAGGCGGGCAGGCCCGTCGACTCGTTTCCGAAGATGAGGGAGAAGCGCATATCCGGGCAGGATGCCGCGTCCGGGGACCGGCCTGCGCCGAGCATGAACGGATAGAGCGCGTGCGCGGGGTGTGCAAGGCGGTACGCTTCAAACGTGTCGAACGCCTGAACGTTCAGCCAGAACAGCGCGCCGCGCGAGGCGCGGATCGTGCGCGGATGGAACGCATCCGCCGCGGGTTCGACGACGGCGACGTCCCGCACCCCGCAGGCGAGCGCCGTCCGGAGCATGGCCCCGAGGTTCCCCTCGTCCGTAACGCCCACGAGCACGATGTGGGGTCCGTCGTCCGCGATCGCCGCCGCGTACTTGGCGAACACCGCGAGCATGTATGTATTCTCCCGTTGATTGATGAGGCTGAAGTACCGCCCGCTGATGTGGAAGGGAATCCTCCACGCGCGGCAGAGCGCCTCCGTCTCCGCCTGCGCATCGCACCTGGGGTGCGCGTACACGGCCCGTACGATTCCGGGCCTCGCCCGGATGAGTTCGCGCGTCGTATAGTCTCCGGGCGCATAGGCCACGGACATCGAGCGCTTGTAGGGTTTGATCATTTCCTGCTTCACGCGGCGCCCACTCCTTCATTTTAGAAAAATGCAGGATGCAGGGGCCCGCGAAGCGGACCACCGGTTCTATTCGCTCCATGCAAGGCCGGTTTTCCGCCGCGCGACGACCCTTGCATGGAGCATGCCGCTGAACGCATTCCGCGCATGCCTCATGTGCTTCACCTCCCTCCCCCGTGAGAATGGACGCAAAAAAGCATCCCCTTCGCGTTGAAAAAGGGATGCGAACACAGTGCGGCATGCCGCGCGCGCGTTCATGCCATATGCCGTGCCATCCGATTTTCAACATGCGCAAAGCTCCGGCATAGCCGGCGCCTGACGCCTCGAAGATCGGACTACCTGATCACGGCACACACCTCATCGTTTGATGAGAAAAGTATACCCGGCGCGGCCCAGGCTGTCAAGCACTTCCGTTTTACAACCGACGGTTGACGCGACCGCTTTCCCGCTTCGACAAGGGGCTCAGGCTCGTCGCCGAGGCATGGTCTGCCCGAGGCGCGGCGCGCCCGTCGCAATGAAAATCGCGGACTTTGAAAGCATGCAGGGCAAGTGCGCGGACGGCCTTCGGGAGGCGTGCCGCGCGCTGAAAACGGGCGGAAGCCGTCTGTACAGCCCTTGAATGTCATGGGCGGCGAAAACACGGCGCGGTGGAGGAAGCTGATCGCCGAGGCGAACGACCCGGATCTGCGCGCACGGAGGCAACGCACATGACGGACGAACTGGAGGCGTCGGAGGCGGGTGGATTCCCTTACCGGAACAACCTCATGCAATGGACGGCGGGGGATTTCTGCGTCTCGATCAAGGGATAACCCCAAAAATTCGCCGCCCGGTTGACATTCCTTCCTCCCCATGGTTTATAATATAGGCATGAAACCGCCGAGAGGAGTGATATACATGAAGGCGGCAAAGTTCTATGAACTTTCAAACGGCATTTCCATCCCGTCGATCGGCTTTGGCACATGGCAGATTCCCGACGGCCCGGTGGCGGTCGACGCCACGCGCGCGGCGCTCGAGATGGGCTACCGGCACATCGACACCGCGGCGATCTACGGAAACGAGGAGAGCGTCGGAAGAGCGATCAGGGAATCCGGCGTCGCGCGCGAGGAGATCTTCCTCACCACCAAGCTTTGGAACGAGATGCACGGCTACGAGAACACGAAGGCGGCGCTCGAGGGGTCCCTCAAGCGGCTTGGAACCGACTATCTCGACCTCTACCTCATCCACTGGCCGAACCCGATGAAGTTCCGCGACCAATGGCGGGAGGCCAACGCGGGCACCTGGCGCGCGTTCGAGGAATTCTACCGCGCAGGGCGCGTGCGCGCCATCGGCATCTCGAACTTCCACGAGCGCCACATCGAACCGCTCCTCAAGACCGCCGAAATCGCGCCCATGGTCAACCAGATCCGGCTTTGCCCGGGTGACACCCAGGAAGCCACGGTCGGCTACAGCCGCGAGAAGGGGATGCTGCTCGAAGCCTATAGCCCGCTCGGCAGCGGCAAAATCTTCGACGTGCCGGAAATGAAGATGATCGCCGAAGCGCACGGCAAAACCGTGGCGCAGATCTGCGTGCGCTGGAGCCTCGAGCGGGGCTATCTGCCGCTCCCGAAGTCCAAGACGCCGGAGCGCGTTCGCGAGAACCTCGACGTGTTTGACTTCGAGCTGACGGACGAGGACCACAGGATCATTTCGGAACTCCCGGCGGGCTGCGCGGGCCTGTCGTCCGACCCTGACAAGACCGGTTTTTAGGAGGATATGCGAATGCTGAACTTTGATTTCTATTCCCCGGCGCGCCTGCTCTTCGGGCGCGGCGAGGAAAGCCGGATCGGCGAACTTTTGAAGCCTCACGCCAAGAAAGCGCTCCTCCATTACGGCGGCGGGAGCATCAAAAGGAGCGGACTTTACGATCGCGTGGTCAAGTCCCTCAACGACGCGGGCGTTGACTTTGTGGAACTCGGCGGCGTGAAGCCGAACCCCCGGCTATCGCTTGTTCACGAGGGCATCGCTCTTTGCAAGAAGGAGAACGTCGATCTCATCCTCGCGGTGGGCGGCGGAAGCGCCATCGACTCCGCCAAAGCCATCGCAATGGGCGTGTACTATGACGGCGACGTGTGGGAGGTCTACGAGGAAGGCAAGGAGATCGAGAAGGCGCTGCCGGTGGCGGTCGTCCTTACGATCCCGGCGGCGGGCAGCGAGGCGAGCGGAGACACCGTCATCACAAACGAGGAGAAACAGCTCAAGTACGGCTACGGAAGCCCGCGCCTGAGGCCGCTTCTGAGCGTCATGAACCCCGAGCTGTTCTTTACCCTCCCCAAAAACCAGATCGCAAACGGCGTGGCGGACATGATGAGCCACGTGTTCGAGCGGTACTTTACGAACACGCTCCACACCGATCTCACCGACGCCTTGTGCGAGGCGACCCTCAAGACCATCATGAAAAACGCGCCGCTGGTGCTCGACGACCCCGCGAACTACGACGCGTGGAGCGAGGTGGGCTTCTCGGGCACGGTGGCGCACAACGGGCTCGTGGGCATGGGCCGCCGACAGGATTGGGCGTGCCACGGCATGGAACACGAACTCTCCGCGATCTACGACGTGGCGCACGGCGCGGGACTCGCGGTTCTGACGCCCGCGTGGATGACATACGTCTACAGGGACAATATCCCGATGTTCGCGCAGTTCGCGACGAACGTCATGGGCGTCGAGGGTTCGCTGCGCGACCCCGAGGCTCTGATCCTCGATGGCATCGACCGGCTGCGGCGGTTCTTCCGGCGCATGGGCCTGCCCGCGACGCTTTCCGAGCTCGGCATCGGGCCGGAGAAGCTTGAACGCATGGCCAAAAAGGCGACCGGCGAAGCGTTCGGGGAAGAATCCCCCATCGGCGGGCTCAAGAAGCTCTACTGGCAGGACGTGCTTGAAATCTACAGACTCGCGCGGTAGCGAACGAAGAACCGTCGGCCTGGAAAGGGTCGGCGGTTCTTCTGTTTTCTCAGTCCGCGTCGAGCGAGAATTCAAACGTCAGGGTCCGGACGGGCTGCGCGAACAGAACTTCGTGCGGTGTCGCCGCTGCGTCGTAGAGCGGGAAGGTAAGGACGTACGACTCTCCCTTTTGGAATTCCGCGATACCGATGAGCGGGTTATAGTCGAAGCGCTGGAATGCGGCGTTCTCGGTTTCTCCCTCCGTCTGGTATGCCATGCGACCGTCGACGGTGAGCGTCGGCGCGCCCGTCCACACGTAGCGACTCCTGTCCACGTCGCCCTCGAGCCGGAGGGAAAGCTGCATCGTGTTCGTGCCGTTCACATAAGCGAGGGAGGTGAGCGTCATCTTCACGCCGTCGATCTCCTGTGAAAGCGCCAGATCCGAAAGATCTCGATAGACGACGGCCCCGTACGAACCGTACAGCGCGGCGCTCCTTTCGTCGGCCTCCGCGGCCCACGACGCCATCTCGCCCGCATCCGCGGGAAGCGCGAAGGTCGCATCCGCCCAGCGGTATTTGAAGGCGATCCGTCGGACGTCCCATTCGTCCATCACGAGATCAAAAGCAATGAGCGACTCGTCCGGCAAATTCGCCGGATCGCGCCCGAGCGGGAAGATGGCGCCGTTTTCATAGACCCCGTTCGCGAGCGAGGGAAGACCAGCCCGCTCGTCTCCCGCGCATACGCCGTCCACGGTGAGATTTTGAAGCGCAATATACCCGGCATCCTCGACCGATTCCGCCCTGAGCCCGGAAACGGAGTAGACGAGGCCGATTTCGCCGTCCCGGTACAGAAAACCGACAAGCGTGAAGCGCCGATCCTGAATCGCGACTTCGAGCCCCGCGGGAACCGCGCCCGCCCGGAGCTCTTCAAATTGATCCAGCATCGCCTCGCGGAGCGCGGCACGCGCATCGTTCATGTCCCGCGCGTCGGCAATCGCCTGCGCGTACGCCTTCTCCGGGTCGTACTCGAACGGGATGGAGAGCATTTCCCCGCCGATTTTCGCGCACAGCTCGAGGGACTTTCGCGCATCCCAGGCCCAATCGTCGATGTCAAACCTGAACTCCGTCCGCAGCGCGCCGTCCGCTTCTGTCTCCATATGATCGCGCGCCGGAACCGCCTCCGCGTCCACGACGAGCGCGAAGGCAGCTTCGGCGGGATCGAAGGCGTGCGTTCCCGCCCAGTCGACTACGATGCACGCCTCACCCTTGGGTGTGAGGCGTGTATCGTCTGTCGGGCGCACGACGCACGGAAGCGACGGTCACCCGCATCCCCCGAAAGTCGACGCCCGCATCCACCGCGTGGCTGCGCCGTGCGGCATACAGCAGGTCGGCCATCTGGAGCGTCAGCTCATCTGTCGCGGCGGGCCGGGCGGTCGCGGCGGCGACGCTCGTATCCCGCGCGCCACCGAGCACCGCGCGCAGAACGGGCGGCGTGGCGAGCGTCAAAAGCAGCGCGGCGGCCACCGCCGCTGCCGCGAGCGCAAGCTTTCCATAGGAAGACCCCTTCCGGGGAGGCAAATTCTTGAGCGCCCGATCGATTCCCTCCCGAAATCCCTCGCCGGGCTCCCAGCGCGCGGCGCGAATCCTCTCTTTGTCAAGATCAAATTTCGTCGTCATGATCATATCCCTCCAATGCGCCTCTCAGCTTTGCCCGCGCGCGGAAGAGCCTCGACTTGACCGTCCCCGCCCGGACGCCCAGCGTGCGCGCAATCCCGTCGACTGGCATATCCTCGAAATAGTAGAGCACCGTGCATACGCGCGTCTTGCGGTCGAGCGCCTCGACGGCGCGCCGGACGTCCATGTGCTCGGCGGCGCGCTCCCCGCGGGCGGGCACGTCGACGAGGAGCGGCGCGGCGCGCTTGCGGGCGCGGGTCATGTTGATGGCAGTCGTGATGGTGATGCGGGTCAGCCACGTCTGAAACAGCGATCCGTCCCGGAGGGTGTGAAGCTTTCGCCAGCCCTTCAGGATCGCCTCCTGCACGCAGTCCTGCGCGTCCTGATCGTTCAAGGAGGATCGCGCGCGCCGCCGCGTACAGCGTCCTCTCGGACGCGCGCACCAGTTCCGCGAACGCCCGCTCGTCGCCCGCCGCCGCAAGCCCCACCAGCCGGCAGACCGCCGCCGTCGCCATCGCGCACCCCTCCGATTCTCTTTGAAGTACTTCGCCCATTAGACAATCCGCGCGCGGGCGCGGTTCGGTTTCCGCATGAAAAAACCCGCCCATCGCGCGGATGGCGGGTTGAAAGTTCTATGCGCGCTCGACCGCATAGCGGAGGATCACAATGCCCGAGCCCTGCCGGGTGCGCGCTTCGACGAGCCTGAGCGACGCGTCGGGGGCCTCGTCGAAGAGCTTGGTGCCGGCGCCGCCGATCAGGGGGAAAACTGCGAGGTGGATTTCGTCCACGAGCCCGGCCTTAAGAAACGAATTCCACATGACCCGGCCGGCCATGATGAGGATGTCGCGCCCGGGCGCGGCCTTCTTTTCGGCAAGCCACTCGTTCGCGCGCGCGAGCCGCACAATTTCCGCGTCGCCCCAGGGCGCGCGCTCGTCGGGAGCGATCCTGTCCGAGACGACGGCCTTCTCGATCGCGTCCATTTGATCCGCGATGGCCCGGCGAACGTCCGTCGCTTCGGCGTTGAACTCCCGTCCGTGCCAGTAGTCACGAAAACCCATGAAGTTCTCCCGTCCGCTCAGGACGAGCGTGTCCGCGGAAAGAAGCCTCTCCAAATTGTAGTGATCGAACAGGTCGTCGGCTTCGTAATCCGGATGCATGTGACGAAACAGCGCGCCGAGGTCCCGGTTCTCGCCCTCGTAGAAGCCGTCGACAGAAGCCATGTTGCAGACGATTACCTTGCGCATGATATTACCTCACGATTCCGTAGGCCTGTCCGACCTCCTGCACGAAGAGGATGCCCCGGCCCGGCTCGTCGAGCCCCGCGCCCGCGCGGATGGCCTCGACGATCGCGTCCGTCTTTTCGACCTCAACGAGAATGAGGACCATCTCCTTCTCCGGCTCGATGTCCATGTTGAACAGCTTCTTCGTCTCGTGTATGCCCGAGCCGCGCGCGTTGATGATCGTGCCGCCCTTCGCGCCCGCCTTCGTTGCCGCATCGATCACAAGCTCGGCGTTCCCCTTTTCGACAATCGTCGTAATCGCGTGAAACATAATCCGCTCCTCCCCTCTTTCCTCCGCCTCACCCAGATCCCGGCAGTTCCGGCTTCCTGCGAGGGCGACGACGCGCGTTGTAAACGCGATGCCGTGATTCGGCTTTGCGAATGAGAATTCCTCGTCGAGGGCCTCGAGGGCCCGGCGCGCCGTCTCACGGCTCGCGACCATGTGGACGATCTCCTTTTTGACGTCTGACAGCCCGAGGAAATCGACGAGCCGCCCGCGCGCGGTTCCCTTTCCGAGGAGGATCGTCCCGCCCTGCGCGCCCAGCTTCCGCGCGGTTTTGAGAACCCTGCTCCCTAGTCCGCACGTCACGATCACACAGATCCGCTCGGCGCGGCAAACATCGCCCGTCATTTCTGATTCACCTCCCGCTTTGCACCCGTCAATTTGAAAATTCCGCCCAGCACCTGAAGGGCGATCAAGGGGGTCAGCGCGACCATGGCGATCATGCCGAAGCCGTCCACCATGACGCTCGCGCCCTCGATGGCGTCCGCCGCGCCCTGCGCGAAGGCAAGGATGAAGGTCGCCGTCATGGGCCCCGAGGCGACGCCGCCCGAGTCAAACGCGATTCCGATAAAGAGCTTCGGAACAAAGTACATGAGCGCGAGCGAAATCGCGTACCCCGGCAGGAGATAGTGCCAGAGCTTGACGGCGGGCGTCGCGATCCGGATCATCGAGAGCGCCACCGCCACGCCCACGCCGAGGGCAAGCGCCGCCAGCACGACGCGCTTTCTCACGTAGCCGCTCGTCACGTCCTCGATCTGGTTTGTGAGAACGTGCACCGCGGGCTCCGCGAGGATGGTCACAAAGCCCAGAAGGAATCCCACCGCGACGAGCGGCACCTTCGACTCGAACAGCGCGATCTCCTCGCCCAGCGCGCGCCCCACATCCATGAAGCCGTTGTTGACCCCGCTCAGGAACAGCACCAGCCCAATGAATGTAAAGAGGATGCCCATCGCGATCCGCCGAAGCGTTTTTTTCGACGAGCGGATCAGAAACAGCTGCGCGAGTACGAACAGGGCGACAATCGGCAGAAGCGCAATCAGGATCTCAATCGCGATGTGCCCGAGCGACTGGATGAACGGCCAGATGATTGTATCAGATTCCGCGCCGCCTGTCGAGAGCTCTCCCGCCACGCCGGCTTGTCCCCGGATGATCGACATCGCCATGACGGAGATGATCGCACCCGTCGAGGCGATCGCGACCAGCCCGAACGCATCCTTCTCCGAGCCCTTGGAGTCCTTCTCCATGGACGAAACGCCCATGGCCAGCGCGAGAATGAACGGCACCGTCATCGCCCCCGTCGTCGCGCCCGAGGCGTCAAACGAAATGGCCAGAAACTCCTGTGACGTAAAAAAAGAAAGCGCGAGCACGATCAGGTAGAGCCCCGTAAGGAGCTTGTAGAGCGGCACCGAAAAGACGATGCGAAGAAAGCCCACCGTCAAGAGAATGCCGATGCCCGCCGAGACCACGAGTACGATCGACATTTTTGAAATCGCCCCCGCCGTCACAGCCGCCACCTGGTCTGCGAGGATGTGAAGGTCGGGCTCCGCCACCGAAACGAAGAAGCCAAGGATCAATCCTCCCGCGATCACCATCCAGATCCGGTTCGTCTTCGTGATGCCAGAACCCATAACTTGGCCAATGGGCGTGATGCCGATGTCGACCCCGACGAGGAACACCGCCAGTCCCGCCGTCACCAAAAACGCTCCCATTAGAAAGCGTCCCATGAGGAGCGCGCCGACGGGCGCAATCGTAAAATTGAGGATGATCACGATGACCGTGATCGGAAGGACAGAAATCAATACCTCCTTGAGCTTCTCCGTGAGCATGTTCAACCGCCGTCACTCTCCTTCTCTCTTATTTGGAAGCCCTTCTTCACCACCTCCTTGCAACGTGCGCCCATCATCGCGCGCAATCATATCTTAACACATATCGGTCCGCACTTCCATCAAACGCACGTTAACCAAAACGCAAAAACTCCTTGACTTGCGCCCAAAAACAAGTATAATTAAGATTAAGTCCTAATAATATTCCGAGGAGCGTGTGGATGGGCATCAAAGGGGTTCTGCTGGCGGGCGCGGGCGTTATATTGCTGCTGCTGGGTCTGATCGGGCTTCTTCTGCCCGTTTGGCCGACGACGCCTTTCGTCCTTGCGGCGTTCGGTTGTCTGGCAGGCGCACCAAGGCTCCGTGCGCTGATCCTGCGCGTCCCCCTTTTCCGGGAATACGTCGAGAACTATCGCGCGCGCCGGGGCCTGAAGAGAGGAACGGTCATTTCGAGCCTCTCGTTTCTTTGGGGCATGCTTGCCGTATCGGTCACCTTGACAAAGAAGCTCTGGCTGGCGCTCCTCCTCTTCGGGATCGGCGCGGCGGTAACGGTTCACATCCTCATGATCGCAAAGCCGAAGGGGGAACGCGAGGATGACGGGTGAGAAGCGGATGTTCGGACTGTTTGAGGCGGCGTTTGACTCCCTCTATCTCGCGTTTGCGCTGGGACTGGGCATTTACATGCTTGGGAGCTCGTCCTCGTATGCGCGGACGCTCGCGGGCTGGATGGCGATCGTGCTCGCGGGCGGCGACGCGTTCCACCTGGTTCCCCGCATCGCGTCGGTTTGGACGGGGGATGCGGCGCGCTTTCGCGCGGCGCTGGGCGTCGGGAAACTCGTCACATCGATCACGATGACCGCGTTCTACGCAATTCTCTGGCATCTGGGCATGCTGCTGAACCCCGGCGTCCACGCGCTCTGGACAGAAGTTTTTTACGGACTGGTGATCCTGCGCGTGGCGCTCTGTCTGCCCGCTGAGAACCGCTGGCTCTGGGAGAAGCCACCCGTCAAGTGGGGCGTCATCCGGAATTTGCCGTTCCTGCTCATGGGAATACAGGTTGCGGCGCTGTTCGCGGCGGGCGGGGGCCTTCCGCTCATGCCGTTCGCGATCCTTTTGAGCTTCCTCTTCTACATCCCCGTGGTGCTGCTTTCGAACGCGCATCCGAAGATCGGCATGCTGATGCTGCCAAAGACGCTTGCGTACGCCTGGATCCTCATCATGTGCGCGCAAAACTTCCACTGAGGTTGATCGGTGGGCGAAAGCCCGCCGATTGATATATCAAGCATAAGGAGGCGGAATATGGACGATTACAAAAAGCTGACCAACGAAGTGGGCGCGCCCGTCGCCGACAACGAGAACGCGATCACCGCGGGTCCCCGGGGCCCGGTCGTGATGCAGGACGTCTGGCTTATGGAAAAGATGGCGCACTTCAACCGCGAGGTCATTCCCGAGCGGCGCATGCACGCGAAGGGTTGGGGCGCTTACGGCACGCTCACCGTCACCCACGACATCTCAAAGTACACCAGGGCGAAGGTACTGCAGCCCGGGGCCGTCACCGAGGCGTTCACGCGGTTCTCGACCGTGGCGGGCGAGCGCGGCGCGGCGGACTGCGAGCGCGACATCCGCGGCGTGGCCACCAAGTTCTACACCTCCGAAGGCAACTGGGACCTGGTCGGCAACAACACCCCCACCTTCTTCATCCGCGACGTGCACAACTTTTCCGACCTCAACCGCGCCGTGAAGCGCGACCCGCGCACCGGCCGCCGCTCCGCGCAGAACAACTGGGACTTCTGGACGCTCCTGCCCGAGTGCTTCCACCAGATCACGGTCGTCATGTCCGACCGGGGCATCCCGGCGTCGTTCCGCCATATGCACTTCTTCGGGGAGCATACGTTCTCTCTCTACAACGCGAAAAACGAGCGCGTGTGGTGCAAGTTCCACTTCAAGACGCAGCAGGGCATCAAGAACCTGACAAACGAGGAAGCCTCCCAAATCAACGGCATGGACCGCGAGTTCCACGGAAAGGACCTGTTCGAGGCCATCGAGAAAGGCGATTTCCCCAAATGGACCATGTACATACAGGTCATGACCGAGGAACAGGCCAAAAACCACTACGAGAACCCGTTCGATATCACGAAGATCTGGCCGCACGCGGAGTATCCGCTCATCGAGGTGGGCGTTTACGAGCTCAACCGCAACCCGGAGAACTACTTCGCCGAGGTCGAGCAGGCGGCGTTCACCCCCGCGCACGTGGTGCCGGGCATCGGCTTCTCGCCCGACCGGTTTTTGCAGGGCAGGCTCTTCGCCTACGGCGACGCGCAGCGTTACCGCCTGGGCGTGAACCACAACCACATTCCCGTCAACCGCGCCAAGTGCGAGGTGAACGAGTACCACCGCGATGGCGCAATGCGCGTGGACGGCAACTACGGCGCCGCGCCCATGTACTCTCCCAACAGCGCGGGCTTCTGGACGGCGCAGCCCGAGGTTGCGGAGCCGCCGCTCGAGAACGAGGGCGCGGTGTGGCGCTACGATCCCAAGGACGACCCGACCGACGACTGCTTCCGCGCGGGCGGCAACCTCTGGCGCGTAATGACCGAGGACAAGAAAGCCATCCTCATCTCGAACACCGCCGGCGACATGGCCCCCGTTACCAAGAACATCAAGTACCGCCACGCCGTGCACGCCTTGCACGCCGATCCGGAATACGGGCGGCGCTTGACCGAGGCGCTCGGGCTCGACATGAACAAGGTCTCGGAGCTCGCGAAGCTAACGAACAACGACTTGAACAAGGCGACGCTTTCCGATACAATGATGTAGCGCGGAAACGCAAATGAACGATCCGGGGGCATGCCCGATGAAACAGCGCTCAACGAGGCAGCGCAGGCTCGTATTCGACGCGGTGCAGGCGATGCGGGAACACCCGACCGCCGATCATATCTACCTCAAGGTGCGCGGGGAAAACCCGCGCATCAGCCGCGGTACGGTCTACCGCAACCTCAACCTGCTCGTCGAGAACGGCGAGGTCCGGCACGTGCGCGTCCCGGGCGTCGACCGCTTCGATTGGCGCACCGACCGCCACTACCACGTCATCTGCACCCGCTGCGGCAGGGTCGTCGACGCGCCCGTCCCCTACGACGGCTCCGCCGACGATGCCATCGCCAGATGCACCGGCTTCGAGATCACCGGCCACATCAAGGTCTTCGAGGGCCTGTGCCCGCAGTGCCGGGCGGGAAGCGAGCAGGATGCCGAGGGTGCCGCCCTCGAGCGCCCGCCTCAGGGACAAGTCCCTTAAGGCTTCCCATGCCGGAAGCAAAATGCATGATCGTTCGTTAGCGGCCGGGGGTCAAAACCCCCGGCCGCCGCGTTCCTTTTTGGAGAAAAGCGCCTCAATGAAATTCGGATCACGCGAGGAATGGCGCGATCCAACGGACGGATATTTTGATTTCTCAGCATGGGCTTCCAAAGGGCCGATCGGTCCTTTGGCGGAGATACCGGGGGCACAGCCCCCGGGCGTCAATCCGCGTTCCCCGTATCTTCCGCATACAGCGGAACGAGCTTGCCGTGCACCACGAAGCGGGCGTCGTCGGTGACGTAGGAGCAGGTGACGAGGGAGATGATGCGGTCTTCGGGCCCGACGACGACGTCGGAGGTGAAGTTGGAGAGCCTGGTGATCTGGTCGACGTAGGTGAGGAACTCCTCGGTCGTATCGAAGTCGTGGGGCATCGTGGATGCGTCGCGCGCATAGCCGGAGAAGAGCTCGATCCGGTAATCGCCGGTCGGGGTGTAGAGGTACATCACGGGATGCTCCTCGTAGTACGCCTGCGCGCGGTAGGAAGAGAGGCTGGCGAACATGGAGCCGTTGTTGAGGTGGTGCCCGTAAACGACCGTGTGCCAGTCAGAAAAATCGGGCGCGTTGTCGATGTCCATAAAGATCGCGCCGGCGAAGCCGTACGAGCGTGAGAACAGGTGGTCAAGATAGAACACGTTGTCGTCACCCTGCACGATCGGATAATCGATTGTGGTATTTTCCGAATAGATCCAGCCGACCGCATCGTCATTGATTTCGAGAAGCGGCGCGAAGTCCTTTTGAATGAGCGGCTCCGGCGTCTCACTCGCACCCGCCTCGGTTCGCGCGACCGCGGCAGTCACGGCGGCTTTTGCCGTGGGCGTAACGGCGGCGACCTGCTCCTCTGATTCCGGCACGGCGGTCGGTGCGACTGTTGCGGTGGAGTCTGCCGCGGTCGCAATGGCGGCTTTCCCCGTCGGCACATCCATGGCGCTCGGCGCGGCCGTTGCGGTGGGCGCCGACGTGGGTGTAACGGCGGCTTTCACGGTCGGCGACGCCGCGGCGGTGACCGTCGCATTTGCCGCCTGCTCCTGCGCGCCCTCCGGCGTGGGGAGCGCGCTTTCAACGGCCTCCTCCGCAGGGGCGGCGGTCCGGTTCATGAGCACCTGAAGGTCTGCATACTCATCGTCGGCCTCCTTATACTGAGAAAAGATGGACGCGACCTTATAACCGGAGAAGCCGAGAACGCCGATCAGTACGATCGCAACGACGGCGAGCCAGCCTGGAATTCTGCTCTTTTTCATACATGATTCTCCCGTCCCGCGCGGCGCAGTCCGCGCGCGATCTTCATGCGCCGGGTTTTCCGGCGCCGTGATACTCTTTCGAAACGATGCCCCGGGCTGCGCCCGGAGCATCTGTTCTGTCGGTGGGGCCGGGGGGAAATCCCCCCGGCGCTTCTTACTTCGCGCGTCTGCGCTTGCGTGCCACGACCGCCACGGCGATCAGGAGCGCGAGGCTTCCGGCCATGATGCCGAGCCAGAGCGCGAGACCGCTCTCATCCGAGGTCTTGGGCAGGTCGCTTTCCGTGAGAAGCGCGTCCCGCATGATGATGATCTTGCTCGAACCGTCCCTGTTCACCGTGAAGGTGATGGGCTTCGCGATCGCGTAGCCGTCGGGCGCGTCAAGCTCCTTGAGCGTGTAGTTGGTATCGACGTTGAGCAGGCCCTCAAGCACCATGGGCTCCGTTCCGGTCACCCACTCCTTGACGAGATTGCCCTGCGGGTCGTAAACCGCGAGTGTCGCGCCCGCGAGCTCCTTGGCGCTGCCAACCGCGCGTTTGGAAACGGTGATGGTGGTGAGGCCGTCCTTCATGACAATGCCGGTTTCGCCCCGGGTGCCGACGATCGTGCCGTCGGGGTTGAGCGTGAACTCGATTGCTTCCGCCACGGCGTAGCCGTTCGGCGCGGTCACTTCCACCAGCGTGTAGGCTTTGCCGACGTCGAGCGCGCCTGTCACGACGTGCGGCGTGGTGCCGGAAACCCAGGTCAGGTCGTTTCCGTTCCTGTCCTTTACGACCGCTCCGTTCGAATCGTAGATCGTGAGCGTCGCGCCAGGCAGTTCCGCTGATCCCGCGATCG
>JAEZRP010000038.1 GCA_023444095.1 Bacillota bacterium
CTTGACCATGGAGGCATATTGGCTGCCGAACTAGGATTCGAACCTAGACAATACGAGTCAGAGTCGTAGGTGCTACCATTACACAATTCGGCATCGCTTGTCTTTGGGCTCGCTGACCCGCGCCCGACCGACGAATGATATTATACACAAATCCCGCGCCCTTGTCAACAGCTTTTTTCGCTTTTTTTCGACGAATCTGGCGCGACCGGGAGCTCGTATTCCGCGTACCCCCGCGCGTACCAGAACGGGTTATGCGCCCACACATGCCCCATGAAATCCAGTTTCGCGATTCCCCGCGCACGCAGCATCTCCTCGAGAAGGGCGCGGTCGGCTTCCTCCTTTTCGCGGGGCGTCCACTCGGGGTTTAATAGCCGAGGACACGTCTTGAGCGCATACGCCAGCCGCAGCCCGATGGTGTAGGCGGGCGAACCGAAGAAATCGACGGGCGCCTGATCGAGCCACTCGTAGGGGAAAAACACGGTGCCGTGGATGCCGATGTGGTGCCAGTGGGCGATGCCGTCGACGTTTCTGACCATGTTGAAGCCCGCGTGAACGCCGCCTTTTCGGATCTGGAGCATCCAGAACTCCGGAAGATAGTTCGTCACGTAGCCGCGCGCCTCATACGCCGCACGAAGCGCCCCGAGGCGGTCGACGAGGTCTTCGCAGAACAGGTCGAGATCGCCGTGCTCGTGCGTCAGATCGCCCCGCATGATGTCGACGGCAAAGCCGCCCCAAACGTAGGATTTGAGTCCGAGCGCCGAAGAAACCTCGTATATGTCGCGCAGCATTTCGATGTGCGCCCAGTTTTTCTCCGTCACGCGCCTTTCCTCCTCGCGTTTGGGGCGGCCCGCCACGCTAAGGCTTTACCGCCCAGATGGTCGCCCGAAACGTTCCCTCGGTGATGGGCTCAGGCAGCGGTTCGTTTGTGAAGTTGCGGTACGCGGCCTCAATCTCAAGCCCTGCGCTGCGAAGCCAATTATAGACCTGCGCCTGCGTGGGGATGTGCTTGCGCATCAGGCGCGGCACCACGAAGGTTTCGCCGTTGTTGGTCGTGAACGAGGTGTGGCTCGCGCCCGCGCAGACCTGGGTGATCGGATCGTATATGCTCCCATATCCGCACATGCGTCCCACGGTTCCAAGGTCGTCCGCGTATTCCCTCTCGCCGCGCCCGTTTGGGTTATGAAAGACGCGCGCCGGGTCGAAGTGCAGGTCGAAGTCGAGGTACAGGTGCCCGCCGGGCTTCAGCACCGCAACCGCCTTCCGGATGAACAGCTTCTGCGATTCTTTGTAGTCCATGTCGGATTCGATATTGATGAGAAGGTTCCCGGCGAATACGACCGCGTCGTAGCCCTCGCCCCAGTCGCCCGCCTCCGCATCCATCTGGCAACAGCGCAGATTCGAAACCCCGCGCGCCTTCCGGTAGCAGTTCAGCAGCATGTGCTCGTCCCGGTCGAAGCCCGTCACGTCGAACCCCGCTTTCGCCAGGGGGATGGCGATCCGTCCGCCGCCGCACGCGATTTCGAGGAGCCGCGCGCCCCGCGGCACGCCCTGTTCTTTCAGAGTGCGCAAAAGGAATTCCACGTCCGTCGTCCAGGTCTCCGTATTCTCGTACCAATGGGCATACCAGTGCCTCGCGATGTATTCAAAATCCAAATGAATGCCTCCCCGTTCGCGGGAGGGTTAAAGTATCGTCGCCCTCCCGTTGTCAAGCGCGGCTTCGTACCTCATATCAGATGACCTCCTTTTTCCGGAATAGGATCCGGCTCCCATGATAACACATCGGAAACGCGCGCGCAATCCGTTCTCGCTTTTTTGTGATAGATATGTCGCGATATACTAAAATGCGTACGCACGTACGTATATTTCGTCTTTAAATGTTGGTAAATGATACTCCGGCGGTGGAAACCTTCATATAGTAACGATAGAATCAAAACAAGTAGCCGCGCGCGCGGCAGGATGTGGAGATGAAGAACATGCGGGCCGTGAACATCAAGCTCAGTCTGGCCGAGAACGTGAAGAGCTTTGTCAATATCGCGAACCGGTATCCTTACGATATTGATCTTCGCGTCGGTCGTCACGTGGTGGACGGCAAATCCATATTGGGAATATTCAGCCTGGATTTGTCCAAGCCCATCACGCTCGAGGTGTACGCCGACAACTGCGACGATCTCATGGACGAGATCAAGCCCTTCATCATCGGCTGAAGACGCGAAAAGGGGACCGCGCGAACGCGGTCCCCTTTTCGTTTTTGGAAGTTCTCCGAAGCGGAACATAGATTGTCCTGCGATGCGAGGATCATTAGGCCATAAATCCCTTGAGGATGTATTTGTCAACCAAAAGGTACGTGCCCAGAAGGAAGGTATACAGCGCGAACCAGTTGAGGCTGATCCTGCGGACGATCCATAGCATGAGTTTGATCGCCAGAAAACCGGATACGGCGGCCGCCGCGACGCCCGCGAGGATCGCTCCGACGGAGAGTACAGCTTCCGGTTGCCCGGCCACCGCCGCATCCGGAAAGAGCAAATCCTTTGCCTGCAGCACGACCGATCCGAGGATCGCCGGGATGGACATGAGGAATGCGAAGTCTGCCGCGCGCTTTCTCGTCAGTCCGCTGGCGAGCCCGCCCGTGATGGTGCTGCCCGAGCGCGAGAGGCCGGGAAGGATCGCGACCGCCTGCATGATCCCCATCACCGCCGCGTCCACCCAGGTGACTTCCTTGTGGAACTTCTTCTGCATGCGCCGCTGATCGCCGATGAAATTGCCGAGAACCAGCACGATCGAGGTCAGATAGAACGACCAGATGATGAACTTCCCCTCGAAGACGTCGCTGAAGTTGATGGTGAGGGCTGCGATCACCGCCGGGACGGTCGCGAGCGCCAGCCACTTGAGCTCCGACTGCGCCGGATGCAGGATCATGTTGAGGATCCGGCGCCAGTAGACGACGAACACCGCAAGCAGCGTACCGAGGTGCAAAAGCACGTCGAACAGGAGCAGCTTGTCGGCGTCCGCCGAAATGGAGAACGCCCTTTGGAGGACCATCAGGTGCCCCGAGGAGCTGACCGGTAGAAACTCCGTGAGCCCCTGCACGAAGCCCAGAATAAGCGATTCAAATACCGTCAAACGATCACCCCCGGTAAATGTTTATTCCGTCAGACCACGATGTTGACGAGCCGCCCCGGCACGTATATGAGCTTTTTCACTTTCCGTCCGTCGATCGCCCGGATAACCTCGTCGATACCCATGAAGTAGTCGCCCGCCTCCGGCACCGCGAGGGACGTCGGTACCTCGAGCTTGCCGCGCAGCTTTCCGTTGATCTGGAGCGCGATCTCGACGGATTCCCTGACGAGCGCCTTCTCGTCGCACACAGGCCACGGCTTCCTTGCCAGTTTGCCGCCAAAGTTGCACAGCTCGTTGATCTCCTCGGTGACATGCGGGGCGACGGGGTTCAAAAGCTGGATGAGCACCTTCATCTCACCGCGCGAGATCTGCCCCTTCGCGTAGAACGCGTTCACGAGGGACATCATCTGTGCGATGGCGGTGTTGTACTTCATGCGCTCGTAGTCCTCGGAGACCTTTTTGATGGCGAAGTTCACGTCGTAGGCCATATCCTTCGAGATTCCTTCTCCCTCGCCCATCATCTCCATGAGCTTCCAGACGCGGTCGAGGAAGCGGCGGCAGCCGCGCGCGCCCTCCGTCGACCACGGAATCTCCTGGTCGAACGCGCCCATAAACATCTCGTAGAGGCGGAACGCGTCCGCGCCCAGCTCCGAGACGATCTCGTCGGGGTTGATGACGTTGCCGCGCGACTTCGACATCTTCTCGCCGTCCGCGCCCAGGATCATGCCGTGGCTCGTGCGCTTCGCGTACGGCTCGGGCGTGGGCACATAGCCCTGATCGTAGAGGAAGCGGTGCCAGAACCGGGAGTACAGAAGGTGCAGCGTCGTGTGCTCCATGCCGCCGTTGTACCAGTCGACGGGCAGCCAGTATTTCAGCTCCTCCATCGCCGCGAACTCGTCGTCGTCGTGGGGATCGATGTAGCGCAGGAAGTACCAGCTCGAGCCCGCCCATTGGGGCATGGTGTCCGTCTCGCGTTTGGCGGGGCCGCCGCAATGCGGGCATGTGGTATTTACCCAGTCGGTCATCGCCGCCAGCGGGCTTTCGCCGTTGTCCGTGGGCATGTAGCTTTCCACATCGGGGAGCTTCAGGGGCAGTTCCGCGTATGGAATCGGCACCCAGCCGCATTTCTCGCAGTTGACCAGCGGGATCGGCTCGCCCCAGTACCGCTGGCGCGAGAATACCCAGTCTCGCAGCTTGAAGTTGACCTTCTTGTGCCCCAGTCCCTTTTCGGCCAGCCACTGCGTGATCGCCTTCTTGGCGTCCGCAACCTTCATGCCGTCGAGGAAGGAGGAATTGACCATGACGCCGTCCGCGATGTCCGTGTATGCAGCCGCCTGCACGTCGCCGCCCGCCACGACCTCGATGATCGGCAGCTCGAACTTCTTTGCGAATTCCCAGTCGCGCTCGTCGTGCGCCGGGACGGCCATGATCGCGCCCGTGCCATAGCCCATGAGCACGTAGTCGGACACCCAGACGGGAATCTCCTTGCCGTTCACGGGATTGACGGCCGCAATGCCCTCGATGGCGACGCCCGTCTTGTCCTTGTTGAGTTCCGTGCGCTCAAAGTCGCTCTTGCGCGCCGCCGCCTCGCGGTAGGAGGCGATCTCGCCGTAGTTTTTAATCGTTTCCCTGTGCGCGTCAATCAGCGGATGCTCCGGCGACATGACCATGTACGTCGCGCCAAAGAGCGTGTCCGGTCGCGTGGTATAGACGGTCAGCTTGTCGCCCGTCGTGAGCGTGAAGTCCACCTCCGCGCCCTCGGAGCGGCCGATCCAGTTCTTCTGCTGCACTTTGACGCGCTCGATGAAGTCCACCTCGTCGAGCCCGTCCAGCAGCTTCTGCGCGTACTCCGTGATTTTGAGCATCCACTGGCTCTTCACGCGCCGCACGACCTCGCCGCCGCACCTTTCGCAAACGCCGCCCACGACCTCCTCGTTCGCGAGTCCGACCTTGCACACCGTGCAGAAGTTGATGGGCATCTCAAGCTTGTAGGCGAGCCCCGCCTCGAAGAGCTTCAAAAAGATCCACTGCGTCCACTTGTAGTATTTCGGGTCCGTGGTCGCGACCTCGCGCTCATAGTCGAACGAGAAGCCGAGCCTCTTTAACTGCGAGCGGAAGCGCGCGATGTTGTCCTGCGTCACGATCGCGGGATGGATGTGGTTCTTGATGGCGTAGTTCTCGGTCGGCAGCCCGAACGAGTCGTAGCCGATGGGGAAGAGCACGTTGTAGCCCTCCATCCGGCGCTTTCGGGCGATGATGTCCATCGCGGTGTTCGAGCGCGGGTGCCCGACGTGAAGCCCTGCCCCGGAGGGGTATGGGAACTCGATCAAAGGATAGAATTTGGGCTTATCGTGGCTCTTCCCGGCGGCGAAGGCGCGCGTCTTCTCCCAATGCCGCTGCCATTTCGTCTCGATCCCTTCCGGGCTGTAAAACGGTATGTTCTTCATCTCCGGCCCTCCAACAAAATAAGCCTCCGTCCACACAGAGACGGAAGGCATGCCTTTCGCGGTACCACTCTCATTGGCTCGTTGGCGCACCTTCATGCGCATTCGAACCCGCTTGACGCCCTGTATCGGGAGCACCCGCCCACGGGGACGCTCCGGGACGAGTTCGGCGCCGCCGCGTTCCCGCCTTCTCACCGACCGGCGGTTCTCTGAAGCGCACGCTTCGCCTAGTACTTCCCATCATTGCTTTCCTGATTATAATGTGCCGCGCCCGAGGTTGTCAAGCGCATCCTTGCAAAAAAGAGTCGTGGACACGCCAAGGACTCCGCCCGGCCCCACGTTGGAGGACTGGCATCCCTAAAAATCCCATGCTGGGGGAAATAGAAGATCCGCATGTCGTTGTTCCAAGGGTCCGTCGCGACGAGTCTGCGGATTCGGTCGCTCGGGGATCGGATCCCCGGGCGATCCGACGGACATCGCATGACTCCCCTCCTGACATGGGATTCCAAAGGGACTGGTTCCCTTGGGGGGAGTTCGAGGGCGGCGCCCTCGGCGCTCCTGCGTCTCCCTTAGATGGTCCTCGCGCCCTCCGGATCGCAGTCGAGGATGTGGCAGACCCAGTTATGATCAAGGGCGGAGAGCACGCGGTTCATGCGGGTGACGAAGCCCTCGGCCTCGGCGGCCTTGAGGACGCAGAGGATGGCGGGGCCGGAGCCGGAGATGACGACGCCAGCCGCCCCGGAATCGAGGGCGCGCGCGCGGATGAGCTCGTAGCCGCCGATGAGCTTGGCGCGGTGCGGCTGGTGGAGCCGGTCGTCGAGCGCGGTTGCGATGAGGTCGGTCTTCCCGGATTCGAGAGCGCGGGGCAAAAGGGAGAGGCGGCTGATGTTGTAGACGGCGTCCTGAAAGGGAATCTCCTTCGGAAGCGCCTTGCGCGCCTCGTTGGTCGAGATGGGGAAGTCGGGGACCAGCGCCACGAAGCGCAGATCGTCGCTCACGTGGTAGTGCGCGGAGACGGGGAGCTTGCCCGGATCGGCGACCGACGCGCACAGCCCGCCGTAGATGGCCGGCGCGAGGTTGTCCGGGTGCCCCTCGATGACGTTCGTAATCTCGAGGAGCTGCTCCTTCGAGAGCGGGCGTCCGTAGATCTCGTTAGCCGCGAACGCGCCCGCCACCAGCATCACGGCGGAGGAGCCCAGCCCGCGCGCGACGGGGATGTCCGAGTCAATCTCGATCTCGATGCCGTGGTGGGCAATCCCGATGTAATCCTCAACGGCGCGGAACGCCTGCGCGGCCATGTTGTCCTCGTTTTGGAATTCCTCCGGACAGCCCAGGATGCGCAGCCCGCCCTCCGTAGGCCGGAAGGTCGCGTAGCAGTACATGGTGAGCGCGATGCCGATGGCGTCAAAGCCCGCGCCGAGGTTCGCAGACGTTGCGGGCACCTTCAGCCTGATCTTTCCGTTCATGCAAAAGCCTCCTCGACGCAGCGCGCCATATCAGATGCGTCGACCACGTCCGCGTGTATTTCCTTTTGATCCCGCAGGGTCGCGAGCGGCCTTGGCACCGGAAGTCCGCAAACCTCGCTCAGCCGATCGAGCGCGGGGAAGCCTGGCAGCTGCTCGCCCGTGATAGCCCTGAGCACATCCTGCGCAAACTTGAAAGGCGACGCCGTTGCGAGCACGACCATGGGTCGCCGATCGCCCGTCTCTCGGACGTAGTCCTCCGCTACGCGCCGCCCGACGGCGGTGTGCGTGTCCATGAGATAACCCGCCTCGCGATACAGTTTTTGAATGGCCGTAAGCGCCGCCGCATCGTCCGCCCAGCCCGCCGCGAACACCGCGCGCATGTTTTCCATGAGCGATTCGGGGGCCTCAAAAAAGCCCTTCCCGCAGAGGTCGCTCATCATCCTGCGCACGAGCGCCGCGTCGCCGCCCATGTGGTAGAGGCAGCGTTCAAGGTTGCTCGATACGAGGATGTCCATGGAGGGCGAAGCGGTCTTTCGGAACGCGCGCCGTCTGTCGTAGACGCCCGTTCGGATGAAGTCCGCGAGCACGTTGTTCTCGTTGGACGCACAGATGAGCGTCCCGACCGGCAGCCCCATTCGCCGCGCGTAATCGCCCGCGAGGATGTCCCCGAAGTTGCCCGTCGGCACCGAGAAGTTCAACTTGTCGCCGATTTGAATCGTTCCCGCGCGGACGAGATCGAGGTACGCCTTGAAGTAGTAGGCGATCTGGGGCGCGAGCCTGCCCAAATTGATCGAGTTCGCGCTTGATAGGCGCAAGCCCCGCGCGGAGAGCCGCGCGTTCAGATCCGTGTCCGCGAAAATCCGCTTCACGCCCGTCTGCGCGTCGTCAAAGTTCCCGTTGACGGCGCACACGCGCACGTTTTCGCCTGCCTGGGTGACCATCTGGAGCCGCTGCACCTCGCTCACGCCGCCGAAGGGGTAAAAGACGACGATCGAGGTTCCCGGCACGTCCGCGAAGCCCGCGAGCGCCGCCTTGCCCGTGTCGCCGCTCGTCGCAGTCAGCACGCGTACCTCGTCCGTCACGCCCAGACGACGCGCCGCGCGCGTGATCAGGCGGGGGAGCAGGGAGAGCGCCACGTCCTTGAACGCGCAGGTCGGGCCGTGAAACAGTTCCAGCATAGATACGCCCCCGGCCTCGACGAGCGGCGTCACGTCATCCGCCGAGAATCGGCCCGCATAGCCCGCGCGCACGATCGCCAGCATTTCTTCGTCCGAATAGTCGTCCAGAAGCGCCGAGAGCACGCGCGCGAACAGGGCGTGGGCGTCGAGTTCCGAAAGCGCCGCGAGATCGAGCTTCGGGAACGACTCCGGCACGTACAGTCCGCCGTCCGGCGCGAGACCCTGCAGAATCGCCTCGTCCGCCGCCGCTTTCCTTGATTCGTCCCGGGTGCTGTGGTATAATCTCATTTAACGATTTCTCCTTTTGACACGGCGTCTCTACTATGATATACTGTCTTTGCCAGAAAAGCAAGTGTGTTTTATGGAAAGACACGAAAGGATCTGTGAATTTATGAAACTTGGGCTTCTGGGCGCGGGCACCATCGGCTTTGGCGTATGCGAGCTGGCGGCGCGCACGACCGGGATCGAGGTCGCAAAGGTGCTCGACCGCCGGGATATTCCCGGGCTCGAGGGAAAAATCACCCGCGATATCGCGGAAATCATAGACGATCCGGAGATCGACGCGGTCGTGGAGCTTCTGGGCGGCGTCGAGCCCGCGCACGCGTGGGCGGTCCGCGCGATGCGCGCGGGAAAACATTTTGTGACCGCGAACAAGCTGATGGTATCGGAGCACCTGCCGGAGCTTCTATCCGTTGCGCGCGAGTCCGGTGCGTCCTTCCGCTTCAGCCCCGCGGTGGGCGGCGGAATCCCTTATCTTTTTAACCTCCTGCGCGCGCGGCGCGCAGACGAGATCGTGGAGATCGGCGGCATCCTGAACGGCACGACGAACTATATGCTAGACCTCATGCAGACGCAGGGCATCGCATTTGACACCGCGCTTCGGCTCGCGCGCGAGGCGGGCTACGCCGAGGCGGACGCGACGCAGGACGTCTCCGGCTGCGACGCGAAGTGCAAGATCACCATCGCCGCATCCATCGCCTGGGACGGCGCCGTCAACAAGGATCATGTGCTCTGCGAGGGCATCGAAGCGATCGCGCCCTTTGACATTTCGGTCGCGCTCTCCCGCGCGTACGCCTGCAAGCTGCTCGCGCGCGCGGGCGTTGTCGCGGATGGCGTCAGCGCGTACGTGGAGCCGACCCTCATCCCCACAGATACGGTGCTCGCGAACATTCGCATGGTCGAGAACTGCGCGTTTCTGCGCGGCGCAAACGCGGGCGTACAGCGGTTCACCGGCGCGGGCGCGGGGCGGTACGCCACAGCCTATGCCGTCATGAACGACCTCATCGACATCGAACGGAACCCCTCCGCCTATCCGTTCTCCGTCTCGGAAGAGCGCATCGAAGTGAAAAACGAAAGCGAGGCGCACCGCTATTATGTGCGCGGAATGATGATTCCCGGCGGCGAGGAGATCGCCGAGGGCGCCTATATCACGCCGGAAATCCCCGTCATGCGAATGCATCAGCTCGCGGGGGAGGCGCGCGCGAACGGCAAGGACGTCTTCTTCGCGGGCATTTGGGATTGATGCGAATTCGAACCATCTGCATGACAGGGCATATCATTCCGTAGATGAGAAAGGGTGCGGTTCAATGAAGAAAGTAGCGGTTTTAGGGGCGACCGGCGCGGTCGGGCGCCAGATGCTGGAGTGTTTGATCGAGCGGGACTTCCCCTGCGAGATCAAGTGCCTCGCCAGCGCGCGCAGCGTGGGCAAGGTCGTCGAGTGCCTCGGGCGCTCCTTCGTCGTCGAGGAGGCGACGCACGACTCCTTTGCCGGCATGGACATCGTGCTCGGCGCTGCTTCAAATGCGCTCGCCAAGGAGATGGCCCCCCATATCAAGGCGGCAGGCGCCATTTTCGTCGATAATTCCAGCGCGTTCCGGCTTCATTCCGACGTGCCTCTGGTCGTTCCCGAGATCAATCCCGAGGACGTCAACTGGCACAACGGCATCATCGCGAATCCGAACTGCTCGACCATCATCGCCGTCGTCGCGGTCAACGCGCTTCGGAAGCTCTCGCCCATCAAAATGATGATCGCCTCCACCTATCAGGCGGTTTCCGGCGCGGGCGCGGGCGGGCTCGCCGAGCTCGAGAACCAGGTGCGCGAATACGTCGCGGGCAACGACATTTCGGTCGACCAGTTCCAGCACCAGATTCTCTTCAACATCATCCCGCAGATCGGCTCCGATTCCGGCAACGGCTTCACCACCGAGGAGATGAAGATGCAGAACGAGGGCCGCAAGATCCTGCACCTCCCGGAGATGAAGGTCACCTGCACCTGCGTGCGCGTGCCCGTGATGCGCTCGCACTCCGTCAGCGCGACCGTCGTTACCGAGCGCAAGATCAGCGTCGCGGAAGCGCGGGAGGCGATCGCCGCCGCGCCCGGCTGCAAGCTCGTCGACGATCTCGCACACTGCGTTTATCCCATGCCCCTGGACACCTCCGCGCAGGACACCGTGTACGTCGGGCGCATCCGCGAGGACCTCGTCTTCGAAAACGGACTCACTCTCTTCTGTGCGGGCGACCAAATCCGCAAGGGTGCGGCGACAAATGCCGTGCAGATCGCAGAACTGCTGTTATAGGTTGAGGGAGAGGACAGCGAAGCCCTCCTCACCATTCGCCAAGGGATACCGGCCCTTTGCACCCGCCCGCATTCATGCGGGCGGGTGCGGTTGCGAAACGACTTGGTTATCGGCAAACCAACCTTGTACGGCCGAACTGCGTTCGCGAAGTTTTCGTTTCTGACAGGATTTTTTCTTCGGCGTATGGAATCATTATGGAGTCATTTTGAACCGGGGGGAAGTCGCATGCGCTCAGTGGGGCGTTTTTTCATGCGGGAGAAGGTTCTGTCGGCGTCGCTTGTCGCGGCGGTTCTGTCGATGTTCCTTATCCCACCAAGCAGGAGTTACCTTGATTACATCGACTGGGACGTTCTCATGCTCCTATTCTCGCTCCTGGCGGTCGTCGCGGGCCTGAAGGAGATCGGCGCGTTCGACGCCGTTTCCCGCTTCCTCATGGCGCGCGCGGGCGGCATGCGCAGGCTTGCGGTGCTTTTGACCGCGTCCTGTTTTTTTCTCTCGATGCTGGTGACAAACGACGTGGCGCTGATCTCCTTTGTTCCGCTCACGGTTTCCATGCTCGCCGTCGCCGCGCCGGAAGCGTGCGTCTACATCGTCACGCTTGAGACGGTCGCGGCAAACCTCGGCAGCATGGCGACGCCCATCGGGAACCCGCAGAATCTCTTTCTCTTCTCTCATTACGAGATGCCCATGGGCCGCTTTCTTTCGGAGATCGTACCGATCTGCGCGCTGAGCCTCGTCCTTCTCCTGCTCGCCTGCCTTTTTGTGCGGAGGCGCGGTTTGCACGCCGTGCCCGCCCCGCGCGCGTCGGCGATAAACGGGCGATCTCTCGCACTCTATGGGGCGCTTTTCCTTTTGTGCGTGCTGTCCGTATTGCGGATTGTGCCGAAGTTCTTCAGCTTTGCGGCGGTCGTCGTGGCGCTCGCCGTCGCCGCGCCGCGGGTGCTTTTGCGGGTCGACTATGCGCTTCTCGGAACATTCGCCTGCTTTTTCTTGTTCTTAGGAAATGTTGCCCGCGTTCCGGCCGTGGAAGCCGCGCTCTCGGCGGCCGTGCATGGCCGCGAGTTGGAGGCGGGAATCCTCATGTCGCAGGTCATCAGCAACGTCCCGGCCGCGATCTTGCTTTCGGGATTCACGGACGGCGCGTTCGCCCTTTTGCGGGGTGTGAACATCGGCGGACTCGGCACACTGGTCGCCTCCCTCGCGAGCCTCATCTCGTTTCGGCTGTACATGCGCGCGCCGGGCGCGAAAACCGGAAAGTTCCTTGCCATCTTCAGCGCGATGAACCTCGTTTTCCTCGTAATCCTGTACGGATTCGCGCGGTGGATCGGCTGATGTCTCCAAAAACAAACTCTTTGCCCCGGGGTTTGAGCCCCGGGGCAAAGACGGATAACGGATCCGTTCCATTCGGTCTATGATTGAAGCCGGACCATTGGCGGAGTTCCGATGCCTCTCCCTTCCGCTAGTTGAGCACTCTGCGCCCCCAGGAGAACGCGCTTCGGTAGTAGCCGGAGGCAAGGGAGGAGACCATGACCTCTCCGCCTGAGGAGGAGGCGTGGATGAACCGTCCGCCGCCGATGTAGATGCCGACGTGATCGCTGAGGTCTTCGTCGGACACGTTCGTATCGAAGCACACGATATCGCCCTTCTGGAGGTTCGCGATGTCCGAGATCTTTTGATAGGAGTTGTCATAGCCCTGCGCCTTGGCCGAGCGGCCGAGCGTAATGCCGGTCACCTTCTTAAAGCAATAGGTGGTGAGGCCGGAGCAGTCGAACGCGTCGGGGCCGGCTGATGCGTAGACATAGGGATCGCCGAGCTGCTCGTAGGCGAGGGTGATGATCTGCGTCGCCTTGGAAGAGGACTTGGGAGCAGAAACCTTGTCCGTGTCGACGTCCGAGGCGAGCACATAGCCGTATTCGCCGCCGCCCTTGACCCTGTACCATTTGCCGTCCTGCGTCACGGCAATGGCGGTCATGGCGGTACTCGTTCCGACGGTCGCGATGACGGAACCCGACGAGGTGGGCAGCTTTCGCACTTTGACGGACGAAGACTGCGGATAGACGGTGACCGAATAGGCGTTGGGGTTCTCGGTCGAAAGTCCGTCGGTTTTGCAGTAGGCGACCTTGTCGCCGCTTTTCAGCTTCGCCCAGTCGCCGCCGACCGCCACGCATGTGAGCTTCTCGCCGAAGCCGATGGTGCCGCTGTTGGCGGAAGTGGAGGGGGAGGCGTACACGGTGAGCGTGTTGTCGGAGACGTAGACAGACACGGAACCCGTCTGGATCGCGGTTGCGTCCTTGACCTTCGTGGTGGCGAGATCGCTCGTCTTTATGTATCCATAGATGCCTGAAATCTTGACGCGGCACCAGGTCCCGTCGCTCGTCCCGGCGATGACCGTCACCTTCGTGTTCTGGTCGAGCCCCGCATTGTCGGTGTCCGTGGACGCGCCGCGATAGATGTGGGTGTCGTCCGACTGAACGTATGCCGTGACGGAGTATTTGTTGGGATTCGAGGTCGTAAGGCCGGAAACCATGCAGTAACCGGTTTCTCCGTCGTCATTCCGAACCCGTGCCCAGTCGCCCTTCGCGGCGGTGCAGTAGACGATTTCGCCATAAGACAGGACACACATGACGTCGGCGGATGAGGAATAGTCCTTGTAGATCTTCAGCGTGGTTGACGAGACATAAGCCTTTACGCTTTCGGATCGCGCCAGACCGGTCGGCAAGAAAACCAGAACGGCCAGGAGCGCGACCGCAATCCGCGTGATTCGCTTCATGCGCGCACCTCCGTGTCGAAATTGCCGCACCTGCGGCTTCCGCGCTGACATACATATATGATCAGCGCTACAGGATTATTCATATATTGGCAGATACCTTTGGCGAAACTGTGACAAAATCATGTAGTTATGACGCATTCCGCGAAAAGACGGCCAAAATCCGAAATCTCTTTCACAGATCCGTCATAAAATCAGGGATTATTCTTTTTCGATGACGATCTTTCCGTCGTCAGCATACATGCGCACGCGCCGCCCTTCGACGCCCGCCTGATCGAGAAGTGTGCGCGAAATTTGCACGCGGCCCGCGCGGTCGAGCACGGCGAACTCCTCCTGCGCGCCCTCCTCATGCCCGTCCTCGAAGCCCCCTTCCCCGGCGGCGGACTTGAGGTCGCGCGGCGCAATCATCTCGGCGGCGGTCTTTCCGTCGCGGATGGCGACCACGCGGCTGACCCTCTTTGAGAGCGTGCGGTCATGGGTGACGATGACGATGGTGAGTCCAAGCTCCTCCTGAAGTCTTCTGAACACGTCGAGGATGTAAACGGCGGTCCTGGTGTCCACGGAGCCGGTCGGTTCGTCAGCGAGCAGGAGTTTCGGCTTGTTGGCAAGCGCAATTGCGATTGCGATGCGCTGCTGCTCGCCGCCCGAGAGCTGGGAAAGCCGCGCTTCGGCCTTGTTTTTGAGACCTACGAGGTCGAGAAGTTCCATCGCGCGAGCCTTCCGCTCACGCATGGTGCCAAAGAGCATCGGCGTCTGTACGTTCTGCCACGCAGGGAGCCAAGGAAGGAGGTTCCGCGCGTTGTTCTGCCACACGAAGCCCACGGTCGAGCGCTTGTATTCGACGAGTTCCTTCTCTGTCATCTTGAAAAGGTTCTTCCCGTCCACATAGAGCCTGCCCGCGTTTGGGCGGTCAAGCCCGCCGATCATGTTGAGGAAGGTGGACTTGCCGGAGCCCGAGTTTCCGATGATCGCCATCATCTCGCCGCGCTCGACGGTCAGCTCGAGTCCCTGCAGCGCCAGCACCTCGATGTCCTTGGTCTTGTAGATTTTGACCAGATTGTCGCATTCAACGATATAATTCGGATTCGCGACGTCAGTTTCCCGCAACGATCTCACCGTCCTCCAGCTGGAAAATTTTGTCGCCGATGGTCGATAGTTCTCGGTCGTGGGTGGTGAGGACGACCGTTACGTTGTCGCGGTCGACGAGCTCGCGGAAGATGCGTGCCACCGACACGGCGGTGTTGGAATCGAGCTCCGCCGTCGGTTCGTCGGCAAACAGGATCTGTGGCCTGTGCGCGATGGCGCGCGCGATGGCGACCCTCTGCTGCTCGCCGCCGGAGAGCTCCTGCGGCATGTGGTTCGCGCGCTGGGAGAGGCCCACCATGCGCAGGCACTCCAGCGCGCGCTCCCGCATGTTATCCGTCTCGCCCGCCAACCGGAGCGCGAACATCACGTTTTCCTCGGCGGTCATGATGGGGATGAGCGCCACCGACTGGAACACGTAGCCCATCTTCGCCCGTCTGATCTTTCCGCGCGCGGCGTCGCCCATCCGGGAGATCGGCTTGCCCTCGAAGGCGATTTCGCCGCCGGTCGGCTGGTCAAGCACGCCCATGATGTTCATGAGCGTGGTCTTTCCCGAGCCCGACTTTCCGACGAGCACGGTGAGCCTGGCTTTCTCGATCGTCAGGTTCACGCCCCGAAGCGCGTAGAAGTCGCCTTCGCCCTGCACGGGAAACGCGCGGGAAACGTCCTTTACCGTCAGCATATCAGTCCTCCCCCAGCTTGAGCGCCTGCGCCATCTTGAGACGACGGATGATGAGAATGAGTATCGTCACACAGGATGCGAGCACGACCGCGTTGATTGCGAACAGCCGCGCGTGATCGAACAGGTCCCGCGTCACGACCAGCGGCAGAGACGCGTCCGCGGACGAATATGCGATCTGGATGAGCGGGATGTAAAGCCTGCTCACCAGGTACCCGATGCCCGCGCCCGAAGCGATCGACAGAACCGACTGCCAGAACTGCTCGTTCAACAGCATCCCGACGATCTCGGAGACCGACATGCCCATGGCGCGGTAGATGCCGAACTGGAGGCTGCGCGCCTTGATGGAGAGGATCCAAAAGATCAGGAAGCCCACGGCGCAAAGCGCGAGGCCCACGATGAAGGAAAGGGTCAGGATCCCGTTCGTTCCCTGGATCGCGGGCGCGTTCCGGAGCGCCGAGAGCTTGGTGTATACGTCCTGAAACGTCCAGTACCTTTGATTGCTCGCGTTGGCATAGTCGTAGACGTGATCGGCGCTCCCGGGGGACATGAGCCAGATTTCGTAGGGCTGAAGGCCCCACACGGACTGGAGGTAGTTGAGATTACAGACGATGAGATACTTGTCCGCGAGCGTCTGGATGCCGTCTTCGCGCGTCTCGTAGACGGTCGCATTGTAGGTCGGGAAGTAGGGCACAAAGCCCGCGACGGTCACGGTTACCGCCGACTGGTCGGAGGAGCGCACGGAGACCTGGTCGCCTACGTCGAGGCCGAGGATATCGCGGAAGTTCGCGGAGACGAGGCAGTCGCCGGGGCTCTGCGACATGGCGTTGAGGTAGCTGTAGAAGTGCTCGTCGAGAAGGCCCTCCGGCATATACGCCGTCTCGCCGAACGCCTTGGTATCGATGCCCATGAGGGACACCGAGGTGAGCTGCGTCTTCCCGGCGGTCGCGGCAGACTTCTCGTCCCGGAACACCTTCGCGAGCGCCTCCACGCCCGCGATCTGGCCGTAGCGCGCGGCGTCGGTCTCGACGTACGCGCCCGACTGGCGCATCCACGCCTCCTTGATGACCACGTCCGCGCCGAGGTCGTACTTGAGCTGCGTCTCCTGCGAGGCGTTCACGGTGGAAGCGGTGTCGGCGTTCAGGATGCCGATGGCGATGGTGAGCATGAGGAAGGCCATCATGAACGTCTGGCTGCGCCGGGAGCGCAGAATCTGCAAGAATGACGCGTAGAGCGCCGGACGCATTCTGTTTTTGAGAAGCGCGAACACCGCCTGGGCCACGAGCGGGATGAGCCGCACCATGAGGAGAGACGCGCCTACCGCAAACAGGGACGATGCGATGTAGATGAGCGGATCGAGCGCCGCGCCGGACTGCGCCTTCTCAGCGAGCAGCGTCTTCTGGTTGTTGAACGCATACAGCCCGTAGAGAGAGACGCCCAGCAAAATGAAGTCCAGTCCGAACTTCTGCCAGATGGACGACTGGTTGCGCGCATGGGCCGCCCTCTTGGAATCGACGATCGTGAGCCGGGAGTAGGCGATGGCCGGAAGCGCCATCGTGAGGATGCCGCACGCGGCGGCTGCGAGCGCGTAGAGGAGCGCGTCCTGGGTGTATTCCACGGCGAGGCGCGCGTTCGACTGAAATTCGAGGAACGCCGACGACGCGCCGATGGCCCGGCAGATGGCCGCGCTCGCCGGCAGGCTGATCAGTGCCGAGACGATTGCGATCATAAGACTCTGAAGGATGTACACCAGGAGAACCTGACGTCCGGCCGCGCCGCGCGACTTGAGATAAGCGATTTCGTTTTTTTCGATTTCCAGGATCTGGCGGGAGACCATGAACATGAACGCGAGAAGGAGCGCGAATACCGGCACCTCGAGGACCTTCAGGGTCGCGGACGCCTGGTTCGCCTCCGACCGGTAGCCGCTCATCAGCTCCCCAAAGCCCGTCTGGAAGCGCCTGATGAATGTGAGGTTGTACTTGCCGGACAGCTCCGAAAGCACGGAAAGCGTGTTCGGCACGTCCTCGGCGCGCATCTTCCCGATGTCAAAAAGCGTCGTCCAGATCGTCGAGACGGCGTACTTCTGGTCGTCGAGGTTGATGAAGATCGAATCAAAGAGCGCAGGATCGATGAAGATCTGGGTCGCGTAGGAGCTCTCCGGACCCGTCCAGTAGACGGAGCCGTCCGTCTCGAATACGCCCGCGATCCGAACGGTGAGGGGGTTCCCGTCCGGGGTTAGAACGTACTGGAAGCGCAGAAGCTCTCCCAGAACGAGATTCTTTCGGATGAACGCGGTTTTCCCGATTAAAACGTCGTACACGCCATCCGCGTCCGGCTGTGCGGAATACGTGCGACCGGCGGCGAGCCTGATGTGATCGGTCATCCCGGACATGGCGGCCATGGTGAGCTTGACGGACGTCGCCTCGTCGCTGCGGGAGACGAGGGGCGTTCCCGAGAGGTCCGTCACGGACTTGAACGCGATTTCATAGAGCGCCTGGGTATCGATCCGTCCGGGGAGCGCCGCGATGTCCGCCTCCGCCGCGCGGTAGGCCTGCGCCGCGCTCGAGTCGCCCCTGGACTTCGTGAGCGAGCCATCCATGGTGGCATACCCGGGGTACACCGCCGTCTCGGCATAGGCGTCCGAGAGCGTGCGGGTCAGAAGGTTCTGGGTTACGGCGCTTGTGTACATGGGGTTCGACATCGCGATGCTGATGAGGAGCACGTTGCCGATTAAAAGGCTCAGAATCATCCACGCCTTGTTGAGCATCTTCCGGAATACGAATTTCAGCACGCTTCTGTCCTCACTTCACAATCAGCTTGTCGCCCTCGCGCGCGCCAAGCGCGATCCAGGCGTCGGAGCCGTCGTCCATGGCTTTGACGACGTAACGGGTATGCACCGTGCCGTCCGCGCCCAAGACCTCCACATAGTAGCGTCCGTCCTTGTACGAAACCGCCTGGGAGGAGGCGACGAGCGCGTCCGGGACGTACATGGTGGTCGCCGTGACCGACGCGGACGTGAATGCCGCCGTCTGGGACGCGTCCCACGCGACGTACGCGTATCCGGCGCGCAGCTCGCCCGGGAGCACGTTGTCCGCTGCTACGACCACGCCCTTCGCGGCCGACTGGCTCGTGTAGCCGGAGAGCCGGAGCTCGACTTCCATGCCGTACTTGAGGAGGCCCAGCTGGTTGTCCACGCGGACGAGCGCGTCCGCCGGGTCGCGCAGCACGACGAGCGCTTTGCCGGAGACGGGCGCGCCGGGTTCGAGCTGGGCGACGGAGTCGACCACGCCCGCGATGCCCGCGCACAGCGTCTTTTCGTCCCCGGCGGTCAGCGCGGCTTCGTAGGCGGCCTCGAGCGCGGCGATCCCCGCCTCCGCCTCCACGCGCCACTTTTCGTTCGTCAGCGTTTGCCGCTCGATCTGGAGCTCGAGGATGCGCGCGCTCGTTTCGTCTGCCTCGGCGGCGCGCTGCGCGTTCATCTCGTCGATCCGGGCGGCGCGGGCGGAGAGCTCGTATTCGTAATCGTCCCGCGCGGCGCGCAGGGCGACTTCCCTCTGCTTCTGTTCGGTCGCGCTCACGGGCAGCGTGTAGGTCGCGACCGGGTCGCCCGCCTCGACTGCGTCCCCGGCGGATACCAGGATCTCCCCGAGGCGCGCGCCGGGATCGTACGCGGCGATCGCCTGCGTGCTGAGGTAGAGAATCGCGCCCTGGAGCGTCGTCGTCCTCTTGTACGCCCGCCGTTCCACGGGGGTCGTCGAATAGCGCGCGCCCGTCGCCGCCGAGGCGGATGTCGCGGCCAGCGCGAGCGCGGCTGCCAGAATCACGAGCTTCTTAATCGCCGACATACACAACCTCCCCTTCCGAAAGGCCGGAAAGGATTTCGGCCTCCGTGGACGTCCGGCGGCCCACCTGTACGTCGCGGCGCGTCCGGCTCTCGCCCTCGACCGCGTAGACATAATACTCCCCGTCATCCTCAAAGAGCGCGTTGACGGGCACCTTCAGGACGTCCTCCGTGCGCGCCGTCACGAGAATCGCGGCGGCGGTCTCGCCGGCGGTCAGGTTCTCTGCGCCCGCGATCCCGTAGGTGCTCAGGTACCTGATGCCCTTGAGCGCCGCGCGGGCGTACTCGTCTTCGTCGACGGGTTCGGGCGCGATCTCGTACCGCGCGCCGGCGATCAGGGCGTAGACTTCGACCGCGGCGTCGAGCTGCGAGGGCGAAACGTAGTCGGATTGGAGGACAAGATCCGCGTCGCTGGTTACCACGCACACGGTGTCGTACGCGCCGACCGTCTGGCCGACCGCGCACGCGATGGCGGCGACGCGCCCGTCCGCGGGAGCGGCGAGCCATACGTTCTCGCGTTGCTTTTCATAGGCCGCGCGCTCCGCCGCGATGACGGAAAGCCGCTCCGCGCGCGCCGCTTCGGCGTTCTGATACTCCAGATCGAGAAGCTCGATGTCCGTCTGCTTGTCGTATCTTTCCGCCTCGTCCGTGAGCCGGGAGAGCTCGAGCCAGGCGATCTGCGTGTCGATGTCGTAGAGCTTTTTCTCGTACGCGGCGGTTTCCCCGATCTCCGCCTCTTCCCGCGCGAGCGCGGAGAGCGCCGCGTCGATTGCGGAGACATCGATCTGTAGGAGGGGATCGCCCGCCTTCACGCTGTCGCCGACCTGGACGGGGATCGCCCCGATCCGGCTGTCCGCGGTGAAGAACAGCGAGACGCTCCGGGGCGCGACCGCGCCTTCGTAGACCGAAACGTCCTCAAGAGCACCGGTTTCGCACGCGGCGGTGTCCATCTTCGCGCCAACGGGCGTCAAGAGCGCGGGCGCTTCCGCCTTTTCTTCCGAGCAGCCCGCCGCGAGGAGGGCAAGGATCGCCGCGAGGGCGAGGATCATTCTTTTCTTCATCATCTTCGCGCCCCCGTCAGTTGACGACGACCTTGTCGCCTTCGGAAAGCCCCGATATAATCTCGCAGCTCCTGCCGGTGACGAGGCCGACCGTCACGGGCCGGATGGTCTTGAGACCCGCTTCGTCCAGCACGTACACGCACGGCGCTCCGTCAGCTTCCGCGATGCAGGCGGCGGGCACGTACAGCGCGTCTCCGGACGATTCCACGATCACGGTGAACTTTCCCGTCGCCCCCTCCGCGAGGTTCACGGATGGGACGATCGGCGCGAAGTAGACGCGCGTGCGGGTGCTCTTTTCGTTCATGGGCTCCTCCTCCATGCCGAGCGCCTCTGCCGAGGTGCGGCGGATGGCGTAATCCTGCCCGTCGATTGTGATCTCGTAGGCTTCGTCAAAGGAGATCGACTCCGGATGCTCGACCGTCGCCTCGAACGCGCAGGAGGACAGGTCGGTGACGGTGACGATGGTGCGGCCCTTGACGGACGTCTCGCCCGGCTGGACGGCGCGCACATATGTCACGGTGCCGTCGATGTCGGATGTCGCCACGCGGCCCCCGCGCTGGGCGGTCAGTTCCTCCAGGCGCACTGAGAGCACCTCCAACCGGTCCTGTGCGTCACGGATAGCCACCTCGTAGGCGCGGCGGCGCGCGTCCGTTCGGGCGGCCCCGTCCGCGAACGCCTCCCGGCCCGCGAGCCTTTCGTCATAGAGCGCGAGAAGCGCGCTGTTCCGGTCGCGCTCGAGGGTGAGGGAATCGATTTCCGCCTCGCAGGAAGCGATCTCTGCGTCGATCTCGGCGGATTCGAGGGTCGCGAGCACATCCCCCGCCTTCACCTGATCGCCGACAGAGACCTGAAAGCTCTCGTAATATACGCCGGATGTTCCTAAGCCGTAGGACGCGGCCCGCGCGGCGAAGTAGGTCACGCGCACGGATTCCGTGAGGGAAATCTCTCCTCGGCGGACAGACGCGAGGGTGTACTCCGCCCCCGCGTCCGCGCGCACCACATGGATGGCGTTCTCGCGCGCGGATTGGTCGCCCGCGCCTTCGCAGCCCGCGAGCGAGAAGGCTGCGAGCGCCGTCAGGGCGAGGAGCGCCGCACGGTTTTTGTAAGATTTCAATGACATGCCTCCCGTTAATTTGCAGCGAACGTAACAAATATAATTATAACATAAAGTTGTATCCGTTGCATACATAAAATAATCCGAAATTTTGCCTGATTTGATGATATAATAGAGAAGGAAAAGAACCGACACGGGAGGCCGAATATGGAATACAGCGATTTGAAGTACCTCGCGGTGGATCTGCCGGAGGACATCCGGCGGCTAAAGGACGCGGGCGAGCTTGAACGGATGAACCGCGTGATCGGGATGCGGCTCAGGGCGGACATCCCGCCGCAACTCAAAAAAAGGCTCGAGCTCGAGCGCGCCATGGCCGCGCTTTTGCCGGCCGCGTATCCGTATAGCCGTGAGGAGGCGGTGCGGATGCTCGAAGAGACGCTCGAGGATTTCGCGCCGGAGGAACTCGACCAGTTGACCGACGCGGACGCCGCCGACTGGATCTTCATCGACCACCAGTTGCGCTACCGACGCAATTTCCTGAATAACCTCATCAAAACCAGGCCCGCGATTGCCGCGCGGGTCAAGGACAAGGGCAGGCTCGCGTATTCTCAGAAGAACGCGGCGCTGCTCGACGAGGCAATCGCGAAGATGAAGGAGAGGGGCGAGCTCGCGTACCGGTTCCGCATCCGCGCGTCTGTGGCAGTAAAGCCCAAATGGCAGCGGGAAGGAAAGCTCATTCGCGTGCACATTCCCGTGCCCATCCTCTACGCGCAGACAGAGGCGGTCGAGATCCGGAAGGTCGACCCCGCGCCCGCCTACGTCTCCGCGAAGGATTACCCTCAGCGCACGGTGTTCTTCGAGCGGCCCTACGAGCCGGGGATGAAGTTCTCGGTGGAATACGAGTACGTCAACCGGATGCGGTACGTCGACCCCGACCCCGCGAAGGTGCTCGCCGCGCAGCCGGCCTTCCATCTGGAGGAACTTCCCCCGCACATCCTCTTTCAGCCCTATTTGCGCGGACTCGCGCGGGACATCGTCGGCGGCGAGCTGAATCCGCTCAAAAAGGCGCGCAGGATCTACGACTGGCTCACGAGCGTGCCGATCTACTCCTTCATGCCTCCGTATTTCACGGTCGCAGACCTCCCCGGCTTCATGGCGACCCGATTGAAGGGCGACTGCGGCGTGTTCGCGCTCCTCTTCATCACCCTCTGCCGCATCGTCGGCGTGCCCGCGCGCTGGCAGTCGGGCCTCTACACCACGCCCCTTGAGATCGGCATGCACGACTGGGCGCAGTTCTACGTCGCGCCTTACGGCTGGCTGTACGCGGACTGTTCTTTCGGCAATTCCGCCCATCACAGGGGCGCGGCGGAGCGGCGCGATTTCTATTTTGGGAATCTCGATCCCTTCCGCATGGTGGCCGTGAGCGAGTTCCAGCACGAGTTCGACCCGCCGAGGAAGTTTTTGCGCTACGACCCTTACGACAACCAGGATGGCGAAGCGGAGTACGAGGACATGCCGCTTCTCAACAGCGAGCTTCTGACCGATCAGGATATGCTGGAGGTCGAGGAGCTATGATCCTGCGCGCGGGGGATGGCGGCTACGCGGAATACCGCATCCCGGGCGCGATCGCGACCCCGAAGGGGGCCCTCCTGTGCTGTGAGGCGCGGATGGCCTCCGGGAGCGACTGGGGGAAGATCGATATCCTCGTTCTGCGGGAGGATGGCGCGCGCTTCCTCGTCGCGGGGAGCGAGCGGGACACCATGAACAACCCCACGCTCGTCGCGGACGGGGAGAAGACGCACCTGATTTACCATCAAAACTATGCCCGCGCGTTTCACCGAACGAGCCTGGACTTTGGCGCGACTTGGTCGGAGCCCGTCGAGATCACGGAGGCATACCGGGCATTTTCATATGAATGGAACGTGTGCGCCACCGGCCCCGGCCACGGCGTCCGGCTTTCGGACGGGCGGCTCGTCGTCCCCGTCTGGCTCGCGAACGGGACGGTGCGCGAGGGGCCGAACTACGTCGTCGACCACCATCCCTCCGCTGCGGGCTGCATCCTTTCGGACGACGGCGGGGCGACGTGGCGCGCGGGCGCGCTGTTCTCCGGCGTTGCGGACGCGAACGAGACGAGCTGCGCGGAGCTGCCCGACGGAATGCTCCTGTTCAACATCCGCCACTGCGGCGAGTCGCGCAGGCGGGCGCTCGCGGTTTCGGAGGACGGCGGCGCCACCGCCGGATCCATCCGCTTCGAACCGTCGCTTCCCGACCCGCGCTGCTTCGGTTCGATGATCCGTGCCGGGGAGCACGTCTACTTCGTCAACTGCGATTCCGAGGCCGGACGGGTCAACCTGACGGTGAAAAGGCTCGACGGGGATGTCTGGACGCCCGCCTTCCGGGTGGACGAATTGGGCGGGTATGCGGACATCGCGTGGGACGGGAAGAGGCTTCTGGTGTTCTATGAGCATGGCGTGAACGGACGGGTTCTTGAATTGAGGCTGGTCCGGCTGTGAAATTCGATCACGGAACCAGGGTGCGGGGCCTTGCGGCGCTCGTTCCCGGCGCGGACGGAAGGGCGTATCTCGCCGCAAGCCCCGCCATCGCCGCGCTCTATCTTTGGGAATTTGACCGGAATCCGTGCAAATGGATGGGCTACCGCGTCCTGAACGGCAGGGTAACGTATATCGAGTATTTTTCCGGCGCGCTCGAGCAATTCTACGGCGGCGCGTCGGGGTACCTCTACTCGTGCGAGGGCAACTTTCCGCTCGACGATAAGCGCGGCCTCGCGGCGGGCGTGGCGGAGGAGGTACCGCTCGACGGTTGCGAGGAAATCCCGGACGTGTTTTGCTTCCTTCTCGCACTCGAGCGCGCGGGGGAGATGGACATCCGACGGTACGATATATTGACGGATGCCGACCATGCCTACATCCGCAAAACGGTTGGACGGCTCATCGCGAATCTCGACCTCAAAAACCATCCGGAGAACCCGTACCGCGCCTTCGTGCGGGACAGGTTTCCGGATGTGTGGGCTCAAAGCACCTCTTTCAGATAGAACAGGCCCTTCGGTGTGCATCCGAATCCGCATGGCCGAGGGCCTCCCAGTATGATTTTCTCATTCTATCGAATGCCACGCTCCCGCAGCCGCGCGAGCGTGGCCTCAAGTGCCTTGCGGTTTTTCAGGTTCGCGCTGAGGTCGCCGGGATCGATGTAATCGCCGTTCTTTGCGCACTCGATGGCGCACTCGCCGATGTAGGCGTCCATGACGTTCTCGCTCGAGAACGCGCCTTCGATCCCTGCGTTCATGCGCCTGTCGAGCGCGTCGATCATCGTGCGGTAGATGAAGTGATCTCCGCCCAGAATCTCGCCCATCCGCCGGATGCCGCTCATGACCTCCCGAAGCTGCGCCACCGTCACGCGCCGCCGGAACCGCCACGCCTTCCGACCGCCGCCGAGGATGAGATCCACCGACGTTTCATACATCAGCGCCACGTCCATCAAAATTGATGCGTCCGGGAGCGATTCGCCCCGCTCCCAGTTGGAGACCGACTGCGGGCTCAGCCCGAGCCGTTCCGCCACATCCGCCTGCGTGAGATTCTTCTCGGTTCGCCTTTCGCGCAGAAAAGCGCCCGTCGCCTTCATGTCCATTTTCATCGCCTCCGTCTTCATATTACAGGAGAGAGGCGATCCGGACAAGCGACGGGCGCTTGGATTTCAGAGGGTTTTTCTAAACCCGCAATTGTGCGCGGGCCTGCTCGGCGACGGCGCGCTCCTCCTCGGGTTTGACGCGCGCTGCGACAAAGAGGTTGCCCAGCGAGAACACGGCCGCCACGAAGAACACCCACTGCGCACCCCAGTGGTCCCAGATGAGGCCGCAGATGAAAGCGGCGACGATCGATACGAAGTGGTCGAGGCTCGTTCCCGTGGAGAGAGTCTGCGTCACCTCGTCGTCGTTCCAAGAGATGGAGCGCAAATACACCGCATTCACCACGCCGATCTGCATCGAGAGCCGGTCGAGGATGAACAGGCCATACACGCCGAACACCGGCCAGACGAGGCTCCCGAGCCCGCGCGCCGAGATGCCCCAGACCACGAAGCCGTAGATCGCGTAGATGATGATGAACGTGAGGGCGTCGAGGTACATCATCTTCTTGATGCCGTAGCGGTCCATCCAGTGGCCCACCAGCCGCATGAAGAAGATCGACAGAAAGCTTCCGATGATGACAAGCATGCTCATGACATCCGCGCCCTTGTTGAGAAGCTGGACGATGACCCAGGTTCCGTACACGTAGGCGATCTGCTTCTGGACGCCCTTGAGGATCGTCAGGAGGTAGTAGTATTTGTAGTGCGCCCGGAACGTGAGCTTGAATCTGCGCTTGGTCTTGAGGGCGTCTCCGCACTTCGCGGACAGGGAAACCGCGAAGAAGGTCGCGACGAGGAACGCCATCGCGCCGACGAGGAACACCCAGCGGACGTTCGTCTGGAACGTGAAAAAGCCGGTGCGAAAGCCGATGAATACCACAAGGCCCGCCGCCATGCCGATGAAGGACTGGGTGGAGGCGTACTGGCCCATGCGCTTGCCCACCCGGCCCGGTTCGGCGAGCTGCATGCCGATGGAATCCCGGAGCGGCATAAAAAGGTGCATGCCCGTGGAGTTGATGAAGAGGAAGATGAGCATCACGGCGAAGGTCGGCGTCGTGAGGCCCAAAACCGTCAGGCCCGCGCACGCGAGTACCTGCGCCACGATCGCCGCGCGCAGATCGCCGAACCTGCCGAGCGCGGCGATCAGGAGCGCGCATAAAAGGCCCGGCAGCTCGCGCGGGAACTCGATGAAGCCGCGTTGGGCGGTCGTCACCTGATAGACTTCCTTGAAATAGTTGCTGTAGATGGAGTCGGAAAAGCCGTTTCCGAGGGCAGCGAAGGCGATGAGCAGGAAAAACAGGAGCATCTCGGGGCGCTTGACGCGCAGGAGCTTTCGCATGGGCCTTGCCTCTTTCGCAAATGATATGCCACCATAATAACATGTCGGTGCCTGGGCGTAAAGCCGGGAGCATAAAAAATAACGCGCCCGCGGAAAGCGAGCGCACCGTGCGGAATGCTCATTTGATTTTTGAATACTTGGAAGACAGCCAGCCTTCCTTGCCGTTGTATTTGACATTGTACCACTTGACCCCGCGACTGTCGGTGGAGGATTTGCCGAGGTATGTGACGGTAGTGCCTTCCGGGACGGCGATGATCTTTGCATAGCCGAGCCCCGCGCCCTTGCGCATCCACACGTTCCCGGTGGTCACGACCTTGTCGCCGCCGGAGGACGAACCGCCCGAGAGCGTCGCGTATTTGGCTGACACCCACGCGGGGCCGTAGTCGGAGGCGACCCTGTACCACGTCTTGCCGTTCCCATCCTTGGCGGAGGAGCCGAGGTAGAAAAGCTTCGTGCCCTTCGAGACGGATGTGGTGATCGAGTAGCCCGTGCCCGCACCCTTTCTGAGGTTCACGGACGCGGTCGACTTGACATAGGCTGCGTTGGAGACGGCCGAGTCGTCGACCGTTACTTTGGTGTATCCCGCGTACAGCCACGCGGAGGATCCGCTGTAGGAAACCTTGTGCCAGAGCCGACCCTTCGCGTCGTAGGCGCTGATTCCGAGGTAAGTGAACTTCTTGCCCGAGGACACGGCGGTGATGACGGAATAGCTCGTATCCGGGCCCTTCCGCAGATTAACCGAGGCCGTGGTCTTGAGAGACATCGCGCTGTCAGCCGAAGCGGGCAGAGCGGAGAGCGTGGCCATGAGGGCGAACGCAAGGACGAGCGCAAACAGTCTTTTCAGCTTCATAAAAAATTCCCTCCGATCCCGTCTTGTTCCGATGTTCGTTAGACGGATGCGAAAGGAAAAAAGTCCCAATCTTGCGCGAATTTCTTCGGGCGTCAGTCCATCGGCGCATCGTCTCCGTGCATGTGCGGGATGGGCTGGGTGGGCGAGACGCCGTATTGTTTGCGATACGCGCGGGAGAAGGAGGAGTAGTCGGCGTAGCCGCACAGCTTCGCGGCCTCCGTGGCGCTCGTTCCCGCGCGCATGAGTTCCGACGCGTGGGCCATGCGCTTAATGGTGATGTAGTTGTGGGGGGAATACCCCGTCACCTCGCGGAAGCGATGCATGAGAAACGACGGGCTCACGAAGAAGCGCTCCGCAAGCTTGTCAATCAAAAGTTCCCCCGACAGGTTCGCAAGAATGTATCCGACGATCTCGCTGATCTTGGGGTCTGCGACGTAGTTCTGTTCGCCCAACGCCGTCCCGCGCAGCGAAACGCGGTTCAGCGTAATCATGATCTGACTCATGAGCGCGGCCTTGAGCGCGTCCGCGCCGAACTGGGGATTCTTGAGTTCCCCCTCGAGCGTGACGTACATCTCCGAGAGCGCGAGCCGTTCGCGCGCGTCGGGCCGTATGATGTTGTAACGCGCCTGCTCCGCGCGCTCGAACATATCCGTGAGCGGGGCCTCACGATCGAGGTAGGCGGGGTTGACGTAAAAGATCACGCGGTCATAGATTTCGTCCGGCGCGATCACGGGGCGGTGCACCTGATCGTGGTTGATTAACACCACGTCCCACGGGCGCAGATAGTATGCCTTGTCTTCCACATAGTATGTCGTGCGCCCGGAGAGGAAAATGATCGCCTTGTTGAACGAATGGAAGTGGAAGTCGAACTTCACGTCCCGCTTGTCCCGGATGTGGAACATGCGGAAATCCTCGTTCAGATATCCCCTGGAGAGCGCCTGATCCATCTGGCTATCGTCCTTCCTTGCGGGCTTTTGCGGGACTCTATCGTGGGGCGTATCGCGCGCTCGTAAAACGCGTACGCGGCAAGGTTCTCTCTATAGGAGTTCTCCCGCGGCGGATGTCCCATAGCGCGATTCGTCATTCCCATCGCGTTGGTCCATTATAGCATCGAATTTTTCATCGCGCAATAACGCGCTTGACAGCCGAATGCGCGGATGGTATCATTGGTGCATTCCGAAAACTGTGAGGTACGAGGATGTCGGTTCTGTAAAAACAGAATCTGGCGCGGGGCGCGAGTGGGCTGGCCGAGGGCCGGTCTGTTTGTGCGTACGCGCGAGCCGGCATCGCGTACGGGAGAGGTATGCCTTGTCGGTCGCACCATGTATGGCGCGGCTTTTTTGTCGTGTCTGAAAAATAATGGAGGGATATCGATTGGAGATCATCCGGTGCGAAGGTTTAACGAAGGTGTACAGGCGGTTCGAAAAGGAGGAAGGGCTCCGGGGGAGCATGAGGAGCCTCTTTCACAGGGAGATGATCGAGAAGCGTGCGGTGGATGGGGTTGACCTTGCCGTCTCGGCGGGCGAGTTTGTCGGGCTCATCGGTCCGAACGGCGCGGGCAAGACGACGCTGACCAAGCTCATGACGGGCATCATCCGAAAGACGGCGGGGGAGCTCTCCGTTCTGGGCTTCGACCCGAACAGGCTCCAGAACGAGTTCAAAATGCAGTACGCGGTCGTGATGGGACAGAAGTCGCAGCTGTTTTTCGAGCTCACGGCGGCTGACTCGCTTCTTCTCATGAAGGAGATGTACAAAATCCCTTCGGACGCGTACCGCAAAAACGTCCGATCCTTTTCGGAACTGTTCGGCGTGGAGGAGCTTTTGAACGTGCAGGTCCGCACGCTCTCGCTCGGCGAGCGGATGAAGATGGAGCTGATCGCCGCGCTCCTTCATAACCCGCGCGTCCTCTTTCTCGACGAGCCGACCATCGGCCTCGACGCCGTGGCGCAGAAGCAGATGCGCGCGTTCCTTCGGGAGGTCAACCGCACGCGCGGAACGACCATTGTCCTCACGTCCCATTACATGGACGACATCCGCGCGCTCTGCGAGCGGTGCGTGGTCATAAACCGCGGGCGGAAGATCTACGACGGCGGGATGGAGGCGCTTTTTGACCGCTACCAGACGCATCGGAAGCTCACCGTCACATTCTCGGAGGCAGGGGAGCATCCCGTACCGGCGGGGTGCGCGCTCGTGGAAAGGACGAACAGCCGACTCACGCTGCTCGCGGAGCGTGCGCGGGCACGGGAGATCGTGCGCGATCTCTTTTCCGAAACCGACGTGGTGGACGTGGAGATTGGAGAAGAGGACATCGGCAGCGTCGTGGAAAGGATCTATTCCGCATGAAGTATTGGAGAATTCTTACGACATATTGGAAGGCGCAGATCATCTGGCGGTTTGACGTAATGATGAGCGTTCTTTTAACCGTTTCGCGGATTCTGCTCGCCTACATCCTCTGGGGCGCGATCTACGACGGACGCGCAGAGGTGGCGGGGTTCACGTTTATGCAGATGCTGACATACTACATCGTCGTCTCGTTCCTGCGGGAACTGGACATGTCCTCCGGGACCTGCGAGGAATTCGCCCACCGCATCCGAAACGGCCTGTTCAGCGCGTACCTGGTGCGTCCGGCGAGCGTGCAGGGCCACTTCTTCGCGCAGACGGCGGGCGTCTCGGCGTTTTACGGCATGTTCCAACTGCTCGCGGCGGTTCTCTGGGTATTCGTGTTTCGCGTGAAATTCTGGATCGCCTGTACGCCTGCCGAGCTGACGGGCGCTCTCGCCATGGCGGGGCTCGGGCTTCTTTTCATGGCGTCGATGAACTATGCCATCTCCGTGCTCGCGTTTCCGTTTAACGACGTGCAGACGTTCAATATGATCAAGGACAACTTGATGAATTTCGTGACCGGAACGCTCATCCCTCTCGCGCTTTTGCCCGCGAGCATCGTTTCCGTGATGCGCGCGTTGCCATTTTACTATGTGGCGTACCTTCCGTCCATGATCGTGATCGGACGGGGGGCGGGGGAGATGCACCGGGGACTTGTGACGCTCGCTGTCTGGACGACGTTTTTCCTGATCCTGGGCCGTGCGGCGCACGAAGCATATCGAAAGAAATACGACGGGGTGGGCATATGAGGCAATTGCGGTTAATCTGGGCACTCGTTCGGATGAAGGCGGCGCGGCAGACGGCGTTCCGGTTGGGCTTTTTCGGGCCGCTCTTCGTGGACGGTTCGCTGTTTATCCTCCAGATTCTGATGTTCTCGGCGATCTATTCCCACGTGGATTCCATCGCGGGCTGGGGCAGGGGGCAGATGCTCTTGTTCATCGGCACCTTCTCGCTCATCGACGCGATCAACATGACCGCTTTCTTCTTTGGCGTCTTGAATCTGCCGTCCCTTGTCAAGGGCGGCGACTTTGACGGATATCTCGTTCGGCCGGTGAACCCGCTTCTGCGCGTGACGTTTGAAAACGTCAACCTCGGAAGCGCGCCCATCATCCTATTGAGCGTCGGAATCATCGTGTACGGAGCGCGCGTCATGGGCGTTACTCCGTCCCTTTTTCAGATCGCGGGATATGTGCTGCTCGTTCTCCTGATGCTCCTGCTCTGGTACGACCTCATGCTGCTCTTGCGCTCGGTGGTGTTCTTCGCCGTCTCCGCCTCCTCCATCGGACGTCTGGAGGGCGCGTTTCTGGAGATGTGTATGATGCTGCCCGGCACGGCGTTCAAGGGCGCGTTCCGGTTGATCTTCAAGGTCCTCATTCCCTACGGCATCATCGGCACCGTTCCGGTGGAGTTCTTCTCCGGGCTGCTTTCGCCCGGAGAACTTGCGGGGGCGCTTGCGATCGTCGCCGTCTTCACCGCGCTCGCCATCGGGACGTTCCGCCTTGGGTGCAGGAACTACAAGTCAGCAAGCAGCTAATTGGCCTCGTCCCGGGTGAGTTTTTTCACCCACTTGTAGCGGTTGCACCGGATCGCCGCAGCGCCGCACTTGAATACCTGGTCGGAGTTGAGACAGGCGACCACCGCGACCGGCGGCCAGCCGAACTTGAACGCCGCCAGCGCCGAGAGAGGCAAAACGATTCCCCAGATGGACACGATGTCGTTGATCATGCCGAACTTCGTGTCCCCGCCGCCTCGGATGATGCCGGTGACGGTGGGCATCTGGTACGCCATGCCCACGGTCGCGATGATAAATACATAGATGAACTGGTTCGCGAGATCCATGGTCCCCGCGGAAAGCTTGTACCACGAAAACACGGGGAACTTCAACAGATACAGGAGAAGTCCCGAGATGAGCCCGATCCCGACGAACATGATCTGGAGGGTCTTCGTGTAGTCGCGCACCTTGTGAATCTCGCCCGCGCCGACGGTCTTCGCCATGAGGATCGCGGCTGCCGCGGCCGAGCCCTGGGCGGCGGATTTGGTGACGCCATAGACGGTAGAGGCGACGCTGTTGGCTGCGATGGTGCCTTCGAATTCGCTCATGTGGCCGAGGATGGCGGACTGGAGCGCCGTCGAGAAACCCCAGAGCCCGCTGATGACGACGAGGGGCGTCGTGACGCGCACGAAGTCCTTGAAAAGCGGCAGGTCGAACGCGAGGAAGTCGCGCAGCCTGAGCCGGAGCTTTTTGTCGAGCCGGAACGCGTACACGACAACGATCGCGAGTCCCACGAGCCGCGCGGCCACGGTCGCGGCCGCCGCGCCCTCCGAGCCGTACGCCGGGATGAGGAAGTAGTTCAGGCCGACGTTTACCACGAAAGCCTCCACTGCGATCCAGAACGCGATCTTGACCGTCTCCACGCAATTGAGCGCGGCGAGCAGGATCATCGCCACGGAAAAAACGGGATAGGAGTATTTCACCACGCCCAGATACTTCACGCCCTCGCGCACGGTGTCGGGCGCATCCGAGACGAACAGGTTTAAAACGTTTGTCGGGAAAAGGGCGCACGCGAGGAAGATCAGGAGCGTAAACGCGATGGAGACCCAGAAGGCCATGGAGGCGATTTTTTTGATGGGCGCAACCCGGCGCGTACCCCAGTACTGGCTGCCCAAAACGGTGATGCCGCCCGTCACGCCGCCGATGAGGCACTGCAAAATGAACTGCACATTGTTGACGACCGTCGCGCCCGCGAGCGCCGCCTCCGGATGCGGGCCGAGGCTTCCGAGCATGACGTTGTCTGCGAGGTTGACCGAAAGGTTGATGACGTTCTGGAGAACCAGCGGCCAGAACAGCGCGGAGAATGACCTGTAAAACGCCTTGTCGCGGGTGAGAAGCATGGGGCGCACCGCCTTTGTACGAGCTGTTGTTCCTATTCTACGCGCGACCGGCTCCATCCTTCTTGCGTGCGGATGTTATTTATGATATGATGGCTATGGATTTTGTAACAGGAGGGATCGGGATGAAAGCCAGATTTGACGATCGCATTTTGATATTATTGGGGGAATCTGGTTTTGAACGGACGGGCAAGGAAGTTTGTCTCCTACTATAAGCCGTATCTCGGTCGCTTTTCTCTCGTATTAATTTGTTCCCTGGGCTCGGCGGGCGCCGCGCTCGCGTTTCCCATGTGCGTCAGGTACGTTACATCCAACGTGCTCGCGGGCGCGCTTTCGCGTGTCGTTCTCGTGAGCGCAGTCATGATTCTTCTCATCGCCATCGAAATGGCGTTCACCTTCTATTACGATTATCGCGGGCACTCGATTGGCTCCATGATGGAGAACGACCTCCGTCAGGAGCTGTTTGCGCACCTGGAAAAGCTCTCCTTCTCCTATTACGACAGGCGGCGCGTGGGAGAAATCATGTCGAGCCTCACAAGCGACCTTTGGAATCTGGCGGAGCTTTATCACCACGGGCCTGAGGATTACATCATCAACTCCGTCAAATTCGTCGGCGCGTCGGTCTTCCTGTTTCTCATCGACTGGCGGTTGACGCTGATCGTCTTCGCATTCATTCCGCCCATGGCGCTTCTCACCATCCGGCTCAACAAGCGCATGCGTCAGACGTCCGCGGAAAGCCAGAAAAACGTCGCCGAGATCAACGCGCGCGCGGAGGATTCGCTCTCGGGCGTCAGGGTGACGCAGGCGTTCGGCTGCGAGGCGGCCGAAATCGGGAAATTTCGCAAGGCGGGGGCCCTCTTCGTCGAAAGCCGCAAGGCCTATTATCGCTACGGCGCCATCGAGGATCAGGTTTTGACGGTCATCGAGCGGTCGGTTTTCGTCGCGGTGGCGCTCGCGGGGGCGTATGGCATCGCGCGCGGCTCGATCGAGGTCGCCGACCTCATCGCGTTTTTTCTCTACATCTCTTATCTCACAGGACCCGTTCGCCATCTCGCCTGGATGACCGCGCAGTTCCAGACGGGGCTCGCGGGCTTCGACCGGGTGATGGACATTCTGGAAACCGTGCCCGAGATCGCCGACCGCCCGGGCGCGACCGACATGGGCCGGGCGCGGGGCGCGCTGGCGTTTCACGGCGTGAGCTTCCGCTACGGCGAGGACAGGCCGCATGTGCTCGTGAACCTCGACATGCGCGTGAATCCCGGCGAGTGCGTGGCGGTGGCGGGCATCTCCGGCGCAGGCAAGTCGACGCTTTGCGCGCTCATCCCGCGCTTCTACGAGCCGATTGCCGGGCGGGTGACCATCGACGGCATGGACATCAGGGAGCTAACCCTCAAATCGCTGCGCGCGAACATCTCGGTCGTCCAGCAGGATACCTATCTCTTTGCCGGATCGATCCTTGAGAACATCCGCTATTCGAAGCCCGGCGCGACGGATGCGGAGGCTATGGAGGCCGCGCGCCTCGCAGACGCGGACGGGTTCATCCGGGCACTGCCGGAGGGGTACGACACCGACGTCGGCCCGCGCGGCGTGCGGCTCTCGGGCGGCCAGCGGCAGAGGATCGCCATCGCCCGGGCGTTTTTGCGCGACGCGCCGATTCTGATCCTCGACGAGGCGACGAGCGCGCTCGACTCGGAGAGTGAAAGGTCCATCCACAGGGCGCTCGGTCGCCTGCGCGACGGCCGAACCACCCTCATGATCGCGCACCGGCTCGAGACCATCCGCGCGGCCGACCGCATCGTCGTGCTCTCCGAGGGCGGCGTGCGGGAGGAGGGCACGCACGACTCGCTTCTGGCGCTCGGGGGCATGTACTTCGAGCTGTACGGATGCGGCACAAATATGCGCGAAATGTAAAATTTATAATCTAAAGCCAATATTTTACAAAAGTGTACCGCCTTTATGATATATTCATGAAGGCGGTATATCGATTTCACCGAACGGAGGCAAACGGATTGAGATTGAGAAGGATCGTTTCCCTGCTCGTCGCATGGGCGGCGCTCATGACCGGGCTGACCGCGCAGGCGGAAAAGACGGCGTATGTCAAGACCAACAGCGTCGAGGTATACGCTTCCGCTTCGTCCTCCTCCGACAAGCTAGGCACGCTGAACTTCGGCGAGTCGATTACATACGTCTCCAAGAAGGGCGACTGGGCAAAGGTTAAGAGCGACGACGGGAGGGTGGGCTTCTGCAAGCTCTCCGCGCTCACGGCGAAGAATCCAAACGCTGCGGAGAAGACGGTCTACGCGAAATCGGACGGCGTGAAGGCATACAGACGAACGTCGACCTCGACGGACGTGCTCGCGAAGTTCGACCGGAACGGCGCGGTGGGCGTCGTGGCGGTCACAGGGGACGGCAAGTGGTGCCGCGTCAAGCTCGACGGCGGATACGGCTACGTTGAGACCGCCAGACTCTCAAAGACGAAGGCGATGGAACCCTTCACCGTCTACATCGCGAAGAATACCGTTCAATTCTACAAGTCCGCCTCCACGTCCGCGAAGAAGGTCGGCGTCATGTCGTACGGCGAGAGCATCACCTGCGTAAAGGTCGACGGGAGCTGGGCAATGGTCCAGAATGCGGACGGCAAGACGGGCTGGTGCAAAAAGAATCAGCTGACGACCAAGAACCCGAACGGATCGGCCGAAACCTGGTACGCCGCGGCTGCCGTCAGCGTGTACGCGCAGCCCTCAACCGACTCGAAGGAGCTCGGCACGCTCAAGGAGGGGCAGGACGTGGACGTGGTCGCCGAGACGGAGGACGGGAAGTGGATGCGCCTCTCCGTCTCCGGAAAGTACGGCTACGCGAAGGCCGCGAAGCTCACCGACGAAGAGCCGGAGGACGAGGCTGAGACGCCCTCCTATGACGACGGCGGCAAGGGCTCGGCGAGCGGGACGGTCGAAGGGGTGATCGCGCTCGCGGTGGAGCAGTACGGCAAGCAATACGTCTACGCGACCCACGGACCCGATACCTTCGACTGCTCCGGACTTTCGTATTATTGCTTCGGGAACGCCGCGGGCGTCAAGCTGAGCAAGTCCGCCTACGGACAGGGCTACGACGGCCGCTTCGGGAAGATCGATTCCATTTCCGCGCTCAAGCGCGGCGACATCGTGTGCTTCAATACCGTGGAGTCGGACGTCGACCTCTCCGACCATACGGGCATCTACCTCGGCGACGGGAAGTTCATCCATGCATCTTCCAGCGCCGGGAAGGTCATCGTCTCCTCCCTCGCCTCCGGTTACTACAACCGCCAGTTTTCGTGGGGGCTGCGGGTGGTAGAGTGACCAAGGGCGCTGCCCATGGACCCCGCCAAAGGGAGAGCGTCCCGATGGAATCCCAAGCGGATGGAGCACGCAACATCAACCGTCGTCGCCCTGGGGACCCAATCCCCGAGGCGACGAATTTGCACGTCGACCGGCGTTCCCTCCCGCCTACAGCTTGATCTCCAGCCAGTTTCCGCGCGCGATGCGGCGCTCGAGCAGGTATGTGCGCACGAGCGCGTCGATGACGAAGGCGATCCAGGGGCCGGTGACGGCGAGCTGGAGCATGGGGAGCGCATGGTTCATGGGATAGCAGAAGAGGTAGGTAAGGATGGGGCGCATGATGGCGACGCTCACAAGGGAAACGACGGCGACGAACCTGACGTCGCCCGCGCCGCGCAGACAGCCGGAGTAGACGACGCGCCCGTTTTGGGGGATCATGCCGACGACGACGACCAGGAAAGCCATGGAGACGGCGGCGACGATAGTCTCGTCCCGAGTGAACAGAAGCGCGAGCGGTCGCCTTGTGAAGAAGATGACGATCATGAGAAAGACCGAGGTGACGATGGAGAGCTTGCGGCTGATCCGCACGTTTGCCCGGGCGAGGTCGGGCCGCTTCGCGCCGAGGGACTGGCCGACGAGCGTCGTGCCCGCAGCCGAGATGCCGTCGCCCAGCGTATAGGAGAGCGCGCTCACCTGCTGGACGATGTTGTAGGCGGCGAAGACGGGCGTCCCGAGGCTTGCGATGAGAAGCGAGTTGATGAAAAATCCAAACCGGAGCGAAATTCCTTCGAGGATCGAGGATGCGCCCACCTTATAAAGCCCGGAGAGCGTGCGCCGGTCGAAGCGCGGTAGGCCGGGTGTGAACCGAAGGTAGCCGTCCTGGCGCGTGGCGAACCAGAAGGCGATCAGGCAGGAGACGCCGGTCCCGATCACGGTCGCGATGGCCGCGCCGCGCACGCCGAGCGCGGGGAAGCCGAAATTGCCGCCGATGAGGCAATAGTTGAGAACCACGTTCACGAGGTTTGCGGCGATGTTCGTCACCATCGTAATCTGCGTCTTCCCGATGCCGCGCATGGCGGCGCACAGGCAGAGCGACCAGCAGTTGAGCAGAAAGCCCAGCGCGATGATCTGAAAGTAGGCGACCGAGGGTCCGATCGTATCCGGCTTCGCCCCCGCGACGGTCATGAGGAAGCGCGCCCCGAAAAAGCCCATGAGCGTGATCAGGATGCCGAGGACGGTAATGACGTACATCGACTGACTGAGCACGGAGTTCGCCCCGGCCTGATCCTTTTCGCCCTTCCTCCGCGCGATGATCGCGGTTGTGCCTATGCATACAGATTGCGCGAGGATGAGCAGAATCATCCGCGGCTGCGTCGTCAGGCCGACCGCCGCGATCGATTCCGTGCCCTTTCCGGGGATCGCGCCGACCATTATCATGTCGAACGAGCCGATGATGGAAAGGAGCGCGCCTTCGAGCGCCGCGGGCCACGCGATCGAAATGCTTTTTTTGTATAAATCTACTAATGGGGGCGTATCCCCTTGAAAGGCGATCCCTTTGAGTGAAAAAAACCGCGCGAATGCACCCATCGAAACGCTTCCTTTGTGATTGAATGTGGTTAGTATAACACTTAGCGCGTTAACAATCAACGCGCGATCAAAGATTAGTCGAAATTGCGCAAAGCGAAACAATGCCGGCGGACCAAAAATGAATCCCGCACGATAAATATATTGACAGATTGCACAAAAAATAGTATGATATCATGGAATGTAACATCAGTTGAACGGGCGGGTGGGCGAAATGGCGCACCGGCCCGCGCGGGGAATCCCCGGAGGCTGTTTACGCGAAACTTCCGGATGGAGATCGGGAGGGGCTTTCCAGATACATTGTACGATACGGGCCGAGGCCGGAAAGACGGAGGGCGATATGTACTTGGATCATCGCGCCGCGCTGCGAATCGCGCGGATACTTGAACAGATTGACATACCGGCGCTGCTCATGGACGACCAGGGCAACGTGATCTTGCCGGAGGGCGATCAGCGGCAGCTGACGCTCCCCGAGGCCGTGCGCCAGAACCCCACGGAGCCCATGCTCTACGGGGGCGTAACGCTCATCGGCGCCCGGGGCGAGCACGGCGCGCAGGCCGACCAGCAGCTCTTTCTCTGCCTGAACGGCGACGGCGCGGAGGTGCGCAACTGTGCGGTTCTGTGCGCGGAGCTGATCGGCATGATTTTGCGCGTCGACATGGGGCATACCGATCGGGATCAGGCGCTCAGGCTCATTTTGCGCGGGGAGACGGACGGCACCGAGCTCGAGTCGCTCGCCGCGGCGCACGATATTCCCGTGGAGCTCAACCGCTGCGTTATCTATCTGCACGCGCGCGAGCTGACGGGCGACCAGGTGACCAAGCATCTGCGCGCGCTCATCGACGAGGAGGGCGACATGCTGACCGAGGTCGGCAGGCATTCGGTTGCGCTCGTGAAGGCGCTGCCGGAGAATCCCGACTACGACGAGCTGGCCGTGCAGGCGCAGGCGTTCGACGTCGCGTTTCAGGACGCGGGTATGGACGTCATGATCGGCGTGTCGGAACCCCGCGCCTTCCTGCGCGAGCTTCCGGACGCGTTTTCCGAGGCGCGCGAGGCGATCAACGTCGGCTCCGTCTATCGCTCGACGGACCGGATCTTCGTCTACCGGCGGCTGCTCCTCGAGCGGTTCCTCGATACCGTCGCGCCGCCGTCGGCGTCGTCTTTCGGCGCCATGATCTTCAACAACAAAACCGCGCGGCTTTTCAACGACGAGATGGTTCACACGATCGAGGTGTTCTTCGAGAACAACCTCAACCTCTCGGAAGCCGCCCGCAAGCTGTACATCCACAGAAACACGCTGGTGTACAGACTCGAAAAGGTACAGCGGCTGACGGGCTTTGACCTGCGCGAATTCGACGACGCCGTAACGTTCAAACTGATGATGCTTTTGAGCAAGAACACCGGCTCCCGCAAGACGCGCGTATAGACGAAATACGCATGGAGGCAAACTTATGAAAAAACGTACGCTGGTCATCTCCGCGGCCATCTGGGCGCTGGTGCTCGTGGCGATCATGTCGTCTACCATCACGCTCGTTCTGACGGGCTCCGTCGGCTCCGCCGACAGCCGCTCCATCACCGACGAGGAGCTCGCGACGCTCGAGCGTTATCAGCGCCTCGACGAGGTAAGGCAGGAGATCATAGAGAATTACTATCTCGAGGTGGATGACGAGACCCTCGTACAGGGTGCGATCGACGGCATGCTCGCCTCCCTCGACGATCCCTATACCTTCTACTATACCGTCGAAGATATGGCCGACCAGCAGGAGGCCTCCACAGGCAACTACCGCGGCGTGGGCATGAGCGTTCAGATGAACGACGAGGGCACGATCACGGTCGTGCGCGTGTTCGCCGATTCGCCCGCCGAGAAGGCCGGGCTGTTCGCGGGCGACAGGGTGGTCGCCATCGATGGCGAGCCGCTCGAGATCAAGACCGCGAAGGACCTCGACGAGGCGGTCGATCGCATCCGCGGCGAGGTTGGCACCGAGGTCGTCCTTACCGTTCTCAGGGACACAGAGGAGACGGATTATGCCATCACGCGCGGCGACGTGAAGATCAACTACATCGAGTATCAGATGCTCGGGGAAGTCGGCTATATCCACATCTACGAGTTCGAACAGACGACCGCCGCCGATTTCAAGAAGGCGGAAGAGTTCTTCAAGGAGCAGGGCGCGACCGGGCTCGTCGTCGACCTGCGCAACAACCCCGGCGGGCTTCTCGACTCGGTCGTTAAGATTGCCGACGAGCTTCTCCCCGAGGGGCGCGTCATCTATACAGAGGACCGCGCGGGAAATGTCTCGAGCTACTACTCTGACAAGGACTATTGGGACATTCCGCTGGTGGTGCTCGCAAACGGCGAGTCCGCGAGCGCGTCCGAGATCCTGGCGGCATCCATTCAGGACTATGGCCGCGGGACGCTCGTCGGAACGACGACCTTTGGGAAAGGCATCGTGCAGCTTCTCATCACCTTCGACGACGGTGCGGGCATGCAGTACACCGAGGCGCGCTACTTTACGCCCAGCGGGCGTTATATCCACGGCGTGGGCGTCGATCCCGACGTCGCCGTCGAGATGAGCGAGGACTACGACGCGTCCATCAAGACGCCCGAACCGAACAACGACAACCAGCTCGCGGCGGCGCTCGAGGAGCTTGACAAGCTGATCGGGGCGGGCGCGGCGGACTAGAAGAGAACGCCCGGGGACAGAGCCCCCGGGGCCCCGCCAAAGGGGCTGAGTCCTTTAGGAACCCATTTTCACTTTCACATACGTCTGCGTGTCGATCGCTCGGGGACCCGGACCCCGGGCGACCGAATTTACGGGTATCGCGACCTTTCTTGTTTGGGGGGAATGGGAATGAAGGTGCTGGAACAGAAGGTGGAAATGACGTACCGACCCGCGAAGTCGCATCTTGAGATCATGGATGTGGATACGCTGGAGGTCGCGCACGTCAAGGCGTACGATCATCTGATCGAGGCGCCGAACTGGCTGCCCGGCGAGAGGCTTTTGTACAACGCGGGCGGGCTCGTCTACATACTCGACCTTGAAACCGGCGCGGAGACGAGGGTGGACACCGGGTTCTGCACGCGCTGCAACAACGACCACGTGGTGTGGAAGGACAGGTTGGCGGTGAGCTGCATGACTGCCGAGGACATGCTCTCGCGCGTCTACACGCTGCCCCTCGCGGGCGGAAATCCGACGCTCGTGACGCCCATTGCGCACTCGTTCCTCCACGGCATCTCGCCCGACGGGGAGGTGCTCGCCTACTGCGCGGAGCGAAACGGCAACTGGGACATCTACACGATCCCTTTCGCGGGTGGCGAGGAAACGCGGCTCACCGATTCCGAGGGGTTGAACGACGGCCCTGAATACGCGCCGGACGGGCGCATCTGGTTCAACTCCGTGCGGGAGGGGAACATGCAGGTTTTCCGCATGAACCCGGACGGAACGGAGCAGATGCGTATGACACGCGACGGCCGGAACGACTGGTTCCCGCACGTCTCGCCCGACGGGAAGCGCGTCGTCTACATCTCCTACGGGGCCGACGTGAAGCCGGGTGATCATCCCGCGAATAAGGATGTGGAGCTTCACATCATGGACGCGGACGGCGCGAACGTGCGAGTCTTGCGGAAACTCTTTGGCGGGCAGGGGACGATCAACGTCAATTCCTGGGCGCCCGATTCGAAGCGGATCGCGTACGTGCGCTACGAGAGGCTGGACTAATATGGACAGTAATATTTTACGCAAATTAGCGGGTGAGATCGCGGAGATTGCCGCGCGTCCCGTGCAGGCGGAAAACGCGAAGCTCTACCGGGCGATCAACGCCCTGAAGCCCATCCGGCCTGTGGTCCTGACGGACGAGCTGCCGTGGAACCAGTTGGGCGGCGAGGGCGAGCTCGATATCCTTTGCGAGGACGAGTACCTGCGCGCGGTGGAGCTCGACATGCGTCGCACGCTCTACAAGTGGAACCACTGCCGCTGCGACATGATCGTCGAGCCGTTCTACCGGCTGAGCCGGGTGATCGAAATTCCGCGCCTGTTCGGCATGGACGTGATCGAAGAGACCAGCGCGAAGGGCGACAAGACCAACCATATCATCTCCCATCACTACGAGGATCAGATTCCCGACATGGAGTCCATCTCGAAGCTCAAGGAGCCGACGATCCACGTCGACGACGTGCTGACGGAAGAGCGGCGCGCGATTCTGGACGCCATCTTCGGGGACATACTGCCCATCCGCGTCACGGGACTCACGTACGCCGGATCCTTCCACCCGTGGGACGACATTTCCCGGCTGCGCGGGGTGCAGCCCCTCCTATACGACTTGTACGACGAATCCGAGATGATGCACGCGCTCATGCGGCGATATACCGATCTCTCCCTCAAGCTCCTGAAAATGGAGGAGGAGATGGGACTTCTCGACGTGCCGACGCCGACTGTTCACTGCACCGCCGGGTACGCGGACGACATCCCCGCACCCGAGGGGCGCGTCACGCGCGCGAACATCTGGGGCCGGGGCACGGCGCAGATCTTCGCGTCGGTGTCGCCCGCGATGCACCAAGCATTCGAGATCGAATACGCGAAGGAGTTCTTCGCGGGCTTCCCGCTCGTCTACTACGGATGCTGCGAACCGCTGCACGACAAGATTGACATCGTCGAAAAGATCCCGAACGTTCGAAAGATCTCCATCACGCCCTGGGCGGACGTCAGAAAGGCCGCCGAGCGCATCGGCAGCCGCTACGTGCTCGCCCGAAAGCCCAATCCCGCGAGCGTCGCCGTGCCGGTTCTCGACGAGGCAGTCGTGCGCCGCGAGATCAAGGAGACGCTCGACGTCTGCCGTGCCAATGGCACGCCCTGCGAGTTTGTCTTGAAGGACATCTCCTCCGTCAGCTATAACCCCAAAAACCTCGAAAACTGGGCGCGCGTCGCGATGGAGACGGTGCTGGGGGGATGAAGGAGGAACGCCGGGGTCCTATCCCGGACTCCTTCATGGGCGCTCTCCCTTCGGAATGTGCAATTCGATATCGTCCGTCGGCCGCTTGGGGCGTCTACCCCCAAGCGGCCGATGATTGATTTTCGGCGGCTTGGTGTTTGAAACCTCAAGCCGCCGACAAAAGATGATCCCCGCTGGATACCTAAGGGCAGCGCCCTCGGCGTTTTGCTGTTACCCCTCCAGCGCTCCTACGCTCAGCGCGGCGTAGTCGCCGATGGCTTCGCCGAGCCCGGCGGGGACGACGCGGCAGGCGCGCGCGGCATGGGGGAGCGCCTCTGCGGAAATGACCGCTTCCATGGAGGGGCGAATGAGGGCCTCGCTGCGCATGAAGACGCCGCCGAGGACGATGCGTTCGGGGTTTACGATGTCCATGAGGAAGCTCAGCAGCATGCCAAGCCGCCGCCCGCAGTCTCCGTAGATCTTGCGGCAGGGCGCGTCGCCCGCGTCGGCTAGCTCCGCGATCAGCTTCGCGGTGATGTTGTTCAAATTGCCGTTTGCGGCTTCGAGGAGGCGCGGCGCTTCGCCCCGCGCGGCGTAGGAAACGCCGGTGCGCGCGATGCCACCGCCGGAGCAGAAGCCCTCGGCGGAGCCGTATTTTCCGTAGCCCAAGGGGCCGTCGTCCGCGAGCCGGACGTGCCCGACCTCGCCCGCCATGTCACTCGCGCCGGAATAGAGCTTTCCGTCCAGAATGAGCCCCGCGCCGAGCCCGGTGCCAAATGTCAGAAACGCCATGTCGCGCGTTCCCCGGCCCGCGCCGAACTTCCATTCGGCGACGGCGCAGGCGTTCGCGTCGTTCTGAAGGCGCGTGGGGATGCCCGTTTTTTCCTCAAGCAGCCGGACGATCGGAATCTCGTCCCAGCCGGGCAGGTTCGGCGGCGAGAGCACCAGCCCGCGTCGGGAGTCGAGGGGCCCTCCGCAGCTCACCCCCGCGGCGCGCACGTCGCGTGGAGAAAGGCGCCGTTCGGAGAGCAGGGCAAAAAGCGCGGCGGCGAGTCCGTCGATCACCTTGTCGGGGCTGCCTTCGGTGGGGAACTTCGATTTGGCGAGCACCTCGAGCGCGCCGTTCTCGACGCGCCCCAGGCTCACCGCGCACTTCGTTCCCCCGATGTCGTATCCGGCGTACAGCATGTCAGTACCTGTCCTTTTTCAGTGTCCTTTGATAATTCGCGATGTTCTTGTACCGCTCCTGCCTTTTTCGCAAAATCTCGGCCTTGGTCGCCGTGCGGTCGGATTCGTCCTTGAGCTTGAGATAACTCTCGACGCGCTTCGGATCGGCCTCCCCCGCCTCGACCGCGCGGCGGACGGCGCAGCCGGGCTCGCGCGCGTGGGTACAATCCCGGAACTTGCACCGGGCCGCGAGCGCCGCGATGTCTTCGAAGACCTCGGAGACGCCCTCGCGCGCGTCCCATATGCCCAGTTCGCGCATGCCGGGCGTGTCGATCATCATCGCGCCGGACTTGAGCATGATGAGCTGGCGGTAGGTCGTCGTATGCCTGCCCTTGGAGTCGTCCTCGCGGATGGCTGAAACCTTCATGATTTCCTGGCCCTCGAGGGCGTTCACGAGCGTGGATTTTCCGACGCCCGACGAGCCCAGGAGCGCGATCGTCATGCCCGGCCGCGCGTAGTCCGCGAGAAGGTCGAGTCCCTCGCCCGTGACGGAAGAGACCGCAATCACGGGCGCGGCCTGCGCGATCTCCTGCGCGCGCGCGATCTTTCCCGGCGCGTCGACCGCCTGGTCGAGTTTGGTCAGAAGGAACACCGGCTGCGCGCCGCTCGCGAGGGCGAGGGAAAGGTAGCGCTCGAGTCTGCGGACGTTGAAGTCCCCGTTCAGGGAAGTCGTGATGAACACGGAGTCGAAGTTCGCGGCGACGGCCTGCGCGTTTCCGGTGAACGAGTCGAGTCTCAGAAACGCCGTTCTGCGCGGAAGCAGCGCGGTCATCGCGCCGTCGCCCGAGGGATTGTAGAGAAGGCTCACGAAGTCGCCCGTCGTGGGCACCTCCGGGAAGCGCACGCTGCGCTTGAGGTGCGCGCCGCATTCGCCGTGCGCGCAGACAAGTTCAAAGCGATCGCGGTGACTCGCGGTCACGCGCGCAGGGATGGTTCCGTCCGGGAAAACATGGTCGCCGGTATATCCGTAAGAATTGAGATCGATCATTTTCCTCCCAAAATCGCATGCGCCGCGCGCAGCCCTCAAAGGCGTGCGCGCGGCGCAACCACGAAAGGTCTGTGTGTTTCCGGCTTCCGGGCGTGCCCGTCGCCGGATGTGTTCAGATGTCGGCCACCTCATACGCCTTGCTCATTCCACAACACTCCTTTCGATCCTGATTTCCAGTCAAAGATACCATCACGCGCGCGAACTGTCAAGCATGATTTTGGCAAATTCCTCGATCCGTTCGGGGTAAATCCGCATCTCGGTGCCGTTCTTCGCGGCGTTTTTAAGGATCATCTTGATGATGATCTTCTCGAAGCCGCGCGCGCGGGTCGCGTCCAGCTCCCCGCCGAAGCTCATGCGGCACCTGGCATGTTCGAGGAGCGATTCGGGGACGTTCTTTTTGAACACGTCCTCTACCTGCTCCTCGGAGCCCGCGCACACGAACAGGCCGAGCGGCCTTTCGAGCAGCAGCTTTTCGCAGCGGTGGAGGTATTCGAGCGTCTCGCCGGTGATGTTTCCCGTCCGGAGCGCGCCGCCGACGATCACGACGTCGAATTTCGACGGATCGGGGATGTCGCGCTTGAGTTCCGCCACCGTCGCGCCGCCCAGCTTCTCCGCGAGCAGGTTCGCGCACTTCGCGGTGGTGCCGCTTCTCGTCGAATAGGCAATCAATATGTTCATGGCAGCCTCCTGTATGTGCTGGGATGATTATACCACACATGCGCGCGCATGCAAAGGAAAACCCCCGGAAGCGCGCTTCCGGGGGGAGGGGTCGGGTGCGGCCTATTCGCCCATGTAGGGCACTTCGTTCACCTGTGAAAACAGCCAGCCGCGCACCGCCTCGTTGTCCGTCGCGGCCATCCACGACCAGTGGGCGGCGGGAAGGACCGTTCCGACGATATAGGTGGAAGCGATCATGTTCGCGCCGGCAGCCTCGGCGGCGTCGATTATGCGCCGAACGTCCGCGACGGCCTCCTGCCCGCGCAGAAAACCGTTCAGGCCTTCTTCGCCCAGACAGGAGAGGATGTTGATTCCAAGACCCTCGATCACCTCGACGTTCGCCGCGAGCGTCGCGCCCGCCTCGCCGCCGCTGTCGTCCGCCGCGGTAATGAGCCACATCGGAACCTCGGCAAAGGCCTTGAGTTCGCCTTCGTCGTCCGAGAAGCTGGCGTTCGCGGTCACGAGCGCGCCCGCGATCATGTCCGGATAGGCGAGGACGAGGGCCTTCGAGCCTCTGCCGCCCATGGAGCATCCCGCGACGTAGATGCGCGCCGCGTCGACATTGAAGTTTTCGATGAGGCCGAGCGTGATCTGGTTGATGTTCGCGAGCGCGAACTCGTCCCAACCCGTTTCGTGGGCCTGGGGAGCGAGCACGAAGCAGGGGTGCGCAGCCTGCGCCTCGGCGTCCGAGAAGTTGAGCGCGCCCCGGTTGGCCGCGAGCTGGGCGAAGTTGTCGCTTCCGCGCTCGCCCGCGCCATGCAGCCAGATGACCAGCGGCAGCTTTTCGTCCTCCCAGCCCTCCGGGATGAACAGCCGGTAGTCGGTCGCGTCACCGCTCGTCGTCTCGGAGAGGGCGAGGTAGTCGTCGATCTCATAGTGGATGTACTCCTTCGCGGTGTACAGATTCATGTCGTAGAAGCTCTGGATGTCGATGGTCAGATCGCGCAGCACGTTTCCGCCGTCCTTGTACTGGAGCGTGTTGTGCGTACCGGTTCCGATGCCCGCCGGATCCTCGAATTCGAGAAACACGTATTTGCCCGCCGCGGCGGCGTGCTTCCAGACGCCGTCTTCGTTGACATACAGCCCGATGATGGTATAGCCGTTTACGGCGAAGCTGGCTGTCGTGAGCGCGCCAGCCGTGAACGGGGCGTCCCATTCGAGGCGCACGCCCGCCACGATCTGGCCCTCGTCGAGAACCTTCGTGATGATCTTCGCATCCACAAAGGCCGGGGCCGGTGTTTCGTCGGCGACCTCCGTGGCGAACGAGACGCCGGTCAGGAGCATCAAGGTCAGTGCGAGCGCGATCCATTTTCGAAGCATTTCAATCCCTCCCGTTCTGGTCCAAAAGAAAGAAGGCCGCCGCTTGCTTTCGGCGGCGCCTTATCATTTGTGCGCTAACTATATATTCGGTTGGGATGGAAATATGACGGCATGTGACGCTATTGTGCGGCGGATTTCCCCGCGAGCGCACCCGTCGAGAACGCGATCTGGAGGTTGAACCCGCCCGTGGTCGCGTCGAGGTCGAGAAGCTCGCCCGCGAAGTACAGCCCGGGCAGGAGCCTGGATTCGAGCGTGGAAGGATTGATGTGTTTCACATCGACGCCGCCGCGCGTGACCACCGCCTCGCCGAAGCCGCGCAGCGCCTTGGGGGTAAGGGGCAGGTTCTTGAAGAGCATGCGCAGCCGCTTTCTCTCCTCCTGCGTGATGGCATTGGCCGGCTTCGCGGGGGAGATCCCGGCGAGCTCCAACAGCGCCATGCCCAGCGCGTGCGGGGCGAGCGCGTCGATCACCGTCGACATCGCCTTGCGGGAGTTGTCCCGAAGCTCGCGCACGAGCCGCTGATCGAGCGTTCCGTCGTCGATGGCGGGCTTGAGGTCGATCGAGAGCCGCGCGTCCGAAAGATCCTCCGGCAGAAGGCTTGAGAGCGTGAGAACGAGCGGGCCAGAGATGCCAAAGTGGGTGAACAGAAGCTCGCCCTGCTCCGAAAACACGCGCTTCTTGCCCGACCACGCGTGGAGCTGGACGTTCTTGAGCGTCAGTCCCGCGAGCGCGTACGGCCACGTCTCGACCGTGTCGACGGGCACGAGCGCGGGCAGGAGATTCGTCACAGCGTGGCCCGTCTCCCGTGCCAGCGCGTGACCGTCGCCCGTCGAGCCCGTCATGGGGTAGCTGACCCCTCCCGTCGCGAGTACGACTGCGTCGCCCGCGACCTTCTCGCCCGATTCAAGCAAAATGCCTGAGCAGCGGCCGTCTTCGACCAGAATCTCCTTTGCGCGCGCGTTCAGCCGGATTCCAACGCCGAGCCTCCGAAGCTCGCGCTCGAGCGCGCGGTTCACGTCGCTCGCCTTGTCGGATTCGGGGAATACGCGCTCGCCGCGTTCCACCTTGAGGGGCACGCCGAGGCTCTCGACGAGGTCCATCAGCTTCGCGTTGTCAAGAAGCGCAAGCGAGGCGTACAGGAAGCGCGGATTTCGAAGGATGTGCCGCATGAAGGGCTCCTTCTCCGCCGCGTTCGTGAGATTGCAGCGCCCCTTGCCCGTGATGTAGAGCTTTTTTCCAAGCTTTTCGTTGCGTTCGAGGAGGGCGACGCCCGCGCCTGAGCGCGCGGCAAAAAGCGCCGCGAGCATGCCCGCCGCGCCGCCGCCCACGACGATGATTTTTTTTGCCATGTTCTCCCTTACTCGCCCGTCTTGGCGAGATAGACGTTATAGTTGTTCCAGATGCTCTCGATGTTGTCGAAGTAGTCGGAAACCTCCTGCCGCCGCCGCTGCGCCAGCGCCACGATGAGCGCGTTGATGAGCGATAGGGGCGCGGCGAACGAATCGACGAAAGAGGCCATATCGCTCTTGGCGTTCAGACAGATGTCGGCGGTCGCGTGGAGGGGGGAGAGCGGTCCGTCCGTGATCGCGATCAGGTCCGCGCCGCGCGAACGCGCGAACTCCATGGCCTCGATGGAGCGGCTCGTGTACCGGGGGAAGGAGATGCCGATGAGAAGGTCCCCCTCGCCGATGCGCGCGAGCTGTTCGAACACGTCCGAAACGCCCGAGGTGACGCATTCCACGTCCCGGAAGATAAACCGGAGATAGTGGGTAAAGAACTGCGCGACCGGTGCCGACGCGCGAAGGCCCAGCACATAAATGTGCCGCGCCTGGATGATCTTGTCGATGGACAGCTCGAACGCAGTCACGTCCAGCTCGTCCAGCGTCGAACGGATGTTTTGGATGTCCGCCTTCAAGACCTTGTTGAGCACCTGCGCGTGATCCATGTCGCTTGTCATCTCAAAGCGCTGCGCGGCGGTGAGCCGGTGGCGGATGAGCTCCTGAAGCGCCTTCTGAAGCTGGGGATAACCCGTATAGCCGAGCGCCGCCGCAAAACGAACGACGGTCGATTCCGATACGCCCACATACTCGCCCAACCTGGAAGCCGTCATGAACACCACCTTGTCGTAGTGGGTCACGATGCATTCGGCGATGCGGCGATGACTCTTGGAGAGCTTCTTTCCGCTGTGGTTGAGCCGTTGTATGAGTTCCTGCGCGTTTTCCATCCTGCATAACCTCCGTGCAAAACTCACCTGTCGTGCAGATTATACATCAGAATCCTGTATTTTGCAAGTAAAGGAATGTCAAATATGCAATTTTAGCCCGAGTTCCACCTTTCGAATGTAAAAAAATGCAGTATTCATCGGTTAAAAATACTTATGGAAAACACATTGAATCTATGGTATCATCATGCGGGGTGATAAGGTATGGAAAAAATGACCGATCTTGCGCGCGCGGACGTGCGCGTGACGGGCGGGTTTTGGGGGAAACGGCGCGAGACGGCGCGCGAGAAGGGGCTCATGGCGGTTTACGACCGGTTTTCGGACACCGGGCGGTTCGGCTCGCTCGACTTTCAATGGCGCGAGGGCATGGAGCACAAGCCGCACATCTTCTGGGACAGCGACATCGCCAAGTGGATCGAGGCGGCGGCGTACCTGCTCATGGAGGCGCGCGACCCGGAAATCGAAAGGCATGTGGACGAGGCGGTCGACAAGATCGATGCGCACCAGCGGCCGGATGGGTATTTCAATATTTATTTCGACACCTGCGAGCCGGAAAACCGGTTCACGCGCTATACGGATCACGAGCTTTACGACCTCGGGCACCTCATTGAAGCCGCGGTGGCGTATCGGGAGGCCACGGGCAAGGACAAGCTCCTGAACCTCATGATCCGCTACGCCGCGCTCGTGGACCGGGTGTTTCGCGTGGAGCATTCCGCCGGGTTCGACACGCCGGGCCATCCGGAGATCGAGCTGGCGCTTTTCAAGCTCTACCGCGCGACGGGGGACGATAGGTGGCTCACCCTCATGCGCTACTTCATCGACGCGCGCGGCGCGTCGGCACGCGACAGGACGTACGCCGTTTTTGGCAAAAACAGCTATTCGCAGGCGCACAAGCCCGTGCGGGAGCAGACGAGCGCCGAGGGGCACAGCGTACGAGCGTGCTATCTCTACGCCGGCATGGCCGACCTCGCGTGGCAGGACGGCGACGAGGCGCTGAAACGGGCGTGCGAGAGGCTGTTTTCGAACATCGTCGAGAGACGCATGTACGTCACCGGCGGAATCGGCTCGAGCCACGTGGGCGAAGCCTTCACAATAGACTATGACCTTATGAACAGAACGGCATACGCCGAAACCTGCGCCGCGCTCGCGCTCGCGCTCTTCGCGCGCCGCATGAGCCGCCTCGCGCCCAAGGCCGTCTACGCGGACGTCGCGGAGCTGGCGCTCTACAACGGGATGCTCGCGGGCATCTCGCTCGACAGCACGCGTTTTTTCTACGAGAACCCGCTTGAGGCGCACCCGGACATCATCCACTTCAACGAGTATTACGACAAGGCGCGCGACCACATGCCCATCATGCGGCGCGTGAAGGTGTTCGACTGCTCCTGCTGTCCGCCGAACGTGCTTCGGATCATCGGTTCCGTCGGTGATTTCGCGTTCACGCAGGGTGAGAATGTCCTATACGTTCACCACTACATAAACTTGGAGGCGGACACGCGGTTCGGTCCTGTCGCGATGCGCACGGAGTATCCCTTCGACGGACGCGTAGAGCTTCTGCCCGCGCCGGGCGCATACACCCTCGCGGTGCGCATCCCGGGTTGGTCGAAGAACTGGACATTGCGCGTGAACGGGGAGGCGGCGGAATACGCGTTCAAGGACGGCTACGCGTACGTCGACCGGACCTGGGGGGCGGGCGACGTCCTCGCGCTCGATCTGCCGCTCGACGTGCGACTCGTCGCGGCGCACCCGGCGCTCCACGAGGATTGCGGGCGCGTGACTGTCATGCGCGGACCCATCGTGTACTGCCTTGAGGAACAGGACAACGGGAAGTATCTCAAGGACATCAAGCTCACGCGCGGCGGCGCGCCCGTGATCGTGGGCGACGCGGAGCTCGGCGTCCCGGTGATCGACCTCCCCGCCACGCGGCGGAGCTTGCCCGATCCCGCGCCCCTCTACATGGATTTTTCCGAAATAAAGCGCGTCCCGGTCACGGCGCGGTTCATTCCCTATTTCGCGTGGGCGAACCGCGACGAGGGCGAGATGTTGGTGTGGACGGACATCGACTAAAGGAGGGTAAGGATATGGATCTTTCGAACCTTGCGGCGATCAAAAAGGCGAAGACCCGGTCGATCTCGCCCGAGAACCCGACGGGCGCGCCTGGCAAGGGCGGCATGTGCCCGCTCGAAGAGGGCTCCGCGAAGAGGGCCGCACGCGAGTTGGGCCTGGGTTGGAAGGTGAACCCCTACAAGGTTCTCCAGCCCGGCGAGACCTATTCCATCGCGGACGTCGAAGGCCCGGGTGTCATCAACCATATCTGGCTCACCCCGACCGGTCGGTGGCGCAACACCATCGTCCGTTTCTACTGGGATGGGAGCGAGAACCCGTCGGTTGAGTGCCCCGTCGGCGATTTCTTCTGCATGGGCTGGAACGAGTACGCTCAGATCAATTCTCTGCCCGTGTGCGTGAATCCCGGCAGCGCTTTCAACTGCTACTGGCAGATGCCCTTCCGGAAGAGCTGCCGCATCACCCTCGAAAACCGCGCCGAGGACCCGGTCACCATGTATTACCAGATCGACTACTCCCTCGAGGACGTGCCCGAGAACGCCGCGTACTTTCACGCGCAGTTCCGGCGCGTCAATCCGCTCCCCTACAAGGAGGTCTATCACATCCTCGACGGCGTCGAGGGCGAGGGACACTTTGTCGGGACCTACATGGCGTGGGGCGTCAACAACAAGGGCTGGTGGGGCGAGGGGGAGATCAAGTTCTTCATCGACGACGACGGGGATTTCCCCACCATCTGCGGAACCGGCACCGAGGACTACTTCTGCGGCTCCTACGACTTCACCGACCCCGTCGCGCGCGACCACTACGTGACCTTCTCGACGCCCTATACCGGACTCGCGCAGGTCCTGATTCCCACGGGTCACTACGCCAGCCAGACGCGCTTTGGGCTCTACCGTTTCCACATCACGGACCCCGTGCGCTTCGAAAAGAGGCTCAAGGTCACGATCCAGGCGCTGGGTTGGCGCGAGGGCGGGCGGTACCTGCCGCTCATGGACGACATCGCCTCCGTCGCCTTCTGGTATCAGAAACTGCCGGGGAAGAAATTCCCACCGCTTCCTGAGAAGGACTTCTGCGAGATCATCTGAAAAGCGAACGCCGCCGCGCCGGGAGACGCCCGCGCGGCGGCGTTTTGTGCAGCATATCAGTTCATTTTATGCCCTCCGGCGCGCTTCGAATCGGACAATTCGAGGAGCCGGGCGCATCCACGGATGTTGAAATATTACGCCTTATATGATATAATCTTTGGCGTGGCTGGAATTCCGAATGGAGTGGTTAAATAAATGAAGGAATATACGTTCAGGCGCGGTGTGCATCCGCACGAAGGAAAGGGCGGAAAGAGCGTCACCGGGCCTTTGCCTGTCCTGGACGCCGCGCCGCCCGCGACCGTCGCCATCGCGCTCTCGCAGCATGTGGGCGCGCCGTGCAGGCCCGTCGTCAAGGCGGGCGACCGCGTGAAAATGGGTCAGAAGGTGGGCGAGGCTCCCGGCTTCGTGAGCGCGCCCGTGCATGCGTCGGTCTCCGGCGTCGTGAAGGGTATCCAGCAGAGGACGGGCGCGGCGGGCACGCGCGTCGATTGCGTCATCATCGAAAACGACGGACTCGATACGCCGGACGATTCGCTCCAGAAGTTCGCCGATCCCTTCCTCGCGACGAAGGACGAGCTTCTAAAGGCCGTGAACGCGGCCGGCATGGTGGGTCTGGGCGGCGCGGCATTTCCCGTGCACGTCAAGCTCTCTCCGCCGCCTGACAAGAAGATCGACTTCCTCATCCTCAACGGCGCGGAGTGCGAGCCTTACCTCACGAGCGACCACAGGATGATGCTCGATTACCCGGAGAAGGTCGTGGACGGCATGCTGATCGCCGCGCACATCGTCTCCGCAAAGGCGCTTAAGATCGGCATCGAGAGGAACAAGCCCGACGCGATCGCGTCGATTTCAAAGGTCGCGGCGGAAAAGGGCGTCGAGGTCTGTTCCCTCAAGGTGAAATACCCGCAGGGCGGCGAGAAACAGCTCATCGAGGCGGTCACCGGGCGGCAGGTGCCCTCCGGAAAGCTCCCGATGGACGCGGGCTGCGTGGTCATGAACGTGTCGACCGCGGCGGCGCTTTCGGACGCCATCCGGCATGGAAAGCCCATTACCGAGCGCATTGTGACGGTCGCGGGCGAAGTCAAGAACCCCAGAAACCTGCGCGTGCGCGTGGGCACCTCCGTCGAGAGCGTACTCGAGCAGTGTGGCGGTGTGAACGAGGGTGCGGACAAGGTGATTCTCGGCGGCCCCATGATGGGCATGAGCATTTCGAGCCTCAACACGCCCACCACGAAGGCGACGGGCGGCATCCTCGTTCTGAAGGACGAGGCGGGTTATACCGACGAGCCTGGAAACTGCATCCGCTGCGGAAGCTGCGTGCGCGCGTGCCCCATCGGGCTTTTGCCGCTCGACTACTACGCGCTCGCGCGCAAGGGGATGTACGAGAAATCGCGCGACGAGTACCACCTGCTCGACTGCATCGAGTGCGGCGCGTGCGCGTTTATCTGCCCCGCGAAGCTGCCCCTCGTCCAAATGATCCGCGTGTCCAAGCGCGCCTTGCCAAGAAAGTGAGATGACACGATGGAGAATGTGAAAATGCTGCGGGTCACGTCCTCGCCGCACGTCCGGGACGTGAGGACCACGCGCTCTGTCATGGGCGACGTCGCGTGCGCGCTCATTCCGGCGGGCGCGTTCGGCGTCTATTATTTCGGATATCGCGCGGCGATCGTCATTCTGATCTCCTGCGTCGCGGCCGTTCTGAGCGAGTTTCTGTATAACCGCCTCGCCCACAGGAAGCAGACGATCGGCGATCTGAGCGCGGTCGTGACGGGGCTTCTGCTCGCCTATAACCTGCCCGCTTCCGTTCCCTACTGGATGCCCGCGGTGGGCGCCGCGATCGCCATCCTGCTTGTCAAGATGATCTTTGGCGGGCTCGGCCACAACTTCGTGAACCCGGCGCTTGCCGGGCGCGCGATCCTCATGACCTCGTGGCTTTCCTACATGTCGGGCTCGGCGTTCGAGCTCGCGGTGCGGGGCGTGGACGCGGTTTCGACGGCGACGCCCCTTCTTCGGGAATACGACCTCTGGCAGCTCTTCATCGGGCAGGCGCCGGGCTGTATCGGCGAGGTGAGCAAATTGGCGCTTCTCGTGGGCGGCGCGTACCTCGTCGTCCGCGGGGTCATTACCTGGCACATTCCGGTCGCGATGACTGTGACGGTGTTCGCGCTTTCGTGGATCACATCCGGCGCGCTTGTCGGCTCCGTCGATTCGGGCGTCTACCAGATCCTCTCGGGCGGCCTGCTGCTCGGCGCGATCTTCATGGCGACGGACTATTCCACTTCACCCGTGACGTGGGTCGGCAAGCTGATCTTTGGCGTTGGCTGCGGCCTCGTGGCGTTTGTCATTCGGTACTTCTCGTCCATGGCGGAGGGCGTGAGCTATTCGATCCTGTTTATGAACCTGTTTGTGCCGCTGATCGACCGGTTTACGAAGCCGAGAGTGTACGGGGAGGGCAAAAAGCATGCGTGAGACTGTGAAGCTTGCGATCAGGCTGATGGCGTTCGCGCTGGTTTCGGCGCTGATGCTGGCCGTCGTGAACGGACTGACGAAGGATACGATCGCCAAAAACGAGCGCGACACCGTGAACGCGGCGCGTGCGGCGGTTCTGGGCGATTACGACTTTGAACAGGTCGAAACGGATTTGACGGGGTATCCGACCATCGTGAGCGTGTATGCGGGCACGGACGGCGACAGGATCGTGGGCTATGTCTATGAGCTTCAATCGCAGGGTTTCGCGGGACCCGTCTCGATGTCCCTGGGCGTCGACGCCTCCGGCACCATCGTCGGATTGAACGTGACAAACCACATGGAGACAAAGGGACTCGGCTCCGCCGACGAAGGCCCGTTCCTCCAGTCCTTCCTCGGGTTGAGCGCGGTCGGGGCGACCTCCGGCGGCGCTGCGGCCGAACCGACGGCGAACGAGACGACCGGCGCGACTGCCGAGCAGACGGCGGAGGCGACGACGGACGCGACCACCGGTGCGACTGCCGAGCAGACGGCGGAGGCGACCACGGACGCGGCGACCGGTGCGACTGCCGAGCAGGCGGCAGAAGCGACCACGGGCGCGACGACGGATTCGAGCACCGGCGCGACGGCTGAGGCCGCCTCGGACCAAGTTGCGGGTACGGCGGTCGCGGACGTCGACGGCATGACGGGCGCCACCTACTCCACGAACGCGGTGAAGAACAGCGTCGCCGAGGCGCTTCTGCATTTCGCGGCGAATTACCTCGGCGGGGAGGCGAGCGCGCAGTGAACGGAAACGACTTGAAGCGCGTCTTCCTGAACGGCATTTTTGACGAGAACCCAACGTTCCGGCTGGTTCTGGGCATGTGTCCGACGCTTGCGATCACGTATCAGGCGTCAAACGGGATCGGCATGGGCCTTGCGACCACGTTCGTGCTCGTGTGCTCGAACCTCGTCATCTCACTTCTCAGAAAGGCCATCCCGGAGAAGATCCGGATTCCGGCGTTCATCATCATCATCGCGACGTTCGTCTCGATCGTCGAGATGGTCATGCACGCCTATTTCCCGGCGCTCTACAAGACGCTCGGTGTATTTATTTCGCTGATCGTCGTCAACTGTATTATCTTCGCGCGCGCGGAGGCGTTCGCGTTCGTGAATCCCCCGCTCAAAAGCGCCGCGGACGGGCTTGGCATGGGCCTGGGCTTTACGCTGGCGATCACGCTCCTCGCCTGCGTGCGCGAGCTTCTCGGCAACGGCACTATCTTCGGCGCGCACTTCATGCCCGCGGGCTACGAGCCCATGCTGTTCGCGACGTCCCCGGCGGGTGGGTTCGTGATCCTGGGCCTCACGCTGGCCATCGTGAACGCGATCTCGAAGCGAAAGGAGGCCGCGCAATGAACCTCTTTCTGATCTTCATCGGGTCCCTCCTCGTCAACAACTTCGTCATGAACCGGTTCTACGGAACCTGCCCCTTCCTCGGCGTCTCGAAGAAGGTGGAGACGGCGTTCGGCATGGGCATGGCGGTCATCTTCGTCATCACCGTCGCGTCCGTCGTCACCTACTTTGTGAGGATGCTCCTCGTGGCGTTCGAACTCGAATACATGCAGACGATCGCCTTCATCCTCGTAATCGCGGTGCTCGTGCAGGTCGTGGAGTCGGTCCTTAAGAAAATGAGTCCTTCTCTCTATCAGGCGCTGGGCGTGTATCTGCCGCTCATCACCACCAACTGCGCCGTGCTTGCCGCGACCATCATGAACGTGGACGAGGGCTACAACCTCGTCGAGTCCGCTGTGAACGGCTTCGCCGCCTCCGCCGGGTTCATGCTCGCGATCGTGCTGTTCGCGGGCATCCGGGAGCGGATGGAGCTTTCCGACATGCCAGACTGGATGAAGGGATTCCCCGGTGCGCTGATTTCCGCGGGCCTGATGGCCGTGGCATTTTCCGGCTTCGCCGGGCTGATTTAGGGAGGATACGATGGACGCAAAATCCATTTTGCTCGCCGCCGGGCTCATCGGCGCCATGGGCCTCGTTTTCGGCGTTCTGCTCGCCGTCGTGAGCAGGATCTTTGCCGTCAAGGAGGATCCGCGCAAGGTTCTGGTGCGCGAGGCGCTTCCCGGCGCAAACTGCGGCGGCTGCGGCTACGCGGGCTGCGACGCGTACGCGCAGGCGGTTGCCGAGGGAAAGGCCGACGTCTCCCTCTGCGGCGTGGCGGGTCCCAAGGGCGCGGCGAAGATCGCAGACATCATGGGAAAGAATGTGGTCGAGAAGGAGCGCAGGGTCGCGTTCGTGCGCTGCAACGGCAGTCTCGACAAGTGCAAGATCCGGTTTGATTACAAGGGCATCGAGACCTGCCGCGCGGCGAATGTCGCTGGTGCGGGTGACAAGGCTTGCCAGTACGCTTGCCTGGGTTACGGCGATTGCGTTCTGGCCTGCAAGTTCGACGCCATCAAAGTGCTGGACGGCCGGCTCGTAGAAATTGATCCGGAAAAGTGCGTCGCCTGCGGCGCGTGCATCAACACATGCCCCCGGTCGGTCATCCAGATGGTTCCTGAAAAGCACCCAGTCGTTCGCGCATGCTCCGCCATGGAGCGCGGCAAGGTGGTGCGGGACAACTGCACGGCGGGTTGCATCGGCTGTGGAAAGTGCGCCAGGACCTGCAAATTTGGGGCAATCACCATGGAGAACGACCTGCCCGTCATCGACTATGAAAAGTGCGTGGGCTGCATGCAGTGTGCCGACGGTTGTCCCACGGGCGCGCTCGAGCCGAACGAGGCGCTCCGCAAGCACGCCATCATCCACCATCCGGAGTGCACGGGTTGCGGCGAGTGCAAGAAGGTCTGCCAGTTCTCGGCCATCGCGGGCGAGGAGGGCGAGAAGCACTCGGTCATCGAGTGGAACTGCGTCGGCTGCGGCGCGTGCGAGAGGGTTTGCCCGCACGGGTGCATCGAGATGCTCCCCGGCGGTGCTTACGGAAAGAAGAAGTAAGTGGGCGGTATCGAGGTCAGACGGGCGACGGAGGACGACGTCCCGGAAATCGTTCGGATCGAGGCGGGCGAGCAAGGCCCGTGGGGAGAGCCGGATTCGTGCCGCCGCTGGACAGCTCGGCGGCTCGCGCGCGGATTTTACATCCGGATCGCGTTTCTGGACGGCGAACCGGCAGGTCACGCGGAATGGATCGAATCCGACGAGCCGAGCGGGCGGACGTTCTATCTGGGCGCGTTGCAGGTGCGAAAAGACCTCCAGCGCTCCGGCGTGGGCCGAGCGATGCTCGCGGACGGCGCTGCGGAGGCGATGCGGCGCGGCTGCCCGACGCTGTCCACCATGCCCGACCTGACGACGGGCTCCGACGCGTTCTACGCAAAATGCGGGTTCGTCAAGGCGCGCGCTGGCGCGCTGATCGAGGTCCACGCGCGCGAAATGGGCGTTCCGCTGTCGGAGATTTCCGCGATCCCCGAATCCGATGTGCGCGAAAAGCGTTTCGTCGCGGGGTTGTATCAATTTTCTTCCCGGCACATGCATGAGGTGGCGTTTTGCCCGCCGGAGGGGGACGACAGGATCGTGCGCTCTGCGGAGGTCCCGGGCGGGCGCGTGGCGCTCATGCGGTTTCCGGATCAGACGTGCGCGGACGCGCTGGCGTGGGGCGATTTTTCCGCGCCGGAGGCGCTCGCGGCGTGCCTGACGTTCGCAGCGCGAACCGGAGTTGCGCGCGTGGCGTTCGTGTTTGACGCGGCGGAGGGCGACGCCGTGCGTGCGCTCGGGCTGGGCGAATGCAAGGACTACCCGGATTTTGAGGTGATCAAGCGGCTCGGCTGACCGGGCGAAAGGATATGCGTATGAGAGCGTTCATGGACGAGAATTTTCTTTTAACCACAGAAACCGCGCGCAGGCTCTACCACGATTTCGCCGAGAGGATGCCGATCATCGACTACCACTGCCATCTCTCGCCGCGCGAGATCGCGGAGAATGTCGGCTTTCGCAACATCGGGCATTTGATGCTCGGCGGAGACCACTACAAGTGGCGCGCCATGGCGGCCTACGGAATTCCGGACGAGCTCATTCGCGGGGACGTCGACGACTACGCGCGCTTCAAGGCGTACGCGAAGGCGATGCCGTACATGATCGGGAACCCGCTCTACCACTGGACGCACCTGGAGCTCAAGCGGGTGTTCGGGATCGAGGCGGTTCTCTCCGAAAAGACGGCGGACGAGGTCTGGGAAAAGGCGAACGCCATGCTCGCGACGGAGGACTTCCGAGCGAAGCGGCTCATCGAGAAGTTCAACGTGAAGCTCATCTGCACCACCGACGATCCCATCGACAGCCTCGAATGGCATGAGATGATCGCAAACGACGCGGACTTCCGCGTGAAGGTGCTGCCCGCATTCCGGCCCGACAAGGCCGTCAACGTCGACAAGGCGGGCTTCGCGGATTACGCCTCGAAACTCTCCGCCGCCTCGGGCGTCGGGATTCAAAAGACCTCGGACGTGATCCAGGCGCTCGAGAAGCGCGTCGAGTACTTCCATGCGCGCGGCGCGCGCATTTCCGACCACGGGCTCGACCGGATCGCCTATGCGGACGTGGACATGGAAAAGGCCGACCGCGCGCTCGAGACGGCGCTCGCGGGCGGCACGCCCTGCGCGGAGTGTGCGGAGCACTACAAGGCGGCGCTTCTGATCGCCCTGGGCGGCATGTACGCGCGACGCGGCTGGACGCAGCAGTACCACCTGAACGCGCTTCGGAACAACAACACCGCGATGTTCCAAAAGCACGGTCCGGACACGGGCTTCGATTCCATCAACGACGAGCTGGCCGCGGTCAAGCTCTCCCGGCTCATGGACGCGCAGGAGCGCGTCGGGATGCTGCCCAAGACCATCCTCTACAGCCTGAATCCCGCCGCGAACGCGGCACTCGCGGCCATGGCGGGCAACTTCCAGTCCGCCGACGCGCCCGGCAAGATACAGTTCGGAAGCGCGTGGTGGTTCCTCGACCAGCGGGACGGCATGACCGAGCAGCTCAAGACGCTCGCGTCCATCGGGCTTCTCTCGACCTTCGTCGGCATGCTCACCGACTCGCGCTCGTTCGTGAGCTATCCGCGTCACGAGTACTTCCGGCGCATCCTGTGCGAAGTGATCGGTAGCTGGGTCGAGAACGGCGAGTATCCCGAGGACTACGAAACCCTCGGCGAAATCGTGCGCGGCATCTGCTTTGAGAACGCGAAGAACTATTTCGGGGTGAAACTATGAGAGCGAACGTCGTCAGGTACGCGGACATCGCCGCGAAGGATCTCGGCGGCGGCGTCACCCGCAAGGTTCTGAGCCGCACGCCCGACATGATGGTCGTCGAGGTCGCCTTCGAGCAGGGCGGCGTCGGCGCGGCGCACGTACACCCGCACGTCCAGAGCACCTACGTGATTCGCGGCGCCTTTGAGTTCACCATCGACGGCGAGAAGGTCGTCGTCCGCCAGGGCGACACCATCACCTTCGAATCCAACGCTTTGCACGCCACCCTCTGCCTGGAGGAAGGTGCGCTCCTCGACGTGTTCGCGCCGTGGCGGGAGGACTTTTTGGGGTAAGGGGCACGCCGAGTGCGCAGTCAGCGGCCTCCCACTGAAGGGAGTTTTTCCCTTGAGAATCCCGTGCCAGGAGAAAACGTTTCACATGCGCGTCGTCGCCCCGGGGTTGAAACCCCGGGGCGACGCGCTTTTTGGAGTCAATCCGGCCGTTTTCGGGGATTCATATCAAAAGTTCGGTCGTCCGGGAACGGACCCCGAGCGACCGACGGATACAGACTCTATTTCTCCCAGCGTGGGACCCTGAAGTGTGCCAGCTCTTACGCGGGGGGCTCAGGAGGCGGAGCCTCCCGGCACAACCCCTCCCGACCCAACTCCTTCCGGTGCAATCCTTCCACGTAAGCCCTGTCCGCCTTTGTGAGCTCCGCCGCCTCCAGCAGGTCGGGGCGGTTTTGGAGGGTGACTTCGAGCGCTTTCTCGCGCTGCCACTTGCGGATGTTGGCGTGATGGCCCGAGAGCAGGACCTCGGGGGCCTCGAGTCCGCGAAATTCGCGGGGTCGGGTGTACTGGGGATATTCGAGAAGGCCGGTCGTGAAGCTCTCGTCCTCGGAAGAATCCGCCGCACCCAGCACGCCGGGGATGAGCCGCGAGACGGCGTCGATGAGAACAAGCGCCGCGAGTTCGCCGCCGGTGAGAACGTAGTCGCCGATGGAGAGTTCCTCGTCGATGCACAGGTCGATGGCGCGCTGGTCGACGCCCTCATAGTGGCCGCACAGGATCATGAGCTCGCCGCACCTTGAGAGTTCCTCGACGATCTTCTGGTCGAGCCTGCGCCCGCGCGGGGACATGTAGATGCGCCGCCCGGAAAAATCCGGAGGCATGTTCGCTTCGAAGGCGGAAACGATGGGCTGGGCGAGCATGACCATGCCCGCGCCGCCGCCGAAGGGATAGTCGTCGGTGTTTCTGTGCTTGTTCTCGGCGTATGCGCGGATGTCGATGAGCTCGACCGATATGTGCCCCGCCTCCACGGCGCGGCCCAGAATCGATTCCGCGAGCATCGGCCGGAGCATATCCGGGAAGATGGTAAAGACCTTAATCCTCATCTTCGTACACCGCTACCTCGGCCATGCGCGCCGCAACCAGCACGATGACGCCCGCGTCGAGATCGACCGATTTCACGACCGACTTGAGCGCCGGGACGAGCACGTCGCCGCGCGGACCCTTGAAGATGTAGACGTCGTTCCCGCCCGGCTGCAGGACGTCCGCGAGCACGCCGATCTCGCGTCCCTCATCGTCGACGCCCCGAAGCCCGACGAGGTCGCAGAGGAACGTCTCGTCCTCGGAAAGCTCGATGGCGTGCGCGCGGTCGACATACAATAACGTGCCGCGCAGCTTTTCCGCCTGTTCGCGGTCGGTCACGCCGTCCAGGTTGATAAACGCCGCGTCGCCCGTCACGCGGTTGACCGTAAGCCGCACGCGTTCGTAGGCATCCGCGCGCTTCACATACGCCTCGGTCATACCCTCGAAGCGGTACGGGTCGGCGGTAATGGGGCGCACCTTCAGTTCGCCGCGCACGCCCTGCGGCTTTGTGATCTCGCCGATCATGAGGTATTCAGGCTTCATGGCTTACTCCATTTCGAGTTCGATTGACAGCGGGTAGTGGTCGGACAGATAGATGCCGTCGCGCGCGTCGTTCCAGACGCCGAGCGGGGAAAGCGCCCGAAATCCCCGGCTCATGATGTAGTCGATGCGCGGTTCCGCGGACCTGCCGTAGTTGTGGTAGCTGTTTGGAAGGCCGTCCGTGTGGTCGGTCAGCTTTAAAACCTCGTCCCCGAGGAACGCGTTCACGGGCAAGGAGCCGGGATAGGCGTTGAAGTCGCCCGTCAGGATGAGCGGCATCTCGCGCCGCGCGAGCCTTTCGCGCATGAGGGAGATGACCTGTCGGGCGCCTAGCACGCGCGCGCCCTCCGACATGTGGTCGAGGTGCGTGTTGAACACGTAAAACGGCCTTGCCGATCCAAGCGGCAAAACCGTCGCGCGCGTCACGATGCGCGGACAGTCGGACTGCTCCTCGTATCTTGAGCCGGGCACGTCCGGGGTGGGGGAGAGCCATTCGGTCTCGAGGCCGATCAGCTCGAATCCGTCCTTCCGGATCGCCACCGGATTATGCTCGTCGTCGTAGCGCTCGCCGCGCCCGCAGCCCATGAGCTCGTAGTCCATGAGGTGCCTTTTCATGAAATCGAACACGTGCGGGCGGCACTCCTGAAAGCACAGGATGTCCGGACGCTCCGACTCTATCTTCTGAAGGATCGCCCCCGCGCGATGGGAAAACGCGTTGATGCCGTCGTGAGGCGTGTCGTAGCGGATGTTGAAGGTGACGATTTTCATAACTGCCTCGCAAGAAAAGCCCGGCATCGCGAGGCGCGCACCGGGCCTGTATTCTGGCTTATACGATTTCGACGAAGACCGGCTTCTCACTCTTGGCGGACGCCGCCTTGACCACCGTGCGGATGGCCTTCGCGATGCGCCCCTGACGGCCGATCACCTTGCCCATGTCCTCCGGGTCGACGCGCAGCTCGATCGTGATCTTGTCCGCTTCGATGACCTCACGGACGTCCACGCTGTCGGGCTTTTCAACCAGCGACCGGGCGATAAACCTGACGAGTTCCACCATTTACAGGACGCCGCCCTTCTTGAGAAGGCCCCGCACGGTGTCCGTCGGCTGTGCGCCGTTGCCAAGCCAGTACTTGGCGCGCTCGCCGTCGACCTTGAGATCCACCGGCTCCGTGAGGGGATTGTAGTAGCCGATCTCCTCAATGAACCGACCGTCGCGCGCGTTGCGGCTGTCGGTCACCACGAGGCGGTAGAAGGGAGCCTTTTTCATGCCCATTCTCTTAAGACGAATCTTGACCATTTGGAATTCCTCCTGAATGTGTGTATATAATTGCGGGGTGTTCCCGGAATTATCTGTGGCAATCGTCGACTGCGGTCGTCGATTGCGAGAGAGGCTCCGGATTGCTGAAT
>JAEZRP010000041.1 GCA_023444095.1 Bacillota bacterium
CTCGCCCAGCTGCTTTCGAAATGCCGACTGTTCCGGTGTGATCTTCTGTTTTCCCATGCTTGTTATCCTCCACGCTGTTTTATTCTACCACAGCCTCGAGGTTTACACATAATTCGGGACGGTCTCCAAAGCAAACGGATACTTTGGGGGTAGCCGTTTGTTGTTGCTTGGTATCTGTTCTTTTATGCTATTTTGTTAATAATAACCGTGATATTTTGCTCCTAAAATAATCAATTCATCAGCCTCATGAAATCTTGCCAAAGAACAAAGACTGCGATATAGACCATCCATATCTACCGCTTTTTCTTTTTGAACATTTATCTCCTTAACAATAAATCCTTTCTTTTTTCTGTCAAAATTGCAATCCACAAACCCCGCCAACTCGTTTTGGGATAGAATAGATAACGGCCATTTCATGCCTTTTTTCTTAAAATACTCGAAACTAAAAGAGTAAGAAAAGAAGGTATTCAACCAACGCTTGTCTCGTATAATCCCCTCCATAGGGGATAGCAAAGAAACTTCATCTGTACTCCTTGTACCTTGTTGTTGCAAGACTGCCAACAATTTGTTCGCGGCAACATACGTTTTCTTTAAGTTCTCTACATTGATGTCGGAAATCAATTCCTTAAACCGAAGAGATGTAATTGCCATTGATATGTCTTCAGTGTTAAGCCCCGTAATCGATTTCATATGAGTTATGTCGGTAATTCCAAACGAACAAATAAGCTTGTACAAAATAGCCTCAACAGCATCAATGTTGCTAATTTCAATCATAGCGGATTTATTTTTCAGCAAATCCTCTCTCAGGGCAAATACGGGTTCCCTGAATGTCCCGGGTAACCTGTTACAGACGATTATATCATTGGTAATCCTCATGTTAAAAAAGACCTGAAAAATCGGGAGATAACTATTAAAAAGCCCCTGTTTTCGACCCTCAGTATATGCGTTCCATTCCTCCGTCAGGCCAAGATGCTCCCATAAACTGTGTTTCGTGCAAGAGTACATTTCATAAAACGCCCGTCTTAGCTTTTCTTCTTCTGCTAATAATTCATTCCTTTGACGCTCACATTTTTCTTGCTCTCTTGATTTTCCCCTGCGTACAATTCTTTCTGTCGCAGCATTATATATATCTAATTCACAAGTGGGAGCAATAAAAAGATTCCGCTTAAAAAGATTCGCTTCAACAAGCTCATTTTCTTCATAGGCGATACTGTCGTAATCTGTGACCTTAAACCCCGGCACTCTACTCCAAAGAACCAAGTAGTGATTCAAATGCAAAATAGGACAGGGGTCATACTGTATGCCTGATAAATCAGACACCACTTGCACAACATGATTTTTATCTTTTTTCAGCAGACATTGCCCAGACAGAATTAGCATTCTTGCGTCATTTATGGTTATAAGCATATGGCGTAATCGACACCAACTTTCATCATATAGGTGTTTAGTTGTTTACCACAACCATGTTCTTGCTCCCCTGATAAGTATTTACGTACTCTCGCTTCTACTCCCGTACGTTCCTCATCGCGCAAAGGTGAAGCGACACGCCGACAGGCGGAATGGTTCGCACGAAGCCCGGAGCGGACAGACGGAAAGGCGGTGCAGGTCACGGGCGGTTATCGGCCGGACGGATCGCCGCCATCGGCGGCGAAGCCGTAACCGTCAGATTGGGTCACACGTTTCAAGGAAGCGGGTAAACGTACCCCGCCCCGGCCAATTCTTCCAAATAGTATAGCATAAATGTGTGAATATTTCTACGATAATTAGGCGTAACCCCAGGGTTTACGCATGAACGAAACGAAGGATGCATGCGAGGAAGGCATCATCGCAAGAACAGCGTCTGCGTTTTCTGGCAAGGTTGATCTTTTCGGGATATTGTTTGAGGATATCCAACGCCAAGTGTCTGACGACCGCCATGTTTTCTGCGGAATAGTCCTCGCGAAAGGTCATATCCAGACACCAGTGCAGGGAGTTCTCGATACCCCAGTGCGCGCGAACAGCATCCGCAAACTGTTTGACGTCCGCCAGCGACGTGATGTAGAAGCGGCGCTCTTCCGCCACCTTCTCCCCCGTGGTAACCGTCGCGTGTACCATGCCAAGCCCGTTCAAGCAGCTCCATTGCGCGCGTCCGCTGAGCCAGCCAAGGTCTATCGTCAGGTAATAGTCGCGGATTTCGATGCGTCCATGCCCTTTCTCGGACGTTTGCGTGTGCTCCATCTCCGGGTAAAGGTGTTTGTCCTCAAGCGCGGCGTTGAAATACGCCTCCGTCTCACGGCGAAGCGTCGGTTGGTTGTCTTTCAATCCAAGAACATAATCCGCGACCTTCTCGGTAATCCGTCCCGCAATTTCCCTTTGGCAGCTCATGGCATCGGCTGTTATGACACAGCCCGCGATGTCCGGCATATCCAACAGGTTGGGTACAGCGGTGATTTCGTTGTATTTTCCAGCAGGTTGTGTTTGATCTTGAGCCTTTGGGAAACGGTACTTTTGCTCATTTTCTGAGGCGCTTTCATCGATCCGGCAGCGCCCGATTTTCTCATGTGCGCCCGCCCGTGTATTCCTGCAAAAAGAGCGCCGAAAGCCAGTATTTCAGGGGAGATTTGCAGGCAAACAAAAAAGCCCACCGCAATGGGTGAGCTTCTTTGCGCCAACTAATGTCGGTATATATGGTACGCCTTCAGGGGCTCGAACCCTGGACACCCTGATTAAGAGTCAGGTGCTCTACCAACTGAGCTAAAGGCGCTCGCTTCAGCCTTAATTGGCCGACCGAACGCTGCATATTATACTGCAATTCCCGACAGCTGTCAATAAAAATGAGATGACAAAATATACACTTAACAAAGCGAATAATGAGCGCGGACAGCGGGAAGCATAGGACCGCCATGTGGCGAAATCAAACCGGAGGTGTCATTATGCCCCAAAAAGATCCCAACACCAGCATCCGCTGCCGCGTCAAGAGCTGCGAGTACCATTGCGACGGCAAGGATTTCTGCTCACTCAGCGCGATTCAGGTCGAACCCTGCTCCGGCGGCGCGGGGGGCTCTCCCGAGGACGAGAGCATGTGCGGCAGCTACCACAGCAAATAACCAACCCGCCGGAGGATACGCCTCCGGCGCTTTACATGAGAAAGAGGTTGCCCACCGCCGCCCGCGATGCGGGCGGCGGTGGGTATAATGGACTCATCGTGCGTCGCCGCCAGTCGAAGACTGATGTTGGCATCGGGATCATTCGCGACCGTCAAATCGCGGCGTCCGCGGTTTCAAAAGGGAAGGGGTTGCCGCCGATTCCGAAGGAATCGCGGGCGGCGCAGGGACCTCTTGCGCGTCCTTGTCCACAGTTCGGATCGTCCCCTTCAAACGGTCCGCCATTTGGCATCTGGTTTCCGCACCGTTCACAGGCAAACACGCTCCGTTTGCTCCTGGTCGGTCAAGCGGCGAACGAAGCGCCCGCCGCTCTCGTATTTTACCAGCGGCCCAGGATGCGCATAATTCGCCAGTCCAAACAAATACTAGGTACGGTTTCATCGCAATACCGGACGGAGGGAAGGAATCGAATGAGAGCGACAGGCATTGTGCGCAGGATAGACGAGCTGGGGCGGGTTGTGATTCCAAAGGAGATCCGCCGCACGCTCCACATCCGCGAGGGAGATCCGCTTGAAATATTCACAGACCACGACGGCGAGGTAGTTCTAAAAAAATACTCACCCATCGGCGAGATTGCGTCAATTGCCAAGGATTATACGGATTCCCTGTACCGAACGTTGGGGCACATCGCCTGCATCAGCGATCGCGACGCGGTGGTGTCGACGTCGGGCTCGGGGAAGAAGGAACTCATGGAAAAGGCCCTCAGCCCCGAGGTGGATCAGATCCTTCAGAGCCGCCAGACAAGCGTTCTGAACCTTGCGAACTCCGCCAAGATGATTCCGATCACGGCAGACGACAAGGCCGACCAGTACACCGCACAGGTCATCGTACCCATTCTCGCGGACGGAGAGATCATCGGCGGGCTCATGCTCCTGAGCCGCGAGAGCGGCACGCGCATGGGCGACATCGACCAGAAGGTCGCAGAGACGACGGCGACCATCATCGGCCGCCAGATGGAACAGTAGGCTTGCCAGCGCGCATCCCTCGGTGGTATAATCTTCCGGGAGGGATGCGCGCATGGGGAAAATCACGGTTGCGGGTGTGGGACTGACGGAAGACCAGCTGACGCTGGGGATATGCGATCTCTTGACGGGCGGCGCGAACGTCATCCTCCACACGGCGCGCGCGGGCGTCGCTGATTGGCTTGCGAAGCGCGGCGTTGTATACGAATCCCTCGACTTTCTCTACGAATGCATGGATGATTTCGACGAGCACGCGCGCGCTGCTGCGGAGCATGTGACCCGCGCGGCGGAGCAAGGCGACGTTGTCTTCTGCGTGTTTGACGTGCGCGACCAGAGCGCCGTACTTCTTGCCGGCGCGGGCGCGCGCATGGTCCCCGGTCCGCCCATCGAAGGCGAGCTTGTGGGGAGGTGGAGCGGGGAGGCGCTCTTCGTGTCGGCCTCCGCATGGGAAGAGCTCGCGCCGGACGCGTCGCGCGCCACGCTCGTCCGGGAGATGGACTCCCGCGCGCTCGCGAGCGAGATGAAACTCCGGCTCATGGAGGCCTATCCCGACGATGCGCGGACCGACGTGCTGACCGGCGGCGGCATTACCCGGATTCCGCTTCATGACCTAGACCGCCTCGCGCATTATGACCACGCGACCGCGGCGCTCATCTATCCGGAACACGATATCGCGCGAAAAACACGCTGCACGGCAAAGGACCTCGCGTCCCTCATCCGCCGCGACGCGCGCGCGTATGCGCCGGGAGAATACGACGCTCTGTGCGAACTTGCCCTGCGGCTGGTTGGTCAGGCGACGTACGCCGAGGATCGCGGCGAATACGACCTATGCGATGTTTTCGCCGACGCGTGCCGGAAATTGCTGCCGTGAGGAAGATAAAATTAACGTGGAGCCCTCGTCAGATATGGGAAAATATGCTATAATGTTCAACATCATCATGATGACGATAATGTGGAGGTAACACGAATGAACAAGGCGGAATTTGTGGCGAAAGTCGCAGAAAAATCCGGATTGACCCGCAAGCAGGCCGAAGCCGCCGTTGCGGCCTTTACCCAGACGGTCACCGATTCTCTCAAGGAGGGCGACAAGGTCCAGTTGATGGGCTTTGGCACCTTCGAGGTGAAGGAGCGCCCCGCGCGCACCGGACGCAACCCCGCGACGGGCGAATCCATCGAGATCGCGGCCTCCAAGGCGCCGGTTTTCAAGGCCGGCAAGAGCTTTAAGGACGAGTTCTGAACGGATCCCATCCATCCGAGGGCCGCTTCGACGCAAGCAGCCCTTCTATTTTTATTCGGAAGGTGTAGTATGAGCAGAAAATCAATGCAGGACAAGACGCCCCAGGGAAAAGAGGTGCTGACCAGTATGCGCCTCGACAAGTTTCTCAAGGTCTCGCGCCTCATCAAGCGGCGCAGCGTAGCCAACGAGGCCGCGTCGACGGGTCACATTACCGTCAACGACAAGGAGGGGAAGCCCGGCACCTCCGTCAAGGTGGGCGACATCATTTCCGTTCGCTTCGGAGAGAAGCGGTCGTCCTATGAGGTCGTCTCCATCGCCGAGCACGCCATGAAGCAGGACGCGGCCGACATGTACCGCGAGATCAGATGAAGGCCTGGGCGGTGATCGTCGCGGCAGGGAAGGGCGCGCGCGCGAACACCCCGGTGAACAAGGTTTACATGCCCCTCGGAGGACGGACCGTCCTCGGAACCTGTCTGGACGCCTTTGCCCGCTCCGGCCTCTTTGACGGCGCGACCGTCGTCATCTCGAAGGGCGATGAATCGCTTTTCGCCCGGGAAGACAAACCGGAGTTTGTGAAATGCGTCGTCTACGGCGGAGATAACAGGCAAGGGTCTGTTTACAATGGACTAAAGTCTGTTCCTACGGACGTCGATCTCGTCGCGGTGCACGACGCCGCGCGTCCGTTCGTGACGAGGGATATCATCGAGGCGACCCTCCGCTCCGCCCGCGATTGGGGGAGCGGCGTCATTTCGACGCCCGTGGTCGATACCATCAAGCAGGTCGGTTTGGACGGGGGAGTATCTACCCTCGACAGAAATGCCCTCTTCGCCGTCCAGACCCCCCAGTCGTTTCGCCGCGACATGCTATTAAAGGCCCACGAGAGCGCCGTCTTGGAGGGTTACGTCGCCACCGATGACGCTGCCCTCTTTGAACGCTACGTCGGGGGCGTCCGGCTCGTGACCGTTCCCGGTGCGGAGCGGAACAGGAAGCTGACCACCGGGAGTGATTTTATGACGAACGTTCCCGACCTGCGCGCCGGACAGGGCTACGACGTTCACAGGCTCGTCGAAAACAGGAAGCTCATCCTCTGCGGCGTGGAGATTCCGCATGTGCGCGGCCTCGACGGACACTCGGACGCGGACGTCGCGCTCCACGCGCTCATGGACGCCATGCTTGGCGCGGCCGCGCTCGGCGATATCGGCCGCCACTTTCCGGACACAGACGAAAGATACAGGGGCATTTCGTCCATGTGTCTGCTCGCGGAAACGGTCTCGATTCTCGCCAACGCGGGATATCGCGTCTCGAATGCGGACGTCACCATCGTCGCGCAAAAGCCCAAGCTTGCCCCGTATATGGGTCAGATGCGCGATCATGTCGCGGACGCGCTCCACCTCAACCCCGATCGGGTCAACGTGAAGGCGACGACGACCGAGCACTTAGGCTTCGAGGGCACGGAGGAAGGCATTTCCGCCCAGGCCGTCGTCATGATCACAAAGGAGGAAGCGATATGATCGGCATTCTCGGCGCGCTCGACATCGAGGTCGCAAAGCTCTACGAGGAGTTGGAGGACGCGACCGTCGAGGAAGCTTTCGGATACAGATACGCGCGCGGCAGGCTCTGCGGGCGGGACGTCGTCGTCGCCAAATGCGGCGTGGGAAAGGTCAACGCCGCCGTATGCGCGCAGACCATGGTCATGATGTACGCGCCGGAGCTCATCATCAACACCGGCGTCGCCGGGAGTCTCTCAAAGGAACTTGGCATACTGGACGTCGCGGTGGGTGGGGACGTCGTTCAGCACGACTTCGACACCACTGCCTGCGGCGATCCCGTCGGCTACGTCTCGACCGTCGGTCGGATTCCATTCCCGTGTGACGAAAGGGCGTCCGCCGCGATCCTCGAAGCGGCAAGGGAAATTGGCCTGCGCGCACGGCTTTCGCGCATCGCCTCGGGCGATCAGTTCATCGCCTCCCGCGCGCGCAAGGAATGGATCGTCGAAACTTTCGGCGCGAAGGCGTGCGAGATGGAGGCGGGCGCAATCGCGCAGGTTTGCTTCATTGCGGGCGTCAGGTGCGCCGTCATCCGCGCGATCTCGGACGCCACGGACGACGCGCACGGCATGGAATTTCGCGAATTTGCCGCCCGTGCCGCCGAAAACTCGGTCAAGGTCCTTCAAAAAGCCCTCACATCAGAAAACCTATAATACCGCTTGCAATTCGCCTCGCGTTGTGTTAGAATAGTCAAAGAAGGTCAATGCGAGGTGAATCACATGGCACAGTTAAGCGACAGCATCGAACAGTTCATAAAAGAGATGATGGAGGGCGGCGCTCAGATCGAGCTCAGGCGAAACGAGCTTGCCCAGCACTTTGGATGCGCCCCTTCACAGATAAATTACGTGCTCGCAACGCGCTTCACCGTCGATCATGGCTATATCATTGAGTCACGGCGAGGCGGCGGCGGGTATATTAGAATCGTAAGGATGTGCGAGCGCTCCTCCGAGAACCTTCTGAGCGCCCTCATCGAGCGCATCGGAAGCGCCATCGACGAGGATTCTTCGGTCGCAATCATCATGCATCTTCTCGACCGGAAACTCGTCACGCCAAACGAGGCGCGCCTCATGCGGGCGGCGGTGGGCAGAAACGCGCTCGCCCTGCCCGTGAGCGCGAAGGATATTCTGCGCGCGGCGATTCTCAGGAACATGATTGTCCAGATCTTCAAGAACGCCGAGGGAGATGATTAGAATGATGTGCGACGACTGCGGCGTCCGCCCCGCGAACTTTCTGCTCAAGGCGGTGACGGAGGACGGCGTCCGCGAAAAAAACCTGTGCGCCGTATGCATGGCGAAGTATCAGCGACGCATTCCCGGCCTTGATATCTCAAATCTGGCGGGGATTCTCAGCGGCATCCTTGAATCGAAGGACGCGCGGAAGGCAGAAACTTACGACGCGGAGACGGATGCGCTCACCTGTCCCGCCTGCCAGTCGACTTACGCGGAGTTTCGAAAGTCCGGCAGGTTCGGCTGCTCGAAGTGCTACACGGCATTCCGCAAGCCTCTCGAGTCGCTGCTTCTGAAGGTGCATGGAAATCTCCAGCACGCAGGGCGCATGCCAGGCGGCGTACAGAACGATGCCTCGATCAAGATCTCGATCGACCGGCTGAAGCAGGACCTCGTCAAGTCCATCGCCTCGGAGGAATACGAACAGGCCGCGCAGATTCGGGACCAGATTCGCTCCCTGACCGCGCAGCTCGAGGAGGTGGAAAAGAATGGCTAACTACGTTCCCGCCCCCGAACAGGACGTCGTGGTTTCGAGCCGCGTGCGGATCGCGCGCAACTTTGAGGATATCCCGTTCATGGTCAAGGAGACCGACGAACAGGCGGAGGAGGTCATCCGCCGCGTTTCCTCGGCGATTCAGGATGGCCCGCAAGGCGATGCCTATGCATTCTACCGCATTCGCGAGCTTTCAGACCCCGATCGGCAGGAGCTCACCGAGCACAGGCTTATTTCAAACGAGCTGCTCAGCCTGAAAAACCGTGGCGCGGCGCTCATCTCGTCGGGACGCAACGTCTCCGTGATGATGAACGAGGATGACCACATTCGCGTGCAGGGCCTTTTGCCCGGTCTACAGCTTGAACGAAGCGCAGAGCTCGCCTTCTTGGTCGAGGGCGAGGTGGGGAAGAAGTACCCGCTCGCCTTCGACGCGCAGCTTGGCTACCTGACCTCCTTCCCGACGGACGTCGGAACCGGCATGCGGCTCTCGGCGGTTCTCCACCTTCCCGCGCTCACCGCCGCCCGGCAGATCGGCCCGGTGATGCAGGCGGTCGGCAAGCTCGGACTCACCGTCCGCGGTTTCTACGGCGAGGGCAGCGAAGTGCGCGGCAACATGTATGTGCTCTCGAACCAGCAATCCCTCGGCAGGAGCGAGGAGGATATGATCCGCTCGATGGGTGCGGCGGCTGACCAGATTGTCGGCCACGAGCGCCAGTTGCGCGAGCAAGCGGAAAAGGCGGATATGCCGCTTTTGCAGGATCGGCTGCTGCGCTCGCTCGGCGAGGTGATCTATTCCCGGCTGATGGGCGCGAAGGAAATGACGCGTCGGCTTTCGGACATCCGCTACGCGGCGAGCATGGGTTACTTCCACGCGCCGCTTCGGGCGCTTGATGAGCTCTTAATGGATATGCAGCCCGGCTCGCTCGCAAAATACGCGGGCAGGCCATTGACGGACCGTGAACGCGACGAGATGAGGAGCGACCTCATGAAAAGGCGGCTCGCGGAAATACAGACCATGGAATGAGGATTCCTGAGCGGAGGTTAACATGGCATACTTTGCAAAATTCACGGAGCGCGGGCAGCGGGCGCTGCTTGCGGCACAGCGCGAGGCGGCGCAGCTCGGACGGACGTATGTCGGTACCGAGCATCTGCTCCTCGGCGTTTTGAACGACCCCGGCGCGGCGCAGGCGATCCTCAAGGAGGTTTCCCTCGATTCGGCGCGCGACGAGATCGTTCAGATACTCGGGCGCGGCGACGACGATTCGCCCATCAAAACCATGGTCTATACCCCGCGCACCAAGAAGGTGCTCGAACAGTCCGTGCGCGAGGCGCGCGATCTGAAGCAGAACTACGTGGGCGTCGAGCATATTCTCCTCGCCCTCATGCGCGAACGCGAGGGTGTGGCGGCCCACGTGCTCATCAAGATGGGTCTCGATCTCACGAAAGCGCGCGACGAGCTTCTGCGCGCGATCAACGGCCAGGAAGAGGGCGGAAACCTTCTGCCCGGCGGAGGCGAGGCGGAGACCCCGACGCTCGACCAGTTCGCGCGCGATCTCACAAAGGCCGCCGTGGTGGGCGAGCTCGATCCCGTGATCGGTCGGACGAAGGAGATCGAGCGCATCGTCCAGATCCTCTCCCGCCGCACCAAGAACAACCCGGTTCTGATCGGCGAACCCGGCGTCGGCAAGTCCGCCATCGTCGAGGGCCTCGCGCAGCTGATCGTCGAGGGAAACATCCCCGAGATTCTGCGCAACAAGCGCGTGGTGTCGCTGGACCTCGCGAGCATGCTCGCAGGCGCGAAGTACCGCGGAGAGTTTGAGGAGCGCCTCAAAAACGCCATGGCCGAGATCCGGAAGGCCGGAAACGTGGTGCTCTTCATCGACGAGCTTCACACAATCGTCGGCGCGGGCGCGTCCGAGGGCGCGATCGACGCGGCGAACATCCTCAAGCCGCTCCTCGCGCGCGGCGAGATGCAGTGCGTCGGCGCGACGACGCTCAACGAGTACCACAAGTATATCGAAAAGGATGCCGCTCTCGAGCGCCGCTTCCAGCCCGTGACCGTGGGCGAGCCGTCCAAGGAAGAGTCCGTCGCGATCCTCATGGGCCTTCGCGACCGCTACGAGGCGCACCACAGAGTGCAGATCACAGACGAGGCCATCGAGGCCGCCGTCACCCTTTCCGACCGCTATATTTCCGACCGCTTCCTGCCCGACAAGGCCATCGACCTCATCGACGAGGCCGCCTCGCGCGTGCGCATCAAGGCGTTTACCGCGCCGCCGGACATGAAGGAGCAGGAGACCCGCCTCGAGGCGCTCAACAAGGAGACCGAGGAGGCTGTGGCGCACGAGGACTTTGAGAAAGCCGCGCATCTGCGCGACCAGAAGAAGCAACTGAACAACGAGATGGCCGAGCGTCGCAAGAAGTGGGAGCAGCGCAGAAATTCCCAGATCGAGATCGTGGGCGAGGAAGAGGTCGCGCAGATCGTGTCCGCTTGGACGGGGATCCCCGTTTCCCGCATGACCGAGGACGAGGCCATCCGGCTCGTGAAGCTCGAGGAGATCCTGCACAACCGCGTCGTAGGCCAGAATGAGGCCGTGAAGGCCGTCGCACGGGCCGTGCGCCGCGCGCGCGCGGGCCTCAAGGACCCGAACCGCCCCATCGGCTCGTTCATCTTCTTAGGCCCCACAGGCGTTGGAAAGACCGAGCTCTGCAAGGCGCTCGGCGAGGCGCTCTTTGGGGATGAGAACAGCATGATCCGCATCGACATGTCGGAGTATATGGAGAAATTCTCCGTCTCCCGCATGATCGGCTCCCCGCCCGGCTACGTGGGCTACGAGGAGGGCGGCCAGCTCACCGAAAAGGTGCGCAGAAAGCCTTATGCCGTCATCCTCTTTGACGAGGTGGAAAAGGCGCATCCGGACGTTTTCAATATCCTTCTCCAGATTCTGGAGGACGGCAGACTCACAGACGGCCAGGGCCGCGTGGTGGACTTCAAAAACACCGTCGTCGTCATGACGTCGAACGCCGGCGCGCACGAACTCAAAAGGCAGCGATCCCTTGGCTTTGGTTCCTCGGCATCTGACGAGGAAAAGGGCTACGAGATGATGCGGGACAACATCATGGACGAGGTGAAGAAGACATTCCGGCCCGAGTTCCTGAACCGCGTGGATGAGATCATCGTATTCCACGCCCTCGAGCAGCCCGAGATCGACGCCATTGCGAAGCTCATGATGGAGGGCGTCAAGGAAAGGCTGCGCGAGCGCGGCATGGAACTCGAAGTCGAGGATGAGGCGTTGCGCGTCATCAGCAAGTCCGGCTACGACCTGCAGTACGGCGCGCGTCCCCTGCGCCGGGCGATCCAGCGCATGGTCGAGGACGCGCTGAGCGAAGAAATTCTGCTCGGCCACATCAAGCTGGGAGACCGCGTGCGCGCCTACTCGGAGAACGGCGAGCTGAGGTTTCAGCCCATCGCGGAGGAACTCGAAGAACGAAAGGCCATCCCGGCAGTCGACAAGCAGTAACGACTAGAAAGGGGAGCGCCCACGCGGGCGCCCCTTTTTTTCATGGCTTCGCCAGGATTGGAGGACCGGGAAGCGTTGCTTCTATCGCGTGCATGCGCCGTGCGGGAGGAGATAAGGCTCAATCAAAGATGGATCTCTCTCCCGACTCGATCTCATCCTTTTCATCAAAACCCCGGAACATGTTCGTCAGGCCGTTCAGAAGCCCTCCGGGCGAGTACCTGACCGCGCTGCTCTCCGCGCCGGTGACGAGCGTCCCCAGTTCAAAGAGTAGCTTATGGCGCGGAATGACCGTGTAGGCGTGCTCCGCGCCGAGGTCCGCGCCGGCGTCTGTATAGCTCAGGCGTTCCCCGGCTGCGCCGGAAAGGATCGCCACGATGTCGTATGCGCCGTTCGTGTTTCTGACGACCAGGTACTCCGCGTAGGGACTCACGGCAGTAAAGCCGATTACGGGCGTCTCGCCAGCCGTGCTCATGATGGTCAGGTCGGAAACGGGTCCCGGCGCGTCCCAGACGTCCGAGACGGGCATTGTGTCGGTCTCTCCCTGGAACAGCTCGCTTACCACGTATTCGGACGGCGTGTTCGCGGACGCGAGCGCCACGCGGTGCTCGTTCTCGAGCGCGTATCCGTCGACGAGCAGCACGTTTACGCCCGAAGGTCTCTGAAAATCGCGCCCGTGCAATTTTTGCGATATTTGCGATAGAAATTCCGCGCACGCCTTCGCCGCGTAGCCGCCGCCGCTCACGGACGCCGCCATACCGCCGTTGGCGTTCGAGTCGAGGCCCATCCAAACCGCGACGGCGATTTCAGGCGTGTAGGCGACCGTCCAGGCGTCGCTGGTGTCTCCGTTGGGGAGCCCCGCCGTGCCGGTCTTGGCGGCGACGGGGAAGGGAAGGGAGGAGAGCGCCTTCGCGGTGCCCGATTTTGCGGCGGTCTTGAGAATGTCTGTCAGGATGTACGCGCTCTGGACCGTGACCGCCCGCGCGTCCTGCGGCGCGTATTCATAGACGAGATTCCCGTACCGGTCCTCGATTTTTCGGATCAGGTGCGGCTTGTGCACCATCCCGCCGTTCGCGAGCGCGGAATACGCCGCGCACATTTCCTCCGGCGTCACCCCGTAGGTCATTGATCCGAGCGCGAGCGCCAGATTTCGGTCCTCCTGTTCAATGGAGAGTCCGAACGCCTTCGCATATTTCGTGAGCGCGTCCACGCCCACCGTGTCCGCCAAATCCACCGTCGCGGCGTTTAGCGAGCGCGCAAGCGCGGCGCGCAGTGTCACCTGTCCATTGTACGTTCCGCCCGCGTTGCCGGGCGAATATCCGTCGCCATAGGTGCGCTGCACGTCGTATGCCGGGCTCGTCGGCACGTATCCGTAGCGGTCGACGGCCGCCGCGTACGTCGTGAGCGGCTTGATGGACGACCCCGGCTGACGTCTGGACTGCGTCGCCCGGTTGAGCCCGCGCTGCACCTCGTATTCGCGTCCGCCGACGATGGCCACGACCTCGCCGTTAGCGGGATTCATGGCGATGAGGGCGCCCTGCGCCGCCGCCTCGGGGTAGAAGGAGGTGTCCTCCATGGTCGCCTCGGCGGCCTGCTGCGCGCCGGTGTCGAGCGCGGTGTGGACGGAGTACCCGCCCGAGAGCAGTTCCTCCGCCGAGATTCCGAGGACCTCCTGCGCCTCGCGCGCGACCTCGTCGATGTACCAGCCATACGCGCCGGAAGCGGAAGCGGACGAAACGACGTCGATCGGCTCGGCCTCCGCGGCGTCCGCCTGTTCCTGCGTGATGTATCCGTTTTCGATCATCGAGGCGAGCACGTACTGCCGACGCCCCTTCGCGGCGTCGAGGTTCACGTGCGGCGCGTATCTCGACGGCGACTTGATGACGCCTGCGAGGAGCGACGCCTCGCCGAGCGTCAGTTCCGCCGCGCTCTTTCCAAAGTACTTTTCCGCGGCCGTCCCGATCCCGTACGCGCCGTTTCCGAAGTATACGACATTCAGATATGCCTCGAGAATCTGATCCTTTGTCAGTATCCCCTCAAGCCGAACCGCGAGGAGCGCCTCCTGTACCTTGCGGGAGAGCGTCTTTGCGCTGGTGAGGTGGGTGAGCTTGATGAGCTGCTGGGTGATCGTCGACGCACCCTGGGCGTAAGACATGGTCTTCACGTCGTGCCACGCCGCGCCAGCGATGCGCTGAAGGTCGACTCCCCCGTGCTTGTAAAAGCGCGCGTCCTCCGCGGCGACGAACGCCTCCGGGACGTAAGCCGGGAGCGAGTCGATCGACACGTTAACCCGGTTTTCGCTCGCGAACAGGCTTCCCGCCACCTCATTTTGCGCGTCATACACGCGCGTCGCGAGCCGCACGTCGTGGATTTTGTCGACGTCCAGTTTTTCCCAGTGCCCGAGATCGAGCTGCCAGACAAACGCGCCGATCGCGACCGCCGCGAGGGCACCGAGGATCGAAAGAAGAATTGCTTTCCGGCTCATGCACATCACCCCGTATGATTTTGTACAGAAGAACCAGATATATGCACGATCGGAAGATCTTGTTCATGGACACATTTGCGTAATATATGTATAATCATATACAGATTGTGATGAGGGTGATGAGATTGTTCAGACGATATAACCTGCCAATCCTGCTTGCGCTGTCCGTGATGCTCTGCGGCTGCGTGCTTTTGGTCGCGAGCGCGCTGTCTCCGCGTGCCATCGATATAACCTCCCGCGCGCTGCTCGCCGTGGGCTGCGTCGGGATCATTGCCGTTTCGGCGTTCGGGATCGGGGGCAGGAAGAGCCCCGCCTATACTAAATTCGGCCGCGACGCGCTCATTACGAAGGAGTCGGGGCTTACCTTTCGCGACGTCGCCGCCAACGCGGAGGCGAAGCAGAGCCTCGAAGGCCTCGTGGATTATCTCAAGGACCCGCAGAAGTACGCGAGTTTCGGCGCGCGCATGCCGCGCGGCGTGATGTTCTACGGTCCCCCCGGCACGGGCAAGACGCTGCTCGCCCGGGCGCTCGCCGGGGAAGCGGGCGTGCCGTTTTTTGCCATGTCCGGTTCGGATTTCGTTCAGATGTACGTGGGCGTCGGCGCAAGCCGTGTGCGCGATCTGTTTGCGAGCGCGAAAAAGGCCGGAAAATGCGTCATTTTCATCGACGAAATCGACGCGCTCGGCCGCCGCAGGAACGACCAGTCATCAGACGAGCGCGACCAGACGCTGAACGCGCTCCTTAATGAAATGTCGGGCTTCCGCACGGGCGACGGCGTGATCGTCATCGCGGCCACGAACCGCATCGAGACGCTCGACCCCGCGCTCCTGCGCCCCGGCCGCTTTGACCGCCAGATCGAGGTGGGCCTCCCCGGCATGAGCGAGCGGCTCGACATCCTGACGCTTCACAGTAGAAACAAGCCCCTCGCACCGGATATTGACCTCGCCGAGCTCGCGCGGGAGACGTGCGCGTTTTCCGGCGCGTCCCTCGAATCGCTCCTCAACGAAGCGGCGATCCTCGCCGCCCGCCGCCACTCGGATGAGATCGAGCGCGGCGACATCGATCAGGCGTTCTACCGCACGGTCGCTGGCGCGGACGGCGTTTCCGCGGCGTCCCCCGACGAGCGCTGCACCATCGCGCTTCACGAGGCGGGCCACGCCATCATGCTGCGCACGCTCACACCCGAAAGCAGGCTGAAGCGGGTGAGCATCCTCCCCGCCGGGCGCGGCGCGCAGGGCTACAACCTTGCGATTCCGGAGGAGCGCGTGCTCCACAAGAAGAGCGACATCGAGAATCAGATCATGGTGCTCCTCGGCGGCCGTGCGGCGGAGCTTCTCGTGGGCGGCGACGACGCCCTCACTTCCGGTGCGTCCAGCGATATCGCGCGCGCCACGGAGCTTGCGGTCACGATGATCATGGAACTGGGCATGGGGGACAACCCCGCCGTGTCTCTGCGCGCGCTCTCAAGCGTCTGCGGCGCGAACGGATCGGCGGAAGCCGCCTGCCGCGATGCGCTCGCGCAGCTCTACGAGAAGACGCGCGGCATCCTCGAGGAAAACGTCAACGATCTTTTGACGCTCACCGAAGCCCTGCTCGAGCGGGAAAGCCTCGGCGCGGACGAGATCGACGCACTCCTCGCATCCGAAAAAAGATCCGCGTAAGCGGCGCGCATTTCTCCCCGCAAGCGACAAAGATAGACCTTCTTCATAAAAGGAAACGACGCCTCCGCCATGGAATCATCCCTACGCAAGTACATGCGAAAGGGTGGTTCCATGGTTTGCTTTGAGAAAAGAGGCGGGCGGCTCACGGTTTTCCTCGAGGGCGAGCTCGATCACAGGAGCGCCGCGTCCATGCGCGCCGAGATCGACAACCAACTGCGCGACCGGCGCGTGATGGAGCTCGTGATCGACCTGGGCGGGATCAGCTTCATGGACAGTTCCGGCATCGGGCTGGTGCTCGGCCGCTATAAGATCATGGCGCAGCGCGGCGGCGTCGTGCGCGTGTCGCGACCGGACCCGCGCACGGACAAGCTGTTCGGGCTGTCAGGCGTATACAATCTCGTCGAGCGTATGGCGTAGGAGGGGCGTATGACGATCATCAATGAAATGCTTGTGGATTTCCCGTCTCTGCCTGAAAACGAGGCGTTTGCCCGGCTCGTGATCGCGGCGTTCGTATTGCCGCTCGATCCGACCGTCGAGGAGCTTGCGGATGTCAAGACCGCCGTGTCGGAGGCCGTGACCAATTCCATCGTCCACGGCTACGCCGGAAAGCGCGGCACCGTTCGCATGCACGCGTATCTTTATGAGGACAGCACCCTGCGCGTGGACGTGATCGACAACGGCTGCGGAATCGCCGATATCGAGCGCGCGCGCCAGCCCTTCTTCTCCACGCTCGGCCTTGAGGAGAGAAGCGGCATGGGCTTTACCATCATCGAAAGCTTCATGGACAAGGTGGACATCTTTTCCGAGGTGAACAAGGGCACGACCGTGCGCATGTCGAAGCAGCTTGGCGCCCTCGGCGCGGAGCTCAGGGACGTGCGCGGTCTCTGAGTGAGAAGCCGTACGAAAGTACGATTGAGCACCTCATCCGCTCGCGGGCGGGGGACAAGGATTCGCGCGACGAGGCGATCCGCGCGAATCTCGCGCTCGTTGGTTATGTCACCTCCCGGTTCCTCGGCAGGGGATACGATTACGACGACCTTTATCAATACGGCTGCATCGGCCTCATCAAGGCCGTGGATCGCTTCGACGCGCGCTACGGCGTGGCGTTTTCGACCTACGCAGTTCCCCTCATCATCGGGGAAATCAAACGCTTCCTGCGCGAGGACGGTCCGGTGCACGTCTCTCGCACCATCAAGGAAAACGCGGCGAAGGTCGCCCGCGCGATGGGGGACGCGGCGGCGCAGGGCGGCGTTACGCTCGAGGATATCTGCGAGGAGACGGGTCTTGACCGGCAGGACGCCGTTCTCGCGCTCCACTCCCTCGCGCCCGTCAAATCCCTCGCGGAGCCGGTGGCGGCCGACGGGGACCTGCTCCTTCAGGACATGCTCGGCACCGACGACAGCGAACAGATCACCGACGCGCTCGCCCTTCGGCAGGCCCTCGACAAGCTCGACGCGCCGGAACGGGAACTGATCCTAAAAAGGTACTTTGAGCGCCACACGCAGACTGCCATTGCGGGTGACATGGGGCTTACGCAGGTTCAGATCTCGCGCATGGAGAAGAAGGTCCTCAAGAAACTGCGTGATATGCTGTCCGATGAGACGGACGTCGGTATGTGATAACAAACAATGGTATGTAAATAATCGACATCGGTATGTTTTTCACACTTAACAGATTGGGGTGGTATGAAATTCCTCCATGTGGTATACTTCAAAAGGAACCTGAAAACTGGAGGAATATGCCTTGAACCTCTCTGGCCGAATCGAGAAGCTGCTCCCACAGGTGCAAAAGCCCGCGCGGTACATGGGCGGGGAATTCAACAGTGTGACCAAGGACCCGAGCGCGGTCAAGGTGCGCTACGCTTTCCTCTTCCCGGATACCTACGACGTGGGCATGTCTCACCTCGGGATGAAGATACTTTATCACACCATCAATGGGCGCGACGACGCGTGGTGCGAGCGCGCCTTTTCGCCGTGGGTCGATATGGCCGACCTCATGCGCAGGGAGAACATCCCGCTTTTTTCGCTGGAATCGCGCACACCCCTCGGGGAATTCGACCTGATCGGCGTGACGCTCCAGTATGAGATGAGCTATACCAATATCCTGGACGCCCTCGATATGGCGGGCATTCCGCTTCGCGCGGCTGATCGGACGGAGGGCCCCTTTCTGGTGTGCGGCGGCCCCTGCGCGTTCAATCCCGAGCCCGTCGCGCCGTTTTTCGACATCGTTGCGCTGGGCGACGGGGAGCAGGAGACGCACGACTACATCGACCTATATATCAAGTGGAAACAGTCCGGCGCGCCGCGCGCGGAATTTCTCAAGCAGGCCGCGCAGATTCCCGGGCTCTACGTTCCGTCACTCTACGATGTTTGCTACAATCCCGACGGGACGGTCAAATCCATCGCGCCCAAGGCGGGCTCCGACGCGCCGGAGGTCTGCTTCAAGGCGCTGGTCAACGACCTCACCGCCGCCGACTACCCTGAAAAGCTGATCGTACCCTATGGCGAGATCGTGCACAACCGCATCATGCTCGAAATCTTTCGGGGCTGCACCCGCGGTTGCCGCTTCTGTCAGGCGGGCATGATCTACCGACCCGTGCGCGAGCGTTCGATGGACAGGCTGCTTGCGCTCGCGGACAAGCTCGTCGCAGCGACCGGTTACGACGAAATTTCCCTCATGAGCCTCTCGAGCGGCGATTACTCCTGCCTTCCCGCGCTGGCACACGAGATGGTCCGGAAGTATCAGGAACAGAGGGTCAAGATATCGCTCCCGTCCCAGCGCATCGACACGGTTTTGACCGACACCCTCAAAGAGACCCAGAAGGTTCGAAAAACCGCGCTCACCCTCGCGCCCGAGGCGGGCACCCAGCGGCTGCGCGACGTCATCAACAAGGGCGTGACGGAGGAGGACCTGATCCGCTCGGTCACGGACGCTTTCGATCAGGGATGGTCGGCGGTGAAGCTCTACTTCATGCTCGGCCTTCCGACCGAGACCGACGAGGACGTTTTGGGAATCGCCGACCTCGCTGAGAAGGTGCGCAGATGCTACTTCACGATTCCCAAGGAGCGCCGCGCGCCGGGCCTTCGCATCACGGTGAGCGTCGCAGTGTTTGTCCCCAAGAACGACACGCCCTTTCAGTGGTGCGCCCAGCTCCCGCGCGACGTGGTGCTCGAGCGCCAGATGCTCTTGAAGCGCGCGCTGTCGCGCATCAAGGGCGTGGAGTACAAGTATCATGCGCCCGATTTGAGCTATATCGAGGCCGTATTCGCGCGCGGCGACCGCAGGACCGCGGATGCCATCGAGCGCGCCTTCCGGCTCGGCTGCCGCTTCGACGGATGGTCGGAGCAGTTCCGGTTCGACCTTTGGATGCGCGCGTTCGAGGAAACCGGCGTCGACCCGGACTTCTACGCCACGCGCGAAAGGCCTACGGACGAGGTGTTCCCGTGGGACCACATCGACAGCGGCGTCACGAAGGAGTTCCTCCTGCGCGAATATGAAAAGGCGCTGCGCGCCGAGACCACGCGAGATTGCCGCAAGGGCTGCGTCGGCTGCGGCATGAACAGGTACGAGGGGGCGTGTGTATGAGGCTTCTGATCCGCTTCGGAAAACGTTCGCGCCTTCGGTTCATTTCCCACCTCGATCTGCAGCGCTTCTTCCAGCGCGCGCTCAACCGCACGGGCCTTCCGATTGCCTATTCGCAGGGCTTTAATCCGCACGCCGTCATGGCGTTTTCCTCGGCGCTCGCCCTCGGCTGGACGAGCGAGTACGAGGTTCTGGATATCAAGCTCGCGGCTCCCGTCGAGCTCCCGCATGCGCGGGACGCCATGGCTGCGGCGCTTCCGGAGGATCTGCCGGTTCTCGAGGCGCGGCTCATCGAGGACGGCCATTCCGCGATGATGCCCCTCGTTTTATTCTCCGAATATGGGATCGAGAACTCCGGCGTGACGCAGGCGATGCTGGATGCGTTTCTGGCGTCCGAAGCCGTGCACGCGATTCGGAAAACCAAGTCCGGTGAACGGGAGATCGATATTCGCCCCCTCGCGGACGAGGTTCGGCTCGACGGCGAAACGCTCTTCGCGCGGCTCATGCTGACGGAAAAGGACACGCTCAAGCCAGACCTCCTGATCGCGACCCTCGCGGGCGAGGCGCGCGAGGACGCGCGCATCCATCGGCTCTCGCTCCTCGGTCGCGCACAGGACGGCGCGCTTTCGCCGATCATGAGGTTGTGACATGAGGCGCGAGATACTGCTCGATTCGCTCTGCGGACAGAAGCGGCTTGCCGTGCTCGAGGACGACGTGCTCTGCGAAATCTATATCGAGCGCGAAGGCTCCGAGAGCATCTCGGGCAACATATACGCAGGTCACGTGGAAAATGTGCTCCCCGGCATGAACGCGGCGTTTGTCGATATCGGCCTCGAGAAGAACGCGTTCCTTTACGCGGGGGACATTCAAGTGGATACGCGCGGGGAGAAGGAACTCACCGACGCGCTTTCGGGCCTCAACATCCGGGACCTCGTGCGCCCCGGCCAGCAGATCCTCGTCCAGGTCATCAAGGAATCCGGCGGCACGAAGGGCCCGCGCGTCTCGAGCCACATCACCCTCGCGGGGCGGCTTCTGGTCCTCATTCCGACGATGCGCTACGTCGGCGTCTCGCGCAAGATCACCGATTCGGACGAGCGCGCGCGGCTGCGCGGCTGCGCGGAGAGATTCCTCGAAACGGGCGCGTGCGGCATGATTATGCGCACCGTGGCCGAGGGCGTAGGGGAGGAAGCGCTTCGGGCGGAGTACGAGGCGCTTGTCGAGAAGTGGAATGCCATTCAGAGGCGGGGATCGACCGCTAGGGCGCCTGCACTCGTGTACGGCGACAGCGGCCTCGCGAGCCGCGCGGTGCGCGACATGCTGGACGGGGAGACGTTCGCCGTGACAACCGACGACGAAGGCCTGTATGCGGCGCTCTCCGAATTCGCGCGGCTCAACGCGCCCGCGTACGCGGACCGCGTCCGGCTCCACGATAGCGGTCTGCCCCTCTTCGACGTGCGCGGCATAGACGCCGAAATCGCCGCTGCGCTGAGCCGCAGGGTATGGCTCAAGAGCGGGGGCTATCTCGTGATCGATTACACGGAAGCCTTGACGGTGATCGACGTCAATACCGGAAAATACGTCGGCAAGAACTCGCTGAGCGACACGATCTTCAAGACGAATTCCGAGGCGGCGCTCGAAATTGCGCGCCAACTGAGGCTGCGCGACATCGGCGGCATCGTCATCGTGGATTTCATCGACATGGACACGCAGGAGCAGCGCGACGCGCTCCTCACCGCGTTTCGCGAGGCCATCGCGCGCGATCGCACGTATACGAACGTCGCGGACATCACCTCCCTTGGCCTTGTCGAGCTGACGCGCAAAAAGACGCGCCCGCCGCTTCACAGATTGCTCAAGCATGTCTGCGAGGTCTGCGAAGGAACGGGACTTGTCGACGACTACGAGACCGTCGCCCGCCGCGCGCTTTACGAGATGAGAAGGCGCCATAAGGCGCAGCCGGATCAGGCGTTCATCGTCAGCGTCCCGCGTCCTGTCGCGGGCATCCTCATCTCCATCGGCGCGCCGCGCGGGGTGGTCGCGCATGTCGTCGCGGCGGATCTTCCGCCGGGTGAGATCGCCGTCGAGGCGCTGGACAGAGCAAAACTGCCCGAGGGCGCGAAGCTCATGCAAGAGCACAAATAGCAACTTTGGTCTAAAGAATACAAACTTTGGTTTGTCATGAAGGACGCGGAGAGACATCATGAGCGAAAGACCCATCATTTCGGCGGAGGAGCTCGGCGCGCAGCGGGCTTACATGGACAAGGTACGCGCGCTCGAAGATCGCCCCGCGAAATACCACATCGTGACATACGGCTGCCAGATGAACGAGCGCGATTCGGAATCCATCGCCGGCATGCTTGAAAAAATGGGCATGTCGCCCGCGCAGACGCGCGAGGAGGCGGATCTGGTCCTTTTCAACACCTGCTGCGTGCGCGAGAATGCCGAAAACAAGGCCCTCGGAAACGTTATCTGGCTCAAGGAGCTCAAAAAGGACAGGCCGGATCTCCTCATCTGCGTGGGCGGCTGCATGACCCAGGAGTCCGGAATGGCCCAGCGCATCAAGGCGCAGTATCCGTTTGTGGATGTGGTGTTCGGCACCCACAACATGCACATGCTGCCCGAGTATCTTCTTGAAAGGCTCGTTACCCGCGCGCCCGTCGTCGAGGTGCTCGAAACGGACGGCTGCGTCGTGGAGGGCCTCCCCGAGAAGCGCGGAAGCGGTCATTCCGCGTTTGTCAACATCATGTACGGCTGCGACAACTTCTGCTCCTACTGCATCGTGCCCTATGTGCGCGGACGGGAGCGCTCGCGCGAGCCGGAAGCGATTCTGGAGGAGGCCAAGCGACTCCTTGACGGCGGCGTCAAGGAAATCATCCTTCTTGGGCAGAACGTCAATTCCTATCGCGGCGGCGGCGCGGAATTCGCAGAGCTTCTTTACAGGCTCGACGCGCTCGGCGTGCCGCGCATCCGCTTCATGACCTCGCACCCGAAGGACCTCTCGGATGAGCTGATCGCGGCGTACGGGGAGCTTCAACACCTCATGCCAGCGCTGCACCTTCCCGTGCAGGCCGGAAGCGACGAGGTGCTCCGCCGCATGAATCGGCGCTACGACCGCGCGCGGTACATGGACCTCGTTTCCCGGCTGCGCGCTGTACGGCCGGAGATCGGGCTCACGACGGACATCATCGTCGGCTTTCCCGGCGAGACGCAGGCCCAGTTCGAAGAGACCATGTCGCTCGCGCGCGAAGTGCGGTTCGACGCGGCATATACCTTCATTTATTCGCCCCGAAAGGGCACCCGTGCGGCGGATTTCCCGGACGACACGCCGCCTGAGGTCAAGACAGAGCGCATTCAGCGCCTCATCGCGCTCATCCAATCGATCTCCAAGGAGACGCTCGATTCGCAGGCGGGGAAGCGGGAGACGGTGCTCGTCGAATCGATTTCTCCGCGCGATAACATGTTCGTCGGGGGCAAGACTCCGCGCGGACACATGGTGAATTTCCCGGGAAAAGAGGCGCTCATCGGGGAGTTCGTCGACGTGATCATCACATCATCCGGAAAAAACACACTGAGAGGAAGGCAAATATAGATGGATCAGGTTTTTTTGAAGACGCGCGAGCTCGGACAAGCGCTCGTGGAATCGGATATCTATCTCGCGATGAAGGAGGCCGAGGACACGGCCATGCGCAATCACGAAGCCGCGGAGACGATGGGGAAGTACATCGAGATGCGCGGTCAGCTGCAGGAAATGATGTCTCAACCCGATCCCGACAGCGTGAAAATGAAATCGCTTTCGAATGAGATGGACGCGGTGCAGCAAAGACTCAAGTCGATTGACGACGTCGTGAAGCTCACCGAGGCGCGCGAGGCATTCAACAACCTCATCGGGCAGGTGAATCAGGTGCTCCAGTTCATCGTCACGGGCCAGATGAACGACAGCGACTCATCCTCCTGCGCGGGCGGCTGTGCCTCCTGCGGCGGCAACTGCCACTTGAACTGACGGAGGACCATTACGAAAGCGGCGAGGTGATTTCATGCCGATGACGCCCATGATGCTCCAATACCTGAACATCAAGGAGCAGTATCCCGACGCGATCCTGTTTTTCCGGTTGGGGGACTTCTACGAGATGTTCTTCGAGGACGCCAAGCTCGCCGCGCGCGAGCTCGATCTCACGCTGACGGGCAAGGACTGCGGCATGAGCGAGCGCGCGCCCATGTGCGGCGTGCCGTATCACGCGGTGGACGCGTACCTTAAAAAGCTCATCGACAAGGGCTATAAGGTTGCCATCTGTGAGCAGACGGAGGATCCGGCGCTCGCGAAGGGCCTCGTCTCGCGCGAGGTGACGCGCGTGGTCACCCCCGGCACGATCATCGAATCAAACATGCTCGAGGAGCGCAGCGCGAACTACATCATGGCAGTCTCCCTGCGCAAGAATCAGGCGGGGCTCGCTTTCTGCGACGTCTCGACGGGCGAGTTCTTTGTCTATCAGATTGCGGACGTCCGCGTCCGGCTCGCCGACGAGCTGGCGCGCATCGCGCCCCGCGAGCTTCTCGCAAACGACCTTGAGGCGCTTTCCCCCGTCGCGCCCGGCGCGCCCGCGTTCCGCCTCCCCGAGGAGCGGTTCCAGTACGCGCTCGCGGCGCGGATCGTAAAGGAGCAGTTCGGGAAAAGCGTCGACGAGCTCGGCTTTTCCGAAATCCGGCTTGCCGTCTCCGCCGCCGGGGCGCTCTTGTCATATCTTGAGGAGACGCAGAAGATCGCGCTTTCGCACATCCTGGCGGCGAAGGCGTACGACGCCGAGAAACACATGGCGCTCGACCGGCTCGCGCTTCGCAATCTCGAGCTTATCCAGACCACGCGCGGAACGAAGCGCGGAAGCCTTCTCTCCATCCTCGACCGGGCGGAAACCGCCATGGGGAGCCGCCTCATCAAAAGCTGGATCGAGCGCCCGCTCCTTGAAAGATCCGCCATCGAAGCGCGGCTCGACGCCGTTCAGGAGCTCATCCTGACGCCCATGCGGGCGGATTCGATGCGCTCTTTGCTCGGCGGCGTGTACGACGTGGAGCGGCTTTTGAGCCGGATCGCCTACGAAAACGTGAGCCCGCGCGACTGCCTCGCGCTCAAGGCTTCCCTCGACGCCATTCCGCCGATCAGGGATGGGGGGGAGGGCTTCCAGTCGGCGCTTCTCAGGGAGACGATGGATGCGCTTGATCCGCTTTCGGACCTGAACGCCGCGCTCCGGCGCGCCATTTCACCCGACGCGCCGCTCTCCGTGCGCGACGGCGGCGTGTTTCTCGCGGGCTACAGTCAGGAGCTCGACGAATTGCGCGATGCCTCGATCCACGGGCGCGAGTACGTCTCAGCCCTCGAGCAGCGCGAGCGCGAAGCCACGGGCATCAAAAACCTCAAGGTGAGTTACAACCGCGTTTTTGGGTATTATATAGAAATCACAAGGTCGAACTACGCGCTCGTTCCGTATACATACATCCGGAAACAAACCCTCGCGAACAGCGAGCGCTTCATTACCGAGGAACTGAAGGAGCTCGAGCAGAAGATTCTCGGCGCGGAGGAGAACGCGCTCCGGCTCGAAACCCGCCTCTTCGCGGAGATCCGCGCGCGGCTGAAGGCCGAGCTCGGGAGGCTCCAGAAGACGGCGCAGGCGCTGAAGATCCTCGACGCGCTGCTCTCCTTCGCCCGCGTGGCGCAGGAAAACAACTATGTCCGCCCGGAGATCAACGATTCGGGCGTCTATGAGATCCGGGACGGCCGCCATCCGGTCGTGGAGGAATCGATCGGCCGCGAGCGGTTTGTGCCAAACGATACGACGCTCGACCGCGATCAGCGCGTCATGATCATCACCGGGCCCAACATGGCGGGAAAATCCACCTACATGCGCCAGGTAGCGCTGATCGCGCTCATGGCGCACATCGGCTGCTACGTGCCCGCAAGTTCCGCAAAGATTGCGCTCACCGACCGGATCTTCACGCGCATCGGCGCGTCGGACGACCTGTACGGCGGCCAATCGACCTTCATGGTCGAAATGAGCGAGATGGCGACGATACTGAGCTTCGCGACGGAAAAGAGCCTCGTCATCCTCGACGAGGTCGGGCGCGGCACGTCGACGTTCGACGGCCTCTCCATCGCCTGGGCGGCGATCGAGCATATCGCGAACGAGAAATGCGGTGCGCGCACGCTGTTCGCGACCCACTATCATGAACTTTCAGAACTCGAAGGACGGCTCCCGGGCGTGGTCAACTGCCGCGTCACCGCGAAGGAGCAGGGCGAGGACGTGATCTTCCTCCGCAAAGTCGTGCCCGGAGGCGAGGACCGCAGCTACGGCGTCGCGGTCGCGAAGCTCGCGGGCCTTCCGGGCGCGGTCATCGCGCGCGCGCGCCAGATCATGGCCCGGCTCGAGGTGGACGACCGGCAAAGCGGCTCCATCGGTCAGAGCATCCTCGATAAGCGCAAGAACGCCGGGAATAAGCAGGTCTCGATGGTGGAATTCAGGCCTATGGAACTCGTCGAGGAGATTTCCCAGCTCGACGTCGTCTCCATGACGCCGATCGAGGCCCTTAACAAGCTCTTTGAGCTCAACGAAAAGGCCCGGAGAATATAGAGGGAACGTATGCCAATCAAAGTGCTCGATCCCGCGATCGTGGGACGCATCGCCGCCGGGGAGGTGGTGGAGCGCCCGTCCTCGGTCGCGAAGGAACTCATTGAAAACGCCATCGACGCGGGGGCCACTTCCGTCACCGTCGAGATCAAGGACGGCGGCATTTTGCTTCTGCGCGTCACGGACAACGGCTGCGGCATCGCGCCCGGTCAGGTCGCGCTCGCATTTGAGAACCATGCGACCTCGAAAATTGTGTCCGCGGACGAACTTGACGACATCCGCACATTGGGCTTTCGCGGCGAGGCGCTCCCATCCATCGCGTCTGTCGCGCACGTCGAGATGACGACGCGCGAGAAGGGCGCGCACAGCGGCGTCCGGCTGAACATCGACGGAGGGATTCGCCGCCCGATTCAGGAGGTCGGCTGCCCCGAGGGCACGACCGTCGTCGTGTCCGAACTGTTCTTTAACGTTCCGGTGCGCCGCGCGTTCCTGAAAAAACCAGCCTACGAGGGCTCCCTCGTGAACGATCTCGTGGCGCGCATGATCCTCGGAAACCCGTCCGTGTCCTTTCGCTTCATCAATAACGCAAAAACGGTCTATCACAGCTTCGGCGACGGGAACCTCAAGCACGCGGTGTTCGCGGTGTACGGGAGCGAGACGGCGGAAAAGATGACATCCGTTGACTTCGCCTACGGCGGCATGCGCATCTCGGGCATGATCGGCGTGGGAGAGCTTTCGAAGCCCACCCGCGCGCATCAATCCTTCTACATCAATGGCCGCAGCGTTCATTGCGCGCTCATGACGCAGGTGCTCGAGCAGGTGTGCGCCGGGCGCGTGACCATCGGCACCTATCCGATGTGCGCGCTCATGCTAAAGATTCCGCCCGCGAGCGTGGACGTCAACGTCCATCCCAACAAACTCGAGGTGCGCTTCCGCGACGAGCAGGCGATCCGGCAGTCCGCCGAATTCATCTTGACGCAGGCCTTCGCGGGCGAAACGATGCTCAACCTCGCGCGGGACAGCCGGGCGTTCGAGCACGCCTACGTCGTTGAAGAAAAGCGGGCCACGGTCGAAAATGTCGAAAATATGGAAACAGAGGTGGAAGGCGAACCGGCCGAGGCGGGAAATGAGATTCCGCCGGAACATCGTTTGGAAGGGGTACCGACCGAACCGCGCGACTTCTCGAAGCTGGAACTGCGCGAATCGGACGTCTACATCCCCGAACCCCTCGCTTCCACCCGCCTTTCCGCGCGCCCCGCATACGAGGAGCCCCAGCGGATCGTCCTCCCGGAGCCTGTGGAAGCCGGACGCCCGAGGCGCGTCGAGCCGACATACCGCGTGATCGGAACGCTTTTCAAAACGTACATACTGATCGAACTGGACGATTCTCTCGTCCTGATCGACCAGCATGCGGCGCACGAGCGGATTTTGTATGAGAAGTTCAACAAACGTCTGGAGAGCGGGGAAACGGCGTCGCAGTCCCTCCTCGTCCCGGCGGTGATCGATGTGACGCAGCGCGAAATGGCGCTCCTTCAGGACTTCGATGAATCGCTGCGCGCGGCGGGCTACGAGGTCGAACCCTTCGGAGAGCGGAGCATTAGCGTGCGCGCGGTGCCCTTCGTCCTGGGCCGCGCGGACGTGCGCCCGGTCTTCATGGAGATGATCGAATCCCTCGACCGCATCGGCGCGGCGACGAAGGAAGCGCGCAGGGACGAGCTTGCCATGATGGCGTGCAAGGCGGCCGTCAAGGGCGGCGATAGCCTCACGACTTCCGAGATCAACGCCCTCATCGACATCATGCGCGAGACGGGCACGTCGCCCACCTGTCCGCACGGGCGTCCGGTTTCGCGGACGCTCACGAAGCGTGAAATCGAAAAGATGTTCAGGCGCATCCAATGACGAGGCGTATTTTCATTCCGGTCATCGCGGGACCGACCGCCTCCGGAAAGACTGCCTGCGCGGTCGAACTCTGCAAGCTTCTCGATGGCGAGGTCGTCTCCGCCGACTCGATGCAACTGTTTCGCGGCATGGAGATCCTCTCCGCCGCGCCGGAGGTAGGGGAGAGGCGGGGGATCGCGCATCACATGATCGGAATCGCGCAGCCCAGCGAGCCGATGAGCGCCTGGGCCTACCGCGATCTCGCTGTTCGGGCCATCGAGGACGTCGCGGCGCGCGGGAAGCAACCCGTCGTGTGCGGCGGTACCGGGCTCTATATCGACGCGATCACGAAGCCCATGCGCTTTTCGGATCAGAGCGATCCCGCCGTGCGCGAAGAGCTCAGGGAGATCGCCGCCCAGCCGGGCGGCCGCGAACGGCTGCATCAAATGCTTTCAGCGTTCGATCCCGAGAGCGCGGGGCGCCTTCACCCGAACGACGTGCGCCGCGTCGCGCGCGCCATCGAGGTCTTTCAGCTCACGGGGGTCACGCTCACCGAGCAGAACCGCATCGATGCGGCCCGCAGGGGCGACTTCGACGAGATGATCTTCGCCGTCGACCGCCCGCGAGAGGAGCTCTACGCGCGGATCGACCGGCGCGTGGACGAGATGGTCGAAAGGGGTCTTTTGCGCGAGGTGCGCGCGCTCATGCGGCTCTATGAGGAGCACCCGACGGCGATTCAGGCGATCGGATACAAGGAAATCGCCGCCGCGCTCCGCGGGGAAGCGCGCCTTCCGGACGCGATTCTCCAGATGAAGCAGGCGACGCGCAATTATGCCAAGCGCCAGCTCACATGGCTGAGGCGCGATCCGCGTACGATCTGGATTGCGGCATCGAATCGATCGCCGGAAGAGCTGGCATCCGAAATGTTCGGGATCATCAACGACAGGAGAAAGAATGGATAAGAGCATCGAGGCCCTCGTCAAAGCATCCGAACGGGCGTGCGCGGAAGTGTTCGCGCGCGTCGACGAAATTGAACAGGTCAATACTGCGCGCGTGCTTCGCGCGTTTCAGAAGCATCGGATCTCAACACGCCACTTCGCCGGGACGACGGGCTACGGTTACGGCGACATCGGCCGTGACGCGCTCTCTGACGTGTTTCGGGACGTGCTCGGCGCTGAGTCCGCGCTCGTTCGCCCGCAGATCGCCTCCGGCACGCACGCGCTCGCGCTCTCTTTGTACGGTATACTCCGTCCGGGCGACGTCTTGCTCTCGGCGGCGGGAAAACCCTACGACACGCTCGAAGAAATCATCGGGCTGACGGGAGAAGTCGGCAGCGGCTCGCTGCGCGATTTCGGAATCGGGTATCGGCAGGTGGAGCTGACGGCGGACGGAGTGCTCGACATTCTGCAAATACTGGATCATTTGGCAGATGAAGTGAAGCTCATTCTCATCCAGCGTTCGCGCGGCTACGACTGGCGGCCCTCGCTGGGCGTCGACGAGATCGACGCAGCGATCTCTGCCATCCACGAAAAAAGACCCGACGTCTGCGTGATGGTCGACAACTGTTACGGCGAATTCACCGATGAAAGGGAACCCAAAGCGGATCTCATGGCTGGTTCCCTCATCAAAAATCCCGGCGGCGGAATCGCCCCGACGGGCGGATACGTCGCTGGAAAAGCGCGCTTCGTCGAGAAAGTCGCGTACCGCCTGACATCTCCGGGCATCGGCGCGGAGGTCGGCTCCTACGCGGGCGGCTATCAGCCCTTCTTTCAGGGGCTGTTCCTTGCGCCGCACGCCGTTGCGCAGGCGAAAAAGACCGCCGTGCTCGCGGCGAAGCTCTTCTCCGATCTCGGCTATGAGGTAACGCCACGCTTCGATGCGCCGCGCAACGACATCATACAGGCGATCAGATTTGGAGATCCGAAAAGGCTCATCAAGTTCTGCCAGTCAATCCAGCTCGCGTCCCCGGTTGATTCCGAAGCAGTGCCCGAGCCCTGGGACATGCCCGGCTATGCAAACCCCGTCATCATGGCTGCGGGCACCTTCGTCGCGGGCGCGTCGATCGAGCTGAGCGCGGACGCGCCGATCCGAGAACCCTATATCGGATATCTGCAGGGGTCGCTCACGTACGCCCACGGGCGGTACGCGCTCGGCGTCGCGCTGGAGGAAATGAAGAAGGCGGGCTTGCTGGCGCTTTAGCGCAAGCACAAACAGAAGCGATGGCAAGGCGCGGGGATGCGTTCATTCGCAAGGAGTCAGCGCTCATCCTTCTCGTCGGGCTTCGGATCGTCGCGCAGCTTCACGCTCTTGGCGGCCATGCGCCTGCGGTCGTCGAGCATCGCGGCGTAGTGCCGCCGCGTGGTGTTGACGTCCGCGTGCCCGAGAACGTCCGCGACGAGGTAGATGTCGCCTGTCTCGTGGTAGAGGTTTGTGCCGAAGGTCGAGCGCAGCTTGTGCGGGCTCAGCTTCTTTTTGAGCGGCGCCGCCATCGTCGCGTATTTTTTCACCATCACCTCGACCGCCCGGACGGAGATGCGCCGCCTTTGAAGCGAGAGAAAAAGAGCGCTCTCGTGTCCGGGCAGTGCGATCGTCTCCCGGCGTTCGGCGAGGTAGCGCCTCAGGATGTCCGAAACCTCGTCCGGGAAGTACAGGATCGCCTGGCTGCCGCCCTTGCGCGTCACCGTAAACCCGTTGAGGTTGAAGTCCACGTCCGGAATGTCGATTCCCACGAGCTCGCTCACGCGGATGCCCGTTCCGAGGAAAAGAGATAAAATCGCAAGATCACGCAGGCGCGTGTTCTCGTTATATTTCTTCTGATTCCCGCTCATGGCGTCGCCGGACTCGACCAGGTCCAGCATTCTGGCGATTTCATCGATTTCGAGCCTTAAAATCGGCTTCTCGTGGCGCTTCGGCATGTCGATCAGCCGAGAGACGTCCGTGGTGATAGACTGATTTTTAAACAAATAGGAATAAAATGATCTTAATGAGGCCAGCTTGCGCATCCGGCCGTCGTCGCCGTTGGTGACGGAATTATCCTCGACGTAATAGAGCGCGAGGTATTCGAGGTAGAGGCTGACGTCTCGCGCGGTGACGGAAGCGAGGTCGGCGGGGGCGAGCGCGCGGACGTCCTTGTTCGCGAACGAGGGAATTTCCTTGAAAAGGAACCCGAAGAACAGCTTCAGGTCGCACGCGTACGCGTATCGGGTCAGGGGCTGCGTGGTCGGCTCGATGGCGCGGATGAAATCCCGGCACATGTCCGGAAGCTCGGAGAGAACCTCGCGGGTGAGCAATGTGAGCCGCATGGCGCGCTGCTGGGCGTAGGAGAGTTCCTTCGGCATTTTCTACCACCAATCTTTTCGCAAAAGCTGCCTTTTACGCATAGTTTTGGATCGCGATCATAGGGGTGATTTACCACCGCCCCGTCAATCGTCCCTTGGAATTTCCTCGGTTTCGAAGACCTCGTCCACCTCGACCGCGGTGTAATCCGCGCCCGAACGAACGCATTTCATGCAGTTGTCGCACAGTTTGTCCGGGTCGAGATCGCAACGCGCGCATTCGCCGCAGTCGACGCAGATCCTTCCCTCGTCCAGCAGGCATCGCTTTTCTTCCATTTTCCACGCCTCCGATGCCCCTACATTATATCCCAGATCGACCCCTTTGGCAAGTTGAGAAAATTCGAACAAATGTTTGCAATCCTTTTCGAACTATGATATAATATGGGCAAACAGATTGCAATCACGGGAGAAAAAAGAATGAGAACCACGGACAAGCAGACGGCCATCCTCAATTACATCCGTCAGGAGATCGAACAGAAGGGCTATCCCCCATCCGTACGCGAAATCTGCACCGCCGTGGGACTCAAGTCCACCTCCTCGGTGCACGCGCACCTCACACAGCTCGAGAAAAAGGGCCTCATCCGCCGCGATTCCACAAAGCCGCGCGCGCTCGAGATCCTCGACAATCCCCTCTCTCGCGGCCGCTCGATTCCCCTCCTCGGGCGCGTCACGGCGGGCCTCCCGATCCTCGCGACCGAGAACATCGAGGATTACCTCGTCATGCCCCAGTATTTGCTCGGCCACGACGAAATGTTTGCGCTGCGCGTGCAGGGAGAGAGCATGATCGAGGCGGGCATCCTGGATGGCGATATCATCCTTTTGCGCAAGCAGGAAGACGCGGACAACGGCGATATCGTGGTTGCCTTGATCGGCGAGGAGGCGACGGTCAAGCGCATCTTCTACGAGGATGCATGCGTCCGCCTTCAGCCGGAAAACTGCACCATGGAGCCGATCATTTTGGAGGAGCCTCCGCAGGTGCTCGGCAGACTGATCGCCCTGTTCCGGCAGTTTTAGAAGAGAGGATGTTCCCCGTTCCCGGCCCATCAGAAAGATTCCGCCCTCGGCATCCTGGGGATGACCGAGGGCGGAAAGCTTTGAGCACCTTCCCGTTTTTGAGGCGAATCACCATGTTCTATTGACTTGATTTTGGGCGGCAGGCGCCGTGTCTACCGCATTTTCCCGAGCAATTCCGCGTACCCCATCACGTACCAATCCGCCAATTGGACGATCTCCTCCCGGTCATTCCGCATGCTCTCGTCCTCGATGGCGCACACGCGGATTCCCGCGCTCTTCGCGGTCCTGATCGAGTAAAGGGCGTCCTCGAACATCACGCAGTCCGCCATCGGAATGCCAAGCCTGTCCGCAAGGCTGAGGAAGAATTCCTCTTCCTTTTTCGTCGAGCCCATGCCGCTCTCGTCGGTGATGAAGTCGAAATAGCCGTGCAGTCCGTGCCGCGCGAGCGCCGCACAGGCATAGTCTTTCGGGGACGCTGTGGCGACGCACATTCTGATTCCCGCGTCCCGGAGCCGGCCGAGGTACTCCCGCACGAATGGCTTTGGGAAGATGTCCTCGAGGTAGTGCCTCCGCATCCGCGCGCAGACCTCCTGCCAGATTTCCTCGCCGTCAAACGGGAGCCCCATCCCATCGAGTGCCTGCTTCAAATGGCGCATGGTAGACTTGTTGAATAGCTCTGGGTAGATTTCATCCGGCACGGGAAGCTGATGCGCCAGGAGGTACTCGATCGCGCCGAGCCGCCAGTAGCGCATGGAATCGAGCAGGGTCCCGTCCATGTCGAAGATCGCGCCTTTAAACTCGAATTTCACTCCACTTTCCCCCACGGTAGCGCTTGAGCATCAGCGTCATGCGCGTAATCATGTCGATGAGCGCCGCACACCACGCGCCGACGACCGCCGTATCGCCCAGTCCGAGCCATTTTCCAAGCGCAAGCGTCGCGAGGAACGCGAGCGCGGGCCGCATGGCAGAGACGGTGATGAGCATGACCATCGCGGTGTATTTCACGTCGCCCGCGCCCCTGAGCGCGCCGGAGACGACGACCGCCAGCATCTGGAAGGGCTGGAAGACGCCTACCACGATCATGAGCATCTCCGTGAGCCGCCTGACGTTCTCACCGCCGTCGTGCTTGATGAACAGATCGACGAGCGGCTGCCGGAAAACGATGCAAATCGCGCCGATTCCGATGGCGACCAAAATTGCGATGCGCTGCGCGATGGTTCCGTAGATGTGCGAAAGGTCCTTTCGCCCGCGCCCGAGCATCTGCCCGACGAGCGAGGTCCCCGCCACGCCCAGTCCGTCCGCGAAGCAGAACGAGATGTTTAGAAACTGCATCGCGATGAAGTGCGCGGCCGTCGCGTCCGTGCCGAGGCCCGCGACGATCTTCGCATAGGCGAAAAACCCGAAGCGCATGGCCACCTGCTCGATCATGGCGCCGGACGAAACCTTCATCACGTCCCGCACGCTCGTCTCGCGGAGCTTCCAGCTGTCGTGCCGCGTGATCCGCAAAAAGGAATCGGCCCGCGCGCCCCGCGTCAACGAAAGGACGCTCAGGAGGAAGCCCACGAACATGCCGATCGCTGTCGCGATGGCGGCGCCCGCCACGCCGAGCGTCGGGAACGGCCCGATGCCGTAGATGAGAAGCCAGTTGAAAAGGACGTTGACGAGGTTCGAGGCGATGTTCACATACATTGTAAGCTTCGTGTTTCCGATGCCGCGCTGTGCCGCGCAGATGCCCATCGAAAGCGCATTGAACGGAAGCGCGGATCCCACGATGAAGAAATAAGTCGTCGCATCGCCCAGCGTTTCGTTCGGCTTCGCGCCCGCAAATCGCATCAGCTGCTGCGCGAATGGGAGCACGATTGCCATCAGAACCACGGAAAGGCCGATGATCAGAAGGATGGCGTTTCGAACTACCGTGTTTGCTTCCTCGCACCTTCCCTCCCCCTTGCGCCGCGCGACGACGGCCGTGATGCCTACGTTGAGCGCGAAGAAGATGCTCAACATCAGCATGCGGGGCTGACCTACCAGTCCGACGGCGGCGACCGCGTTCGTGCCCACGCCGCTGACCATGACCGTATCCGCCATTCCGATCAGGCTTAAGAGCACCATCTCGAGAACGGACGGGATCGCCAGACGGAAGTACTCCCGGTACATCGATTTTTGCGCCGGAATTTCCCCGGCGACCGTGCCGCCCGGCAGCATGCGCTCCACGCCGAAATAGCGCGAAATCAAATCCATTTATATGTAGCCTCCGAACATTTCGTCCGCTAATAACAATATCTGATGCGAGTTAATTCCGTTAGGCGGAATGTGTTGCGTAGACATTATGGAAGGATTTCGGCACCGCATGGTGCCGTTCAACAAAATAACCAACGACGTGCGGCCCCGGCAGGGTCATTGTCAAAGAAGGAGCGCCGCCTCCCGCATCCGGTCCAGCATAGCTTCAGGGCCGCCGCCCTGCGCGAAGTCCGGCCGCCCGCCGCCCTTTCCCCCGCACGCCTTCGCCGCTTGAGAGAGGATCGCGCCCATGTTTGCTTCGACGTCCCCGGAGCGGCACGCGGCGTAGACGAACTGCTCTCCGCTCGCCACCCCGATAAGCGCGATCGTGCCGCCCGCCTCGGTCAGCGTCGAGGCGAGTTCACGCGCGCTTGCCGCGTCTCCCTCGATTCGCTCCGCGATCACGGCATACCCGCTCGCCGAGCGACCGCAGCGTGCGCGCATGGCGGGAATCTCTGTGAAAAGCAGCTTTTTTTGCGCCTCCGCAAGCGCGCGCTCCGCGCCTTTCAACTGCTCCGCCATAGAACAGACCATGTTTGGCAAATGACCGACCGAGGTCGACAAAATACCGGCGGCCGCCTTTGCCAAATTGTAGTGCTCGCGCAAAAGCTCGTACGCACGGGCTCCGCAGACGAACGCGACGCGGAGCTTTCCCTTGCTCGGGCGCGCGTCCACGATCTTCAAAAGGCCGATCTGGCCTGCGCTTGAGGGATGTGTTCCGCCGCACGCGCAAAACTCGTGCGGGCCGATCTGTACCATCCGGATGTGTTCATCGACCGCCGGCGGCTTTCGGAGCGGGAGCGACTTCAGTTCCTCCGCCTCCGGGAACCAGCAGCGGATCGGGACATCCCTTTGAATCCAGCCGTTCACGTCGTCCTCGAGCGCGCGAATTTCCCCGTCCGTCGCGTGCGTCCTCCCTTCCGGGAGCGTCATGTCGATGGTCGAAATCTCCGCGCCGAGGTGCAGCCCGATGGTGTGCCCACCGAGCAGCCGATACGCGGCGTTCGCGAGCAGATGCTCCCCCGCGTGCTGCTGCATGTGGTCGAAGCGGCGCGCCCAATCGATCTCCCCGTGAACCTTTTTCCCGATCGCGAGCGGCATATCCACGACGTGCCAGACCTCGTCCGCCTCGTCGGAGTAGACGTCGGTCACATGCGCTCCCCCGATTGTACCCGTGTCAAAGGGCTGCCCGCCGGAGGTCGGGTAGAACGTGCTCCGGTCAAGAAGCGCGGCGTAGCCCGCCTCCGTCTTCTCGCACGCGCGCACCTGTGCGTCAAATTCACGCAGGTAACAATCCCCATAGTAGAGCCGTTCCGTCATCCGAATCACTCCGTTTCAAGCGTATCGCAAAGCGCCCCGGGGTACACTAACGGGGGCGCAGATCCGCAAGTCTTTCAAAGGAGGAAACCATATGTCAAGTCTCATTCCCTATCGCCATCGGTCCAACGACCGGTCGGACAATTCCCTTTTCCCGTTTCATGACGACTTCTTCCGTCCCTTCTTCTTCGGCGGAACGGAGATGCCGACCGCCTTTCGCGTGGACGTGAAGGACGAGGGAGAGAGCTACGTCATGGAGGCGGAGCTTCCGGGCGTGAAGCGCGAGAACATCAAGATCGACGTCGACGACGGCGTCCTCACCATCTCCGCCGAATGGAAAAATGCCGACAAGGAGAATAAAAGCGGGGATTATATCATCAGCGAGCGCCGCGCGGGCCGCGTGCAGCGATCCTTCTCGCTCGACAACGTCGTCGAGGACAAAATCACTGCTGATTACGCGGACGGCGTTCTCAAACTCGCCTTGCCCAAGCGCGAGGAGGTGCGCCGCACGCCCCGCCGCATCGAGCTCAAGTGACCGCCGGAGGGCCGAGCGCCCTCCGCTTTTTATCGCTCGGCATTCCGCCGTTGGGTCCGTATCGCCTCCCGCGCGAGCTGGTCGCAGCGGTTGTTGTTCGCGTTGTCCGCGTGCCCGCGCACCTTTACCCACCTGACGGCGTGCTTTTCGCACAGCGCGAGCAGCTTCAGCCACAGATCCTTGTTCTCAACGGGTTTTTTGTCGCTCTTGAGCCAATTGTTTTTCTGCCAGCTCGCGAGCCAGCCCTTCGTGAAGGCGCTCACGAGGTACGAGCTGTCGGAATAGATCGTCGCCTCGCACCTTTCCTTCAGCCTCGAGAGCGCCTCGATGGGGCCGGTCAATTCCATTCGGTTGTTCGTCGTATGCGCCTCATACCCGGAGATCTCGCGCTCCAGTTCCCCATATGTAAGGATCGCCGCCCAGCCGCCCGGTCCGGGGTTGCCCGAACATGCGCCGTCGGTATGGATCGTCACCTTTTTCGGTTCGCTCAATCTGCTTCCTCCAGTCTGTACGCGCGCGCGATGGCGTGCGCGTTCGCGGTTTGCGCGCCGATATATCCCTCATATCCCGCGTCCAGCGCAAAGGACGACATGACGTCGATCCTTGCAACGGCGTATCCCGCAGCCGCAAGCGCGTCCGTCAGTTCCGCCGGCGCCTGCTTTTCGATCAGAATGACGCGCGCGCCCGTCGCGCTCAGATCGTCCAGCAAATCAGTCAGCGGGTCCCCGTACACGGCCGTGCCGCTTTCCCGGTCGTACCAGTACGCGACCTCGAGCCCGTACTCGACCGCTGGGTAGATGAGTGCCTCGTTCATGAGGATCACCTTTTCCCCGTGCGCGCCCGCGCAGATCGACTGCGTCTCGTCATAGAGGGCCGAGAGCTTTGCCTGCGCGCGTTCGTTTCCCGCCGCGATCTCGTTTTCAAGCTCCGGATACAGTGACGCCATGCCCTCCGCGACGCTTTCCGCAATCTTCTGGGCGCCCGAGACGGCCATATAGAGGTGCGGATTCGCGCCGACGAGGTGGCCGGAATCCTCGGTTACCTCCGTCTTGTCGCTCTGGTTATAAAGGTTGAGCTCGTACATGGATGTGACGAGCGCCGGACCAGCCGCGCCCAGCGAATAGAGCATGCTTTCGAAAGTCTCCAGACCGCGTCCGCCGATGACGACCGCGTCGGCGTCGTAGGCCAGCATGTAGAGGTCCCAGTCTGAAAGCTCATAGGATCGCAGGCACCCGTCCTGCGGCTGCACAAGACAACTGAGCCTGATGCCGGGGACGTCCCCGAGCACCAGGCCGCTCAACGCATAGATCGGATAAAAGCTCGCGTAGACCCGCTTGTCCGCCGTAACCTCGGGCGCGATGTGCGTGCAGCCCGAAAGGAGCAGCGCGAGGACGAGCAGGAGCGCCGCAAGGCGATGCTTCATCGACGGCCTCCGAGTCAGAATTCCCGTCGATTATACCACATTCCCGTTACTCCCACAAGCCCACAAAGTCGACGTTCTTGAAGTAGTGGCTGACGATCGACTGTGCGGTCGCACCCGACTCCGCGAGCCCGTACGCGCCCCACTGCGACATGCCGACCCCGTGGCCGAAGCCCTTGCCCTTGAACGTTACCTTGCCGCCCTCGACGGTGATCGAGTCGATCAGCGTGCTCTTCAGCTCCGTCGAGCCGATCTTCACGCGGAACGAGGCCGCGGAAACCGACTTTCCGTTGACGACGAGCGTCTTGGCCCTGCCGGACTTGCCCTTCTCCCCCACTTCGACCGTCTTCGCGTCTCCGGTATCGACGCCCACGGCGGAACACGCCTTCCCCACCTCGGCGGCGGTAAACGTCACGGTCCAGTTCTTCACGTCGTCGGGGGCTTTATCCGAATCAGGCGAGCTCTCGACCGCAAGATAGGGCGGATCCTTCTCCTGATAGTCGAGCGCCACGGTCGGAATCTCCGTTACGCCGCCTGCGTGCGCATGGAACCAAGCGTTTGGAAACTCTCCCTGGTAGCTCATGACGACGCCGCGCGTCTCGTTCACGGCCTGCTTCACGCGGTCGTTGACCGCGTCGGCGTCATACGCCTGCGCTTCCTCGATGTCAGTTGAGATGTCCGCATCCCCATGCTGCGACTTCTTGGTCGAAAGGAACCTGAGCGTATACGTGCGCGCGAGGATGGCCTGCGCCTTCAGCGCCTCGATCGGCCAGTCGTTCTTCATCTCTCCCGCCACGACGCCCATCAGGTACGTTTCGAGGTCCATGCGCTCGACCTTCTGCGTGTCCATCACGTAGACGTCCAGCATCGGCACGCCGCTGTCGTCGCGCTCAAGCTTGCCGGGTACCTCCGGCGCGTTCGTTGCGCTCTCTGCGGGTGTCGCGGACTCCGCCGTCTTCTCCTTGCCCGTTTGCATGCAGCCCGTCATGATCGCCGACAGGAGAAGCAGCGCGCCGACGAGCGAAATGACTTTCCGTATCATAAATATCACGCTCCCGACGTTAGTTTCGTCGAAAGCGCGCATAGGTATACGGACTGGTAATTAATGGATATTTAACGATATTTGTTGACAGGCGACATTTCGTATATTACAATTCGATTGAAACATGTTTCAAATTTGCAACAAAGCAGGTGACCGTATGCGAATCAGACTGACAGTGCTCGTCCTCATCATCGCCGTCTTCTTCACGTTCAGCGCGCAGGCAGCATGCAATGGAAACAAGATTGAGCTGAGCGTCCCTTCCGGCTACCGCGGGGTCGATTGTACATATACCGTCTATGTGAACGGGTCGGCGGTATGTTCGGGCTCGACCGACGGAGCAAGCAAGATCTCCATTCCCGACTATGGCAACTGCACCTATAAGGTCGTCTACGACGAGACCGCGGCGGCGGACAATGCCGCGACCCCGGCAAGCGCGTGCCCGACCACGGTGGTCGACAGCGCGTCCAAGCCGAGCGCCTGCCCGGCCGCGACGCCCGACTACAGCGGGACGAAGGTCTCCCGGAAGGCCAAGAAGTACTATTCTTCTAAGCCCACCGCGAAGCCCACGGCCGTTCCGACCGTGAAGCCGACGGCCGTTCCGACCGTGAAGCCGACGGCCGTTCCGACCGCGAAGCCGACGGCCGTTCCGACCGTGAAGCCGACCGCCGTTCCGACCGCGAAGCCGACGGCCGTTCCCACCGTGAAGCCGACGGCCGTTCCGACCGCGAAGCCGACCGTGACCCCCACCAAGGAGCCCGCATCCGGCAACACCTCGTCTTCGCTTGCGTCCCAGGTCGTGACGCTCGTCAACGAGTACCGCGCCGAGTACGGCCTGAGCCCGGTGCGCGTTGACAGTGACCTCACAGCAGCCGCGGTCGTGCGCGCCAAGGAGTGCGCGGTTTCCTTCAGCCACACCCGCCCCGACGGATCGAGCTGGTCGACCGTTTCCTCGAAGGCGCGCGGCGAGAACATCGCCATGGGCTACAATTCCGCCGAGAAGGTCATGGCTGCCTGGATGACGAGCGAGGGCCATCGCGCGAACATCCTCCGTGAGAGCTTCACCACCATCGGCGTGGGCGCTTACGAGGTGAACGGCGTCCTTTACTGGGCGCAGGAGTTCGGAACCAACTAAGCCTTAGACGAATAAAAAACGCCGGGAGATGCGAATTCTCCCGGTCCTTTTTTTACCATTTCCGTCCTCGCGAGATGCGGTACGGGAGGCAGTTGAACGTTCCGTCCCAGCGCGCCACGTATCGACAAATCCCGCCTTACGGGATATCCGGATTGCCCGCTCGTTCGCTTCATGCACGGTGATTTCGATCCGATCTGAACGGCGCTCCACCTCGCATCGATGGAGGATCGCCCCGACGGCGGCGCGTCCGTATCCCTTCCCCTGGTGCGGGTCTGAAATAAAAAGGCTTGTGAACGCGTATGCATGCCCCGCATGTGGCCTGTCCCGCAGGATGAAGAGCCCGACCGGTTCTTCGCCGACAAAAATGCCGTAAGCCGTCGAATTCTGTCTGTGAACATACGCCTCCGCAGGCCGCGCTTCCGACGAACTGTTCTGATTTCCTCTCCAGCAAGACACATTCTTCGAAAATAAACTGATCGACCTCTTTGAGCGAAATCATGTCGGCAGCCTCGTCCGGAGCGCGCGCGGCAGCACCTCGAACGCCGCCGCCTTCACGGGGAAGATCTCCCCGTCCGCTTCAACGGACGCGAGTCCCGCGACACTGAGCCTCGCGCAGCGGAACGACCGGCACAGCCATTTGAGCTTCGTATGGATTCCGAGAACAAAGAAAAAGAGAAGGACGCCAACCGTCAGCTTGTTGACCCGCCGTGCGACCACGACATCGAAAAGTCCGTCGTCCGGCACGGCGTTCGGCACTGCCTTCATGCCCCCGCCTATGTATCGCCCGTTTCCGATCGAGATGATCGTCGATTCGATCCTCTCCGGCGCGCCGCCGTCGACCGCCATCTCAAGACTGAGTGGCTTCAGATTCCGGATCGCAGAAAACGCGCCGAGCATGTAGGCGATGAGTCCCCTGAACCGCCCCTTGAACTTCTCCGTCTCAATCAAAACATCCACGTCGAAGCCCGCGCCCGCGACGTTCAGAAAGTACAGATCATTGAACTTGCCGAGATCGATGCGCCGCTCCTGCGCGTCCAGCTGGAGTTGTACCGCGCGGAGAGTTTCCATCGGCAGCCGGAATGTTTTGACAAAGTCGTTCCCCGTGCCACACGGCGCGAAGATCACCTCGAGTCCGCTCAGCGCGATGCCGTTGACCACCTCGAAAAACGTTCCGTCCCCGCCGACTGCGACGACGCCCGCAAGCCCGTCCTCGACCGCCTGGCGCGCATACAGCCGCGAATCGCCCGCGCGCGTCGTTCTGTCCACGCGGTACCGGATCCCCCGCTCGCGCAGGAGCGCCTCCAGCTTCGGCAGTATCCTTGCCGCCAATCCGTTTCCCGAGGAGGGATTCAGAATGATCGAATACATCAAATCATTTCTTTCGCATAATCTTTCATTCGATTATGCATGAAGCGCCGCGCCCTGTCAAGAGCCGAGCGAAATGATATTGACGTTGACCTTGACGTCCGCCTTCTGGAACCGCTCGAGCCAGTTATACCGTTTCCACTCGCCCCGCGTGAGGAATGTCCGTGCAGCGATCTCGGAGAATCCGAACGGATCGACGGGGACCGTCTGGCAATATGCGATCGTCTCCGCGATCTCGGCGGCGAGCAGGTCCGCGACGTCCTCCGGCTCGAGCCCTCCGTCGCTCCCGAGCGCGGAGAGGTTCACATTGATCTCAATCCGAACGCGTTCCCCCTCGATCGCGATCGCGATTTTGCTCTTACCGACCATGATGAATTCGACGGTCGAATCGCCGATGGAATAGGAAAACCCGTCAAGCTCGCCGAGGATCAGATGCATCCACATCATCTGCGGTCCTGTCAGCTTTCTCGTCAGCCTCTCGTCCCTCAATGATATCCCTCCTAAGATTCTTCCTCCAGTCTCTCTCATTTTTAGAAGAATATACATAAAACGCCGCGCCCCGCTTTTTCGGCGGAGCGCGGTATTTCCAAATTGGGACAAACTGTGCTATACTGTCAGTACATCTTTGCGGCGTTGAAGAACTCCTCGGGGTCGACGTGCGCCTCTGCCGCGATTCTCTTTCCCTCGGCGGCCCAGAGCAGGCCCCTCTTCATCATTTCTTCGGCTTCCGGAATGTCGAACACGTCGTCGTGATGTCCGAGGGATGTGTAGAACACGCGTCCGTGCCCCCACATCTTCGTCCATGTGACGGGCACGTCCACCTCGCCGTTCGCCGCGTGGTAATAGTTGACGACCGGGTATCGGGTCGTCGCGAGCACCTCGACGGCGGGATCGATGTGCACGTAATACTGTTCGCTTGCGACCTTGAAGTCGCGGATGCCGAATGTGATGGGACTCGACGCGTGCCGAACATTCACCATATAGGGCACGCCATCCCCGCCGGGATGGGAGACCCACTGTCCGCCCGTCATGAACTGCCACTCGGTCGACTGGCGGAATGAGTCGCACATGCCGCCGTGGCAGCCCGCGAGCCCGACGCCGTGCTTTCCGACCGCGACCACGACGCCTTCGCACTGCGCCCGCGTGATTTCACCCATCGTCCAGACGGGCACGATCAGATCGAGCGAATTGAGGCGTTCGTAATCGAGAAAAGCGTCGAGTGTCTCCGAAATTTCCGCTTCGAAGCCCTCCGCGCGCAAAATTCGCGCGAATCGCTCCGAGATGAGCTTCGGTTCGTGGCCATCCCAGCCGCCGCGCACGATGAGTGCCTTTTTCATAACCGCATTCCCCCTTGCGTGTTTACAATATAAACATTATAACGCGGCCGTATGGAATACACAATATGGAAAAATGTGAGGAGTATCAAATGGCGAGACTGTGGGCAAAAATCATTGTGAAGCATAGGATTCAGAGACAGGAAACGGTCGAGGCGGATTTCGGGGATGTGAAGGGCGCGCTCACGCGGCTGTGTGCGGCGTTCGATATCCCGCGCCCGATGTGGCTCCCGAAGCACGAACGCGAATACGAATCCTTCCGCCGCACGGCCTTCCTCCCGGAGCACTTCGTCGAGGAGGTGCCCTTTCAAAAGCTCGAGATCGAATTTCTGGACGACGAGTCGAAGCAGCGCAGGTCAAGCGACCCGCGCAACGCATTTTGACGCGGGAGGGATGGGAATGAGAATACTGCCGAACATGTTGACGATCGCGCGCCTCGCGATGGTGCCGGTCTTCATTCTGGTGTATTTTCTTTTTCCGGGCGCGCCCCACTGGGCGTTTCTCGTATACCTTCTCGCCATGCTGACGGACGCCCTGGACGGCCGCCTCGCGCGCAAGATGAACTGCGTCTCGCGCTTCGGCGCGCTCGTCGATCCCCTTGCGGATAAGCTCATGACGCTTTCCGCGATCGTTTGCCTGACCTATACGGGTCATCTCCCCTTGCTTGTCCTGATCCTCGTCGCCACGCGCGAGATCGTCATGATTACCGGCGGCGTGCTCGCCGCGCGGATGGGGATTGTCATCTACGCGGGACTTCCCGGGAAGCTCGCGACGGTTCTTTTCACAGCCTCTCTCGCCCTCCTCTTCCCCTGGCACGGCGTTCCGGCGGTCTCGAGGATCGGCTCCGTTCTCATCTATCCCGCTATCGCGCTTTCGTTCTACGCGGCTGTCTACTACGCCGTAATTCTTGTTAAAAAAACGGCAACCGCCAAACCGCATTGACAGAATTTCGTGCAAAATGCTATAATGCCCTTGTCGATGACGAAGAGGAGTACCCGCGTCGCATCCCAAGAGAGGGCGGCTCGCCGGCTGAGAGGCTGCCCGGAAAACGCGCGGAGAAGGTCGCTTCAGAGGCGGGCGGGTGAACGGAGTAATCTGCCGGGGCGCGCCCCATACAGCGCGGCAAGGCTCGAAAGAGCGAATGAAGGTGGTACCGCGGCATTCCCGCCCTTTGGGATGGCCGTTTTTTTATTGCCAAATCACATCGCAAAGGGGGTTCCAGTATGGCAGAGGCAATCAGGGGATTCTTTTCGTCCCCGCCCGGCTTGGACAGGGTCAACATCCTCGGCCTGATCGTCCTTGCGGTCTCGGTCCTGGTCGCCGCGTTCGCGGGCAGGCTCGCGAGGCTCTTTCCCGAGGAAAAGCGCGACGGCGCGAAGATCGGCATTAAAATCGTCAGCCTTGGAATCTGTATCGTCGGCGCCATCATCGCCATCATATAGGAGGATCACGATGGAGAATCAGGAATTCAGGATGGAAAAGGTGTACGCTCCCGCGGCCATCGAGGGGCGAATCTATCAAATGTGGGAGACTTCTGGCGCGTTCAAGCCGAAAATCGAGCGCGATAAGAAGCCCTTTACGATCGTCATGCCCCCGCCGAACATCACGGGGCAGCTCCACATTGGCCACGCCCTCGACGAGATGCCGCAGGACGTGCTCATCCGCTACCACCGGATGAAGGGCGACCCGACGCTCTGGGTCCCCGGCACGGACCACGCCTCCATTGCGACCGAGGTCAAAATCGTGGACGCTCTCAAGGCGGAGGGTCTCACGAAGCAGGACATCGGCCGCGATGCGTTCCTTGCGCGCGCGTGGGACTGGAAAAAGGAATACGGCGGACGGATCGTGAGACAGCTCCGAAAGCTCGGCGTGTCGTGCGACTGGTCGCGCGAGCGCTTCACGATGGACGAAGGCCTCTCTCGCGCCGTGCGCGAGACGTTCGTGTGCCTCTATGAAAAGGACCTCGTCTATCGCGGCGACCGCATCATCAACTGGTGCCCCACCTGCAAGACCGCGCTTTCTGACGCGGAGGTGGAGTACGAGGAGCAGACGTCCTCCCTCTGGCACATCCGCTATCCCGGCCACGCGGGAAGGGACATCGTGGTCGCCACCACCCGCCCCGAGACGATGCTCGGCGACACGGGCGTATGCGTGAACCCGGGCGACGCGCGCTATGCGGACATGGTCGGAAAGACCGTGACCCTCCCCATCATGAACCGCGAAATCCCCGTTGTGGCCGACGACTATGCGGAGATGGAGTTCGGAACGGGCGCCGTCAAGATGACTCCCGCCCACGACCCGAACGACTTCGAGGTGGCGCAGCGCCACAATCTGCCCATCCTGCGGGTCCTAAACGACGACGGCACCATGAACGCGAACGCGGGCCGCTTCGAGGGCATGACGCGCGAGGCCTGCCGCGCGGCGATCGTGGAGGAGCTAAAAGCGCAGAACCTGCTCGTCAGGATCGAACCGCTCACCCACAACGTGGGTACCTGCTACCGCTGCCACGACGTGGTGGAGCCGCTCGTGAGCACGCAGTGGTTTGTGAAGATGAAGCCCCTCGCCGCGCCCGCGATCGAGGCGGCAAAAACGGGCGCGCTCCAGTTCGTGCCCGAGCGATTCATCAAGACGTACTACAACTGGATGGAGAACATTCGAGACTGGTGCATCTCGCGCCAGCTCTGGTGGGGGCATCGCATCCCAGCCTTCTATTGCGACAAGTGCGGCAAGGTCTACGTGACGCGCGAGGACATCACCGCCTGCCCGGACTGCGGCGGAAGCGTGCGCCAGGACGAGGACGTGCTCGATACCTGGTTCTCCTCGGCGCTCTGGCCGTTCTCGACGCTCGGCTGGCCGGAGGAGACGGAGGACCTCAAGTACTTTTACCCCAACTCGGTCCTGAGCTGCGGCTATGACATCCTGTTCTTCTGGCTCGCGCGCATGGTGTTCTCCGGCATCGAGCAGACGGGCGTGCTCCCCTTCCAGACGGCGCTCTTTCATGGGCTCGTGCGCGATGCGCAGGGGAGGAAGATGTCAAAGTCGCTCGGAAACGGCATCGATCCCATTGAAATCATCGACAAGTACGGCGCGGACGCGCTGCGCTTCTCGCTCTCCATGGGCGTTTCCCCCGGCAGCGATATCCGCATCTCGGAGGAGAAGATCGAGTCGTTCCGCAACTTCGCAAACAAGATCTGGAACGCCGCGCGCTTCGTGCTCATGAATCTGGGCGACTTTGCACCCGAGGGCATCCCGGCAGATTCCCTCACGCTCGCCGACAAGTGGATTCTCACGAAGTATCAGGAGGCCGTGCGCGACATCACACAGAACCTCGAGAACTTCGACCTCGGATACGCGGCCACCCGCATCTACGACTTCGCGTGGAGCTCCTTCTGCGACTGGTACATCGAGATCGCGAAGCAGTCTCTCTACAGCGAGGACGCGGCCGCCAAGAAGACCGCGCAGGAGGTGCTCTACCACGTCCTGACGGGCATTCTGAAGCTCCTTCATCCCTACATGCCGTTCATCACGGAGGAGGTCTACGGCTACCTGCCGGGCGTCGATGGGATGCTCATCTCCGCCGCGTGGCCCGAGGCCGACCCGGCGCTCGACTTCCCCGCCGAAGCGGCGGCCATGGAGGGCATCATGGAGATCGTGCGCACGGTGCGCAACATGCGTGCCGAGATGAACGTCGCGCCCGGCCGCCGCGCGCGCCTTCTGCTCCGCCCGCACGAAGGCTGGCACGAAGCGCTCTCGACCGCCGAGGGCTACTTCACCCGCCTTGCTTTCGCGAGCGCGCTTGCGATCCTCGAGGCCGATTCTCCGAACCCCGAGAAGTCCGCTTCCGCCGTCACGGGCGCATGCGAGCTCTTTCTGCCCCTCGGCGACCTCGTCGATGTGGAAAAGGAGCTGAGGCGGCTCGAGAAGGACAGGGCGGCGCTCGAAAACGACATCGCCCGCGCCGAAGCCAAGCTGCAGAATCCCGGCTTCATCGGGAAGGCGCCCGCAAACCTTGTGGAGCAGGAGAAGATGAAGCTCGAGACGAACCGCCAGCTCCTCGAAAAGCTCAAGGGCAGGATTTTCGAAATGGAGGCGCTGAGATAGGATCGGGACGTCGAAGGCTCTGCCCTCGGCGTTCCCGCCAAAGGGCCAGAAGCCTTTGAAATTCCATACTGGATGGGAAAACAGATTGTCCGCCGGTCGCTCGTGGGCCAAGCCCCGAGCCGTCGACGGACAATTCATTTCCTTTTCCACATTTCCGGGATTCTCAAGGGGGACGGAGTCCCAGTGTCCGGCCCACCCCCCGTCACTGTCTTCCCACAAGTCCCGGATTTGGCATGAGCTCTGACTTGAGGTAGACTTCGTTCGCGAGCGTCTCCACGCGTTCGCCTTCGATCAGGATGGAGACGGCGCTCACGTCCGGCATCTCCGTGAGCGTGTTGACGATGGAATAGACGAGCGAGCGCTCCCCCGTTTCGTCGAGCGTCTGGCAGAGCCTGTAGAAGTTGGCGGAGAAATTGACCGTGGCGACGTCGTCCTCGATCGATACGCCCAGAAGGTCGTCCGCCGTTGCGCCGACGGGCATGACTGCTTGCGCGCCAGCGTCGCCGGAGGACGGCCCAGAGATGAGCTGCAGCACCAGCGAATAGGCCGACTGCGCCCGTCTGGCGGACATGGCGCGCTCGACCTTCGTGAGTCCGCCCTGCCCGTCCGAAAAGTAGAGCGGCGCGATGCCCCCGATGTAGGATGAAAAATCGTCCCGCCTGAGAAGTCCGTCCGCAAACGTGCGCATGTTCCCGCGCAGATTCAACTGAGTCATCGCCGCGCCGTCGATGTAGATAGACACCGCGTCCAGTTCGGGAATGAACGTCGTCATGGTGAGCGTAATCGCCGCCGCCATCTGCCATTCGGCGATTCCCTGCAATATGAGGTAATCCCGCAAAGCACCTGTGAGGTAGACGTCCAACACGCGCACGCCCGCCGAAGAGACGGACAGCCGTGGCTCCGCCGCCAGAACGCTCACCCCGCCCGACAGGAAGCTCGCGTACGCGCCGCCGCTCGTGGAGCCCACGATCAGCTCGTCGAGAAGCCGCGCCGCGTAGTCCGCGCCCTTAAAGTCCACGCGCCGGAGTTCCGGCAACGTCCACTGACCGTTGACCGACGGAAAGTAAAGCGCCACCGTGCGGGAGAGGGGCGTCGCGCCCTCCTCCGCGCCGAGGAATCGCTCCTCGTCCGCCTGGTATTGCGCCGCGAGCACCGTCACGTCGCCCTCGGTCGCGGTCGTCGCACCGATCGGCAGCTCGAACGCGCTCTCCTGCCGCGAATCAATAAGCACGTTGACGGCGCCGACGCCCGAGAGGCTCATGAGCGTGTTTGAGATCGCGGTCACCATCATGAGAAGATCCTGCCCGCTCTGCAGGCTCGCCGCGTCGACGGCCAGGTTCACAGTCGCGAGCCCGCACGCGTTCTCGATTCCGATGATCTCCGCGTCGCCCGGCGCGACCGAAATCACGTTCGCCGCCCCGTTCGGACTCAAGAGCTCTTCGAGCGCCACCCGAACGGCGGTTTTATCCTGCGGCACCTCCAGTGTGCGCCGCACGGCGGTGAGTCCTGTTCCGTCGAGGGTCTTATAATAGATCACCGCGTCCGTGCGATATGCCTCGCGCGCCTCGCCGATGATCATATCGGTCGGCACCTCCGCCGGCTCCGGCAGCTCCGCGAGGCACGGCGAGACTGCCATCAGCATGGCCAGAAGCGCGATCCCTGTTTTTTTCAGCATGCCCTACTCCTTGCGCGCGACGATCGGGAGTTCGATCGTGAACGTCGTCCCCGCGCCCTCCTTGCTCGCCGCCGTGATGTCCCCGCCGTGCAACAAGACGATCTGCTTGACGATGGATAACCCGAGGCCCGTGCCGCCGGTTTCGCGCGAGCGCGCCTTGTCCACGCGGTAGAATCGATCAAAGATGTGCGGAAGGTCCGCCTCCGGGATGCCGATGCCGGTGTCCACCACCTTGACGACCGCCTTCTTGCCGCCGCGGGAAACCTCAATCGAAACCTTGCCGCCGCGCGGCGTGTACTTGATGGCGTTGTCGATCACGTTATAAAACACCTGCTGGAGCTTCGTCGCGTCGCCGACCGTGTCGCAGGGGTCCTTCACGACGCAATCCATTTCGATGCCTTGTTCGCGCGCCAGCGGCAGAAGTCTCTGCGTCTGCTCCTGCACGACGGACGAAAGGCGCACGTCGCCGGGCTTTATCTTCATGCCGCCGCTGTCGATGTTCACCAGCGTCAGAAGGTCCGAGATGATCCCGCTCAGCCGGTCGATCTCCTTGTTGACGTCCCCAAGAAACTCCTTCATCATGGCCGGGTCGCACACGTCCTGATAGAACAGCGTCTCGATCAGGATTTTCATGGTCGAGAGCGGCGTCTTCAATTCGTGCGACGCGTTCGAGACGAACTGGTTCCTCGCCTTGTCGAACTGTTCGATCCGTTCGGACATCGAGTTGAACGCCATCGCGAGCTGTGCGAACTCGTTCTTCCCGCGCACCTTCACGCGGCTTGAGAGGTCGCCCTTCGCCATGCGCGAAATCCCTTCGTTCAAGTCCCCGATGGGCCGGGTGATGGTCCTTACGACAAACATGCTCATGAGGAGCGCGAGGAGCGCGATGACCGCCAGCCAGAGGATGATCTTGAGGCGGATCGCGCGGAGGCCCTCGTAGATCTCCTCCGCCTGCGAAATGTAGATGATCGCGCCGATGATCCCCGCGTCGGAGCTGATCGCGGCTGCGTAGATGCCTGTCATGAGGTCAAGCCCGGAGAGGGAGCTGAGCGCGTACGCGGCCCAGGAGCTGTAGTCGCTCGTCTGGTAGATGTTGCCCGTGGATTTCCCGGTCGCGAGCACGTTCGCCGCCTCGGGATTTTGGAATCGGCTTCCGTTGAGCGTGGAATCGGTGTCCACCTGGACGACGCCGTAGCGGTCGAGCACCAGAACGCGGCTTAGGCCCCCGGCCGCATAGCCCGAGGCGCTCTCGTACAGTCCCTTCGCGTCGCGCGCAAGGTAATCCCCCATGAGCGCGGCCGCGATGTTTTCCGCGATCCGCTGATCGTCCTTTACCTGCTGGCTGAATAGATAGTCGCCCACCAGCTGAATGAGGGACACCGCTACCACCGAGAAGGCGATGGCGATGATCAGCAGGTAGGCGATCATGATCCTCCAGCGGATGGAGTGAGCGGATGACCTAATCCTTATCGGTGAAATAGTAGCCCACTCCCCACTTGGTGAAGATGTATTCAGGCTGACTCGGCACCCGTTCGATCTTCTCGCGCAGGCGGCGGATGTGAACGTCCACCGTACGCAGGTCCCCCAGATAGTCGTACTTCCAGATCGTCTCCAGGAGCGCCTCGCGGGAGAAAACCTTCCCGCGGTTGGTTACGAAGAGCTGCAGAAGGTCGAACTCCTTGGCCGTCAGGTTCACCTCCCGGCCCGCGACGGTCACGGAACGGTTGTTGAGGTTGATCGTCATGTCGCGCACGGTGATGACCCGCTGCACCGTCTCCCGCTGCATCATCGCTGTTCTGCGAAAGATGGTCTTCATGCGCGCCTTCACTTCCAAAATATTGAACGGCTTTGTCATGTAGTCGTCCGCGCCGTACTCGAGGCCGAGGATCTTGTCCATATCGTCCCCCTTCGCGGTCAGCATTATGATGGGGACGTTGCTCTTTTCTCGGATGCGCTGGCAGACCTCGATGCCGTCGAGCTTGGGGAGCATTACGTCGAGAAGCACGAGATCGAACTGGCCCGCAAAGAACTTCGAGACGGCTTCCTCGCCGTCCTGCGCGGATTCCGTTTCATAGCCGTCCTGCTCAAGGCTGTATTTCAGGCCCTTGACGATCAAGGGCTCATCGTCCACGATCAATATCCGTTTTGGCATTCTGTTTATCCTCCGGCGAGTAATGCGCAACAAACTTCATCGTTTTGTCATCAATATTATATACTGATCTACGCCTCATTTCAAGACTGCGCGTGTAAATGTTAGGATTTTACTTATGACTGTACAAAGTCGGGCGCACGATGGTATAATACGCATAATGGCTCTATGTGCCGATCTACGAAGGGAGTACCTGCCCATGCGTCCCGCAACCCGCGCCCTCTCCATCTTCATCGCCCTGATCCTCATCGCGCTCACGCCCTGTGCGGCGCTGGCGGCGACTCCGCAGGACTGGTCGAGCGAACATCCGGAGCTTCTCGAGGAGGGCCACCTGTTTGCAGAGAGCGCGCTCGCCATGGACGAGGACACGGGCGTAATCCTGTTTACAAAAAACCCCGATGCACGCATGTTCCCTGCAAGCACAACCAAGATTATGACGCTCATGCTCGCGCTCGAGTCGGGCATCTCCCTCGATACGGTGGTCACGATCCCCGAAGAGGTGAAGGACGTGCCCGAGGGAAGTTCCGTCGTCCCCGTCTACGCGGGCGAGAACATGACGTTTCGCGACCTTCTCTACGGCCTCATGCTTCGCTCGGGCAACGACGGCGCGATCGCCATCGCGGTCATCGTCTCCGGCTCCGTGGATGGCTTTGTCGCCCTCATGAACGACCGCGCGCGCGAGCTTGGCTGCGAGAATACCCACTTTGTAAATCCTCACGGCTTCCACGACGACAATCATTTTACGACGGCCCGCGATCTCGCGACGATCACGCGCGAGGCGCTGAAAAGCGAAACGTTCCGGGAGATCGTTTCCGCGGTTCAATACACCATGGCCGCGACCTCGAAGCGGGGCAAGCTCGTCATCGAGTCGAAGGTCGAGCTTCTCAACCCCTCCAGCAAATACTATTACGAGAATTGCATCGGTATTAAGACCGGATATCACTCGAAGGCAGGCCAATGCCTCGTCGGCGCGGCGAAAATGGGCGACCGCACGATCATCTCGATCGCGCTCCGCTCCACGGTCGACTATGCCGACCGAAAGTGGTACGATACCGCACGCATGTTCGAATTTGGCTTCACCCGCTTTGACACATACACCGTCAAGGATTTCTTTTCCATGGCGGGCGACAGCGTGAATACGATTCAGGTCGAAAACGCGGCCGCGGATGACATCTATGCGGGCAAGCTCGCACTCATCCTCTCTCAGACGAGCGACGACAGCTACTCGGTCATGGCCCTCAAGGACACCGACGAGGCCGCGCAGAAGCTCCATTCCTTTCAGGAACGCGCCACGGTCACTGTGACGACCGACTACCTCTCGAAGATCGAGCAGCATCAGACCATCGAGGCGGGTTCCATCGTCGGCACGCTCTCCTTCGTCACTGATGCGGGCGAAACGATCACCGGCACCCTCATCGCCGACCGCTCGGTCGAGCTGGCCCCCATCAAGGTTTCCGCGTGGGAGTATCTCACCGAGCGCATGCCGTGGGTCGAGACGCTCCGCGACGAGCGCGTCATCTACGGAATCATCGGCGTTCTCGTTCTGATCGTTTTCCTCGTCATCCTCGGCGCGATCCGCTCCGCCCGCCGTAACCGACGCAGAAAGAGGATCTACGAGCAACGCCGCCGGGCATACTACGAGCGGATGCGACGCCAGGACGATCCCTACGACAGGCCCGCGCGCCCGCGTTCCCCGCAGAAGAGACGCCCGCGATACGACGATTTTTAGTCAAATGCCGTCCGCGCGCATGGTAAAATCTCGGGCGAAACCCCGAAATTCCGGTTGCCATCGGGTGAAAAACGTGCTATAATACTCAAGCATATTGTGTTGATACTTAAGGAGGATGTTCCATGACTGCCGTAACCATCATTATCGACATCGTACTGATCCTTGTTTCCATTCTTCTGATCGTGACGGTTCTGATGCAGCAGGGCCAGCGGCAGGGCTTGGGTGCGATCGGAGGCGGCGCGGAAACCTTCTTCGGGAAAAATAAGGCCAAGAGCTACGAGGGCAAGCTCGCCATGCTCACCAAGATCTGCGCGGTCATCTTCATCACGCTCTCGATCGTCGCGACGATCGTGACCGGCAACACCGGCACGGCCTCCACCCCGGACATATCCGGCGATATCGCTGCGACCGAGACTGTCGCGGCCGAGGAAACCGCCGAAGCGACCGCCGAGGCGACCGTCGCCGCGGACGAGGCGACGACCGAGCCCACCGCCGAGGCGAGCCCGGAAGCCACGGCCGCCGAGTAAGTTGGACAGATGAAGCAGCTCGCAGCGCGGGCTGTTTTTTTGCGGGAGGAACGATGCGCGAAAGAATCACAAAACTGCTTGAGGCACGGTACGGCCTGTGCGTCCGTACCCTCGAGGAAGTTCCCGCCGGATGGTCCGCGATGGCGCTCAGAGCGCAAACGGATCGCGGCGACCTGTTCGTCAAGGTGTATGACAGGAACAGACCCTCGACGCGCGTCTGGATCGAGAGGCTTGACGCATGGCTCCCCGTCGCGCAGTGGTTGGGCGAAAACACCCCGCTCGCGGCGCACATGAGCGTGGCCATCCGCGCGGAGGACGGTGCGGTCAGGGTCGACGACAGGGAACTCATCTTGCTCGTCTATCCGTTCATCCGCGGGGAAACCCTGCGCGAAGCGCGCCTGACGCGTGAGCAGGCCCGTGCTTTGGGCCGCATCGTCGGAACGCTCCACGCCTGTCCGGTCAAGCTCCCGTTTCCGGCGGAGCGCCTGACCGAGACGTACGAGTTTCCGTTCTGCACCGCGATGCGCGCGCAACTCGGGGACGATTCCGCGCGCGCGCTCGTCGCGCCGCACGCGGCTCTGCTGGGTGAAAGGATCGACGAGCTCGAGGCACGCGCCGCTCAGCTCAAAAAGGATCGCCCGGAAAGCGTTCTCTGCCACACGGATATCCATGGCTGGAATCTGATGCAGGCGGAAAACTTGATCCTTGTCGACTGGGAAGGGCTTCTCCTCGCCCCTCCGGAGGCGGATCTCTTCTCGTTTACGGAGGCATTCTTCTTTGGATACGCGTGGGACGATATTCTCTTGGGCTACCGGGAGGTGCGCCCGGGATTCGTCCTCCATGAGGACATCCTCAAGACCTATCGGCTGCGACGCCGGCTGGAAGATATCGACGCCTTTCTCGAAAGCATCCTCTCGGACAACCTTGCGCCCGACGCGCTCGCGCAATCCACCGCGCTCCTGACCCGGGAATGCGGGCTTCTCCGGGCAACCTGAGGCCGACAGAATGGAAGGGGGAATCCCCCGAGGATTCCCCCCATTCGGCATAATCAGTTCCTCGATTACCGCGCCACCGGCTCCCTCAAATCATCCAGACAACGTGCGCACAGCGCGCGCCAGTACGCTTCCCTGCCGTTCACCATCCCAATCACATGCTCCGCGCGCTCTGTGGCCAGCTTGTATTCCGCTTCCGTGATATTTCCCACCGCCAGCGCCTCGTCCAGCTCATCCTGATCGAGAAGCACCCACCGCCCCGTCGGGTCCATCACCACGTCGAGATAGAGGTCGACAAAGCGCGGCTCGCCGTCCTGCGCGATATAGTTACGAAGCGTCACGTCGAAGTAGTACTGCACCAGTTCGCCGCCCGCGTCGTACATCACCGTAAGCCACCATCCGCCCTCGTCGGGCGAAAGCTGGAGCCACGAATACCCAGCGTCCGCGATGACGACATCGCTCAGGACGCTTCTGACCCGGAGCGGTTCCAGCACGGCCCCGATTTCGATGAGGCCCGCCGTGCCGCAAAAATCCTCCGTCTCAACGCGCGCCATCCGAAACCGCCTGTCCACGAGGCGCTTCCATGTCGCGCGCGCCATCCCCCGTTCCTCCGGGCGCAGGAACACCCGAAACCCGTACGGAAACGCGCCGGGCTTCGCCATCGAGCGATAGAGCGCATCTGAGGCCTCGAAGATTTCCTCGTCGGAAGGGTGCGCCGAAAGATCCCGCGCCATGACGAGGTAGTCGACGCCGCACACGCGCGCCTTGACCCGCGTTGTGCGGAATCCGTTTTTCAGATAGAACCGGACGCGCTTCTCACGATAATCCCGATCGGCATCGTCCGCGCCGAATTCCGGGTCCTCGACGTCGACCATCACCGCGCGGTAATCGCCGCACCGTTTCGCGACTTCATCCATCAGCATTCCGCCCAGGCCGCGCGACCGGTAGGCCTCCTTGACGACCACGTACTGCGCAAACAGGTATCCGCATCCCGGCATGCGGGCGATCAAGGCGTATGCGAGGAGTTCCCCGCCCGCGAAAAGCCCGAAGGCGAGGAACTTGCCCTGAAGCATCTCGTCGTAGATTGCATCGCACGGCTTTCGCTCGTTTTCGGGAAACACGTGCACCATGTCGGTCAGATACGCTTTCCGCATCTCGTCCGGCGAAAGATCCCGAAAAGAAAGATTACTTGAGGAAAATTTCAATGACCGGCACCTCGATGTTCGGCTTCACGTCGGGGAGCTCGATGACGAGCAGGTCGTCTGCCTTCGCCGCGCCTTCCGAAAAGTGCTTCACTTCCTTCTCCGTGTAGAGAAGCTCGCTCGCGTCGTGCAGGAACTGAATGTAGTCCACCCTCCCCGCAAGCCCGCGAATCTGCAGATGCTTGAACGGATACGCAAACAGATGGACGTACAGCCGCTTTCCGTCCTCGGACTGCGTGTAGCGGCAGTCGGCGGGCAGTGTTTTCAGAAGCTCCGGTTCCGCCATGGTGCAGCCGTAGATGGAGCGCGCGTTGACCCTCATCCAGTCGGCGTACACCTTGAGCGCCGCTTGCGCGCGGTCATCGATATAGCCACGCGCCGTCGGGCCTACGTTCATCAAAAGGTTTCCGCCGATCGACACGGTGTTCACGAGCATCCGGATCAGCATTTCAGGCGACTTCCACGTTTTTTCGTCCCTGTGGTAGCCCCACGAGCCGGAGAAGGTCTGGCAGGCCTCCCACGTTACGAGTTCGCCCGTCTCCTTGTGCCTGATCCATTCGAGCGGCTGATACTGTTCGGGCGTCCAGAGGTCCTGCTCGAGCTCGGTGCGGTTGTCGATGATGATTCCGGGCTGGAGGGAGCGCGCCAGCGCGATCAGTTCCTCTGCCTCCCAGTCCTCCTTGCCCTTCCCCTTCATCCACGCCCGGTCGCCCTCTCCATCGCGCCCGGAGTAGGAGAAATCGAACCACAAGATATCGATCTTTCCGTAGTTGGACAAGAGTTCGCCCACCTGGTCGCGCATGTACCTGGCGTACCTTTTAACGTCTCGCCCCTCGTTCTGCGCGAGGGCGTCGGGATCGTCCCTGCGGGGGTGAATCATGTCGATCGGGAAGTCCGGGTGATGCCAGTCGATGAGCGAATAGTAGAACCCGACCTTGAGTCCCTCCGCGCGGAACGCGTCGGCGTATTCGCGGATCAGATCGCGTCCGGCGGGCGTGTTCGTGCACTTGTAATCGGTGAACCTGGAGTCGAACATGCAGAAGCCCTCGTGATGCTTCGTGGTCATGACGGCGTACTTCATGCCCGCCGCCTTCGCCTGCCGCGCCCATTCCCGCGCATCGTACAGGTCGGGGTCAAAGTGCTCGAAGTACTTCTGATACTTCTCCTCGGGAATTCGCTCAATGTTCTTGATCCACTCGTGCCGCGCGGGCAGCGCGTAGAGCCCCCAGTGGATGAACATTCCGAACCGGTCGCGTCGGAACCACGCGGTGTCCCCCGGCGTCTTTCTGGTCACATAGCTGGACATGGTTGTTTCCCCCTTCAACGCAACAATCTTTTTTTGTTTTCCGTTAGGAATACTGCGACCAATACCAGTACCACGGATTCGATCGGCCACGCAGCCAGGTTTTTAAGTGTGCGCACCGGCAGGATTGCGAAAAAACCATAACCATAGACGATCGTCAGCCAGTAGGTGTTCAGCATTAGATTAAACAGCACGTTTACCAGCAACTTTGAGAGAGGCGCGAGAATGAACAAGCTCTTTACTCTACGACGATAGAGAAGTAAGCCGTATAATGACCCGCTTAAAATGTACGAAAGCGTAAAACCTGGAAAGAATGCGCCCTGCGGTTTAAACATGAATGAAACGACGTCGATCAGGCCCCCGGAAACCATCGCGGGTACAGGGCCGAATAAAAGTCCAATGGCTGCAAGGGCGATAAACGACGTTGATACCTTGATCGTTTCGTTGATCTGTATGGTTGCATACAAGTTTAAAACGATCCCCAAAGCCAATAACAACGAACACGCGACCAGCGTCCTGAGTTTTTGAAATTCCCTTGCGGAGAGCATAAAATCATCCGCGATCCGCCTGAAAAAAGCGAGCATATACCCACCTCCTACCCGGCTATTATACAGGACCCCACCCCTTTTCGCAATTGATTTTTGGCACATTGTGTGTATAATATATGGTGAGGTGATGTGCGTGGCGATTTCCGCAGGCAAGCAGAAGTACAAAATCCTTTCCATCGACCCCTATCTCGCGCCATACGCGGCGGATATCGAGTTGCGCATGCGCAGGCATCTGGAGGTTCGGCGCGCGCTGATCGGCGACGGCGGCGAGCTCTATTCCTTCGCCAACGGTTATATTTATTACGGCATTGCGCGCACCACGGAGGGCTGGCTCTACCGAGAGTGGGCGCCCGGCGCGGACGCGCTTCATCTGATCGGCGATTTCAACGGCTGGGACCGCACGTCCCATCCCCTTACCCGGCTCGACAACGGAAGCTGGGAAATCTACATTCAGGGCGACGACGCCCTCAAGCACGGGCAGCGCGTCAAGGTGCAGGTCACGCGGGGCGGCAAGACCTTCGACCGCATTCCCCTCTACATCCATTCCGTTGTACAGGACAAAGAGACGCACGAGTTCTGCGGTCGCGTCTGGTCCCCGGATCGTCCCTTTCGCTGGACGGACGGGGGCTACGGCAGACGCAAGCCCAATCCCATCTACATCTACGAGGCGCATGTGGGCATGGCGCAGGAGAAGGAGGGCATCGGCACCTACCGCGAATTTGCCGACGTCACACTGAAGCGCATTCTCGACGCGGGCTACAACACCATCCAGCTGATGGCGATCATGCAGCACCCGTATTACGCTTCCTTCGGCTATCAGGTATCGAATTTTTACTGTCCCGCCGTGTGGTTCGGCGATCCCGACGATCTGAAGTACCTCGTCAACAAGGCGCACAACATGGGACTTTTCGTGCTCCTGGACGTGGTCCACTCCCACGCAGCGAAAAACACCGGCGACGGCATCAACCTTTTCGACGGGACGCCCGACCAGTTCTTTACGGCCGAGGATCACCCCGCGTGGGACACCAAGCTCTTCAACTACGCCAGGCACGACGTGATCCACTTCCTGCTCTCGAACCTCAAGTTCTGGCAGGAGGAGTACCACTTCGACGGCTTCCGGTTCGACGGCGTGACCTCCATGATCTACAAGGATCACGGCCTCGGCGTCAATTTCACCGGCTACAAGAGCTACTTCAGCATGAACACCGACCTCGACGCGCTCACCTACCTCCAGCTCGCGAACGAGCTCGTCCACTCCGTCAACCCCTTTGCGATCACCGTCTGTGAGGACATGTCCGGCATGCCCGGCATGTGTCTGCCCGTGCGCTGCGGCGGCATCGGCTTCGACTACCGGCTTGCGATGGGCGTGCCGGACATCTGGGTCAGGTATACCTCAAAGATCCGCGACGAGGACTGGGATATGTATCAGCTCTGGCACGAGCTTACCACCCGCCGCCCGGAGGAGAAGAACGTCGGTTACGCCGAATCCCACGATCAGGCGCTTGTGGGCGACAAGACGCTCATCTTCCGCATGGCCGATCGCGAGATGTACGATGGCATGAACAAGGATTACCACTCCGTCGCCATCGACCGCGCGATCGCGCTTCATATGATCATCCGCTTTCTGACGCTGGTACTCGCCTCCGACGGCTACCTCAACTTCATGGGCAACGAGTTCGGTCATCCGGAGTGGATCGACTTTCCACGCGAGGGAAACGGCTGGAGTTTTCGGTACGCTCGCCGCCAGTGGTCGCTTTCCGAGAACGGCTTTCTCAAATACGAGTGGCTGCGCGACTTCGACCGCGCGATGCTCAAGTTCTCCCGCCGCTACCGCGTTCTCTCAAAGCCCGTCGCCCAGAGCCTCTGGATCGACCAGAAGAGGAAGATCGTCGCCTTTGCGCGCGGCGAAATGGCCTACCTCGTGAATCTTCATCCCACCGACTCCTATCTCGACTTCTTCCTTCCCGTCGGCCCGCTTGGTTCCGGTTCCTACCGCGCGGTGTTTTCGACGGACGATGTCCAATTTGGCGGGCAGGGCAGGATCGATGAGAGTTACCGGTATCTCACGAAGAATTCCGTCGACAGGGGGCCGGGCTTCGAGGTCTATTCCCCCTGCCGTACCATGATGGCGTTCCGAAAGGAAGACTGAATTGCCGGGAGGGTCCGGCATGAAATATGGAGGTGTCATATCATGCTCAGATTTGCGATGATCTCAAAGTGGCATGTACATGCGAAGGGATACGCGGAGTTCGTCCAGAAGCAGGACGACGCGACGATCACGTGCGTATGGGATGAGGACGCGAAGCGCGGCGCGGCGTGGGCCGACGAGCTTGGCGCGGACTTCGTCGCCGATTACGACGAGCTCCTCGCACGCGAGGACGTAGACGCGATCCTCGTGTGCACGCCCACCAACATGCACAGGGAAATCATGATCAAGGCCGCCAACGCGAAAAAGCACATCTTTACCGAGAAAGTGCTCGCCCTGACGACCAAAGACGCGGACGAGATCATTGCCGCCATCGAGAAAAACGGCGTCACGTTCTCCATCTGCTTCCCCCACCGCTGCATGCCCAGAAACCTGGTCGTGAAGCAGCTCATTGACGACGGCATTTTGGGCGATGTGACCGTCATGCGCGTGCGCAACTGCCACAACGGCGCGCTCGCGGGCTGGTTGCCGGACTATTGGTACGACCCGGAGACGACTGGCGGCGGCGCGATGATGGATCTGGGCGCGCACGGCATGTACCTGTCCCACTGGCTCCTCGGAAACCCGGTGCGCATCCAGTCCATGTTCAACAACTTCATGCCCGTGCCGGTGGACGACAACGCCATCTGCACGATCGAGTTTGAGAACAAGGCCGTGTCCATCGCGGAGACGAGCCTCGTCTCCCCCATGACCCCCACCCGGCTTGAGGTTTACGGCACCAAGGGCGTGGTGATGTACGAGAACGACGATGTGAAGTTCCAGAACGAGTTCACCCAGAAGTACGTCGAGGGCGGCTGGGTCAAGCCCAAGCTCCCGAAGGCGCTCCCTCACCCGATCCGCCAGTTTATCGACGGCGTAGTCTACGGGAAGGAGATCCTGTTCGGCATCCCCGAGGCCCGCATGCTCACGAGCCTCATGGAGATGGCTTATGTATCAGATAAGGAGCGCAGGGAAGTCAAGTTCTAAGGCTATCCCGCACAAATCCTGCACGCGCAGACGAATGCATTTCCGCTATCTCACCCCCGCAGAATTCTTGACGTAGCGCTGCTACGCCGGCGAATTCTGCAAGCGCAATCTGACGGAAATTCATCTCGTCGGCACGCGCATGCTCTGCGCGGTATGGGGCGGATGCGCCGATGCGCATTCGCCCCATTCGTCGTTCTGGAGGAAGCACACCTGGGGGCAGCCGGAAGGGGCATTGGCGCGGATGGATCCGGTCAAGAGCATCGTCCCCGAAAGGCTTCCGCCTGAATGCGCGCGAGGGCATGATCAAACCCTGCGATGTCATCCGTCATGAATTGTCCCGCGATATACAATTCCCTGACTTCCTCAATGGTTGCCCACTTGATTTCGCTCACCTCGTTTTCCGGCAATACGGCGTTCTCAATCGGAAAATCGAATATCACGGAATAGTCGTCGTATATGCTGTCGTTTTGAAAGACGCGGGAAAAGAGCGTAATGTCCCGGACATCCAGCTTCAGCCCGATCTCCTCCTCGACTTCGCGTACGCATCCCTGTTCGCTCTTTTCTCCCGCCTGGACGGCGCCGCCGGGATGCCCCCATTTGTTCGGATGAATCCTCTTTGAGGGCGCTCTCTTCTGGATCAGCATCCTTCCCTGGGAATCAAGGATCCACAGGGACGCGCCGAGGTGATATTCGCCTTCCAGAAATCGTTTCTCTTCTTCGTTTTTCCCGTCGCAATGCCCCGCTTGTCGTAAACATCCCATTCTTCCAACGACTTCCCTCCCTACGGCTTGGTCATGAGATAGAGAAGATCGGAGTTCACCTGCGGCATGAGAAGCGTCGTCCGCCCGCCTTCCGTCACCGCTTCCGGCAAGAGTCGGTGCATCGTCTCCATCTCATATAGGTGGATCTCATACTCCTCGAGCGACAGCTTCAAATGCAAATCGCACGCGTGGGGCGCATAGATCGCGATCTTTTCCATATCGGGCGTCGCAGCCATGCGGATCGAGTCGTACTTTTCATCCAGTCCATCAAACGGCGCGATCCCGAATAGGTCGTATTGCTCGAAGATCGCCCGCGCGTTCGCCATCTCCCACGCCCCCGGAAACCGGACCGCGGTGCGCCATTCGAAGGGCATGTTTGAAAACGGCACGCTGGAAAATGCCTGTCCGGTCCGGTGCATGCCCCAGAGTCCGTGCGCACCGTACGTGATTCCGGCCGATGCCCCGGACAGGAGGCTCTGCCACGCCGCGCGCCTGAGGTCATATGGGCCGAACCGCCCGTCCGCGTTCCCGTGCCCATGGCCGTCGTAGGGTGGCTCGGAGTTGACGACCGGCTTCTGTCCCGGCTTCGCGAAATACTGAAGCCCAAACAGATAGTTGTTTGAAAGCTCCGCGCCGACGCCGTGCCCGCTCTGGTAGCTGTAGAAGTCGAGCTTTTTGCACAGTCTGTCCGGCACGTCCGCGTGCGGGGTCAGATGCAGCGTCAAAAGCGCCTCGGGATCGACCGCGCGTACGGCGTCGATCGCGGCGTCGTAGAAATCGACCACGCGCTCCGTTTCAAAAGCGGTGTCCCCGGAGATCGAATAGATCGGCGCATAGGGCCGGAATCGCCGCGCCACATAGGCGGCAAAGCGCGCGCCCTCTTCCCGCGTCATCGGCTTCCCGCCGCGGCTGCCCCACGAGTCGGGCACGTAATCCACCCATAAGAGGTGGATGCAGGGGGTGAATCCGTATTGGTTCGCCAGCGCGAGCATTTCGCACGCCCGGTCGAAGTACGCCTCGTTCGGTTCCCCATAGCCACCCGGCCCGAACGCGGGCAGCGCGCTTTCGTCGCGGCTGTCGTCGTGCACGACCCGCAGCGCGCTGATCTGGAGCACGTTGAAGCGCTGCATGCGCCTGAGCCGCAGAATTTCCTCCCACTCGGGGAGCGTCAGCTTCGAAAACGCCATCCAGAGCGTGTCCGCCAGATAGAAAAAGTTCGCGCCGTCCCGCGTGAACGCGCGCTTCTGATGATCGATTTGCAACCTGTCCATATTGTTCCATCCCCTTCCTGTGCAGGTATGGTAACACATTCCGATGGAAAAGAAAAGACGGAACCCCGCATGGGGCTCCGTCCAACCGATCTGCGCGACGCCGTGGGGCAAAGCCTCAGGCGCCGTCCCATAGAGGGACTCGCACCAGCCTCTGCGCGAGGGGGACTGGGGAGCTACTTCCGTATCTCCGCCCCGAACTCCTTCTCGACGGCCTTCAGCACCTTCTCCATGGCGCTTCCGATCTCCGCGTCCGTGAGCGTCCGATCCGCCGCGCGGAACGTGATCGCGTACGCAAGCGACTTTTTACCCTCGCCCAGCCTCGCATCGCGGTAGACGTCGAACAGCGTCACATCCTCCAGAATTTTGCCGCCCGCCCTGCGAATGGATTCGAGGATCGTTCCGGCCCCCGCCGTTTCCGCGACGACGACTGCGAGGTCGCGGCTCACCGCCGGGTACTTCGGCAGTTCCCGGATCCCGTAGATCGGAACCTCGAGCTCCATGAGCGCCTCGAGATCGACCTCCGCGACGTACGCGCGCACGTCGTCCAGACCGAAGCGCGCGGCAACATCCGGATGGATTTCACCCATCTGCGCAATTTTCACGTTATTTGCGGAAAGCGTCGCCTTGCGGCCCGGATGGTAATACCCATCGCCCGTCGCCGCGATCTCCGCCCTCACGCCGAACGCGCCGAGCAGCCACTCGACGGGATTTTTGACCGCGTAGAAATCACAGTCCTCCCCGTACATGCCGAGGCACAATGTCAGCTTCTCCTCCGGCAGCTTGCCCTCGACGGTCGGCTTAAACGCGCGCGATAGCTCGAACAGCTTTCCCGCGCTGACGCCGCGGTTGACGTTCCCGGAGATCACATCGAGCATTGTGGGAACCAAAGTCGTTCGCATGACGGAGGTGTCCTCGCCCAGAGGATTCATGATCCGGATGGGCTTTGTCCGCCAGTCGTCCGCGGGCAGGTCAAGCTTCTCGATCCACTTGGGCGTGACGAACGAGTAGTCGAGCGTCTCATAAAACCCCATGGCCGCGACTGCGCTCCGCACCCGGTCGATGAAGATCTGGGCCGCGCTGCGCTTTCCGGGCATCGTGACGGCGTTCATGAGCGTCGAGGGGATGTGCTCATATCCGTAGATCCGGAGAACTTCCTCCGCGATGTCGGCTTCCGACTCGATGTCCCCGCGCCACACCGGAGGCACGCAGACGACATGGTCCCCCGAGAGTTCCGTCTCGATGTAGAGTTTTGAAAGGATATCCTCCATGGCGTCGCCGGGAATCTCGACGCCAGTGAGCGCGCAAATCCGCTTCACGCTCGCTTCGACGGGTAAAATCTCCTTCGGCGCGGGATAGCTGTCGTATGCGCCGGGTACGACCTTGCCGCATTCGAGCATGTTGACCAGCATGCACGCCCGATCAAGCGCGTCCATCGCCGTCGCGGGGCACACGCCCTTCTCAAACCGCCCGGACGCCTCCGTTCGGATGCCGAGTTTTCTCGAGGTGAGCCGGTTGTTCGTCCGGTCGAACGCCGCGCACTCGAACAGCACGCTCGCCGTGTTCTCTGCGATCTCGCTCTCCTCGCCACCCATGATGCCCGCGAGCCCTGTCGCGCGCTCCCGGTCGGCGATGACGAGCATATTCTCGTCGAGCGTGTACTTCTTTCCGTCGAGCGTCGTCAGTTCCTCGCCCGGATGCGCCTTGCGCACTACGATGGAATGCTCGCGCACCTTCGAGAGATCAAACGCGTGCATGGGATGTCCCGTCTCGAGCATCACGTAATTTGTGATGTCGACGACGTTGTTGATGGGTCGCACGCCCGCGCCGTACAGGTACTCGCGCAGCCACTTGGGGGAGGGCGCGATCTTCACGTCAGCGATGACCCGCGCGCAGTAGCGCGGACAGGCCTGCGCATCCAGCACCTCGACGGACGCGTAATCGGAGAATCTCCCCGCGCCGTCCTCAACGACGGTAATTTCCGGCATCACGCAGTACTCATTCAGCGCCGCCGCGCTCTCTCGCGCGATGCCCCACACGCTCAGGCAGTCCGGGCGGTTCGCGAGGATCTCGTAGTCGATTATCGTGTCGCCGAGCCCGAATTCCACTTTTACATCCGTCCCGAGCGGCGTTTCACCCGAAAGCTCCATGATTCCTGCGTCGCCGATGTGCGGATACAGATCCGCAGGCACCTCGAGCTCCGGCCCGGAGCAAAGCATGCCGCAGGATTCGACGCCGCGGATCTTACCCTTCTTGATCTTTCCGCCGGGAAGCCGCGCGCCGTCGAGCGCGACCGCGACGCAAATGCCCGCCCGCGCGTTCGGCGCGCCGCATACGATCTGCAGATTCTCCGCGCCGCCTACGTCCACCATGCAGATGTGCAGATGATCGGAGTTCGGGTGATCCTCGCATGCGACGATCTTCCCGACGACGACGCCCTCGAATTGCGCGCCCGTCTCCTCCCAACCCTCGACGGCGGTGCCCGTCCAGATCATGCGGTCGGCGTACTTTGCCGCGTCGAGCTTCACGTCGACGTATTCCCTGAGCCACTTCATCGGTATCTTCATATCCTATCACCCCTTACCGGAACTGCGAGAGATATCTGAGGTCGTTTTCATACATGATGCGCATGTTCGGAATGTTGTACTTGAGCTGTGCGATGCGGTCGATGCCCATGCCGAACGCGAAGCCGGTATATTTTTTGGAGTTGATCCCGGACATCTCGAGCACCTTGGGATTGACCATTCCCGCGCCGAGCACCTCGATCCAGCCCGTGCCCTTGCACATCCGACAGCCTTTGCCGCCGCAACTTGCGCACGTCAGGTCGACCTCGGTCGAAGGCTCCGTGAACGGGAAGAACGACGGCCGGAACCTGGTCGTGATCCCCTCGCGGAACATCGCGCGCGCGAACTCGTCGAGCGTCCCCTTGAGATCGCCCATCGAAATGCCCTCGTCAATCACGAGCCCCTCCATCTGGTGGAACACCGGCGAATGGGTCAGATCGGCCTCGTCCGCGCGATACACCCGCCCAGGACAGATCACGCGGATCGGCGGCTGCCTGGTCGTCATGACGCGTGCCTGCACGGGAGATGTGTGAGTGCGCAGGACGATATTCTCGTCCACGTAGAACGTGTCCTGCATGTCGCGCGCCGGGTGGTTCTTCGGCAGGTTCAACAGCTCGAAGTTGTAGTGATCGTACTCGACCTCCGGCCCCTCCACCACCTCGTAGCCCATGCCGACGAAGATGTCGATCATCTTCCCGAGCGCCATGTTCACCGGGTTGATCGCGCCAGTCACGCGCGCCGGTCCGGGTATCGTGACGTCGACTGCCTCCCGCGCGAGCCGCGCTTCCTTCTCCGCCGCCGCGAGCAAATCCATGCGTGCGGAAAGCGCCGCCTCAATCGCCTCGCGCGCGTCGTTCACCATCTGTCCTACCTTTGGCCGCTCCTCCGGCGCGAGCTTGCCCATGCCGCGCAGAAGCGCCGTCAACTCGCCCTTCTTGCCCAGCACGCGGACGCGGATCTCCTCGAGCTTCGCGCTCGCCTCCGCCGCCTCGATCTCCCGCAGCGCGCTGCCCTGAATCTCCCGCAGCATTTCCTCCATACGAAACCCTCCTTGTGAAAAAAAGAAGCTCCGCCCACGCAAAGGGGCGAAGCAATGCTCGCGATACCACCCAGATTCGTCAGGCGGAAAACCGCCAAACCTCCGTATCCGATAACGTGGATAAGTCCGTTTCCGCTTACAACGAAAGCTTCAGCGGAAAGGCTCGGGAGTGAACTTCACGCCGCCTCGCGCCCACCGCGCTCACAGCCAAGATGCCGAAATCGGCATACCAGACGCGGATTCTCTGCGGGACGCCCTTCGGCGCTACTCTCTCCGTCATCGCGGATCTGATTTGCATCAAAGTATAGCACGCCAAGGCAAAAGATGCAATCCGCGCGCGATCTTTTAACCTTTGAGCTCGTAATCGCAGGAAACCGACCCGCTGCGGGCCTCGTGCATCCCCGCCTTTACGGGCAGATGCGCCGGATGGGTCAGGTATGCCCTGTAGGCGTCCCAGCTTTCGAAGGAGGTGATGAGCGCGAGGTCGTACGAGCGCTCGGAGCCGAGCTCGTCCCCGCCCGCCTCCACCTCGACGAGCCCCGGAATCTTACCCTTCATGCCGTAAAACGCCTCGACGAGCGCGGGAATTTTCGCCTTGTATTCATCCTTGATCGTGTAGAGAACCACATGTCTGATCATCGTTTGTTATCCCTTCCTCATGTTGTCAAGTATCTCGCCATAGCGCCTCGTCGCGGGTTCGCTCGGCGCGCCTTTTCTGCAAAAGGAGAGCTTGGCGAGTTTCGGCACGACGCGCTCGACGACAATCAACCCGTCCCGCGTCTTCCCCGCAAGGGCGCCGAGCGCCTCCAGGAACCGCGCGTCCCGCCGCGCCCGCGCGTAAAAGGAGAGCACGTAGACATAAACGAAGAGGTTGTAATTGCGAAACGGGTATTCGAGCTGCATGAACAGCGTGCCGATCCCGTAGTGGCAGGGGCCGATGGGCGATCGGATCGTCCAGTGCGAGAGCAGAAAGTCCACCGCGGCGTCAAGTTCCCGTTCGCAATGAGATGCGCTGTACCGGAAGGCATTCAGGGCGACGAGCGTTGGGAGCGGGTTTGAGCACGCCGTCTCCGGGCCGCGTCCAAAGCTGAATTTGTTGCAGCGCCAGCCGCCGTCCGTATGGCGGGTCTCCATGAGATGTCGAAACGTGGTCTGAATCCGCCCGTCGGCGGCGTAGCCCAAACGGCAGAGCGCTTCCGCGGCGTGGATGGTCTGGCACGGATAGATCGCGCCCTTTGGGTACACGCGAAACCGGCCGTCCGCCTGCCATGTGCTGAAGATCAGAGCGGCGACGTCCTTCAGAATCGGCTCGTCCGGCGGCATCCCCAGCTCCAGAAGAAGGAGCGCGCTCTCAAGGGTCGAGAAGGGCGCGCCCACGATGAGGCGCTTGTCAGGCGTTGCCCACAAATCGCCCCCGTTGTCTTGCCTGTGCGACAGAATCTCATCGACATCCGCCGCGTACGCCGCATCGACGGCCATTCGCCCCACCTCCCTGAAACGCATGTCCATTATAGCACAAGCTACTTGAAAAGCGAACCCCTTCCTCTGTATAATGGTGAAGGAGAAACCACAAAGGGGTGATCCCAAATGAAGAGGTACCTATACGGCCTCGACCCGGCCGACAATGCGGGCTCCGCGCGCAGGCTGCGCGAGATGGGATACGACGCGGTCGTGCTTTCCGCAGGCGGCGATGCCTTCCGCGCCGCGCGGGAAGCGGGCCTTGAGACATGGCTGTGCTTCGGCGCGCACGCCATCGGTGATTTTTCGCAACGTGATTATGGCGCAAGGGACGCAAGAGGCGCGGATGCGCCGTGGTTCGGCTCCGCGTGCCCGAACGCGGGCGCGGTAAGCGATCGCAACATGGACGCCGCGTTCGCGTTCGCGGAAAAAACGGACGGCCTGACCGGAATCTTCGTTGACGGCGCGCGTTTCGCTTCCTTCGCCTCGGAGGAGGGAACGTCTGCCTTCTTCGGCTGCTTCTGCGAACGCTGCATGAGGAAGATGGCGGCGCTGGGCTTTGACGCCGCCGCAACCAGATCCGGCGTCGTACAGCTCATGGATTACCTGAACGGCGGGGACGGCGACATCCCCGCGATTCGGGACGCCATGGAAAATTGGTTCGGCTTCCGCGCCGCCTGCGTCGGAGAGTATATGGAAGGATTTTGCGCGCGGGCGCACGCGGCGGGGCTCAAGGCGGGCGCGTTCGTGTTCGCTCCCTCCCTCTGGTACTTCGTAGGCCAGCGCCCGACCGCGCTCTCGTCCCTCGACGTCGTCTCCCCCATGCTCTATCGCGCCTATCCCCACGAGACGGGCACCGCCTGTCTCTCCCACGAATGGGCGGCCTTCCACGCGCTCCTTTCGAACGCGCAGCGCTCCGCGGACGAGGTCGCGAGCCTGCTTTTTGACATCTCTTTCATGACGGACGATCCCATGTCCGGCTTTTCGCCCGCGCACGTCGGCTTTGAGTCGAAAGCCGCCCGCGCGCAGCTTCCCAAATCCGTATCCCTCGCGCCCATCGTCCAGACCGAGGACGAACGGCTCGACGAGACGATCGAACGCGTTATGGAATCCGGCGCGGACGCCTGCGGCGAGTTCATGTACGCGCAGAAATTCCCTTCCGGGGAGGAATCTGATGTTTGAAAAGGACTACATCATGCGCCAGATCTCGCTCGCGGTGCAGGTCGCGGCGCGGCTGATCTTCGGAAAGAGCGAGCCCGTTTACGTCGAGGAGGACAGCCAGACGCCCACGGGCGGCGACCTCCTGCACGCAGAGATCATGAGGCTTCTCCGGGAAAGAAAAATCAACGAGGCCGAGGATGCGCTCTTTGATCGGCTCGACGCGGGGATTGCAAACCTCGCCGCCATCGCGACAGACTTCTATTACCGCCTGAGCCTTCTCGCGGATGAAGAACTCGAGGCTGCGGGCTTTTCACGCGCGGAGATCGATCAGGGCCTTACGGACTTCATGTCCCGTTCTGACATCTCGCTCCCACTATCTGAGTAAGAAAGACAGACTTCGGATTTCATACCGAAGTCTGTCTTTCTACAAACCGAGGTCTGTTATGCCTTCTCGAACCGGATTACATTCCAGCTGAGCGACGGGATCGCGATCTCGGCCTTTCCCCCCTCCACGCGCCCCCCAGGGCCCGCGACCGGCGCGACGTTTGTGGGATTCTCCTCCGTGTTGATCGCCTTCACGTCCGGATGCTTCAAGAGAATGTGCTCCTTGATCCTCATGTTCCCAAACGCGCGCAGATCGACCGCGAGCGCGAAGTCTTCCGCCATGTCGCGGTTCACGCAGAAAACGGTCACGTTCCCTTCGTCGTCCATCGTTGCCGTCGCGTCGATGAGCGGCACCTTCTCGTAGTCCAGGCAGTCGTAGGTCGGCGTATCGACGATGGCCCTCAGGGACGTTCCGCGCCCGTACCTGGATACCTGCATATACGGGTAATACGTCGGCTGTGCCCACGCGCCGCCGCCCGTTCGCGTCATGATGGGCGCGATCACGTTGACAAGCTGCGCAAGGCAGGCGATCTTTACCCGGTCGGCGTTGCGCAGAAAGGTGATGAGCATGGAGCCCGTCAGAAGCGCGTCCTCGAAGTTGTAGATGTCCTCGAGGATCGGCAGCGCGCGCCCCCACTTGTCCCGCTTCCAGATTTCCCTGTCCTGTTCTTTCGAATGGTACCACACATTCCATTCGTCGAATGAGAGATGCACCGTCTTTTTTGAATGCTTCTTTCCCTTCACGCTGTCGCAGATGCAGACGACCGTGCGGATGAAATCGTCCATGTCCATCGTGCGCGCGAGGAAACCAGGCGTGTCGTTCGTGGGATTGCCGTAATAGCGGTGGAGGGAGACGTAGTCGATCGCGTCGTAGCACTCGGTGAGCATGGTATATTCCCAGTCGCCGAACGTCGGCATCTCGGAGTGCGAGGAGCCGCACGCAACAAGCTCGATGGTGGGATCGACCCATTTCATCATCTTGCCCGCCTCGTTTGCGATCCGCCCGTATTCATACGCCGTCTTGTGCTCCATCTGCCACGGACCGTCCATCTCGTTTCCGAGGCACCAGAGCTTGATCCCGAGCGGCTGTTCCTTGCCGTTCGCGCGCCTGAGATCCGACCACGCGGTGCCGCCCGGATGGTTCGCGTACTCGACGACGTTGCGCGCCGCGTCCGCGTTTCTGGTCCCGAGGTTGATAGAATACATGGGCTCGGTTCCGGCCTTGCCGCACCAATCGCAGAATTCGTGCAGGCCGACCTCGTTCGTCTCGGTGGTGAACCACGCGAGGTCGAGCCGCTTCGGACGCTTCTCGCGCGGCCCGACGGAATCCTCCCAATTGAAGCCGGATACGAAATTCCCACCCGGATAGCGCACGACGGGAACGCCCACTTTCTTCACCATCTCGATGACGTCCTTGCGGAAGCCGCTCTCTTCCGCCGCCGGGTGACCCGGTTCGTAGATGCCGCCGTATACCGCGCGCCCGAGATGCTCGATGAACGAGCCGTAGATGCGCGGGTCGATCCTTCCAACCACATAGTCCCGATCGAGTACCATGGAAGCCTTTTTCATCTGTACCCCTCCGTTATTGTTTCAGCCGCTCGTCGCCCGTGCGCTCGTACCCCTCGTTCACGAGCGCCTTCGCGTCTTCCGGCATGTTTTCGTATCCCCCGTAGAGGCCCATGAGCGTATTGTAATAATCGGCGTTTCCCGGCTGAAGGGCGATCAGCTTTTTGAGAGCTGAGATTGCCTTTGCGGTCTCACCGCCCTGAATGTACGAGTTCGCGGCATAAACCGCGTAGTTCGCGTTGTCCGCGTCCTTTGTCAGAGCCACGCCGAAGTACCGCCCCGCTTCGCCGTACCGCCCCGCGTCGTACGCCTCATTACCGAGGGACGCGTATGCGGAGGCCGACCAGGCGAGGTCGAGCCGCGCCAGCACGAGTTGCGCGCCGGGCGTAAACGCCCAGGTGAGCACGATTGTGACCGTGACGGCGAGCAGGATCATCCCCACGATCCCGCGCACGTGGCGCATCAAAAAGCTCTGACTCTCCGGCTCCTCGTACGGACTCGCCCGCCGAATGGGTTTTTTCGGCGCGCGCGGCGCGCGGTCGAAGTCGTCCTCGTCAAACGGCGTTTCCCCACGCACGGAAAACAGGTTTTCCGGATCGGGCGTCACGTCCCGCTTTGGAACCAGCGTGCTTGGCCGTCCCGTCTGCGCGCGATTCTTGCGCGTGAGCGTCGGCGGTCTGCGAACGTCCTCGCTCGGCCGCGCATAGGGGCTGTCGCCACCCTTGGGTTTCTCGTCGGCTCTGCCGTCGAAGATTCGCTCGCGCACGCGCGGCTCCGCCTTCTGCGTCAGTTCCGGCCAGTCCTCCTCATAGAGCCTGCGCACCCGCTCGCGGCGCGTGAAAAAGTCCGTCTCCCCATCGAACGCATCGTCGTCTGGGACGGGGACGGGCGCGTCCTTGGGCTCATTCGCCGCAGGTTTCGGTTCCGGTTCCGGCTTTCTCGCCTTCCGGTAGATTTTGATGTCGTCGTCCAGCTCCTGAACGGCCGGTTCGGGCGCTCGCGCCTCCGAATCGGGCAAAAGTTCCCCACATCTCGAGCAGAAAAGCCGGATTCCCGGATTCTCCCGTCCGCAATTTGGGCACTTCATGCGATGTTCTCCCTCCGATTCGGTCTTTCCTGTTCGCGCAACCCCTATTCCGGCTCTTCGCGCAGACGCTCGAAGTCCGGGTCCCCGTAAAACTGTCGCTCCGCGCCGGGTTCACCGCCAAGCGCTTCGATGGCGTTTCGAATTTCCATGTAATCAAAGTATGTGAGGTCGCTCATCTCGCAAAGCCTGAAAAGCGGAGCAAGGAGAGACTCGTCCCCCAACCGTGCGGCGTAGGATGCGTGCAGCGCGCGCCGCTCGTGATCGGTTAGAAGCCTTTCTTTCAGAAGCTCCGCCGTCCGTTGAATGCCCGGATGCGCGCACAGGACGTCGAGAATCGCCTCGCGCGCGCCCTCGTCGGCCGTCTCGTAGCGCTCGAAGAGGGGCTCGACGACTTCGTCTCCCGCGCCTTTCAGCCAGTCAGCAGCCTCGTCTTCGAGCGCACCGCCCTCTGAAAGGATGTCTGCGGCGAGCGCAGAGAGCCCGTCCGCCTCCATATCGATGAGCAGCCGGAGCGCCGTCCCACGCGCCTTTTCGCTCAGATTGCGGTTCCGCGCGATTCCGACGAGGTGTTCCGCGCACTCCGCCGTCCCGGCGATCCGCCGGTAGAGCGGCTCGGGCACGTTCATGCTAGCCGCGCAGTAGGCGGCGAGGTTGTCCGCGAGTTCTCTGGGTGCCATCGCAGCAAAGTATTCGTCCGGCGTCCGCCCGCCCAGTTCCGCATCATCTGTGGTCACCCACTTCGACGCCGTGTCGTTCAGCGCCTTCTCGAGCTCGTCCTCCTTTAAATCGGAGAAACTCTTGAGCGATTTGGCCGCGAAAGCCATGTACTTCCTATCAAAATCAATCAGCTTCGCCATCGGATGACCCTCCCCGCTCGAGCACCGACGCCATCCTGCGCGCGAAGAACATCAGTTGCCGGACGGGGCAACCAAACTGCGCGCTCAGCCGGTAGAAGCTCGGTTTTCTCTCCGCCAGTGCCAGATAACAGTACGCGAGCGCCGCGGCTGCCGTTTCCGTCTTGATGAGGGGGTCCGTGCGCATGGGCGTGTGCCGCCGATACATGTCCCACATGACCGCGAGATGATCGAACGCGTAGAGGTCGTACCGCCTTTCGAGCACGTCGCTCGCGAGCCTGACGAGTTGTCTGTGCCCCACGCTCATGGCGTCAAGTACGCGGTTCCCGTCCGGCATCAGGCCGTCGGCCTTGCCCATATAGGGTGGCAAGATCCGCCGGACGTCCAGCCCGCGCATGCGGTACATGGTCGCCGCCCGGAGCGTCATGTCAAAGCCCGTGTCAACGCGCAGCATGTATTCGCGCAGCTGGCTCTCGGCCTGCGGATCGTCGATGGAGGACAAAAGCGTCACCGCCGCCTCCCGGAACCGTCGGTCGGATGCGGTCAGGCACCACGCGAGCATCGCGCGGAAGTGCGCGTCCGCCTTCCAGTCCTCGCCGAGCTGTGCCAGATCGCCGTCCAGTTTGTCTGTGATGTACTTGAACCGCTCGAGCATCTCCGCGCGCGGGACCTGATACTCGCATGTGAGCTCCTCGAGGTCGAGCTTCCCTTCCTCCGCCGCGCGGCAGTAGTAGTTGGCTACCGTATCCTCGGGATCAATGCGCGCAATGCGCTGCCAGAAGCGCAAGGCCTTCGCGGGGTTCTCGCCCGCGCGGACGCTCGTCACCGCCATCACGTGGAGAAGCAACCTGTCGTACGGCGCTTCCTTGAGCGCTTCCTGGGCGCAATCCCGCGCCTCTCCGTACATCTTAAGCTCGAACAGCGAGAATATGAGCATGCGGGTCTCGAGCCCGTTGGGCCGAAACTCCATCGCCCGGATGAGCGCCTCTCGCGCACGCTCCTCGTCACCCGCCATGTTGAACACCTGACCGGAGACGCAAAGCGCCCGGAGGGTCGCGCCGGGCTCCCGGATGGCGTCCTCGGCATTGAGGATCGCTTCCTCGATCCGCCCGAGCAGCATGTAGGTCATCGCGAGCAGCGCGCGCACGTCCCGCTGGCTTTTATCCATGCGGAGCGCGCGCTCAAAAAGTTCGCGCGCGCCGGGATAATCCTCTCGCCGGAGCTTGTCGCACGCCATGTCGGAGATGATGAGCATCCGCTCGATCCTGCGCGAGACGGGCCTGTTCAGCGCCTCGTACATCTCGATCTCGCCCGAGAGCGCCCGCGCCTGATCGCGGATATCGCCCTTGGTGGAGTCATCGAGGCAAAGCCGCAGGAGCTTCTTCGCGGCCTCGGGGTTGTTCATATTCAGTTGGTTGATCGCGAGCGAATAGAGGCACTCGTCCTTCCGTTCACCCTTGGTCAACATGTCCAAAAGCACCTGATTGGATTGCGTAAGGCAGCCGAGCTCCGTCAGAAGCTCCGCGAGATCCATTCTGTAGCCCTCGTTCTCCGGCGAGACCTCCACGGCCTTGCGCATGAGCTCGAGCGCGTCGATCACATTGTTGTCGCGCCGATTTTTGAGCGCGCGCTGATGCACAAAATCCGCGCCCCGGTCGAAAGGAACGATCTTTGGATCAAAGTTCATTTTACCTCCCCCAGCGCGTGCGCCAGAAGCGTTTTCAGATCGTCCTCCGAAAACGCGTACCGCTTGTTACAGAAGTGGCAATCGACCTGCGCGCCGTGCTGCTCCTCGATCATGGAAGCCAGCTCCTCCCGTCCGAGGGTCACGAGCACCCTTTCGATGCGCGACCGGGAGCAGTCGCATTGGTACAAGGGCGTCATTTCGCCCAGGACCTCCGGTTGGAGGTGTCCGAGCAGGTCCCGCATCGCCCCGTGCAGGTGAAGCTCCTTCATGGTGCCCGAGATGTCAAAGAACATGTTCACGCTCATTTCGACCGACTGGATCGCCGCCTCGCTCGCGCCGGGCATCATCTGGATGATCAGCCCCCCCGCGCTTTCCACCGTGTCTCCCACGAGGACGCCCAGGGATACCAGCGAGTTGACCTGCTCGGAGGCGGTGAAGTACATCGCGAAGTCCTCCGCGATCTCGCCGGAGACGAGGTTTACCTGGCCGACGTAGGGGTCTCTCAGTCTCAGATCTTTGACGACGCTGAGCTTCCCCTGGGTTCCGACGGCCGTGCCGACGGGCAGCTTTTTTCCGGTACGCGGAAGATCGACTCCGGGATTATCGCAGTAGCCCTTCACGCTCCCGTCCGGGTGCCCCACCGTCACGATGGAGCCGATGGGTCCGCCGCCCTTGATGGTGACGGAGAGCGATTCGCCCTTCCCCTTCAGCATGGAGGCCATCATCACGGTTGCCGTGAGTGTCCGACCGAGAGCGGCCGTCGCGATTCTCGAGAGGCCGTGGACCTGCCGCGCGCGCTCCGTCAGTTCCGTCGACTCAATGAGAAGCGCGCGTGCCTGCCCCTCGAGCAATGATATGTTTAAAAGTCCGTCCCTGTTCATTGCGTTCATTTCATTCTCCGTTATCCATTCGAATCGCGAAAAAGTGGATTCGCTCCTCGTTCTCGCCGGGCGCTTCAAACGTCCGGTCGCCGTATACCATAATACCCCGAAAGCCGCACGCCTGAAGCGCCTCGACGATCTCGCCCGCCTCGTGCGCCCTTTGAACGTGCGCCTCGTTGATCCGCTCGTAAAGCCCGCCCTCGTTCCGGATGAAGAAGGTGACGTCCATTTGAACGAGGCGCTTCTCCGGGTCGTAAGAATTTGACCAGAGGTAGGCGACGTCGTCCCGTTCCTCGCCGAAGAAGGCGTTCCCGATCACGTTTTCGAGCTTGTGCCGGGACGAGATGTCAAAGGCGAGGCAGCCGCCGGGTCGAAGCGCGGCGCGTGCGGCCTCGAAGAACGCGCGCACGCGGGGCATCGACGTCAGATAGTTGACCCCGTCGCAGGCGCAGACGATGGCGTCCGCCGGCCTTGGGAGCGCGAGATGGCACATGTCCTGCCTCGCGAAGATGATCTTCTGCGCCGACGCGCGCGCCTTGGCGCCCGCGATCTCGAGCATTTCCGCCGAAAGGTCGACGCCCGTGACCTTCAAGCCGCGCCGCGCGAGCGCGACCGACATCGATCCCGTCCCGCACGCGCAGTCGCACACGGTTTTCGGAGAAACGCCGGCCCGCGCGATCGCTTCGAGGTAATAGTCTGCCCATCCCTCGTAATCGAAATCGTCCATCAGCCGGTCGTAAACCCCGGCAAAACCGCCATAAATTCCCATTTATTCCTCGTGCTTGGATTTTTCCATTCTTATTATAGCATAGGCAGGCCACCGATGCAAATCGTTATGATTGCCATATAACGCAAAATAAACCGCGCCGCAACCACCGATCTGGGCGAACATGATACGATTGACGCAAAGGAGAGATCGGAATGAAGTACGACCTTGTGATCTTCGATCTGGACGGTACCCTTCTCGATACGCTTGACGATCTGAAAAACGCGGTCAATCACGTCGTCGCGAAGCGCGGAGCTCCCGCCCGCAGCCGCGAGGAGGTACGCCTCGCCATCGGAAACGGCCTCACAAAGCTTCTCGCCCGCTCCCTGCCCGCCGGCACCCCGGATGGTGAAATCGCCGAAGCCGTATCGGACTTCAAGGCGTTCTACAATTCCCATCTCGACGCGGAGACGAGGCCGTACCCTGGCGTGATCGAGCTGATGACCTCGCTTCGCGAGGCGGGCCTGAAAATCGGCATCAACTCAAACAAATACGACGCGGCGGTCAAATCGCTTTGTGAGAACCACTTCCGCGGCCTCTATGAGCGCGCGTTCGGAGAATCCGCCGAAACCCCGAAAAAGCCCAATCCCGCCGCGGCGAACCGGATCATGGTGGAGCTCGGCGTCGAGAAAGCGCGCGCGCTCTACGTGGGCGATTCCGCAGTTGACCTTGAGACGGCGAGAAACGCGGACCTCGACGCCGCGTGGGTCTCCTGGGGCTTCCGCACGCGAGCGGAAATGGGCGAACGCGGGGAGGTTCCCGCCTTCGACACCGCGGAAGAGCTCCGCGCATTCCTATTGGACTGACCGAGGGGCACACCGGGGAGGCGTGTATGGATATTGTCGATATCAAGGAGAATCTCCACGACGAGCGCGTTTTGGCCATCCTTTCCCATAGCTTGTACATGCCGACAAAGGAAAAGTTGCACCGAATCGCCAACGATTGAGAGGCCGATCCCGACGTCCTTGCCTATGCGTTTGTTGGAAACTTCTGCGCATACGGTGTCCTGATCCCGCTCCGCCATGCCATGAAGAGAGACGAACCCCGCCGTCGCGAGGTTCGTTCGTTTTGCATGGGAGTTTCTCAGTCATCCGGTGTCTCCTTTTCAAGCGAGAACCAGAAGTCCGAGCCTTTTCCGTGTTCGGTGGAGACGCCGATTTCCCCGCCCATCAGCTCCACGATCAGCTTCGCGATGGCGAGACCCAGCCCCGTGCCGGAGGTACGCATCCGCGACTTGTCCACCTTGTAGAATCGCTCCCAGATATGCGGAAGATCCTTCGGCTCGATGCCGCAGCCCGTGTCGCGGACGCCGAGAACGACCCGTTTCTTCTCGTCCCGCGCGTAGACCGTCACCGTGCCGCCGGAGGGCGTGAAGCTCACGGCGTTATCGAGAAACACCGTCAGAACCTGCAGAATCCTGTCCTCGTTTCCAAGGCAGGTGATGTGCGCCTCCGGCGTTTCCGTCACCAGCGCGACCCCGGCGTCAGCAGCTGTCTGCGCCACGCGCCGCACCGCCGCCTCTATGATCCCGCCCGCCTCCAGCTCTTCGATCTCGATGGTCAGCCGACCGTCCTGCAGCCGCGACATGTCGAGCATCTCCCGAATGAGTTTCTCGAGCCGGATCGTCTCCTGATAGATGACCCGGTAGCAGTCCTGCTTCTCCTCCTCGGTGTCGATGAACCCGTCGAGCAGCGGCTCGACCATCCCACGAATTCCGGTCAAAGGCGTGCGGAGCTCGTGCGAAACGTTTGCCACGTAATCCCGCCGCATCTGCTCAAGCCGCTCGGCATCGGAAACGTCCTGCACAAGACAGACGGCGCCGATCACCACGTCATCCGCCAGGAGAGGCGAGGCGATGGCTGCAAGCCGCCGCTCACCGACCGTCCACATCGCGCGCTCGCGTTGTCTGCTCCGCATACAGAGGGAGAGGATTCGCCCGTATTCATCGGATGGGAACACGCGCACGGGCTTTCGCCCGAGTTCCGCCAACCGCAACAGGGACTCGTTGCAGTGCACCACGCGCATCGCGCGGTCGACGGCGATGATTCCCTCGCCGATGCCGTTGATGATGAGGTCGAGCTTGTCGCGCTCCTCGCGCAGCCGTCCGACGACGTCCTTGAGCCGTACGGAGAGCGTGTTGAGCGTCGCCGCCAGTTCTCCGATCTCGTCGGTGGCGCTCACCTCGATGAACTGGCCGTACTTGCCCTCCGCAAGCCGCCTCGCGCCGTTCGTGATCGCGACGATGGGATTCGTGAGCCGCCCTGAAAGAATCCAGGAGACCGCGATCGCCAGGGTGATCGAAATGGCCGACACGATGAGCAGCATGAACAGCATGACCGCCGAGCGTTCGCGGAACACGTCCACGGACTGGATGAGCACGATCCCTCCCGTCACTTCTCCGCCCGCGCTCACGACCGGCGCGCCCGCGAAGATGATGTCCCCCTTGACGAATTTAAACGCACGGATGTCCGAGACCGCCTCGCCCGCGAGGATGCGCGCGATGAAGTATTTGTCGATGGCGTCGAGAATCTGCACCTGCTTGAGCCGCGCGTCCTCCGCAGGAAGGTCCGCGCCGGGACTAAACTGAAAGCCGTCCGCGGGCGGCAGATGCGTCGCGATGTAATCCGAATCGATGTAGAGGATCTTGGCGTCGGAGAGATCCTCGTACATCTGCATGCGCTCGACGTCGTACCCTTCCCCCGGCTGTCCGGACTCCGTCCGCGCGATCGCCTTTACCTCCCTGAGGAGGGACTGCTTCTTGTCGTCGCGCATGGACGAATAGACCGCCACAAACATGGAAATCGACACGAAGACAATGACCATCACAGCCAGCGATATGTGGCTGAACGTTGCCTTCGCGCCGATCCCAAGCTTTACGCGCTCGCGCCTCAATCGAAATTTCATCAGGCCTCGCCTATTTCAAACCTGTACCCCACGCCCCAGACGGTCTTGATGTCCCAGTCGTTTCCTTCGATGCAAAGCTTCGCGCGGATGCGCTTAATGTGGCTGTCCACCGCGCGCGTGTCGCCCAGAAAGTCGTAACCCCAGATGCTCTGAAGAAGGTGCTCCCGGCTGAAAACCAGCCCCGGATTGCTCGCAAGCGTCCACAGAATCTCGATCTCCTTGGGCGTGCAGGGAATGACCTTCCCGTCCAGTTTTACGATAAACGCGCTCATGTCGATGTCGAGGTTTCCGGCCACCAGGTGCGAGCCCTTGCCGACCTCCTTCATTTCGTGGATGCGCCGGAGCACGGCCTTCACGCGCGCCAGCACCTCGCGCGGGCTGAACGGCTTCGTGATGTAATCGTCCGCCCCCAGTTCGAGCCCGAGGAGCTTATCAAACTCCTCGCCCTTCGCGGTCAGCATGATGATCGGGATATTCGACTCTTTTCGCGTTTCCCGGCACACCATTAGCCCGTCCATCTTCGGCATCATGATGTCGAGAAGCACGATGTCCGGGCGATATTTCTTGACAAATGAAAGCGCTTCCTCGCCGTCGTAGGCCGACAGCATCTGATACCCTTCGCGCTTGAAGTACGCGTTCAGGCTCTGGTGCACGTTGACGTCGTCGTCCGCGACCAAAATGCGGTAGCCGCTGCGGAATTCTTCCATTTGATCACTTCCTTTCTTATCAATCGGGTTGATTTTATCTTATATCCGTGTCGAAGCTGTGTCAAGCCGGTCAAATGATAAATCTTGCGCCGCCCCACCTCAAATTGGCAGGATTCGCGCGCGGAGCGCGATCAATACTATTCACGGCGAAAGGCGGCGGTCGGTTGAAAAATATGCGGTCGCTGCGCGGCATGAGCGTCGTGGTCGACGCGCGACCCGTCGGACGCGTCTTGCAGGTCTGTCTCTCGACCGACCTGAAGCGCATGGACGGCATCTGGATCGACGCGGGCGTCAAGGGTGTCCGTTTCATCGATGCGGAACGCGTCTCGGTCATCGGCTCCCGCGCGATCATTGCGGACGAACGCGGCGAACGCGTCCGGATCAAGCCAAACCAGCTCTTTCTCAGGGCCGTTTCCACAGCCGGACAAAGGCTTGGGGCTGTGGTGGGCGCCGAGATCGACGAGGTGAGCTTGACGGTCGTGAACCTGATCCTTTCGCTCGGCTACCTGGAGGATCTCACGCGCGGGGAGCTGCGCGTCGACGATTATGCGTACGATGCCGAGAACCGCCGCGTGGTGATCCCCGAAGCTCTCATCGATTCGGAGGTGTGACAATGAGGATGCACAGATTTGGTGCGGTCGCGCTGGGCGCGTTTATGGGCGCGGCGACCGCAATGACACTCGTCTCAATGGACCCCAGCATGCGCCGCCAGATGCGCTGCAGGGCCATGAAGGCCGGACGCCGGGCGGTGCGCATGGCCGGAAACTACTTCAGGTAATTGCGTGGAGAGGCTCAGGCGCATTCCGCCGCGCGCGCTCCGGACGTCCGCCGCAATCTTTGTGATTTTTGCGGTCCTCGTCCTCTTCCGCGGCGTCGCGACCAACGTGCTCCGACTGCTCGCGGAAGCGGGCGCGGCGGCGTTTGTGCTTGAGCCCGTCTCGCGGTGTTACGAAAAGAGGATGAGCCGTTCCGGGGCGTCGCTCCTTGCCGTTTTGACTGCCTTTGTGATCGCGGCGCTCGTCGTCATGCTGCTCGTTCCAGCGGTGGCGGGTCCGCTGACCGATTTATACGCTTCCCTTCCCGCGATGATCGTATCCCTGCGGCGGCTCCTGGACGGCGCACAATCCGCGCTGGGCGCGCTCGGCATCTCCTTCGGTTCTCTTTCCGCGTCTCTTCAGTCGCGAATCGAGGGCCTCGCCCTCTACCTGGCCGCGTCCGCGGCGCGCATTGCCTCGACGACTGCGCGGCTCGTGATCGTCGTGACCATCAGCTACTTTATCCTCCGCGACCGGGAAAGGCTCCAATTGCGGCTCGAGCTGCTCGTACCGCTCAAGTTCCGCGAGCGCGTGGTGCGCGCTTGTTCGTCCGCGCAGCGCGAGCTCAAAATGTATCTCAAGGGCCAAATGATGATTTCGCTCATGGTCGGCGCGCTCTCGGCGGTGGGGCTCGCGGCGGCGCGCGTTCCGGCGGGCGTGGGGCTTGGCATGCTGACGGGCCTTCTGAACGTCATCCCCTACTTCGGTCCCGTACTCGCGTGTGTGCCCGTCACCCTTGCGGCGCTCACGGTGGATCTTCCCTGTGCCATTGTCGCGGTGGCCGTTCTGATCGCGGTGCAGCAGATCGACGGGCTTGTGATTTCCCCGCGCGTCATGGGCGGCGTCACGGGATTCTCCTCGGCGTTCGTCATCGTTGCGCTCTACGCCGCGGGGGCCTATAAGGGCGTCCTCGGCATGCTGCTCGCTCTGCCCGTCCTGATTCTTATTCGAACATGCATTAGAGTTTTTGTAGAATCCGGCGCGGGGAATTGATATTCCGCGCTCTTTGTGCTATACTACGATTAAGTTTTGCACGTAAGGTCTATCGGAAAGGCGGTGCGTTATGGACGGCAGAATGGGAGAGACACGGAATTTCAGGCTACCCGATAATACCCCCGAATCCGCGGAGGAGATCATCCGGGTGGTTTATCAGGCGTTGAAAGCCAAGGGTCACGATCCCATCATGCAGATCGTGGGCTACCTGATCTCCGGCGATCCTACGTACATAACCAGCTACAACAACGCGCGCTCGCTCATCCGCCGTCTGGAACGGGACGAATTGCTCGAGGAGTTTGTGCGGTTTTATCTGGAGAATCTCGACAAATAAATGCGCACGGTTGAGCTTGGCCGCACGGGGATTCACGTTTCGCGGCTATGCTTCGGGACGCTCACCATGGCCCCGATGCAGAAGAATCTTTCCCCGGAGGAAGGCGCGCGGCTTCTCCTCTATGCGCATGAGCGCGGCGTCCGCTTTCTGGACACCGCCGATCTTTATGATACGTACCCACATATCCGGCGTGCGCTTGCCGCGGCGTCGGATTATGTTGTCAGTACGAAGGCGTATTGCTACGACGGCGAGACTGCGCGGGCAGCGCTTGAGCGCGCGTACCGCGGCCTCGGCCGCGACTATGTGGACGTGTTCATGTTGCACGAGCAGGAATCGCTCTACACGCTGCGCGGCCACGAGGAGGCGCTTACTTACCTCGCGGAGCAGAAGCGGTTGGGACGCATCGGCGCGGTCGGCGTGAGCACCCACTACGCGGGCTGCGTCCACGCGACGCGCCTCTTTCCGGAGATACAGGTGATCCACCCCATTATCAACATCGAGGGCATCGGCATTCAGGACGGTTCGCGGGAAATGATGGAGGGGTACATCGAGGAGGCGCATGGCCGCGGCGTGGGTATCCTCGCCATGAAGTCCCTGGGTGGCGGGCATCTGATCGCCTCGAGCTACGAGGCGCTGCGATACGTGATCGACGCTCCGTGGGTGGACGCGGTCGCGGTCGGCATGCAATCCTTCGAGGAGATCGACGCAAACGTCGCGGCGTTTGACGGCGATGCGAACGCGCGGGAGCTGCTCGAAAACCTCCGGCATAAAAAGCGCCGCATCATGGTGCACGACTGGTGCGAGGGCTGCGGAAAGTGCGCCGCACGCTGCCACCAGAACGCGATCACGATCGTGGACGGCAGGGCGAAAATCGATCAGGATAAATGCGTCTTCTGCGGCTATTGCGCGCGCGCGTGTCCGCAGGTGTGCATCAAGGTGGTGTGAGGATGCGCGTACTCTGTCTGGACGTGGGCGAAAAGCGCATCGGCGTCGCGGTCACGGACGCGCTCGACATCACCGCGCAGGGCGTCGAAACCATCTTCACGAGGGGCATGGAGAACGACGTCGCGCGCGTTCTCGGACTCATGAAATCCTACGCGACCGACCGGGTTTTGATCGGCCTTCCCCGGAACATGGACGGTTCGGAAGGCCCGCAGGCCGCGCACAGCCGCGCATTCGGGGAAAGGCTGCTTGCCGCCGGGATGAACGTCCGCTATCAGGATGAGCGCATGACGACCAAGAGCGCCACGCGCACGCTGATTGAGGGCGGCGTCCGCCGGGAAAAGCGAAAGCAAGTCGTCGACAAGCTTGCCGCGTGCTACATCCTCCAGTCGTTCATGGACGCGGGGGGCTGGCGCGAGACAGAAACAATACGGGATCAAATCCCATCAAAGAAAGAGGTTTTTCGCATGGCGGACGAGCGCAATCACGATCTGGATATGGAACAGGAGAACATCGTCGAGCTGTTCGACGAGGACGGCAATACCCTCAAGTTCGAGCACATCATGACGCTCGAGCACAAGGGCAAAGCATACATCTGCTTGGCACCTGCCGAGCCCATGGAGGACGTCGGCGAGGATGAGCTGGTCATCATGCGCGTCGGCACCGACGAGGAGAGCGGCGAGGACGTCTACGAGACCATCGAGGACGAAAAGGAGCTTGACGAAGTCTTCGAAGAGTATCTCAAGATCGCAGAGACGGACGAGGGCGAATAAACGATCAGAGAACCCGGACGCGCAGTCGTTCGGGTTTGTCCGATTGATCGGTTATGGCCTGCGAAGCGCGGATATCTGTGGCAATCGGAAAAAAACGAGCTTGGCGGGGAATGCGCGTTCGCATTTCCCGCCTACTCCTCCTGAGGGTGCAGCCGTTTTTTGCGCCGACGTCCTGGTCAGTTCAGCCCGTCGCCGCGCATGGCCCGCAGACATTCAACCGCCGCGCGGTGGTGCCCGGCCGAGGCTTCAAAATCTGAAAGCTCCTTGCACATGAATTCCCCGCACATGCCGCAGTGAGCGAGTCCCTTTCGGTCGACGCAGCACGCGCGGATCGCGCAGTCCGCGCTCCACTGGACCGCGCGGTCGCCCAGACAGCCCGCACAGAAGGGCGCCTTCGCCATCACCGCCTCGCGCCCCTCCTCCGACCCGATCCAACCCATCCGCCTGAACCACGGAACCAGCGCCTCCGCCCGCTCCGCCTCGAAGCCCGCCCCGTACAGATTGCAGTCATTGCAGTCGATTCCGCACGGCGCCATTTCCAGTCTGTCCGTCACGGTTCATTCCCCCACACATGTATTTCATCGGTATCATACTACAATTTTACAAAAAAGGAAACCCGGATGCGAACATCCGGGCTTCTTCATTACCTGATCGCTTTTAGGATCGCTCCGCTCCACCGCGGCTTCACGCTATCATCCAGCACCTCGACTGCCTGAAAGCCTGCTTCCTGAAGAAGCAGTGTCTGCCGCTCGATGGTGAACGGGATGTCGATGTGGAACTCCCCCGCCTCCGGCGTGCGTCCGAGACGCTCGACGAAGATTTCGTACCTTTTCCTGTATTGTTTCTCGCACCACGCGTCGACGATGAAATCGCTTTCGATGTATGCACCGCCCGCCGCAAGGGTGGAAAGCACCCTTCTGTAGATCGCGACCTTTTCGCTTTCCCAGAAGTGGTGCATGGTATTGCTCGAAATCACAAGGTCGAACGATTCCTTGGGATACGCCCAGTCGACGTACGACGCCTCGACGACAGCGATCTGCCCCGTGCGCTCCCTGTGATTTTCGATCAGGAGATCGAGCATTCCGCGCGAAAGATCCACGCACGTCACGTGCGCGTGCGGCGCCCTTTGCCAGATATAGTCGAGCTCAATCCCCGTGCCGCAGCCGATGTCGAGGATTCGGACGGCATCCCCCGTCTCCGGCACGCATGCCCCGAGTTTCGCGTAGGACGCGCCACCGCCGAACGAGAACATGTGCGCGTCGTAACCGTCCGCGCGCGCGTCGAAGAACGCGCCCATCCCTTCGGGTCTTGCGATGTCGTGGCTGTCCCAGTCCGGCCCCGGCAGGTGATCGGTGTGGTAGAGCCGCCACTCCCCCGCGTGCTCGACAAACCCAAGGGTCTCGAGGGTTCTCTGCGCGGGCAGATTCGCGGACTCGATCCGCGCCGATACGACGTCCCTATCCAGTTTTTCAAACGCATGCCAGACGGCCGCCCTCGCCGCCTCCGTGCCGTATCCCTTCCGGCGAAAATCCTCGTCCACGCGGACGAAGATTGAGCCGTCCGATCCGACGATCATCCGACCGACGCTTCCATTGTTCCGCCGTTTACATATCTCAAATTGTGCGCTTTGTGCATCCGGGATGAGCGCGAGCCGCCCGGTTTCAATCCGTTCCATATCCGTTTCCTCCAAAATACAAAATGCCCGGCGTTTGCTGCCGGGCAGGATGACGCGCAAAGACAAGCCTTCTACAGCCCGTAGGGCCGCAAAGGCGAGAATGGCGAATCGATCCCGTCCCGACGACAAACCAAGCCCATCGAATTATGAGCCTCGATTCCCGTCAAAGATGGATCAATACCCCATCGGAACACCTCATTTCAACTTGCTGATGCCATTATATCACGAAGGTTTCCGCGGATCAACCGCACGATTGGCCATCGCTTCTCCAAATTTCGAGCAAACGCGTCCCGCACGTCCGCGCCGGCGAGCGATAGGATCAGATCCTGAATCTGCTTCTTCGTTCCCTCGATCAGATTGACGCCGACGAAGCGCCCCTTAACGCCTGAGGCCAGATTCATGTGAAACTCGTGCACGAGCCGGTCGATCAGAATCATCTTGCTTCGATACGTGCGCGCGGCGGGCCACTTATCGATGTAGGCGTTAAAGATGACGGATGCCGAATTCGCGGGCATATTGTCCTCGCGGAAGCTGCGCATGTACTCCCTGAACTGGTACTTGCTGCCGCAAGGGCAGGCGAGGATTGCCGCGTCGCAAGGAAGAATTTGGCCGCAGCTGTGGCACTTCATCTTCCCGGAGAGCATCAGCGCGCGCTCTTCCCTTCCCTGCAGGCACCGCGCGTAAAGCGTGTAGCCGACTTCATCCGCGAGTTCCTCGTCCTCGAGCATTCGGGCATCGCTTTCGTAGAGCCTGATCAGCTTCTGACGGGACAGCTTGGGCGACCAGCGGAATTGATTGAACCTGTCCCGGCCGACGAGTGCCGCGAGCGCCTCCCGCTCCTTCTTTTCCCGCTCCCTGCGGTTTTTCGCGCGCTCGGCCTGCTCCCTGATTTTTTGCGCGCTGTGCGCTGCGAGCTTTTCGCCGAAACCCTCCGTCCACCGCTTCTCGACGAGGGCAAGGAGCTCGTTCAGGGAATCCTCGTCCCGCACGGGAATCCCTTCCGCGTGAAAGCATCCCTCCCGAATCGCGACGCAGCCGATCAGGTGCATGCCGTACTTTCCGAACCGGAACGTCCAGCCGTTCCCAGCTGTGTACACGGCGGGATCGCAGTGGATCTGGTATTCGCGCGCGAGATGGTTGGCAAACCTCGCAAACAGGTCCATGACATCGGGCGAGAAATAGCCGGAAAGCTCGACGATTCCCGGCCTTCTTTTTCGGTCCGGATAGAACTCCATCCAATCCATGCGGCACCTCCTGTCAATGAAAAAGCCCGCGATCGCAATCGCAGGCATATTCCTTACCGCTCCTCGCGGAAATACGCGAGACCCAGGCTCGCCGGGGGCTGGTTCTCGCGCTTCTTGCGCAGGCTCGTCAGGATGAGAACCAGGATCGTCACCACGTAGGGCAGCATCTTGAAGATCTCCTGCGTCGCACGGTTGAGGCCCGCGATGTAGAGATACAGGATGTACAGTCCGCCGAAGAGCACCGAACCCCAGATGGCGTGCTTCGGGTTCCAGCGCGCGAAGATGACCAGCGCGATGGCGAGCCAACCGCGATCGCCGAAGCCGTTGTTCGTCCACGTGCCCCCCGAGTACTCCATCACGAAGTAGAGCCCACCCAGTCCGCAGACGGCTCCGCCGACGCAGGTAGCGATGTACTTGTACTTTGTGACGTTGATGCCGGCGGCATCCGCCGTCGCGGGGCTCTCGCCCACCGCGCGCAGGTTGAGGCCCTTGCGCGTCTTCATGATGTACCAGGCGAGTACGAGGGAAATGACGATGGAAAAATACGTCAGAAAGCCGTAGGAGAAAAGGATCGGGCCCACAACCGGGATGTCCTTCAGGAAGGGAATCTTCGCGGTGAACGCGCTCGCTGTCTTCGCGACTGAAATCTGGCCCACGCCGCCCGCGAGCTGGGAGAGCGAGCCGCCGAAGAAGTTACCGATGCCGACACCGAAGGTCGTGAGCGCGAGGCCCGTCACGTTCTGGTTCGCGCGCAGCGAGATGGTGAGGATCGAATAGATCAACCCACCGAGCGCCGCGAACAGGAGCGCGCAGGTGATTGAGATGAGAAGTCCCACGAAGGGAATGGGCGTTTTCACGTACCGCTCGTACAAAAATGCGCTCACGAGCCCAGCGATACCGCCCATGTACATCATGCCCGGCACGCCGAGATTCAGGTTTCCCGACTTCTCCGTCAGGATCTCGCCATTCGCGCCGAAAAGGATGCAAATGCCCTGCGCGATAGCCTTTTGGATGAAAATGACGATCGTGCTCATCGCGTCGCCTCCCCGCGCCGAACGCGAAGGTTCAGCTTGAAATTGATGAAGAACTCGCAGCCCAGGATGAAGAACAGGATGATGCCGGTGATGATGTCCGAAGCGTTCTCGTTGAGGTTGAACTGCGTCGCGATCTGGCTCGCGCCCTTCTCCATGAAGACGAGGAAGAACGCGACGATCATCATCATGAATGTGTTGAACTTCGAGAGCCACGCGACGACGATGGCCGTAAACCCGCGCCCGCCCGCTGTGCTGGTCGAAATGGTGTGGGACGAACCGCTCACGAGCAGGAAGCCCGCGATGCCGCAGATCGCGCCGGAGAGCGCCATCGTGCGCATGACGACCTTTTTCACGTTGATGCCCGCGTAGCGCGCGGTGTTCTCGCTCTCACCCACCACGGCGATCTCGTAGCCGTGCTTGGAGTAGCGAAGGTACACGAACATCAGGACCGCGATCGTCATGACGATCACCACGTTGATCGTATACTGCTGTCCCAGAACGGCGGGGAACCAGCCGCTCCGGGTGGCCATATTGATGAGGCCGACGGAATTCGAGCCCTTGGGATTTTCCCAGTAGACGATGGAGAATGTCACGAGCTGCATCGCCACATAGTTGAGCATCAGGGTAAAAAGCGACTCGTTCGTGTTCCAGACTGCCTTAAAGACCGCCGGGATGAGCCCCCAGACCATGCCCGCGACGACCGACGCCACGATCATTGTGACAAACAGGAGCCAGGTGGGCATGGAGCCCATGTAGATCATGACGGCCGCGGTCGCGAGGCCGCCGACGAGTACCTGTCCCTCCGCGCCGATGTTCCAGAACCGCATCTTAAACGCCGGGGCAAGCGCGACCGAGATGCAAAGGAGGGTCATCGTATCGCGAACGGTTACCCAGCTTCTCTTGGTCGTCCCGATCGCTCCCGCGATGATCCCCTTGTAGACCTCGATGGGGTTCATGTTCGTAAGCGCGTAGATGACGACGGCGCAGGCGCACAGGGAGAGGACGAGCGCGAAAATCCGGACGAGCCACGCCCTCCACCATGCGATCTCGTCGCGCCTGGAAATCTGAAAGAGCGGCTCGCGCGCCGCACGCATTTCACCGATCACGCGCCAGCCTCCTCGCTCGCCGTCATAAGCATGCCGACTTCCTCCTTGGTCGCCTTGTATCCGTTGACGATGCCCGTGATCCGCCCACCGCAGAGAACGAGAATCTTGTCGCACAACTCGAGGAGCACGTCGAGATCCTCCCCCACGCACACGACCGCAACCCCGTTTTTCTTCTGCTCGTTGAGGAGGCGGTAGATGGTGTAGGACGAGTTGATGTCGAGGCCGCGCACCGGATAGGCGACCATGAGCACCGTCGGGTTGAGCGCGATCTCGCGGCCCACGAGAACCTTCTGAACGTTCCCGCCCGAGAGCTTGCGGACGGGTGTGTGAACGCCTGGGGTATTGACTTCGAGCTGGCGGACGATGTCCTCCGCGAGGTTCTTGGGTCGCTTGCGGTCCGCCCAGAAGAGACCGTTGTCGCGGTAGGACCGAAGCATCATGTTGTCGGTCATGCTCATGGAACCGACGAGCCCCATGCCGAGCCTGTCCTCCGGAACGAAGGAGAGCCGGATGCCGAGCTTTCCGATCTCGGCGGGGTCCATGTTCGAGATAAGCTTTTCGCCGCCCTCGGGGGGATAGTATTTCACACCGCCCTCACGGATCGGCTGGAGGCCCGCGATGGCCTCGAGGAGCTCGCGCTGGCCGCTGCCCGCGACGCCCGCGATGCCGAGGATTTCCCCGCCGTAGGCCTTGAATGTGGCGTTCGAGAGCGTGCGCACGCCATCGTGATCGACAACCGTCAGCCCTTCGACCGCGAGGCGAAGCACGCGGTCCTTCGGTTCGGGCCGCTCGATGTCGAGATTCACCTTCTTTCCGACCATGAGCTCGGTGAGAGAGGAAACCGTGGCGGTCCTCGTCTCCACTGCGCCGACGTCCCGCCCCTTGCGCATAACGAACACGCGGTCGGAAATCTCAAGAACCTCGTTCAGCTTGTGTGTGATGATGATGATCGCGCGATCGTCGTCGCGCATGGAGCGCAGGATGTCGAACAGCCGCTGCGTTTCCTGCGGAGTGAGGACGGCCGTGGGCTCGTCCAGGATCAGGATGTCCGCGCCGCGATAGAGGACCTTCACAATCTCGACGGTCTGCTTCTGGGAGACCGACATGTCGTAGATCTTCATCGACGGGTCTAGCTCGAAGCCGTACCGGGCGGTCAGCGCGTTGATCTTTTCATAGACCGCCTTCATATTGAGGCCATGGGAGCCCGGCAGCCCCAGAACAATGTTTTCGGCGGCAGTCAGAACGTCCACAAGCTTGAAGTGCTGGTGCACCATACCGATGCCGAGCTGGTAGGCGTCGCGGGGCGAACGGATGGTGACCTCGCGCCCGTTAACGGATATCCTGCCCTCGTCGGGGAAGTAGATGCCGGAGATCATGTTCATAAGCGTGGTCTTGCCGGAACCGTTTTCGCCGAGGATCGCGAGGATTTCGCCGCGCTTCACGGTCAGATTGACCTGATCGTTCGCGACGACCTTCCCGAACCTCTTGGTGATGTTTGAAAGCTCGATGGCCGCTTTTTCCCGCAACGGATATCCCTCCAAGCAAATCGATAGCCTATTGTAACATTCGCGCGTTTACGGCGCGTTAGGCGGATGTGAATTAATGAATATCCGCACAGAAAATGACAAAAATGTTCGTCATTTGGAACCGACGACGGAAAAGAAGAAACCGCGGAACGCCTTTTCAGATGTTCCGCGGTCCTGATGAGCGGTCTCTTAGTTGCTGGTGAGGTCCGTCACGCCGTCGATGATGAGGTCGAAGGAGGGCGCGGACGCGAGCGTGGACTCGTGGAAGGAACCGTCGGACACGTAGGCTTCGTACTTCGCGTAGTCGCCGCCCGCGGCGATCAGATCCTCGATGGAGGAGCCGCCCACGGTGAAGGTGGAGGTGGCGAACACTTGCAGGGTGCCGTCCTTGATGGCTGCCTCGACCTCGGCGACCTTCTCGGCGGTGCCTTCGGCGACGGCTGCTTCGTTGAGTTCGGTGATGGAGACCGCGCCGTCAACATAGCCCTGGCACCAGTCGGTCGCGATGGCTTCGCCACTGACGACGCACTGAGTGGCGTAGGTGTAGTAGGGGCCCCAGCTGATGGCGGCGGAAGTGAGCGCCGTGGTGGGCGCGGTGGCAATCATGGAGACGTTGTAGCCAACGATCGGAACGCCAGCTGCTTCGCAGGCGGTGGCGGCGCCGGTGGTATCGGCGTGCTGGGAGATCAGGATGCAGCCGTCGGCGATCAGGGCCTCGGCGGCTTCCTTCTCAAGATCGAAGCTCGCCCAGGAGTTGGTGTAGGTCACTTCCATGGTGGCGGTGGGGCAAACCGAGCGCGCGCCGAGGAAGAAGGAAGTGAAGCCGGAGATGACTTCCGCGTAGGGATAGGCGCCGACGTAGCCGATCTTGGCGGTCTCGGCGGTGATCTTGCCGTCCGCGATCATCTGGTTGAGCTTCATGCCGGCCACGACGCCCGAGACGAAGCGGGACTCGTACACGGCGGTGAAGGCGTTGTGCATGTTCGCGAGACCCGACATGGCGGCCTGATAGCCGGTGGTGTGGCAGAACTCCACGTCCGGATACTCGGTGGCAGCCATGATCATGTAGGATTCAAAGTTGAAAGAGTTGCCGAAGATGATGTCGCAGCCCTGATCGGCGAGATCGACCGCGGCGTCGTAGCAGGTCTCGTCCTCGGGGATGTTCCACTTGATAATGATCTGATCATCTGTGAGGCCGAGCGCTTCCTGCATGGCCTTCGCGCCCTCATAGTGCGCGGCGGTGTATCCCTCGTTCTCGTCGCCCACGAAGATGAAACCGACCTTGACATCGGTCGCGGCGACGCCCTCCGCAAACGCGGACAGAGACATCGTCATGATCAGGGTAAGAACCACAAGAAGACCCAAGAGCTTCCTCATAGACCAGACCTCCCATGTGAATGAATGAGTTCGAGAGCATCTTACACGATTATCTGGCGTTTGTAAAGTCATTTACGCGCTTGAATACGTTAAAAATACGAACATTTATCATGCGACAGATGCGATCATTCGCTCATTTCGCGAGCGCCATTCCGATTTTAAGGGTAGAAAACAGGCGGCGTGCCGCACCCGCGAGCAGTTCCTCGGCGTTTCCAATCGCGTATTCCAGCGTGCGCGGGCCGTCCGTGATCGGCTCGAAGGAGGTCATGCCCATGTCATAGAACGCCTCCGCGCCTTCCCCGAAGCCGCCCGCGACGGCGATGACGGGGATGCCGCGCGCGAGGCAGCGCCTCGCGATCCCGGCGGGCACCTTTCCATAGCGCACCGACTGGCCGTCGAGCCTCCCCTCCCCCGTCACCACGAGGTCGACGTCCTCGAGAAGGGAATCGAATCTGACCGCGTCGAGAACCGCGTCGATGCCCCGCTTCATCGTTCCGCCCAGAACGGCCGCGAGCGCGTAGCCCACGCCGCCCGCCGCGCCCGCGCCGGGAAACTCGCCCCGGTTCCCGAGAACGGCCGCATAATTCTCCATGCCGCGCTCGAGACGCGCGAGCGTCTCCTCATCCGCGCCCTTCTGCGGGCCGTAGACGCACGTCGCGCCGGTGGGACCGAGAAGCGGATTTGTCACGTCGCAGATGACTGTGACGTCGAGCTTTGGGAGGGCGGAGAGATCGACTGACGCGACCTTTTCCAGATCGCCGCCGCAGCCCGGAAGATCGTTTCCCACCGCGTCGAAAAAAAGACCGCCGAGCGCCGCAAGCATGCCCATGCCGCCGTCGTTGGTGGCGCTTCCGCCGATCGCAACGACAAATCGCCGTGCGCCGCGCTTGAGAGCGTCCGCGATCATCTCCCCCGTGCCGCGCGAAGTAGCCCGGACGGGATCGAGGGGATTGGCAAGCGTAATGCCGGAGGCGCGCGCCATCTCGACGACCGCCGTCTCTCCACCGTCGATGAGCCCATAGCGCGCGCGGACGGGATTCCCGAGCGGGCCGGTTGCGGTCAGGTCGATAGATTCCCCGTTGGCCGCGTCGACGATCGCCTCCAACGTGCCCTCTCCCCCATCCGCGACGGACAGGCACACCGTTTCGCAGCCAAGGACGGCTTCCGCGGCGTCCGCGAGGATGCGCGCGGCCCGTGCCGACGTGAGAGAGCCCTTGAACGAGTCCGGGGCGAGGAGTATTTTCATGGGATCGGCCCTCGATTCTCTTCGATCTCGGAGATGATACGCGCGATGGCGTGTTCCGTGCAATGAACGGTGATCCGGTCAGCCGCCGCCTTTGCCTCTGGCTCGGCATTTTCGACCGCGTAGCCGATGTCGGCCATCCGGATGAGGGAGACGTCGTTCTCGTAGTCCCCCGCGCCGACCGTGCGCCGGATGGACGGGTCGTGTTCCTTAATGTAGCGGAGGCATTCGCCCTTGCCGCTGCCGGGCGCGTGCAGCTCGAGCCCGAAGCGGTAGCTGCGGTTGACGGCGAATACACCCGGGTATCGCTCGCGGATATATTCGCGCAGCCAGAGCGTGTCCTCGACGCTCTGATGGAGGAGCACCTTGAACCATGGCTTCGCGATCTTTCCAAATCTGTCCGACGGAAGCGCGCCTTCCGCCTTATCCCACTCGTTACCCTGTCCGAACGAGTCGCAAAGGTACATTCTTTCCGTTTGAGGAATGCGGGCAAGCGCGTCGAGGATTTCGAGGGTCCCTTCCGGCATGGTGAATACGGCGCGCTTCTCATACGTTTCCGGGTCGCAGATCATCGTGCCGTTCGCGGCGATGATCGGTGCGTTCGCCTGGAATTGGGTGAACCTTCCGAAAAATTCAGGTGAACGCCCGCTCGCGAACGTGAAGCGGCCTCCATTTTCCTGAAAATAGCGGACGGCATCGCAGTTTTCCCGGGAAACCTCCGGGCCGGGCATGGCGAACGTGCCGTCGAAATCCGTGCATAAGAGTATTCCGTCAAACTTGCTCATTTTCGTCCTCCGTATGAGTTGATCATAGCGCCGGGAAACGCGCGTGTCAACGGGCCGAATGGTAATAATTGCGTTGACTCAGCCAATCGCGGATGGTATAATTTGTACGAAAATGACTGAAAAGAAGGTATAATGATGAAGCGTGATTTGTTTACGCTGCGCGGGAAAGTCGTCGTCGTGACCGGCGGCTATCAGGGGATTGGCAAGGTCGTCGCGGGGTATCTCGCCGACGCGGGGGCCGACGTCGCCATCTTCGACATCAACGACGCCTCGGAGGTCGCCGCGGACATCGTCCGCAAGCACGGCGTGTGGTCGAAGGCGTATCTCTGCGACGTGACGAACCCGGACGCCGTGCGCGAGACGATCGCCTCCGCCGCGCGGGATTTCGGAGGGCTGGATCTTCTTTTCAACAACGCGGGCATCTGCATTCACAAGGAAGCGCTCGACGTCTCGCCCGAGGAGTGGTTGAAGGTCGTAAACGTCAACCTCAACGGAGTGTTCTACGTCGCGCGCGAGTTTGCCTGCTATCTCGTTGCGAACGGGCGCAAGGGCAGCATCGTCAACACCGCCTCCATGTCCGGCACCATCGTGAACGTGCCGCAGGGCCAGGCGTCCTACAACGCGTCAAAGGCGGCGGTGAAGCACCTCACAAAGTCGTTCGCCGTCGAGTGGGCGGGCAAGGGCATCCGCGTCAACTCCATCAGCCCCGGCTACATCCGTACGGAGATGACCGGCAACGTCCGTCAGGACTGGCAGGACATGTGGGTGAGCTCCATCCCCTTCAAGCGCATGGGGACACCGGACGAGCTTGCGGGCGCGGTCATTTATCTGCTTTCGGACGCTTCGAGCTACACGTCCGGGCACGACCTCGTGATCGACGGCTGCTTTACGGCGGTATAAATATGGAATATATTGCGCTTTCCGAGCGCGTCCCGGTCTCGGGCGCGTACGACGTGATTGTCGCGGGCGGCGGCGTGGCGGGCGCGGCGGCGGCCGTTTCCGCGCGGCGCGCGGGAAAAAGCGTGCTTCTTCTCGAAAAAGGAGTGTGTCTCGGCGGGCTTGCGACGACGGGGCTTATCAATTATTTCGAGCCTATGGACGACGGGCGCGGCCGCAGGCTGATCGGCGGAATGTGCGCGGAGTTTCTCGCGCTCGCCATCCGGCACGGCTATGATACGGTTCCAGATGAGTGGAAAAACGGCGAACCCGGCGCGCGGACGGGAAAACGGTATGTGAGCCGATATTCGCACAGCATATTCGCTCTTGAGCTGACGGAGCTTCTCGTCCGGGAGGGCGTCGTGATTCTGTTCGACACGGTGGTATCGCGGCCCGTCATGGAGGGGGGACGCTGTCTGGGACTCGTGACCGACGGAAAATCCGGCAGACAGTTCTACTCCGCACGCATGGTCGTCGACGCGACGGGCGACGCGGACGTGCTCTTTCGCGCGGGCGTGCCGACCGTCCAGGGAAAGAACTACTTTACCTACATCGGCTTCGCGATCGACATCGAGCGCTGCAGAAGGGTCGCCGCTTCCGGACGGATCGAGGACGCGATCTATCACGTTCACGGAGGACGCTCGACGCTCTACGGCGAGCATCATCCCGCGGACATGCGCTACTTCGAGGGAACGACGAACCGGGACGTCTCGGACTACCTGATTCTCAACCAGCGCGCGCTCCTCGCGGCGATCGGGGATCAGGATCGCTTTTCCCGCGACATCGTTGCGCTGCCGGGTATGGCGCAGCTTCGTACAACGCGGCGCCTCGACGGCAATCGGACGCTTCTGCCCGAAGAGAGCGCGCGGCGGTTCGATGATTCCGTTTGCGCGATCGGCGCGTTCGACGACGCGGCGCTTCTGTACGAGGTGCCCTACGGTTGCCTCGTCAGGACGGGCTTTGAAAACCTGATCACCTGCGGGCGCAGCGCCTCCGGCGCGGGACACGCCTGGGATGTATTGCGCGTGATCCCACCCGCGATCTTGACCGGACAGGCTGCTGGGCTCGCGGCTGCGCAGGCGATCGACGAGCGCGCGCCGATTTATGGAATCGACGTCGCACGTCTTCAGAGCTCGCTCTCAGAGGCGAGCGTGCGCGTCCACCTCGATTGATTCGGCTCAAAAAGATGCCCTGAAAACGGAAATTTCCTGTTGACAACGCCGCGCGGGCGTTGTATAATGTAACACGTCGCGCGGGGATATAGCTCAGTTGGTTAGAGCGTTACGTTGACATCGTAAAGGTCATAGGTTCGAGCCCTACTATCCCCACCATCCAGACCGACAGTCGTTGGTACAAAGAAGCTCACCGGTTACGGTGGGTCTTTTTGTTTGCACCGCTGTTTTTTGGCTCTTTGGTAGAAAAACACGGGCGGGCGCACATGATGAATATCGATGCGCCGGATGTTCGAGAATTTTGTCTCAGAAAATAAACAGGGGGTCTCAGAATCACGGTGTATTGGTCTTACATCGAAAAAGTGAATACCAAAAACTCGAGTAGACTACTTGATCTCATTTGCTTGGAACTGGTGTCTTCCATGCTGTTATTTGACGGCTTACGAGAGATGCCGGCCAGGATCAATTCTGCCCTGCGGACACACAACGGCAACAATCCCAGTTCGCGTAATTTTGCCGACCGGGCGCGGAACCCTCAGTGGAGCGGCAAAAAAGATCCCTCCGGAATCAT
>JAEZRP010000031.1 GCA_023444095.1 Bacillota bacterium
CGGTGAAGATGTACTGGGCCATCTTCGGGTTCCAGCGACGGGTCTGGTGTCCGAAGTGGACGCCCGCCTCCAGAAGCTGCTTCATGGAAATGACTGCCATTGTGTTTCCTCCTTGTTTTGACCACCCCTCGCCCAAACATCAACAAGGACGGGCGAAGGTGCGTTTTCCAAGGAGTTATTATAACACAGCGCGCCGTTTCCCGGCAAGGGCCGGATGTTAAATTACGGATAAGCCTTGACAGCTTTCGATGCGCATCCTATACTTTGTGCTAGAATTCCCGCCGGAATGACGGAGATCGCCTTCCATCAAGGAGCAAAAGAGAGGCCGCGCCACCGGCTGAAAGCGCGACCGGCACACCGAGAAGAGGGCCACCGCCTCCCGACCGTCGGCGCGCGGGCGCGTTACAGCCCGAAAAAGTGGTTGAAAACAAGTTGGGTGGAACCGCGGGCTGACGCTCGTCCCTTCGATCGGGACGGGTTTTTTTGTACCTACGGAGAGGAGAGAGAGAAAATGAAACTGAGCATACTGGGCAAGGATTACGAGTTTGAAGGCGGCAAAAACGCGTTCGATATCGCGGGCGAGGTTTCGCAGGAACTGAAGAAAAAGGCGATCGTCGCGCGGCTCAACGGGCGGCTCGTGTCGCTTCCCGAGCCGATCCATGAGGACGGAGTTCTCGAGATCCTCGACGCCTCCGATCCGGCGGGGCTCTGGACGCTCCGCCACACGGCGAGCCACGTGCTCGCGCAGGCGGTCAAGAATCTGAAGCCGGGGGCGAAGCTCGCCATCGGGCCGGCCATTGACAACGGCTTTTACTACGACTTCGACGTCGAGGAGGCGTTCACACCGGAATTTCTCGCAGAGGTCGAAAAGGAAATGGCGCGGATCGTCAAGAAGGGCTCTCGGCTCGAGCGGTTCGAGCTTCCGCGCGCGCAGGCCCTCGAGTTCATGAAGGATGAGCCGTACAAAGTGGAACTCATCAACGACCTCCCAGCGGACGCGATCATTTCCTTTTATCGGCAGGAAGGGTTTACCGACCTGTGCGCGGGGCCGCACCTTCCGAACACCAGCAAGATCAAAGCCTTCAAGCTCATGTCCATCGCGGGCGCGTACTGGCGCGGAAACGAGAAGAACAAGATGCTCCAGCGCATCTACGGAACGGCCTTCGACTCCAAGGAGGCGCTGGCAGATTACCTCCAGAAGCTGGAAGAGGCGAAAAAGCGCGACCATCGGAAGCTCGGAAGGCAGCTCGACCTCTACGACATCCTCGACGAGGGCCCCGGCTTTCCGTTCTTCTATCCGAAGGGAATGGTGCTTCGAAACATCCTCGAAGACTACTGGCGCGAAATTCACCGGAAGCACGGCTACGAGGAGATCAAGACACCCATCATGCTGAACCGCGGCCTTTGGGAGCGGTCGGGGCACTGGGATCACTACAGGGAAAACATGTATACAACCGTCATCGACGAAACGGATTTCGCCATCAAGCCCATGAACTGCCCGGGCGGCATGCTGGTCTACCAGAGAAAGCCCGTCAGCTACCGCGACCTGCCCATCCGCTGCGGCGAGCTGGGCCTTGTCCACCGCCACGAGCTCTCGGGCGCGCTTCATGGTCTCATGCGCGTTCGTTGCTTTACGCAGGATGACGCGCACATCTTCATGCTGCCGGAGCAGATCAAGGATGAGATCAAGGGCGTTTACACCCTCATCGACGAGGTGTACTCGGTGTTCGGCTTCAAGTACAAGGTAGAGCTCTCCACGCGACCTGAGAACTCCATCGGAACCGACGAAATGTGGGAGCTCGCGACGGCGGGCCTCAAGGACGCGCTCGACGAGATCGGCGTTCCCTACATCGTCAACGAGGGCGACGGCGCGTTCTACGGGCCGAAGATCGACTTCCACCTCGAGGACTGCATCGGGCGCACCTGGCAGTGCGGCACGATCCAGCTCGACATGAACCTTCCCGAGCGGTTCGATCTCACCTATACGGGCGCCGACGGGCAGAAGCACCGCCCGGTCATGATCCACCGCGTGGTGTTCGGCTCCATCGAACGGTTCATCGGCATCCTGACGGAGCAGTTCGCGGGCGCGTTCCCGCTGTGGCTCTCCCCCGTGCAGGCGAAGATCATGACGATCACGGAGCGCACGGACGACTACGCCAAAGGGGTTCTGAAGGCGCTCGAGGATGAGGGGCTGCGCTGCGAGATCGACCTTCGCAACGAGAAGATCGGCTTCAAGATCCGGGAGGCGCAGATGATGAAGATCCCCTATATGCTCGTAATCGGCGACAAGGAAGCAGAAAACGGGCAGGTGGCGGTGCGTACGCGCACGGGCGTCGACCTGGGCGCGATGGGGCTTGTTGATCTGATCGCGAAGCTCAAGAAGGAAATCAAGGAAAAGGCGCTGTAGGGAGGATCTGGCATGGCGGCGAAAGGCAAGAAAAAGAAGACGGGCGGCTCGCCGAACTACTTCATCGTCGGCGTGATCGCGCTTGTCGCCTTCATCGGAATTTATCTGCTCTTTACGTGGGATTGGCCGTCGCACAAGCAGGAAGACCTCATTGGCAAATGGTACTATGACACGAGCGACGTCAGCATGGAATCGTCCGACGGAACCTATAACAAGGTTTCCTCTACGTACTGGACGTTCGGCGCAGACGGGTCGTTCACGCTCGCGAACGCCTCGTCGGGCGCGGAGAGCACAGGGACGTACGCCATTGAGGGAGAGACGCTCACCATCACCTTCCCGGACAGCACGCCGGAGGCGTTCCCGTTCGTCGTCAAGGGCGACAGGCTTATGCTGGACGAGGGCGACGACGCGGTCGTTTTGAACCGGGTCAAGTAGCATCCACCCGCCCGCCCCCTCATACGATTGTGTGAGGGGGCGTTGATATGCATATCCCATGGGAGATGATACTGGCATTCGCGATCGGGCTCGTCGTCATGGGGCTCGTGGGATATCTGCTGCTCGTACCCATGCGCTTTCTGTGGCGCATGGCGGCGGGCGGCGTGCTCGGCGCGGTCGCGCTGTTCATCATCAACTTCTTCGGCGCGCTTGTGGGCTTTTCGGTGGCGATCAATCCCTTCACCGCGCTGGCGGTGGGGCTCTTGGGACTGCCCGGCGCGCTGCTCGTGGTGGCGCTCCAGCTCTTCCTGTAATAGGCTTTCGTCTTTCCTAAGCCGACAACGGTCTGAAAAGCGTGCGCCGCCAGCGTTCCAGCGCGCCCAGGAACCAGTCCTCGCGCATCGCGCCGCGCCAGTGGGAGCCGATGTACAGAAGAACACCGAACGCGACGAACGCGTCGACGCTCCTTTGGTCCGGCGCACTTCCGGCGACGTCGGCGTATCCCTTCAAGATCGCTTCGCGACGGTTTTCGCCGAAGTCCGCCACCAGTCCGCCCGCGTCCTGCGCATAAAATCCATAGCCGGAGAGGCAAAAGTCGATCGGCGCGAGGCCGTTTTTCGTTTGAATGAGGTTTCCCTTCGAGAGGTCGGCGTGGATGAGGCCGAACGACCCTTCCATTTTCCGCAATTTCGCCATGTGCGCCTCAATGGCGTCGAGCGCGAGAGCCATGTCCTCCATGCCGTCTCCGAACGCGCCCTCCATATCGCCTTTCCCGAGGAGCGCGCGCAGCCTGTCCACGAGCGATTCGTCGTAGAAATAGCGGTCGATCCCGACGAGGTCGCCTCTCCCGACGAGAGAACGCCGCATGCGCGCGGCGAGACGGCCTGCGTCGCGCGCGATATCGTCCGTGACCTCCCTGACGGCATCGCCACCAAGCCACGTGAGCATCGTCGCGCAGTCGCCGCTCTCAAGCACGGTCACGCTCTCCCCCATCCTGTTCTCCACCGGACGCTGCACAAAAAAACCGTCCTCCGCCAGTGCGCGCAGCAAGGAAAGCTCGCCCTCAAGCTTCCCCCGTCCGTGCCGGTCGACTGAGAACATCTCGAGCGCGAAGCCGGCACGCGGCGCGTGAATGCGTAGCACGTGTTCGCTACCTCCGTGCGCGATATGGTAGGTCGCGTTCTCGTTGTGGCGCAGAAGGGTCGCCTGCGCGCCGTCCATGCCGTACGCGGCGAGGGCTTCTTTCAGAACCTGTTCCATATGTAATCCGCCTCATCGAGCATGCGCAGGAGCATATCGATGTAACGATATTGCCAGAACTTCTCCTTGTCGCGCACGAGCGGGATCAGTTCGTCCCGGCTCATCCACCGGGCCTCGGCGACCTCGGACGTCTGGAGCCGCAAATCCTCGATGCCGACGTCCGCCTTGATGACGTATACGTCCACAATCGCGTCCCGCGTCACATAGGAAAAGGTCAGCTCCGCCTCGCCCATGTCGGGCGTGAAGCCCATCTCCTCCTCCGTTTCGCGCACACACGCAACCTCGCTCGTCTCCCCCGCCGTGGCCGAGCCGCCCGTGAACGCCCAGAGTCCCGGCGCAAGCTCCTTGTCGTCCGCCCGGCGCTGCATCAGCACCTCGCCCTTGGAATTATAGTACACCATGTGGACCACCAGATGCCGCGCCTCTTTCGGAATGGGGTCGCCGCGCCTGATGCTGTAGCCGAGCGGTTTCCGGAACCTGTCGTAAGCGTCCCAGTATTCCATATATCCTCCTGACTGCTCCACTTCCTAAGTCGAAGCCTTCCATATCCCTTCCGTCTCGTCGAACATCCCGATGAGCATGTCCATGTAGCGGTACTGCCAGAATTTATGCTTGTCTTGGGCAAGGGCTATGAACGCTTTCCGGTTCAGCCACGCGGCCTCCGCAACCTCGGTTTTCTGTAGGCGCATATCCGAAAGCTCCACATCCGCGCGAATTGCGTACACGTCCACGAAGGCGTCCAGAGTCATGAACGAGATCGGAATCATCGCGGTCTCCATGTCCGGTCGGAAGCCTAATTCTTCCCATGTCTCGCGCTCGCAAGCCTGCGCGCTGGTTTCCCCCGCGAGTACCGCTCCGGCCGTAAACCCCCAAATGCCCGGCTTATAGTCTTTATCGTCTGCACGGCGCTGCACCAGAATTTCACCTCGCGAATTGAAGTACGCCATGTGAACGACGAGGATCATCTCCCCAGGCCGCATCTGCGCGCCACGGAAGATCGTATATCCCAACGGACGCCTCGTCCGATCATACGCGTCCCAAAATTCCATGCGTTCCCCTCCAAACGCAAAATCCCGCCTCCGGCCGAGACCAAAAGCGGGAGAAAGTCGATTTTACTCTATGGCATGATGAGCGACGCGCCCGTCATCTCCTTCGGTTTCTCCATGCCCATCATGTCGAGCATGGTCGGGCAAAGATCGCAGAGCTTGCCGTCCGCGCGAAGGTTCTGCTTGGGCCTCTTCGGATCGATGACGATCACGGGCACGGGGTTCGTGGTGTGCGCGGTGAACGGGCCTCCGGAGGTCTCGTCGATCATCTGGTCGGCGTTTCCGTGATCGGCGGTGATGACGCACTTGCCGCCGCGCGAGAGGATCGCGTCCACGACCTCGCCGACGCATGCGTCGACCGCCTTGACGGCCGCCTTCGCCGCGTCCATGAATCCGGTGTGTCCGACCATGTCACAGTTCGCGAAGTTCAGGATAATGACGTCATATTTCTCCTCGTGAATGCACTTGACGACCGCGTCCTTCACCTCGTAGGCACTCATCTCCGGCTTGAGGTCGAATGTCGCGACATCTGGGGACGGGATCAAAATCCGGTCCTCGCCCGGGAACGTCTTTTCCTCGCCGCCGTTGAAGAAGAAGGTCACGTGCGCGTACTTCTGCGTCTCCGCAATGCGCAGCTGCGTCTTCCCCATCTTGGAAAGGTATTCGCCCATGGTCATGGTGAGCGCTTCGGGCGGATAGGCGACCGATACGTTCGGCATGGTCGCGTCGTACTGCGTCATGCAGACGTAGGTAAGCGGAAAGAAACCGTTCCTGCGCGCAAAGCCCTTAAAGTCCCGATCGACGAACGCGCGGGTAAACTGGCGCGCGCGGTCGGGACGGAAGTTGAAGGAGACGACGGAGTCGCCCGCGCCGATCGTGCCGTCCTCGTCGCACACGGTGGGCAGAACGAACTCGTCGGTCACGCCCTTCCCGTAGGAATCCGCAACCGCCTTCACGGGGTCTTTTTCCTTCACGCCCTCGCCATACACCATCGCGGCATACGCTTTTTCGACGCGGTCCCAAGCGAAATCGCGGTCCATGGCGTAATAGCGGCCCATGACGGTCGCGACCTTGCCAAGGCCGATCTCGTCCATCCTGGAAACGAGCTCCTGAACGAAGCCTTTGCCCGAATCCGGCGGCACGTCGCGGCCGTCGAGCAGCGCGTGGACGTAAACCTTTTTGACGCCGTTTTTCTTCGCCATCTCGATAAGCCCGTACAGGTGCTCCTGATGGGAATGCACGCCGCCGTCCGACACAAGGCCGACGAGGTGGAGCGCCTTGCCGCTTTCGGCGGCGTTCTTCATCGCGGTAAGGAGCGCCGGAATTTCGAAAAATACGCCGTCCTTGATGTCCTTTGTGATCTTGACGAGCATCTGGTAGACCACGCGGCCCGCGCCGATGTTGGTGTGGCCGACCTCGGAGTTGCCCATCTGGCCGTCCGGCAGACCCACGTCGAGGCCCGACGCGCCAATCGCCGTCACGGAATACTTCGCCTTCAGCGCGTCGATGTGGGGCGTGCCCTGCGCGAGGATGGCGTTTGTGGCCGGATCGGGCTTTCCGATGCCGAAGCCGTCGAGTATGAGAAGCGCGGTAACCGCCATCAGTAGTTCACCACCTGCGCAAAGTCCGCCGCCTTGAGGGACGCGCCGCCGATGAGGCCGCCGTCGATCTCGGGCTGCGCCATCAGACCCTTGACGTTCGAGCCCTTCATGGAGCCGCCGTACTGGATACGAAGCTTCTGGGCAACCTCGTCGCCGTACACCGCCGCGACGGCTTTGCGGATGACGCCGATGGTCTCGTTGGCCTGTTCGTCGGTAGCGGTAAGGCCGGTGCCGATGGCCCACACGGGCTCGTAGGCGATGACGACGTTTTCGAGCTCCTCTTTGGTGAGCCCCTTCAGCGCCATCTGCGTCTGGCAGGTCACAAGGATGTCTGTATAGCCGTCCACGCGCTCGTCCTTCATCTCGCCCACGCAAACGATTGCCGTAAGGCCCGCCTTCACGGCGGCGGCGGTTCTGAGGTTGACGGTCTTATCGGTCTCGCCGAAGTACTGGCGGCGCTCGGAATGGCCGATGATGACGTATTCGCAGCCGGAGGCCTTGAGCATGTCGGCGGAAAGTTCGCCGGTGTACGCGCCGGAGGCGGCAAAGTGGACGTTCTGCGCGCCGAGCTTGACATTCGTGCCTTCGATGATCGGCAGCACGCTCGCGAAGCACACGGCGGGGGTGCACACGACGACTTCGCACTGGGCGTCCTTGACGAGGGGCACGAGCTCGCGGACGAGCTGGGCGGCTTCTTCAGGGGTCTTGTTCATCTTCCAGTTACCGGCGATGATAGGCTTGCGCATGTTGATTTCCTCCGTTTTCGTCTCATGATAAGGGGGGCCGCGGCTCGCGCAACCCCCGTTTTTTGTGCCTCTTACTTGTCGTTCAGGGCCGCGACGCCGGGTAGGACCTTGCCCTCGAGGAACTCGAGCGACGCGCCGCCGCCGGTTGAGATATGGCTCATTTTGTCCGCGAGGCCCATCTGCGTGACCGCGGCCGCGCTGTCGCCGCCGCCGATGATGGTGATCGCGTCCGACTCGGCCATGGCGTTCGCGACCGCGAGGGTTCCCTTGGCGAATGTCGGCATCTCAAAAACGCCCATCGGGCCGTTCCAGACGACAGTCTTGGACGCCTTCACGGCCTCTGAGAACAGTTTGATGGTCTCGGGCCCGATATCAAGGCCCTGCCAGCCGTCGGGGATCTCGGTGGTCATGCAGACCATGGTCTCGGTGTCGTTCGCGAATTCCTTGCCGCACAGAGTGTCGATGGGCAGGAGCATGCTGACGCCCTTGTCCTTCGCCTTCTGCATCATGGCCTTCGCGACGTCGACGTTTGTCTCGTCAAAGAGCGAATTGCCGATGGTGCCGCCCTGCGCCTTCGCGAAGGTGTAGGCCATGCCGCCGCCGATGATGAGGGTGTCGACCTTCTCGAGCAGGGCGTTGATGACGCCGATCTTGTCCTTTACCTTCGCGCCGCCCAGGATCGCGAGGAACGGGCGCTTCGGATCCTCGATGGAGTTTCCGAGGAATGTGAGCTCCTTGCCGATCAGGTAGCCCGCGACGGCGGGAAGATACGCCGCGACACCGGCCGTGGAGGCGTGCGCGCGATGCACGGTGCCGAACGCATCCGAGACATAGATGTCGGCCATGGAGGCAAGCTCTTTCCCAAAGGCGGGATCGTTGGCCTCTTCCTCCGCGTGGAAGCGAAGATTCTCAAGAAGGATCGCCTCGCCGGGCTTCACGGCGGCGGCAAGCGCTTTGGCGTCCGCGCCGACGACGTCCTTGGCGAGCTTGACCTCGAAGCCGAGCTTCTCGGACAGGCGCTTGGCGACGGGCGTGAGGGAGTACTTCATGTTGAATTCTCCCTTGGGGCGGCCCAGGTGGGAGCACAGGATGACCGCGGCTCCGTTCCCCAGAAGATATTTGATCGTCGGAAGCGCGGCGTCAATGCGCGTCTCGTCGGTGATGTTTTTTTCAGCGTCCAGCGGCACGTTGAAGTCGCAGCGCACGAGTGCCTTTTTTCCGGAGACCTCTATATCCTCGATCGTTTTCTTGTTGTAGGCCATACGTTTCACTCCTTGCGTTTATTCTCCCGATATTTTATCACATTCTCGTCGCAAATAAAAGAAAAGATTTGACGATTCCGTCAGCATTTAACGATATGGTGTTATAATCGACCAAATAAGGAGGATATCCATGTCCGATACAATCATCAGCGTGAAAGACGCGGTTTATAAATATGAGGGCGCGGAGGACGAGGCGGTCGCCGGCGTTTCCCTCGACATCCGCCGCGGCGAATTCCTCGCCGTGCTCGGCAGAAACGGGAGCGGGAAGTCCACCCTCGCGAAGATGCTGAACGCGCTCATCGTGCCGTCGGAGGGCACCGTCGTCGTCGACGGCATCGCGCCGGAGACGGAGGACAAATGCTACGAAATCCGCACGCGGTGCGGGATGGTATTCCAGAACCCGGACAACCAGATCGTCTCGACCATCGTCGAGGAGGACTGCGCGTTCGGGCTCGAAAACCTCGGCGTGCCCTCCGCCGAGATCCGGCGGCGCGTGGACGAGGCGCTTTCGACCGTCGGGATGGCGGACTTCGCCCTCTCCTCCCCCCACATGCTTTCCGGCGGGCAGAAGCAGCGCGTCGCGATCGCGGGCGTCGTTGCCATGCGCCCCAAGATCATCGTGTTCGACGAGTCGACCGCCATGCTCGATCCCGTCGGGCGGCGGGACATATTCGAGCTGGCGCGCAAGCTCAACCGGGAGGAAAACATCACCGTCGTCTGGATCACCCACTTCATGGACGAGGCCGCGAAAGCCGACCGCGTGGCGGTCATGGCCGAAGGAAGACTCGTCATGGAGGGAGAGCCACGGAACGTGTTCGCACGCGAGGCAGAGATTCGCGCGCTGGGACTGGACGTGCCGGAAATGGCGCGGCTGGCGGGCGCTTTGCGCAGGGCGGGACTGGACGTTACGGACGGAATCATGACTGTTACCGAAATGGAAGTGGAACTGTGCCGGTTGAGATAAGACATCTCTCACATGTGTATATGCGGGGCACGCCCTTTGAGACGCGGGCAATCGACGACATCAGCTTCACGATTGCCGACGGCGAATTTTTGGGCATCATCGGACACACCGGGAGCGGAAAATCGACGCTCATCACTCATCTGAACGCCCTCATCAAGCCCGAGGAGGGCCAGGTGATCGTGAACGGGATGGACATCGCGCAAAAGGACGCTGACCTCGTGAAGATCAGGCGCGAGGTGGGGCTTGTGTTCCAGTATCCCGAATACCAGCTCTTCGAGGAGACGGTGGCAAAGGACATCGCCTTCGGGCCGAAGAACCTCGGGATCGGCGAAAGTGAAATCAGGGAGCGCGTGCGTGAGGCGATCCTTCAGGTCGGGCTCACAGAGGACATCGGGGACAGGTCGCCCTTCGAGCTTTCCGGCGGGCAGAAGCGGCGCGTCGCCATCGCGGGTGTGCTCGCGATGCGGCCCTCGGTGCTGGTGCTCGACGAACCTGCCGCGGGGCTCGATCCGGCGGGGCGGCGCGAGATGCTTGATCTCATCAAATCGATCCACCTGTCCGGGCGCACGGTCGTCATGGTCAGCCACTCCATGGACGACGTGGGCAGGCTGTGCGATCGGCTGGTGGTTCTCAATCGCGGGAAAATCGCCTACATCGGCACGCCCGCGGAGGTGTTCCAACATCCGGACGAGCTCGACGAGATGGGCCTTGGCGTGCCCGCGTCCGTGCGGCTCGCCATCCGGCTTCGGACATGCGGCTTCGACATCCCTGAAAGCGTGACGAGTGCGGAGGCGCTGGCGGACGCAATTTTACGGCATTTTGAGGGGAGGCGCGAAGGTGCTTAAAAACATCACCATCGGACAGTACTTCCCCGGAAATTCCGCCGTTCACAGGATCGACCCGCGCATGAAGATCGCCTTGACGGTCGTTCTTCTCATCGACGTGTTTCTGTCGAACGGGTTTCTCGGCTTCGCGCTCATCTTCGGCTTCGTGCTCGCCACGGCGCGCTCGACGAAGATCGGGCTCAAGTTCATCGTGCGCGGCCTGAAGCCCATCCTGTTCATTGTGATCTTTACTTTCGTTCTGAACCTGTTCATGCAATCCGGCGGCGACGTCCTCTTCCGGTGGAAATTCATGCGGATTACGACGGGCGGCCTACGGACGGCGGTTTACATGGCGATCCGGCTCATGCTGCTCGTCGTGGCGTCGCAGCTTTTGACGCTCACGACCTCGTCCCTCTCTCTCACGGACGGCATGGAGTCCCTCATGAAGCCGCTGACCAAGATCAAATTCCCGGCACACGAAATCGCGATGATGATGTCGATCGCGCTTCGGTTCATCCCGACGCTCATGGAGGAGACCGACAAGATCATGAACGCGCAGAAGGCGCGCGGCGCGGACTTCGAAAGCGGGAACATCGTGAGGCGCGCGAAGGCGATGGTTCCGCTCCTGGTGCCTCTCTTCGTGAGCGCGTTCCGGCGCGCGGACGAGCTGGCGCTGGCGATGGAGGCGCGCTGCTACCGGGGCGGCGCGGGACGCACGCGCATGAACCGGCTCAGGCTCGCGCAGCTCGACGGCTACGCCGCCTTCTGCCTGCTGCTTCTGACCGGCGCGATCTTCGCGCTGAACGCTTTCGGGATGCCATGAGGATCCGGCTCGACGTCGAGTACGACGGAACGAATTACGCGGGCTGGCAACGGCAGGAGAACGCGCGCGCGGTTCAGCAGGTGATCGAGGACGGGCTCGCGAAGCTTTTGAAGCGCCCGATCGTCCTGATAGGCGCGAGCCGCACGGACGCCGGAGTGCACGCGCTCGGGCAGGTGGCCCACTTTGACACGGACGCGCGGATCCCTGCAGATAAGTATTCGTACGCGCTCAACACGCTCCTCCCGCCAGACATCCGTGTGCGGGCGTCCCGCGCTGTGCCGGACGATTTTCACGCGCGGTTCTCCGCCGTGGGGAAGAGATACCGCTATCAGATCAGGTCGTCCCCGCACGCCGGGGCGCTCACGAGAAACACCCACGCGCACGTCGTCTACCCCCTGAACGACGATCTCATGCGGCGCGACGCCCAGGCGCTCCTCGGCACGCACGACTTCGGCGCGTTCGCCGCGAGCGGGTCGGTCGTGAAGGACACGGTGCGGACGATCTATTCCGTCGAGCTTTCGCGCGCGGGGGACGAGTTGACGCTGTACGTCACCGGAAACGGGTTTTTATACAACATGGTCAGGATCGTCGCGGGGACGCTGATCTCGGTGGGTACGCGCAAGCTCGATTCGGGGGCGTTTGCGCGAGCGTTGGAAAGCGGTTCGCGGCTCGACCTGGGCGTGACCGCCCCGGCGCACGGACTGACGCTCATGGAGGTGTACTATGACGAATCCCGCCTTCTGGCAGGTATTGGACGAACTGATCGCGAAAAGTGAGATCGTGATCGACCGCCCGAAGGGAACGCCCCATCCGAAGTACCCCGATCTCATCTACGGGGTCGACTACGGTTATCTCGAAGGCACGCGCTCCATGGACGGCGGCGGGATCGACGTCTGGCGCGGGACGAGCGCGGACGCGGAGCTGACCGCTATCATGGTAACGGTGGATCTCGTCAAGCGGGACAGCGAAATCAAGCTTCTGATCGGCATGACGGAGGACGAGATTTCGTACGTCGTTCATTTCCACAACGATTCCGACCAAATGAAGGGGCTGCTGATTCGGCGTGAATGAAGGAACGACCAACGCCATGCGGCTCTTGCGGCAGGCGGGCATCCCCTTCTCGACCGCGTGCTACGAAGCGGACGAGGACGATCTGAGCGGCGTTCACGCGGCGGCGGAATTGGGCGTGGAACCGGAGCGCGTGTTCAAGACGCTCGTCGCGCGCGGCGAAAGAACAGGCATCTGCGTGTTCGTGATCCCGGTCAAAGAGGAGCTCGACCTGAAAAAGGCGGCGAACGCCACGGGAGACAAGAAGCTGGAACTGGTCCATGTGAAGGAGCTTTTCGCGCTCACGGGCTACGTGCGCGGCGGCTGCTCGCCCGTGGGCATGAAAAAGCGGCACCCGACCTTCGTCGACGAGACGGCAATCCTCTGGGATGAAATTTACGTGAGCGCCGGGCAGCGCGGGCGCCAGCTCGTCATCGCGCCCGGCGCACTCATTCTGTTTACGGGCGCGCGGGCGTTCGACCTCACAAGGAGCGGATCGATTTAATATGGAAACGACAAAGCTCTTCTTCCCCATCTGGATGATGTTCGTGGTGCCCGTCTCGTGGGCGGCAATCATACCGGGCACGTTTCTGATCGCGTTTTTGGGACTCCTCGCCTCGCTCTACCTCGCCCGGCCCTCGGACATGGAGCGCGGCGAAAGGCTGCGCGCCGCGTGGGCGGACGCAAAGAAGGGCATGTGGCGCGCCTGGATCAACCTTTGCGCGGCCTACGCCCTCGGAACCGCTCTGATGCTCGCGCCAGCGATCCTGACAGTCGGCATGGCGGAGACCAGCGCCGTCCGGCAGGCCGCGCTTGCGATCACGGAAAACATCTATCAAAGCGGTCTCGCGTTCCTGTGGACGGCGCTGTGCGTCGCGGGATCGGCAATGATCTCCTGGCTTCTCAACCGCGCGTGGACGTACAAAAGGACCTCGCTTGCGGACGTCCGGCGCGCCGCCGCCTGTCTCGCGTTCCTGACCGCGCCATACCTGTTTTTCTCGACGTACAGGCTTTTCTATTAATTCTGTTAATTGAATATTTACTTTATTAATCTGAACAACGCGACGGCGTTTATGCTATAATCGCCTCATATGGAGTGTTCCGCCGCTCAGGCGGCATGAAAGAAGGAGGATTATCATGCAGTATACTCCCGAAATTGAGGAAATGGTCTGCGTGGCCAAGGGTCCGAATCACGGTCCGGCGCCCATTCCCGAGGAGGGCAAATGGGTACAGGCCAAGGAGATCAAGGACATCTCCGGCTTCACGCACGGCGTGGGCTGGTGCGCGCCGCAGCAGGGCGCGTGCAAGCTTTCCCTCAATATCAAAAACGGCATCATCGAGGAGGCGCTCGTCGAGACGCTCGGCTGCTCCGGCATGACCCACTCCGCCGCGATGGCGAGTGAGATCCTGCCCGGCAAGACCATCCTTGAGGCGCTCAATACCGACCTCGTATGCGACGCCATCAACACCGCCATGCGCGAGCTCTTCCTTCAGATCGTCTACGGCCGCTCCCAGTCCGCGTTCTCCGACGACGGCCTTGCCATCGGTGCGGGCCTCGAGGATCTCGGCAAGGGCCTCCGTTCCCAGATCGGCACCATGTACGGCACCCGCCTCAAGGGCGCGCGCTACCTGGAGATGGCCGAAGGCTACGTGCTCTCCATCGCCCTCGATGAGGACGACCAGATTTGCGGCTACAAGTTCGTCTCCCTCGGCAAGATGATGGACGCCATCAAAAAGGGCGTCGATCCCAAGGAAGCCTACGAGAAGAACATCGGCACCTATGGCCGCTACGAAGGCGCGGCAAAGCACATCGACCCGCGCAAGCAGTAAGAGGAGGTGCGAGACATGGCTCTGTTCGAAGGATACGAGAGAAGAATTGCTCAGATCCAGCCCGTGCTCGAGAAGTACGGCTTCAAGGATTTCGAAGATCTCAAGGCCTACAACCTGTCCAAGGGCGTCGACTGCGACAAGATCGTGCGCGGCGTCCAGATGATCGCATTTGAAAACGCGGTCTGGGCCTACACGCTCGGCGCGGGTATCGCGCTCAAAAAGGGCGTCAAGACCGCCGCGGAAGCCGCCGAGTGCGTCGGCGAGGGCCTGCAGGCATTCTGCGTGCCCGGCTCCGTCGCCGACCAGCGCAAGGTCGGCATCGGCCATGGAAACCTCGGCGCGATGCTTCTGCGCGAGGAGACCGAGTGTTTCTGCTTCCTCGCGGGCCACGAGTCCTTCGCGGCTGCGGAGGGCGCGATCGGCATCGCCCGAAACGCCAACAAGGTGAGAAAGACCCCGCTGCGCGTGATTCTCAACGGCCTCGGCAAGGACGCCGCGATGATCATCTCCCGCATCAACGGCTTTACCTACGTCCAGACGCAGTTCGATTACGGGACGAGTGATTTGAAGGTCGTCATGGAGAAGTCCTATTCCGACGGTGAGCGCGCGAAGGTGCGCTGCTATGGTGCAGACGACGTGCGTGAGGGCGTGGCGATCATGCACTTTGAGAACGTCGGCGTGTCCATCACCGGCAACTCCACAAACCCCACTCGCTTCCAGCATCCCGTCGCCGGCACCTACAAGAAGGAGTGCTGGGACATGGGCAAAAATTACTTCTCGGTCGCCTCCGGCGGCGGCACGGGCAGAACGCTCCATCCCGACAACATGGCAGCCGGTCCTGCCTCCTACGGCATGACCGACACCATGGGCCGCATGCATTCCGACGCGCAGTTCGCCGGCTCCTCCTCCGTTCCGGCGCACGTCGAGATGATGGGCCTCATCGGCATGGGCAATAACCCCATGGTCGGCGCGACCGTCGCGGTCGCCGTCGCGGTCGAAGAATCCGGGAAGAAATAAGAAGGAAACGCGCCGGGTGACTGTGTATCCCGGCGCTTTTCCATGTTCAAGGGGTGCATCCGTCATGAGCTTTCTGACCGCGCTCGCGAAGTTTTCCAGGGTGATCGCGAAATACGAATACTATCCGCTCCTGATCGGCTTTGTGGGGCTCGGCTCGGCGATCGCGTACCACGACTCGTTCTATCGCGCGGTCGGCATCGCCGTGTTTTCCCTCTGCGCCATCCTCTCGCTCTTCGCGGCGCTTTCGAAGCTGCTGTGCAAGTGGGCGGGTATCGACCCCAAGATCAGGTAAGCGCGTGGAGGCGGGGCATGCGAGCCGAAACCGAACATCAGGTGGCGCGTTTCGTCATTCCGGTGACGCTCGAAAACATGGTGACGGTCTTGATCGGCATCGTGTTTTCAACGCTCATGGGGAGGATTTCGTCGAGCGCGCTCGCGGCGACGAACACCGCGAACCTCATCGTCAGTCTCTACGTCGCGGCGTTTTCGCTTCTAAGCGTCGGCTCTTCCGTGCTCACCGCGCGGCTCATCGGCGCGCGGGAGACGAGGGACGCCTCTCGCACGGTCGAGCAGTCGATCCTCATGACCGCCGTGTTGTCGGTCGCGCTGACCGCGCTTTCCATGCTGGCCGCAACGCCGCTCATGCGGCTTTCCATGCCGAAGGCGGACGCGCAGCTCTTTTCAGAGGCCGTGCGCTACTTCCGCGTCGTCTCCCTTTCGATTCCGGGGTTCATGCTGTGGAACGTTCTCATGAGTGTTTTGCGCGCGAGCGGCAATTCCCGCGCGCCCCTCGCGACGGCGTTCGTCGTCAACCTTTCTCAAATCCTGTTTGCATACCTCTTCATCGTCGCCTTCCCTATGAACGTATTGGGCGCGGCGCTTTCGTTCGTGCTCTGCCGGACGATCGGCGGCGCGATGGCGCTGTTCCTCGCCATGCGGAGCCACGAGAGCTTCCATGTGCGCGCGCGCGATATCCTGCGTCCGCACGGGGAAACCATCCGGCGGATCGTAAAGATCGGACTGCCGACCACGTTTGAGCAGACGTTTATCCAGATCGGCTACATCATCGCGAACGCGCTTGTCGTGGGGCTGGGAACTGCGCAGGCGACGGTCTACAACGTCGCGAACTCCCTCAACTCCTTCGCGAACATCCCGCTCTCGATCTCAGCGGCGCTCGCGACCACCTTTGTCGGTCAGCTCATCGGCGCGCAGCGCCAGCGGGAAGCGAAACGGTTCGGGACCGGTCTGCTGTTCACGTTCCTGCCCATCGGCCTCGGGCTCTACCTTGTGATCGCGCTTCTCTCCCTCCGGCTCGCTCCCCTTTACACGAATGATCCGGGCGTAATTTCCGGCGCGAAGTCGGCGTTGTGGCTCCTCGTCTGGTATGCAGTACCCGTCGCGTCCGTCAACGTGGTCGATCCCTGCCTGCGTGCGGGCGGCGACGTGAAATTCGTGATGTTCCAGACGTTCGTCGGCGTGTGGCTCGTCCGGCTGCCGCTCACATGGCTTTTCGGCTACGCATTCGGGATGGGCATCTCGGGCGTCTACCTCGCGAACATCCTCGGGCTTTCCTGCCGCGCGGCGATCGGGCTGTTCCGGTACGGGCGGGAGAAATGGATGTACAAGAAAGTTTGAGAGCGTAATCGAACATCAGTTTAAATATGGCCGCTCCCGATGTACATGAAAACACACTCGTGTTATAATAGCAGGCATTGAGGAGGTGCATGCTTTGTTTGACTTGCATTCCGATTACAGACCGACGGGGGACCAGCCGCAGGCGATCGAGAAGCTGACGGAGGGCGTCGAAAGCGGCATGCGCCATCAGGTGCTCCTGGGCGTCACGGGGTCGGGCAAAACCTTCACCATGGCGAACATCATCAAGAACCTGAACCGCCCGGCGCTCGTCATCGCGCACAACAAGACGCTGGCGGCCCAGCTTGCCGCGGAGTTTCGGGAGTTCTTCCCCGAAAACGCGGTGGGCTATTTCGTGTCCTACTACGACTATTACCAGCCGGAGGCGTACATCCCCTCCACCGACACATTCATCGAAAAGGATTCGTCCATCAACGACGAGATCGACCGCATGCGCCACAGCGCCACCATGTGGCTCACCGAGCGGCGAGACGTGGTGATCGTGGCGTCCGTGAGCTGCATCTATGGCCTCGGAAACCCGGAGGAATACGCGAAACTGACCGTCTCCATCCGCGAGGGCCAGCACATCGAGCGCGACGACCTGCTCCGGCGGCTCGTGGACATCCAGTTCGCGCGAAACGACTTCGAGTTCGAGCGCGGCTCGTTCCGCGTGCGCGGCGACACGGTGGAGATCATTCCCGCCTCCGAGCAGGAGAAGGCGCTTCGGGTCGAGTTCTTCGGGGACGAGATCGAGCGCATTTCGGAGATCGAGATCGTGAACGGCGCTGTCTTGCGACACCTTTCCCACGTGATGATCTTCCCAGCCTCCCACTACGCGGCCTCGCGCGACAAGCTCGAAAAGTGCATCGCCCAGATCGAGGACGACCTGTCCGCGCGCCTCATCGAGTTCCGGGAGAGCGACAGGCTCCTCGAGGCACAGCGGCTCGAGCAGCGCACGCACTACGATATCGAGATGCTGCGGGAAATCGGCTACTGCTCCGGCATCGAGAACTACTCGCGCTACTTCGACGGGCGGACGGAGGGTGAGCCGCCGTATACGCTCATGGACTACTTCCCGAAGGACTTCCTTCTGTTCATCGACGAGGCGCACGTAACGGTACCGCAGGTACGTGCGATGTATAACGGCGATTACGCGCGCAAGCGCTCTCTCGTCGACTACGGCTTCCGCCTGCCCGCCGCGTACGATAACCGGCCGCTCAAGTTCCATGAGTTTGAGAAGAAGGTCCACTCCGCCATCTACGTGTCCGCCACGCCCGGCCCCTACGAGCTAGAGCGCGCGGAGCAGGTGGTGGAACAGATCATCCGCCCCACGGGTCTCATCGATCCCGAGATCATCGTGAAGCCCGCCGACGGCCAGGTGGACGACCTGATCGGCGAGATCCGCACCTGCGCGGAGGCCGGGCAGCGGGTTCTGGTCACGACGCTCACGAAACGCATGGCGGAGAACCTGACGGGCTACCTGCGCGAGCTGGACGTAAAGGTGGAGTACCTCCACTCGGACGTCGAGACGCTGGAGCGCATCCGGCTCATCCGCTCGCTGAGGCTCGGAGAGTACGACGTGCTCGTGGGCATCAACCTTCTGCGCGAGGGACTCGATCTTCCCGAGGTTGCGCTGGTCGCGATCCTCGACGCCGACAAGGAGGGCTTCCTCCGTTCGGAGACGAGCCTTATCCAGACCATCGGGCGCGCGGCGCGCAACGTGGACGGGCGCGTCATCATGTACGCGGACGGGCTCACGGACTCCATGCGGCGCGCCATCGAAGAGACGAACCGCCGCCGCGTCATCCAGCAGGCGTACAACGAGACAAATCACATCACGCCGCAGACCGTCAGAACCGCCATCCGCCAGCTCATGGAGGTCTCCCGCGCGCCCAGCGAGGACGCGAGCGCGGGCATGGACGAAGAGGAGCGCGCGATGGCCATCGACCGGCTCGAGGAGCAGATGCTCGCCGCCGCCGGAAACCTCGACTTCGAGAAGGCGGCAAAGATCCGCGACCAGTTGCTCCAGCTGCGCGGAGAAAAGCCCATGGCGACGGGCGAACAGTCACGCATGGGCCGCCGCAAGGGCAACAAGAGGAGGCGCGCGTGACGGATTTCGGCATGCCGACGCTCATTGGACACGCGTCCCTCGCGGACTCGGTCGCACTCTGCCGCGATCTCGGGCTGAAATTCGTCGAGATCAATATGAACCTGCCCATGTACCAGGTGGACGGACTCCGCACGGCGGCGTTCCAAGGGGACGGCGCGTGCTTCACGCTCCACCTCGACGAGGCGCTCAATCCCTTCGACTTCAACCCGCTCGTCGCCGAGGCGTACCGGACGACCGCCGTCCGGGCCGTCGCCCTCGCGCGCGCGGTGGGGATGCCGGTCGTCAACATGCACATGCCCATGGGCGTTTCCTTTACGCTGCCGGGCGGGAAGGTTTCCCTGTTCGACCGGTATTGGGACTTGGTGCGGAGCGGGATCGAGCGATTCCGGGACGAGATGGACGAGGCGGCGGGCGGCGTGGTTTCGATCTGTGTCGAGAACACGTCGTTCGGGGGCCTTCACCATCTGACCGACGCGCTCGACCTGCTGCTCCTCTCCCCCGCCTTTTCCCTCACATACGACTGCGGGCACGATTTCGCCGACGGCGGGCGCGCGCGCAGCTACTACGCCGCACGGGCGGACAGAGTGAGGCATCTTCATCTGCACGACGCGGTGGGAACGCGCTGTCATCTGCCGCTGGGAACGGGCGAGATCGATGTCCCCGCGGTCCTCCGAATGGCACAGAACGGGCGCGCGGTACTCGAAACCAAGGATGAACCCGGGCTCAGGGCGTCCGTGAAATGGCTTTTTGAAAGGAACCTCCTCGTATGATGAACACCATCGTAATCCAGGGCGCGCGGGTGCACAACCTCAAGAACATATCGCTCGAAATTCCACGCGACAAGCTGATCGTGTTTACCGGGCTCTCGGGCTCGGGAAAATCGTCTCTCGCGTTTGATACCATCTACGCCGAGGGCCAGCGGCGCTACGTCGAGTCGCTGTCCTCCTACGCGCGCCAGTTCCTGGGACAGATGGACAAGCCGGATGTGGACTACATCGGCGGCCTCTCCCCCGCCATCTCCATCGACCAGAAGACGACCTCGAAAAATCCGCGCTCGACGGTCGGCACCGTCACGGAGATCCACGACTACCTGCGCCTACTGTACGCGCGCATCGGCATCCCGCACTGTCCCGTGTGCGGCCGGGAGATCAAGCAGCAGACGGTCGACCAGATCGTCGATCAGATCATGCAGTATCCCGACCGCTCCCGCGTCATCATTCTCTCACCGGTCGTTCGCGCGCGCAAGGGCGAGCACGTGAAGATGCTCGAGGATTACCTCAAGCAGGGCTTCGTGCGCGCGCGCGTGGACGGCGAGTATTGCGAGCTTTCCGATCCGCCCAAGATCAACAAGAATCAGAAGCACACCATCGAGATCGTCGTCGACCGACTCATCATCCGCGAGGGCGTGGAGTCCCGGCTCACGGACTCGCTCGAGACGGCGATGAAGCTCTCGGGCGGGCTCGTGATCGCGAATCTGCAGGATGGGGCAGACACGCTCTTTTCGCAGAACTACGCCTGCCCGGACTGCAACGTCTCCATCGAGGAGCTCACGCCCCGCATGTTCTCGTTCAACAACCCCTACGGCGCGTGCCCGACGTGCACGGGCCTCGGCATTCTATTGAAGATCGACCCGAACATCGTCATCCCTGACCGTTCGAAGTCGCTCGCGGAAGGCGCGATCCGTGTTTCGGGCTGGAACAGCGGCGACACGGACACCATCGCCCAGTCCTATATGCAGGCGCTCGCGGACAAATACGGCTTCTCAATCGACACGCCCATCGCCGATTTGCCCGACGAGGTGGTCGACAAGATCCTCTTCGGCACGAACGGCGAGAAGCTCAAGATCTCCTACAACCGCGACGGCTCGGTCGGAACCTACACGGCCCCCTTCGAGGGCATCATCACGAACCTCGAGAGGCGCTACCGCGAGACGAACTCCGAGGGCATGAAGCAGGTGTACGAAAGCTACATGACCCATGCGCCGTGCCCGACCTGCGGCGGACAGAGGCTCAAGAAAGAGGCGCTCGCGGTCACGGTGGGAGGAAGCTCCATCGCGGAGCTCAGCGAGATGTCCATCATCGGCGCGCGCGCGTTCGTGGGCCGGCTCGAGCTTACCGAGAAGGAGCGGATCATCGGCCACCAGATTCTAAAGGAGATCGATTCGAGGCTCGGATTTCTGGAGAATGTGGGGCTCAGCTACCTCACCCTCTCGAGGAGCGCGGGCACGCTCTCGGGCGGCGAGGCGCAGCGCATCCGGCTCGCGACGCAGATCGGTTCGTCGCTCGTAGGCGTCCTCTACATCCTCGACGAGCCTTCCATCGGGCTTCACCAGAGGGACAACGAGAAGCTGCTCTCGACGCTCAAAAATCTGCGGGATATCGGAAACACGCTGATCGTGGTCGAGCACGACGAGGACACCATGCGCGCCGCCGACTACATCGTGGACGTCGGCCCCGGCGCGGGCATCCACGGCGGACACATCGTCTCGCAGGGCACGCCGGAGGAGATCATGGCAGACGAAAACTCCGTCACGGGTCTCTACCTCTCCGGAAGGCGCAAAGTGCCGCTGCCCGGGTCCCGAAGAACGCCCACGGGCTGGCTCACAGTCAAAAACGCGCGGGCAAACAACCTGAAGGGCATCGACGCAAAGATCCCCCTCGGGGTCATCACCTGCGTGACGGGCGTGTCCGGGAGCGGCAAGTCGTCGCTCGTCAACGAGATCGTCTTTAAGGCGCTCTCGCGTGACCTCAACCGCTCGCGCCAGCGCCCCGGCCCGCACGACGGGATCGACGGCGTCTCTCAGCTCGACAAGATCATCGCCATCGACCAGTCGCCCATCGGACGTACGCCGCGCTCGAATCCCGCAACGTATACGGGCGTGTTCGACATGATCCGCGATGTGTTCGCCTCCACCCCGGACGCGAAGGCGCGCGGCTACAAGGCGAACCGCTTCTCCTTCAACGTCAAGGGCGGGCGCTGCGAGGCGTGCTCGGGCGACGGCATCACGAAGATCGAAATGCATTTCCTCTCGGACGTCTACGTGCCCTGCGACGTCTGCCACGGGCGGCGCTACAACCGCGAGACGCTCGAGGTACGCTACAAGGGCAAAAATATCTACGAAGTGCTCGAGATGACGGTCGACGAGGCGCTGGAGTTCTTCGCGCCGCTGCCACGCATCGCGAATTACATCCAGACCATGCAGGACGTGGGACTCGGGTACGTGAAGCTCGGCCAGCCCTCGACGGAGCTCTCCGGCGGCGAGGCGCAGCGCATCAAGCTCGCGTCGGAACTTGCGCGGCGCGCGACCGGGCGCACGATCTACGTTCTCGACGAGCCGACGACGGGACTGCACATCGCGGACGTGGAGCGGCTCAATCAGGTGCTCGAAAAGCTCGCGGACCAGGGGAACACGCTGATCGTGATCGAGCACAACCTCGACGTCATCAAGATCGCCGACCACATCATCGACCTCGGCCCCGAGGGCGGATCGGGCGGCGGAACGATCGTCGCGCAGGGTGCGCCCGAGGAAATCGCGCGATGCGATGAGAGCTACACGGGCCATTTCTTGAAGCCGATGCTGTAGTCAGGATCTTGATGTGGGACGCCCTCTTCTTTTTCCCTTGACAATCCATTTCACTGCATGTAGGATAATTGTATGGAAGAAAATGGCGGAGGGATCACATGACTTGTGCGCGCTGCGGACGAGAGGTGAACGACGCGAGCGTCGTCTGCCCTTATTGTGAAAAAAAGACGCTGAACGCGCCGAAGCCGGGTGTAGAACGCTTCGCGCGCGGCGCGTTTTTCCCGGGCGGTTTGATCCTTTTCCTGGTCCTTTCCTTTGAGATGATCCCCGGCGCGACGGAAGGCGATTACGGGAACTATGCCATATTTGCGGGCATCGCGGCGATCCTTTCGGCTGCTTTGTGGCTCGCGCTTCGAAAACGGCACACGAAAGGCGCGGTCGCCGCGCTCTTCCTGATCCCGGCGCTCCTTGTCGTGTCGACGGTGGGGTTGCGCGCGACGTACTACATAAAGTACGACGACGCGGTCACCCAGATCCCCGCGTCCGGGGTCGTCCCTGTACGCTTTTCATACGAGGACAACTACTACAACGTGACGGGTAAGGGCTATGTGACCGACTGGGACGTGAGCGTCTCGATCGAAGGAGCACGCGTGCCTCAAAACGGCGTTGCGCGCGTCGAACAGCGCAAGCAACTCGCCGTGGAAGGCGTCTCGACTTACGTCTCTGAAAGAAAGACCCACCGCGCGACGGGCAGCGCGAACGCCGTTCTGACCCCGAGCCTACTGCAGAGGGGCTATCCGTTTGACATCTTCTGCAACAGCGACGGGGGCGAGTATTGCGAGATCACGGTCACCGCTGTCTACAGCCCGGACTTCTGGAACGTGATTCTCGACTGAGGGAAAAGCGCGTGAAGGGTGAGTTGAGCATCCGGTACCGCAGAAACGCGCAGCGGTTCTTTGTGCTTTGCTTGATCCTTTTCCTCGTTCTCTCTACCCGGTTCTTTCCGAACGAAGCGTGGACGGAGTATGCGTTCGGGGGACTCGCGGGAGCGCTTCTGGTTCTTTCCCATTTGATGATGCGCGTGGTGGCGCGTGCACGCGGATCACGCCGCGCACGCTCAGCAACGGATACCGCACGACGATTGAGATTCCCTGCGCGGACGACACGAGCTGCGTCGTCGCTATCGTGGCGACGTACGAGCCGACATTTTGGGAAGTTATTGTGCACTGACGGAGGCATACAATGCTTGAAAAGTACGAGGCCGACCTCATCCGGCTCGCGGACTGGGCCTGGGAGCACCCCGAGCCTGGGTTCCGGGAGTTCGAATCGAGCGCGGCGCAGGTGGAATACCTGAAATCGCAAGGCTTTGCCGTTACTGAAAACGCGGCTGATACGGTGACGGGCTATGTGGCGACGTGGGGCGAGGGCGCGCCCGTGATCGCGTTTCTCGCGGAATTCGACGCGCTCTACGGCCTTTCCCAGGAGGCGGATGTCGCTGAGCCGCGCCCGGTCCCTGGACGCGACATGGGGCAGGGCTGCGGGCACCACCTGCTCGGGGTCGGCGCGATCGCGGCGGGACTTTTATTCCGCGATGCCTTGAAGGCGCGCGGAACAAAAGGCACGGTAAAGATCTACGGCTGTCCGGGCGAGGAATCCGGCTCCGGCAAGGCGTACCTCGCGCGCGACGGCTTCTTCGACGGCTGCGATATCGCGCTCACCTGGCATCCCTCTCAGTTCAACATGATCTCGACAGGCTCGAGCCAGAGCTGCATCCAGTGCTACTTCCGCTTCCGCGGCGTATCGGCACACGCGGCGGGCGCGCCGCATCTGGGCAGGAGCGCGCTCGACGCGTGCGAACTGATGAACGTTGGCGTCAACTACCTGCGCGAGCACATGGAGGACACCGACCGCGTGCACTATGCCTACGCGGACGTCGGCAGCAAGTCGCCCAACGTAGTGCAGGCGGAGGCGGAGCTGCGCTACTTCGTGCGCTCGTCGACCAACCCGAAGTGCCTCGCGCTCTATGACCGCGTGAAGGACATCGCGCACGGCGCGGCGCTCATGACGGGCACGTCGCTCGATATCCGCTTCGACGAAGGGCTGAGCAACACCATCCCGAATTTCGCGCTTGAGGACGTGTTCGAGGAGGCCTTCCGGTCGCTGGGCGTACCGGCGTATACCGACGAAGAGCGCGCGTACGCGAAAACATTCAAGGATACCTACGACATCGGAGAGCTTCTGACGATCATCCCCGCGGAGGTGAAGGACAAGCGCGCGCTCAAGGAGAACATCGTCCATTCCCAACTGTGCGATGTCTACATCGAGACGGAGCGCAACGAACGTTGCTCCATGGGCTCGACGGATGTGGGCGACGTAAGCTGGGTCATCCCGACCGCGCAGATCAACGTCAACTGCTTCTCCTACGGCGCGAACGCACACTCCTGGCAATGGGTGGCGCAGGGGAAATCCTCCGTCGCACACAAGGGCATGCTGCAGGCGGGCAGGCTGATGGCGCGCGCGGCGGAAATCCTGTTCGACAATCCCGCGCGCATCGAAAAGGCGCGGGCGGAGTTCGAGAAGAGGCTTGACGGCGACCGCTACCGCTGCCTGATTCCGGATGACGTGAAGCCGCACTATTTCTCCTGACTTCGCTTACATATGACGAGGCCCGGCGTTTTCCGAACGCCGAGGCCTTCTTTCTTGCCTTATCCCTTGTGAACGTCAAATTTGCGCGCAATCTGCCTTTTGGGGATCATTCAATCATTACGGCAAAATAGTATTGCAAAATACGGAACAACCTGTTATACTGATCGCAAATTAGGAACTGCGGGTGCCCTCCCTTCGGGGATGGGCCAAAAGGGAATCAGGTGAAACGCCTGAGCAGGACCGCTACTGTATTTGCCGCCGGGAAATCGGCAGCCGCGCCCAGAATGTCACTGGCCCTCGGGCTGGGAAGGCGGGCGCGGACGGCAAAAGCCAGGATACCTGCCCGCATTCGCATGGCGGCCTCTCGCGGCATCCGGGAGCGTCCCCGATTGAGCAAGACCAGTTATGCCGGAAAAACGGCGTACCATTTTCGTTCAAGGCAAGGAGCCGAGGCGAAGGTGTAGCGGTGCTATGCCAAGCCGACGGCGACGCGGCATCGCGAAAATGGGAACCGTTCGCGGCACAACTGAGGATTGTTCTTGGGTTTGCGTCATGCGCTGACGCAAACCTTTTTCTTTTGCGGGAGGAAACTGCATGGAAGATTTCATCAGGGATTTGGTCGCGGCGATCGGACCTTTGGACGAGGGCGCGATGGCGGAAGCGCGTGCGCGGCAGGACGAACTCGCCAAGCCCCCACACAGCCTTGGACGGCTCGAGGACATCTCCGTTCGGTTTTCGGGGATCGTCGGGGGCATCGCGGGCGCGGCGAAGAAGCGGAGGGTACTCATCTTCTCGGCAGACAACGGCGTCGTGGCGGAGGGCGTGGCGTCCGCGCCACAGTCGGTCACGCTCATGCAGACGATCAACTTCGCGCGCGGGCTGACCGGGGTCGCGACGCTTGCCCGCCATTTTCACACGGAGCTGCATGTCGTGGACGTGGGCGTGAACGCGGATTTCGAGCATCCCGGCGTCGAAAACCGCAAGATCGCCTGCGGAACGAGAAACATCGCGAAGGAAGCGGCGATGACGCGAGAAGAGGCGCTTCTGGCGATCCGCGTCGGCGTCGAGACCGCCGAGAAGGCGAAGCGCGATGGGATCGAGATCGTCGGCATCGGCGAGATGGGCATCGGAAACACGACGACCTCCTCGGCCGTGCTCTCCTGCCTGACGGGCCTTCCGCCGGAAATGACGGTAGGGCGGGGCGGCGGCGTGAACGACACGGGCTTCGCGCGCAAGCGCGAGATCGTCACGGAGGCCATCGCGCGCGAAAGACCCGATCCGGCAGACCCTGTGGACGTGCTTGCGAAAGTCGGAGGCTTCGACCTCGCGGCGATGGCGGGCGCGTACCTCGGCGCCGCGCGAGCGCGGCTTCCGGTGGTGATCGACGGCTACATCTCTGCCGTGGCGGCGCTGTGCGCATTTCGGCTGTGTCCTCGTGCGGCGGACTACATGTTCGCCTCTCACGACTCGTGCGAGGCGGGGTACGCACGCGCGATGGAATCACTCGCCCTCTCCCCCATGCTCGAGCTTGAGATGCGGCTTGGCGAAGGGAGCGGCTGTCCCATCGCGTTCGAGGTGATCGACGCGGCGCTCACGGTTCTGAGGGAAATGGGCACATTTGCCGATGCCAGGATCGACGACGGGTATCTCGCTGAAATTCGCCGGGATTCCCGGCTTCAGAGGTAGAACATGGGCGTCTACATTTCCGGCGGCTGCAAGAATGGGAAATCCACCCACGCGCAAAAAATCGCGAAGGCGCTCGGGACGCCGCTCTACTACGTCGCGACCATGATCCCCCACGACGAGGAGGACCGCGCGCGCATCCGGCGGCACATCGGCGAACGCGACGGCTGGGGCTTCGAGACCGTCGAGTGCGGCCGTGGGATATTGGGATGTCTTTCGGAGGCGGACGCGAACGGCGCATTCCTGATCGACAGCGTGACGGCGCTTCTGTCCAACGAGATGTTCCTGCCGGACGGCTCGGTCGACCCCGGCGCGCCCGGGCGGATCGCTGGCGAGCTGATTGAATTCGTCGCCCGTGCGCCGAGAACCGTGCTCGTGTCTGACTACATCTTCTCGGATGCGGCGATCTATCCGGAGCTCGTCGAGGACTATCGGCGCGGACTCGCGGAGATCGACCGACGCGTGGGGGCGGCGTGCGACGCGCTGATCGAAGTCGTGAACGGGATCCTAATCTTTCACAAGGGGGCGGCGACGTGGTGAGCGGACTTTTTCTATTCCTCGGCGCGACGCAAAGGGGCATTCGGGCGCTGTTCATGTGCCTTGGGATGTTTACCGCGCTTCCGGTTTTCTATCGGCCCTGGGACGAGGGGCTCCGGTCCCTCATGATCGCATGTTTGCCCGCGGTCGGGCTCCTGCTCGGCGGGCTTTGGCTCGCGGCGGGGGCGGTGCTGCGCGCGCTCTGCGTCGCGCCCGCGCTCGCAGCAGCGGCCCTCGTGATCCTTCCCATCCTCATGACGGGCGGAATTCACCTCGACGGCTACATGGACACTGCAGACGCCGTGCTCTCATGGAGACCGCTCGAAAAGCGACTGGAGATCCTCAAGGACCCGCACACAGGTTCGTTCTCCGTGATCGCGCTTTCGTGCCTGCTGCTCGCGGGCTACGGGGCGGCGTTCGCGCTGTTGGAAGGCGGGGGGAACCTCCTCACCCTTCTGTTCATCCCGGTCCTCTCCCGCGCGTGCTCGGCATTTTGCGTGTCGCGGCTGAAGCCCCTTGCGCACAGCGAGTACGCGGGGAAGGCGGATCACGCCGGGGCGATCTCGGGTGCGGTCTTCGCGGCTCTCTGCGTCCTGTTTTCTCTCTTCTCGGGTTGGCGCGGCGGCGTCGCCTGCGTCTTCGTGATCGCCGGCTACGCGCTCACCATGCGCAAGGCTTACGGGATGCTCGGCGGGTTTTCTGGCGACCTCGCGGGCTGCGCGCTCTCGGTCGCCGAGACCTGCGGGCTGATCGCAATGGCGGTCCTTTGAAAGGAGATCAAATGGAACTCATCATCGGCGGAGCGTTTCAGGGAAAAATGGAATACGCCCGGAATTCGATACAGGCATCGGGTACGGTCTTTACCTGCAGACAGGACGGCGCGGAGCCGGATTTTTCGGCGGACATCGTCGAACACATCGAGCGGTTCGTGCTCGGTTGTCTGCGTGAAAATCGTTCGTCGGTCGCCTTTTTCAAGGAACGCAGGGAGGCGTGGGCGCATTGCGTGCTCATCGCGGACGACATCTCCTCGGGCGTGGTGCCCATCGACCCCGAGATGCGCGCCTGGCGCGAGGAAACGGGACGGCTGCTCGCGTACCTCGCGGGCGATGCGGCGCGCGTTCACCGGGTGTTCTGCGGGATCGGACAGGTAATCAAATGAGCGTCGTCTATCTCATCCGCCACGGGCGCACGGCCGCGAACGAAAGGCGGCTCTACTGCGGCGCGACGGACGAGCCACTGAGCGCGCGCGGGCTTTTGGAACTTGAGAGCATGACCGGATATCCCGCGCCGGAAGGACTGATGTTTCTGACAAGCGGAATGCGCAGGGCAAATGAGACGCTTCGGACGCTTTACGGGGACGTATCGCACGGCGAAATGCCCGCGCTCATGGAAATGAACTTCGGCGCATTTGAAATGCGAAGCTATGAGGAGATGAAACAGGACGCGGAATACCTCCGCTGGATCGCGGACGAAGCGGGCGCTTTCGTCTGTCCGGGCGGAGAGAGCGCCAACGCGTTCCGAGCGCGCGTCTTCGCGGCGTTCGACGCGCTGGTCATGGCGGACCGGGACTTCCTCGTCGTCACGCACGGGGGCGTCATATCGAACCTTATGGCGCGCGCGTTTCCGGCGGAAAACCGGAACTTCTACGAGTGGCAGCCCGGGTACGGGCGTGGGTACGCGATTCGGCTCGCGAACGGAACGCCGGTCTCGTTCGCCAGGATCCCCAGGACGGAGGAAGCGGATTGAAAAACGGACAGTTTCAGGTCTATACGGGAAACGGGAAGGGGAAGACAACGGCGGCGATCGGGCTCGCGGTGCGCGCGTCCGGCGCAGGGCTGCGCGTGTTCTTCGGCCAGTTCATCAAGGACGACGCCTACAGCGAGATCGGCGTTCTGAAGTCGCTCCCCGGCGTCCATGTCGAACAGTTCGGCACGGGCGAAGGCATGCTTGCGGGGCGCGCCGAGACGGCAGACGACCATGCGTGCGCGCAGGCGGGGCTTGCGCGGATTCGCGAAGCGATGGCGTCCGGGGACTACGACCTCGTGGTCGCGGACGAGATCAACGTCGCCTGCCGGTTGGGCCTGATCTCCGAAGACGCGTGGCGCGCGTGCGCGCTGGCGAGGCCGGATTCGGTGGAGCTTTTGTTTACCGGGCGCGGCGCGCCCGCCTTTGCGGCCGAAATCGCCGACCTCATGACCGAGATGCGCGAGATCCGGCATTATTACGGCGAAAAGGGACTATCCGCCCGCAAGGGCATTGAATACTGATCCTCGCGTCCGCAAGGGCGTGGAAGAAAGAAGGAGATACAACCATGAAGAAGCTCTTTTCCCTGCTGCTTATCCTGACGCTCGTCATGTCCGCCGCGTGCGCGCAGGCGACGACCGACCGCGCGGGCAACGAGATTGCATTGCCCGAGAACCCGACGAGGGTGATCTGCATGAACAGCGCCGTCGCCCAGACGCTGGACGATCTGGGACTTCTCGACCGCGTCATCGCATGCGACACCTATTCCCCCGTCTACGTGCCCGCCCTCTCTTCCCTTCCGCAGTTTAACCTGATGGCCCCGGACGTCGAGCAGATCGCGGCGCTCGAGCCGGACCTCGTGATCGTCACCTCCATGTCCTTCGTCGAGGGGAGCAACCCCTTCCAGACGCTCGTCGACATGGGCGTGTGCGTGGCGGTCGTCCCCTCCAGCGGCTCCATCGAGGCGATCAAGGAGGACATCCTCTTCATCGCGTCCGTCTTCGGCGTGGAGACCGAGGGTCAAACGATGGTCGACGGAATGCAGGCGAAGATCGATGAAATCGCGGCGATCGGCGCGACCATCGCAGACAAGAAGAGCGTGTTTTTCGAGATCGGCGCGCTCCCCTACCTCTACTCCTTCGGAACCGGCACCTTCCTCGACGAGATGATCACCCTCATCGGTGCGACCAACGCCATGGGCGATCAGGAGAGCTGGATTTCCGTCACCGAGGAGGCGGCCATCGCCGCGAACCCGGACGTCATCCTGACCTCGGTCAACTATCTGGAAGACCCGGTCGCCGAGATCCTCGCCCGTCCCGGCTGGGAGAACGTGACCGCCGTCGCTGGCGGAGCGGTCTACTACATCGACAACGCCGCCGCCTCCCTCGCGAACGAGCACATCGTCGACGCGCTGATCGAGATGGCGCAGGCGGTGTACCCCGAGGCGTACGCAAACATCGCGAAATAAAGAATGAAGACCTCCCATAAAATCGCGCTCTGCTCCCTCGTCTGCCTCGCCTGCCTCCTTCTGGCAGTGGGGCTTGGCAGCGTGCGCATCTCGCCTAGCGAGATCGTCCAGATCCTCGCCGGGCGGCTGACCGGGGTGAAGGCGTCGATCCTCGTTTCGATCCGCCTTCCCCGGGTCGCGATGGCGTTTCTGACCGGCGCGGCGCTGGCGGTAAGCGGAACGGTAATGCAGTCGGTTCTTCGAAACCCCCTTGCCTCGTCCTACACGCTCGGCGTGTCCTCCGGCGCGTCGCTCTGTGCGGCACTCGTCATCCTCACGGGACTCTCAATCCCCTTCATCGGTGTGTACACGCTGCCGCTCATGGGCTTTCTGGGCGGGCTTCTGACGGTGCTCGTCGCCATGGGGATCACGCGAAGGCTCGACGGCTCCCTGGAGAACCATACGATCATCCTCACGGGCATGGTGATCTCGCTGTTCGTGAGCGCCATGCTGACCATCGTGACCGCGCTCTCCGCCGAGCACCTCAAGGAGCTCGTCTTCTGGCAGATGGGTTCGTTCGCCGGGCAGAAGTTCTCGAACTGCCTCATCCTCCTGCCCGTCGTAGCGGTTGGAATCGCGATCCTGTCCCTGCACGCGCGGGAAATGGATCTCATGACATTCGGCGAGGAACAGGCGCTGTCCGCGGGGGTGGATCTCAGGCGGGAAAAGATCCTTCTCATCGGGCTCTCGACGCTCTTGACCGGAACGGCGGTGCCGTTTGTGGGCGTGATCGGGTTTATCGACCTCATCGCTCCGCACGTCGTAAGGCGCGTCTTCGGCTCGCGCCATGCGCTGGCAATCCCGATGAGCGCGCTGTTCGGCGGCGGTTTCATGGCGATCGCCGACCTCATCTCCCGCACCATCCTCTCACCGCACGAGCTGCCCGTGGGTGCGGTGACGGCGCTCATCGGCGCGCCGTTTTTCACATACGTGTACTTCCGCAAGCGGAGGGAGGCGACAAAATGCTGACGCTTCGGAACGTGAGCGCGGGCTACAACGGCATGGATGTCATCTACGGCGTATCGGCCGAATTCGCGCCCGGCAAAAACTATTCTCTGCTCGGGCCGAACGGCTGCGGAAAGACGACGCTTCTGCGCGCCATGGCGGGCATCATCCCCGCAAAGGGCGAAATCCTTGTCGACGGACGCTCCATTTATGACATGCGGCGACGCGAAATCGCCCGTAAAATCGCCGTCATGAGCCAGATCACGACGCTCTACTTCCCCTATTCCGTCCACGAGACGGTGATGCTCGGCAGATACCAGCACATGCGGCGTTCGCTCTTCGGCCAGGAGAACGCGCGCGACCGCGAAGTCGTGAGGCGCTGCCTCGAAAAGACGGGACTCTGGGAACTGCGCGAGAGGCAGATCGACCGGCTCTCGGGCGGACAGCGCCAGCGGGTATTTCTCGCGCAGGCGCTCGCACAGGAGCCGGATATGATTCTTTTGGACGAACCGACGAACCATCTGGACGTAAAGCACCAGATCGAGCTGATCGACGCGCTGCAAGAGTGGACGGCGGACGGAAAACACTGCGTGATCGGCGTGTTCCACGACGTGAACCTCGCGCTCCGGCTGAGCGACGAGGCGCTGTTCATGAAGGACGGGCGCGTGTGCGGGCGCGGGAAATTCGGCGAGATCGCGACGCGCGCGTTCCTCATGGACGTATACGGAATGGACGTTGCGGGATTCATGCGCGAGTCCCTCGGTAAATGGAAAACGATCGATTGATGGAATGCCTCCGCCCGCGCGGAGGTTTTTTCATGGGCGCGGCGCCGCCCGCTCCGCCGCGGATTTCCTCATTTAACCTTTCGTTCATTGAAGCGCGCGCCTTTCAATGTTACAATCATATGCATACTTATGAGTGGAGGTATGGAGATGCGTATTTCATTCTCAACGATCGGGTGTCCCGATTTCGATTGGGTCGATATCTACACCATGGCGAAGGACTTCCAGTTCGACGGCATCGAGATTCGCGGTCTGGGACGCAACATCTACGCCGTGACGGCACCGCCCTTTACCGCGCGCCGCCTCGAGGCGACGATCCGGAAACTCTCCGAGCTGCGCCTTTCCATCCCCTGCCTTTCCTCCAGCTGCACCATCCGCGACGCGGAGAACCGCGAGGCGGCCTTCCGCGAAATCAAGGACTATATCTCCCTCGCCCAGCAGCTTGGCACGCCCTACATCCGCATCCTTGCCGATCTCGACGCGCCGGTCACCGCCGAGGTAAACGACGACGAGGTGCGCGATGCGCTCGTGACGCTCGCCGACATCACAAAGGGAACGGGGATCACCCTCCTCTGCGAAACAAACGGCGTCTACGCCGATACCGCGCGGCTGAGAAGGCTCCTCGATTCCGTCGACCGCCCCGAGATCGCGGCCCTCTGGGACATCCACCATCCCTACCGCTTCTTTGGCGAGTCGCCTGAGACGACAGTCGGGAACCTCGGGAAGTACATCCGGCACGTGCACGCCAAGGACTCCGTCGTCGAGGGCGGAAAGATCGTCTATAAGATGATGGGTGAGGGCGATTTGCCGATCTACGAGATGCTCGACCTTCTGAACAACATCGGGTACGAAGGCTTTGTCTCCCTCGAGTGGGTGAAAAGATGGATGCCCGGCCTTGAGGACGCGGGCGTCGTCTTCCCGCAATTCGCAAACTTCATGCATGTTTATACGGAAGAGCACTGCATGCAGACAGACGAGCGCGGCACGGGCAAGTACATCTGGAAAAAGCACACGCTCATTGACCTGACCTTCCCGGAGGTGCTCGACCGCGTCGTGAAGGAGTTCCCGGATCATCTCGCCTTCCAATACTCCGTCATGGACTACACGCGCACCTATTCCCAGTTCCGCGACGACGTGGACCTGTTCGCGCGCGCGCTCATCGCCATGGGCGTGAAGCCCGGCGACCACGTAGCGATCTGGGCGACGAACGTGCCCCAGTGGTTCATCACCTTCTGGGCGGCGGTGCGGATCGGCGCGGTGCTCGTGACGGTGAACACGGCTTACAAGGTGCACGAGGCGGAGTACCTGTTGCGCCAGTCGGATACTCATACGCTCGTCATGATCGACGGCTTCAAGGATTCTGACTATGTCGGGATCATCCGCGAACTGTGTCCGGAACTCGCGGCCAGCGCGCCGGGCGAGCTTTTCTGCAAGCGCTTGCCTTGCCTCAGGAACGTCGTGACCGTCGATTCCGAGCAGCCGGGCTGCTTCACGTGGGAAGGTGCTTTAAAGCTCGCGGACGAAGTGCCGATGAGCGAGGTCTACCGCCGCATGCAGAAGATCCGCAAGGACGACGTGTGCAACATGCAGTACACCTCCGGAACCACCGGGTTCCCCAAGGGCGTCATGCTCACGCACTTCAACGTCGTGAACAACGGAAAAGCCATCGGCGACTGCATGGATCTTTCCCACCACGACCAGATGATGATCCACGTGCCGATGTTCCACTGCTTCGGCATGGTGCTCGCGATGACCGCGTCCATGACGCACGGCGTCACCATGAGCCCGATCCCCGCCTTCTCCCCGCGCGTGAGCCTCGAGTGCATCCGGAAGCTCCCGATCACGGCCTTCCACGGCGTGCCGACCATGTTCATCGCGATGCTCGAGCACCCGGATTTCGCGATCACCGACTTCACGAACATCAGAACCGGAATCATGGCGGGTTCGCCCTGCCCGATCAAGGTCATGCGCGACGTGCTCGAGAAGATGCACATGTCCGACATCTGCATTACCTACGGCCAGACCGAGGCGTCGCCCGGCTGCACCATGTCCAAGACCACCGACTCCATCGAGGTGCGCGTGAACACTGTCGGCTCCGCGATGTTCGGCGTCGAGTGCAAGATCGTCGACCCGGAGACGTGGCAGGATCTTCCCGACAACGCGGACGGCGAGTTCGTCGCGCGCGGCTACAACGTCATGAAGGGTTACTACAAGATGCCCGAAGCGACCGCCGCCGTCATCGACGAGGACGGCTGGCTGCACACGGGCGATCTGGCGCGGCGGCTCCCCGACGGGAACTACAAGATCACCGGGCGCATCAAGGACATGATCATCCGGGGCGGAGAAAACATCTACCCGAAGGAGATCGAGGACTTCCTCTACACCCATCCCGCCGTGCGCGACGTGCAGGTGATCGGCGTGCCGGACAAGCAGTACGGCGAGGAGATCATGGCCTGCGTGATCGTAAAGGGCGGCGCCGAGATCACGAAAGACGAGCTGCGCGAGTACTGCCTCGCCCGCATGGCCAAGCACAAGTGCCCCAAATACTTCGATTTCGTCACCGAATTCCCCATGAACGCCGCCGGCAAGATCCTCAAGTATCGCATGCGCGAAGAGGCCGTGGAGAAGCTCAACCTCGCGGCGGCGAACAGCATCGAGACGGCATAAAAAGGACACCGGGCGCGCTGCCCCGGACCTTCGCTGAAGGAACATTGTCTCTTCAGAATCATCGATTGGGTGATATATCGGGATTGTCAGTCGACGGCTCCGGGGCCCAATCCCCGAGCCGTCGACGGTTGCTTTGGGAGGTGATAATGTGGATAGGATATTCTTCGAGGATGAGCGGATATGTCTTGCGGAATTTACCGCGGGAGATTACGAACTCGCGTATCGAAGCTGGCTGGAGGAGGATGTCGTCATCGCTTACAACTGGAGACTGAGCCGCACTTTTTCAGAGTATCTAGAATATAGCCGGAGCGCACCGTGGGGCGCTGCGATCCGCGACAAGGCGCGCGACGTTTCGGTCGGGCGCATCGGGATCTCGTCAGGAGATTGCCCGGATTTGACGATCACGATTTATCAGGAGTATCGGGGGCTGGGATACGGAACCGCCGCGTGCAAGTTGGCCATCCGATATGCTTTTGATCAACTGAAATTGGATCGGTTATACGCCGGATGCTACGAGGACAACGCGGCCAGCTATCAAATGTTGGTTAAGAGCGGCTTCAGGCGGCATCCTGCAGGGGATGAGGCGGAACCTCATATTCTGACCGGCCGGGATCGGTTACAGTATGATTTCGTCATCGAGGCAAAAGACTTGCAAACGCAATGATGCCGCGCCGGAACGGCGCGGCATTCCCGTCAATCCGGCTTGACCCCCGTCACCTCACCCTTCTCGTCGACGGCATACCTTCCCTTGCTCATGTCGAGGACGCAGTACCGGTTGCCCCACGGGTCGACCACGACCGCGCACTTCCCGATATCGATGTCAAAGGGCCCGTACTCGAGCGTGCCGCCCGCGGCGAGAAGCGCCTCGAGGGCTGTTTCTACAGATTCGACCTTGAAGTTCGCGGTCGGGTTATGCCGGTTGACGAGGACGACCTCCGTCACGTCTTTCTCCAACCCGAGGCCGCAGGAAACGGGCGTCTTCCACAGGAGGCGAAGCCCCAGCGCGCCCGCGTAAAAGGCGATGCCCTTTTCCAAATCGTCCACGAAGAAGGACACGCAATCGACGTTTTCAAACAGCGGCTTCATATGCGCCTCCTGATTTCAGTCTGATATGAATTCGCAACCGAGAAATTCGCAGGATTCGGCCTTCGCAAGCGCGACGAGCTTTCCTCGAATGGCCTTGGGATGCAGGCTTTCGAGCGCGTCCGCCTCTGTGAGCGGCATCCAGACGCAGTCCATCTGGTCAAGATCGGGCTCCGTCGCCGCGCCACACGGCATGTCTTTGACCGCGCACAGGAAGATGTGGTGCACGCGGTGGGTGTAGTCGGGGGATTGTTCTCGGAGCGCAGGATCACCGACGATCTCCTCGCACACCGCGACGAGCCTCCCCACCGAGACCTCGTAGCCGCTCTCCTCCCGCACCTCGCGCACAGCCGCCTCCGTCAGCGGTTCGTATTGATTCTGACCGCCGCCGGGAAGGGTATCCATGACCCCGCCCTCCCCATCCGCGAGCCTTTCGAGGAGCGCCTGGCCCTCCTTCAGGATCAGTCCGCGCGCCGCGCTCCGAATCGCCATCTCATTATCCTCCGTCAAAATGAGCCTCGGGCGCATGCCGCGAGGCTCCGTTTTTTATCTTCCCCGGCTCCCGCCGCCGCCTCTCGAACCGCCGCCCCCGCCGGAGCGTCCGCCGCCAAAACCGCCACCGCCGAAACCGCCACGGCTTCCACCGCCAAATCCGCCGCCGCCGAAACCGCCGTGCCCTCCGCCGCCAAAGCCGCCGCCGAAAGGTGGCCGCCGTCCCCCGCCGAAGGGAGGTCTCGGTCCACCCCAGAAACAGGGACTAAAGAAGATCATGCCGCCGCCCCGCCTGCCGCCGAAGACGAAGAACACGATGATGAGAACGATGACGATGGTAAACCACCCGCTCCCACCGCCGCGATCCCCCGTTTCCGCACTCGCATAATCGCCATCGCCCGTTCCCCCGCCGCCGCCGCGGCGCGCTGCGGCCGCGCTCGCGGCGCCGGACTTATACGCCCCGTAGTCACGAATTCCTTTTGCGATCGTCGCATCGGAATTGTAGATTCCGGCGAGCCGCTCGAAGAGTTCCTCGAACACCTGCTGAACGCCGGTGTCGTAATCCTTTTTCGCAAAGTAGGGCTCGAGGTAGGTGTCGATGATCTCTCTCGTCTGGCCCCAGCTCATCTCGTAATCGACGCCGGTGCCTGGCATGGTCGCGTAGGTGTCGTCGTCGACGGCGAGCAGGAGCACAAAGCCGTTCTGCTCGGTCGCGGAACCGACGCCCCAGTCGTTGAAGAGCTCGTAAGCGTAGTCCTCGACGTCCATGCCGCCGAGGGACTTCACCGTCACGACGACGAGTTGCGCGCCGCAGTCCGCGTACAGAAGGTCGTTCGAAAAGACGATCATACCCTCCGTGTCCTCGGAAAGCACGTTCGCGCCGTCGTAGACGTAGAAATCATCCGTTGGTCGGACGATCGTCGCCGCCAGCGCGGGAACCGCAAGCGCGAACAGGAGCGCCAGAAGAAGCGCGCAGATTTTTCTCACAGCGCTCACCATCCGTATGTCTCAGCTTCGTTGACACCCCAGAGGGCGCCGATGACGCGCGCGGGAAACGCACCGACGACCTTGTTGTACGAGTTCGCCTCGGCGTGGTAGGCATCGTACTTCAAAAGACTCTGCGCGGACGTGAAGTTGCCGTATGCGGCCTTCACATGGACGGCGTCGCCCGCGCCCGCCGCCTGCAGCGCGCTATAGAGGTTCTCAACGGCCGCGGTCAGGTTCGAGTAGGGCTCGTATCTGCCGTTCATGCCATTGGCCTTTCCAAGCGCGCCGGCGGATTGAAGAACGTCCCCGACGAGCGACTCGTCGATCGCATACCCCTTCGCCTCCTGCGCGAGCACATTCGCGGCTTCGACCGCGCGGTCAAGATAAGCGTCCATGCTGTGGCGCGTGGCGAGGGCCGTCTCGCTGCCCAGCACGAACAGGTCGTTCAGAGCGCTTTCCTTCGCCCTGAGCTTCCAGCCGCCCAGCGCAAACACGCTCAGAAGGACGCACGCCAGAAGAACCGCGGAAGCGATCCGCCGGTTTTCCGTCAGGCGCATGAAATCACCCCTATTGATTGATCTCGAGCAGCTTCTTTTTGAGCTGATCCTCGATGTTCGCGAGCTCCTTCTCTGCGTTCAGGCGGCGCTGCCTGCCGTCCTTCTGAATCGCGAGCACCTCGTCCATGGTCTGCATGAGCATCTGGTTGGTCTGAGTGAGCGTCTCGATGTCCACGATGCCGCGCTCGGCTTCCTTGGCGGACTCGACCGTCGCCACCTTGAGCTTCTGCGCGTTTTTCTGGAGAAGCTGGTTCGTAAGGTCTGTGACCGCGCGCTGCGCTTCCATGGCGGACTGGGTGTGCGCGATGCCCAGGGCCAAAACCATCTGGCTCTTCCAGAGCGGGATGGTGTTGACAAGCGAGGTCTGAATCTTCTCCGCCATCATCTGGTTCGAGGATTGCACGAGCCGGATCTGCGGCGCCATCTGGATGGAGATGTTGCGCGTGAGCTCGAGGTCGTAGATCTTCTTCTCGAACCGGTCGGCCTTCTCGGACAGATCCTTCGCGGCCTGCGCGTCTTCGGGGAGGCCGGAGGCCTGCGCCTTGTCGCGCGCCGCCTGCAGCTCGTTCGCACGGAAGTCCTCGACGCGCTTTTTCCCGGCTGCGATGTACATGGAAAGCTCCTTGAAGTAGTGCAGATTCTGTTCGTAGAGCTTGTCGAGCATGGCGATGTCCTTCAGAAGCTGAATCTGATGTTTTTCGAGGCCTTCGCAGATCTTGTTGACGTTGACCTCGGCGTCGGTATAGCGCGCCTTGAGCATCTGGAGCTGGTCGCGCTGCTTCCGAAACCACTTGGTGATGACGCCGCCCTCCTCGTCGTCGGTCGAGAAGCCCTTTAATTCCCTGACGAGGCCCGCGACCATGTCGCCCACCTCGTCGAGATCCTTCGTCCGCACGTTCTTGAGTGCGGAATCGGAGAACTGCGCGATGTTCTGCTGAGAGGACGCGCCGTAACTGAACACGAGGTTCGTGTCGCGGATGTCGATCTGCTTGGAGAACTCGTCGATCATCTTCTGCTCATCCGGCGTGAACTGCTGCTTCTGAATTGCGTCTGCCTGCACCTGCTGGACAACAGCCTGCTGGACATCCGCCTGAGGCGCTTCGGGCGTGGAGCTCAGTGTCAACTTGATATCGTCTGCCATGTGTATTCCCTCCTATTTATTCACGCCGCCGAGCATGGCGGATTGCGAATGTCCCTCCGATTTGATGATCGTGTCGAGCACCTCAATGTCCGTCTCGATGTCGAGCACGGAATCCGAGTAGAGCGCGTCGAGCTGCTTTTCAAACGCGACGGCGATCATCTCGAGCGAGTTCTCGATGGAATTCTTGGCCTGGGTCACGTTCTCGCCCGCTCCGCCGCCCGCAAGCTCCCGGTACCGCGCGAGAAGCTTGTTCGTCGTGGGCAGATAGTATGTCATGAAGCGGCGAACCTGGTCCTTCTTCGATGTATCGCTTTCGAGGACGCCGAATATCTTCGCGCCCGCAGTCTCCATGCGCAAGATGCGCGCGGAGATCGCCTCGTCGGGGATCGCCTCGTTCGAGTCGTGAATGCTCTGAAGAAGCCTTCTCCCCTCCTCGATCTGCCGATCGACCGCCTCATCGCCGCTGTTCGCGCGCGATTGCACTTCGACCACTCTTCCGGGGAACAGCTTCGCGAGAGCGAAATGCCCGGCGACCGAGAGCGCGAGCGTCAGAAGGAGCATTGACAGCCTGTAGATCGGCGTCATGAGCCCCATCAGGAGCCAGATCGCGGCCGCGCCGTAGAGCGGAATCGCGGATTTCAGTCTGACCTTTCTCATCTCATCACCCCGGCGTCTATTTTATCCCACGCAGCCCGCGCGTACAAGGCCATTCAATCAAACGATGCATTTTGGCACCTCAACTGTCGCGGATGACTCGTCGTTGATAAAGCCCAGGAAACGACGATGTGGCCCGCGGATCACGCCGTGCGGATCACAAGCTCCACGGGGCAATGGTCGCTTCCCATGATCTCCGGATGGATCGCCGCGTGCTCGACCCTTTCAAGGATGCGCTCGGAGACCGCAAAATAGTCGATGCGCCAGCCCGTATTGTTCTCGCGGGCGTTTCCCATGTAGCTCCACCAGCTGTATTCGACCGCGTCCGGATGGAGCCGGCGGAAGCTGTCGGCGAAACCGGATTCGAGAAGCACCGTGAACTTCCCGCGCTCCTGATCCGTGAAGCCTGCGTTCATGCGGTTGGACCTGGGGTTTTTGATGTCGATCTCCTGATGCGCGACATTGAGATCGCCACAGAGGATCACAGGCTTTTTCTCGTCGAGCCGCAGAAGGTATTCGCGCATGGCCTCCTCCCACGTCATGCGGTAGTCGAGCCGCAACAGCCCGCGCTGGGAGTTGGGCGTGTAGCAGCAGACGAGGTAAAAGTCCTCGAACTCCGCCGTGATCACGCGTCCCTCGTGGTCGTGCTCGTCGACGCCGATGCCAAAGGCGTAGGAGAGCGCCGGTACGCGCGTGTAGATTGCCGTTCCGGAGTAGCCCTTCTTGTCGGCCGTATTGAACACGGCCTGGTATCCCTCGAGGGGAAAGTCCTCCTGACCCTTCTGAAGCTTGGTCTCCTGGAGGCACAGGATATCCGGGTCGAGCGCCGCGACAGATTCCATGAAACCCTTCTTGAGACAGGCGCGCAGACCATTCACATTCCATGAGATCATTTTCATATCTGTAACACCGCCATGCGATCAATATGGTACAATTATACCAGAATGAATCGAAGATTTGAAGGTGAATTGCGTGACTTTGGAAGAAAAAGCGATCTTGGCGGAAAAAACGGCGCGCGAGGCCGGAGAGATGCTCCTGAAAAACCGGGTGTTTTCCGTCAGGCGCAAGGCGGCGCACGACTTCGTGACCGAGATGGACGTGAAGAGCGAAATCCTGATCCGCGAGCGGCTCCTGTCCGCATGCCCGGAAGACGCGTTCTTCGGCGAGGAGGGCGGCGGTTCGAACAAAGCGAAGGGCCGCTGGATCGTCGATCCCATCGACGGGACGACCAACTTCATCAAGGATATCCCCCTCTACACCGTCTCCATCGCCTACGAGCAGGACGGAAAGCTTGCGATTGGCTGCGTGTACGCGCCCGGACTTGACGAGATGTATCTCGCCGTCCGGGGCAAGGGCGCGACGCGCAACGGCGAGAAGATCGCCGTTTCCGACGTCTCCGATCCCGAGGAGGCCGTGTTCGGCATGTCCTTCGCCCACCGCTTGCAGGGAAGCCACAATGAAATGATCGGCGTGCTCGACCGCATCTGCGGGCGGGTAAACGATCTTCGCAGGCTCGGCTCCGCCGCGTTCGATCTTTGCTGCGTGGCGTGCGGGCGCACGGAGGGCTTCTTCGAACTGGGCCTTCACCTCTACGACATCGCGGCGGGGGTGGTGATCCTTGAAGAGGCGGGCGGCGTCGTGACCGGCTGGTCGGATGCGGAGGACGTGCTCGAGACGGGCAATGTGTGCGCGACGAATGGGCGCGTTCAGGCGTTTCTCAAGGGCGTCCTCAACGAAAGATAGGTGTGCTTTGTATCTCACGCGCGAAAATCAGCATCTCGCGCGTGATTCTTTCTTTTGGCCGAGGATTTGCCGTATGATACCCTCCGAGGGGGGCGGATAAGATGGCGAAGCAAAAGCCGAGATCCAATGACCTTCAGAACACGGCCTTCATGCTACGCAGGCACTGGCGTAAATAACCAGATGCAGTCGATGTTCAACGTCGCATGCTGTTCTGTCGGCGCTTTCCAAGGGTTTTGCGCTTGAAAAGCCCGCGCTGACCGCAAGCGTAGCGGAAAACGCGGGCAAATATGAGATCGTGCTTTCGACGGACGTATTCTCGAAGGGCGTCGCGCTCGCGCGGAACGACTGCGTGTTCTCGGACAACTTCTTCGACCTGTTCTCCGGCGCGAGGAAAGGCGGATCGCCGTCCCGAAGGGGGAATCGCCGACCACGAGGGGCAGCTAAAATCACATGCCGACGTCCTCATGCGGGCGCTGGGGTGATTCCTCGATCACTTCCCCGCTGTTGATGTCGAAGGGCATGATGAGAAGGGACATGACGCGCTTCCCGTATTCCTCAAACAGCCACGACACCGCCTCAGCGTATTGCTCGATGGTGTCGAATTCCCAGTAGGAATAGTACTTCACGCACTTGACGATCTTGGTCAGCGGCCTCGGAAGCTCCCCGATCTGGTCGAAGGTGTAAAATCGCTTCACGTAACGGATCATGCGGCAGCCGGGCCGCTTTTCCTGCTCCGGTCGCATCTCCCGCGCAAGCGCCTCGAACTGCTCGATCCTCTCGGGCCGCACCTGAAAGAGCATTACACCAGAAAACGCCATAGAGCACCTCCTATATCGTCCGCTCGGAAACGAGCCGGAACTCGGGACTCGAGACGTATGCCGCATAGGTCACGCGACCGTCGAAGGAAAGAATCTTTTCAAAGCGGTAGCGCATGGCGGGCGCGGTCACGTAGTCAAGCGCCCTCTCTTTCGGCACCCACAGGACCTCGCTCGTCTCCTCGGAGGGCCTCAATTCCCCCGAGACGGATTCGCAGATGAAGTCGAACATGACCTTCGTGGGCACGTCGATGTCCGTGTCTCCCCACTTGTGCCGTCCGACGTTGGAATACACGCCCGCGAGCCGAACGACCCGCGCGGTGACGCCGCTCTCCTCCAGAATCTCCCGGAGAACGCCTTCCTCGAGGGTTTCCCCCTCCTCCACCTGTCCGCCCGTGCAGTCCCAGCCGCGTTGATTGGTCTTAACGAGGAGGATGTTCCCCTTTTCATCGAACACGTACCCGCCCGCCGCCACAATATGAAGTGGCCACGCCATCATTCCTTCACCGCCCTTGTCGCAAAATAGAGGGGCGTGTACGCGCCTAGCGCGCTGCCGCCCGGCCTGTCATAGTCGTCAAAAATGTCCGTCAGTCGGAAACCCGCGCGGAGCTGCCCACCGATCTGCTCGGCAAGCGTGTGGCTGAACTGGAGCCCCTCTCCCGGCGCGGCGACTTCGGGATCGCGCAAAGGGTTGAAGGGGAGCTTGCTCTTCACATGTAAATCGTCGCCAATCAGGAAGCTGAGATTGTTGTCCATGCCCGCGAGCAGGACGCCGCCCTTCTTCAGAACACGATAACACTCCCGCCAGACGTGGTAAACGTTCTCGACGTAGCAATTCGAGACGGGGTGAAAGACGAGGTCGAATGCGCCGTCTTCAAAGGGAAGGCGCTTCGTCATGTCGCCCTTCACGAGCCGGATTTCGTAGCCCTCGCGTTCCGCAACCTCCTTCTCCGTCGCGAGCTGGCGCGCGGCGTTGTCGAAAACCGTCACCTCCGCGCCCAGCGCCGCGAACACAGGTCCCTGCTGTCCGCCGCCGCCCGCGAGCAGCAGTACCTTCGCGCCCCGCATCTTAGGGAACCACGCCCTCGGCACGTGGCGCATGGGGGTCAGGTACACGCCCCAGTCCCCCGCCTTCGCGCGCGCATATTCCTCGTGCGCGATCGGCACGCTCCACTCGATGCCGCCCTCGGCCCATCGATCCCATGTTTCCGAATTGACGGCAGCGTAGTCCGGTGCGCCGGTTGCGACCCAGAAGCGGCGGATCACCGCGCCGTCGTCGATGCAGGGCCTGTCCTCCACCCCGTCGAAGGCCGCGATCGTGGCTGCGGAGGCGGCGTTTTTCTCTTCGCATGTAATGAGCGCGTGTGTAATGCCGAGCCTCGCGCATTCGTCCAGCGCCAGTCGGAGCTGGGCTTTCCCATAGCCCATGCGCCGCCTCGACGGACGGATCGAGTAGCCGATGTGCCCGCCCTTGCGCGCGGTCTCCTCGTTGAGGGCGTGGCGGACGGCAATCGAGCCGATAAGCTCTTCCCCGTGGTAGGAAAGGAACGTGGTCTGCTTCACGCCGCCGGGCTCCGTCTTGCCGAGGCTTATGAGCCATTCCGCGTACGAGCCGTACCGATGAAGGCCGCCCGATCCGTTGACGTGGTTCTCCCCGGAGGCGCGAAACTCGGCAAGGTAATCAGTCACCGCCCGTTCGTGCTCCGGGCCGGGCCTCACAAGCCTCAGATTCATGTCCGATCCCTTTCCGTGTCCACCCAGAAGCGGCGGATCACCGCGCCGTCTTTGTCGACGGACCTCTCGCCCTCCGTGCCGCCGAATGCCGCGATGGTGGCGGCAGAGGCGACGTTCCATTCGTCGCAGCAGACGAGCGCGCGCTTTATGCCAAGCTTGGCACATTCGTCGAGCGCCAGCCTCAGCTGCATTTTCGCGTATCCCCTGCGCCGCTTCGAGGGACGGATGGAATATCCGATGTGGCCCGCCGTCCGAGCAAGCTCCTCGTTGAGCGCGTGACGGACGGCGGTCGCTCCGACGAGCTCTTCCCCGTCGAAGGAGAAGAATGTCGTCTGCTTCACGCGGCCGGGCGTCGTCACCTCAAGGTTCTTCAGCCACTCCGCGTAGGAATCGTACCTTTGCAGGCCGCTCGATCCGTAAATTTCGTCTCCGGAGGCCCGAAACTCTGCGAGGAACTCCGCCGCCGCCTGCTCGTGCTCCGGGCCTGGCCGGACGAGTCTCAGATTCATGCCCTTTTCACCTTCGGGCCCTTCGGCGTGTCCTCGACGACGTAACCCATTTCGGCAATCTCACCCCTGATACGGTCGGCCTCGGCGAAATTCTTCGCCTTCTTGGCCGCCGTGCGCGCCTCGACGAGCGCCTTTACATTCTCGGGCGTCGCGTCCGCCTCCTTCCACAGAAGGCCGAGCACGTCGGTCATTGTCTTGAGCGTTTCGAGAGAATAATCGATCACGGCAATGCAGGGCTTATTCGCATCGGCAAGCGCGGTATTCATGTCCCGAACGTACTCGAAAATCACCGCGAGCGCGTCGGCGGTATTGAGATCGTCGCACATGGCTGCATCGAAGGCTTCGATCGCCTGCCGTCCGCGCTCGAGGAAGGCCCCTTCCTCGTCCGTCATCGCGCGCTGCGCGGCATGCTCGCGGGCGAAGGCCGCGTTGTCGCGCGCGGTGTAGAGGCGCTCCAGGGAGCTTGTCGCCTGCTGTACCAGCTCGCGCGAGAAATTGACGGGGCTTCTGTACTGGGCGGAGAGCATGAAGAGCCGGACCGCTTCCGGATCGAACTCCTGAAGCACGTCGCGCACGGTGAAGAAGTTGTTCAGAGATTTCGACATCTTTTTGTTATCCACGTTGATGAAGCCGTTGTGCATCCAGTACCTGGCGAAGGGCTTGCCCGTCGCACCCTCGGACTGTGCGATCTCGTTTTCGTGGTGGGGAAACACCAGGTCCACGCCGCCGCAGTGGAGGTCGAACGTCTCGCCCAGATACTTCATGCTCATGGCCGAGCACTCGATGTGCCAACCGGGACGGCCCATGCCCCAGGGGCTCTTCCACGCGGGCTCGCCCGGCTTTTGCCCCTTCCAGAGCGCGAAGTCCATCGGATGACGCTTGATTTCGTCCACCTCTATGCGCGCGCCTGACTCGAGGTCGTCGAGATCCTGCCCGATCAGCTTTCCATAATTCCTGCGGTACGCCTGCGTGTCGAAGTATACGTCGCCGTCGCCCGCCGGGTACGCGAGCTCCTTCGCCTCGAGCTTTTGAATGAGCGCGATGATCTCGCCGATGTGCTTTGTCGCGCGCGGGTGCACATCCGCGTGCATCACGCCCAGCGCGTCGGCGTCCTTCCAGTATTCGGCAATGAACTTCTCGGCGACGGCCTCGACGGTCGTCCCCTCCTCGTTGGCGCGCCGGATCATTTTGTCGTCGATGTCCGTAAAGTTCTGAACGTACTTGACGTCGTAGCCCAGATGGACGAGAAAGCGCCTCAGCACGTCGAACACGATCAGCGGGCGGGCGTTGCCGATGTGGAAATAGTTGTAGACCGTCGGGCCGCACGCGTAGATGCCGACCTTGCCGGGGAAAAGAGGCTGAAACTCCTCCTTCCGGTGAGTGAGGGTGTTGAACACCTGCATGGTTTTCATCGTCTTTTCCTCCTTAAAAACAAAACGACCGCGCCTTACAGAGGCGTGGCCGCGGTTCCACTCTGACATTTGCTCGGTCGCCTGTAACGGGGCCTCCCGCCCAGCGATTTCCCGCCGGGGACTCGTGGGGCGCATCCTTCTCCGCGCATCCGACGGGACGGCTTTCAGCCGGTGACCGCCCCTCTCTTTGGCCTTCGCGCGGGTACTTTTCCCCGTTCATCGTCTTTGCGTCCATTATATGGACGCGCGCGGAATTTGTCAACCCCTATAAGAGAACTTCCGTCGTGAACGCGCCCTCCTCCGCCGCGCGGCAAGGTAGCCGCTCGCGCGCGCCACGATGCGGTCCACGCGCAGAAGCCCGAAGCCGTGCGTTTCGCCCTTCTGGGAAAGGAAACGTCCCTCCTTCCTTTGCGGCGTTCCGAAGGCTGTGTTCGTAACCGAAAGGTAGAGTCGCTCCTTCTTCGCGCCCACGTACACGCGAATGAGGCGCTCCCGCGCGGCCTGCTCCCGGTCATCTTCGACGACGGCGATTTTGATCATAGGCTCAAAGCAACGATGCTCGCGCAAGCGAGCGCCAGCCCGGCGACGGTGCGTGGCGCGGGCTTCTCCTTGAAAAGGACGAAGGCGTAAATTGCGGAGAGCGCGAGCACGCCTCCGTTGTTGACGACGTTCAAAACCGTGAGGTTGATCCGCCGCATGGCGAAGAGAAGCAGATTCACCGCAAGCGTCGCGCACACGGAGCTGATGAGGAGAAAGACCCAGGCGCGGCGGCGCATGCGAAAGCCCTCCAGAAACGCGCGCCGGTGCACGGCGAGCTCGAACGCCGAGGTGAGGACGGCCATCCCGAGGAAGGTCGTCACAATCATCTCCTCGCGCTGGGTCCCTTCCATCAGAAGCTGCTGAAGGTGCATGAGGATGCCGTAAAAGCCGTTGACGACGAAGAGGAGTGCGCACCAGAATAGGTATCTTCCGCTCTTCCCGCCCCTGAAGCCGTCGAGATTCATGACGACGAACGCGGCGAGCATGCAGATCACCCCGGAGATGCCGAGCGGGCTCAACCGCTCTCCGACGTAGAGCATGTCGTAGACCATCGGCACGAGGATGCCGCCTGAGAGCATGCATACCATCATGAACGCGTACGAGCCGAGTGCGCCCGCGCGCACCATGGAAAGATTGAAAAGCAGGATCATGAAAACGTTCAGAAACCCAAGAAACAGCGTCGCGCCAGAGGGCCGGTAGGAAAAGCCGTTCGCCGCAAGCGTAAAGGCGCCAACGACCAGCGCATAGAAAACGGCGAATGGAATCGCTCCCTCCCCTCCGCGTGCAGAGGTGTACAGCCGGCAAAAAAGGGATTGAAACGAGAACAGCACCACGAGCCCGACGAGCAGAAGCGCCACACATACACCCCCCAATATAAGGAAATGATATCACCTTGCGGGCACCTAGTCAACAATCATTGACGCGGGTGTCCTCGTGTGGTATCATTTTCTAAGCGAATAAAAGGAAGTGGGATTATGCTGGAAAGCATTCTGGACAGAAGGTCCATTCGGAGATACGAGGACAGAAAAGTGAGCGACGAGGACGTCAAGAAGCTGCTCGAATGCGCCATGTACGCGCCTTCGGCCATGGACAGGCGGCCCTGGAGTTTCATCGTGATCGAGGACAAGATCCTATTGGACGAATTGAGCCGCAACCACCCCTACGCCGCGATGCTCCGGCAGGCGCCGCTCTGCATATGCGTTTGCGCCAAGGAGGGAGAAATCGCGGGCTATTATCAGCAGGACTGCGCCGCCGCGACCATGAATATCATGATTGCCGCCAAGGAGCTCGGGCTCGGCTCATGCTGGATGGGCGTCGCGCCGCGTCCGGACCGAATGGAGGTCATTAAAGGGCTTCTGGGCATCCCGGACGGCATCGTGCCCTTTAACCTGATCGCTATCGGCTACCCCGCCGAGGAACGCCCGCGTCCCGATCGCTGGGATGAGAGCCGAATCCACAAAAACCGCTGGTAAGAGGTGCGCGCGTGAAGAAAGTAATGTACTTCTACCAACCGTTCTGCCCGTTCTGCGTCGCTGCAAGCAATTACCTTTCCGAACTGATCGCGGAAAATCCCGCCTATGGGAAGATCGAGATCGAGAGAATCGACGAGACCAGGGAGCGGGCGCGCGCCGACCGATACGACTACTGGTATGTCCCCACGCTCTATGTGGACGGCAGGAAGCTCCACGAGGGTGCGCTCACCAAGGCAAAGCTCAAGGAAGTGCTCAACGCGGCGATGGAGGAATGAATATGAGACTGACCGAAGGGAACGTTCGCGTCCTGCGCGCGCTTGCCGAGCGATACGCCGAGCTCTCCGCGCTGCCCGTGCAAAGCGTCAAGCGCGATATGTGGCGGCGGCACAATGCCTGCGAGATCGTCCGGCCCATGGTGCTCATCGACCAGCTTCCCTGGAACGAGCTGGACGTGGACGGCTCTCTCGTCAATCGGATCGACGATCCGTACTGGCGGCAAGTCGAGACGCAGCTGCGAAGGACGCTCTACCAGTGGGCGCATCTGCCCGTCGACATGGTGATCAATCCCTACATCACCCTCCCCCGTCCGATCCACTCGACAGGCTGGGGCCTTGAGGCGCACGTGACGCGGCTCTCCATGGACGCGACGAGCGACGTTCAGAGCCAGCATATGGAGTGCCTCATTAACGACTTCGACGACCTCGAAAAGATCAAAATGCCTCGGATCTCGCTCGATGTCGAGATGGAGCGGGAGATCGTTGAAACGGCGGAACATCTGTTCGCGGGCATCATCCCCTTCCGCATGACGGGGAAGATCATGCACCTTGGCATCTGGGACACCATCTCCATGTGGATGGGCGTCGAGAGTTGCTACATCGAACTCCTCGACAGGCCGGAGCTCATCCACGCGCTCATGGAGAAGCTCACGGACGGGCTCATCTATCAGGTCGGGCAGATGAACGCGATGGGGCTTTTCGACGTATACACGAACCTCTGTCACTGTTCGCACACCTTCTCGGATGATCTGCCCGGCGGGGACGCGGTCAAGCATCCCTGCTCGCAGGATTCGTGGGCGTTCGGACTTGCGCAGCTCTTCACCTCCGTCTCGCCCGCCATCACGGACGAATTCGAGGTCCGGTACATGAAGCGGGTGTTCCCCCTCTTTGGCGCGGTCTACTACGGCTGCTGCGACCGGCTGGACGACCGGCTGGACATCGTTACAAAGCTGCCGAACGTTCGGAAGATCTCGTGTTCGCCCTGGAGCGACCGGGAAAATTTTGCGCGGAAGCTTCCGAAGGGATACGTCATGTCCAACAAGCCCACCCCCGCCGTGCTCGCCTACGACTCCTTCGACGAAAGTGCGGCGCGCGGGGACCTGAGGCGGACGATCCTGGCCGCGCGCGAAAACAACGTACCGCTCGAGATGATCCTGAAGGACGTATCCACCGTGCGCTACGACCCCAAAAGGCTGTGGCGCTGGGCGGAGATCGCCATTGAGGAATCCGAAACATTCTCTTAATCTTTCTGCCGAATTTAAATTACATTCATACTTTATTATGTAAGCTAACTGAAATGTGGAGGCCGACGAATGGATCATCTGGACAAGCTTGAGAGCAGGAGCGTCCATATTCTGCGCGAGGCATACGCCGCGTTTTCCAATATGTGCATGCTCTGGTCGATCGGCAAGGACTCGACGGTGCTCCTGTGGCTGGCGCGCAAGGCGTTCTTCGGCCACGTTCCGTTCCCGCTCGTACATATCGACACCCACTTCAAGATTCCCGAAATGATCGAATATCGCGACCGGCTCGCCATGGAGTACAAGCTCTACATGATCTATGGGGAGAACCGCCGGGCGCTTGCCGAAAGGCGCACCTATCCCGACGGCGCGATCGGCCGCGTCGAGTGCTGCCGCGCGCTCAAAACGGAGGCGTTGGCCCACACGCTCGACGGCACGTGGCCGCGCTACCGACTGAACCTCGAGACGGGCAAATACGAGGTCGACCGGAACACCGAGGCGTACACGGGCGTCATCGTCGGCGCGCGTGCGGACGAGGAGGGCTCCCGCTCGAAGGAGCGGTACTTCTCCCCCCGCGACCGGAACAACGACTGGGACCTCGACGACCAGCCGCCGGAATTCTGGAACCAGTTCAAGACGGACTTCGCGCCCGGCACGCACGTGCGCATCCATCCGCTCCTCGACTGGACGGAACTCAACATCTGGGAGTACATCGAGCGCGAGAATATCCCGACGGTATCGCTCTACTACAATCAGGGCGACGGCACGCGCTACCGCTCGCTCGGTTGCGCGCCCTGCACGGGACCCATCCATTCCGCGTCGAAGAATCCGCGCGAGATCATCGAGGAACTCAGGACCGGTGCGCTCTCGAACATCGCGGAACGCAGCGGCCGCGCGCAGGACAAGGAGGACGGCGGCGGACTGGAGACGCTCAGGCGGGACGGATACATGTAACCGAAAGGATACGGATAGATGGAAGATGTCATGAACGTCGTCACCGTCGGCCACGTCGACCACGGCAAATCCACCGTGATCGGGCGGCTGATGGCGGATACGCACGCGTTGCCGGACGGCAAGCTCGACTCGATTCGCGAGATGTGCAGGCGCAACTCGAAGCCGTTCGAATACGCGTTCCTTCTGGACGCGCTCAAGAACGAACAGGCGCAGGGGATCACGATCGACACCGCGCGCTGCTTTTTTACGACCGATAAGAGGCGCTACATCATCATCGACGCGCCGGGCCACATCGAGTTTCTGAAAAACATGGTGACGGGCGCGTCCCGCGCGGAGGCGGCGCTCCTGGTCATCGACGCGTCGCGCGGCGTGGAGGAGAACACCCGCCGCCACGGATACTTCCTCTCGATGCTGGGCATCCGGCAGGTCGCGGTGCTCGTCAACAAGATGGATCTCGTGAGCTTCCGCCAAACCGCGTTCGAGGACATCAAGAGCGAGTATTCTCGTTTTTTGAATAAGATCAATATCGCGCCCGATGCCTTCATTCCCGTCAGCGGCATGGAGGGCGACAACATCGCGAACCACTCCGGGAACATGCCGTGGTATGGCGGCCGGAACGTGCTCGAGCAGATGGACTTTTTCCACTCCCTGCCCGTCCCCGACAAGCTGCCGCTGCGCATCCCCGTGCAGGGCGTGTACAAATTCACCGGCGACGGGGACAGCCGCCGCATCATCGCGGGCACCATCGACGCGGGAACGCTCCGGGTCGGCGAGAAGATTGTCTTCTATCCCTCCGGCAAAAAAACAACCGTCAAATCGATCGAGAGGTTCAACGCGCCCCTCCCATCGTCCTGCGCCGCAGGCGAAGCCGTAGGCTTCACCATGACCGAGCAGATCTTCGTGAAGCGAGGCGAGATCGCCTGCCACGATCTTGACGCTGAGTCGCCGCACGTGGGCGTGAGCCTGCGCGTGAACCTCTTCTGGCTCGGCAAGCAGCGGCTGGAGCTCGGCAAGGAATACTTTCTGAAATGCGGAACCGCACACGTCAGGATGCGGGTGCAATCTGTCGAGCGGATCGTGAACGCCTCGAACCTCACCGCAATGCTTCGGCAGTACGTCGAGAAAAACGAGGTCGCGGAGTGCGTCATCTCGCTCGAGCAGCCGATCGCCTTCGACGCGGCGGGCGTCGTCGAGGGAACGAGCCGGTTCGTCATCGTCGACAATTACGAGATCGCGGGTGGCGGCATCATCACCGAACCGGCGGTCGCGGACGATTACGACGTGCGGAACATCCGCTGGTCGGCAGGGCGGATCACCCAGTCAGAGCGTGGCAGGCACATCAAGGACAACGGCCTTGTGGTATGGATGACGGGCCTCTCCGGCGCGGGCAAGACGACCATCGCGCAGGAGGTGGAGCGCATCCTCGTCGAGGCGGGGATTCCCGCTTACGTGCTCGACGGCGACGACCTCAGGCGCGGCCTCAACAGGGATCTAGGCTTCTCCCCCGAGGACCGCACGGAGAACATGCGGCGCACCATGGAGGTCGCAAACCTTTTCCGCAAGGCAGGCACGGTCGCGATCGTCTCCCTCATCTCACCCTTCGAGGCGTCGCGGCGCGCGGCGCGCACGCTCGTAGGCGAGCGCTTCCTCGAGGTGTACGTCAAGGCAAGCCTCGCGACCTGCCAGTCGCGCGACCCGAAGAAGCTCTACAAGAAGGCGGAAGACGGCGGTATCAAGAATTTCACGGGCATCGACGGCTCCTACGAGGTGCCGACGCACCCCGATCTCGTGCTCGACACGGAGAAATGGTCCGAGGTCGAGTGCGTAGAGAGCCTTCTGGGCGCGATCTCCCGTATGCTCGGAAACATCAGCCTGGGCGTGACGGACGACTGAGGCGCGGAAAAAATAATCATCAAACAGTTTCAGCGGGAATCCGGCAAAATGGTCCATGCCGGTTGCCCAGAGAAAGGACACAGTCGATGCAGCTGTTACAGGACGCGAAGGCATTCTTCAAGCGCCACAAAAACCTTTTTCAATATGTGTGGCCCGTCTACTGGGTTTACCGCAGAAGCGTGATGGCCCTCGCCCGCGCGATCCACGGAATGGATTCCAACAAGGTGATCTTTTCCAGCTATTACTCGAAGTTCTACAACGACAATCCCCGGTACATATCGGAAAAGCTCCACGAGATGAGGCCCGGGACCGACATCGTATGGCTGTTCAACAAGTCCAAAATCGATCGTGCCGTCGTGCCGGAATATGTGCGCAAGGTGCAGCCCATCTCCGTCCGGGGGCTGGTCGAGCAGGCGACCGCCATGGTCTGGGTCGACAACGTGAAAAAGAGCGAGGCGCTCTCGGTGGGCCGCAAACAGTATTATATCAACACGTGGCACGGGGACCGCGGCTTCAAACGGGTCGGCGCGGACAATGACAAGCGCCGGATCAAGTCGCTGGAACGGCTGGAGCGGAAGTGCTCGCTCATGGTGGCCGGCTCCCGATTCGGAGAGAGCACCTATCGCACCGCCTTCGATTATCGGGGCGAGGTTCTGCGCGCAGGCTGCCCCCGCAACGACATCCTGCTGAAGGGCGATCCCGAGACCACCGCCCGCGTCCGCGGAGCGCTGGGCATCCCGGATGGCGCAAAGGTGCTCATCTATGCGCCCACCTATCGGGATGCAAAGAAGGAAGCGCACGCGTGCGAGATCGACCTGGCCCGGGCGCTCAGATGCTTTGAGGAGTCGACCGGCGAAAAATGGGTGTGCCTCTACCGCGCCCACTACATGAGTCGTGGCCTGAAGCTAAAGGATTTGGGCGACCGGCTGATCGATGCGACGAAATGGCCGGAGATGGCGGAGCTCCTTCTGGTGAGCGACGCGCTTATTTCCGATTATTCGTCCTGCACCTGCGACTTCACGTTGACGGGTCGTCCTGCGTTTCTGTACATCGACGACCTCGATGACTACGTGGATCAAAACCGGGAGCTATACTTCGACCTGAACGAGTCCCCCTTCCTGTTGGCCCGCAACATGGACGAGCTGGAAGCGCTCATCCGCGAGACCGACGCGGAGGCGGCCCGCAAGAACAGTCGGACGCTGGACGCATTTTTTGGAACCAGCGAAACCGGCCGGGCGACCGAGGCGGTGTGCGAATACATCATCGGCAAGCTGGACGAAAGCGAGAAGAAAAGGGCCGTCCGTTGAGCCCTGACCGCCGCCGGATCATTCCGGCACCGAACAGGAAGGGGGATCGACCTTGAACATTGTGGACAGGTTCCCGCAGCTCGGAAGGCTCTATCATCAGGCACTGACCGTGTATGCGCGCCTTCTCAACGGCGTCGACTCCCGCAAGGTGGTCTTCACTTGCTTCAAAGGCCGTTCCTACGGAGACAATCCCAGAACCATATCGGAAAGGCTTCATGAACTGTACCCCGAGGCCCGCCAGGTTTGGCTTCTCAACAAGAGCTATATGAAGGCGTACGACGCGCGCCTCCCGGAATACATAAAGCCGGTTTACATCCGCAGCCGTCAGGCGTACATGGAGTTGGGCACCGCGCGGGTCTGGGTGGACAACTTCACCAAGGACAACGTGCTGCGCCCGGCGAAGGGGAAGCAGTACTACATACAGACGTGGCATGGCGACCGTCCGATCAAGAAGATCGGCTACGACATGTATCCCGACGACTACAGGATCGAGGAGCTCGCGGATCTGATCCTGACGGGCTCCGATTTCGCCCAGCGCGTCTACCGCTCCGCCTTCCGGTACGAGGGTCCGTTCATGAACGAGGGTTGCCCCCGAAACGACATGCTGGTCAAAAACGATCCGGCGCAGGCCGTCCGGATCCGGGAGGCGCTGGGCGTTCCCGCGAACGTGAGATTGCTCCTGTACGCGCCGACCTATCGGGAGGACGCCAAGGTCATCTCCATGAAGGAGCAGTTCGATCCCATCCACACGCTTCAGGTGCTCGAGGAAAAGACCAGGGAGAAGTGGGTGATGCTGTTCCGGGCGCATTACAAGACGCAGCGGATCGACCTCGACGCGCTCGCCGGGCGGTTGGTAGACGTATCGAAGTGGGATGTCATGTCCGAGCTGTTGCTGGTCGCGGACTGTCTGATCACCGACTATTCCTCCTGCGCGATGGACTACGCGATCCTCGGAAGGCCCGCATTTTTCTATCAGGCTGACTACGAACACTATATTTCCAACAGGGATGTCTACTTTGATCCCAAGACCGCGCCGCTTCTGATCGCCCACTCCCAGGCGGAGCTCGATCATCTGATTCGCGATACAGACGATGACGCCGCCCGGGCGAACTGCGAAGCGATCTTTGATTACTTCGGCATTCGCGAGACGGGCCGCGCCACGGATTCGGTCTGCCAATACATCATCGACCGGTTGGGCGAGCGTTGATGCCGACGTGCCGGAGGAAAAGGAACAGCGCATGAATGTCGCGATACTGAGCATCAACCTTCACACGAGAATGCTAAACTATGGCGCAGTTTTGCATAGCTGGTTCTTCCAACAGCTCATGCTGCGCCGCCCCGACGTAGGACGCTGCGATGTGATCGATTATGTGCCTCTCGTTCTTGTAAACCAGAAAAAACTTCTATATACACTTACCCGGCGCTCGTTCAAGACGCCCGGAACGTTTTTTCGCGACCTTGCGATGAATCTCGCGCTCGTCAGAAGATCAGGCCGCTTTCAGCGCTTCATCGATCGGGAGATGCGGTGTACGCCTGAGCGCTATACGTTCGAGCGTTTGAAGGATGCGCACCTCCCTTACGACACGGTCGTGTTCGAAAGCGACGTCATTTGGTCGCCGAGTTACTTTGGCGGGCAGTTCGATCCGGCCTTCTTTGGTGCGATCGGCAGCATGCAATCCATGCGTAAAATCGCTTTTGCAGCGAGTATGGGAAACGCTCATCTGACGGAAGCGCAGAAGGAAGAATGTAGCGCGCTCATGAGACATCTCGACGCAATTTCCATGCGCGAGACATACGCCTCGGAACTGATCCGGACCTTGACGCACAAGCCTGTGATGGACGTCGTCGACCCCGTGCTTCTTGCGGAACCGTCGGATTTTGACGCGATCACGTCGAAGAGGCTCGTCAAGCGCGATTACCTCCTGATCTATTTTCCGATTAAGCCGAACAACGGCGTCATCCGACTCGCACACCAATACGCGAAACAACGCGGTCTTAAGGTCGTGGAAGTATCCTGCCAGCCCTTGCACGCGATCCGAAACAAAACATATGCCGCAGCCGGAATCGAGGATTTCCTGTCGCTTATTCGAAACGCGAGCGTCGTATTCTGTAATTCGCTGCATGGCTCCTGTCTTTCGCTGCTCTTTCATCGCGAGTTCTACGCCTTCGACCGCAATGGCGGCGAAAAGTATCGCAACCTGTGCCGGAAGTTTGTGCTCGAAGATCGCTTTGTCGAAGTCAAGCGCTTCGTAGAGGCGAGACCCATCGACTGGCCACACATCGATTCGCTGCGCGAAAAATTCCGTTCAGAATCGCTGGAGTGGCTTGATCGCGAGTTGAAAAACGAGCATACGTACCAATTTTAGAGGCCGGATTCCAAGATGCGCGGACGTTATGATCCCGCAGATCAGAATGGAGGAGAAAGGAAAGGCGGCGCTTTTAGAACTTGCGCTCGGGACGGCATGGGCAGCTCACGACTTCTGTGAAGCGCGGCCCGGTCCCTGCGCCTTTCCGCACGCCGCTTCGAATGGTAAAGGAGGGACTCTCTTTGTGGAAGAAACTCAAGGCCAAGGTACGAAAGCTGGGCAGAAGCGGAGGATATACGCGGCAGCGCATCTATGAATTTTTGTGCATGCTGAACAGGGTCCGCAAACACGGTTCGTATTACGAGCGCTCGATTTTTTGTATTCCGGAAAAAAAGGTGCTCTACGTGAGCGTCCCCAAGGCGGGAAACACATCCATCAAGGCCTCGATGTACGCGCTTCCGGAAAAAGAAGACTACCGGGCAGTCCACTCGGAGATCAGGAAGATCAGTGAGCATTCGAGATGGTCAAAAATCGGCGATTACGCGGATTACTTTAAGTTCACGTTTGTGCGCAATCCGTTTGAGCGCCTCGTTTCCTGCTACGAGAACAAGCTTCACTCGGACGTCGCGGGCCTGGGAAAAACGCTGTCGATGCTGATCTACGACCGATACCTGCTCGGGTTTCTCGGCAAGGATCGTGGGTTCATCAGTTTCGCGCGCCGGATATGCCTGATTCCGGACCGGCTGGCGGACAAACACTTTATGAGCCAGAGCTTTTCTCTCGTCGACAAAAATGGAAACGTGCTGCTCAATTACGTGGGAAGACTCGAAAACATGAACGCGGATTATGAGACCATCCGCCAGAAGTTCAACTTCAAGCCCCTTCCCCATTACAACAAGACAAAAAAAGAAAAGCGCAACTGGATGGACTATTACGATCTCGACACCGCCCGGCGCGTGTATCGGCGCTACAAGACGGACATCGAGGTATTCGGCTATCAGGATACATACGAAAAGCTCGTCGCGTATCTGAAAGCGAAGGAAAAAGCCGCATAGAAAATGCCCCGCCGCTCTGCGACGGGGATTCTCATTTGGCAAACCTATTCTTTCCCGCTCAGCTTCTCGTGGATCGCCTGCGCAGCCTTCTTTCCCGCGCCCATGGCGAGGATGACCGTCGCGGCGCCCGTCACGGCGTCGCCGCCCGCGTAGACGTATTCGCGGCTCGTCTCCATGGTGTCCTCGCTCACGATGATGCCGCCCCACTTCTCGGTTTTGAGGCCGGGGGTGGTGTTTCGGATGAGCGGGTTCGGGGAGTTGCCGATCGCGACGATGACGGTGTCGACGTTCATCGTGAACTCGCTGCCCTTCTTGGCGACCGGGCGGCGGCGTCCGGACGCGTCCGGCTCGCCCAATTCCATCTCCACGCACTCCATGCCAACCACCGAACCGTTCTCGTCGCCAAGGATGCGGGTGGGATTGGTGAGCAGTCTGAAATCGATGCCCTCCTCCTTCGCGTGGTGGACCTCCTCCACGCGCGCGGGCATTTCCGCCTCGCTTCTTCGATAGACGATGGAGACCTTGTCCGCCCCGAGCCGAAGCGCGCTTCTCGCCGCGTCCATGGCGACGTTTCCACCGCCGATCACCGCCACGCGCTTGCCGCGCTTGACGGGGGTATCGGCGTTCGGGAAGTCGTAGGCGCGCATGAGGTTCACGCGGGTCAAAAATTCGTTGGCGGAGTAGACGCCGTTCAGGTTCTCGCCCGGGATCTTCTGAAAATTCGGGAGGCCCGCGCCGGAGCCGACAAAAACCGCCTGATACCCCTCTTCGGTCAGAAGCTCGTCGAGGGTAACGCTTCTCCCCACGATCATGTCCGTCCGAATTTCGACGCCCATCTTCTCAAGCGTCGCGATCTCGTCGCGCACCAGCTTCTTGGGAAGCCTGAACTCGGGGATGCCGTACACCAGCACGCCGCCGGGGGTGTGGAGCGCCTCGAAGATGGTCACGTCGTAGCCGCGCTTGCGAAGATCGGCCGCGCAGGTGAGTCCCGCGGGGCCGGAGCCGACGACCGCCACCTTGACGCCGTTTGACGGCGCGGGTTCCGCTTGCTTCACGCCATTTTCCATGGCGTAGTCGGCCGCAAACCGCTCAAGCCGCCCGATGCCTACGGGCTCTCCCTTGATGCCGCGCACGCACTTCATCTCGCACTGCGTCTCCTGTGGGCACACGCGCCCGCACACGGCGGGCAGACCGTTCGTCTCGCGGATCTTTTCGTACGCCTCCGTATGTTTTCTCTCGCTGATGAGCTTGATGAACTCCGGGATCGCCACGTTCACGGGGCAGCCCGCGACGCAGGGCTTGTGCCTGCACTGGAGGCAGCGCGCCGCTTCTTCGACGGCAGTTTCCTCGTCGTATCCGAGGGAAACCTCGGTGAAATTCCGGATGCGCTCCTCGGGCGCCTGTTCGCGCGCCGGATGCTTCTTCTTGATGTCCATTAGCCGCGCACCTCCCCCGTCAGCCTGCACGCGTGGCGCTCGGTGCTCTCCTTTTCTTCCGTCTGGTACATCTTCGCGCGCTTCATGGCCTCGTCGAAGTCGACCAAATGGCCGTCGAACTCCGGACCGTCCACGCATGCAAACTTCGTTTCGCCGCCGACGGTAAGCCTGCACCCGCCACACATCCCGGTTCCATCCACCATGATGGTGTTCATGCTGACGATGGTATGGATGCCGTAGGGTCGGGTCATCTCGCTTACCGCGCGCATCATGGGTACGGGGCCGATGGCGATCACGTGCTCGTACTTCACGCCTGCGTCGAGCAGCCCCTTGAGCGCCGTCGTCGTAAAGCCCTTGTGGCCGTTGGATCCGTCGTCAGTCATGACGATGACGTTCACGCCCGCCGCCTCGAGTTCGTCGAGCAGAATTGCGAGTCCGATGTTCCGGAAGCCAACGATCATGTCGACCTGCGCGCCGGTCTCGGAGAGCGCGACCGCCTGCGGGAACGCAATGGCGATGCCGAGCCCGCCGCCGATGACGCACACGCGCTTGCCCGCGAGCCCGGAAAAGTCGCTTGGGTTGCCCAGGGGACCGACGAAATCCTGTATGAAATCGCCTTCGTTCAGCTCGTCGAGCCGTCGGGTCGTCGCGCCCATTTTCTGAAAGATAACGGTCACTTCGCCCGTCTCCCGGTCGTAGCCCGCGATGGTGAGCGGGATGCGTTCGCCTTCTTCGTCGATGCGAAACATGATGAACTGCCCGGGCTTCGCATGGCGCGCCACGTTCGGCGCTTCGATTTTCATCATGGTCGTCGTCTCGTTGAGCCGCCTTTTATATGTGATCTTGAACATGCGCCCTCCCGTCAATAAGTGTCGATCGATCGGCCTTCGCCGGTGACGACGGCCTCGCTGCCATTGGAACCGATGCCGAGCCGGGCAGCGCCCATCTCGACGTATTTTTGCGCGGTCGCATAGTCCCGGATGCCGCCTGAGGGCTTGACCTTGATCCTGCCCTTCGCCTGATCGAGCATGATGGCGACCGCCTCGCACGTCGCGCCGTGGGACGCGAAGCCGGTGGATGTCTTCACAAAGTCCGCGCCCGCCGAAATCGAAGCCTCGACCGTGCGGCGGATGGTCCTTTCATCGATCTCGCTCGTCTCGAAGATGACCTTCACGATCGCGTTTTGGGCCTTCGCTTCCCCGACGACCGCGCGGATCTCCTCCTCTACCGTCTCCCAGTCGCCCGAAAGTGCGGCGGAGTAGTTCATCACCATGTCGAGCTCCCGCGCACCCTGCGAAAGGGCGAACCGGGCAATCGCGCGCTTGGCTTCCGTGCCGCCCGCGCCGTGCGGGAAGTCGACGACGCTGCCGACAAGCGTATCCGTGCCCGCACAAAGCTCCGCCGCGCGCTTCACATCGCGCGGATGCATGCACACGCTGTACACCTTGAGCGCGATGCCCGACTGGACCGCCTCGTCGATTTCCTCCCGCGTCATGCCAGGCTTCAGGACCGCGTGATCGATATACCTTCCGATGTTCATCGCTTCCAGCTCCATTCCATGTGATTAGTTAATAGTATAGTATTTTTTTTGCCCGGTGTAAACCGTTTGCCGCAAGAACGCATCATTTCATACTCCGTTTGGGTCGAATCCGCGTGGTTTTTCTTTTTCCGTACAGAGAATCGGCCGCCACAATTCCGCCGCTTGACACCTTGAAAAGCCGCATGTATTATATCATTAGGTACTTAACGACCGTGAGGAGGATTTCTATGCGGATATTTGATATGATGGCAAACCGCGTCCAGGAGCCGCTCGGGTTCGTGCTCGCGCCGCTGCGCCTTTCATGGAAGGTGGACGCGACAAACGGCAAGAAACAGGCGGCGGCGCAAATCGCGATCGAGACCGCGCAGGGCGAGCACATCTACGACTCGGGCAAGCGCACGGATATCGATAGCCTGTGCTTCGCGCCGGGAGTCAAGCTCGCGCCGCGCACGCGCTACCTCTGGAAGGTGACCGTCTGGGCGGACAACGGCGACGAGGCGACGGGCGAAAGCTTTTTTGAGACCGGAAAGATGGACGAAGACTGGGCGGGCAAGTGGATCACCTCAGACGCGCGCGAGAACATGTGCCTCCTGAAGGACATCCGGCTGGACAAGCCCGTAAAATCCGCGCGCGTGTACGCGACGGCGATGGGCGTCTATGAGATGTACGTGAACGGCGAGAAGGCGGGCGACGAGCTGTTCGCGCCGTTCTACAACGCCTACGACGCGTGGATTCAGGTTGAGACCTACGACGTAACCGCGCTCCTCAGGGAGGGCGCGAACGCCTTGCGTTTCATGCTCGGCGGCGGCTGGGCCATCTCCCGCTTCGGCCTCGGCTTCGGGAGCGAGATCGGCGTGAAAAACCTGTATGCCGACCACGAGTCGCTCCTAGCGGAGTTGCGCGTGACCTTCGAGGACGGGACAGAACTGGTCGTTGGAACCGACGATAGCTGGCGCGCGACCGAGAGCAAGGTGCGTGAGAGCTCCATCTACGACGGCGAAGTCTACGACGCGAACTATGACACGTCTGCCGAACTGCCTGTGAAGATCGACGAAACGCTCGACTTTTCGAAGCTTGAGGACAGGTTGAGCCCGCCCGTGCGCGTCACGGAGCGGCTTAAGCCCGTCGAGCTCATCAAAACGCCCAAGGACGAGATGGTGATCGACCTGGGGCAGGAAATCACCGGCTATCTTGAGTTCGTCTGCCGCGCGCCGAAGGGAACCGTCGTGAAGCTCTCCTATTCCGAGGTTCTTCAGAACGGCTGCTTCTACCGCGACAACCTGCGCTCCGCGAAGGCAGAATACACCTACGTCTCGGACGGCGTCGTGCGCGTCGTGCGCCCCTTCCATACCTTCTACGGCTTCCGGCTCGTGAAGGTCGAGGGACTTTTCGAGATCGATCTGAACGACTTCACCGGCTGCGTGGTGCACTCGGATATCCCCCGCACGGGCTTCATCGAAACGAGCAACCCCAAGGTCAACCGGCTCGCGCTCAACGCGCTCTGGGGCCAGCGCGGCAACTTCCTCGACACGCCCACCGACTGCCCGCAGCGCGACGAGCGGCTCGGCTGGACAGGCGACGCGCAGGCGTTCTCGGGCACCGCGATGTTCAACATGGATTCTGCGGCTTTCTTCGAGAAGTACCTGCACGACATGCTCTACGAGCAGAGCGCGCGCGACGGCAGCGTACCGCACGTGGTTCCGGCGGCGGGCATGCGAGGCGACGGCGGTTCGTGCGCGTGGGGCGACGCGGCAACCATCATCCCGTGGAACCTCTATATGTTCTACGGAGACAAGGAGCTTTTGAAAGCCACGTATCCCAACATGAAGGGCTGGGTCGAGTGGATCAAGAAGACCGAAGAGGCGGCCGGGTGCGGGCGGCTCTGGAAGGTCGGCTTCCACTTTGCGGACTGGCTGGCGCTCGACACGAAGAACAACTCCGTCATGGGCGGAACCGATCCTTACTTCGTGGCCTCCGCGTACTACTACTATTCCACATCCCTCCTCGTGAAGGCGGCGAAGGCGCTCGGCTGCGACGAGGATGTCGAGAAGTACGAGACGCTCCTGTCCGAGATCTTCGAGGCGATCCAGAACGAGTACTTCACCCCGAACGGGCTCATGGCCCAGACCACGCAGACGGCGTACGTTTGCGCGCTGTTCATGGGCTTCGCGCCGGAGCAGCACCGCGAAAAGCTCGCGAAGCTGCTGGACGGCGAGCTTGCGGCGACGGGCGGGCAGCTGCGCACGGGCTTCGTCGGCACGGCCTATCTGAACCGCGCGCTCTCCGACAACGGGCTCAACCGGCGTGCGTATCAGCTCCTTTTGAATGAGGAGTATCCCGGCTGGCTCTACGAGGTGAATCTCGGCGCGACGACCGTTTGGGAGCGCTGGAACAGCCTTTTGCCCGACGGCTCGATCTCCGACACCGGCATGAACTCCCTCAACCACTACGCCTACGGCGCGATCATGGAGTGGGTCTACCGCGACGTGGCGGGCCTCAATCCCGAGCTTCCGGGCTTCAAAAAAGCAATCCTCAAGCCCAGGCCGGACTACCTGCTTCCGAAGGTCTCCGTGCGCTACAATTCCGCAATGGGCTGGTATGAGAGTTCCTGGGAGATCAAAAAGGATCTGTTCATCTGGGACGTCGAGGTACCCTTCGGCGCGGAGGCGGTTCTTGTTTTCCCGAACGGGGACTTGAACGAACTCGCGAAGGCGTACCCTCAGCTCGAATTCGGCCTCTGCCCCATCGGCCTGACCATCGCGTTCGCCTCCGCCGGCAAGTATCACTTTGAATACAAGCCTACGAAACCGCTGCACCGCGTGATTTCGCTCGACATGTCGGTCGGAGAGATCCTCGCGATCCCCGAGGCGCGCGAAGTCATTTTCAGCGAGCTGCCCATGGCGCGCCGGTTTTCCGGCGGCGGCCCCGGCGCGAACGCCAACGCCCCGCTGCGCCAGCTGCTCACCGGGCATCCCATGATTTCCATTCCCGCCGAAAAGGTCGCGGCCATCGAGGCGAAGCTCCTGGCGCTGAACTGACGGGGATGAGATGCCGGGTTGCGCCCCCGAACAACCGTTCAAGGTCCGGCGCCTGAACATTTCAAGTGGATTGTAGCAAGCCGTATGATCTCCATCGGCGGCCCGGAACCAAATCCAGGCCGCCGAAGCGAAAAAATGCCCGCGACTGTGGCGCGCGGGTATTTTTTGTTGTAAGATATGGGGGTAAACGAGAAAGAATGTGGAAAGCGGGAGGTGCGAAATGAAGCGAAGAAACATACTCGGCTGGATCGGCGTGGCGATCACCGTCGCCTTTTCCGGGCTCTGGGCATACTGGGGGGCTTTCGAGAACTTTCACGAGGGCTGGTACGCCGATTCTCTCCTCGAAAATCTGGCGATGCTTCTCGTTCAATACCTCTCGTTTTCGATTGCCTTTGTTTTGCTCTCGCTCATTTCGCTCAAGTGGAAGCGCTTTGGCCTCGCGCTGCACCTTGCTTTGGGTGCGTTCTGCGCCTGGTTCTTTTCGGGCGCACAGTTCGACGTGCTATGGCTCTTGATCGTGCTCCCGTTTGCGGCTCTGGGACTGATCTATTTCCTTGGCGACCCGCATCCGCGTAAATGGGCGCGCACGGTGATCGTGCTTGTGCCGCTCATCGTCTCCCTCGCGATCTCCGTCCCGCAGGGAATCAAGGTGTCAAAGCGGGTGGACGACGGCGACCTCGGATTGCGCGTCGTCGAAGGAAACGGCATGACGCTCGCGTGGGCGCCGCGTGGGCCAGGCTGGCCCGACGAAGGCGTGACGTGGGAGGAGGCGTGCGAGCGCTGCATGCATCTTTCGGCGGACGGACTGACCGTCATGGAGGCGGAGCAAAACATTTGGCGGCTGCCGACCGTCGACGAGGCGGTGCGCTCCATGGCGCTGCACGGCGAGAACGCCGGGGGCGCGTGGGATGCGGGCGCGGAAAGGGCGTCCTATGAAAGGACGCCCGACAAGGAATCGCCGCTATGGGACGTTCGCTCGAAGGTCATCTACTACTGGACGGCCGAGACGTCCGCACAGGACGCAGAACAGGCGTATATCGTCGTCTACGACGGAGGCGTATACGGTCGGAAGAAGTCCTATCGCCTCGGATACCTCTCTTTCCGGGCGGTCAGGGAAGTCACAGACGAATGACCTCGCATATGCTGAGCGTATCGCCATCCACATGGAAGCGCACATCGAAGCCCGCGAACGCGAAGCCGTACCGCCTGTTCGGATCATTTTGGTACGAAGGGCGCGGATCGTTTTCCAATACCCCGATCAGCGCCTCTCTCTTCCCCAGCGGGATCATTTCGAGCCATTTCCCGGGGAAATCGACCTTCAGTCGGTACGTCTGATACGCGTCCGTGAAGCCGCCCTTCGCATCCGAACGCGCGTCCGAGGGAAGGTAGGGCTTGATGTCGTAGATCGGCGTCCCGTCCATCATGTCCGCGCCCGCGACGCACAGAACCGGCCCGCGCGGATCGGAAAGATCCACAGCGAGAAGCCGAACCGACGAGAGGCCGATCGGGTTTGGGCGGAACGGCGAGCGCGTCGCAAACACACCCATGCGCGCGTTGCCACCGAGCCGGGGCGGACGGACGGTCGCCGACCAGTTTTCCCGGTTCGTTTCGGAAAATCCCCAGAGAAGCCAGATGTGCGAAAAGCCCTCAAGCCCGCGCACGGCATCGGGATTTCGGAACTGGGGTTCGAACACGACCTCGGCCTCCATGGATTCGACGAGCCCCGACTGGCGCGGAATGCCGAACTTCGTCGGAAAGTCCGTTCGGATGCGCGCGATCTGTCTTAAAATCATAGCTCGACGATCATGGTGGAGCGGAACGCCTCGAACCCCGCGCGCTCGTAGAGCTTGCGGGCGCCGTCGTTTCCGCTCAGCACGTTGAGAAGCATGACCTTCTGTCCCCGCGCTCCGGATTCCTCCCGCGCGGCTTTGAGAAGCGCGGAGCCAATGCCAAGTCCGCGGTATTCGACCCGCACGACGAGCGATTCCAGCATCGCGACGTTCCCAAGCACGCAGCGCGCCATGCCCACGGCTTCGCCTTCCGCCCGCGCGAGGAGCGCGAAGCCTCGCGCACCGTCAAGGTAGCCATCGTAGTTGCGGACAAAGCTTCCCGGATCAAAAAAGTTGAGCAGGAATCGAACCATGCTCTCGTCGAGTTTCCTGTCAAGCGCCTTGACCTCGGCGAGGTCGACCTCCGTTTTCACGAGCACAATCTCAACATTCATATGAATCACCTGAACGCCATGTTTCCGCGCATCGTATCGACAACCGTCGTGAAGAACTCGCGCATCATGTAATGCGGCCTCGATAAAAGCGACGAGCGCACGGGAAGCCCGTATATCTTGCCGTCGAACACCTTTTCCGCGAGGTGTCGCGCGCGGAAGATGTGAAAATCGTGCGTCACGAGCCCGATCGTCGAATCCGGCGGAATCAGCGTCGCGCTGAAGCGGACATTCTCGCTGGTCGATGTCGACATGTCCTCGGTAAGGATCCGCTCGCGGGAAACGCCCAGCATAGAAAGCGCGTCCGCGATGAACGCCGCTTCGCTCGTCTCCTCGTCGCTCCCCTGTCCGCCGGAGGCGATTGCGACGGTTTCGGGGTTTTCGAGTAGGTATTCCGCCGCGACGGCGATCCGGTTATCAAGCCCCGCGCTGCCGGTTTTCGCGCCGAGCACGATCAGAAAGTCGACGCCGGGCGGGCACTTTGAAACCATTCCCGACACGACGAAGGATTCGACGAACAGAAAAAAAGCTGCGCCGACCGCGACCGCGATCCGGAATGCCCATAAAAACCAGTCCGGATACGGGAGCGGTACGCCGCGCGAGATCGAAATCTGAACGACCACGAAGCGCAGAATGAGCGCGGACCCCAGCAGGGGCCACGCCCAGAGAAGCGACTGATTGAAGCGAACCGCCAACCCGCAACCGATGTAGTACGCGAAGCACGCGACACCCGCGATCAAAAAAAGGATGTTGATCATCTTTCTCAAGGCTCGTGAACCGTCCGTTTCTCAAGTGTTTCAATGAGACGCTCGATTCGGACGATTTGTTCCAATCCCTGTCAGCCGCCGACGGTATACGGGGAGAGCCACCGCGCCGGCAACCGCGATTCCCCAGATTGCGTCGAGGACGGAGTGCTGCTTGACGAACACGGTCGACGCCACGATGAGAAGCCCCAGCGCGACAAGCGGCCAGCGCGCCCTTCTGAGCCGCGGACTGTCAAACGCAGCCATGACGACTCCCGCGCAACCGACCACGTGCATGCTCGGAAGGACGTTCGTGTTCGTGTCAACCCCATACACGCGCGCGACCAGCCAGGAAAAGAATCCGCTTCCCGTATCGGCCGGACGGAGGTCCTGTCCGTTTGGAAAGACGGTGCAAACGAAAAGACAGATCGAGGTCGAGGCAACGAAGAAGGCCCCAAAGCGTACGAACGCCTTTTCATCCTTGAAGTAGAGATACGCGGCGGGAACGAGCAGATACGGATACCAGAGAACGTACGCCAGGATGAACGCGGGCACGAACGGAATCGAATCGTCGAGCCGCATGTAGCTCACGTAATAATCGGTTCGGATAAAATGCTCGAGCAGCGCGAACCAGATCAGATACGCAGGCAGATACAGGAAGAAGAGAACCCTCGGATTTTTCCGGACATAATCAACGATCCTTCGCATCGTCACCCTCGCCCTTTGCGTCCCTTCGCTCGAGATACATCTGTCTCAGCTTCTCAAAACGCTCCGCGTACCGCCCGCTCCGCAGGTGTGGGAAGGCCCTGAAAAGCCGCATGTTCGCGAGGCCGCGCGTGCGCGCCTCGAAGAGTCTTCTGTACTGGGCAAGCTTCGCGTCCAACTCGTCCTTGCGCCCGCGCGCCTTCAGCGTGCCGTCCGCAAGGTTTTCGCCGATCCCATCAGACACCGTCGTGAGCAGCCGCTCGATCTCCTGCACGGCCCTGATCCGCCCCGGGAGCCTCAGCGCCTCGGCGATGGTAAGCACAAAATCCGTCAGAAGGATCGCGCCAAGCACGCAAACCGCCGGTACCCCCAGCCACATGGGAACGAGATTGATCGGCTTCATCAGGATCGGATGGAGGATGTCCACGATCACAAGCGCGCCGATGCCCCAAAGGAGGGAGAACTTCAGGCAGACGTAGCCTTTGAGGTTGAATGGCTCGTCAGAGTAATCCCACAGCCGCGTATGGAACAGCTTTTCCGCGAGCAAACCCACTAAAAACTCCAGCGCGGTCGTGATTGCAACCGAGCCGACGTACAGAAGGATAAAATTGTCCCTGATCGGATCGAGCACCGCAAGCACCGCGAGCATTCCGATGCCGTAGATGGGGCAGATCGGACCGAACAGAAAGCCGCGGTTTACAAACTCGCCCCGGTTGACCGCTGCGTAGATGACCTCCACGCACCAGCCAATGAAGCCATACAGAAAGAATATGCATGCAATCTCGTAGACAGAACGGGGCAAACGACCGCCCCCTTTTCTGTCATGATAATACGAACATCCCTTCTTTGTCAACACCTTGCGCCTCGGATTGTCATATGCGCGTAAATTGGCGGTTGCGCGCAACATGCCGATGCGGTATAATCACGGATAGAACGGATGGAGGGAAATGACATGACGCAGAGAGAACGGTTTCTGTGCGCGCTCGACAGGAAGATTCCCGACCGCGTGCCCACGTTTGAATTGGAATTTCAGCTCGAGGAAGAGCTTCTGGGAAAACGCTTTTTGCGTGAGAAAATGCTGGAGGGGTTGACAGAAGGGCAGATTGAGGAAAAGCTGCGGGAGAACGCGCGCTATATCATCGAGGTATACGACAAATTGGAGCATGACGCGATCTGCGTCCACTACCTGAGTCGACCGCATCTGCACCGCACGGTGGAACTTCTGCGCGAATATTCCGGCGACAAATACGCCATCTTCTGCCATGGAGACGGCACCTTCGCCATTCCCGACGGCAACGGACTCGAGGAACTCGCGGTCATGATGTATGAAGAGCCCGAGGCGCTCTGCGAGGAAGCCGAGCGGATGATGAAAAACGCCATGAAGAACAACGAGTACATGTTCTCCGCAGGCGTCGACGGCTTCATCCTCTGCAGCGACTATTGCTTCAACAAGGGGCCGTTCATGTCCCCGGAAATGTTCTCTCAATTCGTCACGCCGTACCTCACGAAGATCGTCGCCCACATCCGCCAGATGGGCGCGTACGCGATCAAGCACACGGACGGGAACATCATGCCCATCATCGATCAGCTCGTGTCCGCGAACCCGCACGCGCTCCACTCGCTCGACCCCATGGCGGGCGTCGACATCCGCGAGGTCAAGGAGAAGTACGGCGACAAGGTGGCGCTTTGCGGAAACGTGCACTGCGCGCACCTGCAGACCGGCACCGACCGGCAGGTGATCGACTCGTGCGAGTACTGCCTCACGTACGCGAAGCCGAAGGGCGGCTACGTATTCGCGACGAGCAACATCCCCTTCAAAGGCATGAAGCTGGAACGCTATCTGATGGTTCTAGACGTCTGGCGCAGAATGCGCGACTATTGATCCGGGAGGCCAAAATGGTTCTGTTGATCGTGAATCCCGTGGCGGGGAAGCTTCGTGCCAGAACCGCGCTGTTTGAGATCGTGGATGTCATGAGCGCGGCGAATCTGGAAGTGAACGTACGCGTCTCCCGCCATCGCGGTCACGCGCGCGAAATCGCCCAAGCGGCGAAGCGCGACCAATATGAAAAAATCGTATGTGTGGGCGGCGACGGCACGCTCAATGAGGTGATCACGGGTCTCGTGCGCTCCGGCGAAAACATCCCGCTGGGGTACATCCCGCTGGGGAGCACCAATGACTTCGCCAATTCCCTCAAGCTATCGCGCGACGTGCGAGAGGCGACGCGCGCCGCGGTCGAAGGCGAGCCCCGCGCGCTCGACGTCGGCGCGTTCGGCGACGAACGCATCTTTTCATACATCGCGTCGTTTGGATTGTTCACCGCCGCGTCCTACTCCGCCCCGCAGGCAACCAAGAACGCGCTTGGTCACTTTGCATACATCCTCGAGGGCATCAAGGACATCGTGAACATCCGCTCGTTCCACATGGCGGTCGAGGCAGACGGCATCCGCCTCGAGGACGACTACATTTTCGGCGCGGTCGCCAACTCGACGTCCATCGCCGGGATCGTGAGGCTCGACAGCGACATCGTGGACATGTCAGACGGACTTTTCGAGATCATGCTCGTCAAAACCATCCGCTCGCCGAACGATTTGAACCTCGTGCTCGGCTCCCTCATGAACTCGGACTTCAATAACAAGATGTTCGACTTCGTCCACGCGCCGGAGGTCCGGTTCACAGTCGATCAGGAGGTCATGTGGTCGCTCGACGGCGAGGAAGCCGCGGGCGGGCGCGAGACGCAGATCCGAAACATGCACAACGCGATCACGATCTATAAATAAGTCTACAGGAAATTGAGGATGTCCCGGAGCCGGAAGGCGACCGGGACGTCCGCTTTTTTGTGTTCCCCCGGATACCAGATCGCGCGCATGCCCGCGCTCCCCGCGCCGATGACGTCGTTCTCGTAGTGGTCGCCGACGTAAACCGCGCGGTCTGGCGCGACGCCGAGCGCGTCGAGACAGATCTCAAAGATGCGCGGGTCGGGCTTATGGATGCCGATATCGCCCGAGACGACGACCGCGCCGAAGCGGCCCCGGATGCCGAGGCGGTCGATCTTCGCGTGCTGGCCGTCGGAGGTGCCGTTCGTGACGAGGCCGAGCCTGAAGCGCGGCGCAAGCGCGTCCAGTACCTCCGCCATGTCTGGATCTGGCACGACGAAGCGGGAAAACGCCTCGAAATGACCCGCAAGCAGATCTTCCACCGCATCGCGCAGCTTCCAGCGCTCGATGATCGTCCCGTACAGGATGGATTTCTTTCCGTAGCCGTCCCGATCGAGCTCCTCCATGAAAGCGATCATGCTTTCGAGGTCCTCCGGGAGATTGCCGTCCGGAAAACGATCTGATATGAACGCGGCCGCAAACGCGCGGAAGGAAGCGCGACGGTCGAGAAGCGTGTTGTCGAGATCGAAGAGGACCGCGTCGATGTTCGTCATTTGTCGTTCTCCTTTGTTTGAATGAGCGCGCGCAGTTCATCCGGCAGCGGGCTATCGGCCTCGACCATCGCGCCCGTCATGGGATGCGCGACGGCGAGGCGCGCGGAATGGAGCGCGAACCGCCCCGGCAACTGGGGGATCTCTGTCCCGTACAGGAAGTCGCCCGCCACGGGATGGCCGATGGCCGCCATGTGGACGCGAATCTGGTGCGTCCTTCCCGTCTCGAGACGAAGCCGGATCAGAGAATACGCTTCAAAGCTGCCCAGGGAACGCCAGCGCGTCAAGGCACGCTGGCCGTTAACCGGATTGATCACGCGCCGGATCGACGCCTCGTCCGCCTTCGCGATGGGGAGGTCGATCTCACCCTCGCCCGCGAGGGAACCGCACACCACCGCGAGGTATTCGCGCACGAACGCGCCGGTGTGTAACCTTTTCTGGAGGATCTGGCAGGCGTGCGCATTCTTCGCCGCGCACAGAAGTCCGCTCGTCCCCTTGTCAAGCCGATTGAGCGGCCGGAACAGGAAGTCCGGTCCGTAAAGCGCCGCGAGCCGGTTTTCGAGCGTCGGTCCATCCTGCCGGACGGATACCTGACAGGCGAGCGGCGCGGGCTTGTCGATCACGAGGATATCATCGTCCTCGTAAGCGATCCTGACCGGGGTGAAGTCCGGCGCGACGGGCGCGCGCTCCTTCTCGGACAGCGCGACCTCGACCACGTCGCCCGTGCGCAGCAGGTAATTCGCGTGCTCGGTCCGCCCGTTCACGCGCAGTCCGCCCGATTGCTTGAGGGCGGCGTATTGCGTGTAGCTGACGTCCATCGTTCCCCGGACGAAATACTTGAGCTTCCGGCCCGCGTCCGCCTCCGCGACAGCCACGCTGATGATTTTTCCCATATGCTATGACCCCGTGGAGCGATAGTGCCGCACGCCAAAGCGCCAGCACAGAAAGCCCAGACAGAAGAACGCCAGCCCGAGCGCGGGCGAGAGATATGAAGCCCACAGAGGCGCAAAATTCTTGTGAAGGAGCGCGCTCATCGGCCAGTAGTTGATCGCAGCCAGCGGGATCACATAGGTAAACAGGTTACGGAACCAGCCCGTGTAGATGTCGATGGGATAACTCGACGCCTGAACGCCTCCATGCGTGAAGATGTTGAACACCTCGAGAGATTCGACGGTAAAAAAGCTGGTCATCGCGCGCACGAGCATCACGCCGCCGTAGGTCATGGAGCCGAAAGAGATCGCGGCGATCACGAGCGTCCACTCCCCCGCGCCCCAGCCGGGCTTCGCCGAAGCGATGCCGAGCACGAACGGAAGAAGGCCGTTCAGGAACCGACCGACGCGCAGGAGTTGAAACTCGCTTCCCAGAACCTGCAGAAACACGCTGCGCGGGCGGAGGAGCAGCCGGTCGAACTCGCCGGTGCGGATGTGCCGATCGATGGTGTCGAAGCCGCGCATATACGCCTCCGCGAGGGCGAAGGCCATGTAGGTCATGCCGTAGAAGATCATGACCTCGGGAAGCGTCCACGCGCCGAGCGCGCGGAACCGCTGGAACAGGGCGTACACGGCGTAGAGCTCGATGATGCTCACGCAAAAGTTGCTGAGCGTGTAGAGGAAAAACGACATCCGGTACTGCGTCTGCACGCGGAAGGACACCGCGAGAAACTTGAAATACAACGCCAATCCGCTCATTGTCAACCTCCCGCGACGGTCACGCGCGCAAGTCCGCGCCGAATCAGATACCTGCCCCAAAGCACAAAGACCGCCGTCCAGGAAATTTGCACACAGCAGACCCACAGCACGTTTTGGGGCGCGAGGCTCCCGCAAAAAAGCTGCGAAGGGAGGTCCATCACGCCAGCGAAGGGCTGCAGGCGGATAACGGGCTGAATCCAGTCGGGCATGAGTCTGAGTGGGATGATGTTCCCGGCGAACACCATAGAAAGCGACGGAATGAAGCGCACGATCCCCTCGCTCCGGATCGTCCGGAGAATGATCGCGTGCATGAAATTCACGATCGACGCGGAAAGAAGGACCGCGCAGAGAATGGCCGGAAGCCACGCGAGAAAGCCGCCGGGCGTTGGCATCCGCATGCCGTAGGGCGGGGGCACGAGCCACAGCGCGATAACGAACTGCGGCAGGGCGCGAAGCAGGGTCGGCGCGGTCCTTTCGGCCACCGTGCGTGCAAACCACATGAAATACAGATCCAGAGGGCGCGCCAACTCGTAGGCCACTTTCCCGGTGAGCACGGAATCCCGGATTTCGGCGTCCGTCGTCCACGGCAGAATGCCCAGCGTCGCCTGTCCGATCCAGATGTATGTCGCCGCCTGCGCAAAGCTCATGGGCTGCGCGGCGTCGGACGACTGATAGAATGCGAACAGAACAAGCACCATCATCATGCCGAACACCCACTGGGTCGCGATGCCCGCGAGCGCCGCCGTGCGGTACTGGATGAGCGTCAGAAACCGCATGCGGAAAAACGACAGGTACGTGCTCATTCCGCGCCTCCCGCGAGCTCCGCGTACACCTTAGCGACGACGCGCTCGATGGGCGTGTGCTCGATCGTCACGTCGCCGAGGCCGCACTTCCGGTCGATCTCGGCGATGAGGCTCGCCGCGGACGTGACCGCAGGATCGAAGCGGATCGTGAGCATCCGCCCGTCCGTCTCCAGGGAAAGCACCTGGGCGTCGAGCGCGCACGGGTCGGGATTTTGGACCTCGCAGGTGAGGATCCGCTCGTCCCGTCCGCGCCGGAGCAGCGAGATGTCCCCGTCGAGGAGCTTTTCGCCCGCCCCGATGAGCATGACGCGGGAGCACAGCGATTCGATGTCGTCCATGTCGTGTGTGGTGAGGATGGCAGTCACGCCGCGTTCCTTGTTGATGTGCTTGATGAAGTCGCGCACGGCGAGCTTGGTCGCCGCGTCGAGGCCGATGGTTGGTTCGTCGAGGAACAGAACGCGCGGGCTGTGTAAGAGCGACGCCGCGAGCTCGCAGCGCATCCTTTGGCCCAGCGAGAGCTGGCGCACGGGAGTATTGAGAAGGGGTTCAAGAAGAAGTCGTCCCGATAGCTCGTCCAGTGACTTTCGGTAGTCGGAAGAAGGGACTCGGTAGATGTCTTTCAGAAGGGAGAAGGAATCGATCACGGGAAGGTCCCACCAGAGCTGACTTCGTTGGCCAAACACCACGCCGATGTGCGCCGCGTGGCGCGCGCGGGATTCCCAGGGCGTCAGGCCGTTCACCATGCACCGCCCGCCGTCCGGGGTGAGGATGCCGGAGAGGATCTTGACCGTCGTCGACTTGCCCGCGCCGTTTGGGCCGATGTATCCGACGAGCTCGCCCTCGGCAATTTCGAAGGACACGCCGCGGAGCGCCTCGATCCGCTTTGCGCTCCGTCCGAGAAGGCCCTTCTTCTCTCGCACGATATAGGTCTTGGTTAGCCCGGCGGCCGATATCGCGGCCATGGTATCACCCTCCCTCATTTGGCGTCAAGGCATATATGATATCACAAAGCGCACCTCTCTGTCAACCCGTTATTTGACAGAAACGAGAGAATCGGGTATAATGATCAATTACCAATCTGACAAATGAGGTGATTCCCACGATGGAACGATACGAAGTTTACACGCAGGCGCGCGTCCCGACGGGCGAGACGCGCGCGCGATACGAAATGCTTCGGGAAGGCGAATATCGCCTCGGCGCGGAAATCTGGATTCTTCATTCGGACGGGCGGCTCATGATCACGAAGCGTCACCAGGAAAAGCGCGAGTACCCGGGTTTGTGGGAATGCACGGGCGGCTTCGTTTGCGCGGGCGAGACGACCATCGACACAATCGTTCGCGAAGTGGGGGAAGAAATCGGGCTCCCCCTCTCCCCCGCCTCCATCCGCCTCGTTGCGACGGAGCTGAGAGACCGCCAGTTCATCGACCTTTATACCGCGACCGCTGACGTGGAAATCACGTCCCTCACCCTCCAGAGAGAAGAGGTGACGGACGCGAAGTGGGTGACATTTGACGAGTTGACCGCCTTGCGCGACCGAGGCGAATTCGTCGATTTCATCTATGACCGGATTGTGCGGCACAAGGACGAGGTTTGATCGTGGTCAGTCGAAGGTCCAGCTCCGGCAGTCGATCTCGTTGCCTGGGAGGAAGTCCGGTCCGTAAGCGCGTCCCGGAACGCGCGCAGGAAATCGCGGTCAATCCTCAAACTCCCAAAATTCGAATTTGATATCGTCGCCGTAGAAGTAGTCCGCCGTGCCGTCCGCGTAGAAGATCGAACTGACGCCGATATAGAGGCGGTTCACTTCGCTCCATTGCGGCAACGTGACATAGGATGAATAGACCGTGTCGCCCGGATCCAGCGCCTTGCTTGAACGCCAGTCAAACGTTCGATCGCCATAGATGCGCGTTCCCTTTGCGTTCGTCGCATATATGGTGAGATCGAACGCCTCGACTTCCTTTCCCCGCGGCCTGTTTGAAATCTCGAAGTGGATCTTGATCATGTCTCCGGTGAGTTCATACCATTCCGCGTACGCGTCTGACTTGATATACAGCGCCTTGACCGGCTTTGTATAGGGCACGGGCGTACCTTCGAACAGGAACTTCTGCATCTCGTCCGAGGCGATTTCCGGATCGCTGTCGTATACGCCCGACACCTTGGCGCAGAGCCCGTTTGCAAGGTTGAACTGAACGACGGCATTGCGCGTCATCTTTCCGAAGATCCCGTCGTCCGTTCCCTCGCTCAGATAGCTCAGCGCGATGAGCGCGCCCTGCATCTGTTTGACCTCCGCGCCCTTATCGCCCATCTTCAGCTCATGATAGGTGCGCGACAGGGGCGGCGTGCCTCCGTCCTCGAATATCTCGAAGCCGCGCCTTCCGAGCTCGACGTCCCCCGCGAGGAACGCCATTTCGTACGCGCCAGCCTCCGCAATGAGGCCCATCAGCTCCGTCACGTCGAAGGAGCGGCTCACGGCAAGCGTCTTGTACGGTCCGAACGACTTCGTCTCAAAGACGCTTCCGAGGAGATCCGCACCGCGATAGAGCTTTATTTCAAATGTCATCTCCGTGCCTTCACTCTCCTTCGCGTCCATCGCGAAGATCAGGGAGGCATAATAATCTCGCGCGCCCCGGCCGTCCTCGACGCCGACCCGGTCGAACGCATGCGTCTCGACCGCATTGATATCCTTCCCCGCCTCGCACCAGACCAGATAGCTTTCGACCAGACGGATGTTCCTCTCTCCGCGCGGTGCGGGCGTCGGAGAAGGCTTCGGTGCTGGTGTCGGTGTCGGAATGGGCGTCGGGGACGCGCTGGGCAGCGGTCCGCCGGAGATGCGCTCGTAGCTCTCCCCATCCCATCTGTCATACAGGTCGATCACTTCGCCTGCGTGGACGGCGATGTTGATGTTCTGCGCATAGAGATAGGTGGCGGAGGTGATTCCGATCACTTCTCCGTCGTCGTCAAAGAGCGCGCCGCCGCTGCTCCCGGGAGAGATCGGTGCTGTGAACTGGATTTGGGAGACGCCGCCTTCGTCGTAGAGCGCGCTGATATTGCCGATTGACACGGTGTTCGTGATGCCGATGGGGCTCCCGATCGCAACGACCGTCTGCGCGCGCTTTAAAACGCCGTCCGCGTTGAACGTCAGGGGCACGAGCTCGGTGGGCTCCGAAAAGCCGATGATCGCGACGTCGCGCGCTTCATCTGCAATCAATACCCTGTCGAGCATGTACTTGTCGCCGTCATCCGAATAGCCGACGATAAGGTCGCCGTCCTCGAGAACGTGGTAGTTGGTGACGAGGGTCTTGCTGTCGAAGGCGACAAAACCGCTTCCCGTCGCGACGAGCTCGTCGCTTTCATCGTAGATCTCAAGCATCAATACAGATTTCGCCGCGGCCTCGATCCGGTCCGGATCGTCCGAAAACGCGCCTTCCGCGCGCACGCCCACAGGCGCGAGGAACATCGCGAACGAAACGAGAAGCAGGACCACCCTCCGAAACGGATTCATTCAGTTTACCTCCGCGCCCCATCTTTTTCACAATTATAACATCAGGTGTGCGGGCGGTCAAGCGATTCGCGAAAACGGATCACCCGCCGATCGATTGTTTCGACGCTCGCGGAGCACGTGCGCGCCATCGCGCCCGCGAGTTCCCCCGTCATCTCCGCGATCTTTTCCGCAACGCCCTCCGCGCCGTTTTCGTTCAGCTTCTCCATAAGCGCGCGACCCACCGAGACGGCTGTCGCGCCAAGTGCGAGCGCCTTGAATGCGTCGATCCCGGTCTCGATGCCGCAGTCGACGAAGACCGCCATGTCCCCGCCCGCCGCCTCGACAACCTCGGGCAGCGCCATGAGCGGCGGCAACGCGTAGTCGAGGATTCCGTGATGGTGCGAGACGACCACGCCACGCACGCCGATGTCGCGGCAGATGCGCGCGTCGCGCGCCCCGAGGACACCCTTGATGATAAACGGCAGCTTCGTCGCGCGGACGAAGGAGGATATCTCCTCAATCGACTTCGCCGACATCCGCATGCCGAGCACCGTATCGTACTGGCCGCGCCGGTTAAACGCGTGATCGACGTCCATGCCAACCGCCAGCGCGCCGATCCTCTCCGCGTGCGCAATCCGCTCGAAAATGAGACCGTTGTCCGCGTAGGGCTTGACGATCTTGATCGTCCTGGCTCCTGTCGCGATGATCGCCCCGAGCTCCTCCGCGTCGCCCATGCCCGTCCAGAGAACCGCGCCCGCCGCCTTCGCCCCGCGCGCCATTTCCACGGCACCCCCGGGACGCTGTTTGTCAAGATGCGAAAGCGCCGCCGTCATGATGGGCGTCGGGAAGCTTTCGCCAAAGATCGTCACCTGTGTGGACGGAAGGCGCGCGCCCATGTGGCGCATCTCGATGAGAAGGGAGTCCAGGTAGTCGCGCGTGATGCGATTCGCGTCGCCCGCGCGGAATGTTTCGTTTGCCATTAGAGCACCGCCTTTTCATTTTATGAGGAGGAATGCGAATATTGATCTGATCCCGTCAAGCCAAATAAGTATGAAAAAGCCCCCGCAAATGCGGAGGCTTCGTTTGACGGTTACTTGTGGTCCACAGAGTACATGTACTCGATGAGGTCGACGACCTTGTTGGAGTAGCCCCACTCGTTGTCATACCAGGCGACGACCTTGACGAAGGTATCCGTCAGGGCGATGCCGGCCTTGGCGTCGAAGATGGAGGTGTGCGGATCGTGAATGAAGTCGGAGGAAACGACCTCTTCCTCGGTGTAGTCAAGGATGCCCTTCAGTTCGCCTTCGGCGGCTTCCTTCATCGCGGCGCAGATCTCGCTGTACTTCGCGGGCTTCGCGAGGTTCACGGTCAGGTCGACGACGGAGACATCGAGCGTCGGAACGCGCATGGACATGCCGGTCAGCTTGCCGTTGAGCGAGGGGATGACCTTGCCGACCGCCTTCGCGGCGCCGGTGGAGGAGGGAATGATGTTTCCTGCGGCCGCGCGGCCGCCGCGCCAGTCCTTCGCGGAGGGGCCGTCGACGGTCTTCTGGGTCGCGGTGGTGGCGTGGACGGTGGTCATGAGGCCATCAGTGATGCCGAACTTGTCATGCAGAACCTTCGCGATGGGCGCGAGGCAGTTGGTGGTGCAGGAGGCGTTGGACACGAAGGTCATGTCGGTGGTATAGGTCTTGTTGTTGACGCCCATGACGAACATGGGGGTGTCATCCTTGGAGGGAGCGGACATGACGACCTTCTTGGCACCCGCGTCGATGTGGCCCTGCGCCTTGTCCTTCGAGAGGAAAAGGCCGGTGGACTCGACGACGTACTCGGCTCCGACATCGCCCCACTTGAGGTCGGCGGGATTCTTTTCGGCGGTAACGCGGATCTCGTGACCATTGACGATGATGGAGTGGTCGGTATGGCTCACGGTGCCCTCGAAACGACCGTGGATGGTGTCATACTTCAGCATATAAGCCATGTAGTCCGGGGAAAGAAGGTCGTTGATGCCCACGACCTCGACATCCTTGTGGGACAGGCTGGCACGGAAAACAAGGCGTCCGATACGGCCAAAGCCATTGATACCGATTTTAATCATGCTGTTACCTCCTGTTGTCTGACAATCATTGTCTTTCCTGATTATTCTACTCCAATGACCCCGTTTTTACAAGTTAATTGAGCGCGACTTCCGTAATATGAATGTCACGCCAAAGTTAAATTTGGTTCAATCCAGGGCGATCCTGTTGTAGAAGGATTTGCCGTCGAGACGGCCTTTCGCGCCCAGCGCGTCGAGCACCGTCGCCGAAACGTCCGCAAACGTCTCGCGGATTCCAAGCTTCACGCCCTCCTTGAGGCCGAGGCCGTAAACCAGAAGAGGTACCCGCTCGCGCGTGTGGTCGGTGGTCTTCATATATGTCGGATCGACGCCGTGGTCGGCGGTGATGACGAGCATGCCGTCCTCGCCGAGTTGTCTGAGGATCTCGGGGAGCCTCCTGTCAAACGCCTCGAGCGCCTTCGCGAAGCCTTTCGCATCCCGCCTGTGGCCGTAGAGCATGTCGGTATCCACCAGATTCGCGAACAGGAGGCCGCGCCATCCGGGCTTTTTCAGAAACTCGATGGTCGCCTCCGTGCACGCCTCATTGCCCACGGCGTGCTCGGATTTGGTGATGCCCCGGTGGTTGAAGATATCCTCGATCTTTCCGACCGCGAAGACGTCCATCCCCTCGCGCTTGATGACGTCGAGCATGGTGTCGCCGATGGGGTCGAGCGAGAAATCGCGCCGGTTGGAGGTGCGCACGAAAGCGCCCGGCTCGCCTTCGAAGGGCCGCGCGATGATCCGCCCGACGGCGTGCTCACCCGCCATGATGCGCCGGGCGATGCGGCAGATGTGCCAGAGTTCGGTCGGCGGGATGATCGATTCGTGCGCAGCGATCTGAAAGACGCTGTCTGCCGATGTATAGACGATGAGCTTGCCGGTCCTCAGATGCTCCGGACCGAGCTCTTCGATGATTGCGGTTCCCGACGCGGCCTTGTTCCCAATGACGCCGAAGCCCGTTTCGCGCTCAAAGGCCTCGACGACATCCTTCGGAAAGCCGTGCGGATATGTCGGAAAGGGCTTTTTGAGGGTCAGCCCCGCGATTTCCCAGTGTCCGGTCGTGGTATCCTTGCCCGCGGCTGCCTCGTTCATGAGGCCATAGCAGCCAATGGGCTCTTCCTCGTCCGCGCCCTGATACCCCGTCGCCGCGTGAAGCCCGAGCTCCATGAGGTTCGGAAGATCCGGATGCTCCGTCTCGAACACGTGTCCGAACGTGTCCGCGCCGACGTCCCTGTATTTTGCCGCATCCGGTGCTGCTCCGGCGCCCAGTCCATCCAGCACGACGACCGCGACGCGCTTCATTTTTTTCATCATTTATCCTCCATGCGCAGCATTTCAGCCAGCTGCGCGATCATTCCGCCGCACGTGGGCTTTCCGCGCGCGGCGTCGATTGTGCCCTTGAAGATTCCGTATTGTTCCTCGATGTTTCCGCTCGCCCACGCGCGCTCGATCACGTGACGCATGGCCCGCTCGACCGCCGACGGCGTCACATGAAACCGCCCGGCTACCATGGGATAGAGCGTCTTCGTGAGGCCCGAGGTCAGCCGCGCGTCGCAGTAGGCGAGATACGCGGCCTCGATGAGATATGCCCTGCCCGGGTGATCCGGCACGCCGAGCCGATCGAGGATTGAGCAAAACTTCCTTTGCGCATAGTCTGTGATCCCGCGCCGCTCGACGCACGTTTCGAGAAGCGCCGCCCGCAGCTCGTCCGCGCAAATCGGCTTCGAGATGACCCGAACGGACGAATCGTCCCCGATGGACGGAGCCATTCCACGATAGGCCGCGATGAGCACCGCCGGGCGCACGACAAGGCGCGCACCCGCCAGGCGGGCCGCGAGCCCCGCACCGTCAAGGCTCGGCATGACGGCGTCCGTGACGATCACGTCCGGACGCAGCTCCAGCGCGGCCTCGTAGGCGCTCTTGCCGTCCAGTATCATCGCCAAGACAACGATCTTTTCATCCGCGAGCATCCGTTCCGTGCGCGCGGCGGAATCGATCGACAGATCGGATATGAGTGCTGTTCGCGCCTGCGTGCGCATTGCATCACTCCTCCCGTTGTCCATCTTTTCGACGCCGCGCGCCCATTTCCTGCCGTATCTCTAAAGTTTACCAAGTAAGTCGCAACTTTTTACGCCGCCTCGTTTTCGAGCATCCAGTCGATATAGACGCCATAGCCCATCGTCGGATCGTTCACATACACGTGCGTCACGGCGCCCACAAGCTTGCCGTCCTGGAGGACGGGCGATCCGGACATCCCCTGCACGATGCCCCCCGTCCTGTCCAGCAGCCGCTTGTCCGTCACGCGAATGGTAAACGAGCGCGTCGTCGGCTCCGCCTGATTCTCGATGCGTACGATCTGCGCGTCGTATTCCGCAAGGCCCTCATCCCCCACCGTCGTCAGGATCTTTGCCCTTCCCGTCCGCACGTCATCGGGATCGGCCGTCTCGATCCCGTTCGGGTAGAGCGCGTTCTTCATGCCTTCCTGCGCGTCTCCAAAAATCCCAAAGTCGGTGTTTTCGTCTATGGTGCCCAGATACCCGCCGTCATAGAACTGCCCAATGATTTCGCCGGGCGTGCCTTCCTCGCCGCGCTTGACGTCGACGATGGAATTTTCATAAATCGCGCCGCCCGCGATGGGCAATACTATGCCCGCGTCGGTATCCGTCACCGCGTGTCCCAGCGCGCCGTAGCGTCCGGTCTCGGGATCGTAGAACGTGAGCGTGCCGATTCCCGCCGTCGAATCCCGCACCCACACGCCCAGCTTGAACTTGCCGTCGGTCTCGTCCTTTGCCGGCGTCAACGTCGCGTTTTTCGTTTCTGCGCCGCGCGTGTAGGTCACTTTGACGCCCTTTTCGCCGAGCATCGAAAGGAGCTCCTCAACCCCGCCGACGGGTTTCCCGTCGATGCTCGTAATGATGTCTCCCGGCTTCAGCCCCGCGAGCCGCGCGGGACTCGGAATGGAGCCGATGTCGGATGCGCCGATCACGACGAGCCCCTCGGTCATCACCGCAACGCCGATGGATTGACCGCCCGGCATCAGCGTCTTTGCCCCCGCGCTCGAGACCGCGCCTGTCAGAAACAGGAGCGCGAAAATCGGCGTCAGAAGCCGCCTCAATAGCTTCGATCTCAATGGAAAGCCCTCCCCCGCGGCGCTTCCCCGCACCGCACGATTAAGCTCCCCGCACGGGAGGTTCCGCATGCTGGAAAACAGCGGAGCGAATGGGATGATCCGTTTGCCAATTCAGGGGTCGAGGGCTTTTCCGGGGCGTGTTTCGACATTTTGGCATCTTTACCGGCAAATTCATCCAAAAGGTGTTGCACGATCCTAAAAATCCGTCTATAATATATAATACTTTGGATTCGCCCTTTGGATTTGGAGGCCGTATGCTTGATGCCCAACTGAACGACGCGCGCGAAAAACACGTGCTCGTCGCGCTCTCGGGCGGTGCCGATTCGGTCGCGCTTCTGATTCTATTATGCCGCGCGCGGGACGCGGGCATGCTCCAGTTGTCAGCAGCGCACTTCGACCACATGATCCGCGGCGCGGAAAGCCGGGCGGATGCCAAATTTTGTCAGGATCTTTGCGCGCGTTTCGATGTTCCGCTCGCGCTGGGACGCTCAGACATTCCAGAAATCGCTCGCCGCACCGGCGAGGGTCTCGAATCCTGCGCGCGAGAACTCCGCTACCGCTTCCTGCGCGAAACGGCACGGGTTCTGGGTGCGGACCTCATCGCGCTGGGTCACCACGCGGACGATCAGGCGGAGACGGTTCTCATGCACCTTCTGCGCGGCACCGGCCCCGAGGGAATCACGGGGATGCGCCGCCTCTCAGGCGATCTCTATCGCCCATTGATCGCCTACCGCAAGGCGGAGATCGTGGAATTTCTGCAGCAGGCCGGCGAGGCGTGGCGCGAGGATCAGACGAACCTTATCCCCGACAACCCGAGAAACGCGCTCCGGCTTTCCGCGCTTCCCGCGCTCGAAAACGTCTACCCCGGCGCGGTTTTCGCGATCGCGCGATACGCGGAGGCGGCGGCGGTGGAGGATGATTTCGTCGCCCGCGCGGCGGACGCGTTCATGGAAGGGCGGGTAGAGCCCCTTCCAAACGGTCACAGGATCTGTCTGATCGGGACTCCGGAGGAGGCGCTTCTCCGGCGAACGCTCAGGCGGCTTTTGGGCCCGGATCTGAAAACGGACAAACTCAGGGAGCTTTTATGCCTCAAAACCGCGACGGACATCGGGAACGGCATGCGCGCCGAGCGCCATGGCGCTTATCTGTATGTCCTGAAGCCGTTTGAAGGGCCTGCGGAGCGGGCGATCGACCTGAACGGGACGACGCTCCTCCCCGGCGTGTGCCGCCTGAGATGCGAAAGCGCGGAACCGCTGCCAGAAAAAAAAAGCAAAATGACGCAGGTGCTCGACAAAAGGGCGCTCGCAGGCGCGGTCCTCCGGACGCGGCGGACGGGCGACCGGATCACCCCTCTGGGGATGAAGGGTTCAAAGTCGCTCTCCGACTATTTTACGGACGGGAAGCTTGACCCGCCCCTCCGGGATGTGACGCCCGTCGTAGCGCGGGAATCGGAAATCCTCTGGGTGATCGGTCACGGAATCTCGCGCGCGTGCGCGCTCAACGGAAGCGAGGCCGTGCGCCTCACATGCGAATACACAGGCTGGGGAGGAAGCGTTCGATGAGAAACGACATTGCCAGGATTCTACTGTCAGAACAGCAGATTCAATCGCGCGTGCGCGAGCTGTCGGAAAGGATCACCGAGGACTACCGGGAGATGGACCCGGTTCTCATCTGCATCCTAAAGGGCGCGGTGATGTTCTATGCCGACCTCGTCCGGCACATCGACACGCACATCGCCATGGACTTCATCGCCGTCTCGAGCTACGGGAACGCGACGAAGTCGTCCGGCGAGGTAGAGATTCGCAAGGATCTTTCAAGGCCCGTGGACGGGCGGCATGTGATCGTCGTCGAAGACATCATCGACTCGGGCTTTACGCTCAGCTATCTGACGCGCGTTCTCGCCTCCCGCGGCGCGCGCTCGGTCAAAATCTGCACCCTCCTCGACAAGCCGGCGCGGCGCGCACCGGGCATCCGCCTGAAGTGCGACTATACGGGTTTCGAGATCGAGGACGAGTTCGTCGTGGGCTACGGCCTCGACTACGCGGAGAGGTACCGCAACCTGCCGTTCATCGGCGTTCTCAAGCCGGAAATCTACGAAAGCTGACCGCCTGAACGCGACGGCTTGAAAGAGAGGTATGGATTTTTGAAGCAAAAGAAAAAGCTCAGGTTTATACAGGGGCCGCTCATGTATCTCGTCCTGATCATGGTGATTCTTCTCATGGTCAAGCTGATTGGCGGAACCACCTCGACGGATACGACGACGAAGCTCACGTATTCCGAGCTTTTGCAATGGGTCGAGGCGGACCTCAAAAACGACACGGGCATGGAGGTCCAGGAAGCCGACAAAAACAAGACCATCGAAAGCGTCGAGATTACGAACTACACCCTCATCGGGCAGACGAAGGGCGTCGAAAAGATTACGAGCGTTCTGCCAAGCGAAAACCAGTTCTATACCGACGTTTCGGCGATTTACGAGTCGGTGCTCGGCTATCCGGCCAGCCCCGTCGACTACTCCTTCTCGTTCTCTTCGAAGCTTCCGGCCACCACGCCGTGGTGGTACGAGTGGATTCCGCTCTTCCTCATGATGGTGCTCTTGGGCGTGTTCTGGTACTTCCTCATGCGTCAGCAGACCGGTTCCGGAAAGGGCGGCGTGATGGCGTTTGGGAAATCCCGCGCGCGCATGGCAGATCCCAATGCGAAAAAGGTCACGTTTGACGACGTCGCGGGCGCGGACGAGGAGAAGGAGGAACTCAAGGAAATCGTCGAGTTCCTGAAAAATCCCCAGCGCTTTACAAACGTCGGCGCGCGGATCCCCAAGGGCGTTCTGCTCGTGGGCCCGCCCGGAACGGGCAAGACCTGGCTCGCGCGCGCGGTCTCGGGCGAGGCGGGCGTTCCGTTCTTCTCCATCTCCGGTTCGGACTTCGTCGAGATGTTCGTAGGCGTGGGCGCGTCGCGCGTGCGCGACCTCTTCGATCAGGCGAAAAAGGATGCCCCGGCCATCGTGTTCATCGACGAGATCGACGCGGTGGGCCGCCAGCGCGGCGCGGGTCTGGGCGGCGGCCACGACGAGCGCGAGCAGACGCTTAACCAGCTGCTCGTCGAAATGGACGGATTCACTGCGAACACGGGCATCATCGTCATGGCGGCGACCAATCGCTCGGACATCCTCGACCCGGCGCTTTTGCGGCCCGGTCGATTCGACCGGCGCATCGTCGTCAATTATCCGGACGTGAGGGGCCGCGAGGCCGTCCTGAAGCTGCATGCGCGGAACAAGCCGCTTGCGCCGGACGTCGATCTCTCGATCGTCGCGCGCCGGACGCCCTATTTCACGCCCGCGGATCTTGAAAACGTGATGAACGAGGCGGCGATCCTCACTGCCCGAAGCGCCGGAACGCTCATCACCATGTCGTCCATCGAGGAGGCCATCACGCGCGTGCTGGCCGGTCCCGAAAAGCGCAGCCGCAAGGTGACCGAAAAGGAGAAGGAGCTCGTCGCCTACCACGAGGGGGGGCACGCCATCGTTTCCTACTACATCCCCGAGTGCGACAAGGTCCACGAGATCACCATCATTCCGCGCGGCTCGGCGGGCGGTTACACCATGTACCTGCCCAACGACGAGGTCAACTATATTACCACCGCCAAGCTCAAAGGCCAGATGGCCGCTTCCCTCGGCGGGCGCGTGGCGGAGCATCTGGTGCTGGGCGACATCTCGACCGGCGCTTCGGCGGACATCAAGCATGCGACCGAGATCGCGCGCGGCATGGTCACCGAGTACGGCATGAGCGAAAAGGTCGGACCCATCTACCTCGGCAGCGAACACGAGGTGTTCCTCGGAAAGACGTTCTCGCAGCAGAATTCCAGCTTCTCCGAGGAGGTCAACGCGCTCATCGACCGCGAGGTGCACGGACTTCTCAACGAAGCCTACAACCGCGCGAAGGACATCCTCATGGCGCATATGGACAAGCTCCACGCGCTCGCATCCCTCCTCAAGGAACGCGAGAAGCTCGACTACGACGAGTTCGACCGGTTCATGAAGGGCGAGATCCTGCCCGGACCGCGCGACATCAACGCCGAGATGAACGAGCTCAGGCGGCAGGCAAAGACGGGGTTCAATCCGGCATAGCCGGGAGAACGCCGGGGGCGCGCCCTTGGCCCCCCGCCAAAGGGACTCAGCCCCTTTGAAATCCATGACGGACGAACACTGAAATAAACGGAAAGCCCTTCCGCGCAGGAAGGGCCTTTATTTGTCTCGCGTAGTATTCCACCACCAGCCGTCCCAAGTCCCGCAGAATCGGGCAAGGGATCGTCGCGCTTGGATACGTGTCTGAACAAGGATGTTCACGATCGCCGATTTCGATTCTTTTATAAACGTTTAACAGATATGTGTTGAAAACATGCGCTATAAGGCGCATAATTAATATGTTACTTGATTTAATGTTCGTGTTTGGGAGGCAGATTCCATGAAGAAGCTCAATCAGTTGTACGAGGGCAAGGCCAAGAAGGTATACGAAACAGATGAACCCGACCTCCTGATCGTATCCTACAAGGACGACGCGACCGCGTTCAACGGCCTCAAAAAGGGAACGATCCTCGGCAAGGGCGCCATCAACAACCGCGTGACGAACCACCTGATGGGCCTTTTGGGCAAGGCTGGGATCCCGACGCACTTCGTCGAGCAGCTCAATGACCGCGAGACGGTCGTTCGCCGCGTGTCCATCGTTCCTATCGAGGTGATCGTTCGAAACATCGCGGCGGGATCCCTCTCCAAGCGGCTGGGCATTCCCGAGGGAACGCGGATGCGCAAGACCGTGCTCGAGTACTGCTATAAAAACGACGAGCTGGGCGACCCCATGATCAACGAGTATCACATTTACGCCATGAATCTCGCGACCGAGGAGGAACTCAAGGTCATTTCGGAATATTCATTCAAGGTCAACGACGTTCTGACCGACTATCTGAAGCACAACAACATTGAACTCATCGATTTTAAGCTGGAATTCGGCCGCCTCGCGGACGGCACCATCGTGCTCGCCGACGAGATTTCGCCCGACACCTGCCGCTTCTGGGATTCCGTTACGAATGAGAAGCTGGATAAGGACCGCTTCCGCCGCGATATGGGCGGCGTCGAGGACGCCTACAACGAGATACTCCGGCGGCTGTTGGGTGCGCACGATGAGGACTGACAAGCCGCGCGAGGAATGCGGGGTCTTCGGCATCTACTCTCCCGCACGGGACGACGTGGCGAGCTATGCGTACTACGCGCTCATGTCGCTTCAGCACCGCGGACAGGAGAGCTGCGGCATCGCGGTCAACGATCAGGGCGTCATCAGCTGCTATAAGGACGCGGGGCTCGTCAACGACGTGATGACGCGGCAGGAGCTGGACGCGCTCGGGCCGGGCAACATGGCCGTCGCGCATGTGCGCTACGCGACCATGGGCGCTGAGCCGCGCAGAAACGCCCAGCCTCTGGTCGTAAACCACGTCAAAGGCACCATGGCGCTCTGCCATAACGGCGCGCTTTCCAACGCGCCTACGCTGCGGGAGGAGCTCGAGCTGCGGGGATCGATCTTCCACACGACTTCGGACACGGAGGTCATCTCCTACTTAATCACGCAGGAGCGGTTGAACGCCCCATCCATCGAAGCGGCGGTAAGCCGGGTCATGCAGCGGCTCGAGGGAGCCTATTCGCTGGTCATCATGTCGCCCGCGAAGCTCATGGCGGCGCGTGACCCGCACGGCTTCCGGCCCCTGTGCATCGGGAAACTGGGCGAATCGTGGGTGTTCGCCTCTGAAAGCTGCGCGCTCGACGCCATCGGCGCGCACTTCGTGCGCGACGTGGAACCCGGTGAAATCGTCATGGTGGACAAGGGCGGAATGGTATCCCTCAAGGATCACGTGGGAACCTCGCCCAAGACGACCTGCGTCTTCGAATACATCTACTTCGCGCGACCGGACTCCATGATCGACGGCTCGTCCGTGCACGTGGCGCGCTTGCGCGCCGGAGCCTTCCTCGCGCTGGAGCATCCGGTGCAGGCGGATGTCGTGATCGGCGTTCCCGACAGCGGGCTCGACGCAGCGGTAGGCTACGCGCGCCAGTCCGGCATCCCATACGGCATCGGTTTTATCAAGAACAAGTACATCGCGCGCACGTTCATCCAGCCCTCGCAGGCCGACCGCGAGAACAAGGTGCGCATAAAGCTGAACCCCGTGTCCGCCGCCGTGCGCGGAAAGCGCGTGGTTCTCATCGACGATTCCATCGTGCGCGGCACGACCAGCGCGCACATCGTGCGGCTCCTGCGCGACGCGGGCGCCACTGAGGTGCACATGCGCGTCTCGGCGCCGCCCTTCATGCATCCCTGTTATTTTGGCACCGACATCGATTCGCGCGAGCACCTGATCGCCTGCCAGCACAGCATCGACGAGATACGAGAGATCATCGGCGCGGACTCGATCGGTTACCTCTCCACCGACTCCGTCACCAAGCTTGCCGACAATACCAAGGGCTTCTGCACCGCGTGCTTCACCGGCGACTATCCCTGCAAGCCCCCCGAGAACAGCGGCAAGTCCAAGTTCGAGTCGAAGATCCGGGAGGACGCGTAAAAGACAAGGGAGCCCGCGGGCTCCCTTGTCAATCCCTACCCGGGACATCGAAACGGCGATTGAGGCATCGATTGGGCGAGAGGTGCGGTCTTTTCGCCTTTTCGCCATTTGACCGTGCTCAGGAAGCCGCCGACCGCGACGAGCGCCAGAATGGTACCGGAGGCGATGAGGCCGACCCGTCCGCGCTCCTCGATCCCTCCAAAGACTCCTTCGGACGACTTCTTGAGGTTCGTGACGAGGATATCGTCCTTGTCCTCAGAGGCCGTATTTTTCTTTTTTTCCGGTTTGCCCGCGATCACTCTGCTCGTAAAATTCGGATCGAGCGGACAAACGCCATTGATGTGCTGGTGCGCGGGAAAGCCGTGATGGAAATGATATTCCCCGGTCAATCTGTCGGCATGGCCGCCGTTTCCGTCGGTACCGCCGGGCGTGGCGCGCGCCGGAAGGGTACAGGAAAGAAGCAGCGCGCAAATGAATGCAATGAGCCGCCGCATCCTTCTCACCCTCTTCTGTATTTGATTACCCGAGCGCCACGTCCATCAGCATCATGACGGCAAAGCCGATCAGCGTAAACGCGGCCATGATGTCCTTGCGGGTATTCGTCTGACTCTCCGGAATCAGTTCCTCCACGACCACGTAGATCATCGCGCCCGCCGCGAACGCGAGCATATAGGGGAGAAACTCGCGCACCGCGACGACCATGTATGCCCCCGCGACACCCGCGATGGGCTCGACGATACCACTGATCTGGCCGAAAAAGAAAGCCTTTCCGCGGGACATCCCCTCACGCCGAAACGGCACGCTCACCGCCGTACCCTCGGGGAAATTCTGCAGCCCGATTCCGAGCGCCAGCATGCACGCCGCCTGCGGTGTCGCACCCTCGATTCCGTACGCGAGCGCGCCGAACGCGACGCCCACCGAAAGCCCTTCGGGAATGTTGTGAAGCGTGATCGAAAACATCAGCATCCGGCACCTGCGCACGCCGGACGACTGTGTGTCGTCGCTTCGTGCGCCGAACAACCGATCGCCCAGAAACAAAAGTCCGCCGCCCAGGAGAAAACCGACGCACGCGACGAGTGCCGCGTTCATGTCCATCGCCTCCGCCTGCGCGATGGCGGGCGCGAGCAACGACCAGTAGGACGCGGCGATCATCACGCCCGCCGCGAAGCCGAGCATGGCGTCCATGAGCGTCTTGTTGATCTTCCGAAAGTAAAAAACGAGCGCGGCCCCAAGCGCGGTCACACCCCAGGTAAAGAGCGTCGCAATCAGCGCCTGCAGCGCGTGATCGAGCGATAAAAACCAGTCGAGCATCCTCCATACCTCCGTACGCATGCAGCCCATCCTATGAGGCTTCAGCGCGCGGCGTGCGTGGGGTGCTGTGTCATCGTCATGACATCATCAGAATACTATCACGAATCATAAAACGCGTCAACGGCTTTCGAATGCGATGGAATCATGAAGAGAGCGTCCTTTCGGACGCCCGTTTCGTCAGCCCTTCTTTTTGACCGGGAGCCAGATCTCAGACTCGTAGTCGGCAGAATCGGTATCTCCCATGGTATACATCTCGATGTTGATGCCCTCGGCCATTTCGTATTCGGCGTTGTTGGGCAGCCATTCGCCGAACACCTGACGGTTGACGTTCTGGAGCGCATGGGGCAGCGCGCCGACCACCTTGAACTTGACCCAGGTATGCGCCGGGATGGTGCGCCTCACATAGCCCTCCGGTACCGGCGCATCCGGCTCCCAGAAACTGGCGATGGCGTAGACGAAGTCGCTCTTCCCCGCCTCCTCGAAGCAGATGCCAAGACATCCGTCCACGGGCGGAGTCTCTCCCCCGTAATACTCCTCCCAGAACTTCGGAATCTCCCGGAAGCACGTTTCGTATTGGAACCTTCTCTCCTTGCAGACGACCGTCAGCAAACCCATTTGCTCGACTGTGTAATCCATGACGCTTCCTCCCTTCAATTCGACGTGGAGCGTGAGCGGATTGAAGTATCGAAGCTGTGCGCGGATCTTTTTCGCCGCGGAGGGCGTGATGCCGTGGAACCGTCGGAACGCCTTCTGGAAGCTCTCCGGCGTTTCGTAGCCGTACTTCAGCGCGATGTCGATCACTTTCGCGTCCGTCGCCTGCAATTCCTGTCCGGCCACGGAGAGCCGCCGCTGGCGCACATAGTCCGAAAGCGACATGTCAGTCATCATGGCGAACATCCGCTGAAGGTAAAAGTGCGAAAAGTGAATCCTCTCCGCCAGCTTTGATACGTCCAGCTCCCCGCACATGTCGTCCTCGATGTGCCGGAGCACCGCGTTCAACGCGTCGATCCATTCCATTTGCTCATCTCCTTTCGCATTCCATCCTACCGGACGGGGCGCGCGTTTTCCTGTCATTGCGTGCGACGATTTGTCCAGCGCGCCAGGGCAGCGTTTGCGGCTCGGCGAAACGTTTCTTCCAACATTATACAGATTTCAATCCGGTTTCGTCAAATGGTGAAAAAATCAGCGGCGCGCGAACTCCGTCGCACGCCGCCTTTGAATCCGATCGTCAGCAGCCGCCGGTCTGAGCCGTTATCTGCTGTTTCATTTGCTGGTATTTCTGCCGAGCCGCTTCCACCTCGGGTTTCGGTGCGGTCTTGACAGCATACCACCCAAGCTGACTCATCTTGTCGAAGATTTCAGTTTGGTTCTGCACGCAGCCATCGAAGTTTGACGTCAAAACGCTCTTCAACTGCTGGCAGGAAGCTTCCGGTATGAATGAGGAATACGCGCCTATGAGGTACTTCTCCTGCGTGAGGAGGTCCTCCATGCGATCCTGGTCCGTCAGCGCACAGACTTTTGATTTGTCCATCTCGATTCTCCTTCTCTATCCGTGGCTGTTCAGATATCCGAGCAGCTTGTCGTAGCGTGCGCGATGCTCACCGGCGATGCGCGTCGCAAGGTCACCCAGCTGGGGGTCAGAAAATTGCCCCGCATAGTATTCCGCCTTTTTTGCGGCAAGGAATTCATGCTTCAACTGGTCTTCCAGGATAGTAAGGCTCTTTGTCATGATGGATCCGTTTGCCGAGTCCATTTCGTTTCCTCCTCCCGTCGATCGGATCGTCGTTATGATGCGCGCGGCACGCCGACGGAATGCAAGGAAAAAAATGGTGACGTGCGAATGCAAAATGGTATCGATTTCCTCTGCGATCTTGACAACGCGCCGTCCATCCTTTATCATATATCTATTGATACGTGCGCCATGAAGGTGCTCGTCGCTTGCGGACAAGCGCGGGTGGCTTTTCTTTTTGCTTCAACTGAGAATGAAAGAGGCGATTGACATGCACATGGCGGACGCACTGGTCTCCCCCGCGGTTGGCGGGGTCATGATCGCGGCGAGCGGCTTGAGCCTCGCCGCGTCGATCTGGAAAGAGCGCAAAACCTACAAGCTCGACGACCGGAAGATCCCGGTCATGGGCGTCATGAGCGCGTTCGTGTTCGCGGCGCAGATGATCAACTTCACGATTCCCGCGACGGGCTCGAGCGGTCACATCGGCGGCGGCATCCTGCTCGCGGCGTTGCTCGGCGGCGGTCCCGCGCTCGTCTGCATCACCGCGGTTCTGATCATCCAGTGCCTTCTGTTCGCGGACGGCGGCCTGCTCGCGCTCGGGTGTAACGTCTTCAACATGGGCGTGATTCCCTGCCTCGTGGCCTATCCCCTGCTCTTTCAGCCCGTCCTGAAAGGCGGACAGACGAAGGGGCGCATCGCGCTCGCCTCGGTTCTTACGGTCGCCGTGGGCCTGCAGCTTGGCGCGTTCGCGGTGGTGCTCCAGACGCTCGCCTCGGGGATCACGAAGCTGCCGTTCGGAACGTTCCTTCTTCTGATGCAGCCGATCCACCTTGCGATCGGGCTTGTGGAAGGTCTGATCACGGCGGCGGTGCTCATTTACGTACACGCGGCGCGCCCGGAACTCCTGGATGCCGGGCGGGCCGAAGCGGGGACGAAACCGGAGGCCTCCTATAAGAAGGTGCTGGCGGTTTTGGGTGTCCTGACAATCCTGGTGGGCGGCGGGCTCTCGCTGTTCGCTTCCTCCTACCCGGACGGGCTCGAGTGGTCGATCGGCAAGACGCTTTCCGAGGGCGAGTCCATCGAGGAGGACGCGACCGGGAGCGCGTACGAGGCGGCTGCCCGCGTTCAGGAAGCGACGGCGGTCATGCCGGACTACGCGTTCAAGGATTCGGACAGCGCGGCTGGAACGTCGGTCGCGGGCATCGTGGGGAGCCTCGTCACGCTGGGGCTCGCCGTGGGCGCGGGCGCCGTCATCGCGCGCGTCAGGCGCAAGACGTCCAGATAGATAGATCAAATCGGACAGCCGTCCCGCAGGGATGCGCGGGGCGGCTGTCCGCACGTTGGGGGCAACATGCAAAAGGCTGTCGGGGCGATGCGCGAGCTGCTCGCGCTGGAGGAACTGGCCGCGGGCGACACCCGGGTTCATCGGCTTCACCCGGGTTCAAAGCTCGCGGCGACGCTTTTCTATATCGTTTCTGTCGTCTCGATTGGGCGGCTTGATTTCCCGGCGCTGAGTCCCTTTTTCTTTTATCCGGCCCTGATCCTGGCGCTCTCGGGAATCCCCGTTCGCGCGGTCGCGCGCCGCGTTTTGGTCGCGCTACCGTTCGCGCTGTTCGCGGGCGTCTCCAATCTGTTTTTCGAGCCGCTCGCAGACGGGATCGCCTCGCTGGTGGTCCTCGTCGCAAAGACGATATTGACCGTGAGCGCAGTCGTCATCCTGATGGCGACGACGCCGTCCCCTCGGCTCTTCGCCACCCTGCGAAGGATCGGCGTCCCGAAGCTGCTCGTCACGGTGCTGATGCTGGGCATCCGGTATCTGACGCTGATCGCGGACGAGGCGGGACGCATGGCGCGGGCATACAGGCTGCGCGCCCGGACGGACAGGGGGATTCTGATGAAGGACATGGGCTCCTTCGTCGGACAGCTTCTGTTGCGCAGCGTCGACCGCGCCGAACGCGTGTACGCGGCGATGAAGCTCCGGGGTTACGACGGGGAGTATCCGATCGAAGGTGTGCGAAAGGTAGACGGCAAAAGCGTCGCGTTCTTCCTCGCGGTCGCCGCGTCGAGCACGCTTTTTCGGCTCTTTACCATGACGGATTTGCTGAATTTACTGATGTGACGGGGTTAGAGCGATGATCGAGGCAAGGAACCTGACCTATTCGTATCCAAGCGGCGTTCCCGCGCTTACGGACGTGAGCTTTCGTCTGGAGGACAAGCGTCGCTGCGCGCTCGTCGGCGCGAACGGCGCGGGCAAGTCGACGCTCATCTCTCTCCTGTGCGCGCTGGAGTTTCCGCAGGGCGGCTCGATTGTGGTCGACGGCGTGCCGATTGACAAAGCGCACGCGGCGGATGCGCGCGCGAAGATCGGAATGGTCTTTCAGAATCCTGACGACCAGCTCTTCATGCCCACGGTGCGCGACGACGTCGCCTTCGGCCTCAAAAAGCGAGGCCTTTCGCGCGCGGAAGAAGCAGAGAAGGTCGATGCAATCCTGAACGGAATGGGAATCGCCCACCTGAAGGATCGCCCGCCGTACCGGCTGTCAGGCGGCGAGAAGCGGCAGGTCGCGCTCGCGGCCGTCCTGGTCATGGAGCCGAAGATGCTCCTGATGGATGAGCCGACGTCGTTTCTCGATCCTCGCGCGCGCCGGAGCTTCCTCGCGCAGATGAAGGAACTCGACGTCGGCATGCTCGTCGCAACGCACGACCTACCCTATGCCCAGGCGTTCGCGGATGAAGTGCTCGTTTTGAAGGAGGGCCGACTGCTCGTGCAGTGCGGACCGGAGCGACTTTCGGACGAGGCGCTTCTTTCCCAGGCATTGCTTCTCTGACGCGGACCAATGAAAGTCGATCTGGAATTGAAATTCCATATTGACAAACGCCGGAGCGGGTGCTATAATAACATTCGTTCGCGAGAACAGAATGCCTGGGTGTAGCGCAGCTTGGTAGCGTGCTTGAATGGGGTTCAAGAGGCCGGAGGTTCAAATCCTCTCACCCAGACCATCAAAAAAGCCTTGATTTCATTGAGAAGTCAAGGCTTTTCTTTTTATAACCATCCTCATGTGGAGACTTGTGCAACTTTGTTTTCCTCCTCCCGAACTGCAAGCTCTGAAACATAGATCTTCTAAACTGCTTTCTCCAGTTCTTACACTCACTCCATGTCGGTCGGCAACTCCCGAAATCGTGCTTTACGAAGATCCGTAGATATCTATTGTGGTCTCGTAGGACTATGGCCAGCCATCCAAATCGCGATGAACGCGTTGAAACCGGCATTAAACAGCTTGGTCACTTAACCATAGTCGCTTGACGCTCGACATACAAGGAGGCTCGCTCTCATTCGATGAGAAGACCCGCTCACCCCATAAGGCGCGATTCCTGTTCTCTCCGCCCCACCCATCCTCCCATCGCTTCTCCACAATAGCCGAGGCACGCCGCTCCGCGATTCTATGGAATCGCTTTGCCGCGCGCCTCTCAATCGTTCTTTTCAGGCAGGAAGCCTTTACCTACTTGATACTATACGTAAACGAACCCGTTGCCGTTCCGAGCGGCGATGTCACAGTCACGGAAACTGACCCCGGCATCACCTCGAGGGGCATTTCCACCCAAACCTCGTTGTCGGAGACCTCTACACAGTATGCCGACACCCCATTAAATTGGACATCCAGGACGCCCGTGAACCCTGTACCGGATATGATAATGCAGGATGTGTCGCTGGCGTCAATCGAGGTGATGGAAACCGGACCGTCGTAATGGTACGCTCCCGCGCAGGTCCCGGTTCCTCCCGGCGTCGTTACCGCGACATCCACCGTTCCGACAGACCTTGCAGGTGCCGTCGCCGTAATCTGCCAATTGGAATCCACCGTAAAGGTCCACGCGTCGACCCCACCGAATTTCACCGAGGTCGCATTGGTAAATCCAGTGCCCGCAATGGTCACGGCGTTTCCGCCCAAGTGCGATCCCGAACTCGGGGAGACGGAGGAAATGGTCGGGGCCGCGACGTACGTGTAAGCACCCATGGAGGTCGCCGTTCCGACCGCCGTCGTCACAGAGACGTATGCCGCTCCCGCGATTCCTTCAGGCGTCGTGGCCGTGATCTGCGTGTTGGAATCGACCGTATAGGTCGTCGGCGCTCCTCCAAAGGTGACGGACAAGACGTGCGCAAAGTCCGTACCGGTGATGACGACCGTCGTGCCGCCGGCGACCGGGCCCACCGTCGGGGTAACGGAGGAAATGGTCGGGGCGGGCAACGCGACGTAGGTATATGCGCCTGCGGCGGTCGCCGTGCCGCCTGCCGTCGTCACTGAGATGTCAACCACGCCGGCGGTTCCCGCAGGGGGCGTGGCCGTGATCTGCGTTGCGGAGTCAACCGTAAAGGTTGCCGCCGTCCCGCCAAAGGTCACGGACGTAGCTCCCGTCAGGTCCGTGCCGGTGATGACGACCGTCGTTCCACCTACATGATATCCTTCGGTTGGCGAGACGGAAGTGATGGCCGGGGCAGGCGTCGGAAGGTAGGTGTAAGCGCCTACGGCTGTGGCCTGGCCACCCGCCGTCGTCACCACGACGTCCGCCTCTCCGGGCGTTCCAGCCGGCGCCGTGACCGTGATCTGCGTATCGGAGTTAGCCGTAACAGTTGCCGCCGTTCCGGCGAAGGTAACGGACGTGGCGTCCGCGAGGTACGTGCCGATGATTGTCACAGCCGTTCCGCCAGCTTCCAGGCCCGAGGTCGGGCTTATGGATATGATGGTCGGGACAGGGACGTAGGTGTACGCGCCCGCGGAGGTCGCCTCCCCGCCCGCCGTCGCAACCGCGACGTCCACCGTTCCGGTGCCAGCAGGCGCAGTCGCCTGGATCTGGGTAGCGGAGGATACCGTAAAGGATGTCGCCGGTGTCGCGCCAAAGGTTACCGACGTTGCGCCCGAAAGGCCAGTGCCGGTGATGGTCACCAACGTGCCACCTGCTTCTGAGCCCGCCGTCGGACTGACGGACGCAATGGTCGGAGCCGGGACGTAGGTGTACGCGCCCGCAGAGGTTGCCTCCCCGCCCGCCGTCGCAACCGCGACGTCCACCGTTCCGGTGCCGGCAGGCGCAGTCGCCTGGATCTGGGTAGCGGAGGAAACCGTAAAGGATGTCGCGGGCGTTCCGCCAAAGGTAACTGCCGTAGCGCCCGTGAAGTTCGTGCCGGTCACGGTCACGATCGTGCCGCCCACCTCCTGGCCGGCAGCCGGGCTGACAGATGCAATGGTCGGGACGGAAACATAGGCATATGCATTCGCGGCGGTCGCCGTGCCACCCGCCGTCGCCACCACGACATCCGCCAGTCCGGCAACTCCCGCCGGCGTCGTGGCCGTGATCTGCGTTTCGGAATCGACCATAAAGGATGTTGCCGCAATCCCGCCAAAGGTCACGTTCGTCGCAGTCGAGAAGTTCATGCCGACGATGGTCACCGCCACGCCGCCCGCTTCGGGACCCGCATTCGGGAAAACGGCCGAAATGGACGGGCCTAAGACATAAGAGTAGGCGCCCACGGCGGTTGCTGTACCGCCCGCCGTGATCACCTCCACGTCCACCGTCCCCGCGGATGCCGCGGGCGTGACCGCTGTAATCTCCGTATCGGAAATGACCGTGAAGGCGGCCTCCGACCCGTCGATGGCGACGGCCATTGTGTACGTGAACCCCGTGCCAGTAATCGTCACCGTCGTGCCGCCCGCTTCGGGGCCCGCAGTCGGAGTAAGGGACGAAATGGTCGGCATAGGCGCATAGGTATGCGCGTCCGCCGCGGTCGCCGTGCCGCCCGCCGTCGAAATCGAGACGTCAACCGTTCCGGTTCCCGGCGGCGTCACCGCCAAAATCTGCGTGTCGGAGTTCGCCGTAAAGGATGCCGCCGGCGTCGCACCGAAGAGCACATACGTGGCCCCCGTCAGGTTCTCGCCGGTGATCGTCACCGCCGCGCCGCCGACTTCAGGGCCCTGCGCCGGAGAGACGGAAGTGATTTCTGGAGCAGGGACATAGGTGTATGCTCCCGCTGCTATCGCTGTGCCGCCCGCCGTCACAATCGAGATGTCCACCGTCCCCGTCCCCACAGGCGTTGTAGCCGTAATCTGCGTGTCGGAATTTACCGTAAAGGATGTCGCCGACACGCCGTCAAAGGTCACTGAGGTAGCGGTTGTGAATGATGTTCCGGTGATGATGACCAAGCCGCCCACCTCCGGGCCGGCCGCCGGAGAAATGCTCGCAATGGTCGGAGCAGAGACGTACGTATAGAAGCCATTCAGGGAAGATACGCCGCCCGGCGTCGTCACCACAATGTTCGCCATTCCGGGGGTTCCCGCAGGCGTTATGGCCGTGATCTGCGTGTCGGAATCAACCGCAAAGATTGCCGGCGCTCCGCCAATGGTCACCGACGTGGTGCCCGTGAGGTTCAAACCCGTGATGGTCACCATAGCGCCGCCCGCATCCGGACCCGCTGCCGGGAGAATGAACGCGGTGAGGGGAATCGGATAGTATGTGTAGGCGTCCGCGGCGGTCGCCGTGCCGCCTGCCGTCGTCACCGAGACATCCGCGGTCTCGGGGACACCCATCGGCGCGACCGCCGTGATTTGCGTGCCGGAATGAACCGTAAAGGAGATTGCAGGTACGCCACCAAAGGTTACAGACGTGGTGCCCGTCAGGTTCGTACCGATGATGGTCACCGTCTCTCCGCCCGCGACAGAGCCTGCAGCTGGGGATACATCCGAAACGGTTGGGGTCGGAACGTAGGCATAGGTGCCCGGCGCGGAGGCGGAACCGCCCGCCGTCGCAACCGTGACATCCACCGCTCCGGTTCCCGTCGGCGCCGTGGCTATAATCTGCATGTAGGAAACGACTGTAAAGGATGCCGCGGGCACGCCGCCAAACGTCACGGACGTGGCTCCCGCAAGGTTCGCGCCGTTGATGCCCACCGCCGTGCCGCCCGCTTCCGGGCCCGCCGCCGGGCTCAAAGATGCAATGATCGGGGCAGGGACGTACGTGTAAGTGCCCACGGAGGTGGCCGGGCCGCCCGCCGTTACCACCGTGACGTCCATCGTGCCGAATCCCGCGGGCGCGATCGCCGTGACCTGCGTGTCGGAGTCCACCGTAAAGGCGATTGCAGGTACCGGACCGAAGTGCACATGCGTGGCACCTGACAGGTTCGCGCCGGTGATGGTCACCGTCGTGCCGCCCATCTCCGGTCCCGCGCTCGGGGAAACCGACGTAATGGCTGGGACGGGGATGTACACAAACGCGCCCCCGGCGGTCGCCGTGCCGCCCGCCGTCGCGACCGAGATGTCCACGGTTCCGGTTCCCGGGCCCGCGATCGCCGTGATCTGCGTGTCGGAGTTCACCGTAAAGGCGATTGCCGGCACTGCGCCGAAGCGCACGGACGTGGCGCTCATGAGATTCGTGCCGATGATGGTCACCATCGCGCTGCCGACTTCCGGGCCCATGTTCGGGAGAACAGTCGAAATGGTCGGCGCGGGAACGTATGTGTACCCGCCCACAGCGGTCGCCGTGCCGCCCGCCGTCGTCACGGAGACTACAACCGCTCCGGCGGTTCCCGCCGGCGTGACCGCCGTGATTTGCATATCGGAATCGACTGTAAAGGATGTTGCGGGCACGCCATCGAATGTCACGGACGTGGCGCCCGTGAAGTTCATGCCGAGGATAGCCACCGTCTCGCCGCCGGCTTCGGGGCCAGCCACCGGGTTGACAAACGCAATGCCCGGGCAGGGAACGTAGGTATACGCGTTCGCGGCGTTCGCCGTGCCGCCCACCGTCGTAACCGAGACGGCCACCGTGCCGACTCCCGCGGGCGTCGTGGCGGTGATCTGCGTATCGGAATCGACTGTAAAGGATGTCGCAGGCACAACGCCAAAGGTCACGGACGTGGTGCCCGTCAGGTTCGCGCCGGTGATCGTCACCGTTTCGCCGCCCACGTCCGGGCCCGCCGCCGGGGTAACAGACGTAATGGTCGGAGCGGGAACGAAGGTGTACGCCCCCGCCGCAGTCGCCGTGCCGCCCACCGTCGAAACCGAGACGTCTGCCGTTCCGGTTCCCGCAGGCGCGACCGCCACAATCTGCGTATCGGAGTTGACCACAAAGGTGATTGCCGGCGTCCCGCCGAAGGTCACGGACGTAGCGCTCGTAAAGTTCGTGCCCGAAAGGGCGACAACCATGCCGCCCGCGTCCGGACCCGACGCCGGGGAAACGGACGAAATGGCCGGGGCCGCGACATACGTGTACGCGCCCGCCGCGGTTGCCGTGCCGCCGGCGGTCACAACCTCGACATCCGCCGCTCCGACGGTTCCCGCCGGCGTCGTAGCCGTGATCTGGGTATCCGAGTCAATGGCAAAGGATGTCGCGGCATTTCCGCCGAAGGTCACGTTTGTTGCGCCCGCGAGGTTCGCGCCGGTAACGGTCACCGTCGCGCCTCCCAACTCCGGGCCTGCCACGGGGGAAACGTTTGAAAGGATCGGGGCGAAGGCGTATGTGTACGCGCCCGAGGCGGTCGCCGTGCCGCCCGCCGTGGTCACTTCGACGTCCACGATACCCGCGGCTCCCGCGGGCGTCACAGCCGTAATCTCAGAATCCGAATCAATCGTGTAGGATGCCGCAGGCACGCCGCCGAAGGTCACATTCGTCGCGTCCGTGAGATTCGCGCCTGCGACGGTCACCGTCGCGCCTCCCGCGACCGGGCCCGCCGCCGGGGAAACGGACGAGATGGTCGGGGCGGAAACAAACGCGTACGCAGCCGCCGCGGTCGCAGTGCCGCCCACCGTCACAACGGAAACGTCCGCCGCTCCTGCGGTTCCCGCGGGCGTCGTCGCCGTAATCTTGACATCGGAATCGATTGTATAGGACGCGGCCGCCGCCCCGCCGAAGGTCACCGACGTGGCGTTCGTGAGATTCGTTCCGAAAATGCTCACAGCCGTGCCGCCCACGTCCGGGCCGGCCACCGGGGAAACGGACGAAATGGTCGGAGCCGCGACATACGTGTACGCGTCCACGGCGGTCGCCGTTCCGCCTGCCGTCGAAACTTCCACGTCCACCGTTCCCGCGGTTCCCGCGGGTGCCGTGGCAGAGATCTGCGCGTCGGAATTGATCGTAAAGGATGTCGCCGGCTCTCCGCCAAAGCAAACGGACGTGGCGTTCCCAAGGTACGCGCCGGAAATGGTCACCGCCATACCGCCCATTTCAGGGCCTTCTGCCGGTGTGACGGACGAGATTCCCGGGAGCGGGACGTACGTATACGCGTCCGCAGCGGTCGCAAGGCCGCCCACCGTGGCGACTTCAACGTCCGCCGCTCCGGCGATTCCCGCGGGCGCGACCGCCGTGATCCGCTCATCGGAGTCGACCGTAAAGGATGTCGCCTCCGATCCGCCGAAGGTCACGGACCAGGCGCTCTCGAGGTTCTCGCCCGAGATGGTCACAGTCACACCGCCCACTTCCGGGCCGGCCGCCGGGGAAACGTCCGAAATGGCCGGGGCGGGGACGTAGATATAGGCGTCCGAAGCGGTCGCCGTGCCGCCCGCCGTCGTCACCTCGACGTCCGCCTCTCCCGCGGCTCCCGCGGGCGTCGCCGCCGTGATCTGCGTATCGGAATCGACCGCAAAGGATGCGGCCGCCGTTCCGCCGAATCTCACGGACGTGGCATTTGAAAGGTTCGTGCCGGTAATGGTCACAGTTGTACCCCCCGCGTCCGGTCCGGCCGCCGGAAAAATGTACGAAATGGCCGGTGCGGGGACGTAGGTGTACACGGCCTTGGCGGTCGCCTTGCCTTCCGCCGTCTCCACGAAGACGTCCACCGTTCCCGCGGTTCCCTTGGGTACCGTAGCGGTGATCTGTACGCTGGATACGACCGTAAACTTCGCCGTGGTTCCGCCGAAGGCTACGGACGTAGCGCCTGTCAAGCGTCTTCCGTGAATGGTCACCTGGTTTCCACCGGAGAGCGGCCCTGCCGCCGGGGAGACGGAGGCAATACTCGGCTTCGGATTCGCGGTGGTGTTTACCGTGCTGCCGGCGGGAACATCATGTTCTCCCGCCTTGATTCCGGTCGTTCCCGGAGCGGCCGTGACGTCCGTGTCCGGCGTTGTCACCGTCACGTTGTTCGCGTTGGCCTTGACGCTCCCGACGTTTCCGTCCCCTTCGACCGTGGCCCCTTCGCCGTTTGCCGCAATTACAGTGACGTTGCCTGAAACCTCGGCAGAGGCGTTGGGGGCGCTGAGCTCGATCGTTTCTGCGGTCGATCCCGCGCCGACCACGATCCTGGAATTTGCGCCTTCCACCTTGCCGATGCCAAAGTTTGCGTTGATCGCAGTCACCGTTACGTTTTCGGCAAGAACGATGATGGACTCGACATTTCCTTCGACAATCACATCGTCTTGGCCGTCGGCGGTGATCTCGCCGATCTCCGTGCCGTCCTCGGCAAAGACCCTCACCTTGCCGTTGACGCGCGCGACGATGATCTTGCCGAGACTGGATGAACCGGTGACCTTGATGGAGTTCACGCCGCCGCCGCGCACGACGACCCTTCCGGTCACATTCACGTTTTCAAGCGTGACATCGCCGTCGCCCACCCCGTCGCCGATGATGAGATCGCCCGATACCGTGACATCCTTGAGCGTCACGTCCGGCGCGTTGATCATGATGTTGCCGTCCGGAACCTCCGCATATGCGCCCGCTTCTGTGATGTAGCCCTGGATCATCGCATCGAGGATCCGGGCAAATTCCGCGATGGTCGTGTCAGCCTGAGGGTCGAGCTTGCCCTCAGACCCGTCCACGTACCCCGCAGAAATCAAGGCGCTCGCCGCGCCGACCGCCTCGGGGGAAACGGCGTCCTTGTCCTCAAAGTCGTCCAGGCAGGAGGTGTCGCCGTCATGGAGCTTGAAAAGCCGCGCGAGCGCCACATAGACATCCTGCCTCGAAATATGGTCAAGCGGATACAGCTGATCGCCGGTATCCGCAAACGTCCCCATCTGTACTGCCTTGGCCATATCGTCAAAGTACCATGCATCCGCTTCCACGTCGGCATAGTCCTCGAGAGGCGCCTTGTCCGTCGCCCCGAAAACAATGTTCAAAAGAGCGGCCATCTGCGCCCTCGTCATGCTGTCGTCCGGCGTGTATTCCCCGCTGTCGCCTATCTGAAGAACCGTTTCAACGGCGTCACTGAGCGTCGCAGTTGACCAATTGCCTTCTGCAGCCGCAACCGCCGGAATCGACAGGGCGGAGATCACCATCGCGAGCGCAAGAAGGATGGCCGCCAACGTTTTTCTGATCATAATTTCCTCCTATGTATATAACCAAACACAGATTTCCGGCATTCCCGGTCGTATGCCTCATGAGCGCTTCGGTACTCTCATTCAGCTCTCCAAAAACGATCCCGATCAGCCCCTGAAAGAAAGCGCGATCCTTCCAGAAAGGCTTCGCAACTATCCTCCTTACCCTGCGATATGAATCGCTTATTTACATTATATCTATAACGTTATATATCGGCAAATAAAAACGGATATTTAGTACGGCTATCGTAAACAAACAGTTGAATAGCTGATTGATTCGGCTATCACAATGGACCTCGACCAGCCCGAATCATTATTTGGCATGCCGAATATTCCTGCATAAGCCATCCCCAAAGAGCGGTACTTGGAGAATTTGAATGGGGTTCAAGAGGCCGGAAGGTTCAAATGCCCTCATCCTGACCTAAACGCCCCTTGATTTCATTGAGAAATCAAGGGGCGTCGCGCATTGGGGCGCGCTTATTGCATCCGGTCTACCAGTTATAACCGCTTGCAGGCATGCAAAGATACATTTCATAATGAAAGTCGAAATCCCGTCCCCATGCAGCTCAGCGCATCTTTCCGATCTAGGGCACCCGATCGTCGTGTGGATCTTTCAATCCGACTCTTCGGCGGGAACAAAGACTACCTGTCAATCCCGCCTGTTGAAGGCGATTTACAACAAGTTGTGATGTTCTCTATTGCTTTTCAAAGAGGGCTGTGGCCCGCTTGAGCTCCCCGATGATGCCGATGTGCTGCGGGCAGACGTTCTCACACTGTCCGCACTCAATGCATTTGCTTGCGACGCCGCCCCCGCGCGTCACCCAATCGTAGTGGCCCTGCGCGCCGGTCGGGTTGTTGTACAGGAGCATGGTGTTGACGGCGGCAAGCACACCGGGAATCTCAATCTCAACCGGACAACCCTTCACGCAGTACCGGCATTCGGTGCAGGGAATGCGCGGGAGAGCCGCGAGCGCTTGGTTGACGGAATCGAGCACGGCGCGCTCGGATTCGGTGACAGGGGCGAAATTTTTCATGGTCTTGATGTTGTCCTCCATTTGAACCATGTTGGACATGCCGCTCAAAACCGTGATCACGCCGTCCAGCGAGGCCGCGTAGCGCATGGCCCAGGAGGACATGGAGACTTCCGGGTTCGCCGCGCGCAGGATGCCCGCCGCGGGCTCGGGCAGTGTGGCGAGGGAGCCGCCCTTCACAGGCTCCATGATAATGACAGGAATCCCATGCTTCATCGCCACCTCGTAGCACTTTCGGGCCTGCACCGATTCGCTCTCCCAGTCGTTGTAGTTGATCTGAAGCTGCACGAACTCCGCCTCAGGGTGTCTGGTCAGAACGGCGTCGAGCGCCTCCGCCGTGTCGTGCAGGGAGAAGCCCACGTGCTTGAGAACGCCCTTCGCCTTCTGCTCCAGGACATAATCCCAGATTCCGTAATCCTCAAATACCTGCGTGCGGCTGTCGCCCAGACTGTGCAGAAGGTAGAAGTCGAAGTAGCCGGCGCCCGTGCGCCGTAGTGAGGTCTCGAGCATGGCCTTTGCCTCGTCCGCCGTGGGAACCGCCCAGGCGGGGAGCTTGGTCGCGAGTTGGAAGCTCTCGCGCGGATAGCGGTCCACGATGCAGGTCTTTGCCGCCTCCTCGGACTTTCCATCGATGTAGCCAAACGCGGTATCAAAATACGTAAAACCATTTGCGAGGAACAGATCGACCATGCGATTGGTCTGTTCAATGTCCACCTCACTCCCCAACATCGGGAGCCGCATCAGACCGAAGCCAAGCTTTGGGATATCCTTGCCAAGAAAATCCATGGGTAACACCTCCATACGCGCAACGCGCGTTATTTTGCAGTATCGAGTTCCGAACCCAAACGCAGACCGCTCCACGCTGCCCGCGCGTCATGGAGCAGCTGTTCCCGGTCGTAGAGCTTCACGGACATGGACAGGCCGATCATCGAATAGTAGTACGTCAGCGCCATCCCCTCCGCATCCCGATTTTGAGCCGTCTCGTCTTGTACCGCCCGTTTCATCCACCATCTGATCCGCTCCAAAAAAAGCGCTTCGGTCTCCAGCGTCTTTTCGCGGATGTAGTCCTTCAGAAACGCTGGCGGGTAGTAGAAATACCGGTCCCAGAAGTACATTTTAAGATTGTCCTTGCAGTAGCCAATGAACGACAGGAAAATATGCTCCAGCCGCGCTGCCGCGTCTTCCTCTGAACAGGCGGTGAGTTCGTCGATGACGCGCGCATATTCCTCCAAGATGCCATCGAATATGGCCGAAAAGATGCGCTCCTTCCCATCGAAGTGGGCATATAGGGACGCCTTGCGGATGCCAACCGCCTTGGCGATGTCGTCCATGCTGGACCCTTCGTAGCCCTTGTCCGTGAACAGCTCAAGCGCCTTTTCCAGAATGCGTTGCTTGGTCATGCGGATGTTTCCTTCCACCTGCGGCATCAGTGCGGCTACCTACCGTTCGGTAGTCATATTGTAGCACCGATTCCGCCGGAATGCAACCCCAGTTGCGGAAAATTCTCCGCATCCATACTCACGCACACTTAGCCCCATCGCGTCGACCAACGATTGGAGCGCTCGATCACGCCGCTGTCCAGACTTACAATGACAGCGCCGCTCAAATGAGCGGCGCCGATTTCGTTCTTCGGAATGATCGTCAATCACAGTTCTGGCATTCGCGCTGATATGGTTCCAACAGCTGTTGAAACGCGGAATTTCCCCTCAGAAACGCAAAATCGGGATCGTGATCGAGCGCGGTCAGCAAAGTTGTCAACATCTTTGATTGCATGTCATCCTTCATCTCTCCGTGCGGAATGTGCCCATACAGCGGCGATCCCTCCATAGCATACGGCGCTTCGATGGCCTTCAGCATTTTCTCGAGAGCTGTGAGGCTTCGATCCACATCCTTACAGGCAACCGCCACCTCCCATGGGATGAAATAGGCACTGAACTGCCACAGGCCGAAGGCTTCGCATTCCGCCTGCGCGGCATCTGCAATCTGTTGGGCGGCCTTCTGATTCCCTTCCGTCATGTTCAGCTTTGCCAGTTGCGATAAAGCGGCCAGATTATCTTGCAGATTCCACAGGACTTTTCGTTCCAGGAGCGCGGCAGCCTCTGACGTTTTTCCTTCCCTCGCCCAGATGGTTGCCTGCATGCCGCGCTTGTCCAGATTGCTGTGCGCGGGAAGCCGATCCAGCATTTTTTGCGCCTGCGCGTATTGCTCTTTTTGAATATGCCTGGATGCAAGCATAAATCGGGCATTGTCGGCAACTTCCGGGTCATCGCCGTTTGCAGCAGATTCAAATAACTCCGTAATCTTGGCAAAATAGGGCTTCTTCTGCTCATCCGTCAATCCTGACATGATGAGTCCCCCCTCTAAAAAGAGAGCGGTTGTGTATGCCAGCTCCGCGCAGTTCGGAAAATCACGCACTTTCTCCAGCGCCAATAGAAAGGCTTCTTCCATCCTTTTCTCCCGAATCGCATTGGCCAGCTCCTGCTGAAAGGCAACAATCTCCTGCTTGGAGAGATTCTCCTGAAAACTCAGTAGCGTATTCGGGTCGGTTCTCAATAGCCGGGCCAAGGCGGGCAGCAGAGTGATGTCGGGGCATGTGGCGCCCTTCTCCCATTTGTTGACTGCCGGGGTTGTGATGCCAAGATAGTTCGCAACTTGCTCCTGCGTGAGTCCGAGGGCCTTCCGCTTTTCCCTCAAAATTACGTTCATTGCCATATGCTGCACCTCCATATCGGTTGATACTACGTATTGTACGCGGCGGTATCAAGCCTGACAAGTGAACAGAGGTTTCATCCGCAGGTCATTTTTTTAACCGTGAGTAAATACGAATGAAAACACAAAAAGCACCCATCGGTTGATGGATGCCGTTGTTCGCTGGAGTGTTGGTGAAATCTCCAGTTCATGGCGAGCGCATTTCCACCAATCCGACGATGATCACGCATTGTTTTATATTCGACTTCTCTTTCATCTTTTGAACAAATGCTCATCTGGGACGCGCTCCGCAGATGCTCGGAGATGTTCTCTATCATCAAAAAGATACCCACAACTAGAAAGTTCAGGAAGGACAATAATGTCGCAGTCTTGACCACTTATTAGGTTCTGTTTCCTCTCGATATTTGTTTCCCGATCTCTGTTTACATCGAATTGTAAAAATCCAGTTCTCATGTCATCACCTCATTGATGCGATTGCGGCGTTCGATCAACCATTCCCTGGCACCGCATAGTATAGTCGTAATACAATAAGCGGGATACATGGAGCCAATTCGTTATGTTCGCGGCACCATGATACCACTAATTCCCGCCCCGCAAATGATTCGGGGCTAGATCTTCCGAAAAAAGTCTTCACTTTTCGTCAAGTATCTTCCGCAGGGTGGCATCCTTTGCCATTTCGCTTCTGGGGATCTCTGCGTCTCGGCCAGGCGCTGATAATGAAAATGTGTCGATGGACGTACTCATGTTTTCCCTCAATTGATTTCTTGTCTACGATATTATCTCATCCCCAAAATTCCTCGCAAATTTTTCACATTATATTGACTTTTTAAATTACAACAATTATACTGTTCGTATAGTTAGAATTTCACAGCAAATTGGACGCCGATTGTCATTTAGTCATTTTTTAAGACTCCGCAATCGGGCGAAATATAGTTACCCTTTATTGGCGTTGTTTTACCCGTTCCCCAAATTCACCAAATGACAAAATGACATCTCCAAAACCGTGAACTCATTGAATCATCAAAGATCAACATTATTTTCAATTCTGTTCATTAAGATACAAATTATGATTAGAAGGTGGGTTGAACAATGAAGGGAAAGAGATCAATCAGGCGGTTTTTGGCACTTTCTTTGTCGTTAGCATTACTCCTGAGTATGACGCTTGCCAATGTCGCGACATACGCAGAGGGGACGAATGACGAAGGACAGCCAACGGAAACAGTGACGGAGCAACCCTCTACAGGAGAAGACGGACAACCCGATGATGAGACGACCGCGGAACCGGACGAAGCGGAAGCTCCTCCGCCGGACGAACCATCGGCTCCCGCGGAGGAAACGTCGCCCGAAGCAAGTGTCGAGCCCACGGAAAGCGCCGTGCCGGAGGCGAGCGTTGAGCCCACGGAAAGCGCTGTGCCGGAGGCGAGCGTCGAGCCCACGGAAAGCACCGTGCCGGAGACGAGCTTCGAGCCCACGGAAAGCGCCGAGCCGACGCCGGAAGCGGCGCCTGAGGCCCTCCTTCAGAATGTCATCGCAAGCCTTGACGACTCCGCCTCGGTGGAAGAGGTGCAAACCACCTTCCGGGCAGGCGGCGAATACATCCTTGTCTACACAACTGGGGGCAGCTCCTACGCGGTCTCCAGCGACGCGTTCAGCGGGGACGGCAACTTTCTCGCTGCCGTGCCGGTGGAGATAAACGGATCGACACTCTCCGCTGAGGATATAGACGACATCACCTGGGAAGCGAGCACAGGTGAGGAATCGGCAACATCGAGCGTCGCATTCGGCCTCTACAACGGGGGATACATCACGCGCAAAACCGGAAGAACCTCTCCGGAGAACGCTTATCTCTCCGTCGGATCAAAGGGCTCGTCGCTGTACTACTCCGAGTGGATATACGGCTCCCACAAACTCTACTCCGCTCAAAGCACGTCGGACACGTCTAACGCGCGGGCCATCAAGTACGCCGCGTCCTCCGGGACGAACGGCTACTTCCAGGCGGATTCCTATGGCAATGGCAGCTCTTTTGCGATCTATCAGATCAAGGCTGCCACGCAGGGCCTGAAGCTTGTCGATGGCACTGGCGTCGAACTACAGGCGAGCACAGATCCGATTTACGATTATGCCGCCTCAGTCCTCCTTACAAAGACATTCACGATCGCCGCCGAGCAAACGCCGTCCTATACCACTGACAGCGTTACTTGGACGAGCAGTGACAACGGCATCGCAACCGTGTCGAAAGGCGTGGTAACTCCCGTCGCCGCGGGCGTGGCGACGATCACCGCCACGTCGGGCAGCGTTACGAAGACCTGCCGTGTGACGGTTACCGAGCCCGTCTACGAGACGGCGAGCGGTACTGATGTAAGCGGGCTCGCGGACAGCTCAACCTACATCATCGTCTATGAGACAGGGGGGAAATACTACGCCCTGTCCGGCAATGCAGACTCTTCGGCGCTCGCGGCCCAGGAGGTGTGGATCTCCGGCTCCACCATTTCTGCCGAGGACATTGGCATCATTAAGTGGGTTGCAGGATCGACGTCCACAACGGATGCTTTCACATTAAAGAATAAAGAGATCGGTACGAACTCAGCGTACTTAACGCGCGGCAGCGGCAGCGGATCAACACTCTCTTGTTCCGCCGTGGGTTCGACCGCCGCGTACAGCTATTGGAAATACACCTCGTCTCAAAAGCTTGGATCAACCTCGTCCAGCACACGCTACATAACATATGCAAACGGTGCGTTCTCCTCGGGCACAACGACCGAATCAAGCGGCGCAAGCTTCACACTTTACGAGGTCGATCGAAAGGCGCTGACAGACATCAGCGCAACAAACGCGGTTACCGCCTACACCGAGGGTGAATCGTTCGATTCCACCGGTATGATCGTGACGGCGACGTACAGCGATTCCTCGACGGCGGAGGTGACCGGTTATACCTGGTCGCCTACCGGCGCGCTCGCGACCACGGACACGCTCGTTACGATCTCCTACGAAGAGGGCGGCGTCACGAAGACGTGCGACGTCGCGATCACCGTTTCCCCCGCAACGAAGACGCTTTCAAGCATTGCGGTGACGACGTACCCGACCAAGACCGTATACGAAGCGGGAGAGTCATTCGACCCCACAGACATGGTCGTGACGGCGACGTACAGCGATTTCTCGACGGCGGAGGTGACGGGCTACACCTGGTCGCCCAGCGGCGCGCTCGCGACGACTGACACGGTAATCACCGTCTCCTTCGAATACATCGGCGTCACGAAGACGGCGCCCGTGGCGATCACCGTCGCAGAGCCCACCACCGAGTCCAGGACGGTCGAGGCGGTGAGCGCGATCACGGCGGGAAAAAGCTACATCATGGTGTACCAGTCCGGCGACAAGCTCTACGCGCTGTCGGCTGAGAGCTATGCTTCGAGCGGAACGGAGTACCGTAAGGCCGTTGAAGTGACGCTTTCCGGTTCGACGCTGCGTGCGGATGACATCGACGCCATCCTATGGACTGCCGAGGCGGGCACGTACAGCGCCTCTTCCTACTCGGGCTACGGCTTCATTCATGACGGCAAGTACCTCGCGCGCTACACGTCGAGCGCCTCGAATGCCGCAAGCCTCTACCTGGCAAGCACAAAGACCTCCGGCAGCGAGTATTACGAGGAGTGGTGGCTGACCTCCGGAAAGCTCGCCTCCCAGCGTGCAGCGTCCAGCTCCAGTGCGCGCTACGTGGCCTATTCTTCGAACGGTTACTTCCAGTCCGGCAGTTCGGGCTCGTCGATCACACTCTACCAGGTGTCTGTCGAGGCGACGGGCATCGTGCTCACGGGAAACGGCATCGAGGCGGGCGAAGCCGGCGTCTCCAACTATAAAATCGACGTCAGAACGGGCAAATCGGTATTGCTGACCGCCGCGCTTGAGCCCGCTGGCGCAACTGGCATTGTCACTTGGTCTTCGTCCGACGAGACCGTCGCGACGGTTTCGGACGGTCGAATCACGGGCAAGTCGGTCGGACAGGCGCTGATCACGGCTACCTTGGGCTCCCTTTCCAAGACCTGTCTTGTAACCGTTACCCAGGGCACGGTCGAGACGGCGACCCTGACGACGGCGAGCTCCTTCACGGCGGGCAAACGGTACGTCATCATCTATGATGACGGAGATCAGCTCTACGCGCTCTCCGCAGAAGACTATGATGGAAGCTCCGGCAACGAGTACCGCAACGCCGCGGAGATCTCCATCTCCGGTTCCACGCTTACCGCGGACGACATCGATCAAATCGTCTGGCAGGCGGAAGCAGGCGAATATTCGAGCAGCGGGACCTATGAAGGCGTGGGCCTCCTCAATGGCGGGGAGTACCTCTCGCGTTACGCCACTGCCGACAACAAGGACGACCTCTACCTGACCGCGACCAAGGGGAGTACCCTTTACTACTCTGAGTGGGCGGTTTCCGGCAGCAACGTCTATTCCGCTTCCACAACGTCCTCCTCCAACAAGAGATATATCGCCTACGATGAAGACGGCTACTTCAAGACGGCCAGCTCGGGCGCGAGCCTCACGATCTACGAGGTGGCCATCACCACTGTGCGCGCGACAGACCTCACCCTTTCGGGAAATGGCATCGCCGAGGATGCGAGCAACACATACGACTATACGTTGACCATCCCGGGTGGGCAGTCGGTCCAGCTGACCGCGGCGCTCTCGCCGACCGAATCCACGGACGTCGTTACCTGGGCAAGTGACAGGGAGCAGGTCGCCAGTGTGTCGGCGGGCGGTCTGGTCGTCGGCATCAACGAGGGAACCGCGGTCATCACCGCCCAAGCGAATGACGACGTGCAGAGGACCTGCCTCGTCACCGTCACCGCTGCGACCGGAGAAACGACATATACAAAGACCGAATCTCTCGTCGACGGCGGCAGCTACGTGATCGTCATCGGTCACAGCGCCATGGGCACGACGTCTGGCTCATACGTCAAGTCCAGCAACGACTATACCTACAACGGTCTTCTGGGCAGCGCCGTGACCATTTCCGGCGACAAGATCACTTCCGACATAACGGATGCACTGATCTGGACAGCCGCCGCGAGCGGCGACGGGTTCACGTTCACCAGCAACGCCGGCACGTACCTGTACGGTGCGTACGATGAGGACAACGACATCCGCGATCTGAAGCTCGGGAGCTCGGCGATGGCGTGGTTCTACCTCCCCGACGGAACGCTTGCGTTTGGGAGCGCGGACGGCGAGCACGGCCTCACATACACGAGCGAAAGCGGATACTTCTCCGTTGGCATCCTGGCTACAACCGACAGTGACTCGGCGGTCGAATTCTACCTTGTATCGAACGAACCGGCAGTCACAGGTATCGCGCTCGACAAAGATACCCTGCTACTATCTCCCGGCGACCAGGCTACGCTCTCCGCAAAGGTGACGCTGAGCGAAGCCGACGCTGGCGCGACATACCAGATCCTGTGGTCTTCAGACGACGAGAACACCGCGACGGTGGATACGGGCCTTTTGACCGCGCACGCCGTCGGCACGGCAACCATCACCGCCTCTGTCGAGATCGGCGGACAGACATACTTTGACACCTGCACGGTATCTGTGGCGAACGCGGATAAGCTCATCTTCTTCTCGGACTACCACGAGCTTCCGAGCACCCTAACGAGCATTCTGACCACCATCGCGAACGACGGACAAAGCGTCTCCAAGGCGTTCTTCTTGGGCGACATGTCTGTGGGCATCTCGAGTAGCGCGGCCACGACAAACGGGCAGGCCGCGAACATCCTGAGCGCGCTCGAGACAACGCTGAATTGCGATAGCCTGACCCGTATTTCAGGCAACCATGATTACGACAACACGACCACGGGGGTTCTGTACGAGAGTGCGAGTTACTGCACATTTGGCATCGACTATAATGATTTCAACAGTGCTTCGACGATCTCGGCACTCAGAACGTATCTACAGAACATCGCGACGCGCGAATCGAAGCCCGTGCTGTTCGTGATATCCCACCAGTCGCTGAACGACGACCGCGACAACAGCTACGCACAGCAGTACGTCGATCTCTTTAACGAATTCGGCGATTCGGTGGACATCATCGCCATGCACGGCCACAACCACACAATCGGCAAGTTCACCGATCTGATTCGCTACGGAGAGGACATGTATGTGCGTGGCGGATCGACCGCGACCCCCGTCAAGTTCACATACCTGACTGCAGGCTACATCAAGGAAAACTATTCGTCGATTCCCTCATCGATCTCTCTTGCCTCCGTGGGGACGACGTCGGTCGCTCTCACCCGGTACTACGTCAGCAGCATCGGTTCGACCAAGACGGTTGCGCGTCGGCAGAAGACAGGCGAACACGAGCATAGCTATGTGTATTCCGTCACGACGAAGCCGACTACGGCGGCCACGGGCGTCCTGACTGGTTCCTGTTCGTGCGGCGCGACGGATGTCGTGACGATGCCGGTCATCAACGCAACCAACTATACCTCCGCCGTCACGACCGAACCGACACATACCAACAAAGGCGTTCGGACTTACACATGGGTCACTGCGAACGCCGCGTACGGAACCGTCACGTTCACGGAGGATATCCCGGCGACCGGACACAGCTTCGCCTACCAGGTCACGACCAAGCCCACCGCTGCGACTACGGGCGTCCTGACTGGCTCCTGCTCGTGTGGCGCGACGGATGTCGTGACGATGCCGTCCATCACCGAAACCAACTATACCTCCGTCGTCACGACCGAACCGACACATACCAACAAAGGCGTCCGGACGTACACATGGGTCACTGCGAACGCCGCGTACGGAACCGTCACGTTCACGGAGGATATCCCGGCAACCGGACACAACTTCACCTATGCCGTGACGACTAGGCCCACCGCTGCGACTACGGGCGTCCCGACGGGCACCTGCTCGTGTGGCGCAACGGACGTCGTGACGATGCCAGCCATCACCGGAACCGACTACTCCTCGGTCGTCACGACCGAACCCACGCATGTCGAGAAGGGCGTTCGGACTTACACATGGGTCACTGCGAGCGCCGCGTTCGGAACCGTCACATTCACGGAGGATATCCCGGCGACCGGACATAACTTCAGCTATGCCGTGACGACCAAGCCCACCGCTACGACTACGGGCGTCCTGACGGGCACCTGCTCCTGCGGCGCGACGGACGTCGTGACGATGCCGGCCATCACCGGGACCGACTACTCCTCGGCCATCACGACCGTACCGACGGAAACCCAACCGGGCGTTCGGACGTACACATGGATCACTGCGAACGCCGCATATGGAACCGTCATGTTCACGGAAGAAATTCCGGCACACCCGCATAGCTTCACCTATGCCGTGACGACCAATCCCACCACCACGACCACGGGCGTCCTGACGGGTTCCTGCTCGTGTGGCGTAACGGACGTCGTGACGATGCCGGTCATCACCGAAACCAACTATACCTCCGTCGTCACGACCGAACCCACGCATGCCGCGAAGGGCGTTCGGACGTACACATGGATCACTGCGAACGCCGCGTACGGAACCGTCACATTCACGGCGGATATCCCCGCGACCGGACACAGCTTCGCCTATGCCGTGACGACCAAGCCCACCGCTACGACCACGGGCATCCTGACGGGCACCTGCTCGTGCGGCGCAACGGACGTCGTGACGATGCCGGTCATCACTGAAACCGACTACTCCTCGGTCGTTACGGCTGAACCCACACATGTTGAGAAGGGCGTTCGGACGTACACATGGGTCACTGCGAACGCCGCGTACGGAGCCGTCACATTCACGGCGGAGATCCCGGCGACCGGACACAGCTTCGCCTATGCCGTGACGACCAAGCCTACCGCTGCGACCACAGGAGTCCTGACGGGCACCTGCTCGTGCGGCGCGACGGACGCCGTCACGATGCCGGTCATCAACGAAACCAGTTACACCTCCGTCGTCACGACTGAACCCACGCACACCAACAAAGGCGTTCGGACGTACACATGGATCACTGCGAGCGCCGCGTACGGAATCGTCACATTCACGGCGGAGATCCCGGCGACCGGCCACAGCTTCACCTACCGGGTCACGACGGGACCATCGAAGAGCGCGGCAGGCGTTTTGACCGGGACATGCTCTTGCGGCGCGACATCAACCATCGCCCTGCCCGTTCTCAGCACGGCTGACTACGACTACGCCGTTCTGACTCCGCCCACCCAGACGGAAGACGGAACCGGGCGCTACATTTGGAAGGTGACGGCCTACGGTACATTCTCCTTTGACGTCGTCCTCCCGTTCGCCATTCCTGTCGAGCAGGTCAATATGGTTGGCGGCGACCAGGTGTTGCAGATTGGAAAGTCAATCCCGCTCTCTGCAACCGTGCTGCCGGAGGATGCCGCCAATAAATCCCTCGTATGGACGAGCAGCAACGCGGCTGTCGTCGAGGTGAGCGATGCGGGCGTCATCACCGCACGCGGCTCTGGTTCGGCCATCATCACGGCAACCTCCGTGAGCAACAATCTCGCGTTTGCATCTTGCACGGTGCGTACGGTCAAGACGTTCGAACTCACCATTGCGAGCGCATACGTGAAGCTTGGAGAGAGCGTTCAGATCAACGTCCTGGGCCTCCCGCAGACTGACGTCGCAGCGCTCAAGTGGTCGACGAGCAGTTCGAAGATTGCGACCATCTCGAAGACCGGCGCGGTGAAGGGTGTCGTCCCGGGCACGGCGACAATCACCGCGACTGCAAAGGACGGAAGCGGCAAGAAGGCGGTCGTGAAGATCACCGTGTATCGTCCAGTCAGCAAAGTCAAGCTCAACAAGACAGCGGGCAGTCTGATCATCGGCAAGACCGTACAACTGACCGCGACAATCTCTCCCAGCAACGCGACCTCAAAGGCGATCATCTGGACGACGGGCGACGCAGCCGTGGCGACAGTCAGCAGCAAGGGACTTGTCACCGCCGTTGGCAAGGGACAGGCGACGATCACCGCACGGGCGAAGTACGGCGCGAACGACAGCGTGCTCGCGACGTATCGGCTCACGGTCACGCCCGGCGTAACTAGCATTGCGTTCGTCGCGCCGCCGAGCAAGCTCAAGAGCGGTGAATTCGCGTCGCTGGCGGTCGCGATTCTGCCCGCGGATGCGCGGCAGGATGTGACCTGGTCAACGAGCAGCTCGAGGATTGTCTCCGTCACATCAAGCGGCGTGGTGAAGGGCGTCAATCCCGGCACGGCGACAATCACCGCGACCGCAAAGGACGGAAGCGGCAAGAAGGCGGTCGTGAAGATCACCGTGTATCGTCCGGTCAGCAAAGTCAAGCTCAACAAGACAGCGGGCAGTCTGATCATCGGCAAGACCGTGCAACTGACCGCGACAA
>JAEZRP010000033.1 GCA_023444095.1 Bacillota bacterium
GAATTTTCTCACGAAAATTCCGTGCGAAATCCGGCTGCAAGAACTGATTCGTCGTCCGGCGCGCAAGCGCGCCCTTTGGACGAATCCAAAAGTACCGGCAAAGCTGGCACTTTTGATTGAACATGGAGGGCTGTGGCCCTCCAAACCTCCCGGAGTTCATCATTTCTTTATTCATGCATAAGCCCTGCCGTACCCCCGCAGACGCCCTGACAGCGGTGGGCGGCGCGCTGCCTGTTCCGAAGCGCCCCGCCCATGGAAAGCGCGCCGAACGGGATTCACGCATCCGGCGCGCCATCGGGAACGGCGTCCGGGCGCGCGGGGGGTTCGGGGGAATCGCCCGCAACCTCCGCGAACGGCGCGCCCGCCTGCAGCTCCACCGCTGGCAAGATCGCCACGCCCGCCTCGACGGGCCGCTCCTCCCCCTTCTCCTCGCGCTTCTCGCGCCACATTTCCGGTTTGCGGTTCTTGAGCCAGAACATCTGCGCCGAAACGTCCGGCGGCGATTCCTTTTTCACGGTCTTTGTCACCACCAGCTCGTACTCCCCCGTCTCCGCGCTCTTTTTGAGCTCGCGCGTGACCTCGGTGTACGAATAGCCGAGCGCGCGCTTCAGAAGCGCGTTCTCCACCTGAATGTCGACGACCGCCTTTCCCCTTCGGAGCGCGTCGTCCATCTCCGGGAACCGCTTCTTCCACGCGTAGAGCGTGTCCGCGCAGATTCCCATCCTTTGGGCAAGCTGCGCGTTGGAGAGCCCGTCCCGCGCCCAGCCCCGCAGCGTCGTGAGCCCGTCCACCGTCAGCCAGTCCCGCACCTTTCCCCTCGCCAAGCGCCCACCTCCCCGGAAAAGCATAGGGAAAACGGGCCGCCGTTGTAAGTCCGTCGATCGAAAGATGCGGTGAGGTGATCGGTTTTCGGAAAAGGATGCGATGCGAGTTGTCATTCCGGAATGATTGTGGTATGCTGATGGCGCGCGGACAAGGAATCCGCCATCTAAATACCAATCGAAGGAGAAAGCATGGCGAAGCGAGAACTGCAATCGGCACTCATGTTGCCCCAATTTCCGTTGACCGCGAAATACGACGCCAGGTGGATCTGCGAAAACAACATGGGGCCGTGCAGCCTGTGGCTCCTCGAGTTCCTGATGCGGAAAATGGAACTCCGGCCCGGCATGCGGGTACTGGACATGGGCTGCGGGAAGGGCATGACGAGCGTCTTTCTGGCGAGGGAGTACGGCGTCACGGTGATCGCCAACGACCTGTGGATCGATCCCACGGAAAACTACCGGCATTTCAAGGAAGCCGGGCTGGAGGACAGAATCCTCCCCATTCGCGCGGAAGCGCGCCAGCTTCCGTACGCGGAGGAATCCTTCGACGCGATCATCAGCATCGATTCCTACGAGTACTACGGCACGGACGCGCTGTATCTCGACTACATCAGCAAATTCCTGAAGCCCGGCGGCCAGATCGGAATCGTGGTCCCCGGACTGACGCGGGAGTTTGACGACCGTGGCGCGCCCGATTACTTCCTGCAAAACATGGATTGGAGCCTGTACGCCTACCACACGCCCGAATGGTGGGCGCGGCTGTGGCGCTTCTCCAAGTGCATCGACGTGGAAATCAGCGATTCGATGCCGGACGGCTTTCAAATCTGGTCCCACTGGGAAGACGTTCTGAAGGAGTTCGGGTTCCACAATCCCGACCAGATGCTCGAATGCGACAGGGGCGATTTCGTCACATTCACGCGCACGGTCGGGCGAAAGGTGCAAAGCCGCTGGTGACCGGGGGAAGGGGCGGTTGCATCCTTCGGGCTTCCTCTCCTTCAGGTTGAAGAAGAAACTGTGTGAAAAAAGGCGCAACCCCGACGATGGTTCGGGGTTGCGCCTTTGGTTTGGCGGGTTTTGAGGGGGGCTGTGGGATCGGCGGGCTGATTTTTGTGACTAGGAAGTGACGAAGAGCGCACGTCCGCTGGCTGAAAAGCGGATCAACACGGGGTATGCGGTCCCGACCCTTCTCCTCGCCAATCCACCACCTTTCCAGAAGGGGCATAAAAGGGCGGGTATTGTAAGTCAGTTCTTAACGACAATAACAGTTATGCCATATCGTTATAATGGCCAAAGCGGCTCGATTACTTATAAGTCGGACTTCCAAGTTTTATTGGGAGTGCCTTAATAATTTCTTCTAAAGCCACTAAATCATTTGCCGGTTGTTTCCATACATACGAGCGCAGCAAGTCCGGCACTTCACCAAAAGATCCGTTTTCAGAAAACAATAATGTGATTATTGAAAACATGTTTCCTTTTGCCGTCTTCTCTTCTATTGCATAATCTATTTCGCTTTCCAAAGCTCCAACATCTTTAAAATTAGGGGTGATGAAAAAAACCACTGCGCATGATTCTTTAAATCCGTCTCTGATCCCTCTGTGTAACTTCGTGCCTGCAGGCATCGAATCTTCATCAATCCATACATCAAACCCAAGCGTTGCAAGCGCGCTCTTGAACATTCGAACTTTGGTTTTATCTGTTGATTTGTGGCTTAAAAATATCTTCATTTTTACAACCCCCAACTTTATCTCATGGTAAAGAAGAAGCCTTTCGCATTCGTAGACGACATTAGCCGTATTTTTTCTCAAAATTATGACTGCCTCTGAGGGACTCAGACAGAGATTCGCACGTAAATTATTCCGTACAGATTCAACATTTGAATTATTGATCTCACTGTATCCAACAATATGATTGTCAAAATACAACACCTGTGCCACCTTTATAGGAGAGCCCTTTGTATCTTCAAGAATTAGAATAATGTACTCTCCAAACTCTCCGTTTTTTATGTTATAACTTTTGAGAAGTGGCCATGTTAATAAACGATGCGGGTATTTTTTTGCAACCATTGCTCTGTAGAGTGGCATGATGACCTGATCCGCAGTCAAATTTTCCACACCCCATACCTCACATCGTCATTATTCATGTATGTAATATTACTCTATTAACGCATATTCGTCAAGCTTTTAACAAAAAAGAAGGTTTCAATCTTTTGCAGATTATTACCCCTGTAAACCATGTCTCTCTTCTTCCAGTTAGTCTAAAGGAGAAAGAGACGTTCCCTGCGTGACCAAAAACAGCAGTACAACGAGTAAGCCGTACCTCAATACTCTTCACCCCTCCCGCATCCTCTGGTTCTTCCCCGCCCCGCCCTCGATGGACAGCACGTACCCGCGCGCGAGCTCGGCGATGCGGCTCCCGATGCCCTCGTCGAGCGCGATGATCTCGCCCAGCGTGCGCTCGGAGGAAATGAGCGTGCGCGCCCTGCGCAGGTAGCGGTGGTTCAGGATGTCGTAGAGGATGAGGACGTCCGCGTCCGTGATGCGGTCCCTGTCCGGGGCGCGCTTGTAAAGGTCGTCGATGTATAGAACGTCGCAGCTCTTGAGCGCGTCCATCCGCGCGCGGTACGCCTCCGGATCGTCGTAACGGATGGCCTTGAGGCGCGTGATCTCGTCCGTCCACACCGAATAGATCACGTCGAGGGCGCGCGCGATCATCGCGCGGCAGATGGCGGTCGAGATGTGCGTCTTCCCCGCGCCCACCGCCCCGCCGATGAACCACCAGGCGGGGTTCGGGTCCGCGATGTAGCGGGCGGCGCGGTCCCGGATCTCCCCCTGCCACGCTTCCTCGGTGCGGAAGTTGTCCATCCGGCAGCGCGAAATCTGGTTGATGAGCCCGGACGCCCGCATTCGCCGCATGCTCGCGCGCGCCTTCTTGCATTCGCAGTCGTACTGGTACGCGCGCACCTGCCCGTCCGCCAGCCGCTCCGCGCCGTAGAAGACGCCGCGGTTCAGGCACTTGGGGCAGTCGTACCCGTCGTCCAGGTCGCCGGGCGCGGCGTTCATCCGCTCGGCCTTCTCCATTTCCCATTGAAGCGCCGCCGCCTCCCGCTCCTCGGCCGTCATCCTGAGGCTAGATTCGTACCTCTCCCGGAATCCGGGCACGTGGCTTTCCATGATCGCCACGATCTCCGGACTGTTCAGGATGGCTTCGCCGATCGACATCATTCGCCCGTCCGTTCCCATATTCGCTCCTTTCCCAAAGCCGGACGGCGGCCCTCCAGTCCCGCATGGGGGCCTTGCCGATCATCCAGCCGTTTGCCTCGTAGTGGTCGTGGAATTTCACCGGGTCCACCCGGCTCCCCCGCTCCGCGCAGTATCGGGCGACCGCCTCCGCGGTCGGCTTCTCGAACCGCGCGGGCTTGTCCTTGCGGGGCGGGGCGGTCGCGTCTTCTTCCGTCGCCCTCTCCTCGCTCCGCGACGAGAGGGTTTCGGACTGCGGGGCGCTTCGCGCCGTCCTCGTCCTCAAGTCCCGCTCGCGCGGGACCTCCTCTGCCGCCCTCTCCCTGCTTCGCGGCGAGAGGGTTTCGGACTGCGGGGCGCTCTGCGCCGTTCCCGTCCGAAAGTCCTGTATGATCTCCGTCGCCGCTCTGCCCTCGCTTCGAAGCGCAGCGGCCCCGGAGTGCGCGGCGCTCTGCGCCGTCATCGTCCTCGCGTCCCGAACGTCCCGCGCGCCCCCGCAACCCCCGTCCCTCCCCATCTCCCGTTCATTCGGATTCGGATTTGCATTCGGATTGGGGTTCGGATTCGGGTTTGGATTGGCATCCTCCGCATCCAAATCGTCCGGCGGCATGCGTTCGCATTCGTCCGCATGCTCGCGCACCCTGTCCCAGCGCGCCCGCACCGCCTTTTTCCCGCTCTCGCACCGCGCCTGATACCGCGCCTCGTCCCCGTCGATGGAGCGCGCCATGAACCGGAACGCCATGCGCGCCGCGCCCGCCAGCGCCGGGACCTCGCCCGCCTCCGAGTAGCGCCGCAGCGCGTTCATCAGCGCGCGGAACTGCGCGTCCGAGAGGGCGTCGAGCTGATCGTACTCGCCGTGATAGATGATGAATCCCTGCCGCATCCTCAGCCCTCGCCTTCCAAAAAATCTTCCTCGTCCTCGCCGTCCGGCGCTTCGCCGGAATCTTCCGCGAGAAGCGGCGCGTCCGCGCGGCCCGCCCCGTACGGAAGCCCGCATTCCATGCAGCCCACGCACTCCCGCCCGCCCCAGCCCAGCACGCACAGGTAGCTCATCGCTCGCCCTCCTCGCCGTACTTCCCCTCCGCAAGCCCCAGGCACACCGGGCACGCGCCGCAATCCCGTCGGCAGTAGGCGTCGATGTGGCGCAGGAAGTCGCCCTCCGTGCGAAACTGAATGAGGATCGTGTTGCCGTCGTCCGTCCCTTCACAGCCGATGGAGCGCGGCCTGTTCACGCTGCGGAAGAACGGACACACGATGTTGCTCGTGCCCTGCGTGGAGGACATCAGCTTTTTGCGCGCGGCCTGCCCGGAGCGGACCGGGCCGCGCGGCCGCCTTTCTCAAGTTTGCGGAAGGAGGCCGCCCCGCCCCCCCGAATCGCGGGCATCGTCCCGTCCGGCTCCGAGACATGGTACCCCGCCTTTGCGCTCATTCCCATGCGCTTTCTCCCCTCTCATCCCCTGAATCATTTGCTTCCTGCGCGCCGCACGCTCGCATGACCCTTGGCGGCGCAAGCCATTGATTCCCCCGCCGCGCCGTCACCGATCCTCCGCCGCGCCCCGGCCCCCTTGCCCGTCACCCATCCTCCCCCGCGCCCGTCGTCCGCGCGGCGCGGAACGACCCCCCAAACAGGCCCACGCTCCGCAGAAATTCCCGCACGCAGAAGCTTGGCCGCGCCGGGTAGCCCGTGCGCGCGGACGAGGCGAGCACCGCCCGGCAGGTTTTCAGCGCCGCGAGGTACGCCCCGTGGTTCCGCTCGATCTGGCGTTCGCGCCGCCGGGCGATCCCCTCGACCGCCTCGACCGGGCAGCCGATGAAATCCGCGATCTGCCGGAATGTGTATATCCCCCGCGAGAGCATCTGAAAGATCATCTCGCCGTAGACGGAGTGCGCCCCCGTCCACTTTACAAGCCCCGTCGGCGTCATTGCATCCCCTCCCCGCGCCGTCCTCTGTTCAACATATTTGAACTTTCCGAGTAAAAAAATAGGTTGTACTCCGTGCGCGATCCCCGGCCACGCGCACGCCTGCGCGATCCCGCTGCCGCCGCCAATCCGGTTAGTCCTCCTGAATGAAGCCTCCGCAGCCCATGGCGTGCGCGAAGCCGCCCCGCGTCCCGCAAATTTCGACGATCCGGATGCCCCGCGCCGTCGGCAGTCACAACCCCCTTGTTTAACTCCATTGAACAATTAGAATATAGCACCGATCCGCCGCGCTGTCAACCCACAAATTCAACATTTTTGAATTTTTTATATTTGTCTATTGAACTTTGAGGTCGGATGGGATATAATGTGCGCGGGGTGATGAGATGAAAAAGAGCGACACGGCAAGCCGCCTTCGGCAGCTGATGCGCGAGCGGGCGCTCAAGCAGGTGGACATCATCGAGGCGGCCGCGCCATACTGCGCAAAGTACCATGTCAAGCTGAACCGCAGCGACATCAGCCAGTATGTGAGCGGGAAGGTCGCGCCGAGTCAGGAGAAGCTGACGGTGCTGAGCCTCGCGCTGGGCGTGCCGGAGCCGTGGCTCATGGGCTACGACATGGAGCCCGCCGAGCCGGACGGCATCCCGCCCTACAAAAACATCGTCCCGGTCCTGAGAAGGCGCATCCCCCTCCTCGGCGAGATCGCGGCGGGCGAGCCCATCTACGCGCAGGAGGATCACGAGGCCTACGTGACGGCGGACGCCGACCTCCGGTGCGATTTCGCCCTCCGGGTCAAGGGGAAGAGCATGACGGGCGCGCACATCTTCGACGGCGACATCGTGTTTATCAAGCGGCAGGCGGACGTGCGGGACGGCCAGATCGCGGCGGTCGCCGTCGAGGACGAGGCGACGCTCAAGCGCGTGTACCACGAGAAGGACGGCGTCACCCTCGTTTCCGAAAACCCGGATTTCAAGCCCATGGCCTTTCGCGACGGGGACGGGGTGAACGTGCGCATCCTCGGGCTCGCCGTGGCGCTTCACCACAGGATCCTGTGACGGGGGATTCGGGCGACGGAACCCCGTTTGGATTTCGGATCACAGCCGCATGCCGCCCGGGCCGTCCGCCGGAGTTTTCCGGCGGACGCCTTTGCGAATTTCAAGTTTCCCGTTCGTAAAATAAAGGCCGTTCTGTTTTCGCGCGCGCACGCATGTGATATATTGATAGGCGGGCGAAGCGCCATCCCGGCCTTGCGCCGGTCAAGACGATTGGATGTGATTTCATGAACGGCAGCCTCGAGGAGATCTACGACAAATACTTCGACACCTACTACGCGCACATGCTGGACCGCAAACAGACCGATCCCCATCTGACCAAACGGTTTCTGCGGGAACTGATCGGGTCCCTCTACGTGGCGCAGGGGAACAACTGGGAAGGGCGCAGCGAAGTCAAGGACGCGGAAATGCGCGCCATGATCGCCGCCTACGAGGTGGTTCTGCACGACTGGACGGAGGAAGAATAGGACCCGCGCCTGCGCCGAACGAAAACTCGCGCGCCCGGATCCTATCTTCGGTTCGCGGGCGGATAGCGCAAGACGCAAAGCAGGATTTTTGTAGATTGCGCTAGCGCGACAGCGCCCGGCACGCCTCGACGTAGGCCGCGACGTTCTCCCACGGAACCTCCGGCTCGAGTAGGTGCGTCGGGGACGCCCACAGCCCGCCCCGGTTCCCCGCGATTTCGGCGTTCTTCCACACCGTTTGTTTGACCTCCTCGGGCGTTCCGAAGGGCATGGTGGTCTGGGTGCCGATGGTGCCGTGGAAGGACAGCGCGTCGCCGTACTCCGCGTGGATGCGGGCAAAGTCCATGCACTCGGGCTGCACGGGGTTTAGTACGTCCACGCCCGCGTCGATGAGGTGCGGAATGAACGGCGTCGCGAAGCCGCAGGAGTGGTAGAGGACCACGATCTCCGGCCGGATGGCGCGCGCCGCGCGGATCACGCGCGCGAGGCGCGGCTTGAGCCAGTCGGTGTAGAGGGACATGCTCATCATGGGCGTGCGCTGCATGCCCACGTCGTCGCCCAGATACATTAGGTCGACGCCCGCGCGGGCGAACGCCTCGGCGCGCAGAACGGCGGCGTCCGTCACGATGTCCAGAAGCCGATCTGCCTTGGGGTCGTCCTCCATCATGTCCATCATGAGGTTCTCCATGCCGCGCAGGTACCACGCGGTCTCCCACACGGTGCACTGCATGTAGCCCGTTGCGGCGAGGCCGCGCGCGTGGATCTCGTCCGCCGCCGCGCGCATGTGGGCGGATTCGGCCCGGGCGAAGTCCGGATAGGGGTAGGATTCGATCTCCTCCAGGCTGTCCGCGTCGCGCAGTGGATTGCGCATGTATGTCATGTGCATAGCGGCGGCGCTGCCCGGCTCGTGGGCCACGCCCCAGAGGTCGATCGTCGCGCCGGGCTTCAGGGGCTTTTTGTAGTAGGGCAGAAAAACATCCTCGCTCTGCGCGGGCGGGCGAAGCCCCGGCACGCCCCGGTCGGGGAAGCCGAAGAAGTCCTCGTAGGAAGCGTCCGCGCCCGTGCGCTCGCGGTACTGCTTTTCGAGCGAGGGACAGAGGCTGAACTGCACCGGAAATTCTTGAAAGCCGCGCCGCCCGAGCAGCGAGATGAGGTTCTCCCGCCTGTCCATGTGGCCCCCTCCGTTTGCTTTTGATTTGATGTCATTTTATGCCATGCGCGGCGGCGTGTCAACCGGGCAAACGCCAGAGACAAGGGCTTACGCATGAACTGCGTTCATGCGTAAACCTGCGCCTCCCTCCCCCAAGCCTCCCGGCGTGATCGGCAGCGACGGCGCGCGGATTGGGCGAAGAAAGCCGGGCGTTGTCGATTTCCCAGTGGATTTGCCCCGCGAAAGGAGAATCCCTTGCACCTGAACCCAGAACTCACGAACAGATTGCTCGACTGGTACCGCGTCAGCGCCCGCGACCTTCCCTGGCGGCGGGACGCGGAGCCGTACCGGGTGTTCCTGTCCGAGATCATGCTGCAGCAGACGCGCGCGGAGGCCGTGAAGGGGTACTACGATCGGTTCCTCGCCGCGCTCCCGACCGTTTCCGCGCTCGCGGACGCGGACGAGGAGAAGGTGCTGAAGCTGTGGGAGGGCCTCGGCTATTACAGCCGCGCGCGCAACCTCCAAAAAGCCGCGCGCGTGATCGCGCACGATCTGGGCGGCGTGTTCCCCGATACCTGCGAGGGGCTTTTAAAGCTGCCGGGCGTGGGGCCGTACACGGCGGGGGCCATCGCGTCCATCTGCTTCGGGCGGCCCGTCCCGGCGGTCGACGGGAACGTGCTGCGCGTCGTCTCGCGCATCGCGGGGATAAAAGAGGCGATCGACCTGCCGGAGACGAAGAAAGCCGTGGCAAGCGCGCTCTCCGCCCTCTATCCGGCGGACGCGCCGGGCGATTTCACGCAGGCGCTCATCGAGCTTGGGGCGACGGTCTGCCTCCCGAACGGCGCGCCGAAGTGCGAAATCTGCCCCGCCGCGTATTTGTGCTTCGCGCGGCAGGCGGGCGAGACCGCGCGCTATCCCGTGCGGCTCGAAAAGCGCGCGCGCAGGACGCAGAAGCTGACGGTCTTCCACCTGACCTCCGGCGGCGCGGTGGCGCTCCGGCAGAGGCCGAAGCGCGGCCTGCTCGCCGGGCTATGGGAGCTTCCGAACGTGGCGGAACTGCTTTCCGAGCAGGAGGCGCTCGACCGCGCCGACGCGTGGGGTGCGCGCCCCGCGCGGCTTATTCGGGCCGTCACGCGCGCGCACATCTTCACGCACATCACCTGGGAGATGACCTGCTATTTCATCGAATGCGCCGCGCGGCCCGCGCTTTTCGCGTGGGCGGACGAAAAGGCGATCGCGGAAACCTACGCCGTGCCGAGCGCGTTTCGCATGTTCCTGGAGGATTCGGAGGGTTGATCTCCGGAAGGGGTGCCCCGCGCCGACAAACCGGCATTTGTATGATCCGATTCCTTTCAACGGACGGGCAGATCCATCGGAACTTGCTGCTGGAGGCGAGCCAAATCACACATACAACCTACTCGACAAAGCAAATCGCGGCGCTCATGGGGATCCATGTCAATACCGTCCGCTTCTATGAGGGAATCGGGTTTCTTTCGAAGCCCGAACGCAGGAAAAACGGATACCGCGTCTACACATCCCTGCATCTTGCGCAATGCCGGGTCATTCGGCTTGCCATGAAGGCAGAAATCCTTCAAAACGGTCTGCGAAGGAAGGCCGTGGAAATCGTCCGTCTCTGCGCCTCACAGGACTACGATGCCGCCATCCAGGCATCGGTGGAGTACGGCGCCATGATACAGGATGAGATATCGAATGCCAAAGCCGCCATTGCCGCGGTGGAAGGCAAAATCCAGAACGGCAGCACACAAGGCAATGCGCCGCTCGGCAGAAAGGACGCGGCTGCAACGCTCCATGTGACGCCGGAAACGCTCCGGACATGGGAACGAAGCGGATTGATCAGCATTTCAAAGCGGGAGAATGGATACCGCGTCTATTCCGATGGTGACATGGAGCGGCTGAACATCATCCGGACCCTGCGCTGTGCGAATTACTCCCTGAGCGCAATCCTCAGATTGATGAACGGTCTGGAGGAGCATTCGGGGAAGTCGGTGGAGACATTGCTCAATGTGCCGGGATCGGAGGAGGACATCGTTTCGGTCTGCGACAAGCTCATCCTGTCGCTCGAAAGCACCGCATCGGATGCGGCGGCGCTTACGCGCATGCTCAGCAATATGAAAGTTACAACCCCACAGTAACACACCAACCTTTTCTTTTCTGTTATAGTATGGGTATGGAAAAGGAGGTTGGTTTCATTATGGACAGTGATCAAAGGAGAGCGGCGTTGTTCCTTGCGAGTCAGGGCATCACGCTGTTCGGCTCTTCGCTGGTACAGTTTGCGATCATCTGGTATGTCACCATGCAAACCTCGTCCGGCGTATGGGTTTCCGTCATGACGGTTGCGGCTTATGTGCCGCAGTTCCTGATTTCATTCTTTTCCGGCGTATGGGCGGACAGGTATTCCCGCAAAAAGCTGATCATACTGGCGGATGCCATGATCGCCGCGGCAACGCTCCTGTTGGCGCTTCTGTTTCCGCTCATCCCGCAGGGCAAGCCGATATTTTTCTCCATCTTGGCGATCGCGGTCATCCGTTCGATTGGGACAGGGATCCAAACGCCCGCAGTGAACGCGGCGATTCCGCAGCTCGTTCCGGCAGAAAAGCTGATGAAATTCAACGGCGTCAACTCCACGCTTCAATCCATTGTGCAATTTGCGGCGCCCGCCGCGGCAGGGGCCATGCTTTCCTGGGGAACGCTGAGGGCCACGCTCCTGGTCGATATCGCGACTGCCATGGCAGGAATCGGAATCCTCTGCGTCGTCGCAATCCCGTTTGAGAAAAAAGAAGTTGCCCCGTCCATGCTGTCGGAGATGAAGATCGGAATCCGCTATGCGGCAAAAGAGCCATTCGTCGGGCGGATGCTGCTCATATTCGGGATATTCATATTCCTGTGCGTCCCCGCAGGCTTTCTGGCCACATTGTTTGTCAACCGGTATTATGGCGAAACCTATTGGTATATGACGCTCGTGGAAGTGATCGGCTTTCTCGGCATGGCCGCCGGCGGGGTCCTGATCAGCACATGGGGAGGCTTCCGGAACCGCATGAAAACCCTCGTGGTCGGAATGACTGCTTTCGGCGCGCTTGCTGTTGGAATGGGTGCGGTTGACAGCTTCGCCGTCTATCTCATTCTGATGGCGGTATACGGTGTTGCGCTGACAATGGTGCAGACCGCTTCAACAACACTGTTTCAGGAACACTCTTCCCCCGAAATGATGGGACGCGTATTCGGTTTGTTCGGCGCCATGTTTTCCGGTTTTCTGCCGCTGGGCATGGTTGTGTTCGGTCCGCTGGCGGATATTGTTTCCATGCGCCTTCTCATGATCGGATCCGGTGTCCTGCTGCTGGTGATGTCGGCCGTCATTGTACTCAACCGGCAATTCTACCTTCATGGGCAGCGCCCGAAGGATGCCTGATCGCTGATCGTTCATTCCGTTCCCCGACGGATTCCTGTTCTTCGTTGGAATGCGCACGACACAACCATGGAGTTCCTGCGGCGATCACCGGGGCAATCCCCGACGATCCGAAACCGATCCGCCCACCCCCGCATGCCGGATCGCCCGGCCCAGCGCCATGATCGCCGCAACCGCTTTTCCGGACGGTCGCCGGGGAGTGCCGGCCTCGGCTACAAAAGCCGCGCGCGCGATCGCGGAAACCTGCGCCGTGCCGAGCGCGTTTCGCATGTTCTTGAAGATTCGGAAGATTGATCTCCGGAAGGGGCCGCCCCGCGCCGACAGATTGGAATATGGCAAGCTGTCGTTGAATTACTGATTCGTGTTCACGATCTTTCGGGCAAAGTCAGTTGCTTCTTTTAGGTCCTTTGCGTTCGGATGACTTGCAGATACGAATAATATCGCTCCCTTACAAACAAATTCATCGATCACTTTGATTCCCTTTTCTTCCAGTATACTGCGCACTGCGGTCTGCCGTTGCCTGCCTGAAGCGCAACTGGTCACAAGCGCTGCTTGTTTGAGTATAGGGGCATCCGTTTCCCTGATATATGTCAATAGTTCCGGCATGCCAACGCCGCCGTAAATACCGCCAACGACAAAAAGCAATGTGACATCCTGTAAGGTCGGATTCTCTGTAATGTTCTGGGCTTTCACATTCAAAGACGCGCCGATCGCTTCTGCCAATTTCTTTGAGTGTTTGGTTCTGGTTGCATAAATAACAGCGGTTCGCGCCATTTTCAACACCTCCCGATACAATGCTTCTTTCTTTGCTCCAATCGAGCAACGGATTCGCTCATACCATATCAAATTCCGTTTATCGTTGAAATGCGCATCATACCACCACGGAATTCATGCAGCGATCACCGGAGCAGTCCTGGGCGATCGGAAACCGATCCGCTCAAGCCCGCATGCCGGATCGCCCGGCCGAGCGCCGTTCCTGGAGGATTCGGAGGGTTGATATCCGGAAGGGGCCGCCCCGCGCTGACAGATTGAAATGTGTATTCGGCAGGGCTGTTCGCCTTCAAATCGCGATCCACCAAAAAACGCCAAATTTGTCTATGACATCGGCGCAAAACGCGTTCCAGGGAACCGAACCCAGCGGTTTCAGAACCGTTCCACCCTCACTCAAAACGTCAAACGCCCTTTGCACAGCCTCTTTGCTTCCCAATTCAAACGCATTGAACGCCATGGTTTGCCAAACTTCCTTTTTGCTCGTATCGCAATCATCCGGCGCTTCGCTCAGCGCCAAAATCCCATTGCCGTTCACGGATAACTCACAATGCGCATAAGCGCCTTTTTCATCCTTGATTTGAAAGGTGATCTCCGCGCCAAAAGCCCTACAGTACATCTCCGCAGCTTCCAGACTGCCCCTGACATATGCCTGCGTATAGCATTTCACGATTCCCGTCCTCCTGTCACTCTGAAACTGCCCGGCAAATCCCTGTTTCCCGCCGAAATGAGCATATCACAACCATGAAATTCCCGCAACCGCAACCGGAGCAATCCTCGACGCTCGGAAACCTGCGCCGTGCCGGGCGCGTTTCGCATGTTCCTGGAGGGTTCGGAGGGTTGATCTCCGGAAGGGGCCGCCCGCGCTGACAAATTGAAACTTACCTATGTGTTCATTCAGGATAGCCGGTCTGGAGTGCAGCTTCTGGCGAAGCGACATTTCAGATCATGTATCATAATACAGAAACATTTTCTCATAAAGTTTCCTGGTTTGTTTCTTATCCCCCCATGACAACGGTTCATCTGCATAAATCATGCTCCAAAACGGTTCGATCAGTTGAATGGATTCAGGGAGCATAGACCATATTTCATTCAATTTGCTTGCAAACTCATAGAGATCAAGCTCCTTTTTTGAATATTCCGACTTCAATTTCGCAAATAAAACACGTCCCATAATGGTATAATCTACTTTGTGGTCTGCGACATACTGCCAAATGACTGATATGATTTTTTGAACATCTGAAAGGCACCACTCTAAGTCAATCAATATTTCACTGTCAGGCGTCTCAATCAAATCAGAATCAATCACTTGTATCAATTCTTCTTTGGAAATCAAACCAGCATTTAATAATAATGATTGAGCCATGAGATTTTCAATCATCAAATCCCCTCTAACTCCGCATCAAATCCCTGTTGCCCGCCGTAATGAGCATATCACAACCATGAAATTCCCGCAACCGTAACCGGAGCAATCCTCGACGATCGGAAACCGATCCGCCCACGCCCGCATGCCGGATCGCCCGGCCCAGCGCCACGATCGCCGCAACCGCTTTTCCGGGCTGTCGCCGGGGAGTGCTGAAAAGCCGCGCGCGCGGCCTTTTTCCCGGACATTCGCGGAGAAAGGGAAGGGGCCGTCCCCTTCCCAGAACTTATTCATGAATAAAGAAACGATGAACTCCGGGAGGTTTGGAGGGCCGCAGCCCTGCATGTTCAATCAAAAGTACCGGCATTGCCGGTGCTTTTGGATTTGTCCAAAGGGTGCGCTTGCGCGCCCGACGACGAATCAGTTCATGCAGCCGGATTTCGCCCGGAATTTTCGTGAGAAAATTCAGAAATCCGGTTCCTCGTTCCTTTGGCTTACGCATGAGCGAAGTTCATGCGTAAGCCCTAGTCCCCTTCCCCATCCGAAGTCGGTCCCTATTCGCCGGGCTTTTCCGGAACGGCGATGATGCGGCCCTCGCCATAGGGCTCCGCGTACTGCGCGCCCACCACGCCGCCGAGGGGTCCGGTGATGTAGCTGATCAGCACCTGATTGTCCAGCATGACCTCGTCCTGCAGGAGGGGGTTGTCCTGAAACATGGTGAAACCGTCGCCCGCGTTCTTGATCATGTAGTTGTGGCTCGCGAGGGTATAGGTCTTCGCGAGGTCGAGCGCGTCTTCGCCGACCATGACGTTTTTGACGCGGTACTCGCCGGAAACGCCGGTGAACAGGCCGTTTTCATCCTCCGTGCAGGCGGATTCCACGTAGGTATGAATCTCGTAGCGCAGGCCGGAAACCTGCAGGAACGCGCCGGTCTCTTCGGGCGCGACGCGCGCGCCCCACTCCAGCGCGTCCAGGATCTCCTGCCCCGTGGCCTCCACAACGCACAGGGAGTTCCCGTAGGGATGGACTTTCAGGATGTCTTCGAGCGTCATCTCGCCCGCGCCGATGGATACGCGGATGCCGCCGCCGTTCACAAAGGCGATGTCCGCGCCGCTCATGGCCCGGTACGCGTCCGCGCAGAGGTCGCCCAGATTGGTTTCCGCCCGGCGGATGATGCGAACGGGCTTTCCGGACTCGTCGACCGCCTCGGGGTCGCTGATCGTCAAATCCACGGAGCTGGAAGCCACCACCTCGGACAGCCGCTCGCCCAGGGCCGCGGTCGCGCGTTCCACCGCCTCGCTGACGTCATTGGATATGCCCAGCAGTTCGGGGGCGGAAACGTCGTTGTGCCAGGCATAGACGCCGCTGGTCAGTTTGCCGTCCTTGGCGGAGATGCGCAGGTAGCCGACGCCCTCGAGCTTTGTTCCGCAGGCGGAGCGCAGCACATCCTTGCCATCCCGGTTTTTCATGACCACCTGATCGGTATCGTGGCTGTGGCCGTCCAGAAACGCGTCGATCCCGGTCGTGTTCCGGATGACGTCCGCGTAGGTCCAGGGGCTGCACGAAGCCTCGTTGCCCATGTGGCCCATCACGACCACATAATCCGCGCCCTCCGCGCGGGCGGCGTCGACGGCGGTCTGCACCGCTTCATAGAGCAGATCGCCGCTCGCATCCTGACAGAATCCGTAGACGAATTCCCCCGCTTCGTTCTGGAAGTACCTGGGCGTCGATGCGGTGATGGTCTTCGGCGTCGTCACCCCCACGAACGCCACCCGCACGCCGTCATACGCCTTCACGACGTAGGGAGCAAACACGAGCGCCCCATCCCGGTTGAAGTTGCAGCTGACGTAGGGGAAGTTTGCGGCCTCGGTCAGTTCCAGAAACCGATCCATGCCGTAATCAAACTCGTGGTTGCCGGGAATGGCGATCTCATAGCCCACGGCGTTCATCAGATCGATCATCGCGGAACCCGTGGTGATGGTGCCGATGGGCTCGCCCTGAATGGCGTCGCCGTTGTCGACCAGTGTCACATGGTTCCCCGCCGCCGCCATCCGGTCGCGAATCGCGGCCACGCCGACATAGCCGAAGCCCGCGTTCACGCCGCAGTGGACGTCGCCGGTGAAGAGGACCACGATATCCTTCGCGGGGATCGGGGCCTCGTCGGCCACCGCGCCGCATCCCAGCAGCATGGCAAGGGCAAGCAGAAGTCCAAGCAGTTTTTTCATGAGCAATCTCCCCCATCTCCTGTTTTCATCGCCCGCGGATTCGGCGATTCACCGGCATTGTCGTTTCGCCGCCCGGCTTCGCGGCATGATCGCCCGGCGCGCGCTTCCCGCATCGGTTTGCTTCGCGTTTGCGCCCGGGAAGCGCGCGTGAAAAGCGCCCCTTCCTTGTTTCTCCTTTTTGCCGCGATTTTCCTTCCTCGCGCGCGCAATCCGCATGGAAAGCCGCCGTCCGTCAAACTGACATATAAAAAAGAAGCGGCCCGAACGGGCTGATGCCGTATCTTTCGATCAGGGCGATCTCGAGCAAGCAACGCGCGCGAGGTTCCGGGGAACCGCCAAATCCGAAAACGGGCGGCGCGCCTTGGAATGCACGTCCCATCCGTTCCCGGAATGCGGCGCGCGACCGCTTCCGCCTCCCGGCGCGCCCCGCCAACCTTGTCCCCACGGCTTTTCGCGGCAGGACGGGCGCGCAATATCGAACAGCCGTTTAAATTTGATCCGCCCCCCTTGACAGGCGCGCGGATTGGGTTTATGCTCTTGTCGAACACATGTTCGTAGGAGGGGGCGAAGGCGATGACGGGCATCATCCTGCGGGAGAAGCCCGAGGGCGCGGGGCTCATTCGGCGGATGGCGGAGGATTCCGCCTTCGAGGTCTCGGGCGATTCGGACGCGGAGCAGACGGCGCTTCTTTGCGCGGCGGACATCCGGGGGCCAGCGCGGCCCGCGAAGGTACCGAAGCTCTGCCTCGCGGGGCACTGCGTCTTCAACTGCGCCTACTGCGGGCTGCGCGCCAGCCGGGAGGACAAAGCGCCCTACGCGCTCGAGCCAAAAGAGCTTGCGCGCATCGCGGTCGAACAGGCGGAGAGAAGCGGGCGCGGGGTGTTCATCTCCTCCGCGATCCTCCAAAACGCGGACTACACGCAGGAGCGGCTCGCGGAGACGGCGCGCATCATGCGCGAGGAGCTTTTCTACGGCGGCTACCTCCACGCCAAGGTGATGCCGGGGGCCGACCCCGCGCTCATCGCGCGCACGGGGCGGTACGCGAGCCGGCTCAGCGTCAATATCGAGGTCGCGAACAGCGCGGGCTACCAGCGCGTGGCGAAGCAGAAGAGCCGGGAGCTCATCCTCTCCCCCATGCGCTCCATCTCCGGCCAGATCCGCGAGGCGCGGGAGGAAAACCGGCTCTTCGCGCGCACGCAGACCACCCAGCTCATGGCCGGGGCGATCGGCGAGGACGACCGCACGATCATGACGCTCTCGCAGGCGCTCTACCGCACCTACGGCCTCCGGCGGGTGTACTACACCGCGTTCGGCTACGCGCACGAGGCGAAGGGATATCCCGAACTGCCGCTCGCGCGCACGCCGCTGTGGCGCGTGACGCGGCTTTATCAGGCCGATCGCCTGATCGCCGCGTACGGCTTTTCCCCCGACGACGTGACGCCCGCCTCCGCCGCGATGCTCGAAGAGGACATCGACCCCAAGGCCGCGTGGGCGCTTCGGCACCTCGACCTCTACCCCGTGGAGGTCAACGCCGCCGACTTCGAGACGCTCCTTCGGGTCCCCGGCATCGGGCTCACCTACGCGCGGCGCATCCTCGAGGCGCGCAGGTACTGCCTCATCACCCACGAGCTTTTAAGAAAGCTGCGCGTGTCCCTCAAACGCTGCGCGCCGTTCATCACCTGCGGCGGGCGCTATCAGGGCGGACGCCAGCTCGATTCGCCCACTCTGCGCGCGGTGCTGTCATCCGATCCGAAGAAGGCGTCGATCTCGAAAACCGTTTGCGAGAATTAGGGCATGGCGAAACAGAACGAAGCCGTCCACATGGGCGAATGACTGGGGCATTCGCGCAGGGGCGGCTTTCTGTACGGATGCATATTGCAGATTGATCCCATGCAGTTCAGTCGGTAAAAAGAGGAAGGGGTGGACGGTGGAGATTGGGATGAACGACGTGTTGCTGCCGAATTCCTCTCATGGGCATCTAACATAGTATCGCACCGAAACATTCAAGATTTAACATACTGGCCATACGTATAAATATTTATCTCGCCAACAAGCTCCTTCAGAAAGTTTCGGAACGTATCGTCAATTGGGACGGAAATAAAGAAGTACAGCCTTTTTTTGGGTCTCGAGCAGCATACATAAAAAAGATTACGATTGCGCTGATAAGATAATGCCTTATCCGCTGGAACGCCGTTTATAATCATCGGCGCATAGATTTCAAACTGATATTGATTCCATCCCTTGCTTATAACAAAAACAACATTATCATATTCTTTACCCTTTACACCATGTTCTGTCGAAAACTCTGCCTCAGGATATAGAAAGTCAATGACTGCCAAAAACTGTGCATACTCTAAATTCAAAAAATTCTGTATTGTCGTATTAGAATAGAGCATGTTCGGTGCATTACTATACAACTCGTAATACGCTAGGATATTCTGTGGTATAGGAACGAGTTTTGATTCTATCGCAACTCTGACCACATCAATACTCTTCTGAGAACGAGCTTTCTTTAGATGTGATTTCAGTATTCCCCACTTTTCCTTGTCATTTTTTTTTGTGATTGGATATCTTCGTATACCCAGTGTATCAAACAGCAGTTGCATATTTGAGGTTTCGAGTGCTTTGTATATCGGCTCAATCCTTTCCATAAAAAACGTCAAAAAAACGTCTTGCTTATCGCGGATCCCATTTTCTAAAATGTCTAGAAGTTTATCATATCCCTGTTGGGCGGCCAAAACTTTGTGTGTAATCATTAGTACCTTGAGACTTTCACCTTGTGATATACAATCCTTTTTAATATACTCAGTCAGTCTTGCAAGTCGAGTCTTTAGCTCATCTGCAGGCAGGTCACCTTTAAAATTTCGGTCAGTCCGTCGAGCACCAGTGTAATCATCGCAAGTAATAGCTATAACTTCTCCATTAAAATCATTAACGGCCGAGAGTTGTGGAAGATCTGGTCGGATAGTGTTTAGCAGGTCAACAATCTTCGGAGCGGATCTAAAATTAGCTCCCTTCTTAATTTCTATAATATTCTTATGATCTATTAACCCGCAGGCTTTATTTGATTGATATATCGTCTGCCAAGCGTCTCCAAAGAAACCAAACTGAGGACCGATTGCTTTATCGATAAAATACTCGACAAAACGATCGATAATCGGCTTAAATGAGTCCTGATATTCGTCGATAAGGATCAGGGGGTATTTATCACTAAACACACGACGAAATTTTGCATTATCCAAAAATATGGTAAAAAGTGTGATTACATCATCATGATAAAGGTATTGTACACCATTTTCTTTATACCGATGTCCCAAAGTATATTGTACCTTAGTTACTTCGAAAAAATCACCCTCTGTGGGTTGCAAATTTTTATCCTCTTTGATAATGTTAATCAGTGTACTCTGATATTGTTTGATCGTATTCCAAGCAAAAGCGTGTATTGTAGAAGGTAGAATAAATGAGTCGCTGGCAAGTCTTTCTGCTATTACATCAACTGCTGCATTTGTGTAGGTAATGCACACAACGTTCTGCTTGTTACGGCGATACTCGCTCAATTTGTTCGCTTGAATCCATTCAATAACTTTGTTAAGCGAATAAGTCTTCCCCGAACCTGCGCCAGCCTCCACACGGAAGTTACAACCTTGTTGGAGCGTGTCAATAATTAGCGCATCAATTTTATCAGATTCTTCTTTTGCAATTTGATAGTTTGTCTTCTTATCTGCATTGTTCATAAATAACTCCTTTGTTATACAAGTATCTTCTGATCATTAAGCCACATTAATCCATTTTTAATGTATTTTGGAATTATGTAGTCAGGCTTATTGCAAATTAGATTTAATGCAAAATCCGTTTTGCTCTTATCCGTAAATTCCAAGTCGTTTTCTGTAATAGAATCATTCAAATCAAAATGCGACCTGTTGACATTTCTTATTGATTCTTCCAGAGATCTACCGCACAATCCGTTTTCCTTTTCTTGGAATTCAACATGACATTTTCCGAGCGTCTTTTGGTCATTAGATAATGCGATTATTTCTGCTAGTTTAATTTTGCTCCTATTCTCTTCAGGAAGCGCTTTTACTCTTCGAGCCCACCAATTTAGCGTAGAGTTGGATGTTATTTCCCCTTTGCTTACAACAGCTTTCGTACGTCCATCCAGCATAGCGTCAATATCGGTGAGTATTAGACATGGAATACCCAAGAAGTCAATAAAACGTGTAAATTTATATGCATATGCACCACCAATTTCAATAAGCGCATAGTACTGCGCTGGTAGTTTATAAGTCTGAGAATCAAACAGCTGGCTTTCATCGCATTTTCTTATCATGTCAGGTAACAATAACCGTTCGGATGCCCCCTCCACAAAAATGACCTTATCTGCAAAGAACAGATCACAACGACTAAGCGTAAGATACTTTTTGATAAAATCCATATTTGACTCATTCTCTCGACAAAAGCAATTTAGATCTTTATATGCCACACCATTCTTAGTTTTCTGGGCATATCTAATTCTGGAGAAATCAATAGTATTAGCAATATGTGCTGAATGTGAAGTTAAAAATGTCTGGATATGCACGTCAGATATTTTTTCAAGAAAGGTTTCAAGGTAGTTAGCAAATGTTTGCTGCAACTGAGGATGCATATGCGATTCTGGTTCCTCAATAAATAGCAACGGAATACACGATGTACTACCTTGTTTAATTTTGTCTGCAAAATCAGCAAGCAAAAATTCTATTTTTATCAGGTTTTTATAACCTAAACCATTGTGTGAACTTGGTAATGATTCTCCCTCCAGTTTGGAGGTATAGGTAAGCTCTGTTTGATCCTTGATTTGATTGTCAATTTGCAGTCTGGTACTGACGCCAAGTTGAAGTTCCTCCGCATTCGGATAGCCAAATCCAACAGCTTTACTTACGATTGAGCTAAGGATGGCACTACTTTCCTTCTGAATAGCTCTATTTGCAGCTTCGACAGTGTCCCGTAGCTTTTTAACTTCTGCCGCTATTTTCGGATCAAGATTTTCAATGTCAACGCTGAAATAACTGGTAATTAGAGAGCCAAGGGAGCTATTATTTTGCTCGCCAGCTTCTCCTAAAACTCGCTCTGCGGGTATACAATAAAATGGAAATAACTCGGTTAATTCTTTCAGGCTCTTTATCTGTGTATCTCTCTCATCTTTTGGGTTGATTGCGTATATTGTCAATCCAAAAACCTTTTGAAAATTTACAATACAGGCATTACGTACTTCGTCAAAATTAATAGAAAAAGTACCAGTTGAATAAAAACAAGGCTCAAATATCGCACGAAGCGATTCCTCGTCAATTTTTACCCTGTACTCTGCCCGGATTACAGCAGTGGTAGTATCCGCGTCGACATCAATAACAAACGGAGAAATGGCACCTAAATTCGCATCTGGATCATCCAGCGAGTAATCAATCAAAAAATCTATCGATGTTGTAGGGAGTTTCTCACAAAAGCGATCAAATGACATTTTACGGCGAACAAATTGTGCAAGTAGAACACAAGCGTATTTACGCTTTTTAAGAGGATAGTCATTATAAGAAAGATTCCCATTTCTCAGAATCTTTTCAATCAAATCCATGCACGATGTCTTAGCAGTATTGTTTCGACCGACAATCAGCGTTAAAGTGCTGTCGACATTTAGCGACGCATTGACGAGTAGCCGATAATTTCTTATTGTAATTTTTGATAACAACATATTTTGCCTCCATATCAGGATCTAGACTAGGAGAGACCAATTGATTAATTTGATAGTATATCAGCAAGGTTTTTGCGTTATTTAGATCCCTAATCATAACATGTTCCTTTTCGACATTATATTACATATTTTTATTTTGTCTATGAGTCAAAACGGATATTTCACATAAATCTAGTCTCCATTTTGCTGAAGTACAGAAAGCTAGCGCCATAAGCGAATTTTCGTATAGGTTTATTCGCTTTGGCTACTACGCCCTTCAAAAAAAGAGGCCTTGGTATCCCTCCTTATAAAGTCCGAATGAGAAGCCCCTTCCAAAAACACACCCTGCCGCACCTTCCGCGAAAACCAAATAATCAACCACATAAACCACGCCCATCCATCCCCTCCTCCTTCTCTCCCATTGATTGCAGAACCACTTTACCCGATTGCCTTGCGCGCGCGGATATGGTAAACTATCCAAAATAACCGCGTTCGGAGGGCCGTATGAACGAAAAAGGCGCGTGGCGGCGGGATGCCTGGCGGTTTGTCAAATTCGGGCTGTTCTCCCTCTCGGCGGGCGGCATCGAGGCGGGGCTTTTCTACCTGCTCGGGCTCATCCCCGGGCTTGGCTACTGGGCGTGCTATCTGCCCGCGCTCGTGGCGTCCGTGGTGTGGAACTTCACGCTCAACCGGCGCTTCACGTTCCAGTCGGCGGCGAACGTGCCGCGCGCCATGTTCCGCGTCTTCTGCTATTACGCGGTGTTTACCCCCGTCTCGACCGTCGCCGGGAATTACATCACCGAAGTTACATATCCGGACAGCGATCTCGTCTACAACCTCGTCTTTGTCATAACCCTCCTCCTCAACTTCGTCACCGAATACCTCTACCAAAGGTTCTACGTGTTCCGGGGCGAGATCGACAACCGGACGAAGGAGGGCGATTTCCATGCGTGAGGAATTTTCGGTCGCCGCGCCGGGGGATGAAGCGCAGGTTTCGGCGCTCGTCCGGGAGACGATCTCGGCGGTTTACCCCCTCTACTATCCGCGCGCGGTGGTGGATTTCTTCCTCGCGCACCACGGGATCGATCGGATCCGGGAGGATATCGCGCGCGGACGCGTGCGGCTTCTGAAGCTCGACGGGGCGCTCGTCGGCACGGGAAGCGTCCACGGGAACGAGATCGCGCGGGTGTTCGTCGCGCCCGGCGCGCAGGGGAAGGGCTGCGGAAAACGCATCATGGACGCGCTCGAGGACGAGATCGCGGTTCATTGCGCCGAGGCGGTGCTCGATTCGTCGCTGCCCGCCTGCGGGATGTACGAAAGGCGCGGCTATCGGTGCGTCCGGCACGAGCGGCTTCCCGTCGAAGGCGGCGCGGTGCTCGTCTATGAGGTCATGAAAAAGCCGCTCGCGCGCGTCGAAATGACGGACGCGGGCGACGCGCGGTTTCAGGAACTCTGCCGCGCGCTCGACGAACACCTCGCGGAGGCGACGGGGCGCGCCGTTCAGAAAAGCGTGTACGACAGGCACAATTCCACCGCGGCGCTCTTCGCGGCGGCGCTTATCACCCTCGGCGGCGAGGCGGTCGGCTGCGGCGGGCTCAAGGCGTACGACGGCGAAACGGCGGAGCTGAAGCGCATGTTCGTCGCGCCCGGCCATCGCGGCCACCGGCTCGGGGAGCGGATCGTGCGCGCGCTCGAGGCCGAGGCGCGCGCGCGGGGCTATCGGCGGCTGATCCTCGAGACGGGAAAATCGCTCGTCCCCGCGCAAAGGCTCTATCTGCGGCTGGGGTTTTATATCATGGAGAACTATGGGCCGTACCGCGGCCTCGAACAATCGGTGTGCATGGAGAAGGAATTATGAAAACACTGCTCCTGAACGGTTCCCCCAAGCGCGGCGCGAGCGACACGCTCATTCTCGCGAACGCTTTTCTGGATGGGATGGGCGCGGAATTTGAACGGGTGGACGTGATCGGCCAAAAGATCGCGCCGTGCCTGGGCTGCTTCTCCTGCTGGCAGAAGACGCCCGGCGTCTGCGCGATCCGGGACGACGCGGGGCCGCTCCTCGAGCGGATCGTCCGCGCGGAACTCGTCGTGTGGTCGATGCCGCTTTACTGCTACGGCATGCCCTCCCACGTCAAGGCGCTCGTCGATCGGCTCCTGCCGCTCGCCACGCCCCGGCAGTATGTCGACGCGGAAGGCCGCACGCACCACCCCGCGCGCCACGATTCGCGGGCGCGCCACCTCCTCATCTCCGGCAGCGGGTTCCCGGATTACGAGGGGAACTTCGACGGGCTGGTGTTCCAGTTCCGCAGGTTGTTCGGCGCGGACGCGCCCGCCATCCTGTGCGCGGAGACGCCGCTTCTCAACATCCCCGAGGCGAGGGAGGCGACCCTCCCTCTCCTGGGTGCCGTGCGCCGCGCGGGCGCGGAGTTCGCGCAGGCGGGCGGGATCTCGGAGGAGACCATGGCGCAAACGCGCGTCCCCATGATCGAACCGGACCTGTATCGAAGGATTTGCAGCGGGGAGGCGTAGCGGGCGGACGTTCAGGCGCGGAACTGGCGGAGAAGTTGCGGATGGCTGAAATCCGGAACGCGGCGCGCGCGGGGGACGCGTTCCCCCGGTTGGAGCGCCGGGCGGCGCGACGGAGCTTTCCCCGGAAATGCGTTTCCCCTCCCGGTTCCCGCAAAGAATCCGGCTCTCGCGCGCCGCCGAGAGCCGGATTCCTGTTTCGCGCAGCCAATCCGGATTGGATGCTCTACCCGCTTCCCAATCCTTCCGCGCCGCAAATCAATATTGGATGTTGTACGCGATGGCCTCGACCGTCGCGGGAACAATCCCGTTGTCCTTCATGTATGTGGAGATGTCCGTTCCCAGCTGATAGCGCATTTCGACGGATGATCCGGGCATGACGCCGACATTGTACCCGCTCCAGTAGGAAGATATCACATAGAGGAGGCCGCCCGCCTCGTCCTTCATCGCGAAGACGATCTCAAAGCCGGTCAGCGGCTCACCGAGCGTGTTCTTGATTTCCGCAACGATGTAGTCGTAGGTGTCGTAAGTATCCTCGACGCTTTCCATGCGCGCCGTCGCTTCGAACCGCGTGACGGTCTGGGAGATGGTGCCCTGCCCGGTCACCGACAGCATGAAGTCGGAAATGGTGTCCGGACTGGCCGCTTCGAGGTAGCTGTTTCCGTAGACGTACGCCGTCTCTCCGGGCTGCAGCACGGGGGGATAGCAGTAGTAGAGATCCGCGGAGGAAAGGCTGTTCCCGTCCGGGTCAAACAGCTCCATCAGGCCGCTCGAGAACTCGACCGGCTTGTCCCCGCTGTTGGTCAGCTCCGCAAACACATAGCCGTAATAGTAGTTGTCGTAGTAGGGAACGACGATCATCTTCTCCTGCGCCGAAACCAGCTTGCCCATTGCGAACGCACCGTTGAAGGAGAACACGAGCAGGAGAAGGACGATCAGCGACACATGCAATTTCCGTTTCATGCGAAAACCTCCCCATTCCATTATCTTCCTCAACCCGATATTAACACATACGAAACGCTCCGTCAATCCGCTTTGGAAATTCGATCCAGGCCAAGGCGTTCGGGGATCTCTCCGCATTCCATGGGCAAGCCCCGCACCCTTTCCGGGGCTTTCGTTTATCCGTTCGGGACGCCGCGCCTTCAGTCGAACAGCACGCGCACCCGGCGCGCCCGAACCTCCTCCGGCGGGTACAGATACTCGTCCGCGATGGGGAAACGCCGCGCGGATTCGTCCTCCCCGAGCATGTCGTCGCCCCGCATGCGCCGCCGCCCGTCGCGGTACTCCGGCACGCCGAACAGGACCTCGAACGATTGATCGGCGCGCACGGCGAGATACCGCCCGTCTATCTTGTACGCCGCGCCCTCGATCCGCGCGTTCTCCGCCCATTCGGGCATCAGGATCGAAAGCGTCACCTCCCGCGCGGCGGTGTTTTCTTCGATCTCAAACCGCACGCGCCCGTCCCGCGCGCCGTCCGCGCGCTGCCAGATCGCGATTTCCCCGCCGCCCGCCGGAACGCGCGCCTGCGAGGTCAGAAAGTACGGTACGACGATCGCGTCCCCGTCCGCGAAATACGCGTACTGCGCCGCGCGCGCCAGCCCCTCGCCCCCGCGCATGGTGCAGCACCAATACGCCTCGTAGGCGTGAACCGCCAAAAAGTCGCCGTCCGTCAGGCAGGTATCGCACCCGAATCCGCCGTTTGGCCGCTGCGCGCGGCACACGCCGTTTCGGAAGATTTTCCGTCCGAGGTCGGCGTACCGGGCCTCGCCCGTATGCCGAAAAAGCTGCATCGCGACGAGGAACGAATCGATGATGGCGCAGGGCTCCGTCCACTCCGGGCGCGAAAACCAGTTGAAGTTCGCGTAGTTTTGGGTCATGCCCCGCGCGGCGTAAAGGTCGAATACCCGCCTTGCCGCGTCCAGAAACCGCGCCTCGCCCGTCACGGAATACAGGCGCAGGATGCCCCGCGCGGCGCTGAGCGTGGCGTGCGTCTGCGCGGACACGCCCATCAGGTCGATCGTCTGGAACACTTCGAACATCTCCGAAAGGAGCGCGTAGATGCGCCCGTCGCCCAGCACCTCGTACGCCTGGCTCAGCCCGTCCAGCGAAATGAACGCGCAGCCCGTGTCCGTCGAAACGCGCCAGGAGCGCACCTCCCCCGCGATCGTCCCGGACTCCGCGCCGCCTTTCTGGCGCTCCTCCGGACGCGCGGGATAGGACGAAAACCGCCCCGCCGCGGGCAGATACAACTGCTCCACGATCCCCTTCGTCATGGAGCGCGCGGCCCCGTCGCCGGAATAGAAAGAATACTCCAGCAATCCGCGCAGCAGCCAGCTGTGCCCGGAGAGCTGCTGTTCGTCCGTCACCCCGTCCGGCATGACCGGCCCGAGGTACCCCCTTTCGTTGAGCATCCCCGGAAGCTTTGCGACGATCTCCTTCAGATACGACGCCGTGCGCCCCGTCGCGCGGGATAACAGCGTCAACGCCAGGATCGTGCGCCCCTCCCAGTCCCCCGGCCATCCGTTCTGCTCGACCGTGAATATGTTTTCGGGCCGATAGTTTCTGTCCTCCAGCCTGCCCATCAGAAGCGCGCACCGCGCGCCCAGATCCCCCATGGGGCGAACCGCCCCGACGGATATTTCTTTCATTCGTAGCCCCCGCATGTTTTTTCCCATTTTACCCCGGATGCCGCAATGCGTCAACCAAAATGCGGGCGGCCCCGATCATCCGTCTGACCGGGGCCGCCTTTCCCGCGAACACGCTTTGGGGGCGCGCCGTCACGCGGCCGCCATCGCGGTCTTTTTCCGCCGCGCGCGCACCTCGGAGAGGATCCATGTGAGGAACGGAAGCGCGATCTCGAACGGGAGCGCGTAGTAGGGGTAGTAGAAGATGAAGGTGTACATCTGCATGGTGTTCTGATAGAGGATCTGGGAAAGCCCGACCGCCACCAACCCCACCGGGAACACCATGTTCTTCCAGTCCGAAATGTTCAGAAGGCTCGCGAAGCCGCGGCTCGCGACGATGAGGCAGAGCGTGATCTTCACGTTGCCCGCGAGCATGAAGTTGATCGAAATCGAGCCCTCGATGCGCGAGAGGAACTCGCCCACCGCGATGATGCGCGCCGCCATGTACGAGGGGAAGTAAGAGGACGCCATGACGACCGGCCCGAGCACGAACAGGTTTCGGAATGTGATGAACAGCAGGATGATCGCGCTGATGACGGCGCCCCAGACATACATTTTGTACGGGCTCTCCCGCACGTCGAAATAGTCGGCGATGCCCAGAAACAGCACGGCCTCCGTGAAGGGGAACGAGAACACCTGAAACCCGCTTTTCGCGATCTCCCAGAATTTGTGTTCGAAGATCGGGAGGATATGGTTGTAGTGGTAGATGTTGAGGGACATGACGACCGTGATCGCGACGATGCCGACCACCACCGGCCAGGCGATGATCGCCCACTTGCCGAGCGCCTTCGGGCCGCACCGGCACAGGAGGGCCACGGTCACGAGCATGACCGCGAGCACCGGGATCTGGGGGGTCTCGGTGAGGGAAGTGATCATCAGAAACTCGGAGAAGTTCCGCATGACGAGCGCGCAGAGGTGCAGGGCGTACCAGCTCATGAGCAGGATCGCGATCTTGCCGAACACCTTCCCCATCGTGTTCTCAAAGATCCGGTAGAGGTCCTCCCCCGGATGGAGCTTCGCGACGCGCCCGTAGACAAGGAGGATCGGGAGCGAGATGAGAAAGCCCAGAAGAAAGGCGATCCACGAATCCTGCGCGACGGAGGTGCTCACGCCGACCACGGCGGTGCTCCCGAAGATGAACATGGAGATGGTCGCGATTACCTGGCGGCGGGTGAGCGGTTGATCGAGCATGGAAACTCTCCTTTCACGGGCGAACGCCGAAGATCGCGCGGACGGCGTTTTGGATCGGGTAGGCCGGGGATGGGATTTGGATGCCCAGACAGACCGCCATCGTAAGGGCGTATCCGATGATCAGAATCGTCAGGTAGACAACTTTTTCGCCGACCTTCGCGCCCTTCAGGTTGAGCCGGAAGTCGAACGCGAGAATGCACGCGAACAGCGCGGTGTGGATGGCTGCGATCATTCGACGTCCTCCTCCGTCCCCTTGATCATCGCGGTGTTGACGATTTCAACCACGCTCGTCACGACGACCCGCGTGTTCGGGTAGAGGAGCGCCCAGCTCTCCTTGAGCGTGTGCCAGAGCTTGGGATCCTTCCTGTGGATCGTCGCCCCGAAGCCCAGGATGTCGTCGCCGTACAGCGCCTGTTCCTTGGCGAGCATGGTTGTGATGCCGGAGGAGACCCGGTCGGCCGCGCGCTTTTCCAGGTCATTGATCTGTTTCTCGTCCATGACGTCGATCAGGCACATGGTCTCCGCGAAAAATACGGAGGTATGCGTGTCGATGAACATGGTGAGAACGCCGTCCTTGTATTCGTACGAAGTGTCCGACATCGTCTCCGAGATTTCGAGGGACGTGTCGTCGATGTCCGATCCGCTTGCCGAAACCGTGAGGATGCCGCCCTGCGCCCTTCCCGCCGCGAAGAGGAAGTACTTCGTCTCCTCGTCGGAGAGGAAGCCCGCGAGCCGGTCCCCGTTGAAGATCGCGGCGCCGTCCGCCTCCACGGTGGGCTTCCCGTCGTTGTCGACGATGGAGAACGCGGGGAGCGTCAGCGCCACGCCGGTGCAGTTCAGCACGTTGTACACCTCGAACAGTCTCATGTTCACGGTCGACGAGGTGATGGCGTTGTCGTCCTCGATGATGCCCTGCAGTTCCGGCGAGAGGATCGACTGGTCGATTCCCTCCGTATGCATCAGAGAATGCGCGTCCGTTCCCTTCGCGATGAGGACGAGCGTCGTCTCGCGCACCTCCGCGTCGCGCATGAACCAGTCGACCACCGGCAGGATGCCGAAATCGCGCGCCATGTTCTCGCCGATGACGACGACCTCCATGTGCGCGAAGTACAGCTTGTCGACGAGCTTTCGCTTGGCCGCGCGGGCCGCGTCAAAGATCGTCGTGCCCTCCGCGTCGACCAGCCGGGATTTGATCCCGCTCTCCTTGCTCGAACTGGCGAGGTCCGCGATCTCGAAGGTGATCCTGAACATGCCCGTCTCCTCGTTGTGGTCGATCGTCATGCCCATGACCATCGCCATTTCATTGAGGCCCCGGTAATTCCAGCAGCCCGCGAGGGAGACGGTCAGGAAGACAAGGAGCGCGAACAGCGCGAGGCGGCGCCTCATTTTTCCGCCTCCCCGCGCTTCATGCGCACGCGGTTTTTCGTGAGCTCGTCCGGGCGCGTCACCATGTTCCACATGGGCGCGCGCACGCCGGTGTCCTTCATCCGCTGCCCGCCCATCGCCCCGTCCGCGAGGACCATCGGCACGCCGAAGGAGGTGAGCGTGACGATGTCGATCACCATGAGGGCCAGCGCGATCGTCAACCCGTAGAAGCCGAAGATCGACGCCATCACAAGCACGAAGAACCGGAAGTAGAGGATCGGCGTTCGGATTTTGGGGACGAGCAGGTTCGTGATGCCGGTGATCCCTACGATGATGATCATGGGCGCCGCGACGAGCTTCGCCTCGACCGCCGCCTGGCCGATGACGAGCGCGCCGACGATCGAGAGCGCCTGGCCGATGTTGGTCGGCATGCGCACGCCCGTCTCGCGCAAAACCTCGAAGACCAATAGCATCACGAACGCCTCCACCGCGGCGGGGAAGGGCACCGACTGGCGCTCCAGCGTGATGTTGAGAAGGAGCGCCGTCGGGAGCATCTCGTGGTGGAAGGCCACGACCGCGATGTAGAGCCCCGGCACGGCGATCGTCAGGAAAAAGCCCACGATGCGGATCAGCCGGGAGAACGATGTATAGTAATAATTGAGGTAGTAGTCCTCGCTCGACTGGAAGTTTTCCACGAACAGGAAAGGAACGGTCAAAACCTGCGGCGTGCCGTCGACCAGTATGGCGATGCGGCCCTCGAGGATCTTCCCCACGACCACATCCGGGCGCTCGGTCGTCCCGATCGTCCGGAACATGGATTTCCTGTGGTCGCTGATCATTTCCAGAAGGTAGTTCGAGTCGAGCACGCCGTCGATGTCGATGGTCCGCAGGCGCTTCATAAGCTCCTCGAGCGCGGGGCGGTTCACGAGTTCGTCCAGATAGCACACCATCACGCACGTCTGGGTGCGCCGGCCGATGGTGAGGTGGCGAAGCTTCAGATCGTTCGTGCGCGCGCGGCGGCGGATGAGCGAGATGTTCTGCATGATGCCCTCCGTAAAGCCCTCGCGCGGACCGGCGAGGGCCTTCTCGCTGTCGGGCTCCGCAATCGCGCGCAGCGGGAACGCCTTGGTGTTGAGGATCGCCGCCGATTCGCAGCCGTCCACGAAGAGCACGGTGTCCCCGTAGCAGATGGACGCCACGATCTTGCAAAAGTCGTCGGTCGGCTCCGCCTCGCTCACCTCGACGACCTCGCTGATGAGCCGCTCGATGAAATCAGGCCCCTCCTCGACGCCGCGCGAGTGCATGATGGGACTCAGGATGTGCTCGTTGAGGATGCCGGAGCTGACCATGCCGTCCGAATACGCGATGGCGTACTTGCGGTGCGCCTCGTCCTCGATGTGCTTGTAGCGCATGATATCGACGTCCGCGAACAGCTTTTTCATGATCTCGAGGTTCTCTTCGACGTCCTTCGCAATGGAGAACGAAGCGGCCGCCTTGTTGAAGCGGTGGAGATCGACCTCCACTTCGCGCTTCTTCTTGAATCCCATACAATCGCCTCCGTTCTGGTAACGGTGGCTATTGTTTCCTGTCGGCCCCGTTTTTATGAGGCGGGGCGACCGCGCGCCTCCGCGGGAAGGGATTTTCCATTTTTTGGGGAACAACGGCTTGACGCGCTTTGTTCTTGAAACTATAATTTTAACAGAGGAGAGGGGGCTTTCCAATGGAGATCCGGGCACTGACGCCGGCGCTGCTATCCGACTACCTGCGGTTTTTTGACGACGTGGCGTTTTCCGACCACGAGGAGTGGTCGTTCTGCTACTGCACGTACTTTCACCTCGGAAGGGAAGACGAGAAGCGGCTCGAGGAGGCCCACAGGGGGACGTTTCACCGCGACGTGATGCGGGAAGTCGCCATCGGGTTTGTGCGCGACGGGACGCTGAAGGGTTACCTCGCGTACGAGGGCGGCGCGGTCGTCGGCTGGCTGAACGCGCAGGACAAGCGGAATTACGCGAAGATCCGCGAGAGCGCGGATCTCTGGAAGGACGACCCCGGCGCGCGCGCGATGGCGGTCACCTGCTTCATCGTCGCCCCGGACGCGCGGCGAAGGGGCGTCGCCACCGCGCTTCTCAACCGGGCCGTCGAGGACGCGGCGCGGGAGGGCTACGACTTCGTCGAGGCGTACCCGGCGAACGGCGAACTCGACTGCTTCCTGCACTACCACGGCCATCCGGCGATGTACGAAAGCTGCGGCTTCCGGCTTCACAGTGCGTTCGAGCACTATTCCATTTACCGGAGGACGCTTCCATGACCCCGGCGCAGCGCGCGGTGGCGGACTTTCTCGAATCGCTCGGCTACGCGCCCGTTCGCCAGAAGGTGCGGGACGAAATGTTCGCGTGGAAGCACCGCGGGAGCGGACGCGTGATCGCGAAGATGGGCGCGCGCGGGGGCATTCCATACGTCGCCGTCAAGTTCTTCGGCGTTCCCGATCCGCCCGCGCGCTATCGGGATGCGCTCCTTCGGGAGATCGAGGCGCGCAAGGGCCAGTACGCCGGGCCGGTGCGCCATCCCGACCGCAAGGCGTACTGCGGGTTCTGCCCCGCCTGCACCGGCGGCGGGCTCGGCTACTTCTGCGTGCGCTCGGACGGGACCGAGATCCTGCGCTGCGGGGCGTATCCCGTCCCGATCCCGGACTTTTCGGACGCCGACGTCCCGGAGGCCATCGACGTGCTGCGTGCGCAGCACGCGTACTTTCAAACGCTGTGAGGGCGGAGACGAGGCGGAGAGGCGCGCCGGGGGCGCCGCCCCCGGACCCCCGCTCAAGGGATGCAATCCCTTGAGAATCCCGAAATAGGGGGAATGATCTTTTTCGGTTGGCCGTCCGTGGGCCCAGCCCCGGACGGCCAAGGTTACACATAAAAAGCGCCCCGGAAGTGCTCGACTTCCGAAGCGCCGATTCAGACCTCCACACCTCCGTCAGGTGGCGGCATCCTTTTCAAAGCCGTTGAACCACGCGCGCGCGCGGAACGGCTTCTTCCGGATCCGCTTCGCGGGCTCGGCGGCGACGCCGAGGGGCAGAAAGCACACGAGCTCGTAATCCTGCGGCACGCCGAGCACATCCGCCATCCTGCGGCCGATCTGGTCCTCGTCCGTGATGTGGCCTTCGATCCAGCAGCTCGAAAGGCCCAGCTCCACCGCTGCGAGCAGCATGTTCTCGATGGCGGCGGCGTAGTCCTGCGCCGCGAAGCACACGTCCCGGTAGGCCCTGATCCTTTTGGTCAGAACGCAGATCATCGCCGGGGCCGTCTCGCAGATGGGCGGGTCGATGAGCGCCTTCAGCTGGGTAAGCAGCGCCGGGTCGTCCACCGCGATGAGGCTCGTCGTCTGCTTGTTGCAGCCGGACGGCGCGGCCAGCCCCGCCTCGAGGATGGCCCGGAGCTGTTCGCGCGGCACGGGGTCGGAAAGGAATCTCCCGCGGTAGCTCACGCGGGCCCGGATCGCCTCGAATGTATTCATGCTATGGAATCACCTCCAAAAACTTCGGGAGGGTTGGAGGGCCGCAGCCCTCCATGCTCGATCAAACGTGGCGGCTCTGCCGACGCTTTTTCATTCGCCCAAAGGGCGAGCTTGCCCGCCCGCGGCGAATCGGTACCTGCATCCGGATTTCGTGCAATCGCTTACAGCGAAGTCGTAAGCGATTGCCTCATGATAATCTCCCCTTGAAATCCTCATAGCCGAACTTTTTGACCAGCCGGATCTCCCCGTCCCTTCCCTTCAGATAGATCGAAGGGAGCGGCATGCCGTTGAACGTGTTGTTCTTCACCATCGTATAGATCGCCATGTCCTCGAAGACCACCCGGTCTCCGGGGCGCAGCACCTCGTCGAACGAGTAATCCCCGATCACGTCCCCGGCGAGGCAGGTCGGGCCCGCGAGCCGGTACGTGTGCGCCTTCTCCCCCGGCTTCCCCGCGCCGCGCACGGGCGGGCGGTAGGGCATCTCGATGACGTCCGGCATGTGGCAGGTCGCGGAGGCGTCGAGGATCAATATCTCCATGCCGTTTTTGATCGCGTCGACGACCGTCGCGACGAAAACGCCCGCGTTGAGCGCCACCGCCTCGCCGGGCTCGAGGTACACCTCGACGCCGTGCCTCTCGCGGAAGCGGCGGATGGCGTTCACGAGCGCGGGCACGTCGTAGTCCCCGCGCGTGATGTGGTGGCCGCCGCCGAAGTTCACCCACTTCATGCGCGGGAGGAACGCGCCGAACTTCCCCTCGAACGCCGCGATGGTTTCGATCAGCGCGTCGGCGTTCTGCTCGCACAGCGTATGAAAGTGAAGGCCCTCGATGCCGTCCAGAAGGTCCTCCCGGAAGTGTTCGCGGGTCACGCCCAGCCGCGAGAACGGGGCGCAGGGGTCGTAGATGCCGTGCTCCTGCGTGGAGTGCTCCGGGTTGACGCGGATTCCGAAGGACTTGCCGGATGCGCGCGCGCGGTCCCGGAACTTCTCCCACTGGGAGAAGGAGTTGAACGTGATATGGTCGCAGATCCGGAGGATTTCGTCAAAATCCGCGTCCGTGTAGGCGGGGGAAAAGACGTGCGTCTCTTTCCCCATCGCCTCGCGCCCGAGCCGCGCCTCGTAAAGCCCGCTCGCCGTGGTGCCGGAAAGGTACCAACCGATCATGGGATAGACGGCGAACATCGAAAACGCCTTCTGCGCAAGGAGGATCTCACAGTCCGCCGCCGCGCGGACGCCGCTCAGGATTTCGAGGTTTTGGATAAGCGCCGCTTCGTCCACCACGTAGGCGGGCGTCGGGATATCGCACAGGTTCCGCATCAGTCGACGAGCACGGGATCGAAGTCCTCGATCCACGGAAGTCCCCATTGGTTGAGCGCGTCCATGAAGGGATCGGGATCAAACTCCTCCATGTTCCAAACGCCGGGCTTCTGCCACTTCCCCGTCAGAACGAGCATCGCGCCGATCATCGCGGGGACGCCGGTGGTGTAGGAGATGGCCTGGCTTCCCACCTCGCGGTACGCCTCCTGATGGTCGCAGACGTTGTAGAGGTAGTAGGTCTTCTCCTTCCCGTCCTTGGTCCCCCGGAAGATGCAGCCGATGTTGGTCTTGCCCTTCGTACGCGGGCCGAGGGACGCGGGGTCCGGGAGCACCGCCTTCAAAAACTGGAGCGGGATGATCTGTTTGCCCTCGAAGTCGATGGGCTCGATGGAGGTCATGCCCACGTTCTCCAGGCACTTTAAGTGCGTGAGGTAGCTCTGGCCGAACGTCATGAAGAACCGGATGCGCCGGACGCCCGGGATGTTCTTCGCGAGCGACTCGATCTCCTCGTGATGGAGAAGGTACATGTCCTTTTGGCCGATCTGGTCGAAGTCGTAGACCCTTTTAATCTCCATCGGCTCCGTCTCGACCCACTTCCCGTCCTCCCAGTAGCTGCCCTTGGCGGTCACCTCGCGGATGTTGATCTCCGGGTTGAAGTTCGTGGCGAAGGGGTAGCCGTGGTCGCCGCCGTTGGCGTCGAGGATGTCGATCTCATGAATCTCGTCGAACTGGTGCTTCAGCGCGTAGGCGGAGAAGACCGACGTCACGCCGGGGTCGAAGCCGCTGCCAAGCAGGGCGCAGATCCCCGCCTTCTCGAACTTCTCCCGGTACGCCCACTGCCAGGAATACTCGAACTTCGCCGTCTCCGGCGGCTCGTAGTTGGCGGTGTCGACGTAGTGGGTCTTCGTTCTCAGGCACGCCTCCATGATGGAGAGGTCCTGATACGGCAGCGCGAGGTTCAAAACCACGTCGGGCCTGAAATCCTCGATGAGCCGAACCAGCTCGTCCACGTTGTCCGCGTCCACCTTGGCGGTTACAATCTTCGTCCTTCCGCCGCCCAGCTTTTCCTTCAGCGCGTCGCACTTGCTTATCGTGCGGCTCGCGATCATGATTTCCGAAAACACGTCGCTATTCTGGCAGCACTTGTGGATGGCGACCGACGCCACGCCGCCGCAGCCGATGATCATGCACTTTCCCATTTGATTCCCTCCTAGATTTGAAGCAGGATTTCGCGGACGATTTTGCAGGCCGCGGCGGTGGAGACGCCGCTCTGGTCGTAGTGGGGCGAAAGCTCGACCACGTCGCAGCCGACGACGTTCAGCCGGTGAAGCCGGTGGACGGCGGCCAGCAGCTCCTGGAACGTCACTCCGCCCGGCTCCGGCGTGCCGGTTCCGGGGAAGCACGAGGGGTCTAAAACGTCGAGGTCGAGCGTGAAGTACACCGGGCGGCCCTCGAGCGCCTTCGCGGTCTGGGGGAAGGCGGCGAGGTCGAAGGGATGAAGCTCTGTGTGCGCGCGGGCGAACGCGAACTCCTCGCGGTCGCCGGAGCGGATGCCGAACTGGAAGATGCGCCCGTCGCCCACCATGTCCCACACGCGCCGCAGAACCGACGCGTGGGAAAGTTCCTCCCCGACGTATTCCGCGCGCAGGTCCGCGTGGGCGTCAAGGTGCAGAAAGCACACGTCGGGGTATTTTTTCACCACCGCGCGCGCCGCGCCGAGCGTCACGAGGTGCTCGCCGCCCATCAGGAACGGCGTCTTCGCGTCCGCGAGGATGCGCGCGGCCCGCTCCTCGATCATGCGGATCGCCTTTTCGGGCGCGCCGAAGGGCAGATCGAGGTCGCCCGCGTCGAACACGCTCCGGTCGAGCAGGTCCCTGTCCACATAGGGCGAATACGTCTCGATGCCGAAGGACTCCGCGCGGATCGCCTGCGGGCCGAAGCGCGTGCCGGGCCGGAACGATGTCGTGCCGTCAAACGGCGCGCCGAAGAGCACGACCTCCGCGTTTTCGTATTCGGCATCGCAGCCGAGGAAGGTTTGGATGTTAGGATTCATCGCGCCTCAGCATCTCCTCGACGTAGTTTGGCAGGGCGAACGCGCCCCGGTGGAGGTTGGTGTTGTAGTACCGGGTCTGAATGCCCAGCGCGTTCCAGCGCGCGTCGTCGAGGTCGCGCACGGGATGGACGCCCTTCGACGCGAACCCGAACAGCCAGTGGCCGGACGGATAGGTCGGGATGTGCGCCTGATACACCTTGCCGACCGGGAACGCCGAGAGGATGCGCCTGTGGGCGAAGCGCATGGCCTTGGCGTCCTCCCGGTAGAACGGGCTCTCGTGCTGGTTGACGAGGATGCCGCCCTCCGTGAGCGCGTTCATGCAGCTTCCATAAAACTCCTTGGTGAAGAGCACCTCGCCGGGGCCGGAGGGATCGGTGGAATCGACGATCACGAGGTCGTACCGGTTTTCCACGTGCCGGACGTACTTGAGCCCGTCCGCGTACAGGAGGTTGACGCGCGGATCGGAGAACCCGCAGGCGGTGAGCGGCAGAAACTGTTTGCACACCTCGACCACGCGGCGGTCGATCTCCACGATGTCGATCTTCTCGACGGTCTTGTATTTCGACAGCTCCCTCGCCACGCCGCCGTCGCCCGCGCCGATCACGAGGATGTTTCGGATCGCGGGGTTGACCGCCATCGGGACGTGCACGATCATCTCGTGGTAGATGAACTCATCGCGCTCCGTGAGCATGAGGACGCCGTCGAGCGTCAGAAACCGCCCGAACTCGGCGGAATCATAGACCGAGATCAGCTGATAGTCGCTCTCCTCGGTGTGGAGCTGGGATTTCACCTGGATGGAAAGCCGCACGCCCGGCGCGTGGTATTCGCTGTACCAAAGATCGTCCATCATTTTGCTTCCTCCAGAACGTTGAGCATGCTCGCGTCCATCTTCTCGGGGCCGGTGATCACGCAGCCCTTCTCCTTGGAGTAGCGGATGTACTCCGCGATCTCCTTGGTGACGCGCTCGCCGGGGGCGAGGATGGGGATGCCGGGCGGATAGCTCATCACGAACTCGCCGGAGACCTCCCCCGCGCACTGCGCGAGCGGCAGGCTCCTCTTTTTGGCGTAGAACGCCGCCTGCGGGCTCGTGGCGACCACGGGGCTGATGTACTCCGTCTCCAGCATGCCCACCCGGTCGCGCTTGTAGAGCCTCCGGATTTCCCCAAGCGCGCTGATGAGCCGCTCGATGTTCTTGGTCTTGTCGCCCACCGAGATGTAGGCGAGGATGTTTCCGAGATCGCCGAACTCGATCTGGATGTCGAACCGGTCGCGCAGGATGTCCGCGACCTCGATGCCCGCCAGCCCGATCTCAAGGGTATTGACCGAAAGCTTCGTCTCGTCGAAATCCGCCACGCTGTCGCCGTTTCGAAGCTCCCTGCCGTACGCGTAGTAGTCGCCGATCCCGTTGATCTCCGCGCGCGCGTAGTCCGCAAACCGCCTGACCTTCCGGAAGATCTCGACGCCCCCGCGCGCGAGGTTCCGGCGGGAGATGTCTAGGCTCGAGAGAAGGAGGTACGAGCCGCTCGTGGTCTGCGTGAGGTTGATGATCTGGCGGACGTAGTGATGATTGACGTTTTTCCCGCACAGAAGGATCGAGCTCTGGGTAAGCGAGCCGCCCGACTTGTGCATGGAGACCGCGGCCATGTCCGCGCCCGCGGCCATCGCGGAGGGCGGCATGTCCTTCCCGAAGTAGAAGTGGGTGCCGTGCGCCTCGTCCGCGAGCACGCGCATGCCCTTCTCGTGCGCGAGATGGACGATGGTCGTGATGTCCGAGCACACGCCGTAGTAGGTGGGGTTGTTGACGAGGATGGCCTTCGCCTCGGGGTTTTCCGATATGGCGCGCGCCACGTCCGCTGTCCGCATGCCGAGCGCGATGCCGAGCCGCTTGTTCGTCTGGGGGTTCACGTACACCGGGATCGCGCCCGAGAGAACCAGCGCGTTGATGACCGACTGGTGCACGTTTCGCGGGAGGATGATCTTCTCCCCCGCCTTCACTGACGAGAGGATCATCGCCTGCACGGCGGAGGTCGTTCCGCCGACCATGAAAAACGCCGCGCCTGCCTGAAACGCCTCCGCCGCGAGCGCCTCCGCCTCCGCGATGACGCCCGTCGGGTGGCAGAGGTTGTCGAGCGGCTTCATGGAGTTGACGTCGACCGACAGGCACTTTTCGCCCAGAAACTCCAGGAGCGCCGGGTTCCCCTTCCCCCGCTTGTGGCCCGGCACGTCGAAGGGCACGAGCCGGGAATCCTTCATTTCCTCGAGCGCCTCGTAGATGGGCGCGCGGTTCTGGTCCAAGGCGCTACCCCCTATTCGTAAATATTGGTTCCGCTGAAGATCTCGATCATCTCGCGCCGGAGCGCGTTTGTGATGTTCAGGCGGATCTTGGGCGGGATCTCGTACACGTCCGAGTTGAAGAGGTAGTTCTGAAGCACGATGTCCTTGATAAGCATCTTCGTGTGGAAGATGTTCGACTGGTAGACGTTGACGTCGATGGCGTCGTACTTCTCGAGCGTCTTGTCGTCGATGTAATCCTGGATCGACGTCATGGCGTGGTCGATGAAGAGCTTCCGCCCGCTCATGTCGCGCGTGAAGCCGCGCACGCGGTAGTCGAGCGTGATGATGTCCGAATCGAAGGAGGCGAGCAGGAAATCGAGCGTCGAAAGCGGGGTGATCTCCCCGCAGGTGGCGACGTCGATGTCCACGCGGAACGTCGCGATGGAGGTCTCGGGGTGGTACTCGGGGTATGTGTGGACGGTCACGTGGCTCTTGTCCAGATGGCCCACGACCGTCTCGCCCGAGCGGTTCTTCGCCATCGATTCCTCCGCGATCAGAAACGTCACCGACGCGCCCTGCGGCTCGTAGTCCTGCTTCGAGATGTTCAGAACGATCGCGCCGATCATCTCGGTGAGCCTCTCGAGGATGGCAGTCAGGCGCTCGGAGTTGTATTGCTCGTTGATATACTTGATGTAGTCCTGCTGCTCGCGCGCGGACTTCGCGTAGCAGATGTCGTAGATGTTGAAGCTCAATGACTTCGTTAAGTTATTGAACCCGTACAGTTTCAGCTTCTCCGCCATGCCTTTCCCCTCCGCAACAAAAAAAGATGCACACAGCATACTGTGGTACATCTCGATTCGCAGTCTTCAGAAAGGCATGGGATTCCATGCTCTGCCTTCATCCGTTAGAGTCTATACAGTAAGAACTTACTTTTACTACTCTTATTGACCGTTTCACAAGCGTGTACCAGGTACACTTGGTTATGAAGTAACCAACTGGCTGTTAAGCAGCCAACTCATAAAAGTTGCGC
>JAEZRP010000025.1 GCA_023444095.1 Bacillota bacterium
CGACTTCTATCTCGTCGCCAATCTTGACATCGGTTGAGGAGAGGTCAGATTTCTTAACCAATCCGTCTGCCTTGTAACCGACGTTGACGCAGACTTCGTCATCCGTAATCTGCACCACAGTGCCGACGATTGTCTGTCCGGGGCGGATCTGAACCAAAGTCTTTTCCACATCGGCCATGAAGTCGGATTCTGTGGTAGGCGCTTCGGCCTCACCCGTGTGCAGCTCTTCGGACTGGGTGACCTGCTTCTCGATGTCGTTCATTGCTGTTACAACCTCCTTAATTATACAATCCGGCGTGGACGCGCCGGCTGTAATCCCGATCAAATCGCCCGGCCTGACGGAGACTCCCCCGACCTCAGACGCCGTTTCGATGAAGTACGTCCGGGGACAAATCGCCCGCGTCAGCTCGTAGAGCTTCCGGCTGTTGGCGCTCTCCCGTCCGCCGATCACGATCATGACGTCGCACCGTCCGGCCAGGGCAACCGCCTCGTCCTGCCGGTCAATGGTCGCGGTGCAGATGGTCCTTTTGACCTCCGCGTCCGGGTATCTCGCGAGGAGAAGCCCCGATATTTCCTGAAACGCGGCCTTCGTGAGCGTCGTCTGCGTGACGACGAGGGGTTTTTTGAGGTCCGCCGGAAGGGCGTCGACGTCCTTTTCTGAGTCGACCGCCCAAGCTTCTTCGCCCGCCCAACCGAGGATGCCCATGACCTCGGGGTGCGCCCGCTCGCCGATCACGACGAGGGGCCGATTTTCCTCCGCCGCCCGGCGCGCCATCTGGTGGATGCGCGCGACGAAGGGACACGTGGCGTCAACAACGGCGCAGCCGCTCCCTTGAAGCGCCTCCGTCTCGCGGCGCCCGACGCCGTGCGACCGGATCACCACGCGCGTACCCTCGGGGATTTCCCCGATCGAGTCGACGGCCACGACACCCGCTTTTTCGAGTGCGGAAACCGCCTGGCGGTTGTTGATGATCGCCCCCAGCGTCACGTTCGGCGCGTTCTGTTCGGCGCATTCGACGGCCCGCCTGACCCCAAAGCAAAATCCTGCGTGCGCGGCAAGTTCGATCGTCTCACTCAACTCCCGGATGCGGACGGCAATGCCGCCGGTTTTAGCGCCTCGATTGCGAAAACAATATAAAGTGCCATATACTACAATTCGATGACACCTATACGATTCCTGCAAAAGCTTGAAAAATAACCATCATTTAACATTATCGAGCTTCCTCCTCCCTGTCAGTCTGCCCGCGCGCGTCCAAAAGAAAACGTGGGCGGCCTTTGCCGCTCACGCCTTCAATGCCCAGATCGCGCCGTCGATCTCGCCCGTCACCGCGTTGATCGTCGCGCCGTCCGAGCGCGTTCCAAAGTCGGTGAGATCAATCGGCTTTCCAATGTAGATGTTCGTCCTCCGAAACGGCCTGTAGGGTCCGTCTATGTATACCGGGACGACGGGGGCCTTCGAGCGTTGCTCGATGAGCGCCGCGCCGCCGTGCACCTGCGTCCGCTCGTTCGCCGCGCTGCGGGTACCCTGCGGAAAGATTCCGAGCATGCCGCCCGATTCGAGCACGCGCATCGACTCCCGGATCGCGGAGAGGTCCGCGCGGCCGCGGTCGACGGGGAACGCCCCCGCCTCGCGCAGCACCGCGCCGACGAGCTTCACCTTGAAAAGCTCCTTCTTTGCCATGAACGTGATCCGCCGCTTGAGTCTGAGAAGCAGCAGGATTGGATCGCGCGAGGAGATGTGGTTCGCGCACAGGATCACGGCGCCCTGAGGGATGTTCTCCTCGCCGATCAGCCGAACGGGGTAGATTACGGCGTAATAAGCGCCGACGAGCGCCTTGATGAGCGTAACGAGCAGCTTCATATGACCTCCCGCGCGATGGCGATGATCCGGTCGATGACGCCCCCTAAGGACATGTCGGAGGTGTCCACCTCGATGGCGTCGTCCGCGCGCTTGAGCGGCGAGGCCGCGCGCGTGGTGTCCTGCAGGTCGCGCTCCACGATGTCTGCGAGCACGGTTCCGAAGTCGGGATCCAGGCCCTTCTGCCGGAGCTCGTCGAACCGCCGCTTCGCGCGCACCTCGGCGGACGCGGTCAGGAAGATCTTGACCGTGGCGTCCGGGAGCACCTTTGTTCCGATGTCCCGGCCGTCCATGACGAGGTTCTGGTTTTGGGCGATTTCGCGCTGGATCGCCACCATCCGCCTTCGGACCTCGGGCACCTGAGAGACGAGCGAGGCCGCGCGGGAGCACTCCTCGGCGCGGATGGCGTCTGAGACGTCCTCGCCCGCGAGCGTCGTGATCTGCCGTCCGCCCTCGTAGCGCACGCCGACCTGCGCCGAAGCGCACGCATCCGCCACCGCGCCCGCGTCTGAGAGGGGCACGCCCGCGCGGATCATGGAAAGGCCCATCGCCCGGTACATCGCGCCCGTATCGAGGTAGTTGAATCCAAGCGCGCGCGAGACGGCCTTTGCGACCGAGGACTTACCCGCGCCCGCCGGACCGTCGATCGCGATCGAGTAAGCCCCCATTACCAGGCGCCTCCCGCCAGTTCCGCGATGGCGTGCGCGAAAATTTTCACGCTCAGCATGAGCTTTTCGATGTCCACGTATTCGTCGGGCATGTGGCAGGTGTCCGTGTCTCCGGGGAAGTTGAACCCGAACGCGACGGTGTTCGGCATGGTGCGCGAATACGTGCCGCCGCCGATGGCGAACGCGTAGCCGGGCATTCCCGTGACCTCGGAGTAGACCTTGACAAGCCCCTTAACGACCTTGTGCTCCTTGGAAACGTGGTGCGGCGCGTGGCCGCGCAGCCGACGGAGCTCGAGGTTCGTGCCGGAGAGCGCCATCGCGGCCTGGCCGCACATCTTCTCCTCGTCAGCAGACAGCGGATAGCGGATGTCGAGCTGCGCGGTGACGAGGTGCCTGTCCGCGCGCAGAAGCCCGAGGTTGCACGTAAGCGCGCCGGATTCCTCGTCGGAAATTTGGATGCCGAGGGATTCGCCGCCGTATTCGAGGCCGAGCTTATCCGCGAGCGCGGAGATCGCCTTGTTGAGCGGCCCGCCCGCGTTCATGTCCCGGAGCGCAATGAGCAGCATGCCCGCCGCGTTCTTGCCCAAATTCGGCATGGAGGCGTGCGAAGGCTTGCCCGTCGCGCGGACGAGCGCCGCGTCGCCATCGAGTTTCTCGCATTCGAGGTCGAATCCCCTGTCCCGCGCCACGCCTTCGACGCGCGCCCTCAGTTCCTCAAAGCCGAGTCCCTCCGTCGAGACGACCGCCGTCGCAACGCCGGGCACGACGTTGCATCTTTCGCCCGCGTGCATCGATACGATCGGGAACGCGCCGCCTTCCTCCGTGGCGTGCGCGGAGATCAGAAGGCCCAATCCGCCCTTTTCGATGTGGATGACGGGAAACTCCGCATCAGGCGAGAAGCCGTAGTCGGGCATCGGCAGCTTCGACTTATAGTAGCGCATGTCCGTCATGCCCGTCTCCTCGTCGCAGCCGAGGATGAGCTTTACCCCGTCCTTCATGGGGATGCCGGCCTCCCGAACCGCGCGCATGGCGTGCAGCGCCGCGACCGCCGGGCCTTTGTCGTCCATGGTGCCCCGGCCATAGAGCTTCCCATCCGCGATCTCGCCGCCCCAGGGATCCTTCGTCCAGCCGTCGCCCGCGGGCACGACGTCGAGGTGGCAGAGCATGCCCATCGTCTTTTCGCCCGTGCATAGGGTGATCTCGCCGCAGTAGCCGTCCACGTCGAGCGCCTCGAAGCCGTAGTTCCGCGCCGTCTCGAGCGCTGTGTCCAGCGCGCGCCGCGTTTCCTTTCCGAACGGAGCGCCCGGTTCCGCCTCCGAAAGCACCGAGGGAACCGCGACCCACCTTTGGATATCCCGAATGATGTCGTCCTGATAAGACGCGACGATCGCGTCCAGCTTTCCATAATCCATAGTCGCACCGCCTGTTCAAATTCTGGATACAATTTTCGCACGGAACGCCCAAAATGTCAACGGGCAGAGAGGCGGGGAACGACGGAGTTCCGCCCGTGCCCCGCTCAAGGACTGGCGCACTTGAGAAAACCATACTGGATGGCAATATGGATCATCGTCCGCCGCGCTTCGCGTAGGCTTGGCCCCGTTTGAGAAAGCATACGCCCTTGTCCATCGCTTTCCCAAAATAAAACCCGACGGCTCGGGATTGGGCCCGGGCCGTCGCGGGAGAGACACGTCATTTTACCGATCAGGGATTCTCGGACCAGAGGCCCTCAAGCCGGGGGCCCGGGGCAGCGCCCCGGCGTTTCCCCGTCCTGTGCTTACACGGGCATCGCGTTGTTCTTCTTGTCGAAGACGGAGTTGTCGAGCTTGAGCTGGGAGGCCTGGCGGGCCTGGAAGAACTTCTCGGCGACCTGCGGGAACAGCGCGTAGGAGAGGACGTCCTCGTCCTGCGTGATGTACTGGCCGATCTCCTTGCGGTAGGTTTCGAGCTCGGGCTTGAGGTCGTCCGCGGGGCGGTGGGTGATGACCTTGCGGTCGCCGATGACCTTCTTGCGCACTTCCTCGTTGACGGGCGCGGGCAGGCGGCCGTACTCGCCGGCCATGAGCGCCTGGGACTCCTTGGGGTTCATCTTATACCGCTCGCCGGCAAGCACGTTCATGACGGCCTGGGTGCCGACGATCTGGCTGGTCGGGGTGACGAGCGGCGGATAGCCGAAGTCCTTGCGAACGCGCGGCACCTCCGCGAGCACCTCGTAGAGAAGATCGGATTTCCCGGCCTGTTTGAGCTGGCTGATGAGGTTCGAGAGCATGCCGCCCGGCACCTGATACTTGAGGGTGTTGACGTCGACGCGCAGGACCTTGGGATCGAGCCAGCCTTCCTTCTGAAGCTTGTCGGCCACGCCGCGGAAGTGCTCCGTCGCCTTGGTGAGCTCGCTCAGGTCGATGCCGGTATCGTACTCGGTGCCCTCGAGGGTCGCGACGAGCGCTTCGGTGGCGGGCTGCGCGGTACCGTTGCCGAGCGGGGAGAGGGCGGTATCCACGATGTCGGCGCCCGCCTCGATGGCCTTCATGTATACCATGTCGCCAGTGCCGGTGGTGTTGTGGGTGTGCATGTGGACGAGCGTGGTGGGCTTGAGCGCCTGCTTGAGCTTTTTGACGAGCGAGTACGCCTGATAGGGCAGAAGCAGGTTCGCCATGTCCTTCACGCAAATGTTGTCGGAGCCCATCTTCTCGAACTCGACCGCGAGCTCCACGAAGTAATCCTCCGTGTGAACGGGGCTGCTGGTGTAACTGAGCGCGACCTCCGCGATGCCGCCGAATTTCTTGGTCGCCTTGATGGCGCGCTCCAGGTTTCGGGGATCGTTGAGGGCGTCGAAGATGCGGATGACATCGATGCCGTTTTTGATCGACAGCCGGACGAACTCGTCGACGACGTCGTCCGCGTAGTGTTTGTAACCGAGGATGTTCTGGCCGCGGAAGAGCATCTGGAGCTTCGTCTTGGGAAGCGCTTCCTTCAGCTTACGAAGCCTGACCCACGGATCCTCGTTGAGGAAGCGCAGACAGGAATCGAACGTCGCGCCGCCCCAGCACTCGAGAGAATAAAAGCCTGCCTTATCGAGCACGTCGCACGCGGGGAGCATATCCTCGGTGCGCATGCGGGTCGCGGCTTGCGACTGGTGCGCGTCGCGCAGAATCGTATCCGTAATCATTACTTTTCCCACGATTATATACCTCCTTATAGATTAATGGGAGAACAGGGCGAGGAACACGCCCGCCGCCACGGCTGAGCCAATGACGCCTGCAACGTTCGGGCCCATGGCGTGCATGAGCAGGAAGTTGCCCGGGTTCTCCTTCTGGCCGACCACCTGGGAGACGCGCGCGGCCATGGGGACGGCGGAGACGCCCGCGGAACCGATCAGCGGGTTGATCTTGCCGCCGGAGATGACGTTCATGAGCTTTCCGAGCAGCACGCCGCCCGCGGTGCCGCCGCCGAAGGCGATGACGCCGAGGAGGACGATCTTGAGCGTCTCGGGCTTCAGGAACGTCGAGCCCTTGGTCGTCGCACCGACCGTGAGGCCGAGGAAGATGGTGACGATGTTGATGAGCTCGTTCTGCGCGGTCTTGGAGAGGCGCTCCACGACGCCCGAGACGCGCATGAGATTTCCGAGCATCAGCATGCCGATGAGGGATGCCGCGGAGGGAAGAAGGAGGCTCACGAGGATCGTCACGATGATCGGGAAGATCACGAGCTCCGTGTTCGATACGGGCCTCAGCTGCTCCATGACGATCATGCGCTCCTTCTTGGTGGTGAGCGCTTTCATGATCGGTGGCTGGATGACGGGAACGAGCGCCATGTAGCTGTACGCCGCAACCGCGATCGGTCCGAGAAGCTGGGGTGCGAGCTTGGTGGTGACGTGGATGGCCGTGGGGCCGTCCGCGCCGCCGATGATGCCGATGGAGCTGGCCTGCGAGGCGTCAAAGCCCCAAAGCTTCGCGCCGAGGAAGGCGACATAGATGCCGAACTGGGCCGCTGCGCCGAGCAGGAGGGACTTGGGGTTGGCGAGCAGCGGGCCGAAGTCTGTCATCGCGCCGACGCCCATGAAGATGAGCGGCGGATAGATGCCCAGCTTGACGCCCTGATAGAGGTAGTGCAGAAGGCCGCCGTTCTGATAGAGCACGCGGTAGACGGTGTCGCCGGAGCTGTTCAGAACCACATCGACCGACTTTTTATAGTAGTCGCCGTAGGCCGCGGCTTCCTTCGCCGATGTAAAGACCTTGTAGATCGGGTCGTCCATCATGCCGGCGAGCGGCAGGTTCGCGAGGAGCATGCCGAAGGAGATGGGGAGAAGGAGAAGCGGCTCGAACTTCTTGACGATCGCAAGGTACAGAAGCAGACAGGCGACCGCGAGCATGGCGTATTGCTGCCAATCCCCGGCGACAAAGCCCGTCGATGCCCAGATGTTCTTGATGCCAGACCAGAAGTCGATGGCGGGGTCGTTGCTTTCGCCCGCCTTGGGAATGAACGATCCGTCGCCGACGACCGTGCTGGTGCCGGGCAGGTTGTACGGATCAGGGACGGCCGCCGTCTCTGCTGCGGAGACCTCGGTCGTCGCGGCTTCGGGCGCAGTGGTCGCGGCAGGCTCTCCCTCCGCGAACGCCATCAGCGTCGCCGTCAGGGCGAACAGGACCACCATGCACACAAACGCGCGCATGCGGTTTGCTTTTTTTAACATCGTTTCGTACCCTCCGGGTTAGCCCAGCGTGATGATGGTATCGCCGGCGTTGACGGTGGAGCCCTTGGAGACGGGGATGGCGGCCACGACGGCGTCGCGGGGCGCGAGGATTTCGTTTTCCATCTTCATGGCCTCAAGGATCACGAGGACGGTGCCCTTCTTGACGGACTGACCGGCCGCGACTTTCACGTCGAGGATGGTTCCGGGCATGGGCGATTTCACCGCCTCGCCGCCTGCGGGTGCGGCCTTGGGGGCGGGAGCGGCTGCCTTGGGAGCCGGAGCGGGCGCGGCGGCTGCGGGAGCGGCCACAGGCGCGGGTGCGGGCGCGGCGACGGGGGCCGCAACGGGCGCGGGCGCGAACACGGGGGCGCCGCCGATTTCTTCGACCTCGACATCATAGGCCTGACCGTTTACGGTGATGGAAAACTTGCGCATGATAGTTCCTCCTCAATAAATATCGTATTTGATCAGAAGCGGCCGATCTGTTCGCTCCGCGCTGCGCGCGCCCAGTTGTTTGAGCGCCGGACCGAGCGGATGACGAGCTGCTTGCCGGAATCGGTGAACGCGGAGATTGCGGCTGCGATGGCAGCGATGACGCCGGGATCGATGCCCTGGGCCTCCTCGATCGTCTCGACCGGGGCGGCAGCGGGGGTGGGCGCTTCCTCGACGGCGGCTACCTCAGCTTGTTTTTTTTTACCCTCGGAAAAGGCCCGAAGGATCCGAGACATCAGCCAGATGCAGAAGATGAGCGTGGCGAGCGCGACAAAGACGAACGCCAAACCGATCAGCGTTACCTGACCGCCGTAGGACAGAACGTGTACGTAATCCATTGCTTTCCCTCCTTTTACAGCGGCATGTTGCCGTGCTTCTTGGCGGGCTTCGCTTCGCGCTTGCCGGAGAGCATATCGAGCGCCGCCGCGATCAGCTGGCGCGTCTGCGCGGGCTCGATCACGTCGTCCACATAGCCCTGAACGGCCGCGTTGACGCCGTCCGCAACGTCATCCGCGTACTTCGCCTCGAGTTCCTCGCGCTTCTGATAAGGATTGTCCGCGGCCTTCATCTCGTCCGCGTACAGAAGCTGTGCGGCAATCTTGGGCGTGACGGCGGAGACGACCGCGCCGGGCCAGGCGTACACGACGTCCGCCGCCGCGCGGGAGGCCTGCGCGAGGTAGCCCATGCCAATGGCGTTTCCGGCGATGACCGAGATGCGAGCGGTGGAAGCCTCCGCGTAGGCAAAGAGGAGTTGCGAGGCTGCGCGGGAGAGCTCTCCCTGGGGCGCCGTCGAAATCTTCATGCCCATGTTGTCGACGATCGTGACGACCGGGATCGAGAAGCAGTCGCAGAAGGCGACGAAGCGCGCGGCCTTCTTGCAGCCATAGACGGTGAGTCTGCCCTCGTCCTTGCTGGACTGGTTCGCGACGATTCCGACGGTCGCGCCGCCGATCTTGGCGAGCGCCGTGACCATGGAGGGCGCGAAATCGTCCGAAAGCTCGACGTACTGGCCGAGGTCCGCGATCTTCGAAACGATGGTCTTGACGTCCTCGATGGTGTCGATGGCGTTCAGCTCGGGAGCCTCGCGGTTCACGTCGTCCTGCGACGCCGCGAGCGCCTCGTCCATGTTGTTGACCGGGAGCATGCCAAGGAGTCTGCGCGCCATGGCGATGGCATCCTCGTCGGTCTCGGCCGTGAGGGACGCCATGCCGGACTTCATCGACGCCTGCGTGCCCGCGATCTCAGAGAGGCTCACTTCCTTGCCGGCAGCCGCAGAGACGACCATGGGGCCGTTGACGAAGAGGGAACCGTTCTTGCTCATGACCACGATGTCCGTCATGCCCGCGAGCGCGGAAGCGATGCCCCCGCAGGGGCCGAGCACGAGGGAGATCTGGGGGACGACGCCCGAAAGGGCGGACGTGCGGGACGCGATCTGGGCATAGGCGTTCAGCGCTTCGATGCCTTCGTCGAGCCGCGCACCGGTGGTGTCGTAAATGCCGACCACGGGAGCGCCCGTCTTTTCGGCCAGGTCCATGACCTTCACGACCTTGCGCGCGTGCGCCGCGCCGACGGAACCGCCCTTGACCGTGAAATCCTGACAGAAGACGTAAACGGGGTTTCCGTCGACCAGGCCGTAGCCCGTGACGACGCCCGCTTCCGCGTTCAGCGTGTCAAGCTCAACGAAGCTCGCGGCATCCAGAAGCTGGGCGACGCGCTCGCGTGCCAGGAGCTTCCCGGCCTTTTTTTGCTGCGCGACGAGCTCTGGATCGCCCTTGAGTATCGCAAGCTTGCGCTCGCGTACGACGGGCAGATTGCGTTCCACACTCATATTTCCTACCTCCATGTACATAGTAAACAGGCCCAAGGCCCATCTAAACCCATCTTCAATCTTTCGACGAACCGCTCCTTTTATCCTCCCGCGCATCCGTTAAATTACAGTTGAGGCAACGGGTAGATTCTGAATGGGGTCATGTTTGCCGCGGCTGGGAATGATTTCCGTCACAATGTTGTCGTTTGCCTGTCGTGGGTGATTCTGATATAATTGGGTTTAATGGGGAAACTATGCCATACTCGATACGGCGGCTTGGAAGGTGATACGGATGCAGGCAGAGGGCACGATGTTGTTGTTCGCGCGCCGCGAAAAGGAATATATGATGCGCTCCGAGAGGCGCTCGAGCTATAACAGGTCGCCCCGCGGGCGAAGACCAAGGCGCGGCAGGGGCTACGCCTACGGCGTTTTTGCCCTGATCGTCTCGATCCTCGTCTGGCCCGTGGGCATGCTTCTTCTGTGGACGCGCAAGCTTCGCTGGGGCGGGGGCGTCAAATTCCTCTGCTCCCTTCTGACGCTGGTCCTCTGTCTGTGCTGGATCGGCTGGGCGCTCACGGTCCAGACCGACGACTGGCGCATCACCAGCACCCAGGATAAGATCAATACTTTCCTCGCGGACGCCGCGGACACGGTTTCGACGAGGCTCTCGGATGCGGCGGACGACGTCGCGGCCGCGTCTTCTGACGCATACGCCTATGCGCGCGTGAAGCTGTCGGACGGCATTCTGGCAGGCGTCTCCCTCGCGGACGACGCGAAATCATGGGTTTCGTCGAAATTTGCAGGCGGATCGCCCGACGCCCCGGAGGGGACGTCAGGCGCGTCCCTCGCACCGGATGTTTCGCCAGGCGCGAGCGTTTCGCCCGAGGCGAGCCTGACGCCCGATCCGACCGCGACTCCGGCTCCCTCTCCCACGCAAATGACGGCGCCGACCGGCTTTATGGGAAGCGGCGGGACCGTCAAGCCGACCGCGACGGCCTCGGCCGAGCCGACGCCCACGACCGCCCCGACCGCGACGGTCGCGCCCTCGGCGACACCGACGGTGAAGCCCTCCGCCACGCCGACCGCTGAGCCCACGAAGACGCCGGACGCGTCCGTCGACGCCGGAAAGATCGAGAAACAGGTTGATTTGATCGGCAAGTCCGTCGCGTCGTTTGCGGCGGGCATCCAGGATGTGGCCGACACCGAGGAACCGACGCAGGAGCCCACGGCGACCCCGACGGCGGAGCCGACTGCGACCCCGACGGCCGAGCCCACGGCAACCCCGACGACCGAGCCCACGGCAACCCCGACGGCCGAGCCCACGGCAACCCTGACGGTTGAACCAACGGCTACGCCCACCGCCGCGCCGACTGCCGAACCCACGGCGACTCCGACTGAGGAGCCCACGGCGGAGCCGACCATGCTGTTTACGCCCGCCCCCGCGCAGCAGACTGCCGCGCCGACGGCGCTTGACATTGAGGCGGAACCCACCCCGGCCCCCACGCTCAAGCCCGCGGGGCTCGCGATCGTGTACCACACCAGCAACGGCGTGGGCTACCACGTCAGGAGCAAGTGCGTCGGCATGTCGAGCGCGAAGCCCTATACGCTCGCGGAGTCCGTCGCGGCGGGCTACCACGCCTGTGGCAACTGCCATCCGGCGGACGAATCCCTGCTCACGACCGAGGAGCCTGTCGTCTGGGTGGACGAGGACAACGTCTACCACACGTGCGATGAGTGCGCCGAATTCGAGGGGCAGTACAAGCTCATGACGCTCAAGGACGCGTACGAAAAGGGCGCGACGCCTTGCGTGGTCTGCGGCGCGGCGTCTTACGCCTACGTGCCCGAAGAAACCGCCCAGCCCACCGCCACGCCGACGCCCACGCCCACGGCGGAGCCGACCGCTACGGCCACCCCCGCGGCCGAGGTCCAGGCGACCGCGACCGCGAACTGGATGGATGCCGCGCTTTCGCCCGCGCTGAAACCCGCCGGCGAGGCGATCGTCTACCATACGAGCAACGGAAAGGCGTATCACGTCGCCTCCACGTGCGTGGGGATGTCCGGCGCGAAACCCTACACACTTGCGGAGTGCGTCGCGGACGGGTTCCGTCCCTGCGGCTACTGCGATCCCCCTGCGGCATCGCTGCTCGACGAGGACTGCGCCTGGGTCGACGACACGGACATCTGCCACGTCTCGGACGAATGCGAGTACTTCGAGGGTCAGTTCGAGCTTGTCGCGCTGACAGAGGCCGTATCACGGGGCCTCGAGGGCTGCCCGTTCTGCGGCATGAACGATCTGATGCGCGAGTACGGGGAGAAAAGGGTCGCCGAGGAAGCCGCGCTTATGGAACTGGCGAAGTCCGTCACGGTCTACTACAACGACAACTCGCGGTATTACCACAGCGCGGATTCCTGCGTGAACATGCCCTCCGCCGACGCGCACACGCTCTACGACGCGCTCGAAAAGGGCCTCAGGCGCTGCAGCCGCTGTGATCCGCCCACGCTCGACGATCTCCTGGATCAACTGGAGACCGGAGAGGGCAACTGATCAGATCAGGATGAAGGGGGCCGCGCGCGCGCACGGTCCCCGCGTCTGTTTTTCAGGCGCATCAGGCTGTTACGGGAGGCGCGAATTTGGGAGGATTTCTTCTTTTAGCAGGCTTTGAATCCATGGGTCTTTTGACCGCATGGCGGTTGTTCGCGCGGTATGGCGCGATTACGCGCGCGTGGCTCGGTCTCACGCTGGGACTCGTCATGATGATGTGGTTCCCGGCGCTCTTTGCGTTTTTTATCGATTTTACCGTCATGGCCCAGTGGCTGGGCTTTGCGCTCTCATTCGTGTGCGCCGCGGCCGCGTGGCGCTTTGGGCGGGGGCAGGAGGCGGAGGTTCGCCCGGACGTCCCGTGGAAACTCCTCGTTGTGCTCGTCGTACCGCTCTTTCTTTTGTCCGCGTACATGCAATATACCCATACGCTCCGGGAAGTGGGCGGCGCGCTGCACGTCGGGCAGTCCACATACGGCGACCTATGTTTGCATCTCGGCATCGCGACGGGTCTTCGGGGCGCGAGCTTCCCGCCGACCTACACCCTCATCGAGGGCGTGGAACTCGGATATCCCTTCCTCTCGGACGCGCTTGCCTCGTCGATGCTCCTGTTCGGCACCGGACTCTCCGCCGCGTTTGTGGTCTCCGGGAGCCTGATGATGCTGCTTGTGTACGCGGGTTTCGTCGTCTTCGCGTGGGAGATGACGCACAGAAGGTTCGCCGTCGTTCTTGCGTTCCTGCTGCTGTTCATGAACGGCGGGCTGGGCTTTCTCTACGTGTTTGACCGCGCGACCGAGGATCCGTCGATGCTCCGCGCGGTGTTTTCGGGTTACTACCACACGCCCACCAACATGCCGGACCTCAACCTCCGCTGGGTGAACGTGATCTGCGACCTCTTCATTCCGCAGCGAACGCTGCTCGCGGGCTGGACGACGGTCATCCCCGCGCTCTTTCTTCTCACGCGGGCGATGCGCACGAACGAGCGCGCGTCGTTTATCATGCTCGGCGTCTGGGCGGGCGCGATGCCCATGATCCACACGCACTCCTTCCTCGCGCTGGGGCTCGTATCCGTGGGTGCGATGATCCCGCACATCGTCCGCGCGCGCCGGGAGGAGAGGCTCGACGCGGCGCTGAACTTTCTCCTCTACGGGCTGATCGCCGCTGCGCTTGCGCTTCCGCAGCTTCTCAAGTGGACGTTCCCGCAGACGGCGGGCGGCGGTTCGCTCGGCATCCTCCTCAATTGGGTCAACAATAACGGGGATAACACGTTCAAGGACAATTATTTCTGGTTCTGGATCAAGAACGTCGGGATCACGTACCTTTTGATCGTGCCGGCCGTGCTCACGATGGGCAGGACCGCGCGAGCGCTCGCGCTTGGCGCGCTCGCTGTTTACGCCGTCGCGGAAATCGTCCAGTTTCAACCCAACCCCTACGACAACAACAAGCTCTTCGTGGTGGCATTCCTGATCGTAATCCCCATGGTCGGCGCGTTCGTCGCGAAAGTCTGGGACAGGCTGAAGGGTCTGCGCTGCCGGACTTACTTCCTTGTCCTGTTCATGCTCGTCTCGACGGTCTCGGGCGCGATGTCCGTCGCGCGAGAAGTGATCTCCGACTACCAGCTTTTTTCCGCCGACGAAGCGGCGGCAGGCGCATATGCCGATCGGGAGACGGAGAGAGACGCGGTGTTCTTGACAAGCGACCAGCATAACAATCCCGTCGCCGCGCTCGCGGGGCGGCAGATCGTGTGCGGAACAGGGAGTTATCTCTACTTCCACGGCATCGATTATTCGCAGCAGGCGCGGGACGTCCGGCTCATGTACGAAAAACCGGCCGAAAATGAGGCGCTCTTTGAACAATACGGCGTCGATTACGTCTTAATATCGAGTTATGAGCGCGGCGATTTTCTGATCGACACGCTGTACTTCGAGGCGCGCGGGGAACTGGTCTTCCAGAGCGGAAACGTCGCTATTTATAAATTAACATACTAGATGTATAATTGGAGCTGAATCCTTGACGGAGGTTCTCAAAATGTGGAAAAGAGCCGCGCTTGCGGCCGCGCTCGCGGCGCTCCTTGCGCTCGCAGCGGGCTGCACGGCCAATGATATGGATGTCGATGCGGAGCCGACCGATGGCGTCGTGGATATCATCGTCCCCTACGCGACGACCACGATCTCTCCCGACGCGACGCAGGCGCCCGACGCCCTCCTCATCGGTTCGGACGGGCAGGTGATCCTCAACGATGACTCGGTCCTGACGGGCGGGGTTTCGACGGACGAGGCAACGGAGGGAACCGAAGACCAGGCGAGGTACGCGCAGCTCAGGATCGGGGACACCTCGACCGCCGTTTCGAACCTTCAAACGCGGCTTGCGGAGCTCGGATACTTCACAGACGGCGTGTCGGGCATCTTCGACGAGAATACCGAGAAGGCCGTGAAGCTCTTTGAGCGCAGCTACGGCATCATGCAGACTGGAATCGCGACCGCGGCCCTGCAGGAAAGGCTCTATGCCGACACCGCGCTCGCGTACGGAAGCAGCGAGTACGCCGCCGCGGTGGATTCGCAGTATGGAAAGCTCGAAAAGGGAGACGTCGGCTCGAACGTGATCGCGCTGCAAATGCGCCTTCAGGAGCTGGGTTATCCAATCGGGGAGATCACGGGCGTGTTCGACGACCAGACCGTAAACGCCGTCCGGAAGTTCTACGAGGCGTACGGCTACAAGGCCCGCGACTACGCCATCGTGGATCTTCAGAAGGTCCTCTATTCCGACGACGCGAAGCGCTATGACGCGGGAGGCGACGCAGACGTCGGCGCGACGTCGGTGCCCGAGGCCGATCAGGATTACGGCCTGAAGCCCGGCGACGCGGGCACGCGCGTGACCCAGCTCCAACTGCGCCTCAAGGAACTGGGTTATCTTTTTGCCGCGACGGGCGAGTACGATCAGGAGACTTCGGATGCCGTCTCGCAGTTTGAGATCGCCTGCAGGCTCGAGGCGGACGGGATCGCATCGGAGGATTTGCAGCGCCAGCTCTTTGCCGAGGACGCGCCCAAATCCGGCGAGACGAAGCAGATTTATGCGCTTCTTCAGTGGGGCGATTCCGGCGACGCGGTCGCGAAGCTGCAAAGGCGGCTCAAGGACTTGGGCTACTGCTCCGGTGAGGCGGACGGCGTGTTCAGCGACGAGCTGGTTGCAATCGTCAAGCGGTTCCAGTCAGCCGCCGGGCTCGACGAGACGGGCGTCGCCTCGGTGGACCTCCAGGAGCTTCTGTTCTCCGGTTCCGCGCCTCTTTCGCCCTCCAAGGCCGCCGAAGCGCAGGAGGACGCCGCAGCCGCCGAGGTGGTCATCCATCCCCTCATGAGCGGGGATTCCGGAGGCGACGTGGTGGCGCTTCAGACGCGGCTCAGCGAGCTCGGATACTACGCGAGCACGCTCGATGGTAAATTCGGCGGCGGAACACAGAAGGCCGTTTCGAAGCTTCAGAAGGCGGTCGGCGTTTCGCAGACCGGAGAGGCGACCGCCGACCTCATTAATCTCCTGAACTCGGACGCCGCGCCTAAGTCCGGAGAGTCCTACGGTGCGACGGAAGGCGAGTATGCGGCCCTCGAACCCGGCGACACCGGCGACAGCGTGATCGAGCTTCAGAGGCGGCTGTGGGAACTCGGCTATCTCGAAAAGGAGGACATCACGGGCTCCGTCGGCACATACGAGGATGTGACTGCCGCGTCCGTGAACGCCGTCATGAAGGTCGCGGGCTTTCAGCTCCGTGACGGGCGCGCCTCCGCCGAGTTCCAATGCTTCCTCTTTTCGAAGGCTGGGGAGGCCGTGAAGCGATAGGGAGCGTCGTGAGCGACGACCTCTTTGATCCCGCGCCCGGTGAAAACGAAATGAACGCGACCGCCCGAAACCCCGGGCGGTCGCGTTTGCGTTGCGGATTTCACTTTCAAAGGGATCTCGTCGCCTTGGTCCCTACAGCCGCACGAGTTTCGCGCGGGACGTCCTGTTTTCGCGGCGCAGGAAGCCGGAGTATGCCCAAACACCTCCGAGCGCGGCGAACAGGTAGCCGAGCGCGAGATTCTTGACGAGGATGGGGATCATTTCCGCCCGCGCCTCCGGGTACTCCCAGATGGAGTGGAGAAGCGGGAAGAGGTCGTCGAGGGTGAACGCGTCGGCGGCGTAGCCGGAGGAGGTTGCGAGGCTGCCGTCGAGGATGGACCAGGCGAAGGACGCCACCTCAGAGACGGCGAGCGCGACGGGCACCATGATGGCGATCATCAGGATGACCAGGAAAACGCGCGTCTTGCCGGGCTTGCCGCCGAACAGCTTGTGGCCGTAATTCGCGCCCAGCCCAATGACGACCCCCGCGAGCGAGGCGAAGTAGCCGAGCATGTAGAGGATCACCCAGGGGATGGAACCGATCAGTCCGCCCAGAAGCGCGCCGATCGCGGGCAGTACCTTACGATTTGGCTCGGCGGCCCTTGCATACGCTTCATCGCCGATCTTGCGCTCGTAATCGTAGTAGCAGCCGTCGTGAAGCGGCAGCGCCACGTTGTCCGGCTTCGCGAGCGCCCACTTGGTTTCGGCAGCGGACAGCGGTTCTCCGCAGAACGCACACCGCGAAACGCCGGGGAAGCCCAGTCCCGTCAGCATCGGAACCTCCGTCTCCAGGAACGATTTGAACCGCTTGTTCACGCCGATGGTGGTGTTGAACAGGACTTCGATCATTCCGCCCTTGGGTTCTGCCTGGATGGAGCGGATTCCATACTTTGCCGGAGGCTTCGAGAGTGCCTCCTTGACGTCCGGCCATGCGCCCTCCGGCGTGCCGACGTACAGGTTCAGCAGGCGGCCGTTCAAGGTATCGCTGAAGGTCACAGCGATCCCATGGATGACGCCGTATCCAACGTCCGGCCCGTCCTTGAGTCCCAATTCATGCGCAAGCTTCTTTGCGTCTCTCGTGTACATCTCGCCACCCCGCCTTTTGATCAGATCGTTATGTTTTCCCCGACGAGTCCCCGGTGCGCGCCTTCGATTCCGCTCTCAGGGTGCGCGATGAGCCACTTGTTCGTCGCGGTGAGAAGCTTCGGTTCGCCCTCCTTCATGGGAGAAAAGGCGAGCGGCTCGTTCGTGCCTCTGGGGAGAACGACCGCGACCTTGAAGGATGTGTCGCCGACGCTGATCGGCGCGTAGTGAAGCGTGGTCGCGTACAACTCGACGAGCGTCCCTGCGGGCGCAAGAAACGCCTCCATCTTGGCCGTGTCGTAGGTAAAGGTTGCGGGGTCGACGTCCTGCTGTGAGCCAATCAGCAGGATAATGTCCGTGCACGCGAGGTTCAATTCGCTGTCGCGGTGGTACTCCACGGCGTTCAGCGTGTGGTTTTTGCCGTTGCAATAGCCGATCTGGATCGGCATGCCGCCGAAGAACGCATCGGACAGCGCCTGAAACGCGTCCGTTTTCTCGAGCGCGGGCACCGAAGGTAGATAAACCACCCCGTCTGGGGCCTCCGTCTGTTCCATGGCCCCGCGAAGCGCCGATGTATCGATGTAGTCGATCACTCTTCCGTACTTCGCGAATGCCGGGTCCCATAGTTTCCTGATTTCCATCCCAATCCCTCCCTTTGTGGTTAGATTGATTGTATCATTGCACGCCGCGAACGTCAATAATTTACAGACAATATACGCGAGTATTCGGATTCAAGGTTGACATCCGAATAAAAGCCGCTATAATATACACATGATACGCATAAAAATACAGATCGCGAGGGTTTGAAAATGGCGGAGTTCAAAAAAATCGTGCTGGCGTACTCGGGCGGCCTTGACACCTCGATCATCATCCCCTGGCTGAAGGAGAACTACCCGGGCTGCGAGGTGATCGCGGTCGCGGCGGACGTAGGGCAGGGCACGGAGTTGGAGGGTCTTCACGAGAAGGCCATCAAGACCGGCGCGTCGAAGCTCTACATCGAGGATCTTGTGGACGAATTCGTCGACGAATACATCTTCCCGACGCTCAAGGCGGGCGCAAAATACGAGAACACATACCTTCTGGGCACCTCCTTTGCGCGGCCGATCATCGGAAAGCGCGTCACGGAGATCGCCATCGCGGAGGGCGCGGACGCCGTGGCGCACGGCTGCACGGGCAAGGGCAACGACCAGGTGCGCTTCGAGCTCGCCATCAAGGCCTTCGCACCGACCATGCCTGTCATCGCGCCCTGGCGCGTGTGGTCCATCAAGTCCCGCGACGAGGAGATCGACTACGCCGAGGCGCACGACGTGCCCCTCAAGATCAGCCGAGAGACGAACTACTCCAAGGATAAAAACGTTTGGCACCTCTCGCACGAGGGCCTCGAGCTCGAGGACCCCGCCAACGCGCCCAAGTGCGCGCTGGAGATGGGCGTCTGGCCCGAGCAGGCGCCCGATGCGCCCACCTATGTCTCCCTGACCTTCGACAAGGGAATCCCGGTCGCCGTGGACGGCAAGGCCATGAAGGGCTCCGAGATTCTGAAGTACCTCAACAAGGTCGGCGGCGAAAACGGCATCGGCATCATCGACATCGTCGAGAACCGGCTCGTCGGCATGAAGAGCCGCGGCATCTACGAAACCCCCGGCGGCTCCATCCTCTACTTCGCCCACGAGATGCTCGAGCAGATTTGCCTCGACAAGCTCACCCTCCACATGAAGCAGAAGCTCGCGCTCGACTTCGCGGAGCTCGTCTATAACGGCCAGTGGTACACCCCCCTGCGCGAGGCGCTCTCCGCCTTCGTCGACGAGACCCAGAAGGTCGTCTCCGGCGTCGTCAAGCTCAAGCTCTACAAGGGTACCATCATGCCCGCAGGCATGACCAGCCCCAACTCCCTCTACGACGAGGCCATCGCCACCTTCGGCGAGGATGAGGTCTACAATCAGGCCGATGCCGCGGGCTTTATCACCCTCTTCGGTCTGCCCATCAAAATCAAGGCGCTCAAGGACGGCAAGAAGTAGGCGGGGAAGACCCGGAGCCGCCACTCGCCGGGCCTTCCGTCCAAGGGTTGACGTACTATAGGATTCCAAACTGGGGGATAGGTTATGATCCGTCGGTCGTCCGGGGCCGAGGCGCGCTGATCGACTTGATCGATCGGCGCGGTCGCGAAGCGATTTGGTTTGCCAGGGGCAAACCAACCTTGCCCCGAACGACCGAATTTGCAATCGGGGAGGCGTTTGGATGAAGCTATGGGAAGGGCGCATGTCGGGGGAAATCGACGAGAGGCTCAACAAGCTGAATGCGTCGATCGGGTTTGACATGCGCATGTATCGGCAGGATATCACCGGGTCGATTGCGCACGCGCGGATGCTGGGGAAGACCGGGATCATCGAGGCGGGTGAGGCGGAGAAGATCGTCCGTGGGCTCGAGGGCATTCTTTCCGATCTGCAATCGGGCGCGCTCGAGATCGACAGGGCGGCGGAGGACATCCATACGTTCGTGGAGGTCGAGCTGACCGCGCGCATCGGCGACGCAGGCAAGCGCCTGCACACCGCGCGCAGCCGGAACGACCAGGTCGCGCTCGACATCCGTATGTACCTCGCGGACGAGATCGACGCGCTCACGGGGCTTGTGAAGGCGCTGGCGGAGGCGATCTGCGACGTGGCGGAGAAGCACACCGAGTCCGTCATGCCGGGCTACACGCACCTCCAGAGGGCGCAGCCGGTGACACTCGGACACTATCTGATGGCCTACGCGCAGATGCTGCTCAGGGACGCAGGGCGGCTCCGGGACTGCAAGGCGCGCACGCTCGTCATGCCGCTCGGAAACGGCGCGCTCGCGGGCACGACCTACCCCCTCGACCGGCGCATGGTCGCTGCGGAGCTGGGCTTTTCGGATGTCTCAATGAACTCGCTCGACGGCGTGTGCGACCGCGACTTCGCGCTGGAGCTGATGTCGGCACTTTCGATCCTCATGATGCACCTCTCGCGGCTGAGCGAGGAAATCTGCCTCTGGTGCTCGTGGGAGTTCCGGTTCATGACGCTCGACGACCGATTCTCGACGGGCTCTTCCATCATGCCTCAGAAAAAGAACCCCGACCTCGCCGAGCTCGTGCGCGGCAAGACCGGACGCGTGTACGGAGACCTCGTGACGCTCCTGACCGCCATGAAGGGCCTGCCCCTTTCCTACAACAAGGATATTCAGGAGGACAAGGAGGCTGTTTTCGACGCGCTCGACACTGCGTCAATCTGCCTCGAGGTCATGGCGCCCATGCTCAAGTCGGCGACTTTCCACGTAGAAAACATGCGCGCCGCCGCCGCGAAGGGCTTTATCAACGCCACCGACTGCGCGGACTACCTGACCCGCAAGGGAGTGCCCTTCCGCGACGCGTACAACGTGGTCGGGCGACTCGTGCGTGCGTGCGTGGAGAAGGACGCGACGCTCGAGAAGCTTCCGCTCGCGGACTACAGGGCTGCGCACCCCGCCTTCGGCGAGGACATCTATGCGGCGATCGACCTTCTCACTTGCGTGGAAAAGCGCGAGGTGGAAGGCGGCCCCGCGCCGTCCGCGGTCAAAAGGCAGATCGCCTGGACGCGCGAAAAGTTCGCCGTGCTCTGATGGCCAAAACGCGATCCGCCCCGTCCCCTCCGCACAGAGCGGGGAGAACGGGGCGGATGTTTGCGCATGAAAGGGGAGGAATGAAATCCTCCCCTCATCTTATGCGGATCGCTCCTACGGCGCGGTCGTGGGTTTCACGGTCGGCGTGGCGGTGGGCTTGACCGTGGGCTCGGCGGTGGGCTTAACCGTCGGCGTGGCGGTGGGCTCCGCAGTGGGCTCGGGCGTGGGCGTCGGCTCGGCGGTGGGCTCGGGCGTTTTGAGAAGCTCGGCCTTCTGATCCTTGAGCGCGCTGACCTCGTCCTTCATGGCGTCGATCGTGCCCTTGTAGTCTTTGGCGTCGTAGGCGGCCTGGATCTCATCCCGCTGCTGGGTGAGCTCGGAAACCTGCGCTTCGTAGCTGGCAACTTCCTCGGCCTTCACGTTCTTGATGCGCACCTGAAGAAAAATAATCAGGGCGAGGACGAGCGCGCAGGCAATGACGAGGACGATGATTGTCTTTTTTTGATTCTTAAACTTGCGTTCCACGATCAGGCAGCTCCCTTCATTTCATCAATCTCGTGATCAGTCGCCGGTGTAGGTCCCGGCCTCGATGGCGGCGATATCCGTCTTCAGCGCGTCGATATCCTCCTGATATCCGGCGATCTTCTCGTCGTTCGAAACGGTGTCGTCCTGAATGCCGGTTATTTCCTCATTCAGTTCCGCCAGTTGATCGCGGTAGGAGAGCTTCGTCTTGGTTTTGGCGCTTTTCACGTCGCCCGCGATGATGATCGCATAAAGAATGAGCAAAATCAACGCGATGATCAGGATCGTCAAGATGATTTTGTTTTTCTTGAGCGCTTTCTCGAGGTTCTGCATGATCGGTAACTCCCTTCGTTGTCGTGTGGATCTATTATAGCATAGGTTCTATGCAAATGGAAGATCATTTATGTACGTTTTCACTGGAATATGATGCTTTCATTGACCGAAAAAAGGCTTTTTCAAAACGATTTAAAAAAGGGCCGCGCCGGCCCCAGGAACCTCTGAGCGGGAAGGGAAATGGGGCCCGCGCAGCCGCGCCGATCCGCGGAGTCAGCGCGCCTTTCGCGCCCGTAGCGCCCGGACGGCTTCGGTCCCGGCGCGCGCGCCCTCGTAGACCGCCTTGGCGATCTGCATCATGCCGCCGGTGCAGTCACCCGCCGCGTACAAAAGCGGAATGCTCGACTGCATCTCGCCGTCCACGCGGATGCGGTTGCCCACCGTCTCTGCGCCCACCTTCTTGGCGAGGTCGGCGCTTCCGGCCACGCCCTGCGCGACGAACAATCCGCTGACCGAGAGCGTTCCGCCGTCTTCGAATGCGATTTCTTCCAGCAGGTTGCCGCCCCGCAGATCCGAGACGCGGCGGGTATCCACGTTGAGCCCCTCGGGCAGGTTCTCGATGGGCTTCATGCCGTGCGTGACGAGCGTGACGGAGCGCGCCAGCGGCAAAAGTTCGCGCGCCTCGTGGGCCGCGTAGTCGCAGCAACCCAGAATCGCGACGTCCTTTCCCCGGTAGAAAAACCCGTCGCATACCGCGCAGAAGCTGACGCCCCGGCCCTCGAACTTCGAGAAACCGGGAATTTTCGGAAGCGCGCGCGAAGAGCCGGTGGCCAATATGACGCTGTCGGCCTCCCACGCCGAGGCGCCTCCCACGACCGTGAACCGCTCGCCGTCGTATCCGAGGTTCACGACTTCGTCGCGCACGATTTCGACGCCCAGCCGCGCCGCCTGCCTCCGGCCGCGCGCGATCAATTCCGCACCCGAGACGGGCTCCTCGGAGCCGTAGAAGTTTTCGATCTTGTCCGCCTTTTCGAGCGCGCCCGCGCCCCCCGCCACGACCGTCGCCCGAATGCCCGCGCGCGCCACGTAGATGGCTGCGGAAATGCCGGCCGGCCCGCCGCCCACGATCACAATCCGATCCATGTTTCCTCCCGTTTTCCAAACAAATCAGCACCGAGGTGTCAAAAGTCCACTTCCATCCTCCGCGCCACGACCGATTGCGCTCGCCTGCGAAATGGGTTGCGGCATCATCGGGGGAAGCGGACGCTTGACATACGAATCATCTGCTGTCATTTGATAAAATATACCGCATACGCCGCTTTTTCAAGCAAGCGACTCGATATAGTCACGCACCTCCCGCGCGCAGGGCGGGGAAATCGGCTCCGGCAGAGCATCGAGCGGGAAAAAGCGCGCTTCGTCGCTTTCGAGATGGTCCGGCGACAATTCTCCCGCGAAATCGTCCGACACGAACAAGACGTCGATGTTTGAGATCTCGTCGCCGTTCGGATAGACGTGGCGCATGTCCGGGCCGGAGTAGACCCCGAACAGCCGCATCGCGCGCACGGTCAGGCCCGTCTCCTCGAGGATTTCCCGGCGTGCGGCGTCCTCCACCCGCTCTGAAACATCCACCGCGCCGCCGGGAAACGCCCAACAACCGTTGTCGCGCCGCCTGTGCAGGAGAATTTCACCCCGTCCGTTTTCGAGAATGACGCTCGCGCCGCAAACGAGGATCGGAACGTGTCCCGCCGCCGCGCGCAGGACCTTCATGTATTCGTGCATATTCCTCCATATGGAAAACCCCACCTCGCCGTGGAGCGAGATGGGGGATCGCGTCGATTTAGAACTTCAGGGGGTTGAGCTTGACGCCCGGGCCCATGGTGCTCGAGATGACCGCGGAGCGGATGTACACGCCCTTCGCGGTGGCGGGCTTGGCCTTGATGACAGCCTCCATGAGCGTCCTGAGGTTGCCCTGGAGCTGATCCTCGGTGAAGGAGGCCTTGCCCAGCGGGCAGTGGATGATGGCGGTCTTGTCGACGCGATACTCGACCTTACCGGCCTTGATGTCGTTGATGGCGCGGGTCACGTCCATGGAGACGGTGCCGCTCTTGGGGTTGGGCATGAGGCCCTTGGGGCCCAGCACGCGGCCGAGGCGGCCGACGAGGCCCATCATGTCCGGGGTGGCGACGCAGACGTCGAAGTCGAACCAGCCGCCCTGGATCTTCGCGACCATGTCCTCCGCGCCGACATATTCGGCGCCCGCGGCGAGGGCCTCGTTGGCCTTGTCGCCCTTTGCGAACACGAGTACGGTGACCTTTTTGCCGGTGCCGTTGGGGAGAACCACCGCACCGCGGACCTGCTGGTCGGCGTGGCGGGGGTCGACGCCCAGGCGAACGGATATCTCAACTGTCTCGTCAAACTTGGCCTTGGCGGTCTTTTTGACCAGCGCCACGGCCTCCTCGGGATCGTACAGCTTCGTGCGGTCGATCAGTTTGAGGCTATCGGAATAATTCTTGCCCTTCTTCATTTCAAATCCTCCCTGTGGTCAAGCGGATGCTTTGATCCTCCCACATTCGTCGTTTCGTCTTTAGTCGACGACGACCACGCCCATGGAGCGCGCGGTGCCGGCCACCATGCTCATTGCAGCCTCGACGGAGGCGGCGTTCAGATCGGGCATTTTCAGTTCCGCGATCTCGCGCACCTGCGCCTTGGTGATATTGGCGACCTTGTCGCGATTGGGGCGACCGGACGCGTGCTCGAGACCGCAGGCCTTCTTGATGAGCACCGCAGCCGGCGGCGTCTTGGTGATGAAGGTGAAGGAGCGATCCTGATAGACCGTGATGACCACGGGGATCACGAGGCCGATCTGCTTGGCGGTGCGGTCATTGAACTCCTTGCAAAAGCCCGGAATGTTCACGCCGTGCTGGCCGAGCGCGGGACCGATCGGCGGCGCGGGCGTCGCCTTGCCGGCATTGACCTGCAGCTTGATGAGCGCAGTTACCTTCTTTGCCATTTGGGGTATCCTCCTCTACATGTATGTGGTGTATCGGCGTTTCGAACGCCTCCCACGCTGAAACCCGCGAAGGCGGGGAATCAGTTGTCCTCGCGTATGACCTCGTCATACTGAAGGTCGACGGCCGTCTCGCGCTTTAACATGTTGACCATGACGGAGACGGTCTGCGTCCGCTCGTCCATCTTCACAACGCGGCCCGTGAAGTTCTCAAACAGACCCGCGAGAATCCGGACGGTGTCGCCGACCCTGATGTCGATCTGCGTCGCGGGCTTCCCTTCGAAGATCGTGGAGAAATCAGACTCGTTGAGCGGGGTAGGCTTGTTGCCCGCGCCCACGAAGCCCGTCACACCGCGCGTGTTGCGCACGATGTACCAGCTCTCGTTGGTCATGAGCATCTTGACCATGACGTAGCCGGGCAAAAGTTTCCTCTGCACGGTGCGGCGCTTGTTGTTCTTGATTTCGGTAACGTCCTCGGTGGGAACCTTGATCTCGACGATCAGATCCTGCATGCCGTTGTTCTCGACGGCCTTCTCAAGATTGACCTTGACCTTGTTCTCATAGCCCGAGTAGGTATGTACTACATACCACTTGATGTCCTGATTGTCTGGCATATCCTTCACCCGCTCAGGCGATGGACACAAGGAGATTCACAAGAGCCCCCGAGCCAAGATCGATCAGATAGACGATGATGCCCATGAACACGAGGAAACCCAACGTGACGACCGAGTAGACGAGAAGATCGTGCTTGGATGCCCAGGTGACCTTCTTCAGCTCGTAGTAGGTGTTCTTAAACGCCTTCGCGATTCCGAGGAAGAAGCGCTTCCACCAGTTCAGGAACCGCATGAAGAAATTGGACTTCTTGACGTCCTTCTGGTTCGCCGCCGGTTTGGCCATATTCTCACATCCTTAATCGCTAACGCGGTTAGCGGGTCTCCTTGTGCGCGGTATGCTTCTTGCAAAAGCGGCAGTACTTGCTCATCTCGAGCCGGTCGGGATCGTTTTTCTTGTTCTTGATGGTATTGTAATTGCGCTGCTTGCACTCCGCGCACGCGAGCGTTACCTTAACGCGCTTATCCGATGCCATTTCGCCTGACACCTCCCGTATTCAAATTGCGACAC
>JAEZRP010000049.1 GCA_023444095.1 Bacillota bacterium
GGTGCTCCAGTCCAGAATCACACCGACGCGCGCGCCGTGGGGATTTACTTTCTGACCCATCTTTTATCCTCCCTCACTTCTGGTCAAGCACAATGGTAATGTGGCTGGTGTGCTTTTTGATCATGTCGGCGCGGCCGTGCGAGCGCGCCCAATACCGCTTGAGCGTGGGGCCCTGGTTGGCGTAGCACTCGGCCACGTAGAGCATCTCGCGGTCCATCTCAAGGTTGTTCTCCGCGTTGGCAATGGCGGAGTTGAGAAGCTTTTCGACCACGGGAGAGGCGCTCTTGGGCGTGTACATCATGATCGCCAGCGCATCGTCCACGCGCTTTCCGCGAATCAGATCAAGCACGATCTGAACCTTGCGGGGCGCGACGCGCACGTACTTGGCAGAGGCGTGCGGGCGCTTATCGGCGTTCAGTTTGCGCTGGGCGGCCTTCACTTTTTGACGAGTAGCCATTCTTTCTCTCTCCTTCCGTTACTTCCGGCCCGACGCTTTTTCCCCGGCGTGTCCCCGGAAGGTGCGAGTGGGGGCGAATTCGCCGAACTTGTGGCCGATCATGTCCTCGGTGACGTAGACCGGCACGTGCTTTCTGCCGTCGTGGACGGCAACCGTGTGGCCGATGAAATCAGGGAAGATGGTGGAGGAACGCGACCAGGTCTTGATGACCTTCTTGTCGCCGGCGGTGTTGAGCGCCTGAACGCGCTTCAAAAGCGCCTCCTGAATGAAGGGGCCCTTTTTGATCGATCTGCTCATGTGTTTGCCTCCTTTCGGCTTACTTGCGCTTGCTGCGCTTGCTGGCGATCAGCTTGTCGGAATACTTGCGGTGCTTTCTGGTCTTGACGCCCTGCGTCTTCTTGCCCCAGGGGGACATGGGCGCGGGCATGCCGACGGGGCTCTTGCCCTCGCCGCCGCCGTGCGGGTGATCGACCGGGTTCATGACAACGCCGCGGACGGTCGGGCGGATGCCCATGTGGCGCTTCCTTCCGGCCTTGCCGACGCGCACGTTCGAATGGTCGGTGTTGCCCACCTGGCCGATGGACGCACGGGCGGTCATCGAAACTTTGCGGACCTCGCCCGAGGGCAGGCGGATCTGGGCGTAGGCGCCCTCCTTGGCCATGACCTGCGCGGCGGTGCCGGCGGAGCGGACCATCTGGCCGCCGCGGCCGACCTTGATCTCCACGTTGTGGATCAGGGTTCCGAGCGGGATGTTGTTGATCGGCAGGCAGTTGCCGGGCTTGATGTCGGCGCTTTCACCGGACATGACGGTGTCTCCTACCTTGAGGCCAAGGGGCGCGAGGATGTAGCTCTTCTCGCCGTCGGCGTAGAACAGAAGCGCGATGAAGCAGGTGCGGTTCGGATCGTACTCGATGGCCTTGACGGTCGCGGGGATGCCGTCCTTCTGGCGGCGGAAGTCGATCACGCGGTACTTGCGGCGCGCGCCGCCGCCCTGATGGCGAACCGTGATCTTGCCCTGCTTGTTGCGCCCCGCCTTGTGGCGAAGGTCGGTGGTCAGGCTCTTCTCGGGCGCCTTTTTGGTCAGCTCCTCGAACGTCAGAACCGACATCAAGCGCCTGGCCGGCGAGGTCGGCTTATAGACTCGAATTCCCATGTGGTTTCTCCCCTTTACATTCGCGGTTCCTTTTCGGCGAACCTACCTTTATTGAGGCGAAGAGGGTCTACGCCTCTTCCTCCTGCATGCCCTCGAAGAACGGGATTCCCTTGGAATCCTTCTTGAGGGTGACGATGGCCTTTTTCCGCTCGGGGCGGCGGCCCATGGTGCGGCCCTGGCGCTTCACCTTGCCCTGGACGCGCATGGTGTTCACGGAGTCGACCTTGACTCCCTCGAAGATTTCCTCAACCGCTTCCTTGATCTCTGTCTTGTTGGCGGAGACGGCGACCTCGAAGGTATACTTCTTGAGGGCCATCTCGTCGTAAGACTTCTCGGTGAGAACCGGGCGGATGATGACGTCGTATGCGCTCTTCATTCTGCGTAAACCTCCTCGACCGATTCGACGGCATCCTTCGCGAAGATGATTCTGTCGCAGTTCAGGATGTCGTAGACATTGAGGGACCCGACGAAGGTCGTCTTGACGCCCTGAATGTTAGAGCTCGCGCGGACCATCATGGGATCAGCTTCCTTGGTGACGATGAGCGCCTTCTTCTGGACGCCGAGGGCCTCGAGCATCTTGATGACGTTCTTGGTCTTGGCTTCCTGAAGCGCGAGCGCGTCCACGACGATCATTTCGCTCTCCTGAGCCTTGGCGGAGAGCGCCGACTTCATGGCGAGGCGGCGGATCTTCCTGGGGACCGAGATGCGGTAGTCGCGGGGCTTCGGCGCGAAGACGACGCCGCCGTGGGTGAACTGGGGGGCGCGGCGGCCGTGATGGCGCGCGTTGCCTGTGCCTTTCTGGCGATAGATCTTGCGCCCGCCGCCCCGAACCTCTTCGCGGTTGAGGGTCGACTGCGTGCCCTGGCGCTGCGCGTTCTGATAGGCCCTGACGACCTGATGCATCGCGAACACGTGGGGTTCAAGGCCGAAAACCTCGTCGGAGAGGGTCATCTCGCCGACCGGGGCGCCTTGCATGTTGTACACTTTCACATTCGGCATTTTGTGCGTCCTCCTTAAGCCTTGACCGCGTCGCGAACCATCACGAGGCTGCCGTTCGCGCCGGGGATGGCGCCCTTGATCATGATGAGATTGCGCTCGGCGTCCACCCTGACGACCTCGAGGTTCTGGATGGTGACCTGCTCGCCGCCGTACTGGCCGGGCATCTTCTTGTTCTTGAAGACGCGCGAAGGATCGGAGTTGGCGGAGAGGGAGCCGACGCCCCTGTGGTATTTGGAGCCGTGGGCCATGGGGCCGGTCGACTGGTTCCACCTTTGAATGACGCCGGTGAAGCCGTGGCCCTTGGAGATGCCGATCGCGTCGACCTTGTCGCCCTCCGAGAACACGTCGCACTTGATTTCGTCGCCCACTTTGTAGGAGGAGATGTCCTCCAGGCGGAGCTCTCTCAGGTGGCGGGCGGGAGTCACGCCGGCCTTGGTGAAATGACCGAGCTCGGGCTTGTTGAGCAGTTTCTTCGCCCTCTGATCCGAGAGCTCGCCGAAACCGACCTGAACAGCTTCATAACCGTCGGTCTTCGCGGTCTTGACCTGCGTGACTTTGCAGGGGCCCGCCTCGACCACGGTGACCGGCACGAGACGTCCGTCGGAGACGAAAATCTGAGTCATGCCGATCTTCTTGCCGAGAATTGCCTTTTTCATCGTTGCACCTCAATTCAATGTATCAGATGAAGCTTATTAAAGCTTGATCTCGATTTCGACGCCCGCCGGGAGATCGAGCTTGGTAAGCGCGTCCACGGTGCGGGGGGTGGGGCTGAGGATGTCGATCAGCCTCTTGTGCGTCCTCATCTCAAACTGCTCGCGGCTGTCCTTGTGCTTGTGCGGGGAGCGGAGAATGGTCACGATCTCCTTCTCGGTCGGAAGCGGGATAGGACCCGAGACGCGGGAGCCGGTCCTCTTCGCGGTCTCCGCGATGCGGGCGGCGGACTGATCGATGAGGGTGTGCTCGTAAGCCTTCAACTTGATGCGAATCTTCTGGTTGGCCATGTGGTATTCCTCCTGTCGAACTCATGCACACGCTGCCGGGCGTGTCCTATGTTTTTTCATTCGACGGGCGTAAGCTCGTCGTCCGATTGGCGGACTGGTCCCCGGAAATGACCGGCGTCGGCACCGCCGCAACCTCCCGGTTCATCCCTCTGCCGGCTGAAAGGCATAAAGATGCCCCAGCGCAAGCCTTATTATTATACACCGTGCGCCGGGGCACCGCAAATGTTTTTTCGTCACTCTATGTTATTTTTTTGATAAATGTGCAGTTATTCCTCGAACGTCAGCCTGATGTCGCCGGAGGTGGTCGTGACAGCGATGGTTTTGCTACCGCCGTAGCTCTCGTCCGGAAGGTCGTTCCTGCCAGAAACGGTTCCCGTCCGGATCGTGTAGTCGCGCACGTTTCCGGGAAGAACGCCCGTTACGTCGCCGGAGACGGTTCCGAATGTATAGGCGGCTGCCGACGTATCCGAAAGCTTGATCTCGCCCGAGGTGGTTGTGGCGGAGATTTCGCCCTCGCCGGAGGCCGCGGCCGCGCCGCTCAGGCGGATATCGCCCGACACGCTGCCGAGCGCGAAGCCCTGCGCGTCAACCTCCGAGATGGAGACGGAGCCGGAAGTCGAGGTCGCCTTGACCGTGCCGCCGACCGCGAGATCCAAAAGCGCGATCGCGCCGCTCGTGGTACCCGCCTTACAATCGCCCGCGATCGCCATTTCCCTCGCGTCGAGCTCGCCCGAAGTCGAGGAAAGCGTCAGGGAGCCCGCGCTTCCCCGCGCTTCGACGTCGCCGCTGGTTGTGCCGATCGCGAGCTCATTCGCCACGGAGACTTCCCAGAGCGCGACGTCGCCGGAGGTCGAGAAGAGCTCCGCGCTCGCGAGTTCGCCCGGCACGCGCACGACGATATTGCGGTCGTCGTGCCACGTAAGACCGATGCAGTCGACCCATCGCCGGTCGTCGTACTGCCTCATGATCAAGATACCGTTTTCGACCGTCACATCGACGCCCTCGCGGTCCCCCTCGAAGTAGGTGATCTCCACCTTGTCCCCGTCGCCACGTTCCACGATCACCTCCGCGGAGATCGACTCGACGCGCAGCGCGCCGATCGTGTCCGCGTCGTACGCGCCCGTGCGCACTTCGACGGTCGATTTGAGGTCGTCAAAGCCTCCCATGGCGTATCCCACACCGAACAGGATCGCGCCCACGATGAGCAGGCTCAGGCCGATCCTGGCCCAGGTCTTCTTCCGATTCTTCATATTATTAATATCTCCTTCCCATTGCCAGTCTCTTGATCATCCGCGCCATGCCGCGCCACGCGGCGACGCACCACTTGGTTGCTTCCAAGACGCCGAGTGCCAGAAGAACCGCAAGCCCCGCGCCCGCGAGCGCGGCGCCCGCGTTCAGAAGTCCGCCCGCCGTGAACGAGACGCCCACGACCGCAAGGACCGCCGCCGCGGCGACCGAGAGAACCGCCGCCCAGAGAGATGCGTCCACCACAAGCACGAGCGCGTATGCGAGCAGCACCACTGCCACGATCACGACCACGATCGCCAGGAGGATCGGCAACCATACCGGCGTTCCCAGAAGGATCAGCACAGCCGCGAATCCCCGAAACCGCGCGCGCCTTTTCACCCGTCTTCTGACGAGCGCCGTCACCGGCTGATCCATCAGAATTTCTCCCGCGATCTCGGCGGGCGCGCCCACCGCGGCCACGGCTTCTTCCTCGCGCATCCCCTCGTCCATGTGATCCGAAATCAGCTCGTCGTAGAACTGAACCGATCTCTCGATCTCCCCCTCGTCGAGCCCGCGCAGCTCCCCGCGCAGAAGGCCCGCGAACTCAAGCCTCGTCATCGGCTGTCCCTTCCTCCCTGATATAGTCGTAGATGGCGCTCATTTCCCGCCACTCCTCCAGAAACCGCGCGATCCGCTCCCGGCCCTCGCCCGTGATGGCGTAGTACTTTCTGAGCCGCCCGCCCGTCTCCTTCGCGTACTCCGTGACGCAGCCCGCTGCCTCCAGCCGCCGGAGGATGGGATACAGCGTCGACTCCGATATGTCGATCCGTCCAGCGAGCGACTTCACAATCGCGTAGCCGTAGGAGTCCTCCGTCGACAGCGCCTTCAGCACGCACACGTCCAACAGCCCGCGCTTCAACTGTGCATCCATGCGAATACCTCCCGTCGCGCAGTACTATACATCGCATAGCATTCGTTGTCAAGGGCTTGCAACCTGCATTCGAGAAAATTCTGACCATGATTGACATATATCCGACGGGGTTATACAATATGAGCAGGTGCGTCGACCGAATTGCATTCCGATCGGCGCGGTCGCCCGGCGGCTTCGCCGAAAGCGGAGCTTTGGGCAGAGGAGGTAATGATATGCAGGAACTCCCTCCGCACAGAAAGCCACTCATCTGGTACTCCGTCGCAGCCGTCATTCTGGTGCTTCTCTTTAACACGCTCGTGGTCCCGCAGATAAACGCGGCGAAGGTCAAAGAGGTGGACTATCTGACGTTTCTCCAGATGGTGGAGAACGGCGAGGTCAGCAAGGTAGACGTTCAAGATAACCAGCTCGTTTTTGCAGGCAAGGACGAAAAGACATATTATCGCACGGGTCGGATCGAGGACCGCGAGCTGGTCGACCGTCTGTATGCGGCCAAGGTCGGCTTCGCAACCGAGATCGTGGAGGAGACGAGTCCGATTCTGACGCTGCTTATCAGCTGGGTCTTTCCGGTGTTGCTCTTCGTGGTTCTGGGGCAGTTTCTCATGAAGCGCATGTCGAAGGGTTTGGGCGACGCGAACACCATGATGTTCGGAAAGCCGGGCTCCGGCGCGAAGGTGTATGTGAAATCCGTCGACGGCATCAAGTTTTCGGACGTCGCGGGCGAGGACGAGGCGAAGGACCTCCTGCGCGAGATCGTGGACTTCCTCCACAATCCCGGCAAATACCGCGAGATCGGCGCGGCGATGCCCAAGGGCGCGCTGCTCGTGGGACCGCCCGGCACGGGCAAGACGCTCCTCGCCAAGGCCGTGGCGGGCGAGGCGGACGTGCCGTTTTTCTCCATTTCGGGTTCTGAGTTCGTCGAGATGTTCGTCGGCATGGGCGCGGCGAAGGTGCGCGACCTTTTCAAGCAGGCAAACGAAAAGGCGCCCTGCATCGTGTTCATCGACGAAATCGACGCCATCGGTCAGAAGCGCGAGGGCAGGATCGGCGGAAACGACGAGCGCGAGCAGACGCTGAACCAGCTATTGACCGAGATGGACGGCTTTGACGGTACGAAGGGCGTGGTCATTCTGGCCGCGACGAACCGACCCGAGTCGCTCGATCCGGCGCTCCTTCGGCCGGGGCGCTTCGACCGGCGCGTGCCCGTCGAGCTTCCCGATCAGAAGGGACGCGAGGAGATTCTAAAGGTCCACGCCAAGAAGATTCGCCACGATCCGAACATCAACTTCAACGCCATCGCGCGCGCGGCAGCGGGCACGTCGGGCGCGGAGCTCGCGAACATCGTCAACGAGGCGGCGCTGCGCGCCGTGCGCGAGGGGCGAAGCGCCGCGACGCAGGCGGACCTTGAGGAATCCATCGAGGTGGTGCTCGCGGGCTACCAGAAGAAGAACCGCATCCTCTCCGACCACGAGCGCGAGATCGTCGCCTATCACGAGATCGGCCACGCGCTCGTCGCCGCGAAGCAGTCGAACTCCGCGCCGGTTCACAAGATCACCATCATCCCGCGCACCTCCGGCGCGCTCGGGTACACCATGCAGGTGGATGAGAACGAGCACTTCCTCATGAGCAAGGAGGAGCTCGAAAACAAAATCGCGACCATCACCGGCGGCCGCGCCGCCGAGGAGATCGTGTTTGGCTCCATCACCACCGGGGCCTCCAACGATATTGAAACCGCGACCCGGCTCGCACGCGCCATGATCACCCGCTACGGCATGTCAGACGAGTTCGGCATGGTCGCGATGGAGACCGTCACAAACCAGTACCTCGGCGGCGACACCACGCTCGCCTGCTCCGCCGAAACCCAGTCCCGAATCGACGAGAAGGTCAAGGAGCTCATCTCCCGGCAGCACGACAAGGCCCGCCAGATTATCCGCGACAACGGAGAAAAGCTTCACGAGCTCGCCGCCTACCTCTGCGAACACGAAACGATCACGGGCGAGGAGTTCATGGCGATCCTGCGGGGCGAAATCAAGGTCGAGCCCTCGCCGAAGTGCCTGCGTACGATGGGGAGCGTGGGTTTGCTCGGCGGCGGGAATGGAGGGACGCTCGGGGACTCTGCCCCCGAGACCCCCGCTTAAGGACCAGCATCTGTTAAGCATCCCGGACCAAGGATGAAAAAGATTGATTTGTCGGTCGCTCGCGGGCGCAGCCCCGAGCGACCGAGTTTGCTTTTGGGAGCGGGTCCCTACGGCACGTAGTCGGTAAGGCAGTCGTACCAATGGACGAACGTTTTCCCATTGACGGTGATCCGTTCGTTCTCCGGCATGCGCTCCGACCACTTCCCGCCGTAGCGCTCCTTTTTCCAGTCGTCGGCGTTGAATCTGCGCCACAGGATGGTGCGGCCGTTTCGGTCGATATATTGCTCGACGGCAATTCCGGCGTCGTAGTCGTCGACCTGGAAGAGGCATACCGTGTCGTATTCCCTTCCGCCCAGCGCGACCGCATATCGCCCGACGACGTCTATCGCCTCGTGCTCGCGCGCGGCGGTCACGCGGGAGCCGTCCCGGACGATCTCGCCCCTGGCGGCCAAGTCGATCTCGTATCCGCAGTTGTCCGGGCCAAAACCCCACGTCTTGATGAAGTCGTCGCCGTCGAGAAACGTGATCGTGCGCTTGACGTCCCCATCCATGTGCGTCTCGGCGAGGATGCGGCAATGGGTGTCGGTCCGCTGCATGACAAAGGAGCGCCTGACCGTCTCATCGTCCAGGTAATCCTTTGTGACCGCCTCCACCTCCACGCCCTCGACGCCGTGTACGCTCGCCTTTCCGGCGACCGCCACCTCGACGAAATTCGTCATCTTCCTCTCCGGGAAATCGTACATCGCCCAGTTGACGCGCTGGCCCAGCCTCGGAATGATGAACCAGCTCGGCGACTCCTCCAGCCTCACCGGAAACGGCGCGAGCGCGCTTTCACAGATCGTATACTCCGGCATGACCTCTGGCAGCTTCCTCATGAAAATCTCTCCCCTCATGGAAATCGGATAGGCGTCGCGGAAACGCCCGCGCGCGGCGTGGAGGCGGCTTTTCACCGTGCCCTCCGGTACGCCCAGCCTTTGCGCGATGTCCGCGACGGACTGGTCGCAAAGGTAGAAGCGGGAGAGGAGCTCCCGGTCGCGCGCGTTGAGCGCGTCGAGCGCGTCAGAGACGTCCGCGCGGCGCGGCGGATGCGCGAGGTTCCCCGGGCGGATCTGCTCGAGAAGCGCGTCTCTGCGGTAGCGCGCGCGGTAGAAGTCGCGGATCTGATTGCGCGCGATCTGGATGATCCATGCCTGAAACCGATCCGGGTCCGAAAGCGCGTCCATCGAGCGGTACGCCTTCAGGCACGCCTCCTGCACCACGTCCTCCGCGTCCTGACGCGTGGAAATTTTAAGGTTGGCAAGCCGGAGCATCGCCCCGCGCGCGGCGGCAAGCCGTGCCTCGAATTCGTCCCGTTTCAACTCTCCCACCTCCCTTCGCCCATGAAGACGCTTGCCCGAGCGGCCGAGGTTCGAATCGACAAAAAATCCCGCCGAAAAACGGCGGGACGTGGCGATCCGGAGGGGGCTCGAACCCCTGACCTCCAGCGTGACAGGCTGGCATTCTAACCAACTGAACTACCGGACCACATGGTGGGCCTTCAGGGACTTGAACCCCGGACCGATCGGTTATGAGCCGACTGCTCTGACCAACTGAGCTAAAGGCCCCTGAAGTAAGAATATGGCGACCTCTACGGGACTCGAACCCGTGTTACCGCCGTGAAAGGGCGGTGTCTTAACCGCTTGACCAAGAGGTCGTGTTGGGTTGGTCGGGGTGACAGGATTCGAACCTGCGGCCCCATGCTCCCAAAGCACGTGCGCTACCAAACTGCGCTACACCCCGACGCAGGAGGGCCTGTGCCTTACAAGCGACGGAATTTATTATATCAACCGCACGCAGCTTTGTCAACAGCAGAATATGAAAAAATCCGGAAAACTGGCGGCGCTTGACGCTTCGGCGCGCGGGATGTTACAATCCAGAAAAACACGCGAGGACGGTTGACAGATGGACAAGTGGGACAAGCGATTTATCGAAATGACGCACGTGATCGCGACGTGGGCGAGCTGCTTTCAGCCCGACCGGAAGATCGGCTGCGTGATCGTGAAGGACAAGCGCATCATGACCACGGGCTACAACGGCGCGCCCGCCGGGGTCAGGACCTGCGTCGAGCGCGGCGAATGCATGCGCAAGGCGCGCGGCATCGCCTCCGGTACGCAGCACGAGCTGTGCTACGGCATCCACGCGGAACAAAACGCCATCATCCAGGCGGCGAAACTCGGCATCTCGATCGACGGCGCGACGTTATACTGCACGCATCAGCCCTGCGTCATCTGCGCAAAGATGATCGTCAACGCGGGCATCAAGAGGGTCGTGTACGACCAGGGATATCCGGACGAGTTCGCCGTTCAGATGCTGAACGAGGGCGGCGTGAAGCTGGAGCGTTATGCGCCATAGCCTGACCGATTCGCCCATCGCGCAAACGCGTCGTCTCGGGTTTGGGCCCGAGACGACGCGTTTGCATATATACAATTTCCTTCCCAGCACGGGACTCCAAGGGGAATGAGCCCCTTTGACGGGGTTCCGGGAGCAGAGACCCCGGAACCCCGTCTCCCCACTACTGCGCCTGCTTGATCTCCATCCACACGCCTTCGTAGAGGTCGGAATAGGCGCTGATGTCGTTGAAGAACTCGCAGCGGTCGACGATGTCCTGCGTGGGGTTGAGCGTGGTATCGGCCTTTTCCTCGTCGGTGTACTGGTCGACGACGGCGGCGACGGGGGTCGAATAATAAATATACTGCTGGTTCTTGTAGGCGATGTCGGGACGGCACATGAAGTCGATGAACACCTGCGCCGCCTCGAGATTCTTGGAGCCCTTGGGAACGCACATGCCGTCGACCCAGATGTTCGAGCCCTCTTCCGGCACAACGTAGGCGAGCTTGTCGTTCTTCTCGATGGCGTAGAGTGCGTCGCCCGACCACGCGACGGCGAGCGCAGCCTCGCCCGCGACCATCATGTCCTTGGTCTCGTCGACGTAGTAGGCCTTCACGATGCCGCGCTTTTTCTGGTCGATGAGCACGTCCTTTGCCTCGTTGAGCTGGTTTTCGTCGGTGGAGTTCATGGAGTAGCCCAAGTACTTGAGGCCGACGCCCAGGGTGTCGCGCACGGAGTCCATCATGATGACGTTGTTCTTGTACTGGTCGTCAAACAGCGCGCCCCAGCTGGTCACGGGCGCCGAGACCATCTCCGTGTTGTAGATGATGCCGACGGTACCCCACATATACGCGACGGAGTAGTTGCCCGCGGGGTCATAGGCGGGCGCCTTGATCCAGTCGAGCAGCCCCGCGTAGTTGGGCATCTTCGAGGGATCGAGCTGCGCAAGCATGTCCTCCTTGATCAGCCGCTCGATGATGTAATCGGAGGGGAAGATCACGTCGTAGCTCGACGGGCTCGCGGCGAGCTTGGTGTAGAGCTCCTCGTTGGTGGTGAAGTTCGTGTAGACCACCTCGATGCCCGTCTCCTCGGTGAACAGCTCGAGCACGTCCTCGTCGATGTAATCGTACCAGTTGAAGATGGTAAGGGTCGTCCCCGCGTAGGGCTTAGAGGCGTCGGCTTCGGTCTCCTTTTTTCCGCAACCGGACATGCCCACGACCAGCGCGGTCGCGAGGAGGATCAGGATCGCCCTTTTGAGTCTTTTCATGGTCATTCCCCTTCCTTTATACGTTCTCAAGCGACGAGCGCCGATTGATGATGACAAGCAGCGTCAGGATCACGAGGAACATGAGCGCCGAGAGCGCGTACATGCTCGGGGAGACCCCGCGCTTGGCGGACCCAAACACGATCATGGAAAGGTTCGAGGCCGTGCCGCCGGTAAAGTAGCTGATGATGAAGTCGTCGATCGACATGGTGAAGGAGAGAAGCGCCCCCGTCACGATGCCCTGCGAGATCTCCGGGACGATGACCTTCGCGATTGCCTTCATGGGCCTGCAGCCCAAATCCAGCGCCGCCTCGTACATGTTCGGGTTCATCTGCTTGAGCTTGGGAAGCACCGAGAACAGCACGTACGGCGTGTCGAAAACGATGTGCGCCATCGCCATCGTCCAAAAGCCCATGGGCAGGTTTACGAATACGAACAGAAGCATCAGGGAGATGCCCGTTACGATGTCCGGCATGGTCATCGGGAGATACGATATGTTGATGAGCCACGCCGCCCAGCCCTTTTTCATGGCGTGAATGCCGATGGCGGCGGCGGTTCCGAGCACCGTTGAAACCAGTGTGGCGATGGACGCGACCTCGAGGGTCAGCCGCAGCGCGTCCATGATCGAGCGGTTGTCGAAGAGCTCCGCGTACCACTTGAGGGTGAAGCCCGTCCACTGCGCGGAAGAGACCGATTTGTTGAACGAGAGCACGATCATCACCGCGATGGGCGCGTAGAGGAACAGGAGAATCAGCCCCAAGTACGCCGAGCGGAACGCCTTTCTCACCACATGCCACCCCCTTCCCCGTTCGGATCGACCTTTCGAAGAATGGCGATCGAGAAGATGATGAGCGCCATGAGGATGAGAGAGATCGTCGAGCCGTAGTTCCAGTTGCGGAAGGTCATGAAGAGGCTCTCGATCATGTCGCCGATGAGGTAGGTCATGCCGCCGCCGAGGAGCCGCGAGATGGCGAAGGTCGTGACCGCGGGCATGAACACCATGGTGATCCCCGAGACGACGCCCGGCACCGAGAGGGGCATCGTCACCTTCATGAACACCTGATACGGGTTCGCGCCCAGATCCTCTGCCGCCTCGATCACGCGCCGGTCGAACTTCCGAAGGCAGGTGTAGATCGGCAGGATCATGAACGGCAGGTAGTTGTACACCATGCCCATGAGAACCGCGCCCTCGGTGTTGAGGAGCTGCTTTTTGCCCGCGCCCAGCCAGACGAGGAGGGTGTTGATGACCCCGTTGTCCAGAAGCAGCGCGCGCATGGCATATGTGCGCAGAAGGAAGTTCATCCACATGGGGAGAAGGATCAAAACGAACAGCGTCTTGTTCCGCGAAAATTCCTTGCTGGCGAGAAAATACGCAGCCGGATAGCCCACGACGAGGCAGATGGCGGTACACTGGAGCGCGAGGTACACGCTCACCCACACGGTGCGCAGATTCCCCGCCGTGAAAAAGTCCGCCCAGTTCGCGAGCGAGAACGCGCCGGATTTCGACGTGAACGCATAATAAACGATGAACACGACCGGCATGATCGTAAAGATCGCCATCCAGGCCGCATAGGGCGCGGCGAAAATCGATCGCTTCATTTGAGGCTCGCGTCCTCCCTGCGCATGATGTGAATGTTGAACGGCACGATGGAAAGGCCCACCACGCTGCCCGCGGGCTGCATGGTCGTCGAATGCACCTTCCAGCGATACCCGCCCGCCCGGATCATCATTTCGTAGTGCACGCCTTTGAAGATCACGGAGTCGACCTCGCCCGTCAGCATGCCCACGTCCTCGCCCACGACCATGATGTCCTCCGGGCGCACGACGACGTCGACCGCCTCGTTTTTCTGGAAGCCCTCGTCCACACACGGAAATTTGCGCTCCGCCATCTCGACCAGCTCGTCCTCGAGCATTACGCCCGGCAGAATGTTCGATTCTCCGATGAAGTCCGCGACAAAGGCGTTCTTCGGCTCGTCGTAGATGCGCTTCGGGTCGCCGATCTGGTGGATGCGCCCGCCGGACATCACCGCGATGGTGTCGGACATGGTGAGCGCCTCCTCCTGGTCGTGGGTCACGTAGATAAACGTAATGCCCAGTTCCTGCTGCATGGCCTTTAATTCCAGCTGCATGTTCTTTCGAAGCTTCAAATCGAGCGCGCCGAGCGGTTCGTCCAGCAGAAGCACCTCCGGCTCGTTGACGAGCGCGCGGGCGATGGCGATCCTCTGCTGCTGGCCGCCGGAGAGCGAGTCCGACGAGCGTTTCTCGTATCCTTCCATATTGACGAGGGAGAGCATGCGCCTGACGCGCTTTTCAATCTCCGATTTCGACATCTTCTTGAGCTTGAGGCCGAAGGCGATGTTGTCGTAGACGTTCATGTGCGTAAAGAGCGCGTACTTCTGAAAGACCGTGTTCACGCGCCTCTTGTAGGGCGGAACGTCGGTGATTTCCTTGCCCTCGAAGAGCACCTTCCCCTCCGTGGGGAACTCGAAGCCGCCGATGATCCGAAGCATCGTCGTCTTGCCGCAGCCGGAAGGGCCGAGAAGCGTCAGAAACTCGCGCTTCCTGATATAGAGATCGACGTCGCGCAGCACCTGCGTGTCGTCGAAGTTTTTGGAAATCCTTTGAAGCTCGATGAGCCGCATATCGTCGTACATATGTATCACTCCGCTTAGAAGCTGGGGGGCGTCGAAATCCAGAGGACCCGGCACGCGCCCTTTCCGGCGTTCGCGAGCCGGTGCGGGGCGTTGGGCTTGAAATAAAAGCTGTCGTCCTTGCGCGCGCGCATGGATCGGTCTCCCACGATCACCCGGACGGTGCCCGCGAGCACATACCCGAATTCCTCGCCTTCGTGCGGATCGTCCTCGTCCGTCTCGCCGCCGGGCGCCATCTCGATGAGGATGGGCTCCATGCGGTTCTTCTGCGCGGAGGGAACCAGCCACTTCACGAAGCCGCGCATGCCGTCCGCGTCCTCCTTCACGAACATGTCCTCGGCGGTGAAGACGATCTTCTCGTCCGCCGAATCGCTGAAGAAGGTCTTGAGGTCTGTGCCGAGGGATTCGAGGATATCCTTGAGCGTCTGGATCGATGGCGAGGTAAGATCGCGCTCCAGGAGCGAGATAAAGCCCTTCGAGAGCTCGCACCGGTCGGCCAGCTCCTCCTGCGTGAGTCCCCTCTGCAGCCGAAGCCGCTTGATCACCTTTCCGATCTCCACACCTCTCACCTCGGTTTATAATTACTAAACTCAAAAGCGATTTTTATTAAACCATCTATGCTGAAATATGTCAAGTTAAATTCCGCCCGTTTATGCCTGCAGAACGCGGATTCAGGGCCGCGGTGCGCTTCGCGCTGTCCCTGCCCTCCCGTTCCGCTTTGTGAAACCTCCATAGAATCATGCGCCTGTCAGTTTAATAAATTGTGCTTGACGGAGCGGGCTCAGCATATTATAATGAATTATGATTCATTCATCCATAAGGAGGTGGTCTCATGCCGCGCTCGGAGGAGCAGTTTGAGAAGATGCGCGAGGCGACGCGGGAGAAGATTCGGGAAGCGGCGGTGTATCTGTTCGCGCGCAAGGGGCTCGAGGCGACGGGCGTATCGGACATCGCGCGGCGCGCGGGGGTAAGTACGGGGCTTCTGTACCGGCACTACCGTTCGAAGGACGAGCTCTTTGTCGAGATCGCGAACGAGGCGCGGGAGGGTCTGCTCTCCGTCAAGGCGGCGTTCGAGACGGGCGCGCCGCGCGAGACGCTCCTCGCGGTCGCGGGCGAAATCGCGCGGGATACGGGGGATGGCGAAGCCTTTTCAGACGTCATGATTCTCATCACGCGCGCGCTTCTCATGGGTGATCCGCGGCTCGAGGCGCTTGTGGAGGCGGACAGGGCGATGATCGCGGCGCTTTCCGACATGATCGCGCGCGGGCAAGCGGCGGGTGTGTTCCGCGCGGGCGATGCGCGGGCGATGGCGTGCGCGTTCTTCTCGGCGGTCGAGGGCGCATTCATCCTGCGCGCGTCGCTGGGCGCGGCGTTCGTTCCGCCGACCGCCGAGATTCTGGCCGGCTTCCTTTTAAAGGAGGGGATTGCGTGAATGCCATCGAGGCGCGGGGCGTCGAGAAATCGTTTGGCAAAGCACGGGTGCTGCGGGGGGTCGATCTGGACGTCGCGCCGGGGGAGATCCTCTGCCTGCTCGGCAAGAACGGCACGGGCAAGACGACCATGATCCGGATTCTGACCACCCTTCTGCGGCCCGACGCGGGAACTGTTTCGCTCTTCGGCGTGGACGCGCTGCGGGAACCGGCGCGGGCGCGGACGCTGTTCGGCCTGACAGGGCAGGCGGCCGCCGTCGACGACATGCTGACCGGGCGGGAGAACCTTGTCCTCATGGCGCGGCTCAGGCACATGCCGAAGCAGAAGGCCGTCGCAGACGAACTGCTCGATCGGTTCGGGCTCTCGGATGCGGCGAAGAAGCGCGCGGGAGCGTACTCGGGCGGCATGCGCCGAAGGCTTGACCTGGCGATGGGACTCATCGGGAACCCGCCGCTTTTGTTCCTCGACGAGCCGACCACGGGCCTCGACCCGGAGAGCCGGATCGCGCTCTGGGGCGAGGTGAAAAGCCTGCGCGCTGCGGGCGCGGCGATCCTCCTCACGACGCAGCATCTCGAGGAGGCCGACATGCTCGCCGACTGGGTAGCCGTGCTCGCGGGAGGCACGATCGCGACCGTCGGCACGGCGCGCGACCTGAAGGCGAAGTTCGCGCGCGGCGAGATCGAGGCCTCGTTCCGGGACGAGGCATCCTGCCGCGCGGCGGCGGCGCGCCTGGCCGCGTTTGAGAAGAAAATCGGCGGCGCGAACCTCGTCGTCGAGACGGGGGGCGACGCGGCCAGCGTGGGCGAGGCGCTGTGCCTTCTCGCCGGCGAGGGGCTCGTATCCTTCGATGCGCGGCCCGCGACGCTCGAGGACGCCTATCTGGACATCATATCGAAGGAGGAAGTCTCTTGACGCGCGATTTTTCGGCCATGACGGCGCGCTGTCTTCTGCGTGTGTTCCGAAACCCCGACACCTACATCACAGCGGTCGTTCTGCCGGTCATGCTCTATCTCCTGTTCACAGCCGTATTCGGCGGGGCCATCGCGCCCGGCGGAGACTACGCGGCCTACGTACTGCCGGGCGTCCTTCTGACCGCCATCGGCTTCTGCGCCTCCGCGACGGGGGGCGCTGTCTTTCAGGACGCGGCGGGCGGCTTCGTCGAGCGGTTCCGCTCCATGCCCGTTTCGCGCCACGCCTTCCTCGCGGGACACGCGACAGCATCCCTCGCCCGCAATGCTATCGCCGTGGCCTGCGTGTTCGGGATGGCGCTTCTGCTCGGCGGCGCGCCCACCGCGACCCCCTTCGGGCTTTTCGCCGCGCTGCTCCTTTCCGCGCTCTACGCGCTCGCCATCACCGCGATCTCCGCCGTGTTCGGTCTGATCGCGCACAGCGCCGAGGGCGCGGGCGCCTTCAGCTTCACCGTGCTCTTTCTCCCCTACCTCTCGAGCGGCTTCGTTCCCACCGAGACCATGGCCCGTCCCCTGCGCGCGTTCGCGACCTACCAGCCCCTTTCGCCCATCGCCGATTCCATGCGCGCCACCCTCAAAGGAGCCGCAATCCCACGTCTCCCCGAAGCCCTCGTATGGAGCCTCGGATTGATTCTGATCTTTGGCATTCTCTCCGCGCGCCTTGTCGGAAGGGAGCGACGGGCGTAGAAAAAGGAAACAAGCGCGGAGTGGAAAATTACGGATGCACAAGGCAGATATCCCAGAAAAACCTTCCGCAAATATTGCGCATAGGGGGATTTTGTGATAGAATGGATGTCTACGCAAAAACCGGGAGGTGTGAGAGGGCATGGCTGCGACGGAACATCCGGCATACGCAGAGGAAGTCGGGCACCTGATCGAGACGCGGGACATCATCGAACGGGAGCGGCAAGTGGCGGTGAACGACCGGCTGGCGGCGGAGGGCGGACTCACGACGGCGCGCATGTACGATCCGGACGCGCTGCCGCTGCGAGAGATGATGTATCTGAGGGCGCTGCAGACCGAGCGGAACCTCGGACAGGCGAAGCGGAAGCCGTACTTCACCCGCATCGATTTCACGGAGACGGGCGGCGACCCCCGGACGTACTACATTGGAAAGTACGGCGTGCTCCGGACGGACTCTCTTGAGGTCGAGGTGGTGGACTGGCGCGCGCCCGTCGCGAACCTCTACTACTCCGGGCAGATCGGCCCCCTGAAGTATGAAGCGCCGGACGGCGTCGTCGAAGGGGAATTGACACTCAAGCGCCAATTCGGGATCGAAGATGGCGAGATCCAGACCATTTTCGACGCAGACATCGTCTCGCAGGACGAATTCCTGCAAGGAGTGCTCGGGGAAACGACCGGCGAGCGGCTCCGGGAGATCGTCACCACCATTCAGGCAGAACAGAACTATGTCATCCGCTACCCCATCGATCAAAACCTCGTCGTGCAGGGCGTCGCGGGCTCGGGAAAGACCACCATCGCGCTCCACCGCATCGCCTATCTCATGTACACATACCAGCAAAGGCTCCGCGCCGACAACATGCTGATTCTCGCGCCCAACCCGCTCTTCCTCAACTATATCGCGCAAGTGCTTCCCGACCTCGGCGTCGAGAACGTGCGTCAGACAACCTTTGCGCGCCTCATGGCCGACTGGCTGGACGGTGCGCTGCCGGTCATCAGGCCGTCCATGGCGCTTGAGGACGTGCTGGCGCTCGACGATGTCTCGCTCGCCGCCTATACGGAAACGCAGAGGTACAAGGGTTCCCTCGACATGCTCCGGCGGCTCGACCGCTGGCTCGACGAATACGAGGAGTCGTTCCCGCCCGCCGAGGACATCCTGTTCGGGCCGATCCCCGTCTACCGGGCGGACGAGCTCCGGCAGTTCCTGCTTGTGGACGAAAAACCGTTTCCATTAAAAAGGCGGCTCGACGAGCTCAAGAAGCAGCTGAAGCTGCGCGCCGCGCAGGCCGCGCACTCGATCGGCGAATGGTACCAGAGGGAATGCGACCGGCGCATCACCGAGCTTCCCAAGACCGTCGCCTCCAAGGAAGAGCGCACCCGGAAGGCGCAGAAGCTGCACGATTCGATGCTTGAGCGCCAGAAGCAGCTGAAGGCGCAGCGGCTCGATTTCCCGAAAAAAGCCATGAAGCTCTTTCCCGAGCTCGACCCGAAGAAGCTCTACCTGCGCTTTCTCGCGGATCAGCTCGAGCGCGGCGCGACGGGCGGCATGAAGCGCGCGGCGGAGTACACGCTCTCGAAAAAGACGTTCGAGCGCGAGGACATTGCGCCCATCGCGCTCATCGCCATGCGCGTACTGGAACTCAAAAGGCTCGACATCCGCCACATTGTCATCGACGAGGCGCAGGACTTTAACCCCCTCGAGGTCGAATTATTAAGGAGGATGGCGCGCGGCGCGACCTTCACGATCGTGGGCGATCTCATGCAGGGCATCGCGGGCTACCGCGGGCTCTCCAACTGGGAGGAACTGACAAGGGGCGTGTTCGGGGGCGCATGCAGCCGCCACGAGCTCGTCACCAGTTACCGCAACACCATCGAGATCATGGACTTCGCCTCGCGCGTCGTCCGGAACATGCCCATCGCGAACCTCCGTCCCGCGCAGCCGGTTCTGCGCCACGGGGACGCGCCCCTCTTCGCCGAGGGCGGCGAGCGCGAACTTTCCGAGATCGTCGCCCAGTGGATGGGCGCCGGGCTCCGCTCCGTCGCCGTCATGGCGCGCTCTCGCAAAAGGCTCGAGGCGCTCTCCCAAAGGTTCGGCTGGACGATCCTCGACCCGCAGGCCGAAAGCTATCCCACAGGCGTGGTGCTCGCGCCCGCGGATGCCGTCAAGGGCCTCGAGTTCGACGGCGTAGTCGTCCTCGATGCCGACGAAAAAAGCTTCCCCTCACGTCCGCTCGACGCGCGCCTCCTCTACGTCTGCCTCACCCGCGCCCTCCATAAGATGGCGGTACTCTACGCGGGCGCGCCGACGGAGCTGCTGAGGGAGGGATGACGGAGGGGCTCCGCCCCTGCGCCCCGGGACGATGTCCCTACCCCTTGCTCCGCCGCCGCACTTCGGACAAATAAATGTCCTCCCTTGAGCTGGACCCGTTCAGCGCCCGGCGCGATCCCCGTCCCCCCTCGGAGGTGTCTTCATGGACGTGTTGTACTGTGACAATCACATACTGGTGGCGGTAAAGCCGCCGAACATGCCCTCGCAGGCGGACGCCTCGGGGGACATGGACGCGCTGACCGAATTGAAGGAATATGTTGGAATAAAATACAAGAAACCGGGCAACGTATACCTGGGGCTGGTGCACCGGCTGGACCGTCCGGCGGGCGGCGTGATGGTGTTCGCAAGGACGTCAAAGGCCGCGGCGCGGCTGGGCGCGCAATTCCGGGAGCACGCGCAGGGCAGGAAGTATCTAGCGGTGGTCGAGGGCGAGATGCGCGCGCCTGCGCGGCTCGTCGACTGGCTCTTGAAGGGCGCGGACGGAATGGTGCGCGCCGTGCCAGAGGGGACGAAGGACGCGAAGCGCGCCGAGCTTGTGACCGCGCCGGTCGCGGCAAGAGGCGGGCTGACGCTGACCGACGTGGAGCTCATGACGGGCCGCGCGCACCAGATCCGCGTGCAGCACGCGAACGTCGGTCACCCTTTGTGGGGCGACATGCGCTATGGAAACGGCATGCCGGGCCGGCAGCTCGCGCTGTGGGCATACAGTCTGTCGTTCAGGCACCCGACCCGTGACGAAACGTTGACTTTTCAGTCAAGACCTCCGCGAAGCGGCGCCTGGGAGGAATTTTGTGATATCATTGATGAGAGGTTCCCCGATGCGCAAGGGTAGCAGGGCGGCAATCGTATTCGCGTGCTGCGTGCTCGCGATCCCGACATGCGTGGAAATGCTGGACGGGTTTCAGTCGGCGAGTCTGGCGGCGTCCATCGCCATGGGCGCGCTGCTCGGCACCGTTCACGTCGCCGTGCGGCCCATCATTCGGATCCTCTCGATCCCCATCGGCTGCCTCACAATGGGGCTCATCCAGCCCGTGATCGACATCGCGCTTCTGTACGCGTGCGCGCACTTCGTGGAGGGTTTCGCGATCACGAACCCGCTGCACGCGCTGCTCGCCGTGATTCTCATAAACGCCGTCTGCGCCATCGGCGCGGGCAGACACTGATCGGCACCAAAAATGATTTTATTACGCAATTTTTAACACGCTTCTTTACCCGTAACATTTCCGTCTTATCTCCCGATTATTGAGGTGCACACATGGGACAATTTTCAGACGGCGCGGCGCGCCGCGATCAGCTTCGGATTCTCGAGGACAAGAGACTTGCGTTCGCGGCGCGGGCGCGGGAAGAGGGGTTCGACCCCGAACTCTCCCTCTACATACAGCGCGAGGGCGGCTTCTGGGGCCTCGCTGTCAACGGAAAAGAAAGGTGCGTGCTCTACGGCCCGGGGCCGGGAGAGGACGCCGATTTTCGCGTGGATCGATACCCGCCCGGCGCGCTCACGGTGGGCACGCTGCCCGTCGCGGTCGAGGCGACGGGGCTCGGCGGCGCGTTCGGGCTCGGAAGCAAGGGTGGAGAGGGATTCACGATCGTTGTTCTCACGCCGGAGGGCGGGCGGATCGAGATGACGCTTCTCTCATCCATCGGCGCGTATCTCGAGACGGACCGGAGGACGAACGGTCTGTTGTCGCAAAGGCGCGCGCGCGGCGACGCGAACTTCGTCTGGCTCCTTCGGCCCGCCGATCGCGCGGAGGTACGCGAGGTGTGCGAGAGGTGGCGCGAGCGGATGTCGCGCTGAATCCGCGCTTTCCGGTCGCGCAATTTTTAGCGCATGCTGCGCCATTAATTGCATGAAACTACACGAGGCATTGTTGCGTCTCATATACGCAACAAAAACACAGAGGTGCTCGAAATGAGAAAGAAACTGCTTGCCGCGCTGCTGGCCGCGATCATGACGCTGACCGCCTGCGGGTTCATCGCCGTCGACGACGACGGAGAGACCATGCTGAGCCGGATCATGAACGCCACCGCGCACAGCGAGTCCCAGACGACGCCGAAGCCTTCGGCAACCCAGGCGACCTATACGGACGTTGAGATTCAGACGCGCCTCATCGAGCTTGGCTTTCTGACCGGGAAGGCGGACGGTATTTTCGGGCCGCGTTCCACCGAGGCACTCAAGGCGTTCCAGGCGTTCTGCGGTTTCGAGGCAACGGGCGAAAGGGATGAAAGGACGCTCGGAATGCTCTTTGGCGACGAGTCCGCGCTGCCCACCCCCTCCCCTACGCCGCTCGCGAACGGCGCGCGCGACGATGAAACAAACACCACCGTCAAGGACATCCAGACCCGGCTGATGGAGCTCGATTACCTGACCGGCACCGCCGACGGCATCTTCGGCGCGAGCACGGAACATGCGATCCGGGAATTCCAGGAGACGAACGGCCTTGAGGTGACCGGCGCGGCGGACGAAAAGACGCTCGCACAGCTGAACGCCGCCTCCGCCGTTCCGAAGCCCACCCCCGAGCCGACGCCCCGCGCGAGAGGCGCGAAGGGCGAGGAGATCAAGCTCATTCAACAGGCGCTGCAGGTCATGGGATTCATGAGCGACTCCGTCGACGGCGACTTTGGCGCCGCGACCGAGGAAGGCGTGAAGCGCTACCAGCAGTACGTGTACGACAGGGAGGTCGCCTACTACGAGGCGAACCCCACTCCCTCCCCGACTCCGACCATCGCGCCGACGCCCGAGCCGACGCCCGAACCTACCGCGACGCCGGAAACGACTGCGGGCATCACGCTCCTTGACACGGCAAACCAGCCCGAGGTGACGGACGAACCCATTGAAGCAACCGTCGAGCCTACCCCGACGCCCGCCTACGAGCCCGACGGCGTCGTGACGGACGAGCTCATGGTCGACATCATTGCCATGAAAAACGTCGACCTCTACGTCGAGGATCTCGCGCGGGGCGCGGCGAACGACGACGAGGTCGTGCGCCTCCAGCGCAGGCTCGCCTCGCTCTGGTACCTCTCCAGCTACAACGGCATCGACGGCCAGTTCGGCGGTGGTACCGAGGCGGCCGTGAAATACTTCCAGAAGCGCAACAGCCTCGAACAGACGGGCGTAGCGGACGAGACGACCCAGCGGCTGATGTTCTCCACCGCCGCCATCAAGTCCGACCGGCCCGCGAACCCCTATAAGGTCAAGATCTCGGTTTCGGATCAGAAGGTGTATGTCTACGAATGGGTCGAGGGCGATTACACCAAGCTCGTGAAGTCCATGATCTGCTCGACCGGCACGAAAGCCAATCCCACCCCCTACGGCACGTGGGCCGCGGGCGGACCCGTCGGCCGGTGGTACTACTTCAAGGATTACGACTGCTGGGCCCAGTACGGCTACGTCATCGTCGGCGGCATCATGTTCCACTCCGTGCTCTACGACGAGAAGGATACCTCCACGCTCCGCCAGGGTTCCGTCAACGCCCTCGGCTCCCGCGCCTCCCACGGCTGCATCCGCCTCAAGGTGGAGGACGCCAAGTGGATCTACAATAACTGCGCGGCGGGCACGCTGGTGACGGTGTACTAGCAGAGGGCAGGGGACGCGAAGCCGGGGCTCCACCCCCGGCACCCCCACCAAAGGGCCACCGGTCCTTTGGAAACCCATACTGAGAGAAACGTGCATGAATGCGCATCGGCGGCTTGGGGGCCAAACCCCAAGCCGCCGACTTTACTTTTGGAAGGATAACTCCGAAAGCTTGTTGACGGGATCCAGAAGGTGGCAACCTTGGCCACCGCGCCTCACCGCAGCTCGCTCACAAACTCCCCGATCCGCCTGACCGCCTCCACGATGTTCTGGTTGGAGGAGGCGCAGGAGCAGCGGATGTGGCCTTCGCCGAGAGAACCGAAGGCGTCGCCGGGAACGGTGGCGACCTTCTTATCGTAAAGGAGGCGTTCGCAGAACGTCTGGGACGAGAGGCCGGTTCCCCGAACGGAGGGGAAGACGTAAAACGCGCCCATGGGCTCGTGGCAGGAGAGGCCCGCCGCGCGGAAGCCCTCGACGAGGATTCGCCTGCGCATGTCGTAGGCGTCGACCATCCGGCGCACGTCCTCGAAGTCGTTGGAGAAGCCGGTGTGGAGTGCCTCGATGGCCGCGAACTGAGCGGAGGTGGGCGCGCACATGATGGTGTACTGGTGGATCTTGAGCATCACGTCGAGCATCTCCCGGGGCGCGCAGATGTAGCCGAGCCGCCAGCCTGTCATCGCAAAGGCCTTGGAAAAGCCGTTAAGCGTGATGGTGCGCTCGCGCATGCCGGGGATGGTGGCGAAGGAGACGTGGCCCTCGCCGGTGTAATTGAGCTCGGAGTAGATTTCGTCCGAGATCACCACGACGTTCGTGGGGCGCAGAACCTCCGCGATGGCCTCGAGATCCTCCCTGCGCATCACCGCACCCGTGGGATTGTTGGGATAGGGCATAATGAGCGCCTTCGTCTTTTCGGTGATGAGGGATTTGAGCGCCTCTGGGGAGAGCCGAAACTGATCCTCCATGCGCGTGGGCGCGGGAACGACCACGCCGTTTGAGAACGCGACGCCCGGCATGTAGGAGACATAGCTCGGATCGGGCACGATGACCTCGTCGCCCGGCTCGATGAGCGCGCGAAGCGCGAGGTCGATCCCCTCGCTCGCGCCGACCGTCACCATGACCTCGGTCGCGGGATCGTACTCCATGCCGTGGCGCTCCAGCTCGTAGCGCGCGATGAGCCGGCAGAGCTCCTTGAGGCCGCGGTTGCCCGTGTAGTGGGTCTGGCCGCGCCGAAGCGAGTAGATGGCGGCATCGGTATACGTCCAGGGCGTGTTGAAGTCGGGTTCGCCGACGCCCAATGAGATGACGTCCCGCATCTCGCTCACGATGTCGAAGAATTTGCGGATGCCGGAGGGCGGCACATTCACCATGCGGCCGCAGAGCACCTGATCGTAATTCACGGTGACACCTGAAGCCGGTCGTCCTCGGCCGCCTCGTCGATGACGACCCCTTCCGTCTTGTATCTTTTCAGAACGAAGTGGGTGGCGGTGGACATGACGCCGTCGATGGTGGAGAGCTTCTCGGCGACGAAGAGCGCGAGCTGCTTGAGCGTGCGCGCTTTGAGCATCACCATGAGGTCGTAGCCGCCAGACATGAGAAACACGCTCGAAACTTCGTCGAAGCGATAAATGTGCTCTGCCACGGCATCGAAGCCGCGGTCGCGCATGGGCGTGATCCGAACCTCGATGAGGGCCTCGACCTGTTCGGTCTCGACCTTTTCCCAGTTGATGAGCGCGGGGTACTTGATGATGATGCGCTGCTTTTCGAGCCGCGCAACGGTGTCGGCGACCTCGGCCTGGCAAACGCCGAGCATCGTGGCCATCTGGGAAACACCCGTGCGCGCGTCCTCGGCGAGGATGTCGAGGATGGAAAGCTCCAGACTTCGCATGTAAATCAGCCCCTTTATCAATATTGTTACCAAGTGTAAGCGATTGGGGGGCGATTGTCAAGTGTACCAAAGCTGCCGGGAACATGACAAAAGCGGCATAAAAAGGGCAAGGGGCGCGTTCGCGCCCCCTGCCTCAGTATTGCGGAACGGGAACCGTCCCGAACGTCTTCTCTTCGGAGTTCTTCACAATGCGCAGCGCGGCCACCTCCGCGTCGAGGCCGAGGATGGTTTCCTGCCGGAACACCTCCGTGCCGTCCTCGAGGATCCCCAGACCCACGCTGCCGCCCATGCCGTAGTCCAGCGCGTTTCCATCCGCGTCGAGGAACTCGATGGTATAGCCCATGCGCGGCTCGGGCAGGTCGTAATCGTAGTTCACGTACGCCACCTGTGAGAGCGGTGAGCGATAGAGCTCGAAGCTGTACACGGTGAGCGTGCCGTCGTCGGAGACCGTCTTCTCGGTAATGGGCGTCACCGCCTCCGCCTCGGTCTTGTCGATGGTGAAGGAGACCTCCAGTCCATTGAGCGCCGTCACAGTCAGGCTGAGCCGATCCGGCGCCTCCCGGTCGAATGTGATGGTCACCCACGCCATCCTCACGTCTCCATCGTTCCACGATCCGACGCTTATGTTGTCAAATTCCATCTCCTGTGCGGCGACCTTGAGGTTCCCGTTCGACGCGTGCTGCAAAGAGCCGCCGGTAAACTCGATCATCAGGTCCAGCGTCTTGCCCGCGTAGGCGGCCTCTGTCACGGTCATCGTGACGTTTCCAGCCGTCGCCGAACCGAGGTCGCGCGCGATGACGTCCTCCGCGCCTTCGGCGGGCTCGATGCCGTAGCGCTTCAATTTGCCGATCAGACCCGACTCCACCGCCGCGCATGCCATGCCCGCCAACAGCGCCGCCGTCAGCGCCGCGACCAAAAGAATCGTCCACTTCCTCTTTCCACGGATCATTCTATTCTTCTCCTTCTCCAGGAGCGCGCGTTCGACAGCCGCCTCGAAGCGCGCGGGGGGAGTCCCGAACGCGGCCTTCCAATCCCTCATGCTTCTTCACCGCCTTCCAGCGCGTCCTTCAGTCGCCTGCGCGCGGTGAACAACCGCCGCTTGACCGTGCCGAGCGGGACGTTCAGGATGCGCGCGATGTCCTCGAGGGGGTAGCCCTCGATATAGTGAAGCGTCACGGGGAGCCTGAAACGAACGTCGAGGTGCTCGAGCGCGTCGCCCAGATCGGGGCTTGGGGGATCGTCCGCGCGGACGTCCTCCGGGAGGGGCTCCGGCCCGCGCCTGCGGCCGATTCTGCGGCATTCGTTGATGAGGATCCGGATCACCCACGTCTCGAAATACCGCTCCTCGCGCAGCGCATGGCGATGCCGCCACGCCTTGAAGACCGCCTCCTGCGCGGCGTCCTCCAGGTCCGCTTCGCGGCGCGTCAGCGTGCGCCCCACGCGGTACAGCCGGGGCGTCAGAAGCCGGATGCGCGCGTCAAATTCCCGTTCGTCCATTGTGCCCTCCGCGTCGGTCGATCGACACCCGTTAGATGATCGGAATCGTGAAAAGGTTCGCCCGGACATGAAAAAAGGCGGTCGACCCGCCTTTTCACTGCCGATAAACTCCGTAACCTGGGGATGAATGAAGGGGTCACGTAGCCCCTTTCTCTTCAATCCGCAGGCGGCGGCATGCAAGCCGCCCTTATTCCCGATTCATTTGACTGTACCTTCGCCGAATCGCGAAGCTCTCCCAGATCCACGCGAAAAGCGCGGCGACCAGAATCCCCAGAACCGCGCCCGCCATGTCGATCCCCATGTCCCAGGCGGAACAGCCCCTGCCCAGCGCGGTCAGCTCGGAAAGTTCGTTTGTGACCGCGAGCGGCAGGCACAGAAGGATCGCGAACAGGGTGTTGACGCCCCTGCGAGATTTTGTGGCGAAAAGCGCCATGCGCACGAGGAAGCCCTCGACCGCGAAGATGCCGAAGTGCGCGAGTTTGCGCATGTAAAACTCGAACGTCCTCTCGCTCACGTTCAGAAACGAGAGCCGCCGAAGCACGCCCCGCGCGAACCAGCCGCTCAAATCGGCGGAGTCCGCCGCCGTCTGGCGCGACAAATAAAACAGAACGTAGATCCAGCCCGCCGCGAGCAGCCACCAAAAAACGGCCGCCGCACGCATGCGCTTTTTTTCTTTCCGCATGAAAGCTCCTTTTCGCGGCCCGTGCCGCCTTTTTGGGGAAACATTTCCTTTGACGCGCGGACGGGCCCCTCGGTTTCGCCTATACGTCCGAAGTATCGACCCAGACGCCCCGCTCCGCCGCCGTCTTGATCCGGGAGAGGAGCTTCTGCAGCCGCGCGCCCTCCTCGATCCCGTTTTCCGGGCGCACGCCGCGGCAGATGGCGTCGAGGAACGAAAAGTAGCAGTGGGTATGTCCGCGATCCCAGCCGATCGCATTCTTCGGCGGCAGAAACGAGCCGCCGGGCGCAGGGTAGCGCGCCACAGACTCGATGTCCACGAAGCCGCGCATGCCGCCGAGCGGTGCCTCCGGGCGCGTGTTGTCGAAGAAGCGCACGTAGTTCGGCTGCATGAGGTCCCACAGGATCGCGCCCCGGTCGCCGCGCACCTCGATCGTCAGTTCATCGTTCGCGCCGGTCGCGATTTTCGACGCCTCTACCGTGCCAAGCGCGCCGTTTTTCATGCGCAAGACGACCAGCTCCATATCCTCCGTCAGCTCCCGCGTGGCGCCGCCGTCCCGAAGTGGCCTTTCCGGGTAGAGCGTGCGCGCCGCCGCCGCCACCTGCGCCGGGTAGCCGCACAGCCAAAAGATGAGATCGAGCGCGTGGCTCCCGAGGTCGAGGAGCACGCCGCCCTGACCGGTTTGTTTCCAGCCGACGGGCTTATTGGGGTCGATGGAGCCGGAGTGGAGATACCGCGCCTGGAACGAAAGAAGGGTTCCGATTTTCCCCTCGTCCACGAGCTCTTTCGCGCGCATCATGGACGGCAGATAACGGTTATTGAACACCATCTGGGTATAAACGCCCGTCTCCCGCGCGACGGCCGCGATTCGCTCCGCCGATTCCGCGCTCGTCGAGAGCGGCTTATCAATGTAGACGTGCTTTCCCGCACGCATCGCCGCGATCGCCATCTCCTCGTGGTTCTCGTTGGGCGTCGAGACGGAGACGACGTCGACATCGTCCCGCGCGAGGAGCGCCTCATAATCGTCCGTATAAAAGGGGGCATTCAGCTCAGATGCGCCCTCGCGCGCCATTTCCAGCCGCCGCGAGCAGACGCCCGCAATCTCCGCCCGGAAGTCCGCGCCCGGATAAAAAAGGCCCAAAGAGCGGACGGCGTGCGCGTGCGTGCGCCCCATGAAGCCCCATCCGATGATTCCAACGCCAAATTTGCGCATAGATATCCCTCCAAACATCGATTATTATACACCTCAGCCGCATTTGATGCAATCGGCAGGCGTGTTTATGTATACGTAACACATTATACGTTATAGCTTGACATATGAAGCGGCAACGTGTATTATATATTAGAAATAGAAATATTATAGCTATTTCTTTGTGCACCTTGGGGGGACGATTATGGCGCTGCCCGGCAAACTCTGTATTGGCATTCTGGAAGAGGACAATCCGCAAAAATCATATTTCAGGTTTAAGCCTCTCCTCACCGCAAACGGCGAAGCCTTTGAGAAGTACGAAGAACCCGACGAATTCCCGGAAAACGGCTGCATCCGGATCGTGCCGGACAAGAACGAATCGAGCCGGTTCAAGGCGCGGATGCGGCGGATGGGCGGGTTCTGCATGGTCGATCTGCGGGAGCACCCGGACGAGAACGACAAGATCAGGCCCAACAAGAACTACAAGGGCGACGAATCGGAGCCCAACGCTTATATCATCTATTCGGACGTGGTGCGCGAGCCCGGCGAGGGGCTGATCGTCGAAATTCTCGGTCAGGAGGCCCCGGACGACGCCCTCAATATCGCGCTGACATGTCCCGCACCGCGCACGCAGCGCGTGCTGATGCGCGCGGGCGGCGAAGTTTCACATCAGCTCTGGTCGCATGCGCCCATCGCGGAGATCGAGGGCGGCGTGGCTTTTATGCGCACCGACGCGCGGATCGATGCTACATCGGCGCAGCGGTTCGACATCCCGGGCTTCGGCGAGGAGATCCTCTCGTTCTTCATCGCCGCGCCGGGCAAGGAGCTTTTCGCGACCGCTCCCGCGATGCCACCGCTCACGATGCCCACGCCGGCGGCAACCATTGCGCCCGCGGCAGCGATTGCTTCTGCGCCGACCCCCGCGCCCGCGCAGAAGCCGCCCGTCCTGCGCGCGGAGAAACCCGCGCCGGAGGCGCCGACCCAGCCAGAACCCGCGCCCGAGTCGGACCCGCACGCCGAAAAGCCGTGGATCACCCGCGACGCGCGCGTGCTGCCGCGCCCGGTCGACCCGGGCCTCAGCCCCTACGATCAGTCCATCGCGCTCCAGACGGGCATCAATCCCCGGCGCGGCCGGAGCCTGAAGGAAGTCATCGAGGACAAGTGGCGGCGCTCCCGCATCGATCAGCTCGGGCATCCTGTTCCCGGCTCGGTGGCGGCCCAGCCCGTCATCAGCCCTGTTGACCGCGCCGTCGACGCCGTGCGGGAGGCGTGGGATCATCTCGACGCGCGCTGCTGTCTGACGCGCGCGCTCGCGGGCGTGGACGGACTCATGAAGGCGATCGTGTCCGGCGAGGACGTGCGCGAAGCAGAACAGCGCGCCGCGCGGCTGCTCGAGTACGAGACCGCACGCATGGCGCTGACGGACGAGATCGAGCAGCTCAAGCGCGCGCGCGATGACGCAAAGGACGAGATCCTGCGCGAGACGCGCGCGGAGAATCAGGCCGAGATCGCGGCCCACGCGGCGCGCGTTGCGGCGCTCGAGGAACGCGCCGCCGAACTGAACGCCCGCGCCGAGGACGCGCGCCGCGTCGCGGAAGCCGCCGAGCGCGCCGTTGCGGAACTGACGAACGAAAAATTGCAGGCGCGCCTGAGCGAGTTTGCCATCAATTCCCGGGCGCTCGACCTGATCGCCCTCGCGAAAAGCGGCGGCGCGCCCGCCGCGCCCGCGCCCGCGAAGACGCTCCGACGCGTGAACGCGATGGGGCTGAGGGAACTCGTCGCGCGCGTGCGCGCGCGGTTCTCCGCCGCCGGGTTCGAGTTATCGGACGACGAAATCGTCAACCTGCTCGCCCTGTTTGCGCTCCCCGGGGAGCTGATCGTCACCGGCCCGACGGGCAGCGGCAAGACCGCGTACGCGCGGCTTCTGGCCGACGCGCTCGGGATCTCCTGCGCGGAGCGCTTCCTCCCCTGGAACGGCGCGGGCGAGCCGCCCGCCGCCTGGGATGCGGAACTTCCGGCCATTTTCTTCTGCGACGATGTGAACGCCGAGCCGGGCCTCTGTCGGCGCGTCGTTTCGCGGCTTGACGCCGCTTCCCCCGCGAAGGTGATCCTGGCCGCGCGCGACAGCGGAGAGGGCGAGCCGCTTCCGGCGCGTCTGCTCGACCGGGCCTTCCTCCTGCGCCTCTCCGCCGAGCGGCTGACCGCGCCCTGGGCGAAGCCCGCGCGCGCCTTCGACGCGGACGATCTCGCACTCACCCGCGCGGCGCTCGACGCGCTCTTCGTTCCGAGCGAGCACGGCGTGGCCCAGCAGGTGGTGCGCCGGATGCGCGCCCTGCGCGACGAGCTCGCGAAGCACGGCGTGCTCCTCTCCCGCCGCACGCTCGACGGGCTCTGGCTCTACTGCGCCGCCGTCACGCCGCACCTCTCGCTCACGCCCCTCGAGGCCTTCGACCTCGCCTTCGCCCAGCGCGCGCTGCCCGCCGTGCTTTCCACGGCCGGCGTCGAGCTCCTCCACATCGTCCCCTCTCTCCTCGAGGGCATGCCGCGCTCGCTCGAGCTCCTCCGGCAGCCCCTGGCCATCGAGGTGTGACGAAGGGAAGCCGCCCCTGAGGATCCCATGCCGGGATCAAAGTCTACTTATACCGCCATCCCGGAAGGCCCGGGATGGCGGTTTGCGTTTTGGAGATTTTCATTTGTCGGTCGGGACGATTTGTGGTATGATGAGCGAAAATCCCTCACCTTGAGGAAAGCGGAGGCAGATATGATACTCAAGTTTCTCGGAACCGGCGCGGCGGACTGGGCGGAGCCGTCGGACGGGTTTTTTCGCGCGAACGCGTGCGCGCTGATCGACGGATCGGTGATGATCGACGGAACGGTCGGGGCGCTCAAGAACCTCGGCGACCCGAACGCAGTCACCGACATCCTCTATACGCATTCCCATCGCGACCACTTCGACCCGGCGCTGCTCGCAGCGATCGCCCCCGTCCGCGCGTACGCGCACAGGAGCTGGGCGGGCGAAATCAACGTCCCGGGCGTCACGGTCGTGCCCTTTGAGACGCTCATAGACTTCGAGGTCCGGGGCCTGCGCGTGACGGCGCTTCCCTCGAACCACTCCACCGAGCGCGCGCACGAGACGACGGTCCACTTCATCGTCCGGGGCGGTGACCGCACCCTTTTCTACGCGACGGATGGCGCATGGCTCCTGAACGCCGAGTGGCACGCGCTTTTAAAGGAGGAGCTTGACGCTGCGGTCTTCGACGCGACGGTCGGCGAAGCGTACCCCTCGGACTTCCGCATCTTCGAGCACAACACGGTGGGCATGGTGCGGCTCATAACGGGCACGCTGCGAAATCCCATGAACGGCCCGAACCCCACGCACGGCCATATCAGGCCCGTTTTGAAGCCGGACGCGAAGGTATACCTCACCCACCTCGCACGCACGCTGCACCCCACCCACGCGGAGGTCGCCAAAAGCTGCGAAGGTGAATTCATCGTCGCATGCGACGGTCTCGAGGTCGAGGTTTAACGAAGCCGCACGCGCGGGTCGAGAAGGGGATAGATGAGGTCGACGACGGTCGTCGAGACGGCGATCGCGACGATGGAGATGACGGACGCGCCGAAAAGCAGGTTATAGTCATTGTTGAACACCGCGCGCTGCATGAGAAAACCCACGCCCGGATAGCCGAACACCATCTCGGTCATGAGCGCGCCCCCGAACGCCGCGCCCAGCTGGATCGCGAGCGCCGTCACCTGCGGCAGCATGCAGTTGGGCCGGACGTATCGGCGGGCGATTTTGCGCGCCGGGATGTTGCGCAGCCGCGCGAACTGGGCGTAGTCCTCCCCCGCAGCCGTGCCCGCGAGCGAGGACATGGAGAGCGTCCACCAGCCGAGCGCGGAGAGGATCATTGTGATCGCGGGAAGCGTCGAGGAACGCAAAAGGGAGGTGAAGAACACCTCGAAGCCCCGGCGCGTCATGATCTGGCTGGTGATCGGGAAAAGCTTGAGGAGATAGGCAAAGACCATCTGGACGACGAGTGCGAGGATGAAGTAGGGGACGGGATAGACGACCATCGCCAGCCATTCGAATGCCCGCGCGAGCGACCTGCCGCGCGCGACCCCCGCCATGAGACCGATCATGTTCCCGATCACCCAGGCAACGAGGTTCGCGGTGATGCAAAGGCCCATCGTATAAGGCATGTACCGCCACACGAGGGGCCCGATCTCTGCCTTATAGAACTTCGAGAGACCAAAATCCATGTGGACCACGGCATCCAGATAGTCCACGTATTCGCGAAGGGTCAGAGAATATGCCTGGTCGCCCCGGATCACGGGCACGAGCGCCATCACCGTTACGCCCAGCCATATGACCAGCGCGCAAGCAAAGGCGCGGCCCACGGCGAATTTCAAGTACTTCATTTCACTTCTCCGTATCCGAATGCTCCCTTTATTATAAGGTCGCGGCGCCAATCTGTCCAGAATGCGATTTGATTCACGGATGATTCACGTTTCCGGGCCCATTGTTTGAAAATTGTTCATGATTTCCGATAGATTCTATAGTATGATAATGCTGCAACGAAAAAGGAGGTCATGACGATGAAAAATAAAACCCGCTTCTATAAAATAACAGCCGGCGTCTCCGCCCTCGTCGCGGCCGCGATGCTGCTTGTGCTGCTCGCGACCGGCGTGTTCGCGGAGGACACCGCCGTCAAGGCGACCAACTCGTCCGTGCCCTCGTACGAGATCGAGGACACCAGTCCCGCCATCTACGTGGCGCGCGAGAACGCCGACTCCGTCGTGGGCGTGATCACCAACGTCGAGATGTGGAGCAGGGGCTACAACTCCTCCACCACACAGACCTATTCCGAGGGTTCCGGCGTGGCGATCGCGGACGGCGGCTACATCCTGACCAATTACCATGTCGTCGCGTCCGGCGACAGCTATCAGATCTTGATGCCCTCGGGCGACAAGGTGGACGCGACGCTCGTCGGCTACGACACCTCTTACGACTTGGCGGTTCTGAAGGTGACAGACGAGGCGGAGGCCGCGACGCTCGTTCCGGCCGCCATCGGTTCGGTCGAGAAGATGTACGTCGGCTCAACCGTCGTCGCGATCGGCAACCCCGGCGGCGAGACGCTCTATAACACCGTAACCCAGGGCATCATCTCGAGCCTGTCCCGCGAGGTGGACGGCGGCAACACCAGCCGCAGCGTGGACTACATCCAGCATGACGCGGCGATCAACTCCGGCAACTCCGGCGGCGGCCTGTTCGATGTGAACGGCAACCTGATCGGCATCAATACGCTGAAGTACTCCGGCAGCATGTATTACGGCAGCACCTACGAAGGGCTTGGCTTCGCAATCCCGATCGAAACCGCATACCCCATCGCCATCGAACTGATCGAAACGGGCAAGATTGAGCGCGTCGGCATCGGCGTGAGCGTGACGGAAGTCTCGGGCGCCGACGAGGCGACCGACGACGAAATCCCCGCGGGCCTATATGTGCAGAGCCTCCTCTCCGGCGGCCCCGCCGAGACGGCGGGCGTCCAGGTGGGCGACTACATCGTGGAAATCAACGATACGCGCGTCACTTCCACCGAGGACCTCACCTCCGTGATCGACGAGCACGAGGCGGGCGACGTCGTAACCCTCACCGTCGTGCGCTACACGGCTGTGGACGGCGACGAATCGGACGGCGGCTTCACGAAGACGGCCGACGGCTCCTACGCCTTCGGCGGCGGTAACAACTCTCCGTTCGGCGGCTACTTCAACTTCGAGCAGCCTTCCCGAACCTACAAGGCCGAGACAATCAAGATCGACGTCACCCTGCAGATTCTCGACTAAGGACCAAGACGGCGGGGAGGCAACCCCTCTCCTATTAGAAAAGCGCTTCCACGATGGGAGCGCTATTTCTGTCAGCTTCTCAGCGCGCAGCGGCCGATCTTTGCGCGCGGACATGCACAAAAGTTATGGATGCACACGCCTTCCGGGAAACCGCGTTTGCCGCGTCCTTCGCCCGACCAGCGCCGCCCGCAACCGAGCGTGCAGCAGCGGCCTCCTTGCGCGCCGCGAAAGGCGGACTCGCCCCTGCCTTTGCGAAGGACGGGTGCGCGTCCCTCGCCGCAGCGTCCGAATCCGCGTCCGTCAAGGCCTCGCCCCTCTTTGCGAAGCCCGCGACCATGATCCTCGCGGCGATCGCCGTGATGTCCGTCTCCGGGTCCGCGGCGGCACCCCTCGTGGCGGTGGTTGTCGAGCCGCCGCCACCCGCGCACCTCGCGATCCCTTTCGCGCGCGTCTGCGCCGCCGATTTCCACCCACACACGGTCGTTTCGCTGCTCTCTCATATCAGCCCACTTTTCGGCATCCTCCGCGGCGTCGCCTTCTCGCTCGGCCTGTTCCCCGCGATCCATCGCGATCCCGTCAATTTCGTCCATCTGTTTCACTCCTCCTTCTTATTATCAAGGTACCTTTCGATTCAGATCATACACTCTCTCGTCCAGGATGTCAAGGTACCTAGTAAAATGTTTTCGATTCTTCATGCGATTGGACATTTTTATCTTTTACATGCGCCATATTGCATCCCGCATGCCCTATATGCTACAATATTAGCACCATATGATTAGGAACCTAACGGTTTCCGGGAGGCGTGTTTGTGCTCGGGAAAATCAAGCAGTTCTTTGGACCCCAGGACATGACCATCGGAAAGCCCATGACGAACATCGCGAAATTTGCGATTCCGCTTCTGATCGGCAATTTTGCTCAGCAGCTCTACTCGACGGTCGATTCCATCGTCGTTGGCCAATACTGCTCCGTCGAGGTCAACGGCTACGACGGCGTGCAGGCGCTCGCGTCCATCGGCGTCTCGATGCCCATCCTGTTTTTGCTCATGATCGTTTTTATGTCCATCGGCACCGGCGCGGGCATTCTGGTCGCCCAGCTCTTCGGCGCGCGGGACAAGGCGGGACTTGAAAAATGCATCGGCACCTCCGTGACCCTGACGTTTCTGGCCTCTGCGCTCCTCACGGTGGTCGGCGTTCCCCTTGCGGGGCCGCTTCTTCACCTCGTCAAAACGCCGGACGCCTACTATGAGATCGCAAAGGCATACCTTCAGATTATCTTCATCGGCATCATTGGCGGCGGCTTCTACAACATCATCAGCGGCATCCTGCGGGGGCTTGGCGATTCGTTCTATCCGCTGATGTTCCTTGTGACGGCGGCGCTTCTCAACATCGTTCTGGATTTGTGGTTCGTCATCGGCTTCGGCTGGGGCGTCCCGGGCGCTGCGTGGGCGACGATCATTGCGCAGGGCGTCTCGGCGATTTTGTGCGTCCTCCGGCTCATGCGAATGAAGGATGTCATCGTCGTCAATAAGAGAAGCCTTACGCTCCATAAGGACACCGCGAAGAAGATCCTTCAACTGGGCCTGCCCGCGGGCGCGACCCAGGGCGTGTTCTCCCTCGCGATGCTGTTCGTGCAGACGCTGACCAACCAAATGGGTGAATTCGTCCCGGCAATCTCCATCGCGATCATGCGCGTGGACGGCTTTGCGATGATGCCGAACTTTACCTTCGGTCTCGCGATTTCAACTTACATCGGTCAGAACCTCGGCGCGGGACGGACAGACCGCATCAAGCCCGGCGAGCACGCGGTCTTGAAGCTCGCCCTCGGTTGCTCACTGGTACTGGTGATGGCGCTGCTCATCTGGGGCAAGAACATCATTGGCCTGTTCATCAACCCGGAAAACACCGATCCGGATGTGTACGAGAAGGTTTTGTATCTGGGCGGCATGGGGATCAGAATCCTCGCGGGCGGGTACCTCGCGATGGCGATCACGCAGATCTACGGCGGCATCCTGCGCGCGGCGGGCGATACCATTTCGCCGATGATCATCTCCGTAATTACGACAGTCGGGCTGCGCCTGCCGATCGCCTACGGGCTCGCGTACTTCACGATATCGGACGAATGGCCCAAAGGGCATCCCTACTCGCTGTTCATTTCGCTCCTGGCCGCGTGGGTGTTCGGCGCGCTGCTCACATATCTCAGGTACCGGCAGGGAAAGTGGAAAAGCATCAAGCTTGTGGGAAGCAATTAACGACCGGGGGCCGGACGCCGCGAGGCCCGGCCCCTTTCGCATGAAGAGGTACCTATGAAATTCGCGCACATCGCGGATCTGCACATCGGAAAAAAGCTGCACGAAGTGAGTCTGCTCGCGGATCAGGAAGAGGCGCTTTCGTCCGTGGTCGAAGCGGTGCGTCGAGCGCGGCCCGACTGCGTTCTGATCGCCGGGGACGTGTACGACCACCCCGTGCCGGGCGCGGACGCGGTTTCACTGTTCGGCCGCTTTTTGACCGAACTGACCGATTCGGGCGCGCAGGTTTGTATCGTCGGCGGCAATCACGACTCGCAGGAGCGGCTCTCGTTCGCGGGGCAGATTCTGGCGCGCCAGGGCGTGCACATCGCGGGGCCGTACGCGGGAACGCTGGAATCGGTCGACATCGCGGGCGCGCGGATTCACCTTCTGCCCTACGTCCGCCCGAAGGAGATCGAGCGGCACTTCGACCGACGGTTCGATTCGTCCGAGGACGCCGTCGCGGCCATCCTCGCCCGGGCGGAGATCGACCCATCCCGCGTGAATGTGCTCGTCACCCACCTGTTCGCCTCGGCGCGCGGGGAAAGGGCCGAGACTTGCGATTCGGAGATCAACCCCGTGGGCGGGCTCTCCGAGGTAGACGCCGCGCTGTTCGATCCCTTCGCCTACGTCGCGCTCGGCCATCTGCACGCGCCGCAGCGCGTCGGGCGCGACCGCGTGCGCTACTCCGGCTCGCTGATGAAATACTCCTTCTCCGAGGCGCGCCACAGGAAGAGCTTCGTCCTCGGCGAGGTGACGGCGGACGGCGTCTCCTTCGCGCTCGTCCCCGTGCGCGAAAAGCACGGCATGCGGGAGCTTAGGGGGCGGCTCTCGGACCTCCTCAAACCGGAGGTCGTCTCGGCGGGCGACGTGGAGGACTATATCCGCGCGACGCTGACGGACGAGATTCCGCCCGTGTCGCCCATGGAGCGGCTTTCGGCCGCCTACAGAAACGTGCTCCGGCTCGAACTCTCGGGCAACGCGGCACCCGTCGAGGAAGCGCCCGAGATCGCGGCCCGCGCGCCCATGGAACTGTTTTCCGAATTCTTCGCGCGCACGAACGGGAGCGAAATGACGGACGGGATGACAAAAATGGCGGCTGACGCGTTCGACGCCGCGCGGGAGGGGATGGATTCGTGAAGCCAGTCTACCTCGAAATGCAGGCGTTCGGCTCGTACGCGCAAAGAACCGCGCTCGACATGGCGAAGCTGGGCGAGAGCGGACTCTACCTCATCTCCGGCGACACGGGCGCGGGCAAGACCACCATCTTCGACGCGGTCACCTACGCGCTCTACGGCCGCGCGAGCGGCGACGCGCGGGGGGACGCGCGCGTGCTCCGGAGCGACACCGCCCCGCCCGACGCGGAGACTTACGTTCTCCTCCGCTTTTCGCACGGCGGGAAGGCCTACGAGGCGCGGCGCAATATGGAGTACATGCGGCCCGCGCGCCGGGGCGGCGGTATGACGCCCGAAAAGGACAACGCGGTTCTGCGGTACCCCGACGGAACGGTCGTCGAGGGTGCGCGGCGCGTAGACGCCGCCGTGGAGGCGCTCCTCGGCATCCGTTACGAGCACTTTTCAAAGATCATGATGATCGCGCAGGGCGAGTTCAACCGGCTCCTGATGGCGGACACGCAGGACCGGGAGCCGATCCTGCGCGCCATCTTCGACACCCGGGTGTACGAGCTCTTCCAGCGCGAGCTCGCGGCCCGCGCCGCCGCGCTCGGAAAGGAGCACGCTCCGCTCAAGGCGCTCATCGAGGCGCGGTTCGCGCAGGCAGATCTGCCGGAAGGCACGGAACTCGCGCCGTCCGCCTACCGCGCGGGCGAATTTCTGGCGCTCCTGCGCGCGAGCCTGGAAACCGACGAACAGCGCCGCGCCGAAGCGCGCGCACGGCGGGAGGCACAGGCGCGGGCGCTGGACGACGCGATCGCGAGAATCGCCGACGCGAAAAAGCGGAACGCGGACTTTGACGCGCTCGAAAAAAGCGAAAGGGCGCTTTCGGAGCTTTCCGCGCGCGCCGGAGAGATTTCCGGCATGCGGGAGGAGCTCGCGCGCGCGGAGCGCGCCGGGCGGATCGTTGGAGCGGATCGCGCGCGTTCAGACGTCCGTTCCCTCATCCGGGAAGGGATGCGCGACCTCGAGGCCGTTCGCGCGGAGGGGCAGAGGCTCGCCGCGCGGCAGACGGTCCTTCGAAATGAGCTGGATGAGATCGAAGCGGGGCGCGGAGAGGCCGACGATGCCCGCGCCCGGGCAATCCGGATCGAAGCTCTTTTGCCGAAATACGCCGAGATGGACGATCTGCGCGCGCGCCTCAAGGCGGCGGAGGACGACCGGAAAGCCGCGGAAGCGGCGGCGGACGCGGCGCGCGCGGACGCCGAAAAGTTCGGCGTGCGAATCGCGGAGATCGACGCGCGCAGAAAGGACACCGGGCGCGCGGGCGTCCAGCTCGCGCAGGAGGAAAACGTCCGCCGAACCGCCCTCGAGAAGGCGGAGCGGGTGGAAAAGCTGAATCGGAAGCTCGCCGGGCTGAAGGCGGATCGCTTGGCGTACGATGAAGCGCGCGCCGCCGCCGCGCGCGCGCTCGACGAGGAGCGGAAGGCGTCGCGCGTTCACGAGGAGGTCCGACGCGCGTTCCTCGCCGCGCAGGCGGGGATTCTGGCCGTCGCGCTCGCGGATGGCGATCCCTGCCCGGTCTGCGGCTCTCGCGAACACCCCTCCCCCGCGCGCCTCTCCGCCGAAGCCCCGGACCAGACCACTCTCGAGCGGGCGGAGCGCGCGCTCGAGGGCGTCCGCGCTACTTCCCAAAAGATTGTCGCCGAGGCGCAGGCCACGCGCAGGTCGCTCGCGGAGCGGTTCGAGGAATTAAAGGAGGAGTACGCCGCGCTCGCGGGCGCGGAAGGTGCGTCCCTCGCGGACATGCTTGCGCGCCTCGACGCGTTGGGTGCGGAGCTCTCAGACGCCGCGCGCGCCGCGCGGACGAGCTGTCTCAAGTGGCGGGCGCTCGCGGACGAGGACGCGCGGCTCGCAACGGAGCGGGACGGCCTGACCGCGCGGCTGCCCAGCCTTCAGCGCGCGCGGGAAACGCGGGAGCGGGAGCGGGAGAAGCTCACCGCCGCGGCGCGTTCCCATGCGGACGCGCTAGCCCGGATCGAGGCCGAGGCGGAGTTCCCCGACGGGAGCGCCGCCGCACGCGCCGCGATGGCCCTCCGCGCGTCGGTCGCGGCGTGGGAGGTGGCGCGCAAAGGCACGGCCGAAGTGCTATCCGCGTGTGAGGCGGCCATCACCTCCGGCGCGGATCGCGCGAAGTTGCTTGCGGAGCAACTCGCGGCGCGCCGCGCGGACGAGGAAGCGCGCGAAGCCGCGTTTGCTAGCGCCGTCGCGGGCGCGGGCTTCCGGGATGAGGCGGACTACCGCGCGGCGGGGCTCTCCCCGGAGCAGACGGACGCGCTGCGCGCGGCGGTCGACATGCACGACCGGGCGGTTTACCACCACGAGAGCGCGGCGCGGGCACTGCACGATACGCTCGCGGGCAAGTCGCGGGCCGACGAGGCTGCGCTCGACGCCGCCCGGACTTCCGCGCGAAGGGCGCTCGACGAGGCGGCCTCCGCAGAGGACGAAATCGCGCGCCGGATGGAGCGGAACGCGCGCACGGCGCGCGAGACCGCCCGCGACGCCGATCGATTCGTCGCCCTCGACGCGCGCTACGCGGAGGCGCTTTTGCTCGCGGACGTCGCGGGGGGGAAGAGCCACCGGGGAATCGGCAAGATCACATTCGAGCGCTACATCCTGATCGACCACTTTACGCGCGTGCTTCGGCAGGCGAACCACCGGCTCCTCTCCATGACCGGCGGACGCTTCGAGCTGGTCCGCGCGAGAGAGGCGGAGGACCTGCGCTCCCAGACGGGCCTCGAACTCAACGCGCTCGACCGATTCACTGGCCGCGAGCGCAGCGTGCGTTCCCTCTCCGGCGGCGAATCGTTTATGGCCTCGCTCGCCCTCGCCCTCGGTTTCGCGGACGTCATCCGCCACATGGCGGGCGGCGCGGCGGCGGATGCGCTCTTCGTCGACGAGGGCTTCGGTTCCCTCGACGCCGAGACGCTCGATCAGGTCGTGTCCGTGCTCTGCGCGCTCGCAGGCTCCGACAAGCTCATCGGCATCATCTCCCACGTCGCCGAACTCAAGAGCCGCATCGACCGCCGCGTGCTCGTCCGCAGAACGCGCGAGGGGAGCAGCGCAGAGATCGAGTAGTCCTGCTAAAGAGCCAAAAAAGTTCGACGGCCCGGATTGAAATCCGGGCGTCGGCGAACAATCGGTTATGGATCCTTTTTCTTTGACTTTGAGCGCGCGCCAGTCGCTGTCGTTCCTTTTGCCTGCTTCTTCGATGCGGGCTTCGTTCGCGCGTCGCGCACACGCTCGATGCAATGCTGGATGACGCGCGCATCCTCGGCCTCCTGTCCCAGCTTCCACGCGCACAGATCCTGGCGCGCACATTGGGAGAGTGCCTCGTCGTCCGTGGTCAGGAAGCGGTCGAACGCCTCCGGGTAGTGAAACGCGCGCGTTCCGTTGTCCTGAAATTGGATCCGGATGACGCCGTTCTCGCAGGATAGGACGATCCCGTCGCCAAACCGACGATGCGTCACGCGCCTGTCGATCATCTCCATTCGCATCGCTCCCTTCCGATTCGTTAAGAACATTATAACATAAAAGAATACACAGCGAAAGCACAGCGGGAGGCCCTATGTTGCGTTTCGTCGTCCATACCTACAAAATTTTATCGTTTATGTTGTGCAAATAGACGAATCGATGGAGATGGAGAATATTGACGCCACAGGCGGTGAGAGGGATGCGCTCCGCCGGGAACCGGAGCAAAGCGGAGCGCGATCGAAAATCAATTGTTGAGCAGGAAATCGAGGATGTTCATGCCGCGCGCGGTCTGCGCGCGATAGAGCTCGGTGTAGCCGCATCCTTCGCACGAGACGGTGATGAACTTCTTGTTCTGGATGTCGAAGATTTTCGCGAAGTTGCCGCCCGTCGCCTGAAACTGGTCGCTCACGTACGACTTGCAGCCGCACTTCGGGCAGGAATACTGGATCTTTTCACTTTCCTGATATGCCATGAAGACGTCCCCCTTGATGCCGATTCATCCTATTGTACCACGATTATACCACGAAAAGCCGCCCGGCGCACGCGCGCCGGGCGGTTGCAACCGATATTCGATCAGATCTGCATTTGGAACAGCCCGTCCCTCACGCAGTTCCACACGAGCCGACCCCGGCTCCGGAGCGGGAAGCGCGCTTCGGCGTGCCACTCGGGGTACTGGCGATTGAGCGCGACGGCGCTCGGCGTGAGAAGCGCGATGAAGTTCACGTGGTGATCCTTGTCCATGGGATGGCCGATCGTGACGTACCGCTCGCCGTCCACGGTTTCGACGCGCGCCTCATGCGCGGGGTCGGGCGTTTTCGGGGTCATGGGTTCAAGCGTGCGCCCGCAGCACGCGACGAACGCGGGCGTCGCGCTCATCATGAAATTGCCACACGCGGGACAGAAGTAAAACGAGGATTTTTTCATGTTGCCTCCGGCCTGTTCGTTTTCAGGGAGGCTTCCCTCGAGCAGATCCTCCACGCGCGCGCCGAGCTCCCGCGCCAGCACAGTGAGCGTGCCAACGTCCGGCAGTCCCCCGCCGCGTTCCCACTTCGACACCGCGCGGTCGGTCACGTTCAGCCTTTGCGCGAGCATGAGCTGGGTAAGCCCCAGCTCCAGCCTGCGCGCGCGAATGAGCGCGCCCGTTCGCCTTGGGTCCATTCAGATCGCCTCCCAACGAGCAGTTTATCAGAGACGCGGCCTTTGCGCAACAAACGGAGCGTTGGGTCAGTCTCTCCAGACGTTGTACGTCGCGTACGGGCGCATGCCAATGGAGTAGTAGAATTGCTGGCTAGAACCGACCACGGCGAGCCGCGCGCCCATTTCGGCCGCGCGGCGGATGCCCTCCAGCACCACCGCCTTTCCGAGCCCCTTCCTGCGGTGATCGGGATCGGTCGCGACGGGCTCGACGACCGCGAAGCCCGCGCGGGGCTCGTACCACATGCCGCAATAGGCGCAGAAATTGCCGTCCGGGGCGACGGCGGCGATCTTGAGGCAGAGATCGACGTTCTCGCGCAGCATTTCCCCGTCGGCGCCGCACCACGAGATCCGCCGGGCGTCCTCGTACGCGCCCTCGCCGTTCATCTCATGGTTGAAGCCCTTCCACAAAACGCGCCCATACTGGTACATGTCGTAGGTTTCCTTCATGTCGGTAATCCGGTAGCCCGCCGGGAGCGCATAATCGAGGCTCGTCTGGCCGATCAACAGCGCCGCGTCGCGCTCCGTATCCGGCGTGGGCGTGAGCCCCGCCGCAGCCGCGAGCGCCTGGTATTCCCGATCGGTCTCGGGAATGACGACGCGCAGTCCGCCGTTCTCTCCGCGCATGTTTTCCCGCGCGTAGGCGAGCATCTCGCGCCGGAGGGATTCATAGCCGGGCAGGCACATGAGAAAGCTGTCCCCAGGCACGCAATCGAACAGCGCCGCGCCCACCGCGCGCCCGTTCTCCGTCCACAGCCCCATGCGGCCGATCTCTGAGGTCTTGAGGTAGCCATGCGTCGTCGCCCAATCCCAGCGCGCGTAGGTGAACTCGCGGTATCCGATGGTCAGAAGCATCTCCCGCACTGCGCGGTAGTCCGGCGTGATCCCCGGTTCCGATGTATAATTCCTGAATACGATTGACATAAATATGCCTCCAGTGTATAATTATGCATGAGGTGATTGGTATGATTCGCCTGATGGCGATCGCGGACTACGAGGATGTGCGGGCCCTGTGGGAGCGCACGGAGGGAATGGGCTTAAACGACGTCGACGATTCGCGCGCGGGGATCGCAAAGTATCTCGCACGCAATCCGACCACCTGCTTTGTGAGCGTCGAAGGCGGCGCGCTGAACGGGGTAATCCTGGCGGGACACGACGGGCGGCGGGGGTACATCCATCACACGGCGGTGGAGAAGTCCGCGCGCGGCGCGGGAATCGGGCGCGCGCTTGTGGACGCGGCGCTCGCGGCGCTCTTTGCCGAGGGGATCTCGAAGGTCGCGCTGGTGGTGTTTCAAAGAAACGAGATCGGAAACGGGTTCTGGGAAAGGATGGGTTTTTCGATGCGGACGGACCTCAATTACCGCAACCGCGCGCTGCGGGAACTCGTGCGGATGGATACGTGAGGATTCAGCAAAGGCGTCCGGCACATCGGACGCCCGTCTTTAAGAGTTCCACGTTCAGCGATAGAGATTGTCTTTTTTGACATACGCGAGGCCGTCGCCGCCCTTGTTCGTGCACAGAATCCACAGCGTCCCGTTTTTATCGGTATAGCGGCCCACCATATAGACCTTCGCGCCAAAGGTGAGCCTGGCCTTCCGGTCGCCCGCGTATTCATACGCCCAGCAGTCCGCGCGCACGCGCGCGCTGATGCCGACGAGCATCATGACGCTCCCCACGCTGACGTAGCCGCTGGTGCCCGCGTAGCTGGCCTTGACGTAGCTGGCGTTCTGCATGCCCTTGAGCGTGATCTCATCGCCGCGCTCCAGCGTCGTCACCGTTCCCGTCGTGGCGTAGAAGTTGGCCGTTTCCGCGATGACGACACCCTTGACGGAACCCTTAGGCACGTCTTCCGTAAATTGAAAGGAACTCGGCAGTTTGAACGCGAACGCCGGGGCGGAAATCGTCAGTGACAGGATAAACAGGATGGCGAGGACTCTGCGCGCGACTCTCATGTGGTTACCTCCAACGATCGATCGGTATCTAAGACTATCACTTTTGCCAGAAAGTTCATTGCCGTGTATATTGATTGTTCGTAGATTGTGTGTTAAAATATATATTCGATGACAACATTGCCGGAGGAACACGTTTATGATGAAACGTCTGATTTGCCTTTGCCTGATTTCGCTCCTCGCGCTCTCGTCCGCCTATGCGGAAGGCGCGGGAAGTCTGCCGGTCGTCACGGACGAGCAGGGACAGGCCGTCGCATTCTCCGTCGCCGCGACGGACGCCGCAGCGCCTGAGGCCGGGGACTGGAATCGGTATGCCGACGCCGTTTCCGGGTTGGACGCCGCGGAGGTCGACTCGTTCCGCACCATGATGGCTGTCAAGGCCACCGAGCTCGACTTCAACAGCTACGTCTCCATGACTTATGACGAAAAGGTCTCCGTCGTTGTAAGCCTTCTCGACGAAACCCTCGGCGAGGATGGCTTCGACTTCTATGCCGAGGGCGAAAAAGCGCCCGCCAATTCCGTCATTCCCGCTTATGTGGTCGGCTCCGGCGATTTCGCCGTCTTCGCCCTCGTTGAAGGCGCGTGGATCAACGCGGGCATGTTCTCGCTTAACGGCGACGCCGCTTCCGAAGGTGCCTCCTACCTCTTTGACCTCTCCTGCTTTGCCTTCGGCGACAGCCCTGCCTATCTCGCGCGCTTCAACCAAACCGACGCAGCTTGGCACGTGGTCGGCGTCAACCAGGCCTTCGTCGACGCAGCCATCGCGCTGTGCTTCTACTAAAGGAAAGACGAGAATCCCATACGAAGCATCCATAACTGGATTGCGCATCGGATCGCCCAGGGGTCCAGACCCCGGGCGATCCGAATTGTCGTAGGCCATCATTTTCGCGTGTGACTGGTCTACAGCCCCGCGATATACCGGGGACATCGCCTCTCACCCAATGTACCTGAGGAAGTGCTGGATATGCTCGTCCCAGTATTCCCAAGTATGCGCACCCTCGTCCTCCTCGAAGGTATAGTCGAAGGGATTGCCCTCGAAGGACTGGAAGAACGCGCGGGTATCCTCGGCGGTATCCTTGACGAAATCGGAGGTGCCCCAGGCGTGGAAGACGCGTGGAAACGGTCCGCCGTTTTCGACAAGCCTGCGGGCAGCGCCCTTGGGATCCTCGACGGTGCCCTCGATCTGCCGGTCACCGATCACGCGTTCCATCATTTGGGCGAAGCGCGGGTTTCCGCTCCGCATGCGGTTCAGGTCGAAGATGCCGGCCGAGAGGCAGCCGATGGCGGCGTAGTTTTGGGGCCGGGAGAGTCCAATCTTGAGGCAGCCGCCGCCCCCCATCGAGAGACCGGCGATGAAGTTGTCCTCGCGCCTGTCCGAGAAGCCGAAGAAGCGGCGCATGATCCCGGGCAGCTCGTCCGCGATATAGGTGAAGAACTTCTGGCCGTGGGCCATGTCGGAATAGGAGGAGAGGTGCGCGGCGGGCATCACGACCGCCATCCCAAGGGGCGCGACATACCGCTCGATGGAGGTGCGCCGCTGCCAGATGGTCTCGTCGTCGCTCGCGCCGTGGAGGAGCCAGAGAACCTTCGCGGGCTTTTCCTCCACGCGGGTCTCCATGCCGACAAGCGACCGGGACTGCTGGGGCAGGATGACGTCACAGCTCGCGCACATGCCAAGCGCCTCGGAGAAGAATCCGATATGTACAAGCGCCATTTACTTTTCCTCCTTCGCGGGAACAAGCCAGTCGAGAACGGTCTGGATCTTCTCGTCCCAATACTTCCACTGATGATCACCCGGGGCCTCTTCGTACAAGAGGTTGTAGCCGAGCCGGCTGAGGTGGTCGCGCATCCTGACATTGTCCTGATAGAGGAAGTCCTCGGTGCCGCACCACAGGTAGACGTCCGGGCGGTCGGGGGAATCCTTCATCTCCTCCGCCGCCGCCATGAGGTCGTTGAACGAGCCGCGCACGCCTTCCGCCGGGCCGAAAATGTCCTCCCAGAACCGCTCGCCCTTCGTATCCTCGCAAACCCGCGCGACGTCGACCGCTCCCGAAAGCGCCGCGACCTTCGAGAAGATCTTCCCCGCGCGCAGCCCGCACTTGAGCGCGCCGTAGCCGCCCATCGAGAGCCCGGCGGCATAGGTGTCCGCGCGATCCTTGGACATATTCGGGAAAAATCGTCTGCAAATTTCAGGCAGTTCGCCGGTAATGTATGTAAAATAGGAAAGGCCGATGTGCATGTCCGTGTACCAGCCGAGGTGCGTGGTCGGCATCACGACCGCGATGCCCTTATCGGCTGCGTAGCGCTCGATGGAGGTGCGCCGCTGCCAGATGGTGTGGTCGTCCGACATTCCGTGGAGAAGATAGAGCGTCTTCCACGGTCCCTCCTCGCTTTTCCCCTCCATGCCGATCTGGCCGCGCGTCTTTTCGGGCAAAATGACGTCCATTTGTGTACACATTCCGAGCGATTCCGAAAAAAAGTTCACATGTAAAAGCGCCATAAGCATGCCTCCCGTGCATATATTAAACTATCCTAGATTATATACTCCATCCATGTGGCAAGTCAACGGGAAAACCGCCATAAGTTAACAACGATTATTTAATATATGTTGCAAAAATGTGGAAAGTGACGCGGCGGGATTGATTATTTTGTGCAGTTTTTGATGATTTATGACCGGATGGCCTTGCAAATGGATGACGGTTCATGTATAATAACCGCATCGGATTGCGTGAACCGTTTTAGATTGCTCACGCTGCAAATGCGCGTCTGGCGCGGGCGCGTATTTGTTCGTCCATTTCAGCCGTAGATGCGCAGGGGTTCGTCCGATTGGAGCCGGACGAACGAAATTAACAGCCGCCCAACGGGCGGGAAGGGGGAGAACGAAGTCAAATGTTGCTCAACTACATTCTGAAGCGTCTGCTTCAGCTGATCCCGCTCCTCATAGCGGTCAGCGTGCTCATCTTCATCATCATCCAGCTGCCGCCGGGTGATTACCTCACGACTTACATCATCCAGCTTGAGACTTCGGGTCTGGCGGTCAATGAGTCTGAGATCATCAACCTCACCAAGCAGTATGGTCTTGACAAGCCGATGTATCAGCAGTATGTCTACTGGGTGGTGAACATCGTCACGAAACTGGACTTCGGGCGATCATTCCAGTGGAACGCGACAGTGATCTCGAAGCTCCAGGAGCGCCTGCCCGCCACCATCAGCATTTCGCTCCTGTCGCTGGTCGTGACCTGGGCAATCGCGATTCCCGTTGGAATTGTGTCGGCAACCAACCAATACTCGGGCTTTGACTATTTCTTCCAATTCTTCGGCTTCATTGGAATGTCGTGTCCGGCCTTCCTGTTGGCACTCGGTTCGGTGTTCATCATATATATGGCGACCGGTGAATCGCTGACAGGACTCAACTCCGCGGAGTATGTAAACACCGCCTTGAGTTGGGGGAAGTTCATGGACATGCTGCCGCGCCTGCTCCTCGTCATCTTCATTATCGCGATTTCGCAGACGGCCGGCATGATCCGCTCCCTGCGCGCGATGCTGCTTGACGAGCTCCAGAAGCAGTACGTGATCACCGCGCGCGCCAAGGGCGTCAAGGAAAAGCGCCTCCTTTGGAAGTACCCCATCCGCATGGCCATCAACCCGCAGGTTTCCACCATCGGTTGGGTTCTCCCGGGCCTGATCGGCGGCGAAATGATCGTCTCGACGGTTCTCTCCCTTCCCACGATGGGTCCGCTGGTTCGCCGCGCGCTCGTCAATCAGGACATGTATCTCGCGGGTTCTTACCTGCTCATCGTCAGCTGTCTGACGGTCGTCGGAACCCTGATCTCCGACATCCTGCTTGCGATCGTTGATCCGCGCATCAAGTTTGGAGGTGTCACCGAATGACGGACAAGAGAAAAAAGGCGAACCTCCAGGCGGAGACGACCGACCGCGCCAATTCCTACGAGGTAGCCAGCCAGTGGAAGCTGATGGCGTGGAAGTTCAAAAAGCACAAGGCCGCCATGATCGCCGTCCCGATCCTCATTATCATGTACCTCATCTGCGTAGCCTGCGAGTTCTTTGCGCCCTCTCTTCCCCTTGAGCGGTACAAGGACTACAAGGACTGCGCGCCGACGAAAATCCACCTGTGGGACGCGGACGGCAATTTCCAGGGCCTGTTCGTCTACGGCTTCGAAAGGTATACCGACCCCTACACCTTCCGCAAGAGCTACGTTGAGAACGACGAGATCATTAAGCTGGGCTTCTTCGTGCGCGGCAGCGAGTACAAGCTCTTCGGCCTGAGCGCCCTCAAATCGGACATCCACTTCTTCGGCCCGGTGCTTGAGGAAGGCGACAAGCCTGGCGACAAGACGTTCTTTCTGATGGGCACGGACTCCCTGGGCCGCGACGTGTTCTCGCGCGTGCTCTCCGGCGGCCGGATCTCTTTGACGTTCTGCCTCCTGTCAGTTACCTTCACGGTCTTCATCGGCCTCACCCTCGGCGGCCTGTCCGGCTATCTGGGCGGCGTCGTCGACACGATCGTGCAAAGGTCGATCGACCTCATCATGTCCATCCCCGGCATCCCGCTGTGGATGGCACTGGCGGCGGCGCTTCCGAGCACGATGTCGAACCTCAAGAAATACTTCCTGATGAGCCTCATCATGTCGCTCATCGGGTGGACGGGCCTCGCGCGCGTCACGCGCGGCAAGATCCTGTCCCTGCGCGAGGAGGACTTCGTCATCGCGGCGCGTCTCTCGGGATCGAGCCACCTGCGGGTCATCTTCAAGCACATGCTGCCCTCCTTCATGAGCTACATCATCGTATCGGTCACCGGCTCCATCCCCGGCACGATCCTCGGCGAGACGACCCTGTCGTTCCTGGGCCTTGGCCTTCAGGCGCCGACGGTCTCCTGGGGTACCCTGTTGCAGGACTGCCAGACGGTCGACGCGATGGCCGCAACGCCGTGGCTTCTGTTCCCGGCCGCGTTTATCATCGTGACGGTTTTGTGCTTCTGCTTCATGGGCGACGGCATGCGCGACGCGGCCGACCCGTACAAATAAAGTAAGGAGGATACATTCATGATTAGACCCGGTGATGATGTCATCCTTGAACTGAAGGATGTAAAGATTCACTTCGATATGGACGAAGGCCTCCTGAAAGCGGTCGACGGCGTCGATTTCGTCATTCGCAAGGGACGCACGCTGGGCATCGTGGGCGAGTCGGGCTGCGGAAAGTCCGTCACGACCAACGCGATCTTTAAAATCCTGCCCAAGTACGGCCTGATCGGGGGCGACATCTGGCTCTACGAAAAGGACGGCAAGGTGCTCGACACGCCGATCAACATCGCGAAGCTCAATCCCACGGGCGACGTCATTCGCTCGATCCGCGGCGGCAACATCTCGATGATCTTCCAGGAGCCGATGAAGGCGTTCTCCCCCGTGCACACGATCGGTAACCAGATTATGGAAACCATCATGCTGCACATCGAACCCGACGAGAAGAAGGCGCGCGATATCTGCATCGACGCGCTCAAGCAGGTCGGCATCTCGAACCCGGAGCAGCGCGTGGACGAATACCCCCACCAGCTTTCCGGCGGCATGCGCCAGCGCGCGATGATCGCCATGGCGCTCGCCTCTAGGCCCTCCGTGCTGATCGCCGACGAGCCGACCACGGCCCTCGACGTGACGATCCAGGCGCAGGTTCTGGACCTCATCAACAAGCTGAAGAAGGAGAACAACACCTCCGTCATCTTCATCACCCACGACCTCGGCGTCATCGCCGAGATGTCGGACGACGTCGTCGTCATGTACCTTGGCAAAGTCGTCGAGTCCTGCGACGTGGACACGCTGTTCTACAACCCGCAGCATCCGTACACGAAGGCCCTTCTGAAGTCAATTCCGACGTCGGACAAGGCGCACAAGGGACGCTTTGATTCCATCAAGGGTACCGTGCCCTATCCCATGAACCTGCCGGTCGAGTGCGGCTTCTCCTCTCGCTGCGAGAAGTTCATGAAGGGCGTGTGCGACAAGGCGTATCCCCCCATGGTCGAGATCGAACCCGGCCACTTCGTGCGCTGCTTCCTCTTCGACAAGGCGATAACGGAGGGCAAATAAATGGAAAAGAAGTTCACAAACCCCATTATTGAGGTCAAGAATCTCAAGAAGTACTTTCCCATTACCTCCGGATTCCTCAAGCGCACCGTCGGCTACGTGAAGGCCGTCGACAATGTCGATATGTACCTCAAGGAGGGCGAGACGTTGGCGCTGGTCGGCGAGTCCGGCTGCGGAAAGACCACGCTGGGCCGCTGCATCCTGCAGGCCATTAAGCCCACCTCCGGCTCGGTTCTGTTCAACACCAAGGAAAACAATCAGTTGGAACTGACCACCATGCCCTACTCCCAGCTGCGCGACACCCGCCGCGACATGCAGATGATCTTCCAGGATCCCTACGCGTCGCTCGACCCGCGCATGACGGTTCTGAACATCATCTCCGAGCCCCTGATCTGCCACCATCTGATGGGCGCGGGCGAGCGGCGCGAGTACGTCAAGGAGCTGATGGAAACAGTCGGTCTCGACTCCCGCCACCTCGAGAGGTACCCGCACGCGTTCTCCGGCGGTCAGCGCCAGCGCATCGGCATCGCCCGCGCGCTCGCGACCAAGCCCCGCTTCATCGTGTGCGACGAGGCAGTCGCCGCGCTCGACGTGTCCGTTCAGGCGCAGGTTCTGAACCTGCTCATGGACCTTCAGGAGCAGATGCACCTGAGCTACCTCTTCATCTCGCACGACCTCGGCGTCGTCAGCCACATCTCCGACCGCGTCGGCGTCATGTACGTCGGACACATGGTCGAGCTGGCCGACACCGTCAAGCTCTTTGCGAAACCCATGCATCCCTACACCGAGGCGCTTTTGTCCGCGAAGCCCGTGGCGGATCCGCGCAACAAGTCCCGCCGCATCATGCTCGAGGGCGACGTCGCGAACCCCGCGCATCTGCCGTCCGGATGCCCGTTCCACCCCCGCTGCCGCTACGCCAAGCCCATCTGCTCCGAGCAGGTGCCCGAGTGGCGCGAGCTTGAGCCCGAACACTTCGTCGCTTGCCACTGCGCGCAGGAACTCTCGCTCGGCGGCATGCGCGGGTACGAGAGGTAGGAAGCGAAGGAACGAGGCGCACGCCGAGGGCGTTGCCCTCGGGCTCCGCGCAAGGGACAATGTCTCTTGCGAATCCCTTGCCGATAACAGAATCAATTCCGTCCGTCGACCGTTCGGGGCCAAAGCCCTGGGCGGTCGAATTTTCGGCAGGTCATTGCCGGTCGCGCGGGCAATCTTTCGGACAAAACCGGTTCACCCTCAATTCGCATGAGATTCCAGAGGATCTCTTGGGGAGCGGAGGCGGTTCTCCCTGCCGTTTACTTTCGCGGGGGACTGTGCTACAATAAGGACATTCGGTGACAAGGAGATTTCGTATGGGTGTAGGCTGGATTCTGCTTTTGACGGTGGTGGCACTGGGCGCGATCATCGTGCTTTCGAGCGTTTATTTTTCATGGCTGATGCAAAAGATGCTGTACGGGCGGATCGAGGATCTGGAATACGTGCGCGCACACTCGCAGCCGCCGGACCGCTGGCAGCGAAAATTTCTCATCAAGGCGCTGAAAAACGGAAAGATCGACCCGGCGGATCAGCGGAAACAGACCGCGAAGAATCTCGCGAAACTCGAAAAACTGATCCGCTTTGCAGAGACGACGAGGTTCATGGAGTCCGAGGAAGTGCGCCGCGAGGTGCTTCTGGTACTGAAGGTCGTAAAGCGCGAGTGGGGCGACGCACTCGCGGACTGAACGGAATGAAGACTTCTTTGTGCCGAAGGCGGCGCGGCGTCCCGGCAAAGGGCGCGGTATGGTATAATCCTATCAATCGAAGGGAGGCCGAACAGATGCAATCCGAGGAAAAAACGACTTCCGTCAAGAGGAAAAGGCGCGGCCACGGCGTGCCATTTGGCCTTGTGACGCTGCTTGTGATCCTTTCACTCATCTGCGGCGGCGCGCTGGGCTACGTGGGAGGTGCGAAATTCTCGCAGACCGCGAAGAAGCTCAGGGCGGCTGAGGCCGCGATCGACGACTATGAGATGACGCTCATGGAGATGTATTCCGACGAGTTTGACCGCGCGGCGAACGCGGCGAGCGACGACGGCGCGAACGCAGCCCTCGCGGGCGGCGATCTGGGCGTCGCTTCCGAGTCCGAACCCGTCGTGGTCGCGGAATTTGACGGCGGGGTCGTCATGTCGGACGAGGCCGCCGAGGCCTATCAGACGGAACTCGCGAGCTACGCGCTCGGCGGAGCAGACGTCGCCGACAACGCAGGGGCGATCCTTGACACCGTGCTCGAAGACCTCGTAGGGGAAAAGCTCGCCTACCTGAAGGCCGAGGAAAAGGGATATACGACCATCGGCGACGCGGACCGCGCCGAGATCGCCGAGGCGGCGCAGGCGCAGTTTGACGAGACGGTTCATTTCTATGTCGACATCGTGCGCGAGGACGGCATGACCGATGAGGATGCCTACGACGCTGCCGTTCGCTACCTTGCTGACAACGAGAGCTATACCATCGAGGGGGTGACTGCAGACGTCGAGGCGCACTGGTGGCATGAGAAGCTCTACGACGAGGTCGTCGCGGGCGTGAACGTCACTTCTGACGAGATCACCGCTGCCTACAACGAGCAGGTGGCCGCGCAGGAGGATCTGTTTGCCGCGAGTCCGGAGGAGTTTGAGTACGCGCTCATGAACGGCGACATGCTTCTCTACTACCCCGCCGGCTACCGCACCGTCAAACACATCCTCTTCGCCCTCGACGACGAGGCGCAGGCGCGCGTAACCGAAATCAGTGTGCAGCTTTCCACAGAGACCGATCAGGCGACCGTCGATTCCCTGAACGCCGAGCTCGACGAACTGTACGCGCCCCTTGAGGCCGAGGCGCAGGGCGTCTACGAACAGCTCCAGAACGGCGGGGACTTTGATTCCCTGATGCTCGAGTACAGCGACGATGAGGAAATGAACGGCGGTGTGTTCGCCCAGACGGGCTATTACGTGTCCGCGGATTCCGTCATGTGGTCCGAAATGTTCATCGAGGCGTGCATGGCGCTCCAGAATCCCGGCGATCTTTCCCAGCCCGCGCGCACCGAGGGCGGCGTCCACATCGTGCTCTTCGCCCAGAACGTCCAGCCCGGCGCCGTGCCCCTCTCCCAGATCAACGCCGATATGACCCAGGCCACCCTCGATTCCGCGCGCTTCGAGGCCTGGCAGGTCGCCCGGCAGGGCTGGATCGCCGCGGCCAACGTCAAGTACTACCCCGAGCGGCTGCTGGAGGCTGATTGACGCAGGAAACGGAGGAAAGCCGGGGCGCTGCCCCAGACCCTGCTCAAGGGCACACGCCCTTGACAATCCCGTGCCGGGTGTAAAGAGAAAGATTGTCCGTCGACGTCGCGTGGGCCCTGCCCCCGCGGCGTCGAACCCGTTTTGCGGTTTGCAAATTCGGATCGTTCGGGGACTTAACCCCGAACGATCCGACGAATCAGCCAATAATTCTCCTCTTTGTTTGGGATTTTAAGGGCTAACCCTTGAACGGGAGTCCGAGGACAGCGCCCTCGGCGTCTCCCGGTCCTACTCGTACCCGCACGCCAGCATTTCGGCCTCAAAGAAGGGGAACATGTGCTCTCCCTCGTCGGTCTTGTAGCGACCGACGGAATCGGTGCGCATGGGGATTTTGGCGAGCGGGATTCCGAGGAACGCTTCGAGGCGGGCGAGGGTATTGTCCTGCTCGAAGACAAGGTCCTCGAAGCGGACGAAGATGGCCTCGCGCGGCGCGGGGGTGGCCTTGACGATTTCGCGCTGATACTTCCAGCTGATGGCGCGATTCTTGCGCACGTCGCCGGTCTTTTCGTACTGGATGCCGAAGTCGTTGAGGTCGTCGGTCAGATGGGAGTTGAGGATGCAGTCGCGGGGATCCCTCACCCAGTGGATGTACTTGATATCCGGGAACATCCGGACGATCCAGGGGTATACGAGGGTGGTCTCGGGGAGCTTCCAGCCCTTGCTCCCGGCATCGCTTGAGAGGACGGACGCCAAGAAACTCTCAACGAACCGCGTGAAGGCCGGGTCGATCGGCATAGTGTGAAGCCTCGAGAAGTCCCACTCGAGCCCGCCCTTGTAGTCTACGTACTTCGCCATGACGCGGCAGGCCTCGTACATATCGTCGGGGGGAAGAAGATCGCCGGACCTGTTGAGTTTCGCGCCCATGTAGACGCCGCTCTCGGAGAGCGTATGAGACATCGCGCGCGTCCCGGAGTGGCCGCGTCCGATCACCGTTACCATCATAAGGAAAACCTCCATCGCGTTTGTCCGATCATTTCCCACAGCTTTGCCTATTCTACAACGACTGTGTTGATTTTGTCAGCGCGATTGGAGGTTATTTTACCAATTTATCATCTATCCTTTGCATGCCGCCGCAAGCTTGTCCACCGCGTCTTCCACGAGCGCCTGGATGCTCATCTCCGACACGCCCGCAACGAGGTTGTCGCACTTCATCATGGGGATCAGAACCCGCGTGGCGCGGCTCTGGCCCACGGCAACCGCCATGGAGGGGGTGATCTCGCCGTAGAGCGCGTCGGCGATCACGATGCCGATGGGGCCGACGATGGCGTCCGCGGTACGGCAAGCGACGACGACGGCGTTCTCGCCCGTCGCCGCATGGTGCGCCCCGCCCCGGATCATCGCGGCGGTCGCGATGGTGTTCGTGCCGACGGCGGTGACCTCGCAATCCGAATAACGTGCGAGAAGCGCCTCCACAAGCTGCCGCCCGAGCCGCCCGCCCTGTCCGTCGATGACCGTCACTCGCATTTCAGAATCCTTTCGTCCGCGAGGCGCGCGGCGTAGCGCACGCATCCACCGCAGGGCCTCTCGCGGTGATACTTCGCGGTGCGCCTTTCGGGCGTGGGCTCCTCGGGGCCTGCGGCGTCGAGGAGCTCGCGGCAGAGATAGGAGCCGCATTCGTCCCGGAAAGTGCCCATGAGCGCCTGAATGCGCGTGTAATACGCCTTCTTGCCCTCTTCGTCGTCCGGCACGTCGTAGCCCTCCACGGCCCCCAGAACCATCATCAGGCCGCTCGCCGCGCCGCAGACCTCGCGCAGCCGCCCGATACCTCCGCCGAACGCGGAGGAAAGCCGGAGCGCCGCCTTCTCGTCCATTCCCAGATCCTCCGCGAATGCCGCGAACACCGATTGCGCGCAGTTATACCCCGCAAGAAACAGCTCGCCCGCGCGCTTCTCATGCTTGGTCATCAGATTTCCTCGTCCTTCTCCGCCTCGGCGGGTTCATCGGTATCCGCGATTGCGTCCTCCTCTTCGGCCTCCGCGCGCTCGAAGCTCGCGATATGGCTCCCGTCCGCGACGCGCATCACGCGCACGCCCTGCGTAGCCCTGCCAAGAATGGGGATGGTGTCGACGGGCGTTCGGATGATGGTGCCGTCATCGGTGATGACGAGGATATCCTCGCCCTCCGTGACCAGCATCTGGCCCGCGAGATACCCCGTCTTGTCAGTAAGCCGCATGGCCATGATGCCCTTGCCCGCGCGGGACTGGAGACGATATTCGTCGATGGCCGTGCGCTTTCCGTAGCCGAGCTCGGTAATTGCCAGCACCTGCGCATCTTTCTCCACCACGCACATCGCGACCACGCGGTCGCCCTCGTCGAGCTCCATGGACCTGACGCCCATGGCGGCGCGGCCCGTGGGCCGGAGGTCTTCTTCTGCGAACCGGATCGCCATGCCGCCCCGGGAGCCGAGCATCAGCTCGCGTTTGCCGTCGGTGAGCGTCACGCCGATCAGCTCGTCGTCCTCGCGCAGCACAATGGCGATGAGCCCCGCGCGCCGGAGGTTTATGAACTCCGAAAGCTCGGTTCTCTTGATGGTGCCGTTCCTGGTCGCCATGACGAGGTAGTGGCCCTCGACCTTTTCCTCCGGCACGGCGAGCATGGCAGTGACCTTCTCGCCCGCGTCGAGCTGCAACAGGTTGATCATCGCCGTGCCGCGCGCCGTTCGGCCCGCCTCCGGGATCTCGTAGCACCAGAGCTGGTACACGCGCCCGCGGTTGGTAAAGAACATGATGGGGTCGTGCGTGGAGGTGACCGACATCTGCTCCACGAAGTCCTCCTCGCGCGTGGCCGTGGCAGTGATGCCCTTGCCGCCGCGCCGCTGGGCGCGGTAGGCCGACTTCGAGACGCGCTTGACATAGCCGTAGTGGGTGAGCGTCACGACCATGTCGTCCTCCTGGATGAGGTCGAGCATGTCGATCTCGCCGTCGAGCGCGGAGATTTCGGTCCTGCGTGGGTCGGCAAAGCGCCTTTTGATCTCGAGGATTTCGTCCTTCACGATTCCGAGCACCAGCTTCTCGTCCGCGAGCACCGCACGGAAGTACTCGATCTGCTTCTGAAGCTCCGCGTACTCCGCCTCGATCTTGTCGCGCTCGAGGCCGGTGAGCCGCTGGAGCCGCATGTCGAGGATGGCCTGCGCCTGCTTCTCCGAGAGCCCGAAGCGCGTCATGAGCCCTTCCTTCGCCACCGCGCCGTCGCGCGAGGAGCGGATGAGTGCGATCACCTCGTCGATGTTGTCGAGCGCGATGATGAGCCCCTCCAATATGTGGCTGCGCGCCAGCGCCCGGTCAAGGTCGTACTGCGTGCGCCGCGTGATGACGGACTTCTGATGCTCCAGATAGTGAAAGATCACCTGCCGGAGCGAGAGCACTTTCGGGGTGCCATCCACCAGCGCGATCATGATGACGCCAAACGTGTCCTGCATCTGCGTGTGCTTGTAGAGGTAGTTCAGCACCACGTTCGGGTTCACGTCGCGCTTTAGTTCGATGACGATGCGCATGCCGGAGCGGTCGCTCTCGTCGCGGATGTCGGAAATGCCCTCCAGCCGCTTTTCATGTACCAGCTCCGCGATCTTCTCGATCAGCTTCGCCTTGTTGACCATGTAGGGGATCTCGGTCACGACGATGCGCTGGCGATTGCCCGGCATCTCCTCGAATTCGTGCCGCGCCCGCGTGATGACGCGCCCGCGGCCTTCGTGGTACGCGTCGTAGATGCCGCGCTTTCCCAGGATCACGCCGCCCGTCGGAAAGTCCGGGCCCTTGATGTGCTCCATAAGGTCGTCGATGGTGCACTCAGGGTTCTCAATCATGCACACGACGCCGTCGACCACCTCGCCCAAGTTATGGGGTGGGATATTCGTCGCCATGCCGACCGCGATGCCCGACGAGCCGTTCACCAGAAGGTTCGGGAACCGACTCGGCATGACCTCCGGCTGCATCAGCGTCTCGTCGAAGTTCGGGTAGAAATCGACCGTCTCCTTGTCGAGGTCGCGCACCATCTCCATCGAGAGCTTCGAGAGCCTCGCCTCCGTGTAGCGCATCGCGGCCGCGCCGTCGCCGTCCACGGAACCGAAGTTGCCCTGACCCTCCACCAGGAGCGCGCGCGTCGAGAAGTCCTGCGCAAGCCGCACCATGGCGTCGTAAACCGCCGTGTCGCCGTGCGGATGGTACTTACCGAGGACGTCGCCGACGATGCGCGCGGACTTTCGGAACGGCTTGTCGGGCGTCACGCCCAGCTCCACCATGGAGTAAAGGATCCGCCTGTGCACCGGCTTCAGACCGTCCCGCACGTCCGGAAGCGCGCGCGATACGATGACTGCCATCGCGTAGGAAATAAAGGAGGTCTTTAACTCCTCCTCGATGTCCCGGGGCTTCAATGTCCCAATGTTGAAATTTTCAGTATCAGCCAAGGGCAAAATCTCCCTTCAACGTCGAAGTAACGGGGGTTTCGCCGGGGGCGCCGCCCCCGGACCCCTGCCAAAGGGACATGGTCCCTTTGGAATCCCCATATAGGGGTAAACTCATATCGCGCTTGCGATCTCCGTCGCCCGGAGCTGGATCCCTGGGCGTTCTCAAGGCGCCAGCCCTTGCGCGGGGATCCGGGGGCGCCGCCCCCCGTGTTCCTCGGTTCTATACATCCAGGTCCGTCACGAGCTTGGCGTTCTGCTCGATAAACTCGCGGCGGGGCTCGACCTGATCGCCCATGAGCAGGGTAAACATCTCGTCGGCCGCGATGGCGTCCCTCATCTCGACGCGGAACATGACGCGCGTTTCCGGATTCATGGTGGTCTCCCAGAGCTGTTCGGCACTCATCTCGCCGAGGCCCTTGTAGCGCTGGATTTCGGGCTTGGCGTCGCGTCCGAGCTCGTCGAGGTACTTCTGGAGCGCGTCGTCGTCGTAAACGTACCGGGAGGTCTTCCCGCGCGTGACCTTGTAAAGCGGCGGCTGCGCGATGTAGACGTATCCCTCCTCGATGAGTTTGGGCATGTGCCGGTAGAAGAACGTGAGCAGGAGGATGCGGATGTGACTTCCGTCGACGTCCGCGTCCGTCATGCACACGATGCGGTGATAGCGCAGCTTTTCGGGATCGAAATCCTGACCGAAGCCGCCGCCGAAGGCGGTGATCATGGCCTTGATCTCGGCGTTTGCGAGCACCTTATCCATGCGTGTCTTTTCAACGTTCAGAATCTTGCCGCGCAGGGGCAAGATTGCCTGAAAGTGCCGGTCGCGGCCCGTCTTGGCGCTGCCGCCGGCGGAATCGCCCTCGACGAGGAAAATTTCGCACTTCGCCGGGTCGCGCTCGGAGCAGTCGGCCAGCTTGCCCGGAAGCGCCGCCGACTCGAGCGCGGTCTTTCTGCGGGTCAAATCGCGCGCCTTGCGGGCGGCCTCGCGCGCGCGCGCGGCGGAGAGGCATTTCTCCATGACGGTGCGGGCGGCGGACGGGTTCTCCTCGAAGTAGGTGGACAGCTTTTCTGCGACGAGGGAATCGACCGCCGGGCGGATCTCGGAGTTCCCGAGCTTGGATTTGGTCTGGCCCTCAAACTGCGGCTCGACGAGCTTCACGGAAATGATGGCCGTCAGGCCCTCGCGCACGTCCTCGCCGGAAAGGTTGGCGTCCGCGTCCTTGAGGATCTTCGCCTTGCGGCCGTAGTCATTGATGACGCGCGTGAGCGCGGAGCGAAAGCCCGCCAGATGCGTGCCGCCCTCGGGGGTGAGAATGTTGTTGGCAAAGGAATAAACGCTCTCGTTGAAGCCCGCGTTCCACTGAAGCGCCACCTCGATGGTGGAGGTCTCACGCGCGCCCTCGATGTAAATCGGTTCTTTGAACAGCGGCTCCTTGTTGAGGTTCAGGTACTCCACGAAGGAGACGATGCCGCCCTCGTAGTGGTATGTCTTTGAAGTGGCGGGCTCCACACGCTCGTCGGTAAGCGTGATTTTGATGCCCTTATTGAGAAACGCCATTTCCCGAAAGCGCGTCTTGAGGGTATCGAATTCGAACTTTCCGGTCTCAAACACGCCCGGCTCCGGGGTCTCGCCCGTCTTGACGTCCGGCCAGAATTGGATGGTCGTGCCCGTCCTGTCCGTCTCCGCGACGCAGCGCAGATCGTAGAGAATCTTGCCGCGCTCGTACTCCTGCTCGTAGACCTTCCCGTCCTGATAGACGGTGACCTTGAGATGGCTCGAAAGCGCGTTCACGACCGACGCGCCCACGCCGTGCAGGCCGCCCGAGACCTTGTATCCCCCGCCGCCGAATTTGCCGCCCGCGTGCAGAACCGTGAGGCACACCTCGACTGCGGGGCGGCCCATCTTGGGATGGATCCCGACGGGAAAGCCGCGCCCGTTATCCTCCACGCGCACGGAGCCGTCGGCCAATAAGGTTACGTTTATCAAATCGCAAAAGCCCGCCAGCGCCTCGTCGACGGCGTTGTCGACGATCTCGTACACGAGGTGGTGAAGCCCGCGCTCGTCCGTGGAGCCGATGTACATGCCGGGGCGGCGGCGCACTGCCTCGAGGCCCTCCAAGACCTGTATCTGGCTCTCGTCGTAATGATTATCTCTGGACATTCAAGCTCTCCTCGAGTAAATTTTCCTACTATATTATTATATCACTTTTTTGCACAGTTATAAAGCCCAAACACGACTTTTAACAGGTACTGCCAGCAGAATTCTTGGCGCAAAAAAACCGCGGGCGAAGCGTTCGCCCGCGGGACCCACAAACTATTGCTTTTTGTTTCGCTTTCCAGCCGATCCTCCGGTCAGTTCGCTCGTGGTATGCTTGAGTTTGTCCCACGCGCCGCTGAACTTGCCCGTCTGGAAGAAGGCGAACACGGCGGCCGCCACGATCGCGATGCCCACGACCCAGGCGATGCCCTTCCACGATCCCTTCTCGGACTGCTTCTGGGTCGGTTGCTCGGCCGCCTGCGCACCCTCTCCGTAGAGAACGGTATTCACAACGTCCGCCATGTACTCGGTCGACTTGATCACAAGATCTTTGTCGATTTCATGAGTTCCCATCTCAAGAAGCAGTGCTTTTGGGTAAAGTTCCTGATTGTAATTGCCTTTGCCCCTGTAGATATCCTTGATGAGCCCCGGATGCAGCTCGTCCGCGGTCGCCTTGATCTGTTTTGCAAAGGCCAGATTTGTATCGGAGTTTGGATTCCGCTTGCCGACGAACAGCCGGATCTTGCTAACTTCCTCGCCGCCGACCTCTGTCTCATACTGCTCTGCCGGGATTGCATCCCTGTGGATGTCGAAGAGCGCGTCCGGGCTCTTTTTGATAAGCTCTTCGGCGGTCGAGCGCGAGCGCGAGTAGGCGCCCGTATCGTGGGGAAGGAAGGTGCGCTGCGAATAGGTCACGGAGATGCCCTTCTCCTCGAGCGCCTTTTTGAAGGCCTCGCCCACGTCGTAGATGCCCGCGTTCTTGAGCTTCGAATAATCGCCGTCATTGGGAACGTAGGACTCATCGGAATGCGTCGAGTACATGCCGATGGTCTTTGTCCCGCCCGACGCCTCCGCGAGCGCCGCGAACGCGGCCTGCGCGTCGTCGAGCGTCATCGCCTCGACCTGCTCGATGCCCAGAAATTCCGCGTAGGCCTTGCAGGCCTCGTCGTCGACGCGCGTGATCTGGAAGTGCCGATTATCCCCCGCGATGTACTCGTCGTCCACGTACATGCGCGCGGCGCGCATGGTGAGGAATTCTCCGTCCTCGGAATAGAGAGAATAAATGCAGTCGCCGTCGGTTTCGCCCTCGTCAAGGACGCCCGCCGCCGCGGCCACGGGCGCGAAGAAGCTCGAGACCGCGATCATGACCGCGAAGGCCAACGCGAATTTTCTCATTCGTGGTGCTCCTCCTTCACAAAGTCGCCGTCCTTGAATTCGCGCGTGGGCTTCTTGTTGCCGCGCTTGATGCGTTCGAAGATTTCGCCCACGAGTTCCGCAAGGACCACGCCCAGAAAGCCAGCGATCACGACCGTGTCGAACGCGCCCGCGCCGCCCAGAACCAGCGGCTGGTCGACACCTGCGTTCCATACGGGGATGAGGGAGGCGGTCTGCGCGAGCAAAACGCCCACGACGCCGCCGATGAACGCGCAGCGGCGCGAACGGCCCAGCACGTATGCGATGACCGCGGCCGCGATGCCGTAGATCCAGTTGGGCTCGAATTGCATCCGCTCCGGCTCGTTGGGAAGGAAGCGCATCAGCGCCCAGACCGCCCCGCCGGTCACGACCGACGCGATGATGGCGCGCCACCTCTCCCATGCGGTATCCGCCTTGATGAAGAGGTAGACGCACAGAATCAGCGGGATGACGCAGCCGCCGAGGTTCACCTCGACCGGCCCCAGCGGGATGTCGGGCACGAAGCCCAGCCCGATGATGAGCGCGATGAACACGTACGCCTGCGCGTCCGTCAGCCTGAGCCTGTCAAGCACCCTCTGGCCTACGCCGAAGGCGATCAGAAGCCCGGTAATGATTAATAGAATGAGTCCAATCGTCATAAAATCAGCTCCCGTCCCGGCTAATATGCCCGAAACGGGAGGTGCGGATGATGGGAAGATGTGGAATGCGTCTCATGACTCGCAGCCGGGCGGGACGACCGTTCCCTTCTCCCACGGAATCAGAAATTCCACGATGCCGCTCACGTATGGCGCGATGGTGTAAAGCTGATAGTAGATGACGATTCCGTCGGTCGTCAGGTAAAAGCTCTGCTCGTCGAAATATTCGCGGGCGAGCTTCATGGGATCTTCGAAAAAAATGTCTTCGCCCGCCTCGATTTTCGCGGCGATCTGTTCGTCGATCCGCATGAGGACGTAGGCCTCGTAGTCATCCCCCTCCGGGAAGAAGTCGGAAAGCCGCATCCGCGTGCCGCGGTTCAGGTTCCATGTGTCGGACGTCCGGGTCGTGATGCCGTGCGCCCCGCCCGTGTACTGATAGTTGTCAAAATACAGGCTGATGGCGCAGGCCCGATTGTAGGTGATGGTAAAGACCATCTCCGCCTCGTAGGGTATAAACGGATAGCCGTTGCGCGCCGCGTCGAGATACCCTTCGACGGCCATGGCGTACAGCTCGGTCGAGCATTGCCGGAAAAACGCCTCCGACCCGCGCCTGTACTCCTGATTGATGCGGTTGAGGATCCACGGATAATCCTTCGAAACAAACTCCGGGTATTCGGCCGCGCACGTCAGAACGCGGATGCGGTCGTAATAGCGCGATCTCTTTTCATTCCTGCGGATGACCCCGATCGTCCGCTCCATTCTTCCACCCCCAGAACCCATTGTATGCGCCGGGATCCGGGTTTTCGCCATGAATTTGCGCTCAATGGATAGGGGCTCGGGACAACGGCGACAGGTCCAGCACGTCGCCGGTTCTGGGCCTTCGATGCTGCGCGCCCGCCGTCCGCCGCCTCAAAAGAATCCCGCCGCCCTGCCGCCGGGCACAGGGATGCGTGGGGCTCTGCCGCATGACCGATCCCCTCTCGCCAATTGCCCAAAGATGACTCCGAAAAGCAGATTCGTCCGTCCGGGGCCTAGGCCCTCGGACGGACGATGCGTTTATGGTTCCATATTCACTCGGTAAAGGATACCGATGAGAAAATACCCTTCGGCGGGGGACGGAATCCCGTCCCCCAATCCTGCGGTTTAGTACATTCCGCCACCCATGCCGCCGCCTGCGGCGGGAGCCGCCGGTTCGGGCGCGGGGATGTCGGTCACAAGGGACTCGGTGGTGAGCACCATCGCGGCGACGGACGCGGCATTCTGAAGCGCCGAACGGGCAACCTTGGTGGGGTCGATGATGCCGCGCTCGATCATGTCGCAGAACTCGTCCTTGGCGGCATCGTAGCCGTAGCCGACGGCCTTGCGGGACTTGATCTTCTCGGCGATGATGGAGCCGTCGACGCCCGCGTTCTTGGCGATCTGGCGCACAGGCTCCTCAAGGGCGCGCAGCACGATATTGACGCCGGTCTTGACGTCGCCAGCGTACTGGCTGATCATGGCCGCGACGGCCTTGCTGGCCGCGATGAGCGCGGTTCCGCCGCCGGGCACGATGCCTTCCTCGACCGCCGCGCGGGTGGCCGCGAGGGCGTCCTCGATGCGAAGCTTGCGCTCCTTCATCTCGATCTCGGTCGCCGCGCCGACGTTGATGACGGCCACGCCGCCCGCGAGCTTCGCGAGGCGCTCCTGCAGCTTCTCCTTGTCATAATCGGAGGTGGTCTCCTCGATCTGCGCGCGGATGGAGGCGATGCGCGCCTTCAGCTCGGAGGGATCGCCCGCGCCGCCGACCAACACGGTGTTCTCCTTGGAGACTTTGACCTGGTGGGCCTTGCCGAGCATGTCCACGGTCGCTTCCTTGAGCTCAAGACCGAGTTCCTCGGTGATGACCTGGCCGCCGGTCAGGATCGCGATGTCCTGAAGCATGGCCTTGCGGCGGTCGCCGAAGCCCGGGGCCTTGACGGCGACGCAGGTGAAGGTGCCGCGCAGCTTGTTGAGAACCAGGGTCGCGAGCGCCTCGCCCTCGACGTCCTCCGCGATGATGAGAAGCTTCTTGCCCTGCTGGACGACGGACTCGAGCAGGGAGATGATCTCCTGGATGTTCGAGATCTTCTTGTCGGTGATGAGGATCAGCGGATCGTCGAGCACGGCCTCCATCTTCTCCATGTCGGTGCACATATAGGAAGAGGCGTAGCCGCGGTCAAACTGCATGCCCTCGACGATATTGAGCTCGGTCTTCATGGTCTTGGATTCCTCGACCGTGATGACGCCGTCCTTGCCGACCTGCTCCATGGCGTCCGAGATGAGCTCGCCGATGTACTCGTCGCCGGAAGAGATGGAGGCGACCTGCGCGATGGCGTGCTTGGACTCGATGGGCTTGGAGATGGCGGACAGGCTCTCGACGGCTGCCTTGGTCGCGGCCTCGATGCCCTTTTTGATGATCATGGGGTTCGCGCCCGCGGTAACGTTCTTGAGGCCTTCCTGAACAATAGCCTGCGCGAGCAAGGTCGCGGTGGTGGTGCCGTCGCCGGCGACGTCGTTGGTCTTGGTGGCGACTTCCTTGACGAGCTGGGCGCCCATGTTCTCAAAGGGATCCTCGAGCTCGATTTCCTTGGCGATGGTCACGCCGTCGTTTGTGATGAGGGGAGAGCCGTACTTCTTGTCGAGAACGACGTTGCGGCCCTTGGGGCCCAGGGTGATTTTAACCGTATCGGCCAGGGCGTTTACGCCGGCCAGAAGGGAACGGCGGGCTTCCTCGCCGTACTTGATCTGCTTTGCCATGTGATTCTACCTCCCTTATTCGACGATCGCCAGAATGTCGGACTGGCGCACGATGATGTATTCCTCGCCATCCATCTTGACCTCGGTGCCCGCATACTTGGAATAGAACACCTTCTGCCCCTCGGAGACATACATCTTGACTTCCTTGCCGTCCACGAGTCCGCCCGGGCCCACGGCCAGCACGACCGCCATCTGGGGCTTTTCTTTGGCGGAGCTGGTCAGAAGGATGCCGCCCTTGGTGGTTTCCTCAGCCTCGACATTCTTGATCACGACGCGATCCGCCAGCGGCTTGATTTTCATGATCCAAACCTCCTCGTTCGAATGGAATTCTCTCTGTTAGCACTCGTTTTGATCGAGTGCCAACGCTTACAAGTCATAGTTTATCCATTCCACGGGGGGAATGCAAGCCCCCAGAAAGCATTTTTATGGTTAAATATTGGTAAACAGAGCAAACACTGTACCGGAATCACGCTTTTCTTCCAGGAAAACGCTGGTTTCGATGATTCTTGCTTTTCGCGCCGCCGGATGATATAATTTGTGGCAGCGGAGGATGGCGCGATGAACGACGGATGGAAGCTGATTGTCCGGGACGATTCCCCCTACGACGCGGCGAAGCTGCGAAATACGTTCATCATCGCGGGCGCGGACATACTGCTCGTCGCGCTTGGCGTTTTTCTGTTCGTCTTTTTCAGGTACCTGAACGTGCGCGCGGAGCCGGGAGCCGGACTCGCTTCCCCGCGTGAAGGGAGTGCCTACGTCATCACGGATGGCTTCGCCGGGGCGGACGGCGGCGGCGACCTGGGATACTTCTCCTTCGAGGGGCGATTCGGGCACGAGACGCCCGAGACGATCGCCGACGGAAACACAACCTATTATTACGACGCGGGCTGCGAGCTCGCGCTTACGACCTACTCCGTTTCGACGGGGCCGATCTATGTGGCGGACGTGTTCGTCTCAGATATCGCGCGGCTGCGGACGGCGCTCGCGAACGATATTTACGGCAAGGGCCAGCGCGAGGCCGCCTCCGAAATCGCCGCGCGCAACGATCCACTCTTTTCTATTACCGGTGACAATTATTCGGAGCGCTACGGCGGGGTCGTCATGCGCAACGGCGTACTTTATTCGAATGATGCGGACCGGGACATCTGCGTGCTCTACTGGGATGGGACGATCGAGCTCTTCCCCGCCGCCGATTTTAACCTTACCGCGGTCATGGACAAGCACCCCTACCAGATCTGGAGCTTCGGGCCTATCCTGCTTTCGGACGGCGAGGTCCCGGAGGATTACGACACGGACATGCTCCTGCCGGGCCGACGCGCGGCCATCGGCTACTTTGAGCCGGGGCACTACTGCTTTGTCGTCATGGAGGGCTACGCGACCCTCGAATCCCTTTCCGAAACCATGCGGGCGCTGGGCTGCGCGTCGGCCTACGCGCTCTATGGGGGCTCCCTCGCCGAAATGGACTTTGACGGCACGAAAATCACATTGCAGCAGGAGGCTGAGCGGACATGCAGCGACATCATCATGATCACGAAATGAGCACGGGACGCCCGTGGGTCAACCTCCTTCTGCGCGTCCTCTCCCACCTCACAATCATCCTCGCATCCGTGCTCGTCGTCCTCTTTCTCATCGATCAGGCGAAGCGCGGCGAGATGAGCTTCCTCGCCAACCAGACCACGAAGTGGATGCTATTCGCCCTCGCCCTGCTCGCCATCCTCGGCGCCGTCATGCACCTCTCCGCACTCGCCCGTCTGCGCGCCATCCGCAAATACATGGAACTGAAAAAGAGGCGGGAGAAGACTGAGAAGTGACGCCGGGCTGACCGGGAAGCTTTGTCCCGGCACCCCGCCAATGGACGCCCACTGGAACCCGGATACACAATGCTTTTTTCCGTCGGAGACTCGGGGATTATGTCCCCGAGTCTCCGCGTTTTGGGGGGAGGCAGAGAAACGCGCGGAAATTTACCGAAGGGGCGGAAAAAGGGGCTTGACAACAAATTAGTCAGGCGATAAAATGTTTGTATTCGAACTGTCGGCTTTCGAACATCCAATGCGGAAGGAGGGAGCGCATGAGGCCGAAGGGGAGCGAAATCATATTCGAGCTCAAGACGCTCGACAACCTGATCCACCGGCACGGGGACGCGCACATGCGCGCGCTGGAGGGCGGCATGCAGCTGACGCGGTTGCACCACTGGATCATCGGCTTTCTCTACCATCGCGAGGGCGACGTCTACCAGAAGGACATCGAGACGGAGTTCAAAATCTCGCGCTCCACGACCTCGAGCGTCATCAGCCTCATGGAAAGAAAGGGGCTCTTGACGCGCGAATCCGTGCTGTCGGACGCGCGGCTCAAGAAGATCGTTTTGACGGACAAGGCGGTCAAGATGCACAAGCGCCAGATGGCAGACATGCAGCGCGTGGACGCGATCATCGAGGGCGCGCTGACGCCCGCGGAAAAGAAGCTGTTCATGGCCTGCATGGCGAAGATCCGCGCGGCCGTCACGGAAAACCTCGACATCGACAGCTCGCGTACCGAAGAATCACCGGAGGTGGACGTATGATCAAAAAACTCCTCGGGAGCGTGCGGGAATTCAAGCGGGCGACGATCCTCGCGCCCGTCTGCGTCTCGCTGGAGGTCGTCATGGACGTGGTGATCCCGCTTCTCATGGCGCTGCTCATCGACAACGGAATCAAGGGAAACGGCGGCGCGGGCGACCTTCCCTACATACTCAGAATGGGCGGAGTGCTGATCGCGTGCTGCCTGATCTCCCTGACGTTCGGCGTTCTGTCCGGAAAGTACGCCGCGCGCGCGATGTCGGGCTTTTCCCGGAACCTGCGCAAAGACATGTTCACGAAGGTGCAAACCTTTTCCTTCGCGAACATCGACAAATTCTCAACCGCGAGCCTGGTGACGCGGCTCACCACGGACGTGATGAGCGTGCAAAACGCGTTCATGATGATCATCCGCGTGGCGGTGCGCGGCCCCCTCATGATGATCTTCTCGCTCATCATGGCGTCGACCTTCAGCTGGCAGCTGTCGCTCGTGTTCCTCGCGGCGGTGCCGATCCTCGCGGGAGGGCTTCTGCTCATCGCCTCGCACGTGCACCCGCTGTTTCGCCGGATGTTTGAGACCATGGACCGCCTGAACCGCGTCGTGCAGGAGAACCTGCGCGGCATCCGGGTCGTGAAGTCCTTCGTGCGTCAGGACCACGAGATCGAGAAATTCAAAACCGAGTCCTCGGGCATCTACCGGCTGAACGCGCGCGCGGAACGCCTCTTGGCGCTCAACCAGCCGCTGATGCAATTCGCGATGTACTTTTCCGTGCTCATCGTAAGCTGGCTCGGCGCCATGATGATCGTGAACGCCCACGGCGCCGAGGGCGCGATGACCCAGGGCGACCTGTTCGCACTCATCCAGTACGCGGGCCAGATCCTGATGAGCCTCATGATGCTCTCGATGATCTACGTCATGATCACCATCTCCCGCGCGTCGGCGGGGCGCATCGTCGAGGTACTCGACGAGAAAAGCGACATCGTCGACCCCGCGCACCCCATCACGGAGGTCAAAGACGGCTCCGTCGAGTTCAGGGACGTGAGCTTCAGCTATTCGAAGGACCTGTCCAACTGCTGCCTGACGGACGTGCGCTTCAAAATCGAATCCGGACAGACGGTAGGGATCCTCGGCGGCACAGGCTCCTCGAAATCGTCGCTCGTGCAGCTCATTCCCCGGCTCTACGACGCCACGGCGGGCGCGGTCTATGTGGGCGGCGTGAACGTGCGCGAATACGACATCCCGGTTCTGCGCGACGCGGTCGCGATGGTGCTCCAGAAAAACGAGCTCTTCGCAGGCACAATCTACGAGAATCTGCGCTGGGGCAACGAGCAGGCGACCGACGCGGAGGCTGAGAAAGCCGCGCGGCTCGCGCAGGCCGATGACTTCATCCGCCAGATGCCGGAGGGCTACAACACCTTCATCGAACAGGGCGGCTCGAACGTTTCCGGCGGTCAGAAGCAGAGGCTGACGATCGCGCGGGCGCTCCTCAAAAAGCCGAAGATCCTGATCCTCGACGATTCGACCTCCGCGGTCGACACCAGAACCGACGCGCTCATCCGCAGGGCGCTGCGCGAGTACATGCCTGAGACGACAAAGTTCATCATCGCGCAGCGCGTGGCGTCCGTCGAGGACGCGGATATCATCATCGTGCTCGACGGCGGAACAATCAACGGCCTCGGCACACACGCGGAACTTCTGGAGCGGAACGAAATCTACCGCGAGGTTTACGAGTCTCAGAAGAAGGGAGGCGGCGAGGATGAGCAAGCGGAAGCCACAGCCTGATCCCAGGAATCTGCCCGGCATGGGCGAGCCCTCGGCTGTCTTCAAGCGCTATTCGCGCATCGAGCAGAAACCCGGGCGGCGGATGTTCGGCGGCGGTCCCGGCGGCCCGCGCGGCGGGAGCTTCGGCCCGCGCGGAAAGCTGGATAAGGTGACTGCGCTGCGCGTCCTCAAGACGGTCTTTCTTCCCTACTGGCCGCGCATGATCGTTGTGTTTGCGGCGATCGTCGTCTCCGCGCAGGCGAACGTGCGCGCGGCTCTCTTTCTCAGGGAGCTGTTCAACGACTACATCGAGCCGCTGGTGGGTGCGGAGAATCCGGTGTTCACGGGACTTTTCCAGGCGGTCATCGTGATGGCGCTCATCTACCTCGCGGGCATCTTCTGCACGTGGCTCTACAACTTCCTGATGGTCGGCGTCGCGCAGGGCACGCTCAAGAAGGTGCGCGACCAGCTCTTCGAGCACATGCAGAAGCTCCCCGTCTCGTATTTCGATCGGCACTCCCACGGCGACGTGATGAGCCGCTACACCAACGACACCGAGACCCTCCGGCAGATGGTCGGCATGTCGATCCCGCAGGTGTTTTCCTCGGTCGTGACCGTCGTGACGGTGCTTGTGAGCATGCTCTTCCTGAACGTCTGGCTGACACTCTTCACGCTGGCCTTCGTGACCGTCATGATGCAGGTGACCAAGCGGATCGGCACGAAATCCGCGCGCTACTTCTCGGCGCAGCAGGCAACGCTCGGCGCGCTCAACGGCTTCATCGAGGAGATGATCAACGGCCAGAAGGTCATAAAGGTATTCAACCACGAGCCCATTGCGAAATCGGAGTTCGCGGACCTGAACGACGCGCTGTGCGAGCAGGCGAATGAGGCCAACCGCCTCGGCAACATACTGATGCCCATTATGGGGAACCTCGGGAATCTGCAGTATATTCTGCTCGCGGTGATCGGCGGCGCGCTGGCCATCGGCGGGGTTGGGGGCCTCGACCTCGGCACCATCGCGGCCTTCATGCAGCTTTCTCGCTCCTTCACCATGCCCATCAGCCAGGTCTCTCAGCAGATCAACTCGGTCGTCTCGGCCATGGCGGGCGCGAAGCGCATCTTCGCCCTTCTGGACGAGGAGCCGGAGGCGGACGAGGGGTACGTGACGCTTGTCAACGCGAGGATCGCGGACGACGGCACGATTTCCGAAGCGCCGGAGCGAACGGGCGTGTGGGCGTGGAAGCACCCGCATCAGGCGGACGGCAGCGTCACCTACACGAAGCTGGCCGGCGACGTGCGGCTCATGGACGTGGACTTCGCCTACGAGGAGGGAAAGCCGGTTCTCCACGACATCTCGCTCTACGCCGAACCCGGCCAGAAGGTGGCCTTCGTCGGCGCGACAGGCGCGGGCAAGACCACCATCACGAACCTCCTGAACCGGTTCTACGCCATTCAGGACGGCAAGATCCGCTATGACGGCATCAACATCGAGAAGATCAGAAAGCCCGATCTGCGAAGGTCCTTGGGGATCGTCTTGCAGGACACGAACCTGTTTACGGGAACCGTGATGGAGAACATTCGCTACGGAAAGCTCGACGCCACGGAAGAGGACGTCTACGCGGCCGCGCGCCTCGCGAACGCCGACGACTTCATTCGACGTCTGCCCCACGGCTACGATACGCTTCTCACCGCGAACGGCGCGAACCTCTCGCAGGGACAGCGTCAGCTCATCGCCATCGCGCGCGCGGCAGTCGCGGATCCGCCCGTCATGATCCTCGATGAGGCGACCTCGTCCATCGACACGCGCACCGAGCTGCTCGTTCAGCGCGGCATGGACCGGCTCATGAAGGGGCGCACAGTGTTCGTCATCGCCCACCGGCTCTCGACCGTCCAGAACTCCGACGTCATCATGGTGCTCGACCACGGCCGCATCATCGAGCGCGGCACCCATGAAAAGCTCATCGAGCAGCGCGGGCAGTACTACCAGCTCTATACCGGCGCGTTCGAGCTCGAGTAGAAAAGGGGAAGAACGCCGGGGCTCCCCGCCAAAGGGACTGAATCCCTTTGGGATCCCCATGGTGCGGGAACATGCAATATGTCCGTCGGTCGCGCGGGGGCTCAGACCCCGCGCGACCGAATTTGGTTTTCGAGGCGTTTGCCCCTGACGAAAAGCTCCCGCGCTTTCGGTGCGGGAGCGGTTTGCATTTGGGAATCAGTTCCCCGGTCCCTGGCCGGCGGGGATCTGGCCGTCCTGTCCGCCGGGTTGGCGGTTCCGGCCACCCATGCCGCCCTGTCCGCCGAAGCCGCCCATCGAGACGTCCCCGATGGTGGAAAGGTAGGCTCCCACGGTCGCGCTGCCGACCGCCTCGCCGCCCGAGACGGACCCGGCCTGCTGATAGCCGTCCTCGTTGAGGTCCGCTGCCGTGCCGCCCACCGTCACGGTGTAGGTTCCGCCCGTCTCAATCTCCGGTGCACAGATGAGCACGTTTTGATAGTTCTTCGCCGGCCGGAAGGCGTAGAGAACGTTGCCGTCCGCGTCCGCGATGGAGATGAGCGCGCCCGCGGCGCCCGATGCGCCCACCGAGATCGCGTTCTGTGTCGACGCTTCGCCAGGCGTTTCGGCCATGCCCGCGCTGCCCGCCGCGATCAGCACGCCGCCCGTGATCGTGAACGCGGAACCCTCGCCGCTGTCCATCGCGCCGTTCCCGTCGTTCGTGGGTCCGCTCACGAGCGTCACGCCGCCGGAGATGGTGAGCGTTCCGTTGGAGTCGACGCCGTCGCCCTGCGCGTCGATTACGATGTACCCGCCGCTGATTTCGAGCGAGACGTCGCCGCCGCTCGCGAACGCGTTCGCGCCCCAGCGCCCGAACGAGGAACCGTCCGCGCCGCCGCCCGCGTTGAACCCGTCGTCGGAGGCAGCCACACGGATCACGCCGCCCGAAATTTCAATGGTCTTTCCCTCGATGCCTTCGTAGGACTTGGCGACCGCGACGCTTCCGCCGGAAATCGCAAGATTGGCATCCGCGTGCATGCCGTCGTCGACCGCGGAAATGACGATCGTTCCGTCCGCAATGGCGATGTTGCCGCCTGCGTGGATACCGTCGTCCGCCGTTTCGAGCGCGATTTCGCCGCCCGAGATGGCGATGTCCGCTTCCGCCTTCAGCCCCTTTGCGCTCGCGTCGTCCGCGGATGCCGCGCCGCTCGTCACGATTTTGATCGCGCCCCCGGTCACGGTGAGGTTCGTCTCCGCCTGGATGCCGTCGCGCACGGCGGTGATATCGATCGTCCCACCGGAGACGAGCACCCAACCGAGTGCCTCGTCCGTGTCGTTGCTGGCGCGGATGCCGTCGTTCCCTGCGGTGATCGAGAGGCTCCCGCCCGAGATTGTCACGCTGTCGTTGGCGCGGATCGCAGTGTCTACGGATGTGATCTCATAGCTTCCGTCCGCGACCGCGAGCTCGTCCTTTCCGCGGATGGCATAAGAGTGGTTCGCCTCAATGGCGAGACTGCCGCTCCCCTGGAGGACGAGGTCGGCCTTCGAGAAGATCGTTCCGTCAGGCTCCTCCGCCGCCGCGTCGTCGTAACTGTATTCGGCGGCGTCGGAGAGGCGGTTCTGACTTCCCTCGGCCAGTTCGATCGTGACGTGGTCCGCGTCCTCTACGAAGATGGCGGAAGAGAGTACGCTTTCGATAATCGCGCCGTTCAGGACAAGCGTCACGTCCTCACCCGCCGCGTCCACCCGGATCTGCCCCGCGAGCCTCCCGGAAAGTTCATACGCGCCGCCGGCGGAGATGACGATCGTTCCGTCCGCGTCAGGTGCGGCCGCAGCACCGTTGATTGTGAACGCGGACGCGCCTTCCGCGCTCGTCCCGGCACAGGCCGCGAGGTTGAAAACCAGCGCGAGGCCCGTCAGAATCCATAAGAACCGTTTCATATTTCCTCCTATAGTTCCCCCGCCGCCGTGGGCACCCTTCCGCAGCTGATGTTGAGGTTCCCGTTGCGGCAGCGCAGTTCGTCGATGAATGCCTTTTCGCGGGTCAGGTCGCGCAGCGTGATCTCGTAGGTGAGCTCGAAAAGGCTCCCGAGATTCGTCGTCTTAACGCGCACAAGCTCCGCCTTTTTCGCGTACGTTTCAAACAGGTCGTCAAACAGCCCGGAATAGTCGAGGCCCTCGGGGATGGTGATTCTGAGCTGTCGATCGGCGCGCGCGCACACGCCGAATTTCGTCTTTTCAAGAACGAGCGCCAGCGCGGCGAGCACCAGAAACAGGAGGGCGGCGTACGCCACGTAGCCCATGCCGGCGGCGATCCCCACGGCCGTGGCCATGAAAATGTACCCGATCTCCCGAGCACTGCCGGGCGCGGAGCGGAACCTGACGAGGCTGAACGCGCCGGCGACCGCGACGCCCGCGCCGAGGTTGCCGTTGACCAGCGTGATGACCGAGCCGACCATGACGGGCATCATGGCAAGGGTGACGAGAAACGACTTGCTCGCGGAGGCCCCGCGTCGATATAGAAGCGCCGTCAGGACGCCCAGCGCGGCCGCCGTGCCCATCGTGAGCGCGAAGTCTGTCAGTGAAATGTTCATGAGCGAGTCAAGCATATAGCCTTTCAATCCTTTCGGTTCCGCCCGCGACCCGGGCCTTGTAGTAGGCTCCGTATTTCGAGAACCCCCTTGAGAAGATCCCAAGCTCCGCGAGCGTCTTTGACAGCCAGACCGGGATCGCGCCTGGAATCTTGAGCTCCATCAGCACCTCGCCCGCCCCCATGACCGCCTCGCCAGCATCGCTTCCGTCGAGCCGCACGTCGTCCATACGCGCGCGGACGTTCTCGTCGAGGGTAAGCCGCATCTCGGGGTTCTCCGCAAACACGTACGCGCACCGCTCGTAGGCGAGAAATACGCGGGGCAAGAGCGGCCGGTAGAGCCGGGCAAAGTAGTCGATCTCCCGCAGAATCTGCGCCCCGCGCGGCGCGCCGCCCCCGGAGAGGTAGCCGTTTGCCTCGGGGAGCGTCATCGCGACCCGCCGCTTATAGACGATTCCCTTGACCTTTTTCTTAAGCTCCAGAAACACCGTGTCGTCGCCGCCCACGAGCCCGTAGCCGCGCAGCCGGAGTTTTTCCTTGTATACCGTCGCGTCGATGGACGCGCGGACGAGCCGGAAGTCGGGCGTGTCGAAATAGATGTTCCTGATCGTGTGCCTGCCATACGCGTCGAGAACGATCCTGTCCCCGAGCCGCCGCAGAAGCTGGGCGCACTGCGCGCGCGAAAGCACGTACTTCTCCTCCACGCGCCTGAAAATTTCCTGTGCCACGATCATGACCTCCCTTCCATGGGGCTATTCTATCCGCCCAACCTAAACGATGACTAAAGAAAACCACCGTCAAAGATCAAGTTTTCGGATTGTTTATCATTCGTACACAAAGAAGGGCCGCTTTCGCGGCCTATGAAAGAACGATTTTGATTTCCCTTTCCTCCAGCGCGCGCCGCGCGTCCGGGGGAATGCCTGCGTCCGTAATGACAGCCCGGATGCGCGCCTCCAGACGGAGCGGGACGACGCCGCGCCGGGAGAACTTCTCGCTCTCGGTGAGAACCACGACGCCCGACGCCTGAAGCGCCATGTCGCGCACCGCCTGCGCCCGCATGTGGTCGGCGTTCGTGAAGCCCTCCCCGGGGGAATAGCCGTCGGTTCCGATGAAGAGCCTGTCCACCAGGAAGTTCCGCGCGCATTCAGCGAGGAGCGGTCCGACGGTCACCTCGGAATCGTTCTGGTAGGCGCCGCCGAGCAGGATCACCCGCGCGCCGGGGAGCGCGCGCACGCGTGCCGCAATGAACGCGCTGTTAGTGATGATGGATGCGGATTTCCGGGACAGCTCTTCCGCGAGCAGCGCGCAGCAGCTTCCGCTCTCGATCATGACGGTCTCGCCCGACGAGACGAGCCGCGCGGCGGCGCGCGCGATTTTCAGCTTTTCCTCGTAGTGGTACGCCAGCCGACCGTTCATGTCGTCGGGACTGCGCAGGCACGCGTAGCCGTGCTCGCGCAGGATCACCCCGCGCGCCTCGAGCGCGTCCAGGTCCTTGCGCACCGTGACCTGAGAGACGCCAAGCCGCCGCGCCAGCTCCGACACGTCCGCGCGCTTCTCCGCGAGCAGAATCTCGAGGATTCGCCGCTCCCGTTCGCCCATGAAACCACCTCGTGTCTATTATAGCGCGGGAGCCAAAATCGCACAAGCGCGGACGATTTTCCGTCCGCGCCTGCGCCGCATCATACCGCCCGGATGAGCCCGCAGCCGATGCGCGCCCCGGAGTTTCCCGCGGGCTGGGCCGTGAAGTCGTCGGGCATCGCGTGTACGACGATCGCCCGGCCCATGACCTCCGGCACCGTGAAGCGGTCGGTGTAAAACGCCTGCCACGCGTACCCGCCCCTGCTCCCGAAAAGCGGCGGCATGTCGCCCGCGTGCTCCGGGTGCGGGCAGTCGCCGGGATTGTAGTGCCCGCCCGTGTCCCCGAACGGGTCCCCGGCGTCGCCCGTGCACGAAGTGCCCTCGTGGATGTGAAACCCGAAAACACCCTCCGCGCAAGGCCCGTCGCCCGTCGGAAGCCCCCGGAACTCCGCAGCGACGATGACGCCCACGCCGTTCGGGTAAAATGTAACGGTTCCCTGAAGCGACGGGTAATCCGCGCTCCCGCGTATGTTGGCGTATGCCGCCGGATTGAGTGACCGGATCGAATTCGCCAGATAGCTCAATCCGTGATCGTTTGAATATCTCATGCCGTCCCCCCTCCCAAATCCATACATCCTATGTCGAAAAAGGAAGGCGAGTGTAGTGACTGGAGATGACCCACACCGAAAACGCGCCCGGAGAAGGCTTAACCAACCTTCCTCCGGGCGACCGACGGATCACAGATTCCTTCGCAGCATGGATTTCTCAAGGGCGCCAGATCTTAAGCGGGGTCTGAAGGCAGAGTGCGCTTCCTCGTCCGGCGTTTCCCCCACCCCCTCGCCACCAGCCCCGCCAGCACGCATACCGCGCCCCAGCGGACGAGCGCGCCGTAGAAGCCGACGGTGGCGCATTCGCGGGTCTGGTATTGGACGGGTGCGGCGGCGGCGGCCATGAGCGCCCGCGCACGCGCGGAGATCTTTGACCACTCGACGATCACCTCGGGAATCCACTCGGTGAACACGTACATGGGCCGAATGGTGAGATGGAGAACGCCGTAGGCGGCCAGGACGAGCGCCGCGTAACCGAGGAACTGGAGGAAGGACAGGAATAATACCGAGGGCAGCATTCTTTTGAAGTACCGGTGCAGAACCTCCTCGCGCCAGCCCGCGATCAGCGCGCGCGTGCGCGCGTTCCACGCGCGCAAAAGCCACGCGAGGATGTAGAGGGCGAAGATCACGATCAGGACGCGCACGATCATCGTGGCGCGCATGACCTCCTTGTCGATGTCGTAGAAGGAGCCCGCGCCCAGAACGTCGGTGCCGACGCTCTCCACAGCGCGCGACGCGCCGGGAACGTCCAGCGCGCAATCGATCTCGAGATAGCTCATCTGCATACGCGCCTTCGCGGCTGTAACGATGGGAATGTATGCCCCGTATTCGTCCGCATCACCCGGCTGCCTGCTGTGGCGCACCACGCCGACGACCTCGTACCACGTATCTCCGATCCGCGCCTTCCCCCCGGTCGGCTCGGTCGTGGGGAAGAGCTGAAAGGCGAGGTCTTCGTCGAGAACGATCACCCGCGCGCCGTCCTTGTGCTCGGTCTCGCTGAACAGCCGCCCGGATATCAGATACTTCGGCCGCGCGTCGAACCAGCCGGATGACACGCATGTGAGGGTCACGCTGTCCGCGTTCCCGGCGGAGGAATCGATCGCTCGATCATAGGCCGTCGCGGCGAGACCCGCCTTCGCGCCCGCCCCAAGCTCGGACTTGCGCGCGTCCCACTGCTCGATAACACCCGTCAGCGCGCTCTCCGCGTTCTCGTCGCCCGACTCGACGGGGGCGGCCGCCATATACTGCGCCACAGACGGCGCGCGATAGAGCATGAAAAGGGAAAAGGCCAGGAGTGCCGCGCCCAGAACCACGAGCCATCGCCCCCGCGCGCGCCCGTCCGCTTTCAAAAATTCACGCATGTCAGTCCGAATACGCCATCACGGCGTCGCCCTCCGCGATGCTCCTGTCTTCCATGTACGCCACCTGCATCCAGCTCAAATCCTCCGAGACGGATACCGTGCCGTTCGACTCGGCGAGCACGGTCACAGATGTCCTGACGGTCACGGTTTTGACGGTGCCGAACGAGCTCTGCTGGGTCTGGAGGGTGTATACGTACCGGTCCGTGCCTGCGCCGCGCACCGCCGCCGAGGGGAGCAGCGTCGTCGCCTGCTTGGCCTTGTATTCGAGCTTCACGGGCACGTCCGCCGTCGCCAGCGCGTACACGCCGCCCATGTCCTTGATGTCCGAATTGCCGAGCTCTACATCCGCGTAGGTGCCGCCCGTGAGCGTCACGCCCGTTGCCGTGACCTTCAGCTCGAGCTGGTTGCCGTTTTTATCGGTCACGTACGCGCTCATGCCCTTCGAGATGTTGAGCTCCACCTCCGTCGTGTCCGCGCGCAGGGAGATATCCTCCCCCTTGGGGCAGACGGCGTAGGCCGCGCTCGCGGGATTGAAGCTCTCGCCCGCCTTCACGTTGAGCTTCGTGATATACCCGTCCTCGGAGGCCGTGACGGAGCGCACCCGCTCGTTGAGCACGGTGAGGTTCAGCATCCGATCCTCCGCCTCGGCGAGCTGGCGTTCGTACTTGATCCTGTCCGTAATGTAGGTGCGCACGTCGTCCGAAATGGTGTAGCGCTCCGCCGCCGCCATGTCGGCCTTCGCCTGGTCGAGCGCGGCTTTCGCCCCGGTCAGCACGTCGAACATCCCCGAAAGCTCCTCCGACGCGCCGTCGGGCAGTCTGCTCCCATCCGTGGGCGACAGCTTCTCGATCACAGCCCGCGCTTTGAAGGCGAGGCTCGCGTCGAGGTAGTCCTCCTTCGCGGCAGCAAGCGCCTCGTAAGCCTCGGCCCATGTCTCCTCGGTGCGCTTGAGCCGGATGTCCTTGTCGAGAACGGCCTGCAGCGCGGCCTCCGCGGCGTCGTAGGTCTCGCGCAGCGTCGCCATCGTGCGGTCGAAGTCGGCGACCTCCGCCTCGAAGATTACGTCGCCCTCCTCCACCTCGTAGCCCACTTGGACCTTGACGGAGGTGACGGAGATGGATGCGTCGCCCGCGCCCTCGACGAATACGTCGATGCTCTCCGGAAAATACAGCTTCGCGGAGAGATCGACCGTCTGGGTAAGCTTTCCCTGCTTGGGCGAGATAATTTTGACCTTGGCAGTCGCGATGGTGCGGATGGTGTCCGCGAAGAACATGCACACGGCCACAACGATCGCTACCGCGATCAATCCCCGGATGGCGTACTTTTTTGCGTTCATGTCGTTACAACCCCTATTTCAGTTCCGTCAGCTGGATGCCGTCGAGGATATCCCGCTGGAAGTACAGATAGATAAACAGCGCCGGCAGTATATAAATCGTCGCGCCCGCGAACTCGACGCCCGTGAACGACGATGAAAACTGGTTGAACATCACCGACAGCGGCATGAGGTTTGCCTTCTCCGCGAGATACGTGAGCGGCTGCTCGACCAGATTCCAGGAATCCGCGAACGAGAGCGCCACCGCGCAGCCGATGATGGGCTTGCAAACCGGCAGAATGATGTGCAGAAAGCAGCGCAGCGTGCCCGCTCCGTCGATTTCCGCCGCCTCGAGGATCTCCTTGGGAAGCCCCACCATGTATTGGCGGAGGAGGAAGATGTAAAAGGGCGTGAAGCAGTTGGGCAATATCACCGCCCAGACCGTGTTCATGAGCCCCATCTTCCGAAGCGTCAGCACGTTTGGTACCATCGTCACCTGAAACGGCAGAAGCATCAGCATGATGACCGCGAAGAAGATCGCGTCCCGAAAGGGGAATTTGAACCGTGAGAGCGCGTAGGCCATCGCCGGGACGATGAGCGCCTGCCCGATCAGGATCGCCGCTGTGTAGACGGCGCTGTTCACAAAGAGCCGGAGGACCGTCTCGTCCTCGATGAGGATGCGGTAGAACTGGCTCAGCGAGAACGACTTGGGCGAGAGTCGGACCTCCATCCAAGCCTCCTGGTCGTAATTGCCGCGCGTTTCCATATAGCTTTTGATCTCGTCCGGGGACGAAAACGAGTAGATGACCGTCAGGAACATCGGGAGGAGCACCGCGACCGCGATCAATGTCAGCGCGAAGCGCGTGCCCGCGTACTTTTTTCTCATCTGCGCCTCCTAACCCAGCCTCTTCGTCAGCCGCTTCTGCACGAAGAACAGGATTCCGAAGATCAGAAACACGATCAGGGCAAATATGTAGGCAGCCGTGGTCACGTTCTGATAGTTGAGCTTCGAGAACATGTTGTTCATGTAGTTCTGGAGCGTGTACACCGATTCGTCCGGATACGCGCCGCCGATGAAGTAGACCTCCTTGAAAATTTTAAAGGAGTTGATCCAGCAGAGGATGAACACGAGAAACGAACTCGGCACGATGAGCGGAAGCGTCACATGCCACGCCTGCCGGAAAAACCCCGCGCCCTCGAGCCGCGCGTATTCGTAAAGGGGTTCTGGGATCGACTGCATCGCCGCGAGGAAGATGATGATCGCGAGCCCGAGATTTTTCCACACGAAGAGCGCGATGACCGGAAGGCGCATGGCACTCCCGTCGAGCCACGAGACGCGGTCGAGTCCCAGCGCCGTCACGAGCCGGTTCACCGCCCCGCCGTAGTCGAAGATCAGAAGCCACACGAACAGGATCGCGCAGGAGGGCATGAAGTAGGGGAGGATGACGCTGTTGCGGAAGAAGGCACCCTTCGGCTTGATTCGGTTGAGGAGCATCGCGACCAGGAATGACAATACCCACACGAGCGGCGTGCACACCGCCGAAAAGAACATGGTATTCTTGAATCCCAGCTGGAACATGGGGTTCTGAACGAGCGATTTGTAGTTGTCAAACCACACGAACGCGTTTTTGTAGCTGCCGTCCGTAAAGCTGTAATACATGCCCCCGAAAAACGGGATGATGTAAAAGATGAAAAGTCCGATCAGCCCCGGCAGTAAAAACGGCAGCACGTACCTCTTTTTGTTGAACAATCTCTCGCCTCCGTCGTGTTTTGCTAGTCACCTTCGAGGAGCATCTGTTGATCTTCCTATCGATACTCTGGAGCAGAAGCGCCCACCGCCTCGTCTCCGGAACGACGGCAGATAGGAACTCGCCGTCGGAAAGCGCCGGGAGAAGGGATGCTCCCCCCATGTCCGCGTCGCCGCCCGCCCACGTATGGCAGACGTTCCACATGAAAAGACAGAGAACACGTCGCGCACCCAGAGCGCGCTTGCGTTCGTACTCTCGTCGTGCCAGAGCACGGTGCCCGCGGTCTCCCCGAGCGGAATGATAAGCGCGAACAGGACAACCGCCGGAATCCTGCGCGCTCTACATCCCCTCCATCTCCGCCATGGCGATCTTGTCCGCAACCGCCCGGGCAAACTCCTCAGCGCTCATCTGGCCGTCCAAATACCGCTCCATCTCAGACGCGAACGCGAAATAGTTGTCTCGCTCGATCCCAAGATTTTGCTCAAAGCCGATCAGCTCCGCGTACGGGCGATACCAGGTAATCGCTTCGGGACTCACCAGCCACGAGCCCTTTCCCATGTAAGACTCATAATATTGCTCCGTCTCCGCAAGGATGTCTTCCCACATCTCCTTTTCCTCGTCGGCTGCCGTCTCGAGCGCCGCGCGTGTCTCCTCCATGTTCTCCTCCAGCCGAGCGATCATCTCCCCGTAGTCAGCGACGCGGACGGACTCGTTCCGCGCGGGGCATGTCTCCGCAAGGAACACGGCGGGAAGCTGCGCTGTGGCCTCCTCGAGGAATGCGACGGCGAGCGCCCGATTCTGCGAATATGGATTGACTACCGCAACCGAAAGGCGGCCGGAGACCATCTGCGTCCCTCCCGCCCGGATCGCGAGTGGCATCAGCTTCCAGGACTCGTCGTCATATGCGTAGAACTCCAGAGAGACTTGTTTGAAAAGATCGAACAGCGCGCTCCGCCAGATATCTTCGCTATACTCGTACATGACCGCCGCCTCGTTACGCGGAAGCCCGAGTGCGTCAAAGTCGATTTTCTCGAACGCCGTCAGGAGCGCGACCAGTTCCGACTCGTCCGGCATACCGTTTGCCGCCGCGAGGTAGTCGAGAAACAGTGCGGAAAAAACCTGAAAGCGCCACTCCTCGGCGGCCATGTCCGGCCAGAACGCCGTAATCTCCGTGTCCGCAATCAGATCCGGCAGCCGCTCGAGCAGCGCGAGAAATTCCGGCCACGTCTCCGGCACATCCGCCTCCGTCAACCCGATTTGAGAAAGCGCCTCGAGATTCACGCCCTGCGTAAGTGCAGAAAACGATACAGGCATCGCCACAAGCGCCCCATCCTTCGAAACCATATCGCGGATGCACGGATACATCCCCTCCATCAGTTCCGTCAGAATCACGCTCCCGGAAAGCTCCGCGAGGTAGCCCCGCTGGCGGAGCGCAACGTAGTCGAGCTGCTCTGCCGGGAGCACATAGATGTCGACGGCCGAGGACTTGGTGAGCATCGCCGTCAAAACGTCGGAAAACGAAGTGTCGAACGTCACTTCGACGTCCGGGTGCGCGCCCGAAAAGCGCAAGACAGCGTCCGCTATCGCCACATTTCCCCATGGGTCGGCGACGGTGAGTCGCGCAGCCACGTCCGCGTCCGGCTCCGTGCTCCGCGCGAAGACGGTCATGTCGTCTGCGCACACGGCGTAGGTCCCACTCGCAACCGCTGCGAAGCCGTCGTCCCAGCCGTCGACCGGGATGACTCCGATTTTTTTCGCCGTCTCCGGGTTCATACCGTCCATTTTATAGAGCGTCCCAGAAAGGGTGTAATAGAGCAAGTCCCTTTCCAAATCATAGGCGAGGTTCGCGATCTCCATCATATTGGCACCCGAAATGGCGCACAATGATTCCGTCTCCCCCGTCGCAGAGTCGAGCGCGAACAGGTCCGTCCTGCCGCGGCCATCCCGCCGCGTGAGCAGAAGCTTCCCGTCCCGGTAAGTATACAAACCCTGCGCATTGACGGCGGGACCCGGCGCATGGCAGTCGCCGGTTCGAAGATCGGCAAGCGCGAGCATGCGGCTCCGCTTCGTGCCGTACAGGAACGCGAGGGAATCGCCCGACACGACCGGGCACCAGATCGGAACGCCGTAGCCGTCGCTCCCCGTCTCGTCCCAGTCGAGTTGAATCCCATCCCCGAGCGCGGCCGCGCCATCCTCGGCGAAGATCACCTCGCAGAGCCGCGCGCCCATGAGGATGTGCTCCTCCCCGTCCATTTCGTAATCATAGACAAACGCATGCGCGCCGCCCTCGCCCGCGAAGACGGCCGCGATCTCCGACCAGCCATCCTCGCGCACGAGCAAAGACTGATCGAAAGAATGCGCAGTCGTACCTTCCTCTCCGGGCACAAGCGCGGGATAAGAATCACCATCCAGAAAAACGTAGATCATCGGCCCGAGCGCGAACACGCTCCGCACAGTGGCATCCGCGCCGTAGATTGTCTGAACACCGCCCGCCGAGGCCGGAACCGCGAGCGCCAGCAGGACCAAAACCGCCAAGAGCCGCTTCATCTACATTCCCTCCCGGATCATCATTCGCGCCATATCCTCGATGTTCCCGATGAAGGTGCCGCGCCGTTCATGCCGTCCAGATACATGGAAACCTGCTGTAATTCGTCCTCGTCGTCCGTCAGGCCGAGCCCCAAATACGTCGGAACGGCGAATCTCCGTAGGTGCGAAAAGCCGCGATGGATTCGGCCTCGTACCGTCCGATCTCCCGGTAGCTTTCGAGCGCCTCCACCGAGACGCCCGAGAGGATCTCATATTTCAGGAAGTTCGCCGTCCCCCGCCGCCGCGCGCGCCGGAGGGGAAATGATCGGCAGACCCAGAATCAGCGCTGCATGCAGCGAAATCCATATCCGCAGGCAAATCATTTCCCCCTCCTTCGCCGCACGTTTGCCGCGACCTGCGGCCGACTGCTGTTACATCCCTTCCTGGAGCATCATCTTGAGCTTCTTGTCGATGTTCTTGAGCATGGTCGACCGATCGACGGTGCCGTCGAGGTACTGCTGGATCTGGGCGTAGAACTCGCCCGAATTGGTGTCGTCCATGCCGAAGTATTCGCTCACGGCGAAGAAGTCCGCGTACTTGCGGTATTCGGCGATGGATTCCTCGCTCGCGTCCCACGCGCCGTACTCCTGGAATTCCGCGAGATAGCCCTCCCATGCGTCGAGCTGCTCCTGCCAGTTCGCCTTGTCGTCCTCGCCCGCCTTCTCGAGCTCCGCCTGAATGGACTCGATCTGCTCCTCGTAGTAATCGACGGTCTCCTGATAGTAGGCGTTGCGGATCGGCTCGTTCCTGCCCGGGCAGGCGCTTCCAAGGAAGCTGGGGCTGAGATTGCCGACGGCATCTTCAAGGAACTCGATCGCGAGGTCGCGGTTCTCCGAATAGGGATTGACGAACGCGACCGACAGGTAGACCTCGATCATCGGGGCCGCGCCGTCCTCGAAGGAAAGGAGCATCGGCGTCGCGTACTGGTCCTGGTAAGCCGAAATGCTGATGTTCGCGTAGGTCTGGAAGAGGATCTTCGTGCGCGCGTCCTCCTTATAGGCGTAGGAGTCTTCCGAGTACTCCTCCGGAAGGCCGAGCGCTTCGAAGTCGATCTTCTCAAACTCGATGAGGATGTCGTTGAGGATCTGCGTGTCGAAGGCCATCTCGACGCCGTCCGCCTTCTTGAGATAGAGCATGTACGCGCCGAGCACGTTGTAGAAGAGGGTGTTGCGCGCGTCTGACTGCGTCATGTATCCGTCAAAGGCCGTGACGCCCGTGTCTCCTACCAGTTCCGGCAGCCTCTGAAGGAACTGGAAAAGCTCCGTCCACGTCCCGGGCACGTCTTCCTCGGTCAGACCGAGCAACTCCCATGCCTCGGGGTTGTAGCTCATGGCGTTTCCTGTGTACATCTCGACCGGCAGCGCGAGAAGCTGGCCATCCTTCATGACGGCGGACTGGATGTCCGGGTACATCTCGGAGACGAGATTCATGAGCGCGTCCGACTGCGTCAGCTCCGCGAGATATCCCCTGTCGTAGAGCGCGCCGTAGTCGTCTGAATTGACCTGAACGGTGTAGATGTCGACCGCAGTCGATTGGTTCATCATCGCCTCGGTGATGTCCGCGTAGCTCTGGGACAGCACGACGTCCGTGTCCGTGTGCTTGGCCGCGAATGTGTAGTACGCGCTCTCGAGCGCCTGATTGTAGCCCGTGTACACCGTGAGCTTGCGCGCGGCGCGCGCGGTCGGATCGGTGGAGCGGGCGATCACCGTCTGGTAGTCGGAGCAGATGAAGTAGCCGTCCTCGGTGATGGCGGGCGAGAGTTCGCTCCACGAATTGATCTGAACCGCCGCCACGGCCTCGACGGTCGCGGGATCGAAGCCCGACATGCGCTTGAGCTCGCCGTCGAGCGTATAATAGAGGAAGTCCGTCTTTTCGTCGTAGAGGAGGTTCGTCGGCATCGAGTAGTTGGTGGTAGGGAGCGAAAACGCCAGCTCGACGTCGCCCGATTCGAGGTCGATGGTATAGAACTCGACCGATCTCGTCTCATCGCTGTAGTTGTACGAGGCGATCAGGCCCATGCCATCCTTGTAGCGGGTGTAGCTCTGGATGTTCAGAGTACCATCGTCTGATTCGGTCTCGTATTGTTCGTAGTCGCCCGTCTCGATGTCATAGGCGAAGATCTCATTGCTCTCCCCGCCGTCGCCATAGGTGAAGAAGGTGAGGAGGTTCCCCGTGATGAAGGGGGCGCGGACCTCGCGAGAGTATTCATATTCGTCGTAGTAGCTGGTCATGTCGTCCCAGTCGAGCTCGACGCCTTCCCCGACGGAGGCCGAGCCGTCCTCGGCGAACTCGATCGGGCAGAGCTTCACGTCGCCCAGCGTGGTCGAGCCGTTCTCGTCGCCCGTCGGATCGTTCCAGAGGATGAGCGCGTACATCCCGTCCGGCCCCGCCACCACGCAGCGCAGATCGGTGTAGCCCATATCCTCGCGCTGGAAGACGGACTGGTCAAAGGCGTGTTCGACGGGCGCGCCGGACTCGCGCGTCCAGGTATAATAATTGGTGCCGTAGGTAAATATGTAGAGTGTCGAATCATAGTACACAAGCGAGCGCAGTGATTCGTACCTCCCCTCGTCACCCGTGCGGAAAATGGTGATGTCTCCCGCTCCGGCCAGCGCCGGGAGGGAAAAAAGGAGCGTCGAGAGCGCCAGGAGCGCCGCGAGAAGCCTTCGGACCGTCTTCATCTTTTTTTACTCTCCGTCTTGTTTATTCATCGGTCAGTTTTCATCCGGGGCGGCAGTTGCGTCCGCCTGCGCGTCTCCGGCCTCCTGCGCGTAGACGAGAACGGTCATGCCGAGGCGCACGTGCTCGTCCGGGGTAAAAGCCACGCAGGCGGTGTAGCTGGGCTCCGCCGCGCCTTCCGCGGCGGTATTGAGGTACGAGATGCGCGTGACGGTGCCGTCAAAACGCGTCTGGAGCTCCACGTCCCACGAGAACTCGATCACAACCGGCATGCCCACGTAGATGGAACCGAGGTCTGATTCCGCCACGGGGATCTCCACCTGGAGGGAATCGTCCGGGTAGATGGTCGCGATCTTGCCGCCCTTCGAAACTGCCGCACCTGCGCCCGCGTCGAGGGTTGCCACGATGCCGTTCGCGGTGGCGGGGATCTCCGCGCCGGGCGCGTAGAGTCCGTCAAGCGTGCCATCCACCGTCTCGAAGAGGAGCTGGCCGCGCTCGACCGGGTCGCCGTTCTTGACGTGCATCCTGAGGATGCTGCCCGTCCCCTTGACTGCCACCGCCTTCGTGGCCGCCACATTTCCGCGCCCGATGCGCGAGGCGGCGGAGTAATCGCTCTTGCGGAAGACGTTCACCGTCTCCTCAAGCATGAACTCCCCGGCGTTGACCTCTATGGTGTACTTGCCGTCGTCGGCGATGCCGGTCACGATGCCGGTGCCCTGATGGGTGCCGTCGGCGGTACACTTGAGGTACACCTTCTCACCGATGTGGATGAACTTGTTCTCGCTGCGGTCGTAGGCCTTCTCGGTCGATGCGGTAACGGTGTACTTGTTCACCGGTCCGATGTAGAGAACCGCGCCGTAGCGCTCGGTGATGCCGTCTGTCTGGTCGCCCTCTGCACCAAACACGCCCGAAACCGTGCCATCCACGGAGGCGTAGACCTTAATTGTCTGGATGGTCGCGATCGCGTCGCCCAGCGCCACGCGGTCGCCCGCCGTGATCGTCACGTCGTCCACGATTCCCCCGAAGGGCGCGAGCACCGAAATTGTCTCGCCGCCCGTGACGTAACCGTCAAAGATCATCTCCGCACCGGCGGGGACCGCCGCGGACAGCGCCAAAGCCAGAAACACCGCGAGCGCCGTGCGCCTTGTGAACCTCATACCACGCCCTCCTTGTGTCGTTACTGTTCGTCCTGCTGCGCGGGAGTCCACGCGCCGAACGGAAGATCCATCATCTCCGCGGGGCCGACCTGCACGTCGTAGTAGTACATCTCCCCGCCCTCCTCGCCGGAGACGTCGTAGGCTCTCTCCTCGCCCTCCTCGTCGACCGTAAGGGACAGGAGCATCCGGAACGCCTCGCGCGCGGCCTTGTCGCCCTCGAGAACGGCCTCGTAGTCGAACGCTTTCGTGGACACGCCGCCCGCCTTCAGTCGGGTGTACTCCGTGCCCGCGGTAAAGCCCGCCGTTGAAAACGCCGTCATCTCGTCCCCAACTCGGAATACCAGGTAGTCGATGCCGCTGTTCTGGAGCATCCGGTAGACGACGCCGTTGAATGTGAAGGCGTAGGCGTAGGCGCCCTCGATTGTGGGATCGTCCGTCACCGTGAGGACCAGCGTGTCCGGCTCCGCGTCCTGATCCCCGTCCAGAACGCCGCCCCAGACCGCGAGATCTGCCGTGAAGGTCGCCTCGTAATCCTCCCCGATCTCGAGTCCGTCCGCGTCCGCAAGCCGCACGCCAAGCGGGAGAAGCGTCTCGCCCATGGTGAGCTCCGCCATCGGCTCCTCGGGGAGGATGAGTTCCAAAGCATTGTAGGGATTCAGATCGACCGGCTCGCCGGAGGGCGAGTGCGAATAGCTGGAGTCTCCGTCCCCGCTCCCGCCGCCGCCTCCACCGCCTCCGCCGGAGGATTTCACGGGCAGATAGAAGTCTCCCTCGTAGGCTGCGACGTTGCCCGCCGCGTCCACCGCGAGCAGCATCCCGGCGGGGATCACGTCCCCGGGCATGCCAGAGAAGCGCGCGGTTCCGGCCTCGCTCGGTTCCACCCACGTCCCGCCGCCGTCGTTCGAATAGAAGGCGACGCCGCTCAGCGCGTCCTCGGCGTACAGATCGTACTTCTTATAGGAGTTCGCGACCATCGCGGCGGATACGTATGCGGGCGGCGTGAAGTCGAGCTGGAGCTCGAACTTCGCGGACTTCGCGACCACGTCGCCGATCCCGTCGAGGATCACGAACCGGAGGTCGTAACTTCCCTCGTCGGTCGAGGTAAACGTGTTGCCTGAGAGGATGATGAACCGCTCGTCGTAAGCGATCACCGCGTAGGCGTAGCGCGCGTCGCCCTCGGGAATCCCGGAGAGCGTAAAGACGGGCGCGACGTTCGACCAGGTGCCGGGCGCGTAGCCCTCGCTGTCGACAAGAATCTCCATCTCGGGGGGTTCGGGCGTCGGCTCCGGAGAGGGCGTCGCGGTCTCCGGAATCTCCTCGACCCACGCGTACAGATAGTCGTGCTCCGCGTCAGGCGCAGTCACGCCCTCCGGCGGCTCGTCCGACAGCACGACAAGAAACTTGTCCTCTTCAAATTTTACGGGGTCCGGCAGAAAGGTGAAGCCCTCCACGAGCGCGGTCGTATAATCCATCGCGAGGACGACTTCCTCTGACTGGATGTATACGGTCGCGCCCAGGGCGCACTGGTCAAGCACATCCTTGAGAATGCCGGAAATCAGTGTACCGCCGTCCGGAAGCGTCCACGCCTCGTCGTCGGGATTTGGCGTGAGCGCAGGTTCCTCGCTCGCGGTTTCCGTTTTCCCGTCCGGGACTTCCGCTTCTCCGTCCGGGGCTTCCGTTTCTCCGTCCGGGGGATCGGCGCTTTTCGTGGGTTCCGCGCTTTCGCCGGAATTGGCCGCCTGGCCCTCGTCGGGCGCGAGGCTCATCGCGGCCGACTGGGTCGGCTCCGCGGTTCCGGCGGGGGATTCCGACGGCACAGCGCTGCCCTCCGCCAGACAGAGGGGCGCGGTCAAAAGAGCGAGGACGATCAGGAAGGAGACAAGCTTGCGCATATTGATCAACTCCGTTCAGGTGCGATGTCATTGCATCGGAAAGGCGCGCCAACGGGACACGCACGTTGATTTGACGCCCGTGTGGAATACAATGTTTCCATAAATGGAAATCTTTGCGCCAAATTTCATCCAATGTCAAAATTTCGTGACAATTTACAAATCATGGAATCTTCCAAAAGCGGATTCGGCGGCCCGGGGAAGGCTGGTCTGCCAATGGCAAACGCTGTCGCTTCGCGACCACGTTAATCGAACGGGTTCGATCGACGTGCCGGGGCCCCGAGCCGCCGAATAATCATCGATGCATGTTCACCGATATGGAATTCTCAAGGGCGTGCCCTTATGGGTTTGCCTGTCTTGCAAGCCGCTTCGCGGCCGGAGAGCTCCGCTCTCCGGCGTTCCGCATGTTCCCTCGCGCCTACTCCGCGACCGAAATCACGACCGCGATCTGCATGACCGAGGCGATCTCGCCGGATTGATTGAGGGTCTTAATGTTCGCGTATCCTTCGTATCTGCCCGCCGCGAGCGGTGCCGCAAGGACAAAGGACTCGAGCGTTTCGCCGGGCTTGATCTTTCCGGAGGTGTAGACCACGTCCTCGCCGATCATCAGCTCGAGCACGATGGAGTTACCGGAAAGCGATGTGTTCTCGAGCGCGTAAGTCGCGGTCACGCCATCCGCCGCCACGATCACATCGCCCTCGAGGTCCGCCGACGCGTGGCTCTGGCCCTCGACCGCCGCGAACTTCAGCTGATAGGTCTCCAGCTCATCCGTCGCCTTCGCGAGCGCGTCCTGCACGTTTGCAAGTTCGTCCTTCACCTTCTGAAGCTCCGCCGCCGTTTCCTCAAGCGCAGCGTTCGTGCCATCGAGTTCTGCCTCGAGCGCGCTCACCCGCGCCTTCGCTTCGCCAAGCTCGCCCGAAAGCGCCTCGGCGTTCGCAGTTTCCGTCGCGAGGGATGCGGTCAACGTTTCGATTTCCGCATTCGCCGCGTCGAGGTCGGCCTTCGAAGCATCGAGCTCAGCCTTGGATGCGTCGAGGTCCGCCTTCGTCGCCTCGAAGTCTGCCTTCGTGGCCTCGAGCTCGGCCTTCGAAGCATCGAGTTCACCACTCAGCGTTTCGACGTTTCTGTTCGCCGCGGCAAGTTCGCCTTCGAGCCGCGTCACCTCGGCGTTCGCAGACTCGAGCTGCACGGCGAGATCCGCCGCGTCGGCCTTCGCCTGACTGAGCGCGTCCGTCAGCGTGCCGATCTGCCCGCTCGCCTCGTCGAGCTTGGTCTGGCATTCCTCGAGCGAGGCTAGCTTCTCGGCGATTTCGGCGTCCTTCTCGGCGATCTGCGCCTCGAGGGAAGCGATCCTGTCAGCGTTTTCCTCGTTCTTTGCGGTCTCCGCCGCGAGCTGCTCCTTGAGCTCGTCGCGCTCCGCCTGCAGCGCGGCCACTTCGCGCGTCAGTTGCCTGAGCTCGACCGCGCAGATGTCGATCGCCGCCTGCGCGTCGCCCGCCTCGACCAGATCGGTCAGGAGGTCGTGGTACGCGGCGTCCATTTCCGCGCGCACGCCGTCGACGTCCGCCGCGTGCGCCTCAATCGCAGCCGCCTTCTCCGCGTCGGAGAGCGCCGCGTCGGTCTGGATGGCGCTGACGTCCTCCTCGATCTGTGCGAGCGCCGGGGAAACCCCGTCAAACTTTGCCTGATATTCGTCCCCCGCCTCGTCGCCGCTCAGATCGCGCAGCCGGCTGATCGCGTCCACGATCTGCTCCTCCTGGGCGTAGACGTCCGCGAGCAGGTTCTGTGCCGCCTTTTCGACGTCCGTCAGGTTGGCGGCCTGCGTGGGCGCGATCGTCACAACAGCAGTGGGTGCGCTCGTCGTCGCAACCGTGGGCGCGGTCGTCACAACAGCCGTCGCCGCGACCGTCGTCGCGGTGGGCGCAGGCGTCGGCTCCTCCGTCGGTGGGAGGGTGATCTTCGCCTCCGCGAGCACGGCCTCCGCCGTCTCGAGCGCCTCGGCGAGCGTCTGCTTGTCGCTGAGTGCCTGCGCGAGTTCCGCTTGCGCGGTCTGAAGCGCCGTCTCCGCCTCGTCCGCGCGCGCGTTCGCTTTGTCGAGCTCTCCCGCGAGCGCCTGCTTCTCCTCCATCGCCTGTTCGAGCGCCGTCTGCGCGGCTTCAAGGGCCGTGTCGGCCTCGGCCGTATTGAGCGCCTTCTCGAGATCCGCCTGCGCGACCGCGAGCGCCTGTTCCGCCTCGTCCGCGCGCGCGTTCGCCTCGTTAAGCTCGCCCGCGAGCGCCTCCTGATCGGCCTTGGCCTGCTCGAGCGCCGTCTGCGCAACCGCGAGCGCCTGTTCCGCCACGTCCGCGCGCGCGTTCGCCTGACCAAGCTCGCCCGTGAGCGCCTCCTGATCGGCGCGCGCCTGATCAAGCTCGGCCTGCGCGGTCGCGTGCGCGCTCGCCGCCTCGTCCGTGAGGGTATTCGCGACGGCCAGCTCACCCTGCGTATCGTCGAGCCTGAGCTTGAACATCACCGATGTGACCAGCGCCGCGATTAACAACAGCGCGAGCACCCAGATCCATATCTTGCTTTTCCGATCCATTGTGACGCCCCCCGATCTCATATATGAAAAATTATACCATAAGTACGACCGGTTTCAAGTACGCCGACGCCCAAAAAGAGCCATATTTATTCAATAATCCCGCCGCCGAGGCACGCCCTGTCCCGATAGAAAACCGCGGACTGCCCAGGCGTCACCGCGCGCTGTTTCTCCCGAAAAAAAACGTGCGCCCGCTCCCCTTCGATTTCCACGCGCGCCTCCTGCAGGGGCTGCCTGTGCCGAAGCCGCACCTTGCAATCAAACGCCGTTCCCGGCGCGCAACCCGCGATCCAAGTGAGCTCCAGGGCCGTGGCCTCAGAGGAATACAGCCGCTGCGAATCCGCGCCCTGCGAAACGACGAGCTGGTTTCCCTTCACGTCCTTTTCGACCACAAACCAGCGCTCGCCCGTGCCGGAACCGCCGATGCCGAGCCCGCGCCGCTGGCCGAGGGTGTAGTACAAAACGCCCTCGTGTCGCCCGACGACCTTCCCGGCCTCGTCGACGATGTCCCCCGGCGTCGCGGGCAGATAGTTTTTGAGAAACGCGCGGAAATCCCGCTCACCGATAAAGCATACGCCGGTGGAATCCCGCTTATCGCTGGTCGGGAGCCCCGCCGCGCGCGCGAGGGCGCGCACCTCCGACTTCAGAAGTTCGCCCACGGGGAACAGGGCGTAGGAGAGCGCCCGCTGGCCGAGCATGTAGAGGAAATAGGTCTGGTCCTTCCCTTCGTCCCGCGCGCGCAGGAGGGTAAAAAGTCTGCCCTCCGCCCCCAGGTTTGCAAAATGCCCGGTCGCGAGTCTGTCCGCGCCGAGCTTCAGGGCAAAGTCCAAAAAAACCGAAAACTTGATTTCCCGGTTGCACAAAACATCCGGATTGGGCGTGCGGAGCTTTTCATACTCGGCCAGAAAGCGCGCGAACACGCGCTCCTTGTACTCCTTCGCAAAGTTGACCGAATAATAGGGCACATCCAGCACGTCGCACACGCGCCGGACGTCATCCCAATCACGCTCGGAAGTACAGACGCCGGATTCGTCCTTCTCCTCCCAGTTGTTCATGAACACGCCGATCACCTCGTGCCCCTCCCGCTTCAGAAGGAGCGCGGCGACCGACGAGTCCACGCCGCCCGACATGCCGACGACGATCCTCATGTTCCGCTCGTCGCCTCCGGGGTCTGGGACGGCTCGGGGGAAGGCGTCGGCTCGATGATGATGCCGATCTGCTTCATGCCGGTGATCTTCCACTTTCCGCTCGAACGCTGGAGCGTGATGCGGTAGCGCCCGCCCTGCCACGCGGGCACCTGCGGGTCGACCTCATCCTTGCGGCTTGAGAGCACGGTTCCGGTGATGGACGGCACGCGCTCGGTGACGACGCATGAGGAGGTAGCATCCCACGGCCAGGCCCAGAGGCTCTCGATGGTCAGGACGTACTTGAAGTCCGAGATGTCGTAGGCGCCAAACGCGCTCGTTCCGTCGAACGCGCCCTGAAGCGCGGTATCCTGATTGAGAAAATCGGCGTGGAAGTAGTCGTTCAGGGTCTCGGCTCCTTCGGCGGTCAGGATCGTCGAGACGCGGGCATTCAATCCGTCGGTCAGGACGATATAGATATTGGCCGAATTCATGCTCATGTAGAACGCGCAGACCAGGATGGAAACCACGATCGTTACGATGAGCGCGCGCGAGGCGATGAACCACATAAAGCGCCGTACGAATTTCATTGGGTCGTCTCCTTACGATAAAAGCTCCATATTATGACGAAATCGTCAGTCTCCGGTTCCCTCGAGGATGGACTGCATCTGCTCGATCATCTGCTCGTCCGTCAGCCGGAACTTGAACGCCACGCGCCGCGAGGCCGCCGCGTCCACCTGGTCGGCTTCGTCGTACACGGGATCGGAGTACGAGCGCCCGTTCGCGGTCAGAAGGTCGCGCAGCTGATTTTTCTGCGCGATCGTCAGGTTCGGATAACTCGCGTCGAGTACGTACTCCGCCACGGCGTAGGCGCGGTTCTGGGAGAGTCGGAGGTTTTTGATGTAGGTGTCGGTGGTGTCCGTGTGCCCCTCGATGATAATCTCGGAGACGAACTCCGCGTTCTCGGAGGAGAGGATGACCGACAGGTAGACCGGCAAAAATCGATCGATGTACGCCTTGCCCTCGCTCGTCAGCTCCGCCGAGCCGTAGGCAAAGAGCACGTCCGACTCGAGCATGATCGATCCGTTCGTGGGATCGACGGTCGCCGAGATGCTGTTCGTCTTGAGGGTCTCGCTCAAAAGCCTTATGATGCGCGTGCGCACGCCGACGAGCGCTTCGAGCTGCTGCTGCTGGTCGGTCAGCTCCGCCTGCTTCTCATCGAGCTGACCCTGAAGGGAGGTAAGCGAAGCTTCCCGCTCCTCGAGGAGCGAAAGCGCGCTGTCGAGCTCGGCCTGCTTGTTCTTGAGCTCCTCCTCCGAATCATCCATCGCCTGCTGCGCGAGGTTCAGAAGAAGCTGCTGCTTCGCGAGCTCTTCCTGCGCCTCGGTCAGCTCTCCCTGCGCCGAGCTCAATTCGCCCTGCGCGGTGATCAGCTCGGCCTCGCGGCTGTCGAGCGCGTCCTGCGCCGTGGTCAGCTCGTCCTCCTTGGCGTTGAGCGCCGCCTCGATGGTCAGCATCTCCTTAAGCTTGTCCTCATAGGCGCTGTTGATGATAAAATACTTGTAGAGGATATAGAACAGGAACAAAATAAACACCAGCACCAGCACGCTCATCAGGTCGGAAAAGCTCAGCCAGAAATCCTGCCGCGAGCTCCCGTGCGGCGCGCGCCGTGCCGCCATGCGGCGTGGATATCGCATCGTTTCACCACCTTCGGAATCCTCGTTCCAAAAACCGAAAATCATCCGTCATCCCGGCGTGAGATCTTTCAAGGGCGCCAATCCCTGCGCGGAAGCGCGAGGCGAAGCCTCGCCGTTCTCGCCCTACTTCCCGTACATCCGGTCCACCGCGTCGTCGATTGCCCTCTGCGCCCGGTTGAGCGTGGCGTTCATGCGGTCGATCTCGTCCGCGAAGGTTTCGGAGGCGGCAACCGCAGCGTCTGGGATGCGCGCGACGGTATCCGCGATGGAGGCCGTGACCTCGTCGACGCGGTGGGTGTACTCGTGCATGAACGCGGAGAGATCGTCGACGGTGCGGGCCATCTCTGCCTCGGCCTCGGCGAGCGCCTTCTTGTGGGCGTCAAAGATCCGATCGGCGGCGCGTGCGGTGTCCGCGTCGAACGAGGCGCGCAGCTGGATAAGCTTGTCTCCGGTGTCCGAGAGCGTGGCAGCCGCGGTTTCGACGGACTTCGCGCCTTCCTTGAGCGCGCGCGCGGAATCGGCGGCGGCATTCTGCATGGAACTGACGGTCTTGAGATAATCCGCCTGCTGGCGCGAGACGAGCTGCATCTGCTCGAAGTTGCCGGAAACGCGCATGTACGCCTCGTCGACCTGCCTCTGGGACGCGTTCAGGCGGGAGACGTAGCCGTCGAGCTTCTCGAGCATGGAGGCCGCCTGCTGCTCGTAACGGGTGAGATCGACGGACGTGCGCGCGATGGCGTTCACATGCCCCTCGACGGCGGTCAGGAGCCGCTCCTGATTTTTGACGGTCTCGTCGATGACGTCCGCGAGGTTCTGGAACTGCCCCCCGAGCGCCTTGTCCATGTGAGAAACAAAGCGCGTGACTACCGCGTCGAGGAAGCGCATCTGCTCCTGCGTCGTGACGGTCACGAATTTGGACAGCGTCTCCTGCAAGGGCAGGGTCGCGCTTTCAATGGCGCTCATAATCTTCCCGGTCATCTCGCCATTGAAGTCCTTGGCCATGGTCTGAATCAGCGCCGTCTGCTCCTGCTGGTAAATGGCAATCTGCGTCATGGGGTCGACCGCGAGGACGCCCGCGTAGCGGCTCATCGCGCCGTAGAAGCTCGTGATCGCGCGCGCGGCGGAACCGTTGGCAAGGCGCGTGATGAGCGTGAAGGCGACCGAGAAAACGACGCCGACGACCGAGGTCATGAACGCGTAGCGCATGCCGGGGATGAGCGTCTCGATGGAGGCCATGACACCCTCCTCGTCGCCGAGGTTGAATCCCGAAAGCCCGATGACGAGGCCCATCAGCGTTCCAAGAAATCCCAGGGATACCATGAGGCCCGGGAGTGCCTCCGAAAAGTTGGAACTGCCCGGGGTGTAGATCACCGTCTCTTCGTTGATGTAATCCTCGACGTTCGACGCGTTGTGATACACGCCGTCCGCGAAGAAGAGGTTGTTCAGGTACTCGCTCCAGTGGGCGTAAAGCGGCCCCTTGCCGAGGAAGAAGTCGTCCTGCCACGAATGCTTCTTGTCGCCCGACTTGATCTTGCGGATGGCATGCTTGAGCGTGGCGCGCGTGCGCATGACAGGAAGCGTGCACTTGAGAACCCCGAATACGAATAAAAGGACGATCAGCGCGTAGACGAGCGCGCTTGCCGCGTTGCCAGATATGCCAAGCAGGGTGAGAATATATTCCATATCTGCCCTCCGAACGCCTCATTTCATGGATATAGATATACGACTACAGTATAACATCCTCCTATGCGTGAAAATAGGGAGATAATATGACTTTGTCATGAAAAAGGAAGGGGCGCTACGCTCCCCCTCCAAATCAGCCAACTCTTACGCGGCGGCTCTTCCCGCCCTTGAGCGGAACAGTGCGCCCGCCAAGATGCCGCAGAGGCCTCCGATCACATGGGAAATCTGCGAAATGTTGTCCTTGACGAACACACCATCCACCAACTCCCCGCCAAGATACAGTATCGCAACCAGTACGATGGTGAGCGGCACCTTCTCGGTCCTGCGCCCGGTGAAGGCGGCCGCGAAGATCAGCATGAAAACGATGCCGCTCGCTCCCATGAGCGCGGTATTGCCGGAGATGAGCATGTGAACCGCGCCGCCGACGAGCGCGGTCACGAGGATCATGGCGATGTACCTGAGGGTTCCGTACTTCTCCTCGACGATGGGCCCCAATACCAGAACCAGCGCGACGTTCCCGATGAAGTGCTGGTAGTCCGCGTGCCCGAACATGTGGCCAAAGAGCCGGACATACGTCAGTGGATCGCTTGCCAGAGAACGGTAGACGCTGAACACCGCCACAGTCGTCCGGCCGCCCGTGAGCCCGCCGAGGACGACCGCCAGAAGCGCGATCAGGCTGAAGGTCAGCGTGACCGGCGAATTGTACTCGATCCTCGAAAGCAGCTTTTTCAGAAATGCCAGTATCTTCTTCAGTGCGTTCATGGGCATCCCGCTCCTTTTTTCGATATGATAGCACCTTTCACCTGTCGCGTCCACCGCTTCTGTGATATAATAGGTTGCAAATCGGATCTTCCCTTATATTCATAAACCAAACGGAGGCGCGTCAAATTGGTCGCAGAAATATTGTCCGTGGGAACCGAGCTTTTAATGGGCCAGATCGCCAACACGGACGCGCAGTTCATCTCAAAGCGGCTTTCGGAACTGGGGATCTCGATCTACCGCCAGACAACGGTAGGCGACAACCCCGGGCGCGTGCTGGAGGCGCTGCGCGAATCCCTCTCGCGAAGCGACATCGTCATCACGACCGGCGGCCTCGGCCCCACGGAGGACGATCTCACGAAGGAGATGGTCGCAAAGTACTTCGGGTTCGAGATGGAACTTCACCAGCCATCCTATGACGCGCTTGTCCTTCGCATGAACCGCTACGGGCGTCAGATGACCCAGAACAACCTCAAGCAGGCATACTTCCCCAAGGGCTCGATCGTGATGGAAAACCTGCGCGGCACCGCGCCGGGCTGCATCGTTGAAATGGACGGCAAGGCCGTTGCGGTTCTTCCCGGTCCGCCGCGCGAGCTCACCGACATGTTCGACCGCCAACTCGCCCCCTACCTCGAAAGGCGGTCGGGCGTCTCAATCCAGTCGCGGTTTTTGAAGATCTTCGGGCTGGGCGAATCAAACGTCGAAAACATGCTGATCGACCTCTTCCACTCGGACAACCCCACGCTCGCGCTCTACTGCGGCGCGGGCGAGGTGACGGCGCGCATCAGCGCGCGCGTCCCGGCGGGCGAGGACGCGTTCAGGCTCATCGACCCGGTTTACGAGGAGATCAAGCGCCGCGTGGGCGACGCGCTCTACGGCGAAGGCGCGGGCGCCACGCTCGCGCAGGCAGTGCTGGACCTTTTGAAGAGGCGCGGCGAGACGGTGACATTCGCGGAATCGTGCACGGGCGGGCTCCTCGCGGGCGAGTTTGTGAATTGCCCCGGCGCGTCGGACGCGCTGAACGAGGGCTACGTCACCTATTCAAATGAAGCGAAGGAAAAGCTTCTGGGCGTAAAGCGCGAGACGCTCGAACAATTCGGCGCGGTGAGCGCGGAGTGCGCGCAGGAAATGGCGCTTGGCGCGCTGAATCATGCCGGGGCCGACTGGGCGGTCGCGGTCACGGGCATCGCTGGCCCCGGCGGCGGAACAAAGGAAAAGCCCGCCGGCACGGTGTGGCTCTGCGTGGCGCACGCGGACCGCGCGGAGGCGAAAAAGCACGAATTCATGGGCGACAGGCAATGGGTTCGCACCCTGAGCGTAGTCAACGCGCTGAACGAGCTGCGAATCGCGATATTAAAGGAGGAAACGGACAAATGACGAGGGAAACCTGGCTTGCGAAGATCCTGCCCGGCGAGAAGGCCGAATTTCTGCGGCGGTATGAAAACGTCTGGCCCGAGCTCGAATCCGCTTGGGCGGCGAAAGGCTACAAAAACCAGTCGGTGTGGACGGTGGGCGATTTCGCGTTCGGTTACCGCGAGGTCGCGGACGGCACGGCCCCGTCCGCAAACGATGTCGCCGTCTGCCAGCGGTGGGACGAATACATGAAGGATGTGACGGAGGTCATCGCCCGGCCCGGCACCATGCGCATGATGTACCACGACATCGGCATCGTGCAGGAGGACAAGTCGCTTATCCGCCATCGCGTATTCGCAACGATCCTGAAACCCGGCTGCGCCGAGGAATATTTCAACCGGCACGAAGCGCTCGTCGTCGCGCGCGGGGACAAGGTGAGCGAGGGCCCGGAGAGCAACTTCACCATCTGGTGCGCGGACGGGAAGTACAACTTCGGCTACTGCGAGCTGGTCAGGAGCTTCGATCACGAGATGACGGACGAGGAACGCGCGGCGACCATCGCATGGGAAACCCGCCAGCTCGAGATCATGGACTGGCTGACGGACGACGTGGATTGGATGACCGGCGAGAAGCACGAGCACATCCACCGCGCGTACCCGGCATAAGGAATGAAATCTTCCGCGCCTCGAAAATAGCCTATTGACAAACCCCCTGCCGTGATATATAATACTACCTGTTCGCGGCCGTGGCGGAATTGGCATACGCGCACGTTTGAGGGGCGTGTGGGCAACCATATGGGTTCAAGTCCCATCGACCGCACCAA